>JACKNE010000011.1 GCA_024235035.1 Gammaproteobacteria bacterium
CATCGGCGACTGGGTCAGCGTGATCTCGGTGGTCCAACAGCAACTCATTGCTAAAAAATAGAGAGTCAGGGCAGCGGCGGCACGATCAGCGCCGGATCAATGCGCGCCTCGCGCCAGTTCATTCGCCAGTCCAGATGCGGCCCAGTGGCCCGACCACTCTTACCCACTGTGGCGACCATTTCCCCCTTACGGACCAGCTGACCGACGCGGACTGCAATCTGATTCAAATGCAGAAAGGTGGAACTCAACCGGTAGCCGTGATCGATGATCAACGTCGCACCACTGTAATACAGATCGGGTTCGGCCAAGGTCACGATACCATCCGCTGGAGCGTGCACCGGTGTACCCACCGGAGCAGCGATATCCACACCGTAATGGGGCTGCCGAGGCTGTCCGTTCAGAATCCGCTGACTGCCGTACACTCCGCTGATGCGCCCGGTCGTCGGCCAGGCAAAACCACTCAGAAAATATGGAGTGGGGATTTCCTGCTGGCGGGCTTTGGCCACTCGGGCGTTTTCGCGGCGAATGCGTTTCAACAAGGCCGGTGGCGGTGTGACCTTGCTCGGCGGTAAGCCGTCGATCCGCTGGATATGGTACTGGCGTTGCTGGATAGCCAAGTGTTTTATTGTCTGACGGTTGTCAGAAAAAATCATACGTAATTGAGCCTGTGGCGGAGCATCGCGGTGAAATCCAAAGACGAAAGCCCCCTCTGGTGCGACTGGCACTGGCTGGCCGTCCAGCTCCAATCGCGTTCCTGGCGGCGCTTGGCCGATGATCAATCCACCTTGAGTCCACTCTCCTTGCCAGCTCAGATTCTCGGCTCCAGCCCAGAGCGGCCCCAGCAGCAGCGCCAGACATCCCATCCAGATCGGTAATTTCATCATGATGATCTCCGAATTTTTAATTTCACCAATCGCTTATATTTCCCGAACAGACATGATCGTCGGGTACACGCTATATTAACCACAATGCATGATTTGCAATTTGAAAGCGATTCGACATTATTACTGGGTCCGATCAAAGGAGGGGATACATGGCTGAACAGCATTTCGATCTCATTGCCATCGGCGGCGGGAGTGGCGGCCTGTCCGTTGTTGAGCGGGCGGCTCGTCACGGCGCTCGTTGCGCGCTGGTCGAATCCAGCCGGCTGGGTGGCACCTGCGTCAATGTCGGTTGTGTGCCCAAGAAGGTCATGTGGTATGCCGCCCATCTCGCTCATGCGCTCGACGATGCCCCCGGCTATGGTTTCCGCTTGGACTACTTCGGCTTTGACTGGAAAAAGTTGAAAAACGCCCGTGATGCTTTCGTGCAAGGCATCAACGAGTGGTATCTGGGTTATCTACGCGATGCTGGGGTTGAACTGATTCGCGGTTTCGCTCGCTTCATCGGCGCTCATACCCTTGAGGTCGATGGCGAACATTACACCGCCGATCACATCGTCATCGCTACCGGTGGTCGTCCGCAGGTTCCGCCGCTACCTGGGGCTGAATTCGGCATGACCTCAGATGGCTTCTTCGCCTTGCAAACCTGCCCACCGCGTGTCGCGCTGGTCGGTAGTGGTTACATCGCGGTCGAGTTGGCGGGAATGTTGAACGCGCTGGGTTCTGAAGTTACGCTGCTGGTGCGCAAGGATCACGTGCTGCGACCTTTCGACGTCATGCTCCGCGAGCAGCTGATGGAGCGGTTGCGTGAGGACGGTATTAGCGTGCTGACGCAGACACAGGTGCGGGCGGTCGTGCGCCTGGCGAACGGTGCGCTCAGCGTACATTGCGACGGCCAGGTCAGCGTCCTGCAGGTGGATGCATTGATCTGGGCGACTGGCCGTGAACCGAACACTGACGCCCTCGATCTGACAGTGGCTGGGGTGATGGCTCAATCCGATGGCGTGATTCCTACCGATGCCTACCAGAACACCAACGTTCCCGGCGTCTACGCGATTGGGGATGTGACGGAGCGGTTTCACCTGACCCCCGTAGCGATTGCCGCCAGTCGCCGGCTGGCGGACCGATTGTTTGGCGGGCAACCGGAACGGCGCTTATCCTACGAAAATATCCCTACAGTGGTTTTTACCCATCCGCCGATTGGTACGGTAGGTTTGACTGAAGAAGAAGCGCGGACTCGATACGGTGATGCCGTCAAGATTTATCAGACCCAATTTCGGCCCATGTATCACGCTTTCACCGCGCGTCAACCCCATATGGTTATGAAATTAGTGTGCATTGGCCCGGAAGAGAAAATTGTCGGCGGTCATCTCATCGGCGAGGGGGCGGACGAGATATTGCAAGGCTTCGCGGTCGCAATCCGAATGGGCGCCACCAAGCGTGATTTCGACGATACCGTCGCCATTCATCCCACCAGCGCCGAGGAGTGGGTGACCATGCGCTGAGAAGTCGAAAATCTAAGGAGTCGCTGACAAGCCGATAAAGTTAACCGCTAACCACTGTGACTACTGACCACTGTTAATCACTCGATACTGCGAACCGTCATGCCCATTCGTCCTTTTGAGCAGCATATTCCCCGCATTCATCTTACAGCTTATGTCGATGAGACCGCTTTGGTCGTCGGCGATGTTGAAATTGGCCAGGATAGTTCGGTTTGGCCGATGAGCGTCGTGCGCGGCGACATCCAGAGTATTCGCATTGGCGCCCGCACCAGCATCCAGGATGGCACGATCATCCATGTGACCCACGACAGCCGGTTTTGTCCGGGCGGCCAGCCGACCACGATCGGCAATGACGTGACGGTCGGACATAAAGTGATTCTGCATGCCTGCACCATTGAGGACTTCTGCCTGATCGGTATGGGCGCGATTGTCATGGACAAGGCGATCGTGCCATCGCGAGTGACCATCGGCGCCGGCAGTGTCGTGCCACCCGGCAAAGTGTTGGAAAGCGGCTTTCTCTATGTGGGTAGTCCCGTCAAGCAAATTCGTTTGCTGAATGAGCGTGAGTTGGAATTTCTGGAATACTCGGCTCAGAACTACCAGCGGTTGAAAGATCGCCACCGAGCAATGCACGTGCCCAGCGAAGCGACCAGCGCTCCAACCTCCGTGAGCCCGGAAACGCCGCCGCCCAGGACCCGAACCCGCCGCTCGACGATCCCGAAGCGCCGTTGATCCAGCGTAAGATTCCAGGATTCAAGCACCCATGCGGCAGTCCAACCGAGTTCTACGCAACGGGCTGTTTTGAAGAGAGAACCAGGATTTCCATGACGATGAACAATCCATTGCTTACTGCTGCCGATTTACCTTCCTATACCGCCATTCAGCCGGAACATATCGAACCGGCCATCGATGCGCAGCTGGCCGCTAACCGTGCTGATCTCGAACGGCTGCTGGCCGCAAACGCCGAGCCGACCTGGGCGAACCTGATCCAGCCACTGGAAGAGTTGGACGATCGATTGAACAAGACTTGGTCGCCGGTCAAGCACCTGCACGCCGTCCTGGATTCCGAAGCCTTGCGCGCCGCTTATAACACCTGCTTGCCAAAGCTCAGTGCTTACTATACCGAGTTCGGTCAGCACGAAGGGCTCTATCTTGCCTACCAGCACATAGCCGATGGCCCGGAATATGACCGGCTTGATGCGACGCAATGCAAGGTGATCGACGATGCCTTACGCGATTTCAAATTGTCCGGCATCACCTTGCCGCCGCACCAGCGTGAGCGTTATAAGGCCATCATGCAGGAGTTAGCGCAGCTAGGTGCGCAATTCTCGCAAAATGTGCTGGATGCCACTCAAGCATGGACCAAACACCTGACCGATGAGGCGCAATTGGCTGGATTGCCGGAATCAGCGCGCGCTTCCGCTCGACAAACGGCGCAGCAACGTGGGCTGGTTGGCTGGCTGTTGACTCTGGAATTGCCGTCCTATCTGCCGGTGCTGAACTATGCCGACGACCGTGAATTGCGCCGGGAGATGTATGAAGCCTATAGCACCCGCGCTTCCGATCAAGGCCCGGTCGCCGGTCAGTGGGACAACGGACCGGTCATGGAGCGTATTCTGGGATTGCGTCATGAGTTGGCCCAGCTACTCGATTTCGACGACTACGCGGAATACTCGCTGGCCACTAAGATGGCGGATACGCCCCGCCAGGTACTGGATTTTCTGTATGGCCTGGCCCAGCGCGCCGCTTCCCAGGCACAACGAGAATTGGATGAATTGCGGGAGTTTACCCAAGCACAATTCGGTGTGGAGGAGCTGGAGACCTTGGACATCGGCTATTATTCGGAAAAGCTGCGCCAGCACCGTTACCAGTTATCACAAGAAGAACTACGTCCGTATTTTCCGATCACCCATGTGCTCTCCGGTCTGTTCACGGTCGCGGAAAAGCTGTTTGGCATCAGCATTCGCCCGGTCACCGGTGTCGAAGTCTGGCATCCCGATGTGCAGGTTCATGAAATCGTAGACGCGCAGGGCGGTGTGCAGGGGCGATTCTATCTGGACCTGTATACCCGATCCCACAAACGCGGTGGCGCATGGATGGATGGCTGTCTGGCACGGCGCCGACTCGGCGACACCGTTCGTCCTCCGGCGGCTTATCTGGTGTGCAACTTCACGCCACCGGTCGGCGCCGATCCGGCGCTGCTGACGCATCATGAAGTGCTGACGATGTTTCACGAATTTGGCCATGGTTTGCACCATCTGTTGACCACCGTCGATTACCTGCCGGTGACCGGTATTCACGGAGTCGAATGGGATGCGGTGGAGCTGCCAAGCCAGTTTCTGGAGAACTGGTGCTGGTCGCGAGAGGCCTTGGATTTACTGGCGCGCCACTATCGGACCGGCGAACCATTGCCGGAGGTGCTTTATCGGCGGATGCTGGCGGCCAAGCACTTTCAGGCCGGCATGCTGCTGGTTCGGCAACTGGAATTTGCCTTGTTCGATTTTCGCTTACACCGTGAATACGACCCAGCACGCGGCGGACGGGTGTTGGAAGTGTTGCATGAGGTGAGACAACAGGTGGCAGTGCTCATCCCGCCCACCTGGAACCGCTTTCCCAACGCCTTTACCCACATCTTCTCCGGCGGCTACGCAGCGGGTTATTACAGCTACAAATGGGCGGAAGTGCTGTCGGCGGATGCCTTCAGCGCCTTCGAAGAGAAGGGGATTTTCGATGCAGCGACCGGGGCGCATTTCCGCAAGAGCATCCTGGAAAGAGGTGGCTCGCGACCGGCGCTGGCCAATTTTGTCGAGTTTCGGGGACGGGAGCCAATCATCGAGCCGTTGTTGCAACTGAGCGGGATTGCCGCATGATGGTCGGTGCTCAGCGATCTCGCTTGCGGGAGTGAAAGTGGCCTATTTTTTTGGAAGGTCGATCCTGAAGCCAGGATCGAGAGACTCAAGCAACGCCATGTCCCTGCGTGCTCAGTTCATCGCGCTGCAAACCATCCTGATCAAGGAAACTTTGCGTTTCCTACGGATCTGGATTCAGACCATCTTGCCGCCGGCAGTGACGACTGCCCTCTATTTCATCATTTTCGGCAAGCTGATCGGTGCTCAACTGGGGCCGGTCGAGGGACTCAGCTATTCCCAGTACATTGCACCGGGCCTGATCATGATGGCGGTGATCACCAACTCCTACTCGAATGTGGTGTCCTCATTCTATAGCGCCAAATTTCAGCGCCATATCGAGGAAATGCTGGTTTCGCCTCTACCCAACGTCATCCTCCTGCTCGGTTTTGTCGGTGGAGGGCTGGCGCGCGGCTTGGCGGTCGGCATCGTGGTGATGGCGGTCTCGCTGTTCTTCACCGACCTGCACTGGCAGCATCCGTTGTTCACCTTCGTCATCATTGTCCTGACCGCAATGCTGTTTGCTCTCGCCGGGTTGATCAATGGCATCTATGCCAAGAGTTTCGATGATATTTCGGTTATTCCGACTTTCGTCCTCACGCCATTGATCTATCTCGGCGGTATTTTCTATTCCATCAAGATGCTGCCGCCATTCTGGCAGCAGGCCTCCCTGTTCAATCCCATTTTGTACATGATCAATGCCTTCCGTCACGGCATTCTGGGTATCTCGGATATCGACATTCGGCTGGCATTCACCATCATCCTGCTGTTTACTGCGGCGCTGTTTGGCTACAGCTTGTGGTTGTTGCAGCGCGGAACCGGTATTCGTAGCTGACGGGCGCCATGTGAGGCGAGGCACGACGCGCAATGCCGTTGCTGAAGACAACGCGCAGCAAACCTGTTCGCTGGCGTTGTCTAGGCGGCGGGAAAGGCGTTGATGAAAAGTCTTAATCGGTGATTTATAAAGATGTTTCTTAGCTGGCTGGCGCTGGACAAGCCCCACAGCCACCGGCTCCATCGCAGGCAGCCGCCGGTTTGCTCTCCTGGGCTGGAGTGTCGTCCTTGGCGACATTTTTTTGGGCGCCTTTCTTGAAATCGGTCTCGTACCAGCCGCTGCCCTTGAGACGGAAGCCGACGGCGGAAATCAGCTTTTTCAGTTGCGGCTGGCCACAGGCAGGACAGTCACTCAGCTCAGGGTCGCTCAATTTCTGCATCACTTCCAGATCGTGGTTGCAGGACTGACAACGGTACTCGTAGATCGGCATGGCGCACCTCACAGGCAGATAAGGCAATTGGAAGTCTCGACGTTAGGTTATGGGGATCACCTTGGTGGATTTCAAGGTCTTCACCCAGAACCGGATAGATTACCGCTACACTATGCGCATGTCCTCCCTGCTTCGTCTACTCTATCTTCTTATCTTCCTGATCGCCCTGTGGCTGACCGGCTGTGATTCCACCGCCGATCGACCGATTGAGGTGGAATTCTGGGCGATGGGCCAGGAAGGCGAACAAGTCAAAGCGTTGCTGCCGGAATTCGAGCGTCGCCATCCTGACATCCGGGTGCGGGTGCAGCAGATTCCCTGGAGCGCCGCTCATGAGAAACTGCTGACCGCCTATGCCGGCGACGCCATGCCGGATCTGTTCCAACTCGGTAATACTTGGATTCCCGAATTCGTGGCCTTGCGCGCCATCGAGCCGTTGGACAGGCGACTGAAAGCCTGGCCGGATACCGCCTTGGCCGATTATTTCCCCGGCATTCTCGCGACCAACCGGCTGGATGATCAGATTTGGGCGTTGCCCTGGTATGTGGATACCCGGTTGTTCTTTTATCGCACCGATTTGCTGTCCGACGTCGGATTTACCGAACCCCCTACAACCTGGGATGACTGGTTACAGGTCATGTCCCGGCTCAAAACCTCCGGTGCTGCCGAGCGTTACGCCATTTTGCTGCCGATCAACGAATGGCAGTTGCCGGTCATCCTCGCTTTGCAACACGGCGCGACGCTGTTGCGCGACCGAAATCGCTACGGCAATTTTCAGGATCCGCGCTTTCGTATGGCGTTCACTTTCTATCTCCGTTTTTTCGAACAGGATCTAGCGCCACCTGCAAGCAACAGCCAGATGACCAATCTTTATCAGAATTTCGCCAATGGAGCTTTTGCAGTATATGTCAGCGGGCCGTGGAATATCGGCGAGTTTGGGCGACGATTGCCGACGGCCATGCAGAGCAAATGGATGACGGCGGCACTGCCGGAGTTTGCGGATTTCTCCCTTCACTCGCGAGCAGGAGAGGGTTCGGAGGTGAGGGTCGGCGCATCGCTGGCTGGCGGCGCCAGTTTGGCGCTCAGCCGAACTTCACCCTCTCGGGATGCGGCGTGGAAACTGCTGGAATATCTTGTACAACCGAAACAGCAGACGCAATTCTATCGATTGACTGGTGACCTGCCGGCCCGGCAGTCCGCTTGGCATGATCCAGTTTTGAGCGGTAATCGCTATGCCCAAGCATTTCGCGAACAGTTGCAGAATGTTCAGGCAACGCCGCCGATTCCAGAATGGGAGCGTATCGCGAACCGAATCGCCTATTACGCTGAACAGGTGGTTCGCCAGCAAATGGGTGTCGATGAGGCGCTGGCGGCGTTGGATCGGGATACGGACTGGATTTTGGAAAAGCGGCGCTGGTTGCTGGAGCGGGAAAGACGACGCTCACCCTCGGTTTCTCCTCCGTTGACGGGCGAAGGACGGGAACAATAATGAGAAACCTGGAGCGTCGCGCCACATTAAGCGCCTGGATTTTTCTCACTCCGGCATTGCTGTTGATCACGGTGTTTTTCTTTCTGCCGATCCTCGCCGCGTTGCTGTTGAGTTTTACCGATTTCGATATTTATGCGCTGGGCGATTTGGACCGACTGCGTTTCGTCGGTTTCGGCAACTACCAGCAGCTCCTGCAAAGTCCGTTGTTCTGGACGGCGTTAGGCAATACCGTTTATTTCGTGATCGTCGGCGGGCCATTGTCCGTCATGCTCTCGCTCAGCGCGGCGTTGCTGGTGAATGCGCCATTGACACGCTTTCCCGGCTTTTTCCGCACCGCGTTTTTCCTGCCGGTGGTGACTACGCTGGTGGCGGTGGCCGTGGTCTGGCGCTATCTCTACCATCCCCATTATGGATTGTTGAATTACGCTCTGAGTCGGTTCGGTATTGCGCCGGTCGACTGGTTGGGCGACCCGAATTGGGCGATGCCGGCGATTATCCTGATGGCGGTATGGAAAAATTTCGGCTTCAACATGATCATTTTCATCGCCGGTTTGCAGAGCATCCCGACCCCGCTTTATGAGGCAGCGCGCATCGATGGTGCGAGTGCTTGGCGGCAATTCCGTTACATCACCTTGCCGTTATTGGGGCCGACGTTTCTGTTCGTGGCATTGATGACCATGATCGGTTACTTCCAGGTATTCGCTGAACCTTATGTGATGACTCAGGGAGGACCGGTCAACCGCACCTTGAGCGTGGTGTTGCTCATGTATGAAGAAGGGTTTCGCTGGTGGAACATGGGCTACGCATCGGCAGCGGCCTTTGTGTTGTTCATGTTAATTCTGGCGGGAACGCTGTTGTCATTGACATTGCGGCGGAGGGGGTCGTCATGAACCGGTGGGTTCCTCATCTGTTCTCTCTGCTGTCGTACAGCCTGCTGAGCATAGGCTTACTGCTGACCTTGACACCGTTGTTGTGGATGATGGCTGCATCGCTAATGCCGTCCGGCGAGGCGAATAGCTATCCACCGCACCTATGGCCGAGTCGGGTTACGTTCGAGCATTACCTGGCGTTATTCACACGCCTTGATCTGGCGCGCTATTTGTTCAACAGTACGCTGTTGGCCAGTGCAGTGACGGTGATTTCGTTGCTCATCAATTCGATGGCGGGTTATGCTTTCGCCAAATTCCGTTTCCGAGGCCGCGACCACCTGTTTCGGGGTCTGCTGGCGGCGCTGGTGATTCCCGCTCAGGTGGCGATGCTGCCGCTGTTCTTGCTGCTCAAGCAGTTCGGGTTGATCAATACCTATTGGGGCGTGATTATCCCCGGTATGGCCAACATCTTCGGTATCTTCCTGATTCGCCAATATCTGCTGGCGATTCCTGACAGTTTGCTGGACGCCGCACGCATGGATGGGGCTAGTGAGTTACGCATTTACTGGTCGCTGGTTTTGCCGTTATGTCGCCCGATCCTGGTCACTCTGGCGATTTTTACCTTCATGGGCGCCTGGAACGATTTCATGTGGCCATTGATCGTGTTGACCGACAGCTCGCTGTACACTCTGCCGGTGGCGTTGGCTAATCTGCTGGGTGAACATGTGCAGGATACCGAATTGATGATGGCCGGCTCGGTGTTGACCGTGCTGCCGGTTATGCTGCTGTTCGTGGCTTTGCAGCGGTACTACATCGCTGGGATCATGCTGGGTGGCATGAAGGGTTGAGTGCGGTCGGTCGGCAGCATCTTAGTATTGAGAAGGCGTTTGTCGCTCAGGCGAGAATCTGAGATGACCGCTGATTTCTTGGTTGGCGGCTGTTCCGTGAGCGTCGGGAACGGCTACAGTGGTTTCCTGACGTTCCGCTGGATCAACCTGGTTTCAAAGGGCAAGAAACCTCGCTCTTATGAGCCGCCAGCGATTCCGTGCCCTGAAAACATCGCGATTTAATGGGATTTTTAACCATCAAGGATGCTTCTCCCAAATGGTTCGATGCTAGTGCTTGCCAGTGCTCAAACTGGTGGAATACATACCAGCGTTCAATTGAATCATTACAATCTCCTTTCCCTGCCTATCCACTATTGCGCCCTAAGATCATATCGGCTATCGATGCTCGAATTCGACTTGAGATCGATGTCTTGGATTATTTTCGATAAGTCGATTAATTAAAATAAAATATTGTTTTTAAATTATTTTTTATTTTCTTGCCTAATCTGATCAGATTAAGGCCCAGAATTTGCAATCCCCTCCGATCTACCTAGTAGGCCCTCATCCAATCAGGTCAAGTTGAGCTGATCGATTTCTTTTTTGTCATATCTGATTGGAAAACGAATTCTTTTAGGCGACTCACTGACAAATTAAGAACCCAAGCGTCCGTTTTGACATAAAAAACTATTGAAAAAGAAGAAAAAACTCGGGCATATTCATTGCAAAAGCCTTGATGAATATTTCAATCTTCCAATGAAGAAAAATCCCGAAATTGGGACGGATTATCTTGAAAAGCTGCTGAGTCGTTTAAGTTGGAAACGTCAGATTCACGAGATTTGTTTGATACCAGCAATTTGTTGGTGATACCTGTCATGCCATCCGTCACGGAGGCATTGCTGGAAACCTTCGAAGGCGGAAATGTCGATATCCAGAAACAGGCTCGACTCGTCAGCTATGATCCAGTGCTAAGCACACGATTGCTTGCCATGGCTTATGTTTCCCAAGACCGGACGCCTCAAGCACTGAGTCTGCAACGCGCGTTGGCTATGATGGATCCAATGACGGTAAGAACCTTGGTGGTCACCTTTGCCATTCAGCAGTCTTTTCATCTGAATAATTTTCCGATTCCAGCACTGCAGCGATTCTGGCAACACTCCCTGCGTTGTGCGCACCTTGCGCAACGATTGGCTGAAGTCACGGCAAATCCTGGTCCTGAAATCGCTTACTTAGCTGGATTGTTGCATGACCTCGGCAAACTGATCCTCAGCGCCCGTCAAACCACCGCTCCTGAAGAAGCCCACACCCTGAGCCGCATTGCCCGGACGCTAAGTGAGATTCCCCGCATTGCCCGAACACTGAGCGAAGTTCCCGAACTGGAGCAGCGGTTACTGGGCGCTGATCATTGCACACTGGGCGCAGAGCTGCTGAGCGCCTGGAAACTACCTGTGTTGCTGAGCGATGCCATTCGTTTCCATCACCTGAGTGCTCTAGAGTTGCGCGGCGCTCATTCCCTATTTCGCCTGTTACACACCGCCAATGTTCTGAGCCAGGAAACTGAATGCTCGGAAGCGCTGCTCGCCGAAGAAGGAGATTTACTGGGTTTGAGTCCGGCGGCGCTAAAACAAGCCCGCGTCGAGATCGAAGCTGTGGTTGGATCGTTGATCACCGAGCTGAGTATCGCGGTGATCGACTCAGAAGGCGAAGCCACTCCGGCGCGGACTCAGGACCCCTTGCAACGAAAGGTTCGTGAGTTGGCGCTGATCGATACCGTGCGCAGCGAACTTAGCAATGCTGACGACGCATCGGACCTACAGGAAGCGGTCACTCGATGTGCGGCGCTGCTTTTCGATCTTACCGACGTGCGTTTCTTCCAGTTCGATGCTCAAACCAAAATGTTGCGCGCTTCTTTCGATGCATGGCTGGATAACTTCACCATTGATTTGGCTGGTGCCACCAATGCCTTTCAACGGGCGATGCAGGGACAGCGAATCTGCCATTCGCTGGAGGCGGAGATCTCCCCTGGTGTCGTCGATCGTCAGCTGGCCCGACAGTGGGGAAGTCAAGGGGTATGGTGCCTCCCTCTTTACGCAGGAGATCGGCCGATAGGCTTACTGGCAGCGGGTATTTCGCGAGCGCAACTGCCGCGGTTGCAAGCGCGGGAACACTTATTGCAACGGTTCGCTGCCGCAACGGCAAAAGCGCTCGATGAACGGGATCGCCGAGCAGTTCACCAACATTGCGCCCGTGAAGATCGCGAATTGCTGGAGCAGCAGCATTTACGAGTGGTGTTGCATGAAGTCTCCAATCCTTTGACCATCGTCCGCAACTCTCTATATGTACTGGCCACTAAGACCGGAGAACAGGTGGCCGAGGAGCTACAGGCGTTGCAGGAAGAGATGGAACGGGCCAGTCGCCTCCTACAGCGCCTTGCCGAACCAAGGGAATCGCCGGCAAAAGCCGATTTCGATTTGAACAAGACAGTCCGTGACTTGGCGCGAGTTCTCGACGAGGCGCTGTGTCGATCACACCACGTTAGCCTGACCCTGAACCTCAAAGAAGGATTAGCGCCGCTAGCGCGCGGGCGAGACGCCGTGCAACAAATTCTGCTCAATCTGGTGCGCAACGCCGCTGAAGCTTTAGGAGAAGGTGGCCACATCACCGTGACGACCCAGGATGGCGTCAATCTCCACGGACGCCGCTATGTGGAAATCGCGATCGCCGACGATGGTCCCGGCTTGCCCGAGGCATTGCGCGCCGCGCTTTTCCAACCGGTGGTCAGCACCAAAGGTGAAGGACATGCCGGTCTGGGGCTATCTATCGTCAAAAATCTCGTTGAAGAACTCGGTGGCCAAGTGATTTACCGCCCCAATCCCGGAGGAGGCACCGTCTTTCTGGCATTGTTGCCACAAAATTGATTCTAATCTTGCTTATTTTTCTGATCTCCCTGTATTCTTATCAGGTTTTTTCAGTGGCATAGTATGTGACAATATGTCGCTTGGATTATCCTAACTACAGCTATCTTCTGAACTGGTTAGAATCAATCAAGGTGGAAATAAAGCGGCTTTCACCTTAGAGGTGTTTTGTCCAGCCTCTGCCACCCCTCCCATCTTGGGAGAGGGGGGTCGTACAGTTTCTTAATCCGCCATTAGAAGCGTGTTAAACAAACGCCAGATATTAGCCTTGAACGATCAGGGCCAGTTGAGCGGGGGAAAGGGGGAGATGGAAGAGAATAGCGTATTATCCGTGTTAGTGGTGGACGATGAATTGGGGTTACTAGTCAGCCTCGAACAATTGCTCAGGATGCAAGGCTACCAAGTGACCGTCGCCGCCAGCGGTATGCAGGCCTTGACGTTTCTCGCCGAAGTTCACTACGACATCTTGCTGTTGGATCTGGCGATGCCTGGCATGGGGGGGGCTGGGGTGCTGGATTTCATCGCTGCGCAAGGTTTGGATATGGCGGTGATCGTGATCAGCGGTACGACGTCGGTGGTCGAAGCGACCACCGCGATGCGCCGAGGCGCTATTGATTTTCTGCGCAAACCCTTTGGCCCAGAAGAGCTGCTGGGCAGTGTCGCTAACGCCACTCACAAGCTGCGGTTGGAACGCGCCAACCGGAATATGAGTCAGCGTCTGGAAACCTCCGAACGCTTGCATCGATTCATCGTTAATCATTCCCCCGATCTGATCTTGGTGCTGGACGTGGATGGCCGGTTTACCTATCTCAACCATCGCGTCAAAACCCTGCTTGGTTTCGAACCCGAGGCTCTGATAGGACAATCTCTGCTGGAGTTGGTGACACCCATGGACCGGGAAAAGGCTAAACGATTGTTGGCCGATTTGGCGGGTGGGTCGCCAAAATCGCTCTCCGCAGAGTTATGCTTGATGCGCAACGCCGATTTTCGTCAACGTTATCCACGTTTGGCGCCGTTGGTGATTGTGGAGATTATCGCGTTGGCGATCGTCGAAGAGAATAACCCGGTATCGCGTTGCACCGGCAGCCACATGGTGGCGCACGACATTACCGAGCGCCGGCGGGCTGAGGAAGCCCTGCGCCGAGCGAGCGCGCGCCTGGAGCATGTAGTCGGTGCTAGCCCAGCCGTCATTTACTCACGCCATCCTGGCCCTGGCATGCCCATCAACTTCGTCAGTGCCAATGTCTACGAGTTACTCGGTTATCGGGCGGAAGAGTTGCTGGCCGACGAGCGATTCTGGGAGCGCCTGATCCATCCGGATGACCGTGCACGTTTAGGATCTGCCTTCAGTCATCTGGATGAACACCATCCCATGAGTTGCGAATACCGAGTGCGGCGGCGGGATGGTGAATGGTGCTGGATTCGAGACACGGCGCGCTTGATTTGCGACGATGAGGGTCGGCCTCTGGAACGAGTCGGCTCGTGGTTGGACCACACCGAGGCGCAACGACTCGCCGAGCAACTGACTCATCAAGCTAGCCATGATTCACTGACCGACCTAGCCAACCGACGGGCTTTTGAAATTCGTCTTCAACAGGCTTTGGAAAGCGCGCGTGGCCAGGGCGCCGAACATGTCATGTTCTATCTGGATCTCGATCAGTTCAAGATCATCAACGATACCTGTGGACACATGGCCGGCGATACCCTGTTACGGGATCTATCGCGGATCTTCCAAGGGCGAGTGCGCCGGCAGGATATGTTGGCTCGGCTGGGTGGTGATGAGTTCGGCGTGCTCATGGAGCACTGCGCGTTATCCGATGCCCTGCGCGTGGCTAACACGTTGTGTAGCGCCGTCAGCGACTTCCGCTTTGGATGGGATAGCAAGACATTTCGGTTGGGTGTCAGTATTGGCGTGGTGCCGATTGACGCTAACAGCGAAAATTGCGCCAGCGTCCTTAGCGCGGCTGATAGCGCCTGCTATGCGGCTAAGGATGCGGGCCGCAACCGTGTTCACCTCTATACCGAGAACGATCTGGAGCTAGCTCGCCGCAAGGGTGAAATGCGCTGGGTGTCCCGCATTAATCAAGCTTTGGAGGATAACCGCTTCCAACTGGCCTTCCAACCCATTGTTCCCACCCAGGGAGCATTAGGTGGCCATCACTACGAACTCTTGTTGCGTATGAAAGACGAGTCTGGTCAGATCGTGATGCCAGGCGCCTTTCTCCCAGCGGCTGAACGTTACCATCTAGCGGAAAAACTAGATCAATGGGTGGTAGGAACCGCATTGGATTGGTTGTCCAACAATCCCTACCATCTCAAGGACCTTTCCCTATGCACGATCAACCTGTCTGGCCATTCCCTGGGCGATGGCCAGTTGTTGAGTTATCTGGTGAAGCGTCTGGCGTACCAGCCACCGCTGACGAACAAGATCTGTTTTGAAATCACCGAGACGGCGGCCATCGCCAATCTCTCCAGCGCGCTACATTTTATTCACACGCTGAAAGATATCGGTTGCCGCTTCGCCCTCGACGACTTCGGTAGTGGTTTTTCCTCGTTTGCCTATCTCAAGAAACTGCCAGTGGATTTTCTCAAGATCGACGGTATGTTCGTGGAAGATATCGTCAATGATCCGGTTTCATTGGCGATGGTAAATTCCATCAATGAGATCGGGCATGTCATGGGTATGGAAACGATCGCCGAATTCGTAGAAAACGATCAGGTTCTGGACAGACTGCGGACAATAGGCGTGAACTATGCGCAAGGCTATGGAATCGGTAAGCCGCGCCCCTTAGCCGATCTGGCTGCGTCCAGCAGCCGACTGGATTATAGTCAACTAGATTACGGTCGTCCTAACAGCTTATTCGGGTAAGGTCGATGGCAGTAGGCATGTCGGGCGCTTCCCCACAGAATGCAGGGTGAGTGACGCCATACTAACCTACTCGCCCTAATAGGGATTTTTCCCACAGCGAGTGACGGCTCGCGCCTAACCTCCACCCGACGATGGACTTGTCTTGGGTATCGTCTTTGTAGGAAATCGCCTTAAGCGCTGAAAAACCGCATCCGGGGGGGTTCCGGATGCGGTTTTTTTAAATCTCTTACAGGTTGGCTGAACGCCACCAGCTATTATGATCGCGGCGCAGCTCCTCGTGGGTCGGCATGGGATAAAACGCTAGATCGGCGCCATTGCCCATGTAGAAGCCACTCTTGACCATCCGGTAGGGGAACTCCAGAGAATGTACTCGGTGCACCAACTTAGTGTGCTTGTCTTTGGGATCTACCTCCAGTAGAGCTTCGCGCAGATGGTGCATGAACGAGTAGGGCAGGTCACCCACCGGGCCGTTGACTGGATCGGTCGCCAGCGCGCCCAAGCCCAGCTCAACAAAACACAGGCCAGGGAAGCGGATGAACTTGGCCGGTTGGCTGGTCACGTCTCCGTAGTATGCGGAGGGGCCTTGGGTGCTAACCACCAGGCTGTTGACCGGCGCCAGATCTTGGTACATGTGCAAGCCGCCCGAAGCATCCGGCGGCGCGGATTCACTTCGCTCCAAGCCTAGGGTGTGACCATAAGCGGTGCTGAGATACAGTTTGCCTAGAGCGCTGACCGGCATATGCTCCAGCACCCGGTAAAGCGAAATATACACCGAGTTCTTGGGTTGACCATCCGGATGGGGTATGCAACGGGCGATGCCTTCTTCAAGAGGAAAATACTCATGCCGGAACGAGGGATCGACTTCGAAAAAGATGGCTTGTCCCTTGGATTTGTATTTGTGGCCGGTCGCATAGTATTGCCCGAACTGTTCCGGCGGCAGCATGGACACGATCAGCGCTTCGGGGATCAGCGAAAAGTACATATGGACAGTCATGATGGTATGCTCTCTCCAGGTTTTGAAATGGATGGGAAAAATAATGCCAATAATTATGATAGATCACCGGATGACAAGGCAGGAAATTATACTGCTTTTTACCGGGTTTCGTGATAATGGATAAAAAGAGTTTATTCAGTCGCTTCAGTTTCAGCCAGACCGTTTTCCAGTACTTCCAGCGCCGTTACCGGTGGCTGGCATTTCCACCCACTGCAAATGTAGGCGGTGACCGCTGTCGGTTCCGGAGGACGTTCAGCAAGCAGCCCTCCTGGTAAACATAGAGAGGCTCCCTCGTTTCTACAGCCAGCCTTTTTGCCTCCAAACATCCCGAAGGCACGCATAAATATCTCCCGATTGACCGGTCCAGGCTTGGGTAGCGAGTCGTTCAAGTAGGGCTGTCGCCGTCAACCAGTGCGCCGACTGTAGACATTGCGCTTCTCCGACGGACCAATTGAACACGTAGGGCCCTAGCGTAGCCAGTCGGGCTACACAAGCCCGTGCGTTGTCCAGGTAGACAGGCAAATACTCGAAGGACAAAGCAGGAATCGGTTGAGACAGACCTTGCAAAACGGCCCATTCATAACCTTCCACGTCGATTTTGCAGAACGCCGGTATCCCGTGATGGGCGATCAACGCATCCAGGGTCGTTACCGTGACCGGAACACGGTCATTCCAGCGCACCGTGGCAAATCCACGCGCCTGTTGCACGGTAGCGATCCAGTTCGATGATAAAGTGGTCACCGTGGGGGTTCGAGAACTGACCAGCAACTCGGCGATACCCGGTGCGGCGCCTACCGCCTGCTCGATCAGGGTAATCTGTGGTTGACTACCAAACCAGTGGCGCAGTAGCGTCATGCAACCCGGTTGTGGCTCCAAAGCGACAATCCGAGCACCCAATGGTGTCCAAGCTCGTAGCCGGCTACCGACATGTGCTCCAATGTCGAAGCATAAATCGCCGGAACTAATGAATTGTGCATAGAATCGGCTCAACCGACGCCGGCGGAAAGGAATGCCGTGGTAGATCAGCACCGAACGCAGCAGTCCTATCCCTCGTTCAAGGTGGGTGAAGATATTCATCATAAGATTTTATAGTTGAATCAGTTAGGTGGGCCAGTCTTTAATCTGATAAGCCGGTGCCGATCAGCTAAACTTGCAGATCGATCTATCCATCGATAACGACTCATACGAAAATCTTGGATGGGTCCCAGGGGAGTGAGCAGCCTTGAATGAAGCGACATTACGCACCCGGTTGGCGTTGGTAGCGCCTCCGCTCATCGCTATGCCGGTCCACGTTATAGTGCATATCTCAGTGAGTCGTCACCCCTAGCCAAGGAGCCTCGAGTCGATGATAACGCCGAAGCCTCTGCTGCTGGTGGACGGTTCGTCCTGGTTGCATCGGGCCTTTAACGCACTGCCGCCGCTGAGCACCCGATCAGGAGAGCCGACCGGTGCGCTGTACGGGGTGCTCAATATGCTATATAAGCTATTGGCTGATTATCAGCCAAACTACTTGGCGGTGGTGTTCGATGCGCCTGGCAAGACCTTCCGCCACGAGTGGTTCCCGGACTACAAGGCAAACCGTCCACCTTTGGACCCGCAACTGGTCCAGCAAATTGAACCTCTGCATGCCTGTATCCGCGCCCTGGGGCTGCCGCTACTGCAAGTGATGGGGGTGGAGGCGGACGATGTCATTGGCACGCTGACGCACCAGGCGACCGCACGGGATCTGCCCGTGCTCATCGTCAGCAGCGACAAAGATCTGGCCCAACTGGTGAGTGATCAGGTCCAATTGCTGGATACCATGAAAAATACCATCACCGATGTCGCCGGTGTCGAACGGAAATTCGGTGTGCCGCCGGCGTTGATCGTGGATTGGCTGGCGTTGGTTGGCGACAGCGCCGACAATATCCCTGGTGTATCGGGCGTCGGGAAAGTGACGGCGGTCAAGTGGCTGCGTGAGTACGGTTCGCTGGATCGTTTGATGGCCAGCGCCGCCGTTTTCTCCGGCAAGATCGGCGACAAGTTGCGTGCGGGTTTGGAGCAGCTACCGTTGTCCCGACGACTGGCGACGCTGGATTGCGCGGTCCCGTTGCCGGTCACTCTCGATGATCTTCGTCCAGCACCATCCGATAACAGCGCCTTACGGGCGTTGTACCAGCGTTATGAATTTCGTTCCTGGCTGCGGGATCTGCCGACGGAAACCTCGCTACCCCCACCGCCCACTCAGAAACTGGCAGCGAAAATCGATGATTTTCCTCCGCCATTAGGGGAGGAGTTAGGGGTGAGGGCTGAGAGTGAACAGGCGCCAGTTTATGAACTCATCCTCAATCAGGTGAGTCTCGATGTCTGGCTGGAGCGGTTACGGGTCGCCAGTCTGTTCGCGTTCGATACCGAAACCACCAGCCTGAATTATCTCGATGCCCAGATTGTCGGCGTGTCCTTTGCGGTTACTCCCAGCGAGGCCGCCTATGTGCCATTGGCTCACGACTATCCGGGTGCTCCAGATCAGTTGAACCGGGAGCAGGTGCTGGAACAGTTGCGCCCGTTGCTGGAGGACCCGGAACGCTCCAAGGTCGGGCAACACCTCAAATACGACCGGCATGTCCTCGCCAATCATGGCCTCTTCTTACGCGGCATCCGTCATGACACCCTGCTGGAGTCTTATGTGCTGGATTCCACGACCCGCCATGATCTCGACTCGCTGGCGGAACGCTATCTGGATCTGCGCACCATTCACTACGAGGACGTGGCTGGCAAAGGCGCAAGGCAATTGAGTTTCAACGAAGTGCCGCTGGAGCAGGCCGGCCCCTACGCAGCTGAGGATGCCGATGTCACTCTGCGCCTGCATCGGTGTCTGTGGCCACGCCTGGAACAGGAATCCGGTTTGCAGCGCTTGTATGCAGAGTTGGAAATCCCGTTGATCGAGGTGCTGGCCGACATGGAACGGGTCGGGGTGCGGGTCGATGCGCTGGCATTGCGTCAGCAGAGCAGCGAATTGGCGCATCGGCTGAAAGAATTGGAGCAGCAGGCTTGGGCATTGGCCGGCGAACGCTTCAATCTGGGGTCACCCAAACAATTGCAGAGTGTTCTGTTCGAACGGCTCAAACTCCCATCCGGCAAGAAGACCCCCACTGGTCAAGCATCTACTGCCGAAGAGGTATTGCAGGAACTGGCGCTGGATTATCCGTTGCCCAAAGTGCTCCTGGAACACCGCACTCTCAGCAAGCTGAAATCCACCTATACCGACCGGTTGCCCGAGCAGATTCATCACACGACGGGCCGGGTGCATACCTCTTATCACCAAGCGGTTGCCAGCACTGGACGGTTGTCGTCTTCCGATCCCAACTTACAAAATATCCCAACCCGCAGCGCAGAAGGGCGGCGGATTCGCCAAGCTTTCGTGCCAGAACCGGGTTGGGTGATGCTGGCCGCCGACTATTCGCAAATCGAGCTGCGAATCATGGCGCACCTGTCTGGCGATGAGGGTCTGCTACGCGCCTTCGCCGCTGGCGCTGACGTGCATCGTGCGACCGCTGCCGAGGTGTTCGGGGTTGCGCTGAGCGAAGTGAGCGCAGAACAGCGGCGCAGCGCCAAGGCGATCAATTTTGGCTTGATCTACGGGATGTCCGCTTTTGGATTGGCGCGGCAACTCGGTATTGAACGCGACGCAGCGCAGGATTATGTAAATCGCTATTTCGCTCGCTATCCCGGTGTCAAGGCGTATATGGAGGACACCCGGCGGCGGGCGGCTGAGTTCGGTTATGTGGAAACGGTGTTCGGTCGGCGGCTGTACCTGCCCGAGATTCGCGCGCGTCATGCGCCGCGGCGGCAGGCGGCGGAACGGGCGGCGATCAATGCGCCGATGCAGGGTACGGCGGCTGATATCATCAAACGGGCGATGTTGGCTGTGGATCGCTGGCGGCGAGAGTCGGACGTTCCGGTGCGAATGATCATGCAGGTGCATGATGAGCTGGTATTCGAGGTCGCTGAAAACGCGGTGGACCAGGCAGGCGCCTTAATTCGGGCATTGATGGAAGCGGCGGCTGATCTGAAGGTACCGCTCGAAGTGGATGTCGGAGTCGGTGCGAATTGGGATGAGGCGCATTGACGGTGATCGCCAGGTGAGTTTCTGCATCGGCAAGACATGAGCGAAGACCAAGCCAAAACAGCCTACAATATCTCTGTTCGCTATATTCATTCTCAATGCGCTCTACAGTGAGAGCAAAGTAAACGGTTATCCTGGCTCCTCCGTTCGTCCGGATTCCTGGAGATTGACGATGTCCACGCTTTCGATCCGCGTCTCGGAAGATCCTCGCCGCCCACTGGGTCATGCTATCTTGACCATCAATGGGTTGCCGAGCGCTTTGGAGACTTTCGAATTTGCTCTGAATCGCCATGGTTTTACCGCTAATCATCTTGGTCTGGACGGTTGGCAAGGTGCGGAATGCTGGTTGGAGCCTGAAGAAGTGTGGTACGACGGCAATTCCTTGAAGGTCGTGATCGACCCGGAATTGGCGTTTCAACTGGAAAACATGCCCTACCAACTGGCGGTGCGCGGCCAGGGATGCACCGAGACGGTTAGTGCGACGTTTGTCTGGCCGTTAGAGCTGGCGATCGAAGAAGATACCGTGACGACGACCCGACGGATGGTGGTGAGTGGCGCTCGTGTGGGTTTTCGTTCCAAGACGCATCCGCAACCCCTCTCTGAATCGGTGCTGCCGGAGGTGCAAGGCGTCGATCTGCCTATTCCCGACCTGCCCATTCCCGAGATCGGCCATGGCCATGACCTAGAATCCGAAAGCCAGGAAACAGTGGCTCATGCGACGCTGACCTCATCGACACCGGCGGAAGACGAACTGCCGACTCGCCGGGCGGTCCACGCACCGAAACCGTCACCATCTGATACGGATAGCCTCAGGGATGCGGAACCAACCCGTCGGGTCGATGGGCGCATCGCCTCGACGCCCCTCAGAAGCGAGGAACGAGTCTTCGGCGCGCCCGACGACCTGTCCAAAGTGTTGGTGACAGAATTTCCCACGCGGAACCGACCGCCGCCAGCGCCAGCGTGCGCAGTCTCCACGCCGGAACCCGCGCCCACACCAGCCGTTTCGCAACCTGCGCGAACGTTGTCTAGCGCACCCGCGCCCACACCAGCTGTTTCGCAACCTGCGCGAGCGTTGTCTAGCGCAATGGATAGCGAGCGTCGCAACAGAACCGGGTTGCTCCTCAGCTTGGCCGGCGTGGCCGTTTTGGCGACAGCAGCGGGTGTGGCAGGGTGGTGGTGGGTAGAGCAACGCGCCAACCGGGCGACATCCATCTCTGCGGCGCCACCTGTGAAACCTGCACTGGATGTCCAGAGAGGCCCCCTGGGACTGACGCCCGCGCCGGAACCTGTTCCCGCGCCGGAACCTGTTCCCGCGCCGGAACCTGTTCCCGCGCCGGAACCTGTTCCCGCACAGGAGCCGACTCCGCTCACGTCATCGGCTGCTCCCGGAGCACTCTCGCGGCCATCCGGCCACCGGGTTGATCCGCCTGCTTCGCCGCCGCCGGCGGCAAAGCCAAAGCCGAATTCCAGACACAGTCTGGAGGAAGAATTGAAAGCGCAATTTGATCCGACCGTGCAGGAATTGGAAAAGAGATTACGTCCAAAGTCGCCTTGACAGGATGGCGTTGTCAGGAGAGCGAGGTTCAAGGCTCGTTGGTCGCTACTTATCATTCGCATTTTCAGGAGCCTGTTATGCATCGTTTGCTGATCGGTAGTCTGCTGTTTCTGTTCAGTCTGGCTGGTTGGACGCTGGCCATGGCCGTGGATGCTGACGCTCAACCCATCGGCATGGTGACCGGCTCCAAGACCGGCACCTATATTCAGTTTGGCAACGACATTGCTGGAGTCGCGAAAACGGTGGGTCTGGAGATCCTGGTGAAGGATTCCCAGGGTTCCATCGATAACATCAAGCGTATGAATAGTAAAGAGAATGCGGCTCTAGGAATCGTGCAATCCGATGTGCTGGGTTTTCTGAACCGCTCCGAGAATCCGGAATTACGCCGAGTCGCTGGCCGGTTGCGTTTGATTTTTCCCTTTTACAATGAAGAAGTACACTTGTTTGCCAATAAGTCCGTTCGGTCCTTCGCTGATCTTCAGGGCAAGCGAGTCATTGTTGGCGAAGAAGGCAGCGGCAACTGGCTGACTGCGATCAATTTACTGCAGTTGACTGGAGTCAAGCCGGCGGAATTGCTACAAACAGCGCCGCTACCAGGCGTGACGGCGGTCCTCAAGGGCGAAGCGGATGCGCTGTTCTACGTGGCAGGTAAACCGGTCAGCTTGTTTACCAAGGTGGGCAATTTGATCAACAAACCGGAGTTTGCTGCCATGCTGGCGAATGTCCATTTCGTACCGCTGGCTGATCCGCAAATGCAGCATGAATACGCGTCTGCTCGGATTGGCCCGGCGGATTACGAGTGGTTGGACCGCGAAACGCCGACGATTGCGGTCAAAGCGGTATTGATGAGCTTCGATTTTTCCGGTCAGCAAAGTCCCTACTTTGCTCAGCGTTGCCGGCAACTGGCGAGGCTGGGCCAAACCATTCGCAGCCATATCGACGCACTGCAGCAGACCGGTCATCCCAAGTGGAAAGAGGTCGATCTGGACGAAAAAGTGGGGATTTGGCCACTGGATCAGTGTTCGCGGAAAAGCGTCAAAGGCAGCGACTCAAAAGTTGATTTGACCCGTGAACTGGAGAAGATGCTGCTGAATCAGCAGGAGTGGTCACGCTCCGCAATTCCAGCAGTCTGAACGACGAGTGGATTGCCTTGAGGAGAAGATTGATGCGATTTGCGCCAATGGTTTTGATACTGATGTTGGCAATAAACGTGCGGGCGACGCTGGCCCAGGATGGGCAACCGGATGCGCGCCTGGAGTTTTCCAGCACTTCGTTTGGCGTGCTCTTCGGCTACAGCTATGGGAAGGGCACCTTGTTCTTTCAGGAACGGCAATATCCATTCTCGGTTTCGGGTATCAAGGTCGCGATGCTGGGCTTTTCCCAGGTCAATGCCCTTGGTCAGGTCTACCGGTTAGAGGAGATCGATGATTTTTCTGGAAATTATGCAGTGATCGAGGGCGGTTTGACCCTGGCTCAGGGCGGAGGCAATACGCTGTTGCGCAACGATAAGGGCGTGACCCTCTATCTGCAGAATCTGCAACAAGGCCTCGATCTAACCCTGGGCGGTGGTAGGGTCTCGATCACGTTGGATGAACCAGAGTCCGTTGCCGAATCCTCTTCGGCGATGGCGGAGAAGGCATCCGCTCCTTGAAAGAGGACGCCACGCACATGAACGCATCAGAGTCGTGAGGCGCGATGGGCAATGGTCGAGCAAATTCTTCTTAGCAGTGGTTCATTTGATCGAGTGCGGGAAATCGGCGGTTTCGGCCAGCCACTGCACACACTTTACCCACAAATCCAGGCAGTGCTTGCCAACGAATTGGGTTCCCAGATCGCCGATTTATTGGCGGAACCAGTGGTGGATCGCGCGCATAATCGCATCGACTGGTATGCTGAGGGCGATTCTGAACACAGACCAATCGCACTGAGCCTCTTGCCCCAGGAACAGCGTCAGCCGATTCTGGTTCAGGTTCAGGCCCAACTGGAGCTTGGGCGGGAACTGGCCGCGCGCTATGCGACTTCCGACGACCCTCAGCGGATGCAACTGGGGGCGATACTCAATGCAGCGCTCGGGATGCCGACGGAAACCGATATCTTTTTAGTCGGGGATCGGCCCGTGGTGGCGCACTGGGGTTTTACCAGCGATCGCCCGTGGGAGGTGGGTGGACCGGTTCGCTGTTCGAGGGCGTCGCCGGCGTCGCCGCTTCCACCTGAAGTCCCCGCCGAAGGCGCGCTGCCGGACGTCACGGCGCCCGAACAGGCGCCGAATGCCGCAGCAGCCCCGGCGATCGAGGACGAAGCCCCTCAACACCCAGAATCCACCGCCGTAGAATCGTCGGCAGAGTTGCCACTAGAGTTACCACCGGAGCAGCTACCCGACAGGTTAGCCGCCGTGTTTGTGGATACAACCAAAACCGCCCCGCCTCCTTTGCCTTCTGAACCAATCTTGCCACCGCCGCCTGAAGCACCGTCGCCGCCGCTTCTCAAATCGAGTCCGCCCCCAGTGACAAACAATCCGAGTGCGTCACTGCGTTATGTCGTGGTGGGTTCCCGGTATTTCTGGGCCGTAGTCGTGTTGGCTGTGTTGCTGGCATTGGGGATCTTCCTAGGGGTTTCGATCCAGAGTTCTCGCCCGGCGTTGACCGGTGGATGGTCCGAAGCAATGCCTGAGGCGATGTCCGATGCTTCCCTCAGTGAAGCTTGGCGAGTGCAACAGACACTGCAAGCCCAGCTTGAGCAACGGCTAGTGCAACTTGCTGCACGACACGCTCGGTGTCCATTGCCTGTCGATGTGGAAAATCCGTCGTCTGCCATACCCACCATGCCAGGGACAGACGCTCATCCTCTGGCGACGGATGCCGCCAGGTCACCCTTGCGTGATGAAGCGCGGCCTGGCGTCTCGCCGATCGCGGCGGACACCGGCGCCAGGCGCTCGGAACGTGAGGCAGTATCCGACAGGGTTTCGTCCTTGGCCGACACGGTCCATGCGTCGGATGGCGCTCGGCCATCCAGGCCGGTGACATCGCCTTCGCCAGCACCGGGAAAGCCTGCGCTGCAAACGCTGGAGGAAGCGTTGCAGAGCGGTCAGTCGACGGTCAGCGCACCGGAGCCACAACCGCAGGAATTACCCATCCAGACTGAATCGACGCCTGAGGAACGCCAGGAATTTACCGATCGCCTGTCCGCCACCGGCGCAACGACGGGTGAGATCACTGCGACGCTGCTCTGGAATGGCAAGGCCGATCTGGATCTCGTCGTCTATTGCCCATCTGACCAAATGCTGGATTATCAGAATCCCCAGGAATGTGGGGGCACCCTGGACGTGGACGCCAATACGGCCCGGGGTAGCCTGAGCGATCGTCCGGTAGAAAATGTGTTCTGGCCGGCGGGCCAGGCGGAACCAGGAACATATCGCATTGCCGTCCGCTATGCGCCACGCAAGGATGAACAAGCTCCTCAACCGACACCTTTCCAGATCCGTCTGGTTCGGGATGGCCAGGAAGCGGTCTTCAAGGGTGTGGTCCAGCCTTACAAGGCGGCGCCGGTCACAAATTTCATCGTCGAGCATCAATCGCCATGATCCCACAGGAACACTCGCAATTCACGATCTACGACGCTGAAGTCGCCATTCCCCGCTACCAGCGCGCCTGGGTCTGGGGCGTTGCGGCCCTAGTGATCCTGCTTTGTGGCGCGGTGGCCGGTGGGTTGCTCGGCAGCAGGTTGGTTACCCAACTCGGTGTCTGGTCGGATAGAGAAGCCGTCAATAGCGCGGCGCTGCTGGCCCGGCAGAACGCGATCAACGAGCAACTGCGTGAGCGGATTGCCCAGTTGGAGCAAGTGTTAGCAGGCGATGTCTGTAGCCCGGCAGCGCGCAAGGCGCTGATCTCCGATGTGGGTAGCCGTTGATTATCCAACGATCATATCCATCCACCTAATCCCTTCTTTCTCTGAGCGAGGTTGGAGGGTTCTTTCGAGGAGAGTATTGCATGTCCAGTTACTCCATACGTCTCGATTGGCAACGCACCACGCCGGATTTCGACCATAAAACTTTCGATCGCAGCCACAGTTGGCATCTGTCTGGTGATCAAGTCGTGCGCGGATCGGCGGCGCCGGAGTATTCCGGCAATCCCGACATGAGCAACCCCGAAGAGGCTTTGTTGGCGTCGCTATCCAGTTGCCATATGCTGACTTTTCTGACCATCGCCGCCCTCAAGCGCTTGGTGGTCGATCGCTATGAAGATGAGCCGGTGGCCGAGCTAGGTAAGAATGCGCAGGGTAAGATGATGATCGCTCGTCTCACCCTGCGCCCGAAGGTGGTTTTCGGCGGCGATAACGTCCCCGGCGCCGAGGCGTTGCTAGATATGCACCGTAAAGCCAAGGAAAATTGCTTCATCGCCAATTCGCTGTTGAGCGAAATGCTCTTGGAGCCGCGTTAGGGTGGGCGGATTAACAACTAACAGGAGATGTATATCACCTTCAAGAATTTATGACCTACCCATTCTATGGAAAAAAGGATCGGAAATGTACCCAACGAGTTGGAGATTTCCGCGAGAGACTTCGCTGAGCTTCTCGCCATCGCAGAGGAGAGCCACTCCGCCGGACGCCTTTCACCGATCGAGGTAGGTTATCTGTTGCAACGCGCCCAAGCGGTGCTGGCCAACTATCCCACCCAGGGATCTGAGATCCAGCCACCGATCGATCCGCAGGACTTCGCCCAGTCTTCGATCCGCGCGCGACGGTGTCAAATCCACACACTGCGCGTCAACGGCTACCAGCATCTTCGCCAACAGGATTCGGGATGGCGGCTAGGCATCTTCGGGTACCGCGAGAACTGTTTCACCTTGATAATAGTTGCGATCCTGATCATTGGAGCTTATTTTGCCGCCGCGATCCAGTTTGAGAATTGGAACCCGTTCTCCTGGACCAAGTGGACCCTCGGACCGGTGCGCGTGCATAATTTCGACCAGCGCTGGTCGAGCATCGCCCTGATTCGCACGACGGAGCGCGAGGGCATCCAGATCGAAAGTAAGAGCTACGCGATCGGCATTCGAGTACAAGCGCCTTCGCACATCGAAATCGAGGTCATCGCCAGCGGCGATCACTTCTCGGGTCGATGCGGACTCCCGGATCAAGCGATTCATGGCCAGATCCTATGTCGGATCTTTGCGGGTGAGCAACTGCTGTTCGAGTCTGATCTGCTTGCATCTGGACACCGACTCGTGGATTTCTCGGTGATTATCCCACCAGACCGACGCCTGATCCTGGCGGTGCAATCAGCCACCACTTCCCTGAGAGACGCCGATGGCGCCTGGGTCAACCTGCATGTCGATTGATGGGCTCGACCTGCGACGCCGCTCCGACTCGTTGATCTGCGGGGTTCTGGGGCCGGGACTCTTTTTGCTGTTGATCTGTATCCTTTTCTATCCCGGTGGAAGGAGCGCGGATACCGAATGGCAGTATAACGAAGCCAAATTCGGTGACTTTACCGACTTTCATCCGCCGATCATGGCCTATCTATGGTCGTTGCTGCTCGATTTCTGGCTCGACCGATTCAGCATCCAGCTCTTGCATGCCGCTCTGTTTGCGACCGGATTGGGGCTTCTGGTGAGCCGTTTCACCTGTTCCGGGTGGCAGTACGCTCTCGCTTTCTGGATTATCGCCGCTTGGCCGAGCATTATCATCCAGCAGGCCCAGCCGTGGAAAGACGGTGGAATGGTCGGTGCTCTGATGCTGGCCGGCGGCCTAATTTCGGGCAGGCGTGACCGTTTGTGGCGCTACAGCTTGATCTTGCTTGCGCTCTTCTACGCGACGGCGATTCGCTATAACGGCGTGACGGTGAGTTTCTGTCTGCTATGGTGGCGCTATTATGATCGCTCGCCACAGGACGGCTGGCCGCGAGTGCTGCGATCCATCGTCGCCGCCTCCTTGACTGCCGGGCTGCTGTTCAGTGGCAGTCAACTCGTCAATGGCTGGTTGACGGGCAGCCGCACCTATGCGGTCGAGCGGACCGCCTATATCTTCGACCTGTCCGCCCTCTCGCTGGCGACCGGTGAGTATCTGCTGCCGCCGCACATGCGCAGCCGCCCAGACAGCGCCGACCTGGAGGCCATTCGTCGGTATTTCAATCCGATCCGAGTATCGCACCAGGAGGAACCTCGGAGTCTGGCCAGCCACGAACGCCAGGCCCTGAGAGACGCCTGGCTGTCGGCCATCTGGCGACATCCAGGGACCTGGCTGTCCCATCGCTGGCGTCTGTTCCTGCTGACCATCGGCATCGGCGACGGGGCCTATACGCCCTACATCGCACCAGCAGTCCCCACCGATTTGCAGCGCTGGTTTTTTGCCAAGATCTTCGAGGCGCTGGTCGCCGGCTTCTTCCAGGTCTGGTTGTATTTGCTGCTACTGCCCGTCGCGGCGATCTGGGGTGGGTGGCGCCGCCATCTGGGGATTCTTTTCCTCGCCCTATCCGGCATCTTCGTTATCCTGCCCTTGTTCGTCATCGCCCCCTCACACGACTTTCGCTATTCCTACTGGGCAGTCGTGGCCTGTGTAACCGCTTGGGTGTGGCTGATCCGCGACTTGAGTCTCGATGCGCCGCGTGGGTGGCGTCGATGAGTTCCCCGCTGGCTCGAAGCAGACCAGGAATCGGGAACAAGCTTCTGGCAGCTTTGCACCAACGGCTGTCCCATATACATCGCGTGCAAATCCTTGGTGAATCCTGCGCAAGCCTGCTGCGCGCCGCCTTCGAGGGGCGTCCACTGCGTGGTCTGGACGTCGGCTGCGGCGACCAGCAAGTATCACGGACCATCGCCGCCTGCCTGCCCAACAGCCGCTGGCGTGCCTGTGATCTCTACGATCTGCCCACCGCGCTGGAAAAGGATCCGGCGTGGGGCAATTACCGCCAGATGGCCGATGGTGTTCTACCTTTTGCGGATAAGACCTTCGATGTGGTGATGTTCTGCGATGTCCTGCACCACGTCGAGCGCGAGAAGCAGGCCGACCTGATCCAAGAGGCGGTGCGCATTGGAAACTATCTTTTAATCAAGGATCATTTCGCACTTGACGCCTATGCCAACATCATGCTGCGACTCATGGACCTCGTGGGTAACGCACCCTATAATGTTCGCGTACTCGCCACCTACTTCACGCCGGATCGGTTCGACGCCTTGTTGGGCGTATTGAAGCTGGAGCGGGTGAGCCGCCTACACGGCATTGATCTCTACCGGCATTTGCCAGTGTTGCAATGGCTGATCTCGCCCCAATGGCAATTCATCGATCTGCTGAAAGCGCCGGACTGACCTCGTCTTTGGATAAGCGGTTGGTCCAGTCGCGATCGGGAAACTGCTGCTTCAATGACTCGACGAGACGCGGCCATCCATTGGCTTCATCCAGCGAGGCAGGCAAAGAGACGTCTTCGAGTCCAACCACCAGCCAGCGATAACAGTCCAGCGCCGCCTCCGCTTGGCCGGCTTTGCGATAGGACCAGGCGGCCCAGAACAGTGCCTCCGCCTTGAGGCTGTCGGAGCGGCGCTGTCGATAGGCGCGCTCGAACAACGCCGCCGCCTCGGTGAATTCTCGCCGGTCCAATGCCTCGCGCGCATGAGCAAAGAGACGCTCTGGATGATTTTGATAAAAGAAAATTCCAGCCAAGGCGAGCAAAAGTAGCCAGGCCAGTGCGAATCCATCCTGTGGCCAATGGCTGGAAGGCTTAAGGATCGGCGGGTGGGCTGGATTGAGGCCACTTCGGCCAACCAGCGCCAACAAGATCAGGCCAGCGATCAGGCTAGCGACCATCCCAACGAGACCGATGGTGGTTTGCTCATATCTGAGCACGACCTCTGGCTCCTCGGGGATCACCAGCATGAATCCTGGACCCGCCAGATAGACGGAACCCTTGCTGGCCAGATGCCAACGGAGATGCCAGGCCATCCGCACTAAGTGGGGCTGACCCACGGCCTCGGTACACCAGCGCAGACGATGGCGTTCGATGACCAAATCATGAATCGGTCCGTCGCCCAAGGGTTGGCCGGGGCATGGGGCCGGTTCCCGGTCCCTGATCCGGGACGGCGGTCCGTTGTGGAAGACCGGTAGTTCGCTTTGGAATCGTTCGGGCGAGCGAAACCAGCGATAAGCTTGATCGCGCCATTCTGACATCGGCAGCCAGCGCAAGGGCCGTTGTGGCAGATCGACCAAATGGCTCGTGAAGTCCTTCAGGCGAAACACCGTGAAGGGCGGTGCAGAGGCCGACGGCTCGAAGGCATCCGACTCGGCCAGGAGGCGCTTCATGGTGTTACTCCGGACCAGAACCTCATTGCTGTAGAAGAAGCGCATGTGCTCGGCAGCCATGGCGACGTTTATCTGGCCACTCGGGAAGCGGGTCAGTACAGACGAGGGGTGCAGTGATACCTCACTCTGTAACTGGTAGATTGCTGGTGCGACCAGTGCCGGTTGTTGGTAAAGCCCTTCCAGCACTGACCGCCCGCCCAGAAACATCGGCAGGGATTCGAGCGAGCGGCTGCCAATGTCGCTGTTGGCGAGGTTGTTCTCGAACAGCAGACGCGGGCTGGCAAGCTGACCGGTCAGGGCAGGAAACAGTTTGGTGAGCTGCTGCCACTGTGGTTTGGACTCCAGTCCGGCATGGTTCCACAGCCCCCAGTCAGGAAGCCGTTCGATTGATTGGGCGATCCAGCCGGCGAGTGTCACAGCTGCGGCCAGTTGGATAAGGGCAAGTCCGAATCGGGATAGTCCAGGCAGTTGAGCAACCAGAACGGCTAGCATTGTCCCCCAAAGCCAGGCGCAGGCCAGTCCGCCACAGAGCCAGACGAAGGGGAAAAACCTGAAATCAACCAGCCCGATCAGGCCGCCCGCCAGATACAGTGCGGCGGTGGCTAAAGCAGCAGATGCCATGAAGGCTGCAGGGCGGAGACATCCGAGGAGATCGCTCTTCGACGTAAACCAGCTTCTGGTCGAGGGCAGCAGCCCAACCAGAGCCAACGCACCCAGAGCCAGGATTCCACCGATCAGAATGAGTCGGAAGGGTTCCGGGAGCAATGCTTGCCAGGCGGGCGCAAAATGCGTGGGTACATCCGGTGTGGTGAGTGAATGCATCTCCAGCAGTGGCCAGAGCCAACCACCGAGCAGGCAGAAAGCGAGGCTGTGTCCCTTGAACAACAGCACGAGATTACGCTGCCCGTTCGACCGATCGAAGACGAAAGCTGTGGTCGAAAACCCGACCACCAGCACGGCGAAACCATGCGAGAAACCGGTGGCTGCTTCCAACAAAGCTGCGAGCCACCAGCGCTGGCCGGTCGCTATAGTCCGCTGCCAAGCGCAGAGACTGAGGATGCCGAACAGGACGCCGTAGCTGTAGGCGAACTCGCCGGCCAGTGTGGAGAGCAGGTTGCCACCCCAGATCGAGTTTTCTTCATGTAGCAGGAAGGCCAGTGCGACCCCGACGCCCCAGATTGCTACGGATCGCGGGAGCCTGAGCAGATAGACGCTGCCCATCCAGATCGCACCGGGAAACAGTATCGAGGCGGCAAACATCCCCAGCTTCATCGCCACGCCGAAGGGCAGCACCCGATCAAGGATCGCGATGACGATATAGGGCATGGGGAAGTAGTAGGAAAGGAAGGGAAAGCCGGTGAAGGATTCCGGCATCCAGGCAGTCAGGTGGCCAGAGGGCAGCAGCTCTTTGGCGAAAGTCCAGGCATAGAGCAGATGGGAGGCAGTATCGCCACCGGTCGGCAGATTGGTCGAAACAAGGAAGACAGTACCCAGGAGTGAGACGACGATGGCCGCACCGAACAGGATGACAATGACATCCAGCAGTAAATTTATGCGCAAGCGAACAGCTTGTAAGCACATTGTAGAGGGTGCCAGCGGGTCAGGTTTCGTCAGCGCTGCATCCTGGCGCGGACCAGCCCCGCGAACAGACTCAGAATGCCTGCCAGACCCAGCAGGCTCGCCAAATCGAAGGCATAGGCCCTCAGCGACGCCAGCCAATTCGGGATTTGCTCTCTTCCCCGGACGATACCATCCGGCGCGATCTGCAGCTCTAAGTGACCGTCGCCATACTCATGCAGCAGCCAGGCTCCGGCCTGGCCGATACCGGTATCCAGGATCAGAGGTTCCCCCGAGCGCCAGTCATGCTGGATTGGATCAGGCGGTGGAACCATCGGATGTAGCGATTTGGCCAGGGTCGCGATGCCTGCATAGGGAATGGCAATCGCTTGTGTGTTAAGGATGTCGTTACCTGGCTCGGGTCGGACGATCTCCAGTTGCGGGCCGACTCGGGCGAACCGCAGTCCTGTTTCCACGACGCGGGGAGGTTTGCGCCAAGCTAACTGGGCCGTCTCGCTCCCCGCCTGATCGCGCAGTAGGATCAGCACCGGATCGCTTCGCCCCAAGGGCGTAGCGGGCGGTGCGCTGCATCGCTGGGCGCACAGGGTCTGCCCTGGTGGCAGATAATCCGCGTTGCCCGAGACGAGACTCAGCTGCTCCCAATGCGAGCGGCTGTCGAGCGACCATAATGAGATCTGATAAGCGGCTTCATCGCCGCTGTGGGTGAGGCAAACCGCGTTCGGTTCGATAGCAGTCTGGAATTGCAGGACTCCGGCTTGAACGGGCAACACCATTAACAGCGGCGAGAACCGGAGAAGATGCCTCAATAAACAGCATCCGCCAATGAGGATATGCCGAACCAAGGAGCTGTCTTCAGCCTCGTGCACCGAGCGAGCGGCCCATTTATCTTCAGCAGGATGGAGGTCCATCTCACTCGGCGCACAGGTCTATAGATCTTTATAGATGTCCTTCATATGTTTAAGGTCTATAGCTTCATTGCAGTTATCGGACATGCAGCCAAAGGTGCAATCGAACTTCAAGGTTATGAAATTATCCTGATCGTACAGTCGGCACTTGTCGATATCAGAGGTACCCAGAAACCAGTCTTTGTACATGGTGTCAAAATCGGCGCAACTGCGTGTAATAGAGCGGGTGCCATCCTGATGATTGGTAATCTTCGTGACGCAGAAGTTCTGGCCGGCTGGACAGGATGTTTCTTGATGCAGCTTCTCGCACAAGACCTCCACTCCTGGGAGGCAAGTTCGACAAGTCCGTGCGCCATCCCGGCTTTCGCAGAGCGGGTGATCTGGATGCAGCTTGCAGTAATCAGGACTGCCGAACGGGAGTTTGTGCGTGGTAGTCGATGTGGTCGATACCGTGGTAGTTGTGCTGCTAGAAGTACCACCGGTCGTCGATGCGGGTGGGCCCGCGGTTTGGGCCGAAGGCGCTTGACCGCTTGGTTGCGCAGGAACTGCCGGCGCAACCGGCGGTTGGGCTACCGTTGGGGCTGCAGCAGCGGGCGGTGTTCCACAGACCGAGGAAACCTTGATCGTCGGCGCTGTCTTGCATACGGCCTTGTCGTCCTGCGTCAGGCGCATGGCGAAGCTCACCAGACTCTCGGTGATCACAGGATTACTTTCGACCACGCCATCTTTGAGCATGGTTTCGTAAGCGCCGCGTGAGGCCCTAACACCCAATCGTTGTGGATCGGCTTTGGCGCAGACGTTGAGCACCGGGCGGTAACCGTCTGAAACCGCCTCAAAGCCGATAGACAATGTGGCGTATTCGTCAGTCAGATTCGATGACCTCATCGCGTCGATGAACATCTGGCAATCGTCCTTCTGGTGCGCCTCTGACACGATAACGCCCGCCTGGCCGCGCAGGGCATCGTACTTCTCGATGATACTGACTCCGCGCGCTCGATCGGTATAACGCTGGTAGCCCATGATCGCGACGGCCACCAGGATGCCAACGACCGCTATGGCAACCATCAACTCCAATAGCGTGAAACCCTGTTGGTGACGAGCTTTGTTCATTGGTCGATTCCCTTGTTGAATTCGACTTTTTTCTCACCGTTAGATTTCAGCGTCACACGAGTTCCCAGATGCTCTGCGGTGAGTCTGTATCCTGTTCGATCATGCTCGTACTGCACCACCGAGATCAATGAGGCGCTCGGCAATCTCTCGGGTAGCCCGCCGCTTGCCGACTTTGCATCCTCGATAGCCTCATGCGCCAGATCGACAGCGACTTGGAGATCATGTGCGACTTCTATCGTCGATGAGGGTCGATTGGTCCGCCAGACCTCATACCCCGTCAGGCTGAAGATGAGCAGGAGGATGACAGCCAGTAGTGGTTTGAGAGGCAGATGCCGACGGGTTCGAGGCGGACGATTCGCCTCTACGGCCTCCGCGCGGACTTCAGTTTCGGCCTGACTAATCATATTCATGAGGTCATTCCTGGTTTGGCCAGATGAGTCCATGATCGTCTCCGTGTGTTGAATTAAGTAGCTTTGGCATGCCAAATATGGTCGAGCAGATTCTCAATGCTGACCGGCTTGCTCATGAAAGCGGCTAGGACGCCGCTCTCCCGCAATGCTGGCTCCTGTCCAGCGAGTGTCTCTGGGATGAGCACCAGAGCTGGCAGACGCGCCCAGGAGATGTGGAGGCGATTGCGGCGCAAGCGCTCGATGGCCTCAGCCAGGGGGATATCATCAGGTAGATCGCCCAGGATGAACGCGATGTTCTCATTGCTTTCCAGCAGCGTCCGTGCCTTTTCTGCACGGTCGGCGATCGCCAGATGAAGTCCTTCCTGCTCGAGCGCCGCCTCGAGCTGTTTTGAAAAGAGTTCGTCGCCGCCGATCAGCAACACCGTCTGCCCAGGTGAGACGTATTTCGGGGTCAGATCCAGTGCGTCATCGAAACAAACCGCCCCATAATGATCCGCCAACTCGGGCCAGAAACTAGGACCCACGGCGGCCATCACCTCGCCGACAGTGGTATGACCCGAGATGACGTACCCGCTGCCCGACACCGCCAGGGATTTAAGGTCGTTGGCACGCAACTTGTCGAGCTCGCTGAGGCGGCTTTCACCCAAGGCGACAGCATCTCGCAGAGCTTTATTCATCTCGACAATGTCGACGATGGGTAAGCGACCGTAATAACCGGTATAGCCGCACTGGGTGCAACCGACCGCGCGAAAGCCAGGCCGATTGTGCGTCACTTCCGTGAAGATGCGCTCCTCGGGAGTGAGCGGATCGGTCACCGGGATCCGGCAGGCTGGACAGAGCGCCCGGCAGAGCCGCTGCGCGACGACCATCGCCAGGGAGTCAGCCAGGATCGAGGGCTGTAGTCCCAGGTTGAGCAGCCGGGGAATTGCGGTTAGTGCATCATTGGTGTGGAGTGTCGAGAGGACCAAATGGCCTGTCAAGGCCGCTTGGCAGGCGATCTCTGCGGTTTCGGTATCGCGAATCTCGCCGATCAGCACCACATCGGGGTCCTGGCGCAAAATGGAACGCAGGGCCGTCATGAAGGTCCGCCCGGCCTTCTCGTTGACCTCTACTTGCGAGATCCCTGGAATACGATACTCGACCGGGTTTTCGACCGTGATGATGTTGACCGAGCTATGGTTGATCTCGGCCAACATGCCATAGAGGGTCGAGGTCTTGCCGCTGCCGGTCGGACCGGTCATGAGCACCATGCCTGAGGGACGCTTGAAGCCGCGCCGCATCGTTTGCAGGACCGCATGTGGAAAACCGGCGCCATTGAGCCGATGAACCCGACTCTGATCCAGGAAGCGGATGACAAGTCGTTCACCCCGACTTGCCGGCAGGCTGGAAACGCGCAGATCGATATCTCTTCTGTCTTCGACGATCGACATGCGTCCGTCTTGAGGGATGATCGAGTTGGTTGGCTCCATGCCACTACGGGCCTTGAGATGGCGAATCAGGCTGGCGGCCGTGGCATCCGGCAGCATAGCAATGCGCTGCAGGGCACCGTCGACCCGAATACGAACCACAAAGGAGCCCAGGAAGGGCTGGATATGCAGATCGGATGCACGTTGTTCGAGCGCGCTCGTGAGCAGACCTCGGGCGAGCCTGACGATGGCGTTGTCATCGATCGCTCGCCTCATTTCCGTTCCGAACAGCTCCTGCTTCCTTGATTGCCGCAGAGCCTCCATGGAATAGGCCAAGACAACCGCATCTTCAATGGCCTGTGGTGGTGCCAAGACCCACTCGATCGATTTTCTGGCGAGGAAACGGGTGCGCTCGTCGACGTTCGCATCCAGAGGGTTAGCCGTCGCCACGACCAAGGCGCCATCCTGGATGCGCAAGGGCAGGATATCGTTCTCTTGGCAGTAGATTGACGGAACCAGGGCGAGCGCGCTGGGTTGCGCCTCTTTGAGCGCCGCCGCCACTGGTACACCGTAGATTGGCGCGAGCACACGCGCGAGCGCGTCTTGCTCCAGAGTCAGGAGACGCGCGAAGGCCTGCCAGGACTGGCTCAAGGTGCCTGACAGCTCGATCCTGTCAAGATCCGTTCGCTCCGGGAAGGCCTCGGCGATCGCCTGCTTTAGCGCCTGTACCGGGGTCAGCGTGTAGAGCAGTGGATTCATGGAACTGTAACCCTGGTGTGATCTTCAATCGACGCCTTTAGGCAGGCGGAGGGTCACGCGGGCGCCTTCATCGGTCCCTGTGATTTCAAGGTCGCCCTCGAAGCTATATTGCACCAGGGTTTGGGCGAGGACGAGACTCGCTCCAGGCTCAGTTGCGGGCGGCGCCCGATCGGACAGGGTCAGCAAGATCCATTCGCCGCGCTCGTCATTGCCGAGTCTGGCGCTCAATGCGATCTGTGCGGAAACCGCATTGCGTTCTGCGCGTTCGATGGCATCCATGAGGAGATGGTGGAGCAGTTGCCCCAGCGCTCCGGCCGCTGCATCCATCTCAAGAGTGGGAGGGATATCGTTGTCGATCTCACAGGAGGTGCAGGTCGAAACCGCGCCTATCACGGCGCGCACGCTTTCGGCAACTTCATGCAGACGAAAGCGCCTTGGCTGCTCGCTGGTCCGGTCCACCGCCATTTGCCTGAACCGGGAGAGCAGATTGCGCATTGTTTCGATGTCCTGATCGACCTGCTGGCTGCGGATCTCGGCTTGCTCCATGAAGGCTTCCAGCTCGGCCTTACGCAGGCCGCGGGCTAATTGGTTCTTGAAGGACTGTATGTCTGCCAGGAATTCGGTTGTCGTCTGCCCCACTTGATCGAGCGATCCCTGGATTCGGTAAGCCACTCCAGCGATCAGGCTGCCGAGCGCACCGAGTCGATCGGCACGCACCAGATCATTCTGTGTCTTCTTCAGATCTGTGATTTTTTGCTCCAGCATATCATTGGCCTGCTGGAGATCGACCGTGCGCTCGGCCACCTTGATCTCCAGTTCCTCAGCTTGTCGCCGGATCTGTTCCAACAGATTGCGGCGGTCGCGTGTGATCTGCGCGACGCGTGCGAAGATAGGTGTCCACATCGGTGGCACGGTTGGTACATCCTTGACCGCTGCTCCGTCGAAGCTCTCGAAAAAGGCGGCCAAGCGCAGGGCCGGACCGGCATAGTAGTGGCTCTGGAAGAGACCGATGGCTAGGATCGCCATGACAAGCAAAACGGCGAAGACGAGATAGAGGCGGATTTCATTGGTCAAGAGCTGGTGCAGCGAAGCGTTGTCCAGATAGACCCGCAAGGTCCAGGGGGTACCCACCAGAGGCAGATTTAACCAGTCATCGCCCACAGCCTGGACACTTGAAAACAGGCTCGAAAAGGCGACTTTCTCTCTAGCAACCTGCGATTTCTTGTTCTGATCGGCGAGCAGGATTCCATCCGCATCGACGATCAGCGCCCGGCCGGCTTCCGGTGCATGGATGTGCAACACCTGGTCGAGCGTATCGAGGGTCACATCGGTTCCGACCGCACCAACATACTCGTCGGTCAGGTAGATCGGGGCCAGCAGTGTAACCATCATGCCCTTGCCGCCCGCATCCTCATAGGGTCGTGTCCAGATCATGTCACGCTTCGGGTTATTGTGCGGGCCGACCTGTTCAACCGGGTGGGTACCATCGGCGTCGAAGTAGGCTTTAATCGCAGCACCCAAGTCGGAGGTCCGGGTCGCGTTCAGCAGTGCTTCCGTCGATAGAGACGGATAAACGAAGAACCAGCGTTGGCCCGCATCATAGTAGTATGACCATTGGAACATCTTATGCCACTGATGGTCAGCGGCGGCGCCAGGCAAAAAGGACGTCGCGGCGGCTAGATCTCGCCGGAACGTCTTATCGAGTTTGGCGCTCGGACTGATATGCAAGGAGCCGATCTCGACGCTCGGAATCGTTACGGAGGTATTTGCTTCGCTCTCGTCGATCTTGACACCGATCCCCTGCAGGAGTTGATCTGAAGATGTCGTGTCGCCCAGATCAGAGCGGTGAAGCGTATTCTCGATCGCGCGCCGCATAGCGAACACATGGCCGCGCGCCACGTTGATCTTGTCGTCGAGGAAGATCTTCAGCTGTTCGCTCTGCGCGATGATCGCGGCCCGGCGATCGGCGCGGAGTTCAGCAATCGAAAACCAGGCGTAGGCAATGAGCGCAATCAACAACAGCCCACCGATCAGCAACATCGAGACGACATACTGCCTCTGCAGGGTATTTCCGTCGTTCTTGATGCTTGCCATGGTGGTCAGCCCTTCCCCAATTTCGTGATCCTCGATAATAAGCGCAAGAGATCAGGATGAACGCTCCTAAGCTCTCTCACGCCAGATCGGATAATCGGGTAAGCGAGTAAGCAGCTTACCAGAGGATCTTACAAATGTTTTTTTTCATGGAGCTGCGAAGATGAAGCGCTCGCTACCACTGTTTGAACTCTTCTATTTTGCCGTGGCCATTGACGTTGCAGTAACCTTTAGCGCTCTTTCCACTCACGCTCCAATCGAAAGAGGCGCCGTTCTTCTTCAGATCGCCGCCGGTCATGGCTCCCGAATCGAGCTGCTCCTGCAAGGTCGCGCCGAGTCGGACGTTGATATCTGAGTTTGGCACATCGAACTGCTCCATTACTCGGGTCTTGCAGGCGCTGCCGAGCCTGCCGATCACAGCATCGGTTTTAGCGTCAGCGATCGCGGGTTGGGTCAACAGCACGGAGGTAAAAGCGAGGACGGCGGCTAACAGCGAAAGCGGATTCTTGGTTTGCATTTGTCGATTCCTTGGATTAGTGTTTTAAAACTAGACTCATGTAGCTTTGAATTCAACGGGGCTACCAACTGAAACATATTTAAACGTAGCAATGTTAGTGGAAATCTGCAAAATTATGCTGGCCCTATCTGGCTTGGCGCGCGGAGTCCTGCACGAGCAGGGCCGCTAACGACTGTTTTGCCTAATCCCTCGACAAGACAAAGAGCTAGTTCAGAAACGTCATTCTATGGAAGGACCTCTAATAAAAAGAATGTTGGGATTGGCGGCAGGACCCCATGATCGACGAACGGAATCCGGCACCCAACCGGATGTGACCTCGGCGTCTGTGCCAAAATACGAAACCTCTCCGGTCGAGTTGAGCATTGTCATGCCCTGTCTCAATGAGGCGAAGACTCTGGGGCAATGTATCGACCGAGCACACCGAGTATTGATCGAACATCATGTCTCGGGCGAGATCATCGTGGGTGATAATGGCAGCCGAGATGGCAGCCGAGCGATTGCCCGCATGCATGGTGCTCGGGTAGCGCATATCACTCGGCGAGGTTATGGCGCTGCGGTCATGGGCGCTATCCGGGTCGCGCGAGGACAGTACATCTTGATGGGTGACGCGGACGGTTCTTACGATTTCGGGTATGCACCGCGCTTCATTGATGCCTTGCGGGCTGGATGTGTCCTCGTAATGGGTAGTCGTTTCAAAGGCGGGATCGACCAAGGCGCCATGCCACTCCTGCATCGCTATCTTGGTAATCCCATCCTGACGGGGCTAGGCCGCATTCTCTATGCTCCTTATCTCACCGATTTTAACTGTGGCTTGCGGGCTTTCCACCGGGTATCCATCCTCCAGCTCAATCTCTCCAGTACAGGGATGGAACTCGCGACCGAGATGATCATCAAGGCCATTTTGGCCGGTCTGCCGATTCGCGAGATACCCATTCCCCTGCATCGTGATGGGCGCAACCGGCCTTCCCACTTGCGCCCCTGGCGCGATGGGCTGCGTCACCTGGCTGTGCTTCTCGCCTATCTCCCACAGAGGTTGACCCTTAGAATGCCTATACTCTCTGAGACCGGTCCTGGCAAACCTCAAGCGGGGGGGCAACGAGACTCGCGCATCTCATGACACCGTTCACGGTTGTGATCCCTGTATATAATGAGGAAGCTTTACTGTTTCCAAATACCGAGCGACTGATCGCCTATCTGGACCCGCTCGGATTGGAGTACGAAATTCTCATCGGCTCTAATGGCTCAACGGATTTGACGCCACAATTGGGTGAAGGGCTTCGTCAGCGCTTTCCGCAAGTGAATTTCTTACATATGCCGGAGCGGGGTGTTGGCCGCGTGTTTAAGACTCTCGTCGCCCAGGCTCGCTACCCGGCCATCGTCTCGATCGACATGGATTTATCGACCGATTTCGACTTCATTCCTCGCGCCCTAGCCATGCTGCAGGTGGGCCATGTGATTGTCGGTGTAAAGAAAAAGGGAATACAGCAACGCTCCTGGCTCCGCAAGCTCGGCTCCGACATCTTCGTGCGGGCGGTACGTCTGCTCTTAGATATCGAGTACGATGATTATTCGATTACCGCAAAGGCCTATCGAACAGAGAGCGTGCGCCGCTTCCTGGATGTCATTGACGAAGGATCATCCTATGTCCTCTCGATTTGCTACCTCATCCAGCGGGCAGGCGGTGAGATCATACAGGTTCCAGTGTCTTGCGTAGACTGGCGCCCATCAAGATTCAATCTTGCGAATGAAGCGATCTACAAATTCCGGCACCTGTTTCGATTCTGGCTCAAATTTCGCGTCGATCGTTTGATCAGATGGCTCAATGTGGATTCTGGACAGTTCTCCTGATTAGTTCTGCTTTTCCAGATTCATCTAGCAGTTACCTAAGCACCCTGACAGATCGCGGTAATCGCGGCCAATCGCTCTCGCCGCAAGGCTTCAGCCAGCGCCAGCCCACTTAAACCCTGCTCCACTAAGGGGCGCGCCTGGACGCTGACAGCAGCTCGATGAGTCCTTCGCAGCAAATCTGCTTGGGGGTAATCCCGATCTTCCAGACCCAGCCGGCCTCGGGCATCGGCTTCGCAAGCGGTCAGAAATTGCTCGAAACGCTGCGGCTTGCGCAGGGTATCCAATCCTTGCAAAACCTTGAGCAGTGTTTTCGGGCGCAACTCCAAGGCTCGGTGGCAGTGGGTATGATAGCGGGCGGTCAGTACGCCCAGCTCTCGATAGGTGTTGGGAATCCTCAGCCGCTGACAGAGTCGACCCACCCGTTCGGCGCCCTGCTCTTCGTGGCCCCGATGATGGGGCCATACCTCGGGCGGTGTATCGCCCTTGCCTAGATCATGCACCAGCACCGCGAAACGGGTCGTGACGTCTGCGTCAAGTCGCACCGCTTGCGCCAACGCCATCAGGGTGTGGACGCCGGTATCGATTTCAGGATGATGAGCCGGCGGTTGCGGCACCCCAAACAACCGATCCAGTTCCGGGAAGATACGCGCCAGCGCGCCACAGTCGCGCAGGGTCTCGATGAACCGCTCCGGTCGAGGTTCGCCCAACGCGCGTACGGTTTCCGCCCAGACCCGTTCCGGCACCAGATGATCGACTTCACCGCTGGCGACCATCATCCGCATCAGATCCAGTGTCTCCGCTGCGACCTGAAAGCCGAGTGAGGCATAACGGGCGCTGAAGCGGGCCAGTCGCAGAATACGCACCGGGTCTTCTGCAAAAGCAGGCGAAACGTGACGCAGCCAGCGCTGTTCCAGGTCACGCGCGCCTTGGTAGGGATCGAGTAACCGACCGGCGCCATCGCGGGCCATGGCGTTGATAGTCAGGTCGCGGCGTTGTAGATCTTCCTCTAGCGTCACTTCCGGCGCGGCGTGTACTTGGAAGCCGTGATAGCCCGGCGCGGTCTTGCGCTCGGTGCGGGCGAGGGCGTATTCCTCGTGGGTGTCGGGGTGGAGGAAGACCGGAAAATCCTTGCCGACTGGCCGGAAACCGCGCGCCAGCAAGTCGTCCGAGGTGGCGCCGACCACCACCCAGTCGCGTTCCCGAACTGGGAGGTTGAGCAATGCGTCGCGCACCGCGCCGCCGACCAGGTAGATATCCATGATTCGTTATTCCAAGCCCAATAGATGTCGCTGTTTCATCATTTTCAAGGTAGTCATTGCCTTCTCTCCTTTGTGGGGAGAAGGAAGGATTCAGGGTTCAACAATTCGCTCCCAGGCAAACCCACTGATGTTGCGCTGCGCCCGATCGAAGTCGATACCGATCAGGGTCACTGATTGGCCAGCAAAGCGGTGATGGTAGCCCTTGGCCTTGATTTGCGCGAGAGCCTGGTCCGGGCCACTTTCGTCGAGCTTGAACTCCAAGAGCCAGATCAAATGTTGATAGCGAATGCACAGATCGGCTTGGCCGTGTGCGCTGGGTTCTTCCGGGCGCACATCCACGCCCAAGGCGGCGAAGTAGCAGTAGACCAGGGAAGCGTAGTAGGCCTCATACTCAGCCAATCGGTTCTTGCGGTACCAGTCATGAGGGATGCTGGCGAAGAAGGCGTGCAGGGCTCGATACAAGGCGTCGGGGTCGTCCTGCTTGAGGGCTTGGCCCAATCGGTCACGAGTCTGCTCCTGGGCCATGGGATCGGGGACATAGCGGTGCAGCACCGCCCGTGGCAAGCTGATGCGGACTTCTTTGTTGGGATAACCGAGCCGGTAGCGATAGCTGTCGAACTCGAAGGTCCGGTCGTGAATGGTGAGATAGCCGGCCTGGAACAGCAGGGTTTCAGGCTCGATCAGGTCTACGTCGAAGCTGCCCAACAATTCGGCGTCTAGCCAGCGATCGGTCAGGTCTGGCAGACTGACCCGACGTTGCCGAAGCCGCTCGATGAGAAAATTCGGTGTACCGGTTTCGAACCAGAACGGGCGAAACTCGCGTTGGTCCAGATACAAGAGTACATCGAAAGGGTTGTAGACCGATTCACCCAGAAAGTTGTAGCCGTTGTACCAGGCCTGGAGCATGTCGAGGTCTACCCCGTCGAGATAGGCGGCGAAGGTAGTCTCCAGTTCGGCTTGGGTATAGCCGCACAGGGTGGCGTAGCGCTGATCGAGGGTAATATCCTTGAGGTTGTTCAACCCCGAGAACAAGGATACTTTGGAAAACTTGCTCACCCCGGTGAGTAGCACGAACTTGAGGTGAGCATCCAGGCCCTTGATCACCGAGTAGAGATTCTTGAGCCCTTCGCGCATGACCGTGGCCCGCCCGGGGTCTTCGAGGTTGTCCAGGATCGGTTTGTCGTATTCGTCGATGAGCAGGACCACCCGCTCGCCGACGCGACGCGCCACGGCGTCGATGAGCTGGTGAAAGCGGCTGGACGAATCGGTTTGATCCAGATTCACCTCATGCTCGATGGCGTTGGCATCCAATTGAAAGCGAATCTTACCCTCCAGCCGTTCCCGGCTGTCCAGCACTCCCTCGCCAAAATCAAACCGCACCACCGGATACCGCCGCTCCCAGTCCCAGTGGGTGTCCAGATACAGTCCCGCAAACAAGGCCCGCTCCCCGGCAAACGCACACGCCAGAGTATCGACCAGCAGGCTCTTGCCGAAGCGGCGCGGGCGGGAGAGAAAGTAGTACTTGCCTTCGTCGACCAGCCGGGCAATGTGCGGGGTCTTGTCCACATAGGCATAGCCTTGAGTGCGCATCTCACGTAGGTTCTGAATACCGATCGGCAGCTTGGGTGTCATGCGAGTGGTTCGGTGGAGAAAGCACAGCCTTCAGTATGACAAAGCCACGCCCGGCGGGTAAAGCGGCGGCCCTATGGATTCTCAGGATGCTTGCTGGGAAACACCGCCGCAACAACTTCACGCTCGGCACGGGCATGAGTCCACCTCAAATCGATCCGCTACCCAGCGATCAGTAGTCGTCCTGCCATCATCAACACCACTAACAGGAATACCGGGCGGATGAACGGCGCACCGTAACGGATGGCGCTGTGAGCGCCCAGCCATGCGCCGAGCATCAGCAAGATGCCCATGCTCAAGCCGATGGCGTAGTCGATGTTGCCTAGAATCACGAAGGTCAGTAAGGCAATGAGATTGCTGACGAAATTCATGAAACGAGCTACGCCAGCCGCGCTCACCAGGTCCAGATGAAACAGCTTCATCGCTGCCGCCATCCAGAACGCGCCGGTGCCAGGGCCGATGAAGCCATCGTAAAAACCGATCAAGCCTCCGGTCAACCACTGGACGCCGCGCCGCGCTGCCTGTGCGGTTGATAGTGTTTCTGGTGCGCTGATGACGGACGGTCGAGCATACGGCGGCCAGATCAGGTACGCCGCCGCCAGCAGAATCGCCAGTGGCAGCAGCTTTTTCAAGATCTCGGCGCTCACCAGATAAATCAGCACGGCCCCGATCAATGCGCCCACGAAGGTCCCGAAACTCATCGCCCACCACAGTTTCGGTTGAAACAAGCCCTTGCGGATAAAGGTCAGCGAGGCGCTGAAGGTGCCGAAGGTGCCGATCAGTTTATTGGTGCCGACCACCAGATGCGGTGGCATCCCGAGACTCAGCAGGGCTGGCATGACCAGCATTCCACCGCCACCCGCGACAGCATCGATGAAACCCGCCAATAGAGCGACCGCACCCAGTAACCAGAGCGTGCCAAAATCCGGGGTCAGTGCCATGCATCGATCCCGCACCCATCTCCAAGCGCAGGAGAAGGATTGGAGTCATCCTGGTCAGAATGTGGGGCAGCGATTTTCTCAACCAGTGTCATCAGCAGGTCCCTCAGAGCGGCTGGATCAGCCAAGCGATATTCAGCGACCGCCGGCGGTTCCAGTCCGATCCCCAGCGCGATCCCTCCCAGTTCCATAGCCGCCGTCAGGGCCGGTTCGTCATTGACGGCATCGCCGGCATAGAGCACGGTTACTGACGGCGCGCCGCTGTGGGTGACGATGGCGCGCAACGCCGTGCCCTTGTCTTGCCCAATAGCGGGTAATACCTCGATAGCCAGCGGCCCATGCATAATCTGCAGATTGGCCGCTTGCGGCGCCAGTCGCGCCAGCGTCTCCGTGCGTAGCGAAGCAAACCGGTCGGTGGCCAGTTGTCGGTAATGGACGGTGAACCCGAATGGCTTTTTTTCCACCCAGGCGCCTGGATACTCGGTCAGTCGTTCTTCGATAGCAGCGCACAAGGCGTCGAGCAAAACACGACTTGCCAGTGCCTCAGCGGAAATGCGGCGTTTTCCCGCCAGCTCCAGTTCCAGCCCCGTGGACCCGCCGTAGCTCAAGCCGGGTAAACCGACCATGCCGATCAGGTTGTCTAGTCCCCGGCCACTGATGATGCCGATCGTGATTCGTGGCCGGGCGGCCAGTCGAGCCAGTACTCCGCGCAAGACTGGGTCCAGGTGCGCCAGGCGCGGATGCGCTGCCAATGGCGTTAGTGTCCCGTCATAATCAAAAGCCAACACCAACTGTTGTCCAGCTCGGTAGGCAGCCGTCAGTTGCTTCAGGATGAGAGAGTCCATCTCTCTAATCCCGTGTCTCAATCGCCGGCCCAGCGGTCAGCGCTGTCAGGAAATCCGCCGCCCAGCGATAGACGTTATGCACTTCCACTTGCTGTCGCATCCGACTCATGCGTTCCTGGCGTTCATTCGCCGGCATGTCCAGCGCTTGTTGGAGCGCCTCGGCGAATTGCTCGGTATCGTAAGGATTGATGATCAGCGCATCGGTCAACTCGCGGGCTGCACCGGTGAATTCCGAAAGAACCAATACTCCGTCGAGATCGGAACGGGCGGCCACGAATTCCTTGGCCACTAGATTCATGCCGTCATGCAACGAGCTGACAATCCCCATCTCCGCCATACGCATGAAGGCGTGAACCGTTGCTGGATCATGCTGGCCAACTAGGAAGCGGATCGGTTTCCACGAGAGGGTTTGGAAGCGCCAGTTAATGGTGTCGGCCAGCGATTCCAGTTCGTTGAGATGATCCCGGTAGCGGCGGATATGCATGCGGCTGGGTACGCCCAGCTGCACCAGGGTAAATTGGCCTCGGTATTGTGGGTAGCGTTCCAGGAACCGGGCGACGGCGTTGAACCGCTCTGGCAGGCCTTTGATATAGTCGATCCGGTCCACGCCTAGCGCGATCCGCATATTTTCCAAGGCGTGTTGCTCTCGCAGTTCAGTGATCTGCTGGGCGAGTTCGACTTCGCTCGGCGCGCGCCGCTTGCTCTTGTTTTCGACTCCGATGGGGAAGGGATGCACTTGCGAGATATGATCCCGCCATTCGATGGAGCTATTTTGCCAATCCAGCCGCGCCTCGGTCAGCCGGTCCACGGTTTCGACAAAATTATTACAGTACTGTTGCAAGTGAAAGCCGATCAAGTCAGCGCCGAGCATGCCATCCAAGAGTTCATTCCGCCAAGGACAGATGCGGAATGTCTCTGGATTGGGCCAGGGAATGTACCAAAACAGACCGACCACCAGGTCTGGACGGACCTCCTTCACCAGACGCGGCACCAGCGCCAACTGATAGTCATGCACCAGTACCACGGTCGGGTCGGAGCCGGCTTCTTGCAGAACCGCTTCGGCAAAGCGGCGGTTGATGCGGACGTAGTATTCCCAGTTGCGGGCGCGGAACACGGGGCGCTGGTAGACCAGATGGCAAAGTGGCCACAATCCTTCATTGGCGAAGCCGTGGTAATAGCCATGCTCCTCTTCGCGACTGAGCCAGACTCGCCGCAAGGTGTAACTGGGGTCGCCAGGAGGCACCATGAGCCGGCTTTTAGCGTCGGCGGTCTGGCGATCAGCATTGCCGGCGCCATGCGCGATCCAAATGCCATTGCTGGCGCGCATGATCGGGTCCAGAGCAGCGACCAGCCCTCCGGGAGGAGTCACTAGCCGCGGTTGGCCATCCTGGAGTTCATGTAGGTAAGGCTCACGATGACTGACCAACAATAGACGGCTGCTGCGTAGAGAAGCGGCGAGGTGGGCGCGCCAACGGTCGCCGGTCCAGAGCGGATCGGTTGACGTTGTCCCCTGGGCCGGTTTTCGGTTCGCCGCCTGCTTGGCCAACAGTGAGGCCGCCAGTCGGTCACTTTCGGTGGCCAGTCGTGCGACCGGTGGGTCGATCGGCAACGATTCATCGCTGTCGCCAGTGCGCAGTTGCCGCACCCATTTCGCCATCCGGTTCAGCGGACGATCGTACAGAAGCCAGGCGCCCGCGACGACCACGGTCAGTAACAACAAGAGGATGATGCCGCTCCAGATCGCGAACTGCATGCGCCGGTTTCGGGCGCGTTCCATCACTTCCGTCAGATCATGCACCACCGCCAGTACGCCTTCCGGTTGGCCGTCCGCTGTGCGGATCACCGAGGTCACAATGTGGATGTGCGCGGTGGGGGTATCCAAAGTCTTGATGATATCCTTCGGCTCCTTGGTTGCCTGGACAACGGTCTGCTTCAATTCACTGGAGAACTCAGCGAGATCCGGGCTTTCGGCGATCAGACGACTGTCCGGGCGATAAACCGCCAGGCCGATCAGCGGTCGGTAGCCTTCTAGCGTCGATCCCAGCGCCACTGCGGCTTCTTTATCCGGCAATTTCAGGATAGCCTGGATTGAATAAGCCACCTGATGAGCAAGGATATAGGCGCGCCGATCCATTTCGTCCAGGTCGGTCGTGCGTTCCCGCTCGACCTGGAACCAGGCCAAGGTGCCGATCAGCAGGCCCACCAGCCCGGTGACCAGCAGGCCCATGCGCAATGCATTGGGCAGACGAGGCGAGGATTTTTTAGACATGGCAGGCTTCTTTTGGGAAAGGCGTTCGCTGGGGGCTTTGGACATCAAGCCAGCAATCGATTCAGGATCGTTTGGTAAATCCGACTCAGGGTTTCCAAGTCAGCGATGGCGATCCGTTCGTTGATCTGGTGGATGGTGGTGTTGAGTAGCCCCAATTCGATGACTTGGGCGCCTGTCGGGGCGATGAAGCGGCCATCGGAAGTGCCGCCGCTGGTGGATAATTGTGCTTCCAGCCCAGTTTCGGCGTGGATGGCTGTTAGTGCCGCTGCCGAGAGTTCGCCGGGTGGAGTGAAAAACGCTAGGCCCGACAAACTCCAATCTAAGTCGTATTGGAATACCTGTCCAGTTTTCACTTCCTCGTTGAGCAGGCTGGTCTCGATAAGCAAGCGAGTACGTTCTTGGAGAGACTCCACGGTGACTGCCGGTGAGAAGCGAAAATTGAAATGCATTTCCAGATGGCCTGGAATGACGTTGACCGCACCGGTGCCAGAATGCACGTTGGAAATCTGGAATGAAGTGGGTGGGAAACATTCGTGGCCTTGATCCCAGACTTCGTCAGCCAACGTGGTTAGCATCGCGCCGATGGCATGAATGGGGTTTTGCGCCAAGTGCGGATAGGCGACATGACCTTGAGTTCCACGTAGGATCAGGTGACCGTTCAGCGAACCACGTCGGCCATTTTTGAGCGTATCGCCAAGATGGCGAGCGCTGGAGGGTTCGCCGACCAAGCACCAACGGATTTTCTCACTGCGCGCTTCCAGCTGCTCGACAACCTTGACCGTGCCTTCCGTCGCTGGCCCTTCTTCGTCGCTGGTGATCAGGAACGCCAGCGAACCGCGCGGTTGAGGATGGTCACTCAGGAAACGCTCGCAGGCGGTCACCATGGCCGCCAGGCTGCCCTTCATATCGGCTGCGCCGCGTCCATAGAGAAAGCCGTCACGGATTTCTGGCGCAAACGGTGGGGATTGCCATTGATCGAGGGGGCCAGGCGGTACGACATCGGTGTGACCGGCGAAGGCAAACAGCGGTTCCTGGTCACCGAGACGCGCCCAGAAGTTGTCCACCTCGCCAAACCGCAACGGCTCCACCTGGAAGCCTAGGTTTTGCAAACGAGCGATTAGCGCTTCCTGACAGCCGGCATCCTTGGGAGTGATCGAGGGACGACGAATCAAGTCGAGGGCGAGTTCGAGGGTCGGACTCGGCTGTATGGGCGGTTTTGGTCGATCGTCTTGCCAATACACCATTTTTTGGTTCATCCTTCAGGTTGGCTGATGCGCGGTCGTCAGACGATGGCCAAGATACCGGAAGTGTCATACTGACTCAATGCGCTGTTCCCTTTGCCAATCTCATTGAACTTCGACCATGCCCTACGACTTCGACCATGCTCCTCTTCGCCATGCGACCGATAGCCTGAAGTGGCATCGCTACGGCGCTGCTCTGCCGCTGTGGGTTGCAGATATGGATTTCCCTGCTCCGGAGCCGGTGCTTACGGCGCTTCACGAGCGAGTCACACACGGCGTATTCGGCTACGGTGCACCGCCGGACGAGTTGACGGAAACGCTCTGCGCACAGATGGCCGATCGCTATGGCTGGATCGTCACGCCAGAGCAGATCGTCTACTTGCCTGGGTTGGTCTGCGGCTTGAACGTGGCTTGCCGGGCTGTTGGCGAATCCGGTGACGGCGTATTGGTGCAGACTCCGGTGTATCCGCCGTTTCTGGCCGCGCCAAGCAACCAGGAGCGGCGACTGGAGATCGCTGAGCTGACTGCGGGGTATCGCGATGCTTGGATCGACTACACGTTTGACGATGCGGTTCTTGCGGCGGCAATCCGTTCACACACACGGTTGTTCATTCTCTGCCATCCGCATAATCCCGTTGGGCGCGCATTCAATATGACGGAATTGACCCGTCTGGCGACGCTTTGTGAACGACATGATCTGATCATCTGTTCGGATGAAATTCATTGCGATCTGCTGCTGGATGGGCGACGACATATTCCGTTCGCCACGCTGGCCCCAGAAATCGCCCAGCGCTGCATTACCCTGATGGCACCCAGTAAGACCTTCAATATCCCCGGCCTAGGCGTCAGTTTTGCCATCATCCAGAATGCTGGGCTTAGGCGCCGTTTCAAGCAGGCTATGCGTGGCATCGTACCCGATGTCAATATTCTGGGCTTGGCGGCGGCGCTGGCTGCCTATCGACACGCTGGTGACTGGCTGCGGGAAATGCTGGTTTATCTAGCTGGCAACCGGGACCTGACTGTCGCTACCATCGCTCGCGACTTGCCTGGCATCCGCATCACGGTTCCGGAAGCCACCTATCTGGCTTGGCTGGATTGCCGAGAGGCCGGTATTTCCGGTAATCCACAGGCATTCTTTCTCGAACAAGCGGGCGTGGCATTGAACGATGGCGCAACCTTCGGGCCGGGTGGTGAAGGTTTCGTGCGATTGAATTTCGGTTGTCCGCGTGCTCAATTGATCGAAGGGTTGGAAAGGATGCAAATGGCGCTGAAGGGTCTGGACAAGAAGAGCGTTGCTTAAGCAGTCAGAATCGCTGATGAACCGCCTGCGTCACCTGGATAGCGTCCCTGTTGTGGAAGGTATCGGCATTGTTGAAGAAACGGGCCACGTAAGGTTGGGCCATATCAACGGGATAAATAGCCCCCCGGACACGTCTCAAGCTTTGGCGATGGGTTGACCGCCGCCGCTGTTGAAGACCTTGCGGCTATCGTGGTCGTAGAGAAATTCCAGGGGGGTGCGGCCACTGATGATGTTTAATGCCTGCTCGACATGGCCACGACTGGCGGCAATGATGGCGCCATTCACTTCATTTTGATCGCATACTTGTTCGATAGCGCACTCGAATTCTGATGCCAACTGGTTCAGGATCGCCCGCTCTTCGCGAGTCGGTGCAGCGTTTAGGCATGCTTGCAAACCCTGCCGATCAGCTGTGAAGCCTTGCTGATGCAGGTAAGCAACCCGCGCCATGTCGAGATGGTGCATCTGGTCGACGCTGGTTTGCTTTTCACTTGCGATACGCTCTATGGACGATATATCGCGAGTCCGCAGGGCATCGTATTCCTGTTGGAGCAGCTGCGACAGCGCTTCGATAGCAGCCAGTTCTTCGCGCAGCAGCTTTTCCAACATGGTCAGCAAATCCTACGGCAGGGCGATTTCAAAATCGAAGATCTTGTTCGCAAGCCTGCCTGAATCAATCTGGTACTCGCCGTTGGCGATTGCAGCGCGCAGCTTGTCGATCTTCGCCTGATCCATGGGTGGATCTTCCTCCTGGTTTTCAGTCTGGCGCAAGCGCAGCGAGCTTGTGGTGAGTTTGACCTGGTCGATCTCGGCAACGGGCTTGCTGGGTAAGCTGCTACCTGGCAATTCGGCTGTCTTAGCAGGAGTGGCCTGATCCACGAGGCCATTGCCCCGCGCGGGCAAAGTCAGAACAGGATTGATGATGGCCATGTGTGGTGATCCTTACGCCGTTAGTTTCAAGACTTACTCAGGTTATCGGCTTTATAAAACGAAACTTTAATGCAATTTTACTTACATTCCAACCTCGACACGCCGATCGGCGGTGACCTTGCCTTCGACCACTCGCTGAGAACTTTCGTTACGCACTCGCAGCCGTTCGCCAATGCTCGCGTCGTCGAGGGCGATGCCGCTAGAAGTGATTTCGATTCCGCTTTGTCCAGCGACGAGCGTGACCGTTTCGCCACGCTGGATTGCCGGCAGTATTTTGACAGCTCGGGGTGAGATGACTGTGCCGACCATCAATGCTCGTTGTAATTGCTGGCCGATCAGTTTTTGGGGATCGGTTTCATAGCCGCCCGGCAGGGTGGACAGCTCACGGCGTTCAGGCTGGAGATCGCTGGCGCTGAGAATGCTTCCGCGACGTAGAAAGCGGCGAGCGACCAGCACCCGGTCGTAGACGCGAATGTTGGCGCTTAGGTAAATCGTCCAGGGCTTGACGTCAGGGCAGCGTACACCGACCGAAGTATTGCCGACAGTGCGAGCCCCACTGGGCAGGAAGGCTTCCAGCGCCGTGCGACACTGGGGTAACCGTAAGCGACGGTCGGAGGGTTGCAGGCGGATTTGGGCAACTTCTTCACGGTGGCGATGTTGCGCCATCAAAAAAGCGTAAGCAGTGCGCTGGATGTCGTCGAGCGGTTGCAGGGCAGGGTTCGCCATGACGAACATCGGTATTGCCAGCCCACAGCAACAACCAAGCAGGAAATTTCGAAGCACATAAGCTCGCATGGGTTTGTGTCTTTTCACGAAGGAGTGAGCATGATAAATAAGCAATTAACGTGCCATATATTTGCCATGTTTGAATTACTATAGGTAGCTATATCGTTACGCTGCATGAGTATCCCACGATAGAGAATTCGTCTCGCGCACCTCTCCTAGGGAAATGAGCCGAAGGAGTCAGTAGATATATCGGCATGTCTATTGCTTACCATAGAGCAGCGATTAAATCCGTCATTTTTCCGGCAAATTTCTTGGAATCCGCCAGAGCGGGAGGCCGCATCACCATGGGCATTAATTTCGACCGCGCCTTGAAGCTTCATGCCGAGGCTTTAGATTTGCGCTCCCGGCGTACTGAGGTGGTGGCCGCGAACCTAGCGAATGCCGATACGCCAGGCTATATGGCACGCGATTTCGACTTCAAGACGACTATGGCTGCAGTGATGGGCGCAGGGCAGCCGTTGAAAGTGACGCATGCTCATCATCTTCAAGCCCCTGGAAACAATCCTGATGAGTTGCTTTATCGAATGCCAACACAGATGTCCTTGGATGGTAATACCGTGGAAACGGAGCAGGAAAAGGCGGTATTTGCCGATAACGCACTGCGTTATCAAGCCAGCTTACGCTTGTTGAGTAGCCGGATTCAGGGGCTGATGACAGCGATTAAAGGGGAATGACCATGTCTCTGTTTCGAATTTTCGATATTTCGGGTTCAGCGCTCCACGCACAAAGTGTCCGCTTGAACACCACGGCCAGCAATATGGCGAATATGGACAGCATTAGCAGCAGCACCTCGCAGACGTATCGAGCTCGCGAGCCGGTTTTTGCAGCGCAATTGAATGAGGCAGAGAGCGACGTTGCGGGAGTCAGTGTGTTAGGGATCGTTGAGAGCGATAAACCATTGCGGAGTGAATATCGTCCGGATCATCCACTCGCTGATGCGAATGGTTATGTGAATCTGCCAAATGTGAATCCTATCGAGGAGATGGCCAACATGATTTCGGCGTCTCGCTCTTATCAGGCGAATGTAGAAGTGTTGAATACTTCCAAGCAACTCATGATGCGGACGTTGGCGTTAGGTGAATAAGTGAGGCTGATACGATGACTACCATTCAAAGCTCTACTGCAACCACGGCTAGTCAGGATTCGGCCCCAGCAGTGGCGTCTAATCAGGCGCTGGATCAGGAAGATTTCCTGAAACTGATGATCGCTCAGATGAAGAACCAGGATCCGACCAAGCCCTTGGATGGACAGGAATATCTCGGGCAGTTGGCGCAATTCAGTACTCTGAACAGCATTCAGGAGTTGCAGAAATCGTTTGAGAGCTTGGCGCAATCCCTGTTGTCGATGCAAACAGCGCAGGCGACGGGTATGGTCGGTAAGCAGGTGTTGGTTGAAGGTGATCGTGGTTATTACGCCCCAGGTCAGCCGCTGCAAGGTGAAATCTCGCTTCCCCAAAGCGTCAGTAGTTTGACAGTGAAGATTTATAGTTCCAGTGGCCAGTTAGTGAATACCATGAACCTCGGTCCTCAATCAGCCGGCCAAGTCGGTTTTGGCTGGGACGGCAGTGGAGCCACTGGGTCGGGTGTATACCGGGTCGTCGCTGAAGGTGTAATGGATGGCGAAGCTCAACAATTCAGCACACAGATTTGGAATCAGGTACAGAGTGTCGCTGTGGGACAAAACGGGCAAGGTTCCAGTTTGAGTCTTGCTGGCGGTGTGGGTCTTGTTGATATGAATTCAGTCCGGGAAATCCGGTGATTTTTTAGCCAATTCAATTAATTTAAGAGGGTTATCCCATGTCTCTGAATATCGCCTTGACAGGTATCAATGCGGCTAACACCGATCTGAGTGTGGTGTCCGACAATATCGCGAACGCCAATACGACTGGCTTCAAGAGATCTCGCGCCGAGTTTGGTGATCTGGTCGATTCGATGTCGGTCAATGGAGATGGCTTAGGCGTGCGCTTGCAGCGCATGACCCAAACTTTCAAACAAGGTTCTGTCGAGACGACCGATAATACCTTTGATATGGCGATTGTGGGCGAGGGGTTTTTCCAGGTCAAGGATGATGGAGGCGTTTCTTACACGCGCGCTGGTAGTTTCCGGACTGATACAGGAGGTTATATCGTCAATAATCTTTTGCAAAATGTGCAGGGTTATACGGTGCAAGTATCGAGTGATACGGCAAGCACTGAAGTGGAGTTCAGTTTGACCTTGGCGCATGGACTGACGAATGCAGCGGCTAGTTTCAATGCCAGCGATCCTTTAACGTATAATCACATCACTTCTACGAATATTTTCGATAGCAAAGGTTTTACTCACGATCTAAAATCTTATTTTCTGCTAACGACCAGCACCTCTACGCCACCTGCCGCTGGCAATAATACTTGGCAAATCTATCACCAAATCGATGGTGGGGCGACGATCGATGGCGGTACGGTCGTTTTTGATAATGCTACGGGTATTGTATCCACTGCTCCCAGCGTTACCTCATTGTCTCTTTCATCCGCTGATCTAGGCACAGGCGCAGCGCCGGCGACCATCACTTTGAATTTTGGATCGGCTGCCGCTGGTTGGAATATCGACCAAGGATCTGTATTTAATATTGCCAGCTTGACCGCCAATGGCTCTCTTTCTGCACGTGAAGTTACGCAGATTACCGGTGATTTATGGGTTGACTCCTCAACCATGCAACCTAAGATGACCGGTCATGTGGATGTGGGCGTTAATTTGAATGCCATGGAAGAAGCGCCGATACCGACGACGATTGTCGATTATACGGTGAATCTGGATGGTAGTTTAGCAGCGATAGCCGCCGCTTTTGATCCCACCGATCCAACCACTTATCATCACTCTAATCTGGTGCAGGTTTATGATAGCCTGGGCATCAACCATAGTTTGCAAACCTATTTTGTGAAAACGGCTGCTGATGATTGGAGCGTCTATTACACATTGGATGGGCAATATAATGCAGCGGCAACCCCCCCTGATTTTGATGGTGATGGAGGGAATATCACATTTGCCGCCGCAACCGGCGCTCCCACTCTGGCAACGATCAATACACCTATCACCTTCTCGGCGGCGCAGGTTGGATCGGGAGCGACAGCCCTGACGGTGGTCCCCGATTTTAGCAAGGCGCTTCAGATTCTTGGCGATACCACGGTAGCGACGGACAATCTTTCGACAACAACCAGCGTACTGGCGACGAGCGCATCTGCCGATCCAGGTACGATTGATGCAACTAACGCGGATAATTATGCTTACTCCACTTCGTTGTCGATCTACGACAGCCTGGGTATTGGCCATGTCTTGAATCTCTATTTCCGGAAGACGGCGGATAACGCCTGGAGCGTTTATAAGCAGATTCCCGAGATCGACAGTATCGCCGAACGAGTGGGTAGTCTGACCTTCGACAGCCGGGGTATGCCGGTCGCAGCCAAGGATAACGGGGACTATACTGATTCGCAGAACCCTACGACGTTGAAAATCATTGGCGTTAGCTTCGGCAGTGGCGCTGGGCGGCAGAATTTCGAGCTGAATTTTGCGGATACCACGCAGTTCGACAGTCAATCCATCACCAATAGCCTGGAGCAGGATGGCTACACCATGGGCAATCTGTCCGGGGTTGAAGCTGATGAATCTGGGAATATCATCGCCAGTTACAGTAACGGCGAAACGCAGATCATGGGCCAGGTCGCACTGGCGCGCTTTGCCAATACTCAGGGCTTGAAGCGTGTCGGTGATAATAATTGGATAGCGACTCAGGAATCCGGTCAAGCCATTTCCGGTAAACCGGACAGCGGCTCGTTGGGTAAGGTCGTCGCCGGTGCATTGGAAGGGTCCAATGTAGAATTGACCAAGGAGCTGGTGGACATGATCAGCGCCCAGCGCAACTTCCAGGCTAACGCGCAGGTGATCAACACCACGGGCACTTTATATCAGGCCATTCTGAATGTTCGGTAGGGTTAATCCTTCATCCTCGATCCCTCTCCCTTAAGGGGAGAGGAGCGAGATCGTCCGGTGTTCCGTCAAGTCTTTGACATGAGTATGACCGACTTGAGCGAAACCGAAGCCACCTAAAACCGAAATTCGATATTCGATCACGAGGACCAAAACCATGTCCATGTACACCGGCTTATCCGGCATCAAAGCGGCTAATACCGACTTGAACACGACCTCTCACAACATCGCTAACGCAGGTACTACAGGTTTTAAGAATTCCCGGGCGGAATTCGGCGATTTGGTCGATAGCAATGCCGCCTTGGGTGGAGGTTTGGGGGTGAAGGCGCAAGCCGTCAACCAATTATTCCAACAAGGGGGTGTTATTACCACGGGCAACGCTCTCGACTTGGCGATCACAGGTAATGGATTCTTTCAAGTTCAGGGAGGCGGAGATGATGGACAGACGCTCTATACCCGTGCGGGTAGTTTCCACGTCGCCGCTGATGGGCGAGTCGTCAATAATCTGGGTCAACAACTGCAAGGTACTGAAGGACCTTTGCAATTTGAGGCAGATTCTCTGCCGCTGAGCAATATTACGGTCAACGACGACGGGACCATCACGGCTACGGGCAGTGGTGGTGAGGCAGTCTCTCCTGAAGGCGGCGCGGTTGGGCTGGTCGACTTTCCCAACCCTCAGGGTCTGAAAAAAATCAGCGATACTCAATGGGCAGAAACCGTTGACTCCGGGGCCCCCACCGACATCGCCGCTCCACCGGGCAACATCGGCACGATCATGAGTGGCGCTCTGGAAGCCTCCAACGTCGATCTCACCGAGCAATTGGTCAATATGATCATTGCTCAGCGCAATTTCCAAGCGAATGCCCAGACCATCACCACCGAAAACACCCTGACCCAGACCGTTATCAATATCCGTTGAAATTAGAGGCCGCTGAACCATGGACCGCATGCTCTACATTGCGATGACGGGCGCTCAGCAAACGCTGCGGACACAAGCGATCATCAGCCATAACTTGGCCAATGTCAGTACGGTTGGCTTCCGCAAGGACTTGGAAGACTTTCGCAGCATGCCGGTCTTCAGTACCGACGGAATGCCCACTCGGGTGTTTTCCATGACGGAACGGCCCGGTATCGACCTGACCCAAGCGCACATTATGACCACAGGCCGGGATTTGGATATCGCTGTGCAAGGCGAGGGTTGGATCGCCATTCAGGCTCCCGATGGCGAAGAAGCCTATACGCGCGCGGGCGACTTGCAGCTGGACGTCAACGGTCAACTCACGACTGCGACCGGCCATCCGGTGCTCGGCAATGCCGGTCCGATCGCCATTCCTCCCGCCGAGAAAATCGACATCGGCGAAGATGGCACGATCAGTATCCGTCCCCTGGGTGAAGCGGCGACCGAAATCGTGGTCGTGGGCCGCATCCGCCTAGTCAAACCCACTGCCGAAAACCCTCTCTACAAGGATGCATATGGCTTCATGCGCACCAAGGATGGCGCCGCCGCTCCACCAGACGCCGAGGTCAAGCTCGTCACCGGCGCATTGGAAGGCAGCAACGTCAATCCTGCCGATATGCTGGTCAGCATGATCCAGGCATCCCGACATTTTGAAATGCAAATCAAAATGATCAGCGCGGCGCAAGAAAACGCCAACTCTGCAGATCAACTCTTGAAGCTGGAATAGGAGCCTTATCATGACTGCCGCACTTTGGGTCGGTAAGACCGGCCTCGACGCTCAACAGACGCGCATGTCGGTCATTGCCCACAACTTGGCCAATGTCAGCACGACCGGTTTCAAGCGTGGTCGCGCCCAGTTTGAAGACCTGCTATACCAGAATGTCCGTCAAGTCGGTGGCCAGACGACGGAAAATACCGAACTCCCTTCTGGGTTGATGCTCGGCACGGGTGTCCGCACCGTGTCCACGGCCAAAAACTTCACGCAAGGCAACCTGATCCAGACCGATAACAATATGGATCTCGCCATCAATGGCCGGGGCTTTTTCCAAATTCTGCTCCCCGACGGCAACATCGCCTACACCCGTGACGGTTCTTTCCAGGTCAATGCTGACGGAGAAATCGTCACCTCTAGCGGTTTCAAACTGCAACCGGCGATAACCGTTCCACCCAACACGCTGAGCGTTACCGTGGGCAAGGATGGCGTCGTGAGCGCCCTGACCGCTGGCCAGACCGCCCCCGCTAATCTGGGGACGATCCAGACCGTGGACTTCATCAATCCGGTCGGTTTGCAGCCGGTCGGCGAAAATCTATTCCTGGAATCCGCCGCCAGCGGTGCGCCCCAAGCCGATAATCCCGGTAACAACGGCCTGGGTTATCTGATGCAAGGTGCGCTGGAAACCTCCAATGTCAATGTCGTGGAGGAAATGGTGGATATGATTGAAACCCAACGCGCCTACGAAATGAACTCCAAGGTGATTTCCTCCACCGACCAGATGCTGCAATACATCAACAATCAATTGTAGGTTTCGTCATGAACAAGCCCACCGCCCTCCTGTTTGTGCTCCTGCTGTCGGGATGCAGCGGTCTGGCCCCGCAATACGATTTCAAACCGGTCACACCGCAGGTCATGGATGTCAATGATCCGGCTCGACCGGGTCCACCCGCCGCTGGGGCCATTTATCAGGCCAACCGCGATCTGCGGTTGTTCGAGGACCGCACTGCCAAACGGGTCGGCGATACCGTGGTCATCCGGTTGATCGAAAATACCGCCGCCACTAAATCAGCGACGACTGGCGTCAGCAAATCCAGCAATATCAACCTCGAAAACCCAATCCTGTTTGGTGCGTCCTTCGGCAATCCGGCCCTGGCCGCCAGCAAGAACAACTACGCGACGACCATTGCCGGTGAGCGTGAGCTCGGTGGTGAAGGCGCCAGTGACCAAAGCAACAGCCTGACCGGCAATATCTCAGCCGTGGTGGTCGGCGTCTATCCCAATGGCAATTTAGCCATTCGCGGCGAGAAAATGTTGACCCTAAATCAGGGTGAGGAGGTCGTGCAAATTTCGGGAGTCATCCGTCCCGATGACATCCGCACCGACAATTCCGTCCTATCCAGTCAAGTCGCCGACGCCAAGATTACCTACGCCGGCAACGGCGTATTGGCAGACGCCAATACCGTCAGTTGGCTGGGCCGGTTTTTCCTGAGTCCATTGTGGCCGTTCTAGTGTTCCGAGGCGCTCCCCATGTTCCGCCCACTTTCGCTCTTTTTCCTGCTCGTGCTGGTCAGCCAAAGTGCTGAGGCTGACCGCATCAAGGACTTGGCCGATATTGCCGGCGTCCGTAGCAACCAACTCATCGGCTATGGATTAGTGGTGGGCCTCAATGGCACCGGTGATCAGACGACGCAAACCCCATTCACTGTGAAGAGCCTGAAGAGCATGTTGTCCAACCTGGGCGTGACGATCCCGCCAGAAGTCAACCTGCAACTGAAAAATGTCGCCGCCGTATCCATTCATGCCGATTTGCCGCCCTTTATCAAGCCGGGTCAGACTATCGACATCACTGTCTCTTCCATCGGCAATGCCAAGAGCCTGCAGGGTGGCAGCCTGTTGATGACGCCGTTGCGCGGCGCAGATGGCGCGGTTTACGCCATAGCGCAAGGCAATCTCGTGGTTGGGGGCGTCAGCGCCGCCGCTGCCGGTTCCAGTGTGACCATCAACGTTCCCAGCGTCGGGCGTATTCCCAATGGCGCTACGGTCGAGCGTCAAGTCCCCGGCAAGTTCGGCGGGCGCGACGACGATCCCATCGTACTGAATCTACACCGGGCCGATTTCACCACCGCCGAGCGGATGGTTGAGGCCATTAACCAGGCGCTCGGCGGCGAAGCCGCTCAAGCGCTCGACGCGTCGTCTGTGCAAGTGCGCGGACCCGCCGATCCCAACCAGCGAGTCAGCCTAATTGCCGTACTGGAAAATATCGAAGTCGTTCCTGCTCAGGGCGCCGCCAAGGTCATCGTCAATTCGCGCACGGGCACCGTGGTGATTGGGCAAAATGTGCAAGTCGGCCCAGCAGCGGTTTCCCACGGCAACATGACCGTCACCATCACCTCTGACCCGATCGTCAGCCAACCGGGACCGTTCTCCGGCGGACGAACCGCCGTCGTTCCCAACGCGAATATTTCGGTGAATCAGGAAAAGAAACCGATGTTCTTGTTCAACCCTGGCGTCGCACTGGATGATATCGTACGAGCCGTCAACCAGGTTGGCGCCTCTCCCACTGATCTGATCGCCATCCTGGAAGCGCTCAAGGCAGCCGGCGCTCTCAAAGCCGAACTCATTGTCATTTGAGTCATTTTGCACCATGACCAGTCTCTCGTGGAAACCTCTCTCCTTGCTTGGCGTCATGCTAATGGTCGCCATCGGTTTGCAAGCAGGCGCGATCAAGATCATGACCAGCCTGAGCCAACCCGATCAACCGGTGACCGAAACATCGAGCGCCGATCATGCCAAACCGCCCGCGCACTCCTCGAAGCCGGAGGTCATGGTCGCTGATCCGCCGCATCTGGCCGAGTTGCACGACAAGCCTGCCCCGGCGCACACGCCGGAACAGATTCCAGAGCATGCTCTGGAACAGGCTCCGACTCCCGAGAGCCATTCAGCGCCTGTCGTCGAACCAGCGCCGATGCCGGCACCGGCTCATGCTTCCATGCCGATGTCCAATATTCCACCGCCAATTGAGCTGGATCCCGAGCCATCGGCTGAAACGCCGGCGCCGGCTCCTCACGGCACGCCGACGGCGTCTATAGAAGCCGCTACGCTGGCATCCAGAATTCCGCCGCCGATCGAACTGGAAACCGAGACGCCTGCGAGCGCCCTCCTGGAACCAAGCTGGCTAGAGGCGCGGGACTCCAACCATTACACGGTGCAGCTTTACAGTGGCAAGGACCTGAGCAGGCTCCGGGAAATTGCCGCCTCAGAATCGATCAGCATGGATGCGCCGAAAGCTTACTTTACGACAGCCAGTCGTTCCGGTCCTTGGTATTCGCTAGTGGTTGGCGATTACCCGGATTTTAAGGCAGCGCAGGATACCGCCACGCAAATTGCAACCCAATCTGGGTCGATCAAACCTTGGATTCGCCGCTTTAGCGAGATCCAGGCCCGAATGCGCTAGGGACTGAGGAACTGTCGTGATGACTACTACTACCGCAACCGACTCAGCATTCGTCTACACGAATCTACAGGGACTGTCGGGTCTGCGGCGCAAAGCTCAGCAGAATTCACCGGAAGCGCTCCACAAGGCTGCTCAGCAGTTTGAAGCGGTGTTCATCCAGATGATGCTGAAGAGTATGCGCGACGCCAGTCCAGGCGATGGCGGATTGCTGGATAGCGATCAAACCCGGTTTTACCGCGAGATGTTCGATCAGCAATTGGCTTTGAGCATGGCTCAACAAAGCAAGCTGGGATTGGGCGACGCCATCGTCCGGCAATTGGGGGGTGAGCAAACCGGCTCGCCAGCTCCGCCAACCTCGCCGACCACCATCGGTGATCCGCTCGCCGTTCTGCGTCAAGTGCAACATATTCGCTCCAACGTCAGAATGCCGTCATCGCTACCCAAGCCAGCGCCTTTTACTGCACTGGCCAAGACGCCAAGCTCCTATTCGGTTGACGACGCGCCATTCGAGCCTTCGTCGCCGGTGGCTTTCGTGCGGCGGATGTGGCCGCATGCGCAGGATGCTGCCCGTCAATTGGGTGTCGTTCCGGAAGTGCTGATTGCCCAGGCTGCTCATGAAACCGGCTGGGGCAAATCGGTGCCGCGCTTTGCCGACGGTCGCACCAGCCACAATTTGTTTGGCATCAAGGCGCATCGGGGTTGGCAAGGTGCGCGAGTGGTGAATTCAACACTGGAGTTTGTCGACGGCGTTGCGGTTCGGCAGCGCGATGGGTTCCGGGCCTATCGCTCATACAGCGAGAGTTTCAACGACTATGTGAACTTCCTGCAAGTCAATCCGCGTTACCAGGAAGCACTGACGTTAGTAGGGGATGGCGCCGCTTATTTGAATGCTTTGCAACAAGCAGGTTACGCTACCGATCCCAAGTATGCCAGGAAAATCCTGGGATTGATGAATGGCCCCTCATTTGACGAGGCGCTTGAGACACTTAAGTCGGCTAATAACGAGCCGATAAAGAGTGGTAAGAGCTAACTGATCCGGAGGCCCGCAAGGGAACACGTTTATGGTCGATATCCTTCGTACTGCTGTCAGCGGACTGATGGCCTTCCGCACCGCCATGGCCACCACCGGTCACAACGTCGCCAACGTCAATACGCCGTATTACAGCCGGCAACGGGTGGAGCTGGGAACGACGCTGCCCGAGAAACAGCCCTATGGTTACCTGGGTACGGGCGTGGACATCGAAAGCGTCACTCGATCCTATGACGATTTTTTGATGAAACAATTGCGCGGTCACAGCAGTAGCGTCAGCCAATATGAAAAACTCAACGACCTGACTGGACAGATGAGCGCGCTGCTCGGCGATACGGATGTCGGATTGACGCCTGATCTGGAAGCTTTCTTCGGTTCGCTGCAGGATTTGGCCGACTCCCCGGCTTCGATCCCCGCTCGCCAAGTGTTTCTGGACGAAGCGCGAACCTTGGCGACGCGAACGCAGGATATCAACAGCGCTCTGAGCAGTCTGCGTGACTCGGTGGATACGGGCATCACGCATGCAGTCACCGCGATCAATGATCTCAGTATCGGCATCGCTCAAATCAATCGGGACATTGCGCAAACCGCGGATTCCGCGACTAACCCCCCTAACGACCTGCTGGACAATCGTGACCGGATGTTGGTGGATTTGTCGAAGCTGGTCGGCATTCAGGCGATCACCCAAAACGATGGCAGCCTCAGTGTCTTCATGGGCAATGGCCAACCACTGGTGGTGGGCAACAGCGCTTTCAAACTGGAAGCCGTGCAATCGGGGTTCGATCCTCAGGAAATAACCGTGCGCCTGGAAGGGCAGGCGCAAGGCAGCGACCTGGAACGCTATATCACCAGCGGTGAGCTGGGTGGCTATTTCGAGTTTCGTCGCACCATTCTCAACCCAGCGCAGGATGGCTTGGGATTGCTGGCCATCGGCTTGGCGGAGACCTTTAACGACCAGCATGAGAAGGGCATGAATCTGGATGGTGAGCTGGGAACCGCCTTATTTGCCGTAGGCAATCCAAAGGTCTGGTCGCATACCAATAATGATTCGACCAGTGCGGCGGCTTTCACCGCCACCGTGACGGATTCTACCAAACTGGTTCGTTCCGATTACGAAATCCTCTACGACGGGACGAACTATACGGCCAAGCGCTTGTATGATGATAAAACGATTCTTGCCAGCGGCAACTTGGCGGCATTGAACACGGAGCTGAACAAGGATGGCTTGGATCTCACGTTGGCCAGCGGCGCTCTGACGGCTGGAGACCGTTTTCTCATTCAACCGACGCGCTATGGCGCGCCGAGTTTCGACTTAAATATCACCGATCCACGCAAAGTCGCAGCCGCTGCGCCTATCGTGACCAGCGTCCAGGCGGATAACGTGGGTTCGGCCAGTATTTCGGCCGGCGCGGTGGTCGACGCGACCGATCCTGCTCTGCAAAACACGGTTAGAATCCAGTTCACCAGCGCCAACACCTTCGACGTGCTGGATCTCACCGCAGGTACGACGCTGGCCACGGGCGTGGGCTATGCCAGCGGCGGTGCGTTGACCTATAACGGCTGGGAAGTGGCGATCACCGGTTCGCCGCAAGGCAGCGTCAGTGGCTCGCCGATTACCGCTGGCATCGATCCCACGAATGTGGGAACGGCGACGATTGCGCCGCCGACGGTGAATAATCTCTATGATGCCAATCTACTCAACAAGGTCGAGATTCGATTTACCAGCGCCAGTCGATTCGATGTGTTCGACGTGACCCAAGGCACGGCCTTGGCCAGTAACGTGAGTTACACCAGCGGCGGCAATATCACCTACAACGGTTGGACGACACAGATCACCGATGGCGGTAGTACGCCGCAAGCAGGGGATATCTTCCAGATTAAGAACGATGGCGATGCTTTCCAGATCAAAAATAATCAGGGTGGCATCGGGGATAACCGCAATGCCCTGGAATTGGTGAAGTTGGAAACCAAGCAACAATTGCTGGGTGGGAACGACTACCGGGGTGTCTATGCGCAAATGATCGCTGAGGTCGGCGCTCAGGGTCGACGGGTCGAGAGCACGTTGCAGTCTCAGGAAGCCCTGCTTGAGCAATCTGTCTTGTCCCGAGAGTCCATCTCGGGGGTCAGCCTGGATGAGGAAGCGGCTAATCTGGTGCGATTCCAACAGTCCTATCAAGCCGCCGCTCAGGTCATTCAGACCTCCAATTCACTGTTTTCAAGCCTGCTAGAGGCGGTTAGGGGTTGAGCATGCGTATCTCTACTCACACGATTTATCGACAGGGTGTCAAGCCGATCAATAGTCATCTGTCCAATTTGGCTAAGGTGCAAGAGCAGATCAGCAGCGGTCTCAAGATTCTCAAGCCTTCTGATGACCCGACGAGTAGCGCTCGGTTGATGGAATTACACAAGCAGTTGAAGCTGAATGAGCAATATGGTCGAAACATCACCATTGCCAATGGTCGGCAAGGGATCGAGGAAACCACGATTGCAGAAGTGAGCAATATCCTACAGCGGGCGCGTGAACTGACGATTCAGGCGAACAATGCGGCGCTCACTTCCGAGAATCGGCAGGCGATCGCTCTGGAAGTTCGCCAGTTGCGTGAACAACTGTTGGATACCGCAAATATCAGGGATGCGGATGGGGCTTTTCTATTCGCTGGCTTCAAGGAGCAAACGCAGCCTTTTAGCAATACGGCAGGCGGCGACGTGGTCTATAACGGCGATCAGGGACAGCGGTCGTTGCAAATTGGCCCCTCTCGACAAATCGCTTCCAGCGATGCTGGTGACGATGTGTTCATGTTCATTCGCAATGGCAACGGCGAATTTCGCACCGATCTGATTGCCGACAACACCGGTAACGGCACGATCACGGTCGGTAGCGTCACCGATCCTGCTACTTTCCAGAGCAATTTCATGGGTGGGAATTATCCTTACACTATTCAGTTCACGGTCACGGCTTCGCCGCCTAATACCGATCCGACCGACCCTCACCCTCCTTCACCGGTCAGAACATTCGACATCGTGGACTCGACTGGCGCCCCGGTCCTGGCGTCGCAGCCTTACACCGAAGGAGAAACCATCGCTTTCAATGGCATCGAGGTCGCGATCGAGGGTGAACCCGGCGATGGGGATCGTTTTATCGTTAAGCCTGCTGAAAATCAGAGTATTTTCAAAACATTGAATAACTTGATCGATGTTTTGGGAAATTCGGATAGGACCGCTGCGGGTGTGGCGGTGCTCACCCAAGGGCTGGATAACGCACTGGTCGATATCGATCAAGGCATGCTGCATCTGAACCAGGTGCGTGGGCGCGTGGGCAGCCGGATGAATGCCCTCGATGCTCAGGATGAGGTGAATCAGACCTTCGATGTGCAGTTGCAGAAGTTACAATCCGATATCGGTTCGGTCGACGTCGCCGAAGCTGCATCTCGGTTGAGCGAAGAACTGCTAGCCTTGCAGGCCTCGCAGCAATCCTTCGTGAGGATTCAGAATTTATCGTTGTTTAATTATCTGCAATAACCGAAGAACGGTCGGCTGAACGTTCTATCGCGAGTCGCTGGAATCTCGATCCTTGTCGAGATTCAGCGCACCATCTGAATCAGCAAAATCACGAATAGCACCACCAAGCCGATAGGAATCAGCACCGCTGGCCAGTCTTTCTGAGTGGTCTTGCTGCGTTCCATGGCGGCCTTAATGCCGGGTCGAAACCACAGAATCACCAGCAACGCTACGATTCCGCCCAGTAGAAGTTCCCACCATGCTGTCGTTTCCATGAGTGCCTCCGCTTAAGAAGAAGCATCGTCAAGCCAATCGTTCAGTCCTTACCCCGGTTTCCACTGGGTGGAAACGCCGGTTGTGGGAACGGGGTCACATTGTCACCGCCTTCCGAGGGCCGGATCTTGCTGACGCCCTCCCGTTCCACTTCGTCGATGCGCACGACCGAATAAACCGGAATGAAGGTTCGACGCACCCCGGCGAATTCGCTTTGCAAGCGTTCCTCGGCGGGATTGACCAAGACGCTGGAATGCTCGCCGAAAATCAGCTCTTCGACTTCGATGAAGCCGTACAAGTCAGCTTGGTGAATGCTTCGGGCATACAGTTCGTACAGTTTGCCCTGATTGACGAAGAGGACACGATAAATGCTTTTGGTGATTTTGGACATAAGAGGTGTGGGCTACGGTTAAAGATCAATCAATCTAACGCCATTCGCCATAACGGGCAAATTTCCTGTCTGGCGCAATCCAATCCACCCCAGCAACAAAACCAGCTCTTACAAGCCAAGATCGCCATACACGGGCTATATCGGGAACGGTCAGTTTCCCTCCTCGCTCGCTGGCTGGAAAGGGTCTGGAATGGAGGCAGTCGATCCAGCAGCTTTGCTCTCGAGCATTTCCTGAGGAATACTCCATGCGTACCCCGCAAGCTTGCGACGGGCAGCAAACCGTCTGCCTCAACCCTGCCACCGGCGATGTTGTCGGCTACTCGCGGGTGAATACGCCCGAGGAAGCGCGTGAGGCGCTTCGCCGTGCTCGGGTAGCGCAACCCGCCTGGGCGGCGCTGCCGTTGGCGGAACGGGTGCGCTACATTCTGCGGCTGCGCGATTACTTGGTCGATCATACCGATGCGGTTAGCATGATTGTCTCCCAGGAGGTTGGCAAAACCCGGATCGAAGCGTTGGCGACCGAGATACTGCCCAGCGCACTGGCGACCGATTACTACGCCAAGAACGCCTGGCGCTTTCTTAAACCGCGCAAGGTTCGTAACGGTTCCCTACTGTTCCTGAACAAACGCAGCCGCATTTATCGTGTTCCCTTCGGGGTCATTGGCATCATTGCCCCGTGGAACTACCCGCTAGGTATTCCGATGCACGAGATGGTCCCAGCGCTGCTGGCCGGTAACACAGTGATTTTCAAGGCTGCCCCGGAAACCCAAATGGTGGGGCGCACGATCGAGGCGATGATCCAGTCCGCTGGATTGCCGGAGGGGGTGTTTGCTCACCTCAATCTACCCGGCGCCGTCGCCGGTCGGATTCTGCTGGAGCCGGATCACCATGTGAATAAACTGTTCTTCACCGGTTCAGTGGCGGTCGGTAAGATCTTGATGGCCCAGGCGGCGGAAACGCTCACCCCGGTTTCTCTGGAGCTAGGCGGGAATGATCCCATGCTGGTTTGCCCAGACGCAAATCTGGAGCGGGCGGTGAACGGCGCCATCTGGGCTGGCCTGCAAAACAGCGGTCAATCCTGCGGCGGCGTCGAGCGCATTTACGTTCACCAGAATGTATACGAACCGTTCATCCAACGGCTGAAGCAGCGCGTGGAAACCTTGCGGCAGGGAGCGGATGCCCGGCACAATGTGGACATCGGCGCCATGTGCACCGAACGCCAGATCAAGATTATTCAGCGCCAGGTGGCTGATGCGCTGACCAAGGGCGCTGCCGTTCTCGCGCAGGTCAGGATTGACTCAGCTCACGCCAATGCCAATTTTTACCCGGTCACAGTGTTGGTTAACGTCGATCACAGCATGGACCTGATGCGTCAGGAAACCTTCGGTCCGGTGCTGGGGGTGATGAAAGTCCAGGACATGGAACAGGCCGTCGCATTGGCCAATGACTCCAGCCTCGGCTTGACCGGATCGGTGTGGTCTAACGACACCGCAGCAGCACTGAGGTTGGGCCGGCGTATTCAGGCGGGAGTGATTACGATCAACGATCATTTGCTGACCCACGGCATGGCGGAAACTCCGTGGGGTGGCTTCAAGGAATCCGGTATTGGCCGCAGTCATGGCGCATTGGGTTTTGGCGAGATGACCCAACCGCAGGTGGTTACCACTGAGTTGTTGCCTTTCGCCCGGCGCAACTTGTTCTGGCATCCCTACGATGCATCGCTCTACGAAGGGCTGAAGGGGGCGCTGCGCCTGTTGCATGGACACGGGTTCGGTGAGCGCTGGCGTGGTCTGCTACGCTTCATAAGATTGATTCCACGCCTGTTCAAGGATTAATGGCGGAAATGATGAATAGGCCGGCAAGCGTTCGCTGCACATCGAGCAGTCCAGCCTATAATTTTCTCGAAACCAATCCAGGGGAGAACGATGGATATTCAGGAACAACGTCAAGGTCGCACGATTGTGCTAGGGCCAGTAGGCCGGCTGGATAGCCTGAGTTGTCGCGAGTTTGAAGGCTGCCTGCTGGCGGCGCTGAATGAGAGCGGTATGGTGGTGGTGGATTGCGCGAACATGGAATATATCAGCAGCGCCGGATTGCGGGTCTTGCTGGTCGCCGCCAAGCAAGCTCGCGCCGCCAATGCTCAATTGGTGCTGGCGGCGCTGCGCGACAATCCGCGTGAGGTGTTCGACATCAGCGGTTTTTCGGCAATTTTCTCCATTCATCCGACCGTCGAGGCTGCTATCGCCTCCTTCGCCTGACGGCGTCCTTGATGATCACTATCACCAGAGATCCCTGTCATGTTGCGAGCCGGCCAACATCTAGGCGCTTATCGCATCGAGAACTTGCTCGGTCGTGGCGCCATGGGCGCGGTTTACCAGGGCATCCGTCTCGACGATGGCCAGCCGGTAGCCATTAAAACCGTATTGGCTGATCTTTTGGTACGACCGGAGCGGGCGGCGATCTTGAAGCGATTTCGCCAGGAAGCGGCTATCGGTATGCGCCTACGCCATCCTCTGGTCGTGCAGGTGCATGATTGCGGAGAGCAGGACGGGATTCTCTATCTGGCTATGGATTTGGTCGAGGGCCAAGAGCTTGGGCGCCTGCTGGAACAGCGCCCAAGCCTGTCGCTGGGTATGAACCTGGCGATCGTGCTCCAGGTGTTGAACGCCCTGGCTTATGCGCATGAACAGGGCGTCATTCACCGTGACATCAAGCCTGCCAATATCATGGTCCGCCAAGACTATACCATCGCTTTGACCGATTTCGGTATCGCCCATGTCAGCGGCTCAGAGTTGACACATACCGGCGAGCTGCTGGGATCTCCGTTGTACATAGCCCCGGAGCAGTTACGTGGGGAATCGGTCGATCAGCGTGCCGATCTCTTTTCGGTTGGGGTGGTGCTTTATTATCTGCTGACCCGTCGTAAGCCTTTCGTCGCCGACTCCTTGGCAGCGCTCATGTACAAGATTCTCCAAGAGACGCCGCCGCCGCCATCGACGCTCAACCAAGAGTTACCAGCGGTCTTTGACGCCGTGCTGCACAGGGTTTTGGCCAAACACCCAGCGCAGCGTTTTTCCAGCGCGCTCGAATTTGCCGCTGCTCTGCGTCAGGCGCGGATCGATGCATTGGAAACCACGGTGGTGGTCTCATCGAGCCGGCGAGGAAGACTTGCAGCTCGGCAGACCAAGGCTCAGGATCAAGCCACGATGCTGATCTCGACTTCTGGGATACTGATCGAGCAGATGACGGCCCTAGTCCAGGAATGCTTAGCGGAGCGGGCGACGGGAGCACGGCTCGATCAATTACTGGAATGGCTGGAGGCTTGGTTTTCGTCGACGGACCGGACGGTTGATCCTGTCGAACGGGAACGTTTGCAGCGGTTGTGTACCGACCAGTCCTTGATGGCGCTGGCTGAGCGGATTCGATACGACGCGCCGCTGCCAGGTCTAATTTTGCGCAACGCCCGTGGCGATTGGTTGGAACTGGTTCGGTTGTTCGCGTTGCTGCGGAATGCCAGCCACCGACTAGGAGCAGACTCGATAACGGATTTGGCTTACGACCAGATTCTCCGACAGCTGACCGGCGCATTCTTGAATTACTCCAGTATGTTGAATCGCCTGCTGTTCAGTGAGGACGGTCCACAATTGGCGCGGATTTCTGCGGATTTCATGCGCATGGAATTGTTGCAACTGGCTTTGGTCGAGCTGAAGGCGGATGCGGAAGTACGGGGCATGCAGCAGACCTTGCTCCTGTTCGCCAATCAAGTCATGGCGCGTATCAATGCCTTAATCCGTCAGTTTCTCGATGATCGCGACCCGCTGGTGCGTTTTGATGTGACCAATCTTCTGGTCGAGGTCGAAGAATTGATCGTATTGGCGGAGCGCTTGCTTGAGTGGGGGGCGGAAACCGCCGCGGTGGAAGTGGTGGGGCCAGGTGGAACGACGATGGCTGAGTTTATCGAGAATGCGCAGGCGCTGAGCCGATTGCTGACCGATGAATTGATCCAGCATTTGCAGCAGGAAGAAGGCCGCTTGATGGATATTGGGCAATCGACGTTCGAAGCGGGACAATCCACTTTTATTGGCCACTTGCGACAACTAGGGTTGCTGTACCGGTTCGCCGCCCGCTTGGAACCCAGTGTGCAAATCGAATCCTTGCATCAGTTGACGACCGAAATTTATCGCTCTTTGCAACAACTGACCGATTTGTTGCTGACGGCGCTCAAGACAACCGATCCGCAACAACCCCTGGTCGCTACCGATCCGCTTTGGGCGCGGCTATCGGTTATCGCTGAACTCGCGGAACAATTCGCTTGGCAAGAACTGCAACAACACAGTTTGCAGGCCATCCGCCAGCACTTGATCGCGGCTTGACACCCACTGGGTTTTCGAGATTTAACCATGACCTGTCAGATGCCGACCGAAGTGGGTCGCTTTAGCTGCCCCTGATGCGGGATGTATCCTTCTATCCAGAACTTTCTATTCAGAACTTTTCATTGACATAATCCTATGCTAGGTGCTTTTTTGCGTTGCGATGCCACGTTCCTTCCCGGACAATACGGATGCCTGTGTTGAGTCAGGCGTGACCCTAAGGAATCCCCGTGGCATATCAGCATCGTTCTCTGGACGGCAGTTTGCTCAATCTGCCGGTCGGTAAAGTGGTCTGCATCGGTCGCAATTATCTCGATCACATTCGTGAACTGAACAATGCAGTACCGGAAACCCCTATTCTGTTCATGAAGCCAGCGACCGCCCTGGTTCCTCTGGATGAGCCGATCCGGCTGCCGACAGAGCGAGGTGAATGTCACCACGAAGTGGAATTAGCGGTGCTGGTGGGTCAGGAAGTGCGGAATGCCGATGCTGAAACCGCCCGTCGAACGGTTGCCGGTTACGGTATCGCCCTGGATCTGACCCTGCGCGACATACAGAACGAACTCAAGAAGAAAGGCCATCCCTGGGAAACGGCCAAGGCTTTCGATGGTGCCTGTCCATTGTCGCCGTTTCTGAAACCTGCCGAGCTGCCCCAGCCCCTGGCCGCCGATCTCAGTCTACGCGTCAACGGCGAAATTCGTCAGCAGGGGAATACTCGGCAGATGATAGTGGGCGTCTTCGATCTCATGGCCTATATCTCCACTCACTTCACCTTGCAGCCAGGCGACGTCGTATTGACCGGCACTCCGGCTGGCGTCGGTCCGCTGGCATCCGGCGATGGACTGGTCTTGAGTCTGGCCGGGTATGAGTTTTCTGCCCAGGTGGCTTGAATGGCATGAATGTCCTGATCGTCTATGCCCATCCTAACCCGCGCAGTTTCAATCGGGCCATTCTGGAAACCGTTGACGCTACGCTTCGCGAGCGGGGGCACGCCACCCAGGTTCACGATCTCTATCGCATGAAGTTTCGTTGTGTGCTCGATGGTGAGGATTTATTGCGTAACTGGCGTGGCAATCTGGCGGACGATGTGCAAAGGGAGCAGGAAGCGGTTCGCTGGGCGCAAGGGTTGGTGTTCATTTATCCGATCTGGTGGTTTGGTCCACCGGCGATTCTAAAAGGCTGGATTGATCGGGTTTTCACCCGCAAGTTCGCTTTCAACATCGGCGCCGGCGGTATGGAAGGTCTGCTGACGCATCGGCGGGCGTTGATTCTCAACACCCTCGGTGGCGATCAGGCGACCTATCAGCAGGAACACTGGCACGAATTACTGGTTCGCCCTATCGCCGAGGGGGTGCTCGGCGCCTGCGGCGTTCGCAATGTCACTCATCGAGCGTTCTACCAGGTGCTCTCGATTTCTCAGGCCGAACGACAGATGATGCTGGATGAAGCCCGCGATTTGGCGGCGGCATTTTGAAGATCCCTCCGAAAGAGCCCTCTTTGGGTTGTTTTTTACTTTACTATCAAGGTAGTTTCCATGCTGGAATGGATAGAATCTACGGAATGTGAAATGCAAACGCCAGCGATGCAAAGCGGTGCTGGAATCGCAATCGATGTGTTGAACGAGTTGGGCGTTGAATACTTGTTCGGGCATACCGGTGGTGCGGTTATCCCCCTGCACGCAGAACTCAATTTGCGGATGCGGCAAGGTCGAAAGACGCCTCGGTTTATCCTATTCCGTCAAGAAGGCGGTGCAGGTCATGCCGCCGAAGGCTATGCCCGGGCCAGCGGCAAAACCGGGGTTGCGCTGGCTACCTCCGGACCGGGGGCCACCAATTTGATCACCCCGATTGCTGATGCCTATAAGGATTCCATCCCCTGCGTTTTCATCACCGGCCAAGTACCTAGCGCCATGCTCGGTAAAGACGCTTTTCAGGAAGTGGATATGGTCGGGCTGACCCGCTCGATCAGCAAACATAACTACTTGATCAAGGAGGCTGGAGATTTGGCCGGAGTGTTGCGCCAAGCCTTTTTCGTCGCCAGCAGCAACCGACCAGGGCCAGTGGTAGTGGACATCTGTAAAAATGCCTTGATCGAGCAATCCACTGACCGCCATCCGCTTCGGTTGCCACGTGGCTATCGTCCCCAAATTAGCATGCATCGACCCACCGCTGACCGCCTGTTGGCGGCGCTGAGCCAAGCCAAGCGGCCAGTGATTCTAGCAGGCGGTGGGATCGTCAGCGCTGAAGCCGGTTGGGAATTGCGGCAGTTCATAAAAAAACGCCAACTGCCGATTACGCTGACCTTCATGGGGTTAGGGGCGGTCAACCACGATCATCCACTGTTTCTTGGCATGCCGGGTATGCATGGCACGGTAGCGGCCAACCGCGCTCTACGCGAGGCGGATTTCATTCTGAGTATCGGCGCTCGATTCGATGATCGGGTCGCCGTTCGAGAATTTGGCCAGGGGAAGATCATCGCCCACGTCGACATCGATGCAACCGAGATTGGCAAGGCGGTGCTCGTCGATTACCCACTGCGAGCCAATGCCCGGGATTTCCTGATCCATGCCAATCGGCATAGCGCTGCTGGCAGTGATATTGGCGAGTGGCTGAGCCGACTGAAGGCGTGGAAAACAGAGTACGCGTTCGGTTATCCACCGGATGGGAACTCCATTAAGCCTCAGCAGTTCATTGAGGAGTTGTCCCGATTGACCGATCAGACGAGCATCGTGGTCACCGGTGTCGGTCAGCACCAAATGTGGTCCGCCCTGTTCTACAACTATCAGGAACCGCGTCAATGGATCAGTTCAGGGGGACTGGGCACCATGGGTTTTGGCCTGCCGGCGGCGATCGGCGCTTGCTACGCTCGCCCTGACCGGACGATTCTCTGCATCGACGGTGACGGCAGCTTTCAGATGAATCTTCAGGAACTGGCCACCATCGCAGCTCACCGGATCCCGGTTAAGGTGTTCATCCTCAACAATGGCTTCCTGGGTATGGTCCGGCAGTGGGAGGACATGTTCAATCAGGGCCATCATTATGAAACCTGCTTAGCGAGAACCGTTGCCTGCGATCCAGGTTGCATCGAGAATCGGGAATGCCGGGCGCTCAATCCTAACTATCTGAATCTTGGTCAGGTGTTTCCTGGGATCGAAACGGTGCGTATCAGCCGCCCTGACGAGATGCGAGCCGGCATCAAGCAGGCGCTGGCCCATGATGGGCCCTGTGTCGTCGATGTCTGGATCGACCGTACCGAGGATGTCAAACCGATGATCCCGCCAGGTGGAACGCTGGCCGATATGATTCATGATTTCGATTGAGCCGGCGAGAAACCTGCCAGGTGTTTACTGCACGACCCAAGAGGAATCCGTGTGAAGCGATTGTCTGCATTGTATCTGCTATTGTATCTGTTGCTGGAGTGGGGCTTTCTGGCCAACCCTGCTCAGGCTGAAATCCGCTATGCGACGGATTCTTTCACGGTTCCCGTTCGCAGTGGCGCCTCCACCGGGCACAAGATCCTGCGTATGGTGCCCAGCGGCACACCACTGGAGATTTTGGAAGCCGGCGACGAAGGCTATACCAAGGTCAAGACTCCAGAGAGAACGGTCGGTTGGATCCTGACCCGCTACTTGATGGATCAGCCTCCCACGCGCGACCAGGTCACGCAACTCGAAGAACGTATCGCAGTGCTCGACAGTGAAAATCAAACGCTGCGCAGCCAGGCCGAGGTGCTGGAGACCACTCGTAGCGATCTAGCCCGTTGCGGTGAGGAGTTGGCGGGGATTCGTCGTACCGCCTCTCAAGCTTTGACGATTGAAGAGGATAACCTCAAGCTGCAACAGGAAGCCGTCACAATGCGCGAACAGTTGCTGCAGCTTGAAATGGAAAATGCTGCTTTACGCGACGCATCGAGCCGTAATTGGTTCATGGCGGGCGGCGGTATCGCCCTCGGCAGTCTGGCATTGGGCTTGGTGATTCCGCATATTCCCTGGCGACGCCGACGGCGCTGGGATCAATTCTGATGAGCATCCGGCTCAGGCTGGGTGGCGCCAAGCGCTTTGTGCCTCTCAATCCTCTTCCGAGTCCAGTTGCGTAACCAAAGCCTCTCGCAAGGCCTGGTATTTCGAAACATTGTTCAGCGGATGGTTTTCGCGGTTGGTGACGAAGAACACGTCTTCGACGCGCGCGCCAATGGTGGCGATTTTCGCGTTATGCAACTGGACGCCACACTTCATAAAGACTTGTCCCACGCGACACAACAGCCCTGGTCGATCCCAGGAAACCAGTTCCACCACAGTCCGGCCGTTGGCTACATCCTCGCGAAATGAGACTTCAGTCGGCATTTGAAACGCCTTCTGAATCCGTGAAATGTGCCGGCTTGGCATGGGTGGGAGCGAATCGGATTGCCGAAGATAGTGGAGCAGCGTTGTCGTGATTTCCTTAATCCGCGTACGATCTTGAATCGGCGAACCGGTATCTTCCAATACGGTAAAGCTGTCCAGGGTATAGCCGCTATGGCCGGTGATGATGCGGGCGTCGAAGATGGTCAACCCCAATTGGTCGAGGACGGAGGTGATCAAAGCGAATAAATTATCTTGGTCACGGGTATAGATAAAAATTTCCGTGCCACCCCGCCCCGGATCGTCACGAGCCATGATGAGCGGTTGCTCCCGATGACCCCGCTTCAGGATCGCCCGAGTATGCCAAATGATCTCGTCGGCGGAGTGGCGCAGGAAATAGTCGTCACCGAATCCTTCCCAGACCCAGTTGACGCGTTCCTCGTCGATTTTCGTGAGGCGCAATCGTTCCCATGCCTGGGCTTGCACCTCGCGGATGCGTTCTTCCTTGTCGATGGGATTGTCCAGGCCACGCCGTAGCGCGCGACGTGTCGCCTCGTACAATTGCCAGAGCAGCGAAGCCCGCCAGGTATTCCATAAATTCGGATTCGTGCCGCGAATATCGGCAACCGTCAGCAGGTACAAGTAATCTAGATGCATCTGATCGCCCATCTGTTGGGCAAAATCGTGGATGACGTCCGGATCGTGGATGTCCTTCTTCTGCGCCGTCAACGACAAGGTTAGATGATGGCGCACTAACCAGGCGATTAACCGCGTGTCAAAGCTACTCAGTCCATGTTGGCGACAGAACCGTTTTGCGTCCTGAGCGCCTAGCTCGGAATGATCACCGCCGCGTCCCTTGGCAATATCGTGATAGAGACCGGCAATGTACAACAGCTCCGATTTGGGTAGCCGCGCCATGATGGCGCTGCAATGCGGAAGTTGCTGCATGTATTGCGGCAGGAAAAAGCGCCGCAGGTTGCGCACAACGAACAGAATGTGTTGATCTACCGTGTAGGCATGGAATAGGTCATATTGCATTCGGCCGACAATGTGGCCAAATTCGGGCAGGTAGGCCGGCAATACCCCGTAGGCGTTCATCAACCGCAATTGCCGGGTGACCCCATAGGGCTGGCGTAAGATTTCCATGAATAGGCTGCGTGGTCGCATGTCATTACGGAACTTGTCGTCGATCAGCGGCTGATGGTCACGGATCAGCCGGATCGTGGCTGCACGAATGCCTTTTATTTCAGGGTGTTGTTGTAGAACCAGGAAGATTTCCAGTAGTGCGAAAGGGTAACGCAGAAAAACATTGGGTCGGGTGACCTCCAGGTAGCCACGCCGGACCTGGAAACGACGGTTGATCGGTTGCGGATCGCCTGACTCGTCAGCCAGCAGAATCGCTTCTTCGAACAGCTGCAACAACATCTCGTTCAGCCGGCTCAGCGCATTGACCGTGCGGTAATAGCGCTGCATGAACTGCTCGACCGCTAAATTGTGATCCCGATCTTGATAGCCGAACTGTTCGGCGATGCGTCGTTGATGATCGAACAGCAATACATCCTCACGGCGACCGGTCAGCGCATGCAGGGCAAAGCGCACCTGCCAAAGATAGTTACGGCATTCAATCAATTCATCGTATTCACGGGTGCTCAGGAAGCCGTGACTGACTAGTTCCTGCAAGGTGCTGGCGCCAAAATGTCGTTTGGCTACCCAACCGATCATCTGCATGTCGCGCAGACCACCGGGACCATCCTTGATGTTCGGCTCCAGGTTGAAGGCGGTTTCGTTGTACTTGCGGCAGCGCTGGCAGCGCTCCTGCCGCTTGGATTCAAAAAAGGCGGCATCTGGCCAAATACGGTCGGGTCCGGTGACGGCGCGCATCCGCTCGAACAGCGTCATTGAGCCGGTTAGCAGACGCGCTTCCATCAGGCTGGTGGCAACGGTGATCTCGGCGGCGCCTTCGCGGGCACAGTCCTCGACAGTGCGCACGCTGTGTCCGACTTCCAGGCCGATGTCCCACAGGAAGGTCAGGAAATCCTCTAGCCCGGAACGATGGATATCGAGCGCCTGATCATCAAGCAAGATCATGATATCCACGTCGGAGCCAGGGTGTAGTTCACCTCGCCCATAGCCTCCTACCGCGACTAGCGTCAAATCCGCTATATTTACTTCGAAAAATCGCACCCATATTCGTTGCAGTACTTCATCTATCAGTCGGGCGCGTGTCAATACCAGTTCGTAGGCAGGAATACCTTGTCGGAATAGATTCTTGAGTCGGGCATCACTCTGTTTGAGTAGATTCCGGAATGCGGTGATTGGATTGGCACTCGTGGTCAAGTCATGCTCGAATGCCGTGACATCGAACAACATCAGCTCGTTCCATGACGAGCCGTCTTGTAGGCTGGGCGGGAAAGACCGAGAGGATGTGCTCACGGACAGTGGTGCAGTATCAAGGACGGCCATGCGATTCTCCGCTGGTAAAGACCTGTGAGTCGTCAGGCTGGGGCCCGCCACAAATTCACGAATTTTGCTCAGGATGCTGAGCAGGAAATCATCTCAAGGCGTCGTCGTTCCGGGACTCAGCGTGAGAATTTCGTAGCCGGTTTCCGTGACGAGGACCGTGTGCTCCCATTGAGCGGAGACGCTATGATCCTTGGTGACCACGGTCCAGCCATCAGGCAGCAATTTAACATGCCGTTTGCCAGCATTGATCATCGGTTCAATGGTAAAAATCATGCCTGGAACCAATGGAACCCCCTCACCTGGGTTGCCGTAATGCAGTACCTGCGGATCCTCATGAAAATCCCGGCCAATGCCATGACCACAGTACTCGCGCACGACCGAACAGTGCTGAGCCTCGGCATGCTTTTGGATAGCATGACCGATATCGCCGAGGCGGAGACCAGGCCGCACCTTTTCAATGCCAATATAAAGACATTCATAAGCGATCCGGCAGACCCGCTGTGCGCCAATCGGTGGCGTACCCACGGCAAACATGCGGCTGGTATCGCCGTGATAGCCATCCTTGATTACCGTGATGTCAACATTGAGCACGTCGCCTTTCTTGAGTTTCTTCGGCCCAGGAATGCCATGACAGACGACATGGTTGACCGAGGTACAGATCGACTTGGGGAAGCCGCGATAATTCAAAGGGGCGGGAATGACCTTCTGTATGTTGACCATGTAATCATGGCAAATCAAGTCCAATTCTTCGGTCGTGACACCTTCTTGCACATGGAGACCGATCATATCCAGCACTTCAGCAGCCAAGCGCCCGGCAACCCGCATTTTCTCAATCTCTGCCGGGGTCTTGTAGGTGATGTTAGTCGATTGCTTGGGAGATTTTTGGAACATGTTCTGGGTCTGCTGGCTACGGTCTCGGGGGCGCATGGACGATGTCTAACACGATCAATACTATCACGAAAGACTGAGACAGCCCTTCGTAGATGGCGGTTCATTGGGTTTCCCTAAAGTGGTTTTCCTAAGGAATCCATGTTATAAAGCGCGCGCCTTTTAGGCAAACGGTCTTTACACTTCTCACATTCGCCGGCACGGGCGGCCGGGTGCCCCTTGGGGTTGCCGCTCGGGGCGGATGGAGGCTCAACCCTGAATTTTATTGTAAGGAGAACCCTCGGCAATGGCGACCATTTCCATGCGCCAGATGCTGGAGGCCGGCGTGCATTTCGGCCACCAGACCCGTTACTGGAACCCTAAGATGGCCCCATATATCTTTGGGGCGCGCAGCAAGATCCATATCATCAACTTGGAAAAAACCCTGCCGCTGTACCTTGATGTACTGAATTTCATCGGTCGGCTGGCATCCAAGGGTGGCAAGGTGTTGTTGGTCGGCACCAAGCGTTCAGCCCGCGAGGCGACTGCCGAGGCGGCAATTCGTTGCGGAATGCCTTACGTCAACTACCGCTGGCTGGGAGGTATGCTCACCAATTTCAAAACGGTCCGACAATCCATCAAGCGGCTCAAGGATCTGGAGTTGATGGTTCAAGATGGTACTTTCGACCGGCTGGCTAAGAAGGAAGTGATTGGTTTGCGTCGGGATATGGAAAAGCTGGAGCGTAGTCTAGGAGGCATCAAGGACATGGCGAGCCTGCCAGACGCGTTGTTCGTGATTGACGTCGGTCACGAGCGTATTGCGGTGCAGGAAGCCAATAAGTTGGGAATTCCTGTTATTGGCGTGGTGGATACTAACAACTCGCCGGATGGGGTGAGCTATGTGGTTCCCGGCAATGATGATGCGATCCGCGCCATTCAGCTCTATGTTGGCGGTTTGGCCGAAGCCGTGCTGGAGGGTCGTGCAGTGCTGGCGAGCGGACGTGGTCCCGAAGAGGAGTTCGTCGAGATTCCCGAGGAGGTTTTGCCGACTGGCGAGGGCGCTTGAAGTCCGCGGACGACCATTTTGTCGAAGAGGCTCGTGTGCTCGGTGCGCGCGAGCCTTTTTGATGAATTTGACCTAATATCAGTACAGAATCGTTTTTCAGAGGTAAGCAAGCATGGCGGAAATTACCGCAGCGCTGGTCAAGGAACTGCGCGAACGCACAGGTTCGGGGATGATGGAGTGTAAACGGGCTTTACAGGAGACCGGCGGCGATATCGAATTGGCCGTCGAGTCGATGCGCAAGGCCGGTCAGGCTAAAGCCGATAAAAAAGCTAGTCGAATTGCTGCCGAAGGTGTGGTCGTGGTCAAGCAGACCCGCGGCGCGGCCGTCATGGTCGAGATCAACTGTGAAACCGACTTTGTGACCAAGAACGACGATTTCCGGGCCTTCGCCGATGCTGTGACCGAAGTGGCGCTCAATGGTGAATGGGCGGATCTCGATGCACTGCAGGCGGCGAATATGCCAAACGGTCAGAGCGTCGAGCAGAACCGGCGTGACTGTATTGCCAGAATCGGCGAGAACATTAATGTGCGCCGTTTCACCCGATTAGCCACCACAGACGGTATCTTAGGCGGCTATCTGCACGGAACTCGTATCGGCGTGCTGGTAGAACTGAAGGGTGGCGATGCTGAACTTGCCAAGGACATTGCCATGCATATTGCCGCCAGCCGGCCTTTGTGCATCAGCGCCGACCAAGTACCGGCGGAATTATTGGCCAAGGAAAAAGACATCTTTGCGGCGCAGGCGGCAGCCAGCGGCAAGCCGGCTAATATCATCGACAAGATGGTGGAAGGACGGTTGCGTAAGTATCTGGAAGAAGTGACGCTGCTTGGTCAACCTTTTGTCAAGGATACTGAGCAAAGCGTGGGCAAACTGCTGAAATCGCGCAAAGCCGAAGTCATCCGCTTCGAGCGTTTCGAACTAGGCGAGGGAATCGAGAAGAAATCCGGCGACTTTGCCGCGGAGGTGATGGCGGCGGCGCGCGGCGACTCATGACAAGTCCAGTGTAAAACGACGGGCGTTTATGACACCGAGGCGACAAATCCGGTACAATCTATCCGCCTTCCAATAACAACGTCAGTTGTGTGGTTCCCCATGCCGAATTCCAAACCGGTGTTCAAGAGAATTCTTCTCAAACTCAGCGGTGAAGCGTTGATGGGTGAGAATGATTACGGCATCGACGCCGAAGTCATCACTCGTATGGCTAAAGAAGTGAGGGAATTGCGCGAATTGGGCGTGGAAGTGGGAATGGTGATCGGCGGTGGCAACCTATTCCGGGGCGCTGGTTTAGCCCAAGCCGGCATGGATCGGGTGACTGCAGATCACATGGGGATGCTGGCGACGGTCATGAACTCGCTGGCGATGCAGGATACACTTGAACGGCTGGGTGTCTTCACCCGTGTCATGTCGGCCATTCGCATCAATCAAGTCTGCGAAGATTATATTCGTCGCCGCGCTATCCGTCATCTGGAGAAGGGTCGGGTTGTGATCTTCGCCGCCGGCACCGGCAACCCCTTCTTCACCACCGATTCCGCCGCCAGCCTGCGGGCCATTGAGATCAACGCCGACGTCATGCTCAAAGCCACCAAGGTGGACGGCATCTATTCTGCGGATCCTTTCAAGGACCCGAAGGCGGTGCGTTATGATCGACTGACCTACGATGAGGCGCTAGCGCGCAAGCTGCAGGTCATGGACGCTACAGCGATTGTCATGTGTCGCGAACATGACTTGCCGCTGATGGTTTTCAACATCAACCGCCACGACAATCTGGTCAAGATCGTGTGCGGCGAGAAGGTAGGCACGACTGTGGTGCGAGAATGACGACATGATCGATGACATCAAGCAAGACGCTGCGGCCCGAATGGTCAAGAGCGTGGAGACGCTCAAGCAGGAATTGGTCAAGCTGCGTACCGGACGCGCTCATGCCAGCCTGCTGGACCACATTACAGTCAATTACTATGGCAACGAGACGCCGCTCAATCAAGTGGCCTCCGTCGGGGTGGCTGACGCCCGTACCTTACTGGTGACGCCCTGGGAAAGAAACATGGTCGGCCCGATCGAGAAAGCGATCATGAAGTCCGATTTGGGCCTGAATCCGGTCACTGCCGGTACGGCGATCCGAGTGCCGCTGCCGCCGCTGACCGAAGAGCGTCGTCGAGATCTAGTCAAGGTGGTTCGGCAAGAAGGAGAGAACGCAAAAGTGGCGATCCGTAATATCCGCCGAGACGCCAATAACCAATTCAAGTTATTACTCAAGGAGAAAAAGATTACCGAAGATGCCGAACGTCAGGCTCAGGATGAAACCCAGAAGCTCACCGACCGGCATATTCAGGATATGGAAAAGATCCTTACGGCTAAGGAAGCTGAGTTAATGGAGATTTGAACGATCGGCTCGATACCTGTTTGAGTGCGAATCTAGATGAGAAATCGATCGCATGTCGGATAACGTTCCAGCACCGCCGCTAGCGCGCGGCTGGCAGCCTCGCCATGTGGCGATTGTCATGGATGGCAATGGTCGTTGGGCGCAGCAGCGTTCCTTGCCGCGCACCGCGGGCCATCGAGAGGGCGCCAAGGCCGTGCGGCGGGTGGTCGAGGCCTGTGTCGAGCGAGGTATCGCGGTGCTGACGCTGTTCGCGTTCAGCAGCGAGAACTGGCGCCGACCACGCCGAGAAATCGAAATCCTGATGAACCTGTTTTTGACGACCTTGCGCAGTGAAATCCGCCGACTGGATGCCGCTAATGTTTGTTTGCGCTTCATTGGTGACCATCATGTGTTTTCGTCGACCCTGCAAGACTACATGAGCAAAGCCGAGAAGCGGACGATGCAGAACACCGGCCTGAGGTTGGTGATCGCCGCCAATTATGGCGGGCGTTGGGATATCGCCCAGGCCGCACGGCAGGCCGCCGCGGATATCTCGGTGGGCCGATTGCGAGTCGACGATTTAACGCCAGAAGTTTTGCACCGCTATACCTGTCTGGCTGATCTACCGGAGCTAGATTTGTTCATCCGCACCGGCGGTGAGCAGCGCATCAGTAATTTTCTGCTCTGGCAACTGGCTTATGCTGAGCTGTATTTCAGCGAACGGCTGTGGCCGGACTACGACGCCAGCGATCTGGAAGCCGCCTGCGCCGCGTTCGCCAGCCGGCAGCGGCGCTTCGGCCAAACTGGCGAACAAGTCGTGCAGGGTAGCCATGCTTAAACAGCGCATCGTCACCGCAAGCATTCTCGTTGTCCTGGTGGTCTGGGCGGTCTTGAAGCTGCCCATGACTGGTTTTGGTCTGGCGCTGTTGGCGGTCATTTTGTCAGGCGCCTGGGAGTGGGCGCGGTTGATTGGGTTACCGACGATACGTGACCGGTTACTCTATGTGAGTGGGGTGCTGGTGTTGATCCTGGCGATCTGGCCGTTGCTCGACCACCCGGCGCTGATGAGTGGTCTGCTGGTATTGACCGTCCTGGGTTGGTGCGGTGCGCTGCTCTGGCTGCGGCGTTATGCCAGACGCCCAGATCATCAGGATCAGCCATGGTCGGTCGGCATTGCTGGCTTGGTGGTATTACCTGCGCCGTGGGTGGCGTTCATGGGGCTGCGGGGTGAATTTGGACCGAGCTACGTCCTATTTTTATTCCTATTGGTGTGGACAGCCGATGTCGGCGCCTATTTTGCGGGTCGCCGTTGGGGGCGACGCAAGCTAGCGCCTGCGATCAGTCCAGGTAAAACCTGGGAGGGGGTCGGCGGTGCAGGTATGGCGACGCTGGCGTTGGCGCTGGTAGGTGCAGTCTTGCTAGAAGTTGGGTCGCGCTGGCCAGTGTTTGTCATGGTGTGCTTGGTCACCGTCGGCTTTTCCATCGCCGGAGATCTGTTCGAAAGCATGCTTAAACGGCAGCGCGGGGTAAAAGACAGTGGTTCATTGTTGCCGGGGCATGGCGGTGTCCTCGACCGAGTGGACAGCTTGACCGCCGCCGCGCCGGTCTTTCTGCTGGGGCTTTACGGAGTGTGGAGATGAGGCGTATCGGTGTCGCCATTCTCGGCGCTACCGGCTCTATCGGAGTCAGCACTCTGGATGTGCTGCAGCGTCATCCTGAGCGTTTCCGAGTCGTTGCGTTGACTGCTCACCGTGATGTCGAAAGCTTGTTTCGACAATGCTTGGTGTATGAACCCGACTATGCGGCGATGGCGGATACTAACGCTGCTGAACAATTGCAGGATCGGCTGCGCTCGGTTGGTCGCTCGGTCGAAGTACTGGCTGGAGTGGAAGGGTTGGAGCGAGTCGCGGCTTTGCCTGAAGTCACGGCGGTCATGGCGGCGATTGTCGGTGCAGCGGGTCTGCCGCCGACCCTGGCGGCGGCGCGGGCCGGTAAGCGAGTATTGCTGGCCAACAAGGAAGCGTTGGTGATGGCCGGGCCACTGTTCATGGCGGCAGTACGTGAGCATCATGCAGAGCTGTTGCCTATCGACAGTGAACATAATGCGGTGTTTCAGTGTCTCCCTCCAACTTTCGTCGCAGAGGGACTCGATGCCGTAGGCGTGCGCCGGGTTTTGTTGACCGGATCGGGTGGACCCTTTCGCGTTATGCCGCTCGATCGATTACCGGAAGTGACGCCGGAGCAGGCTTGCGCTCATCCCAACTGGAGTATGGGTCGAAAAATCTCGGTGGATTCCGCCACCATGATGAACAAGGGCCTGGAAGTGATCGAAGCCCATTGGTTGTTCGGAGTGGCGGCGGAGCGGATTGAGGTCGTGATTCACCCGCAAAGCGTGATTCATTCGATGGTGGAATACCAGGATGGCTCGGTATTGGCGCAACTGGGTAATCCGGATATGCGCACGCCGATTGCCCATGCTCTGGCCTGGCCGCAACGACTGACGTCTGGGGCTGCGTTTCTGGATTTTACCCAGATTGCCCGATTGGAGTTTACGGCCCCGGATTTGGCGCGCTTTCCCTGCCTGACACTGGCTTTTGCTGCGCTGGCGGCGGGTGGCACCGCGCCGGTGATCCTCAATGCGGCCAACGAAATTGCTGTGCAGGCCTTTCTCGAAAGACGGATTCGCTACACTGATATTCAGGCCGTTGTCCAATATACCCTGGAACGAGTGAACAAGCGCCCCATTACGTCGCTGGCGGACATTCTCGATGACGATACCCAGGCTCGGAGTGTGGCTGACGAGTGGGTTGTCGCGCAGGTCGGAGGTCTTCCATGATGAGTAACAGTCCACTGATTTCGCTGTTGGCCTTGATCGTCACTCTCGGGGTGCTGATCACGGTGCATGAATTCGGGCATTTCTGGGTGGCGCGCCGCCTAGGCGTCAAAGTGTTGAGATTTTCCATCGGCTTCGGCAAACCATTGTGGCGGCGATGCGGCCAGGACGATGTGGAATACGTCATCGCCGTCCTGCCGTTGGGCGGCTATGTGAAAATGCTTGATGAGCGCGAGAGTGAAGTGCCTGCCGATCAACTGCACCGAGCGTTCAATCGGCAGCCGGTCGGTTCGCGTATCGCCATCGTGTTGGCCGGGCCGCTCTGTAATTTCGTCTTCGCGATCTTCGTGTATGCCTGCATGTTCGTGGTCGGTATTCCTGGGATAAAACCGTTGATGGATACACCGGTTGCCGGGTCGTTAGCTGAGGCTGGCGGTTTCCGCAAGGGCGATCTGATCATCGCGGTTGATGGTGAAGCGACCCCAGCGCTGGGTGCGGTCATGCTGGCGCTGGTGAATCGAAGCATGTCCGAGACCATGATCCACATTGAAGTGCAAGATGCGGATGGCCGAATGCGCATCCGCACCCTTGATGCGCGCCATGCGCCGGGATTGGGTGAAGAAGCCGAAGTCATGGTATTCGAACGGATGGGCCTGACGCCCTGGCAACCAGTGTTGCCAGCCGTGATTGGTCAGGTATTGCCGGATGGGGCGGCGCACCGGGCTGGTCTGCAACCTGGCGATCGCATCCTTTTGGCTGGAGGTGAGTCCGTTGCCGACTGGCAGCAGTGGCGTAGCATCATCGAACGCCATGCCGCGCAACCCTTGAATGTGCGTATCGAACGCGACGGCGTTGAGCGGGTGCTTGAGTTGATTCCCGACACTCAGGAGAATCGCCAGGGCGAACGGAAGGGCTTTATCGGCGCAGTGGCCGAAATGCCGCGCGATCTCGCCGAGGATTTGCGGGTTGTGGTGCGTTATGGACCACTGGACGCCATAGGCGCCGCGATCGGCAAAACCTGGGATATGTCGCTATTGACCTTACGCATGTTGGGCCGGATGCTGATCGGTAAGGCCTCGCTGGATAATCTCAGTGGACCGCTGACCATCGCGCAATTTGCCGGCCAAGCAGCCAGCGCTGGCCTGATGGCGTTTCTATCGCTGTTGGCTTTGGTGAGTATCAGCCTGGGAGTTTTGAATTTGTTGCCAGTGCCTGTTCTGGATGGCGGGCATTTGCTCTACTACCTGATCGAAGTAATCAAGGGCAGTCCACTCTCCGAGGCCATCCAGCATTTGGGGCAACAAGTGGGAATTGTCCTGTTGCTGCTATTGATGGGATTTGCACTGTTCAATGATTTCAATCGCCTCTTGGGATAGGAACTGCCAATTCAGGCCGGAGATAACGACTCGCTTATGAAATTGTACCGTTGGTTGATCTTGTCTCTTGGCCTGTGGATCGCCGCATCGGCTGCGCAAGCCAGCGAATTTGTCGTGCGGGATATCCAGGTCGAGGGTCTGCAACGCATTTCGGCAGGCACAGTGTTCAACTACCTGCCCGTTCAGGTGGGCGCGACGGTTTCGGAGCGGGACTATCCGGAGATCATCCGTGCTTTGTTCAAGACCGGCTTTTTTACCGATGTTAATCTGGAAAGAAGCGGTAACGTACTGGTGGTGACCGTGACCGAACGGCCTGCCATTGCTGAAATTCAGATTCAAGGCAACAAAGACATCAACACGGATGACCTGAAGAAAGCCTTGACTTCGGTTGGTCTGGCCGAGGGTCGGGTGTTTGACCGATCGTTGCTCGACAAGGTCGAGCAGGAACTGTTGCAACAGTACTATAGTCGTGGCCGCTACGCGGTGCGCATCGACAGCCAGGTGAGATCGTTGGAGCGTAACCGGGTCGCTATTACGCTTAACATTTCCGAAGGCGCCGTGGCCAGCATCCACCAGATCAATATCGTCGGTAACCAGGCATTCACCGAAAAACAATTACTGGGTTTATTGCAGTCATCCACGACGGGCTGGCTCTCGTTTTTTACCAAGGACGATCAATACGCCAAGCAGAAACTAGCGGCGGATATTGAAACGCTACGCTCCTTCTACCTGGATCGCGGTTATCTCAAATTCAATGTCGAATCGACTCAGGTTTCGATCACCCCAGACAAGAAGGATGTATACATTACGCTCAATGTAAACGAGGGTGAGCCTTATACAGTCGAAAATGTGCAATTGACCGGTGATTTTGGCGTGGTTCCCGAAGAGGAGTTACGCAAGCTGATCGAGATTGAACCCGGTCAAACCTTCTCCCGCGCCAAGATCACCGAGATCACCAAGAAAGTGGGCGAACGACTGGGCGAAGAGGGCTATGCTTTCGCCAATGTCAGCACCGTACCTCAAGTCAACGACGAGACCCGGAAGGTGAATTTGACGTTCCTGGTCGATCCAGGTCGGCGGGTTTATGTGCGACGTATCAATTTTCAGGGTAACGCGAAGACTCAGGACGAGGTGTTGCGCCGGGAATTGCGGCAAGCGGAAGGCGCCTGGTATTCAACCAAGGATCTCGACCGCTCCAAGACCCGTCTGCAGCGCCTGGATTACCTGGAGAGCGTCAATGTTGAAACGTCGGCTGTACCGGGGGCCAATGATCAGGTGGATATGAACTACACGCTGGTCGAGCGTCCTTCAGGCAGCTTGTTGTTTGGTATCGGGTATGGTCAAGAATCAGGCGTGTTGTTGAATGCGAGCGTGACGCAGAACAACTTTCTCGGCACCGGTAATCAAATGAGCCTGATATTGAATAACAGCGATATCGGCGCCAACTACAGCCTCGCTTACAACAATCCCTACTACACCCTGGATGGCGTCAGTCGAGGCTTCCGGATTTACTATCAGGACATCGATGCTGCGCAGGTCAATACCGCTGACTATGTCCTGAACAACTACGGTGGCCAGGTCAGTTTCGGTTTCCCGCTGAACGAATTCGATACCCTGCGCATCCTCCCTGGCTATGATCATGTGCAGATCGACACCACGGAGAGTACGCCCGTTGAAATCATCGATTACATTAACCAGTATGGCGATACCTTCAATGCCTTCAAGTTGGATGGCAGCTGGGCGCGCGATAGCCGCGACCGGGCGGTTTTTCCGACTAGCGGCGGCCTGAATCAGATCAGCGCCGAGTTCGCCATTCCCGGTAGCGATGTGCAATATTACAAGCTGAGCTATCGCGGCGTTTTTTACTATCCCTTGATGCGTTGGATGACCTGGTCGTTCGGCGGTGAAATCGGTTATGGCGATGGTTATGGTGACACGGACGGTCTACCGTTTTTCGAAAATTTCTATGCAGGCGGCTTGCGCTCCGTGCGCGGCTATAAGGCGAATACCTTAGGGCCGCGCTATAGCAACAATGAACCGAGCGGTGGTGCATTCAAGACCACGGCCAGCACCCAATTCATCCTACCCGTGCCTTTCATGGAGAAATCCGAGAATGTGCGGGTTGCCGCCTTCTTCGATGCGGGCAATGTATTCGCGACCACCAGTGATTTCGAAGCCAGCGAGTTGCGTTATTCCGTCGGTCTTTCCGGCCTGTGGCTGTCTCCACTCGGGCCGATCGTGTTGAGCGTGGCCGCGCCGCTCAACGATAAATCTGAAGATGAAACCGAGGCTTTTCAGTTCTCCTTCGGGGTGCCGTTCAATTGACGGTTATTGATGAGAGATCGTGAGACTTGATCGTAGCGGTTTTTGTTAGACTTTGGTTTGGTATGCATCTTCGTTCACTTTCTTGAAGGCAGGTATCGAGTGAAGCTCAAGCAGCGTTTTTTGATCGCAGTGGCAGTGGCAGTAGCAGTAGCAGTGGCGATGCCGCTTTCGTTGGCGCAGGCAGCCGATCTGAAGATCGGCTTTGTCAGTATTGCCAAGATTCTAAATAGCGCACCGCAAGCCGAGGCGGCCAGCAAACGGCTAGAGCGGGAGTTTGCGCCACGGCAGAAGGGCTTGGTCGAAGCACAAAAATCGTTGCGCCGACTGGAAGAAAAACTGGCTAAGGATGGCGCGGTGATGAGTGAGAGTCAGCGCCGCAGCCTGGAAAGCGATATTCGCGGCCAGGCGCGAGAACTCAATCGGACCAACGCAGAACTTCGGGAAGATTTCAACCTGCGGCGTAATGAGGAGTTGGGCAAGTTCCAGAAGCAAGTGTTGGATGTGATCAATAACCTTGCCCGGGAAGAGGGCTTTGATCTGGTGATTAACGATGGTGCAACGTTATATGCCAGTCCGCAAGTCGATGTCACCGACAAGATTCTCAAGCGGCTGACCTCGAATTAAGTCGCTTCCCGATGGCTACGCTTGGCGAGATTGCCGCGGTCTCCGGTACGCGCCTGCAGGGCGGCGACAGGTCGGCGGTGATCACGGGTGTGGCATCGTTGGATCGTGCAGAATCCGGGCAACTCAGTTTTCTGATTCATCCCCGCTACCAGCATTATCTGAGCACTACCCGTGCAGCAGCGGTTATTTTGTCGCCGAACGATGCCGCAGTGTGTCCGGTGCCGACGCTAATCGCCGATAACCCACATGTCGCCTATGCGCGAGCCGCTACGCTGTTTGAACCCGTCGCCGAAGCGCATGAAGGTTTTCATCCCACCGCCTGGGTCCATCCCACCGCGCAAATCGCAGCGGATGCCTGGATCGGTCCTCATTGCACGGTGGAAGCGGGTGCGATCATCGAAGCGGGCGTGCAGATAGGACCTCACTGTGTGGTTGGCGAACAGGCCATCATCGGAGAAGCAAGCCGACTGGTGGCGCAGGTGACGATTTGCCATCGGGTTCGGCTGGGGCGCCGCGTATTAGTGCATCCAGGTGCGGTCATTGGCAGCGATGGATTCGGGTTGGCCCTGGAGCAGGATCGCCGCTGGCTCAAGGTGCCTCAGCTCGGCAGTGTCCAGATCGGTGATGATGTCGAGATTGGCGCCAATACTACGATCGACCGAGGCGCTTTGGAAGACACGGTGATCGAGGATGGCGCCAAGCTCGACAACCAGATTCAGGTAGCCCATAACGTGCGCATTGGCGCCCATAGTGCGTTGGCGGGCTGTGTCGGTATCGCTGGCAGCGTCCGGATCGGTCGGCATTGCATGCTGGGGGGAGGGGTGGGCGTCGCCGGTCATTTGACCATCGCTGACCGGGTCCAGGTGACAGGCATGTCCTTGGTGACCCAATCCATTACTCAGGCTGGCGTCTATTCCTCGGGGCTGGCAGTCGAACCGAACCGGTTGTGGAACAAGATCAGCGCCCGCCTGCGCCGGCTGGATGAGCTGTTCCGCCGGTTGACCGCCTTGGAAAGAACAATCAAGCGTCAAGATGGCTCTGTTTGAGAGGATAACACTTTGGAATCGATGGATATTCAGGGGATTTTGGAATATTTGCCTCATCGCTATCCGTTTCTGCTGATCGATCGGGTGTTGGCGATCGATCCGGGACGATCATTGACAGGCCTCAAGAACGTCAGTTTCAACGAACCTTTTTTTCTTGGCCACTTTCCTCAGCGGCCGATCATGCCTGGCGTACTGATTCTGGAAGCGTTGGCGCAGGCGACCGGGATTCTGGCGTTCAAGAGTCAGGAAGAAAAACCGGATCATCATTCCATGTACTACTTGGTTGGCGTCGATAATGCCCGTTTCAAGCGGCCCGTCGAGCCGGGCGATCAATTGATCGTGGAGGTGCGGTTGGATCGCATCAAGCGTGGGATCGGCAAGTTTTTCGGCGAAGCACAGGTGGATGGACAACGGGTGGCGACCGCCGAATTGATGTGCGCCAAACGGGATATCGACCTGTGATCGATCCGCGCGCTGTGGTGGATCCGTTGGCCCGGCTGGCGTCGGACGTGGCGGTGGGTCCGTTTTCGGTGATCGGGCCGGAAGTGGAAATCGACGCCGGCACCTGGATCGGCCCACATGTCGTGATCCAGGGGCCAACCCGCATTGGCCGCGAGAACCGTATTTACCAATTCGCTTCGCTGGGCGAAATGCCGCAGGATAAAAAATATGGCGGAGAACCCACCCGCCTGGAAATTGGCGATCGCAACACGATCCGCGAGTTTGTGACCATCAATCGAGGCACGGTGCAGGATGCTGGAGTGACCCGGCTGGGCGATGACAACTGGATCATGGCCTATGTCCATATTGCGCATGACTGCATGGTGGGCGACCGGACCATCTTTGCCAATGGGGCGTCGCTGGCCGGGCATGTACACATCGAGGACGATGTGGCGTTGGGTGGGTTCGCCCTGGTTTACCAATTTACCCGGCTTGGGGCGCACAGTTTTTGTGGCTTCGCCTGCGGAGTGCATCGGGATGTACCCCCCTATGTCACGGTCGCCGGCTACCGCGCCGAGCCGTATGGCATCAATGCCGAGGGATTACGTCGTCGTGGTTTCGCCGATGAGGAAATTCAAGCCATTCGCCGCGCTTACAAGGTGATTTACCGCGCTAATCTGCGCTTGGAGGAGGCAGTGGAAAAGGTGCGGGAGATGACCGTGGATTATCCGCGTTTGCAGATTTTGGCCGACTTTCTGGCTGCGCCATCCCGCAACGGGATCGTCCGTTAAGCCACTGGCGCCGGCCATGCATATCGCCTTGGTCGCTGGCGAATTGTCGGGCGATTTGCTAGGCGCCAATCTGATTGCCGCGCTGAAAGCACGCTATCCTCAGGCCCGATTCACAGGGATCGGCGGACCAGGCATGGTCGGTCAAGGTTTGCAGAGCCTGGCGCCCCTGGAACGCTTAGCAGTAATGGGGCTGGTGGAAGTATTACGTCATCTCCCGGAGTTATTGTGCATCCGGCGACAGCTTTATCGGCAGTTGATCGCTGACCCACCGGCGGTGTTCATCGGTATCGATGCCCCGGATTTCAATCTGGCCCTGGAGCGTCGATTGCGTGCTCGCGGCATTCCCACCGTGCATTACGTCAGTCCGTCGGTCTGGGCGTGGCGGCCCTGGCGAGTACGCAAGATCGCCAGGGCCGTGCATTTGATGTTGACTTTGTTTCCGTTCGAAGCGGCGTTTTATCAGGATCATGGCGTTCCGGTGCATTGGGTGGGGCATCCGCTGGCCGATGATATTCCCCTCCGCAGTGACGCCAGCGAGGCTCAGCGGCGGCTGGGCCTATCGTTATCCACTGAGACGCGAATCATTGCCTTGCTGCCCGGTAGCCGCAACGGCGAAATCAGTCGGATGGGACCATTGTTGCTCGATACCGCGCATTGGTTACACACCCAGCAGCCTGATGTGCATTTCCTGATGCCGGCGGCGACGCCGCAGCTCTATGCGACACTCGAAGCATTGCGCTCCGAACGCGCGCCGGCTTTGCCATTGCAGCTGACGCATGGCCGTTCCCGTGAGGTCATGACCGCCGCCGATGTCGTGGTGCTGGCCTCGGGCACGGCGACTCTGGAGGCCATGCTGCTCAAACGGCCCATGGTGGTGGCTTATCGGGTCGCACCGATGACCGCTTGGATCGCCCGGCGACTGGTGACGATTCGGCACTTTGCTTTGCCCAACCTGTTGGCTGGGCGAGAACTGGTCCCGGAATTTTTCCAGGAAGCGGCAACCGCTCCCCATTTGGGAGCAGCGGTGCTGAACTGGCTGAAGAATTCCCGTAACGTTGCCGCAGTGACTCGCGAATTTGAGGCGTTGCATCAGCTGTTGCGCCGGAACGCCAGTGAGCAGGCGGCAGCCTCTATTGCGGGGTTGCTGAAGGCGTCGTGAACAGCCGTCATCACATATTTCCCTGATGAATGCCCATTCAAGGTTGCACAAATTATTCACGATTACTGGCCAGAGTAGCCCGATCACCACATCCGAGGATTCTCTCAAATGCGCTACGTCAGCACCCGGGGCGGTATGGCCCCCGCGACCTTTTCCGATATCTTGCTGGGCGGCTTGGCGCCGGATGGCGGCCTGACTCTTCCGGAAGATTACCCAACGCTGACGCCGGGCGAACTGGCGAGTTGGCGCGAGCTGTCCTACCCAGAGCTGGCGTTTGCCATTCTGCGCAAGTTCGCCGATGATCTGCCGGCGGAAGATTTACGCACGCTGATCGACAAAACCTACACCGTCGAAGCGTTTCACACCGAAGACATTACTCCGGTTAAAACCTTGCTGGATGGCGTTGGTTTACTGGAACTCTCCAACGGCCCCACTCTGGCGTTCAAGGACATCGCCCTGCAACTGCTCGGCAACCTGTTTGAGTATGCCCTGCTTAAAACCGGCGGTCATCTCAACATCCTGGGCGCGACCTCCGGCGACACCGGCTCCAGCGCTGAGTACGCCATGCGCGGCAAACACGGCATCCGGGTCTTCATGCTGTCGCCGCACCAGAAAATGAGCCGCTTTCAAACCGCACAGATGTTTTCGCTGCAAGACCCGAACATTTTCAACATCGCGGTGCATGGAGTCTTCGACGATTGCCAAGACATGGTCAAGGCGGTCAGCCATGATGCCGAATTCAAGGCCCGCTACGCCATCGGCACGGTCAACTCGATCAACTGGGCGCGAGTCGCCGCGCAGATTGTTTACTACTTCAAAGGCTGGCTGGCGGTTACTGAGCATGACGATCAAGAAGTTTCGTTTGCCGTGCCATCCGGTAACTTCGGGAATATCTGCGCCGGCTACATCGCCAAGCGCATGGGTTTGCCGATCCGCCGGTTGATCCTGGCCACCAACGAAAACAATGTCCTCGATGAATTCTTCCGCACCGGCGTTTACCGGGTGCGTAAGCCTGACCAAGTGGCGCATACCAGCAGCCCATCGATGGATATTTCCAAAGCGTCCAATTTTGAGCGGTTCATCTACGATGTCGTCGGGCGCGACCCGGCGGTGGTCCGTGAACTGTGGCGGCAAGTCGATGACTATGGATTCTTCGACTTGTCCGGCACCGATGCTTTTCGCAACATCCAGCAATTCGGCTTCATATCGGGTTCTAGCAACCATCCGAACCGCATGGCGATTATCCGCCGGGTTTATCAGGAATGCGGCGTCATGATCGACACGCATACCGCTGATGGGCTAAAGGTCGGATTGGAATATCGGGAGGAAGGCGTGCCGTTGCTGTGCCTGGAAACCGCCTTGCCGGCTAAATTCGAGGAATCCATCACCGAGGCATTGGGCCGACTGCCCGAACGGCCGACCGGTTATGAGAATATCGAAGAATTACCGCAGCGGTTCGAGGTGATGGATGCGGAGGTCGATCAGATCAAGCATTACATCGTCCGCCATGCCGGTTGAATGGCGTCAGGTGACGAGATCGAAAGCCAAAAGCTAACCCGAGCCGTGGAGAAAGAGCGGACGGTGCGCGCCGCTCAGAGAACGCAGGTAGTCCCAGACGACCCTCACTCGTTTGAGTCGTAGCCGATCCGCGTGGGCGACAAGCCAAAAAGTATGTTGAAAATTGGCTTCTTCTGGCAACACCTTGGTGAGACGAGAATCGCTGACACCGATATAAGGCGCTAGCACCGCCAGCCCGACGCCCGCTAAAACCGCTTCCTTATGCGCTAGCATGCTGGTGCTGCAAAAACGCAGATTGGGTTTATCGCACAGTTTTTCGAGAAAACTCAGCTCCGGAATCAGCAGATAGTCATCGATATAGGCAATGAATGGATGACCGGTTAGATCGGTGCGAGTCACAATCGGCGCGTGCGTAGCCAGATAATCCTGCGCACCGTACAGGAAATAGGTGAAGTCGGTCCAGCGCGCCACCACATAGGGACCCCGGCGCGGCGGTTCCAGAGTAATCGCTAGATCCGCCTCGCGGCTGGCTAGATTCGCCAAGCGCGGCAAGGCCAGAAGTTCTACGGTCAGTTCAGGATAGTCGTCGAGCAACGGTTTTAGCTTGGAGGTCAGGAAGCATACCGCCAATCCTTCGGGCGTCCCCAGTCGGACCTCGCCACTGACGGCCACGTCCCGGTCGGACAACTCTTCCGCTACCACCGCCATCGTGGATTCGACTACCTCCGCCATAGGCAAGAGCGCCTGACCGGCTTCGGTCAACGTCAGCCCCTCACGATGACGGTCGAACAACTGCGTGCCCATCGTTCGCTCCAATCTTTCGATGCGCCGGGCAACTGTGCTGTGCTCGACCCGCAAGCGCCGGGCGGCGGGGCTGAAACGACCCAGTCGCGCCATCGCCAGGAAATAGCGCAGATCGTTCCAGTCGATGTCCCGTTTCATCGTCCTATATACCTTCCTTCCTATCTTCTCGTTAAGCGAGGGGTGCGTGTGGTTTCTCAAGCGAGTGTGGTTGCTATCGTGCATTTCTGCACGGATTTTTTATAGATTTTGTGAATTTTCACACAGGTAGTTCATCATTATGCTAGTTGCCGTTCGCTCCTCCAATCTGTGAAAACTGAAAATCGGGAGACGGACTGTCATTCATTATCGAACCCCTAAGGAGAACGCTTTATGCTTGGTGTCATTGGCATCATCGTTTCGCTGGGTCTGCTGATGTACCTCGCCTATCGAGGTATTAACGTGCTGGTACTCGCCCCGATCATGGCGTTGTTGGCGGTGTTGATCGGCGGTGGCGCAGACGTGCTACTACCCACCTACACCCAGGTCTTCATGAAAGAACTGGGCGGCTATCTGATCAAATTCTTTCCTCTGTTCATGCTGGGCGCGATCTTCGGCAAGCTGATGGACGATTCCGGCTCGGCTCGCAGCATCGCTCATTGGATCGTCGCCAAGGTCGGCAAAGAACGCGGCATTCTCGCCATTGTGCTGTCCTGCGGTATTCTGACGTACGGTGGGGTATCGCTGTTCGTGGTGGCTTTTGCCGTCTACCCCATCGGCGCCGCTTTGTTCCGTGAAGTCGAGATGCCTAAGCGCTTCATCCCCGGCGCTATCGCTCTGGGTTCGTTCACCTTTACCATGACCGCGTTCCCTGGCACCCCAGCGATCCAGAACGCTATTCCCGCGCCGTTCTTCGGTACCAACACCTTCGCCGCGCCAGGCTTGGGTTTCATCGGTGGTTTGATCATGCTGATCGGTGGCGTTCTATGGCTGCAAACCCGCGCCAAACGGGCGATGGCCGCCGGTGAAGGTTATGGCGAACACCTGCATGAGAACCTGGATACTAAAGGCGATCTGGCGCACAGCCCTTCGTTCTTCATCGCCCTGCTGCCAATCTTGTTAGTCATCGGTTTCAACGCGCTATTCACCTATATCGTATTTCCCAACATCGATGCCAGTTATCTGGCCGATGCTAAATACGGCGCCACGAAACTGTCGGCGGTCGCGGGGTTATGGTCGATCATCATTGCCCTGCTCATCGCGATCCTCTTCATCATCGTCGTCCATTGGCAGCATTGGCGCAACGTGGTCGAATCGCTCAATACCGGTACTATGGGTTCGCTGCTGCCGATCTTCAACACCGCCTCCGAAGTCGGTTACGGCAACGTCATTGCTTCCCTACCGGCGTTCCTGGTGGTAAAAAACGCGGTATTAGGCATTTCACCGAATCCACTGATCTCGGAAGCGGTTGCCGTCAATACCCTAGCCGGCATCACCGGCTCCGCTTCCGGCGGGATGAGCATCGCGCTCAGCACCTTGGGACCGAAGTATCTGGAACTGGCCAACGCCGTCGGTATCAGCCCGGAATTGTTGCATCGGGTGGCAGTAATGTCCTCCGGTTGCTTCGACTCGCTACCGCATAATGGCGCAGTCATCACGTTGCTGGGCATCTGCCGGCTGACCCACCGGCAGTCCTACTTTGATATCTTCATGGTCTCTGTGGCGATTCCGTTGAGCGCCCTGGTAGTGGTCATTACGTTGGGAACGTTGTTTGGCAACTTCTGACCTTACACCGCTGCCCCCTTTGGCGGGCAGCGGACCTCAACCTTGACGAGAGACACGATCATGTCACATCCTCTGCTCGCCTCACTGCACATTTCCGAACGCGGCAAGGTGGTTAGCGCCCGCGAAGCCGTGACCCTGATTCGCCCTGGCGATACCTTGGCCACCAGTGGTTTTGTCGGCACCGGTTTTGCCGAAGACATCGCTTGCGCCGTCGAAGAGTTATTCCTCGCCCCGGACACCGGTCCTGAGGCCCCGGTGTTGGATAAACCCCGCGATCTGACTTTGGTTTATGCCGCTGGCCAGGGTGATGGAAAAAATCGAGGACTCAATCACTTCGGTCATGAGGGGTTGGTGAAGCGCATCATCGGTGGGCACTGGGGTCTCGTGCCGAAATTACAGGCGCTGGCGGTGGCTAACCAAATCGAAGCCTGGAATTTGCCGCAGGGCGTGATTACTCATCTATATCGCGACATCGCTGCGGGTAAACCGGGAACGCTGACCCGAGTCGGGCTGGGTACTTTCGTCGATCCGCGCCTCGGTGGCGGCAAGCTCAACGCGCGTACCCAGGACGATCTGGTGGAGTTGTTGATCGTTGGCGGTCAGGAGTATCTACTCTACAAGGCGTTCCCGATCCATGTCGGCATTATCCGCGCCACCACGGCCGATACCGACGGTAATCTGACCATGGAAAAGGAGGCGCTAACCCTGGAATCACTGGCCATCGCGATGGCGGCGCACAACTCCGGCGGTATCGTCATCGCGCAGGTGGAGCGGGTTGCCGAGCGTGGTTTCGTGCGACCCAAAGATGTACGGGTGCCGGGCGTTCTGGTGGATTGCATCGTCGTTGCGCCACCGGAACACCATTGGCAGACCTTCGCCACCCCCTACAATCCTGCTTTCTCCGGCGAGATCAAGGCGCCCCTGGCTTCGATCGCGGTCATGCCCATGAGCGAACGCAAGATCATCGCGCGGCGCTCGGCGCTGGAACTGGCCATGAACGCGATCGTCAATCTCGGTATCGGTATGCCGGAAGGCGTGGCCAATATCGCCGCTGAGGAGAAGATCATCGATTTGTTGACCCTGACGGCTGAACCAGGGGTGATCGGTGGCATTCCCGCTGGCGGGCTGGATTTTGGCGCCGCGACGAATGTTCAGGCGATCATCGACCAACCCAACCAGTTCGATTTTTATGATGGTGGTGGCTTGGATATCGCGGTGTTGGGTTTAGCTCAGGTCGATCGACAAGGCAATCTCAACGTCTCGAAATTTGGTCCGCGGATCGCCGGCGCCGGTGGTTTTATCAACATCAGTCAGAATGCTCGGAAAGTGGTGTTCGCTGGAACATTCACAGCGGGTGGCTTGGATGTCGCGGTGGAACAAAGCCAATTGCGCATTCGACGCGAGGGGGAAACCATCAAGTTCGTCGAGGCGGTCGAGCAGCGCACTTTCAGCGGAGAGGTAGCCAATCGTCTTCATCAGCCAGTCTTGTATGTGACCGAGCGAGCGGTGTTTCGGTTGACGGTGCAGGGGCTGGAGTTGATCGAGGTCGCCCCTGGCGTTGATCTGGAGCGTGACGTGCTGGCGAAGATGGCGTTTCGACCCTCGATCAGCCCGCAACTCAAGCTGATGGATGCCTGTATCTTCAATGACGGACCGATGGGCCTGCATGAGTTGTTGGTCGCGCGACCACTCGATCAACGGCTTTCCTACGACCCGGTCAAGAATCTGTTCTTCCTGAACTTCGAGGGCTTGGCGGTGCGGAGCCACGAAGACATCGCGCGGATTCGAGCAGCCATCTGTAACCGGCTGGAACCATTGAATAAACAAGTGTTTGGTATTGTCAATTACGACAATTTTTCGATTACCCCGGAACTGATGCAGGACTACATGAACATGGTGAGCGATGTGGTGCGGCGTTACTACCTGGGCGTGACCCGGTACACCACGAATACGTTTCTGCGCGCTCGACTGGGAGACGCCCTCCGCCAACGCAACCTCGCACCCGATCTCTATGCGACCGCCGCCGAAGCGACGGCACGGCTCGATCCATCCCTATCGGACAAAGGGGTCTGAATGTATCGAGCTGCACCGGTTAGGTTGCCGTCTATGGGATTCACAACACCTTGATCGACGGAGCTGTCAATGGATTTGACTGGATGAGTTGCGTTGGTGAAGGTGTGTTTTGGATGACCGGAAAATAAATCCATTCTTTATATCTTTTTTTAATAAATAAATAAATATTTATTCCTTTTTGATTTGATCGTTCTTGCTTAAACTGGGGCCGATAACCGAGAAAAATACTCAGGTATTCACCTTGCTTCTTACCTGCAACTGAGATCGAGTGCTAACAGGATCGACCCCGATGAAGGCCAGTGACAAGTACACCGTGGAAACGATTACGGAAATCCAGACTTGGGCATCCAATTTATTTTCCTTCAAAACCACCCGCAGCCAGTCCTATCGTTTCATCGCCGGGCAATTTGCTCGGTTAGGCGTGGAGGACGATAATGGTGAACTGGTGTGGCGGGCGTATTCAATCTGTTCAGCGCCCTACGACGATTTTTTGGAGTTCTACTCGATCGTGGTGCCGGACGGTGCGTTCACCTCGCGTTTGTCGAACCTCAAAATCGGCGATCAGGTCATGGTGGAGAAACGGAACTACGGTTACCTGACCACCGACCGCTTCGAATGCGGCAGGGATCTATGGCTATTGTCCACCGGTACTGGGCTGGCGCCTTTTCTGTCGATTCTCCAGGAATTCGACACTTGGGAGCAGTATGAAAATATTGTGTTGGTCCACAGTGTGCGTTACCAACATGAGTTGGCTTACCAGGAGTTCATCGACGCTCTCAAAGAGAATGAACTGTTTGCCGAGTACGCTTACAAGCTGCAATACGTGCCGGTGGTGACTCGCGAGCAGGAACGGTCGATACTCAACGATCGCATCACCCACTTGTTGGCCAACGGTCAGTTGGAAGCGCATGTCGGATTGCCTATCGACCAGGAACGGTCGCGGATCATGATCTGCGGCAACCCGGATATGGTGCAAGAAACCCGGCAACTGCTCATGGACCGGGGGTTGACCCTGAGCCTGCGTGGCAAGCCGGGCAATATGGCTGTAGAAAATTATTGGTAGAGAATCAGGTCAAAAGCTGCTTTGAGTACGGTCGGCAGGCGATCGCCACTACCCGCTACGACTGCTTGACCAGCTTAAAAACGAGCGGCCAATGGCCAAACCTAGCATCGAACGAAGCAACGCGATCGATCGGAAAGACTGTACAAACCGCCGCTGACTTACTACAAAGATATAAGGCAGGCGGGCTGCCGATCTCATCGTTGAATACGTTCTATTATGTCGCTCAAAATTACCGCAACGATCACTGTGCTGATCGCCTTTGTCCTTGGCCTAGCGGTGTTGATGAACTATGCGAAGTTTGAACGCACGTTCAGCAACCTGACACAATCGCGACTGGCGTTCCTGATTCAGGATTTGCGCGATACCCTCGAATTCGGCCTCGATCTCGGCCTAGACCCCGCCGCCATGGCCAACACGGCGGCCATTCTGACCCGAGAGGCCACCCAGGACCCGCATATCCTGTCGATCAGTGTCTTCGACGACCAGAAGCGTGTCCTGCATCAATACCAGAGCGACCTTCTGAAGCATCATCCTGTCGCTCCTCTGGCGTCGGCCTGGTTGGCAACCGTATTACAGACGATCGCCAAAACGCCTCAACATGTCAGCGACTCCGAGACGCTCATGGTCGGTATTCCACTCGTCAACAACTTTGGTCGCACGGTCGGTGCTCTCATCCTGCGCTACGACCGATCGTTTTACGATCAAGAGCTGCAACATACGCTGTTCGACCTGATCCGTGCAGCGTTGCTGATTCTGGTCGCCACCAGCTTGGCCGCATGGCTCAGTGTGTGGTTGCTGTTTCGGAGCGCCCGGCGCGAACTCAGACAGGTCGGCGCAGCTCTTGAGCAATTTCTGGAGAACCGGCAGGTTTCCGCCTCACCATTCGAGGGGGATTCGGCTTTGAAAGTACTGCATGTTGCCGCGGAACAGAAAAGCCAAGAATTTCAGCAACGCCTGGTTCAGGCTGACCGAATCCTGCACCTTGAGCAGCGGTTGGCTGAGCGAATACCTTCTCTTCCGGAAGAGAGGCAGAGGGATGGAGAGAGGCAATGACCGCATCGTTCCGGTTCACTCGGCTTTTTGCGCTCACCCTCAGCTTGATTGTCATCGCCCTAGTGAGCATTTCGTTTTACGCCGCCTGGGTGCTTGAACGAAGCCTGATACCGCAACTGGACCGAAAGATGCTGACGGTGGGCGTTGCCGTCAACGCTAAGTTGGAGCGCGCATTGCGCTATGACATTCCGCTGGAGCATCTTCCTGGCGTGACCGATTTTTTTGGCACGGTGCTCGCTGCTGATCCTGACCTGGCTTATCTGGTGTTGACCCGCCATGATGGTACGGTTCTCCATCAGTATGGAACCTTGCTGCCCAGACCGGAAGAACTGGCTCGCGCGACCACTGCGGCGCTGGAAACGCGATCCGCTTTCCAAGGCACGGCGGTCGCCGACTCGATTGAGCAGCAACGGTCACCCCAGGCGCTGACGGCTCACCCCCTGGGTGACTTTTATGATCTGGCATTACCGCTGAGATCGGGTGAAACCGTGCTCGGAGTGCTGCATATCGGCGCCAACGCCAACTTCGTTGTGCAAAAAATCCAGGAAATTCTGTTCGACATCGCCATCGTGTTCGTCATCGCCATCCTGGTCGCCTTCGAACTACTGCTGCTGCTTGTCCATCACTACCTGGTCGCTCCCATCGACCGACTGGAAACGGTCTTGCGCCGCATCGCTGACGGCGATCTCAGTCACACCTTACCGGTATCCCGCGATGAAACTGGCTGGCCAGCTCGGTTATTGAACCGGCTCGTGGAACAGCTGAATGTCGCTCAGCAACGACTCCTGCGGCAGGCCGCACACCTGCAAGGCGTGGCGCCGGCCGCGGCGGGCCGCCTGTCAACCAATCTGGGGTCACTCTGGCGCGGCTTCACCTTGGCCCCAGAGGGTCGGCCGGTCCTCTATCAGCCCGCCGATCTATTTGGCGCCCGGATCGCGACCTTCCTATTCATCTTTGCCGCAGAACTCTCGCAACCCTTTTTGCCCCTATATGCTCGTGCTTATGCGACCTATCTGTCCAATCCACCTTCTCCATTACTGGTCAGTTTGCCATTGACGGTTTTTACCTTGGCCGCGGCCTTGAGCATGCCGCTAGCCGGCTGGCGCTGCGAACGTGCGGGTAGTTCACGAACCTTCGCTGAAGGCGCGCTGCTGATGACCCTCGGTCTCATCGGCGCCGGATTGGCATTCAACTTCTACGATTTGCTGGTCTGGCGAGCATTGACGGCGGTTGGTTACGCTTTCATGTACGCCGCCTGTCAGGGCTATGTCGTCGTCAATACTTCTCCACAGCAAAGAGCGAGCGGTAGCGCTCTGTTCGTCAGCGGGTTGATGGCTGCCACCATCTGTGGCCCGGCGATTGGCGGCATCTTGGCTGACCGCATCGGTTATACCGCAACCTTCGGTTGCGCGGCGATGCTGGCGGCCGGCGCCGGGTTGATGGCATTTGGTCTGCTGAGAACCGCACCTCCCTCGACCCCTGCGCTCCGTCGATCGGCGCACGGTATGATCCGGCAGCTTGCCGGTAATTCTCGCTTTGTGTTGTTGATGTTGTTCGCCGCCATTCCCGCCAAATTGTTGCTCAATGGGTTCCTGTTTTTTCTCGTGCCGTTGACGTTGAACGAGTTTGGCGATAGCCGCTCGGAAATCGGTCGGGTCGCTATGCTCTACGGATTGGCTGCGCTGTTCTTGGGTCCTCTGTTCGCTCGGTTAGCCGACCGCTTCGCCTTGCATGGGCTGCTAGTGGGCGTTGGAGGGCTGCTGGCCGGTATCGGCCTGATCCCGGTATTTTTCTTTCCCACCACCACCGGGGTATTGGTGGGCGTGTTGTTGTTGGGCGTCGGTCAGGCCATGAGCATTTCTTCCCAACTGGCGCTGGTGACCGGGATCGGTCGGTCGCCGATCGAACAGTTTGGATCGGGACCGGTGTTGGGTAGCTATCGGCTCATCGAACGTCTGGGTGGCGCTTGTGGGCCGCTGTTCGCCGCTGGTCTCGCGGCGCTTTTCGGCTATGCGGGCGCCGTGACCATCATCGGTATGTTAGGAGTCCTGACTGCTACCCTATTCAGCGTCAGTTTCCTGGTCCTGGGGGTCGAACCGGAACCAGATGACGAACCGCCGCCGGTCGCTTCCTGAATCACCTGGAGCGTGGTCATGTCCCGACGCTACATTTTGCCGCTGTTGATCCTGCTGCTGATCTCGATACGCAGCGTCTTAGCCGTTCAACCGCTCCAACCCAATCCGCTCCGGCAAGAAGACCAGGCCTCCTCGCCGGATAGTCCGCTAGTGGCGCCTCTTCCGCGCCCTGAGCAAGCGTTAGGGAAAGGGGGAGAGCGACGCTTCCGAATTCTGATGTTGCTCTGGCGCGGCGAGACCGAGGTGGAAGCCGGTTTCAAATCCTATCTCGAGGAGCGTCATTTACCTTTCGATCTGATCATGCGCAGTGCTGGTCAAGATCCAACCCGCATTCCGGCGTTGGTCGCCGAGGCGCGCCAACTGCAACCGGATCTGGTGTATACCTGGGGCACTTCGTTGACCTTGGGCGTTGTCGGCCCGTATGACCAAGTCGATCCAGCCCGCTATCTGACTGAAGTGCCCGTAGTGTTCACCATGGTTGCTTACCCGGTGGAATCACGGATTGTTCCGGCATTCACCTCGTCCGGCCGCCGTGTCACCGGCACCACCCACACCGTCCCGGTGGAAGCCCAGATCAAGGCTATTCGCGCCTATCGGCCCATGAAACGGCTGGCCGTGCTTTATAACCCCACCGAACCGAATTCAGTGATCAATATCGGCGAATTACGCCGGGCCGCTCGCGATCTGGATTTCGAACTGCTGGCCGAGCCGGTGCCTCTGAATAGCGAAGGACGTCCTGATCCCGAGGTCTTGCCAGCCTTGATGGACCAGTTGGCCGTGCGGGAACCGCAATTCCTCTATCTAGGGCCGGATACCTTCATCGGCGAGCATCGCCAAACCCTCGCCGGCGAGGCCTTGCGTCACCATTTGCCGGTGTTCGCCGCCACCGAACGCCCGATCTTCGACAGCGCCATTACGCTGGGTCTGGTCGCGCCTTACCGACATCTTGGCCGCTTCACCGCTTTCAAGGTCGAACAAATTCTGCTGGGTGGCCAAGCGCCCCAGACGATTCCGATCGAAACCCTCCATCGTTTCACCTACTTCGTCAAGCTACCGGTGGCTCGACAACTGAATCTTTACCCACCGCTGGCGATCCTCAACTATGCCGAGGTGTTGGAATGAGCCGTGGCGAGCCTGCAATCCCGACTGACTTTCAGCGAACCGGATTACTGATCCGGCGGGACGGCCAGCCGGTGCAGATGCCCTTCATCAGTCGTGCGTTGGAACCGGCGGCGTTGCCAGCGGTGCAAGGTATTCATCGGGAAGCTTTACGTCGGTTGTCCGAGCCGGGCCTGGTCCGCGCCGACTCCGAAGCCTTTTTTGCCGATCATTTCACCGATGAAGGACGCACTCTAGGCGTGTTCGCCGAGGATCGGTTGATTGCCTACGCCATTCTGGGATTGCCGGCTGGGCCGGGCTACCGCTATGACCGCTTTGCCGAGGATCTAGGTCTGCCGGCTGGCGACTGGAGCCGGATCGCTCAGTTGATCGGTGTGGCAGTCCTGCCGGCATGGCGTGGTAATCGTCTGCATCGTCGTTTGTGCGAGTGGCGGCTGCAACTGGCTTCCATGATGGATCGTTGGCACATCGCGGCGGTCTCTGCGCCCGGTAACGCCTACAGTTGGCGTAATTTACTGGCCGTTGGGCTGCGGATCAAAGGGATCAAGCTGTTGGGTGGTGAGCATTTGCGCTATCTGTTTTATGCCGACCTGCGCGGCTCGTCAGCTCTCGATTCCGCTACCGCAGTGACCGTCGAGGTTGTGGCGATCGCCGAACAACGGAACTTGCTGGCGCAAGGTTATTGGGGTTATGCCGCAGTCATGGACCGAGGCGTTCTCAAAATTCGCTATGCACGACCAGCCCTTCCATGAAATTGCGCACCCGTATTACCCTGAGTGTCAGCTTCTGTTTCGCGACCGTAGCCAGTGGCTTGATGCTGGAAGGGCAATTTCGAGAATGGGGTGCGGAACATCGCTACCAGGAGGTGTTGCTAACCGGCTACCAAAACACTTGGAATGGCATTGCCGGCGCTGAGTTGCAGCGACTAGTGGCCATGATTCCCAGCGTTACCCGCAATGAAGATGCGCTACGCGCTCTGGTGCGACGAAACCAGGCTGATTACGCCCAGAGTCTGGTCGAGCTCCTGATCAACCTGCAAGCGAGTTCGCCTCCGATCGCTTTCGAAACCGCCATCTTGAACGGTACGCTGTTCTTCAGCAACGACCATCATCCCTGGTCGGCGACCAAGTCGGATCGACCCGCCGATCCGGCCACGTTGCATGTGCTATCTCCCCGCTTGATCGATGCGGCGCTTCGCGCTGGTAAACCGCTCTTGGGATTGGTTCCTCTGAGCGACCAGGAGGGTTATGGACTCGCCGCGGTGTTTCCGCAACTGGACCGGACCGGACCCACCGCAGTCAGCGCTTTGTACCTGCGCATCGATCATTTGCTGCCAGCCTTCGCCACCAGTGTAGGAGCGCCTGCATTCTTTCAGTATCTCGATGGCTCCCTGGGTCAAGGCACCGACCCGGATTTATGGCAGCGCCTGGATACGACATTGGCGCTCCATCGCCATCGCCAGGTTCACACCGAACACTACGGCAAGCAGGTCTATACCATCGCTGGATTGTTATTACAGGATTTATTTGGCCGGGGAGCGGCAATCCTGTTGACCGTCGAGGATATCACCACAGCTTACTGGCGGGATATTCTGCTTAACGTCCTTTCGCATGGCGGCGTGGTGGTGGCGCTGGCCTTGTTCCTAAGCGGTTTGTATTGGTCTTTACGCCAGGCGTTTCGACCTCTCAATCAGGTAATCGGCATCCTGAATGCTTTGGCGCGGGGTGATACCCGGATGCCGACGTTGAGGGCGAATCCTGCCGATGACGACGAAATCGGTCGCTTGGCCAATACCGTCGAGCAATTTCACCAGGCTCAGGTGGCGCGCAGCCAGTTAGTCAAACTGCGTCAGGAGTTGCACATCGCCGCCCGTATCCAGCGTTCACTCTTGCCCGCCAGTTTTCCAGAAAGACCCGAATTCGATCTGTGCGCTGCGCTATATCCTTTTGGCGAGGTGGGCGGCGACTTCTATGATTTTTTCGATTTGCCCGATGGTCGGTTGGGGTTGGTAATCGCTGATGTGTCGGACAAGGGGGTTGCTGCAGCGTTGTTTATGGCGGTTGCTCGGACTGTCATTCACGCTGTGGCGCAAATCGTGCCTGATCCAGGACCTTGTCTGGAGCAGGCCAATACCTTGTTGAGTGAGGATAACGCGGCGGCGATGTTTGTCACGGTGTGTTATGGGACGCTGGAACCGGTCAGTGGAGAATTTCGTTATGCCAATGCGGGCCACAATCCGCTCTACCATATTGCCGTCGATCGCACGGTGACGGCGTTACCGCTGACGGGCGGCATGGCGCTGGGAATCATCGACGATTTGCCGTTTGCTGAACAGCGCTTGGTCCTGCATCCAGGCGAGCAGTTGCTGTTTTACACGGATGGTGTGACAGAGGCCGTCGATCTGCAAAACCGAGAGTTTACGACCAGACGCCTCGAAGCAACGCTGACGCTTGCGCCGACCGATGTCTCTGCTTTGATCGCTACCGTCACGGACGCTGTCCAGACCTTCGCTGCTGGTGCGCCGCCTGCTGACGATCTGACCTTGATGGCCTTGGCGTATTGGGGGCAAAGTCAGATGGCGGGCAGCGATTTGAGGATCGACGATAGCGTTTCTATACCGGTTTAGGGCTCTTTGAGAAGGAGGATTCGCTCTTGGTCTTCCTTTATCGGGTCAAATTGAACCGATATGGCTACATTTCGTCATGCTGGATGACTTAGAAGGTAACTTGTGACCTGTTAGTGACGAATTGTGTTTAAGCAGCAGTCAGCATGGGCATGTTATAAACATAGCACGACCCGTTTAGTCCGTTGATCTTGTTTGATATAGATGGAAAGCGCATCTTTTTCTTGGTTAGGTATGAAGTTTGCTGAAGGCGGCGCGAATAGAAACTTCCTTGTCTTGAGCTGAAACCCCGGAGTGTGTTGTGGTGAACCTTGAAATCCAGCGTAAACAAATTATCGTGCTGGCTTTATCGATCGTTTTGGCCTTTGCCTCTTATTGGATTCCGCTACCGCGTGAGCCCCAGGTCGTGAAGCCAGAAATATTGGAGGCCGCGCCGCCTACTTTAATCTCCAGCGCCTTATCGATGTCCACAACAATATAGATGCTGTTCCGCAGCCGCGCACAGCTAAATCGACATATAGCCAAACCAACCGAGTTTTGATCGGAATTTCAGGTGGCCTACCATCATTTGTTGGTTTCCCTGATTACATGGGTGGTTTCGCGTTGTGCTTGCGCCTCGGCGGTGCTGGCCTTGGCGCGTTCTGCCTTCAGTGCTGCTCGATGTTCCGCTGCCCTGATGCGTGCTTCGCGTTGTTCCGCCCAATGCTCGGCGTTGCCTCGTCTATAGATTTTTCCTTGTTCGCTGCTCCGGGTATTCGTCCCTGTCGCTTTGATCCGCTTCACTTCAACTTGCTCGCCGCCGCCGGTCGGTGTACAAGGCGCTTGCTGGTAAAAGGGTGGCGCGCCAAGCGTCGATACAGGGCATTTGTACATGATCTGCCCGAAGGTTGGCGCGGTGAGCATCATTAGAACGAGTGTCGTTGATTTCTTCATCGCGGTTCCTCCTGCATGGCTTCCTGAGCGTAGATAGAAATGAGTTTGCGCAAAAAATATTCTATATGGCGTTGCTTTAAGATCTAGTTATTCCTCAAGCATGTTTTGCGCGTTGGTAACCGGTTGCTCGTAGGTGGCTCTATCCGCCATATAGGCAATTCTGGAACTTCATGGAGGTCGACTTGGCGGCAGCTTATACGGCACAGGCGTCGTGCATAACCATCCGTTCATCGATGACAACAAGTGCACCGGTTTCGTGGTCGGTGTTCGTTCGGTATCGCCGGTGCCGATAGCCAGGTAGCGCGCTCCGACCACCACTAAAAGTCACTTTAGCGGGCAAAATACGCCTTTGCGACCGATTGTACATGGGCGCGGATCATGACGTTACCGGGAATATCACCAAAGACATTCCCCTTGGGCGTATTGCAATGGGCGGCGGTGTTGGTGGCGGCATGAATGATTTCATGCATCAGGCAATATCCGTCTGGATCGGTATTGACGCCGATCATACAATAAGGCAGCCAGTTCGAATTCAAGACGGTAATGCCGTAGCCTGCGCTTTTGAACTGGCAAAAAAATACCGGCAGACGCTGGCGCTTGTCCGGGGTCGCCTGATCGTCGAAGATGGCGGCAGCTTGATTTCTTAACCAATTATAATCGTAAGGATTATTTTGAGGATCATTCACCAGCAGTTGGGTGGGATCGCCGGGGATTTGGATCGTATGCTTGGGCGCGCTCTGGCGGGATTTGGGGTAGATATCCAAACCAAGACCGTGTTCAGTTAACATCTGCTCGGTTTTCTTGAGCACCTTTTGCGAGGTGTCCTGATAGTAGTTCGAGACCCAAAACAGGGTCAACCTGACGGTGGTTTTGCCGGGATGTTTGTAATTGGGATCCCAATCCGCTTTGTTCATGGTGAAAAGCGCTCTTCAGTGTGGATGAGGGTAGTGAGGATTCTTGAACGAGCTTTTTTGCCGATATAAGGAAGATCATTGCCGCAGTGCCTATGCCTGGGGCGACTAATTTAAGCATCTTTAGTGCCAATAAATCCAAAGGCGGCGCCCTGATTCAGTGCTCTGATAGAGGAATTCAGCGCAGAAAGAGGATATGCGAGGTACTGATAATCTTCAGGGTTCCGTTGCCTCCGCCAGGACATACGCGGCCTGCTGTGAGATATTTACAACCCTTAGTCCTATGAGGTCCGAGAATGCCCCAGGATGTAAACGCAATGATGGATCGGTTGTGCGCGACTTTTCCGGCGGTCTTCAATCGCCAGACGCCCAAACCGCTCAAAGTTGGCATCGGCCAGGAGGTGCTGGTCTTGGCTGGGGTGCATCCGGCGTTCACGGACCTGGCTCGCAAGGATCTCCGACGCGCACTGGCGGCCTACACCCGGGCGTTTCGCTACCGGAAGGCGCTGGCCGCTGGTGGCCCCCGGTATGATCTGGACGGGCAACCGGCGGGGGAAGTGACCCCGGAGCAGCAGGCCCACGCCCAAGCGTCCCAGGATAAAAAAGTGGCGGCGACGACCCCCGCCGCGACGGCCACGACCTCGCCTGCCGTGCCCGCACCGACCCTGTCACCCGCGAAACGACAAGCCTTGTTAGAGGAGGTGATGGCGATGGCCATTCCCGGCAAACTTGAAGTAACTCTGAAAATTACCCAACTCCCCCAGGCCAAACCGGCCTCGCCCAGTACGCTGCTGTTTGCTGTCCAGTCCGACGGGCGCAAGGTAATCGTGGAGGTGAAGAACAAGCCATGGAACACGCTCAAGAAGGCGGCGGAGAATTACCCACAATGGGTGGCGGTGATCACTGGTCAGATGGGAGAAGCGATTGAAGGCGGGTTCCGGCTGGAAAACCCCAGTATCCAGGTGTTCGAGAAGAAACCGAAGCCGGACGCGGCAATGGCGCCCTCAGCGTCCGAGCCGGCAGCTCCGATGGCCCCGCCCCAGAACCGGCGCCCGCAATAGGCCATGGGGTACGTTTGCACAAACGGCTAAAAACTCTCACGGGATTTTCGTAAGTGTAAATTTAAAGGATAGTTGATATAAAAATGTGATTTGCTACGTTTAGTCTGTTTCTCGGGGTGTATTTTCGGGAAGGACTAGACCCACCGAACCGAGCATTTTCTCGTCCGAGAAATCGTATTCCCCATGCAGATTGCTATGTTGCCAAGTCATGACCGAGCCGTTGCGGATCACGTCGCATTGAGCCTTACCCAGCAGATCGACGCGCCGGGGCGTGAGCGCCAAGGCTTCGAAATCCGGCGCCCCGTGTAGGCCAGTACAAGGCAGAAGGTGCGTACCTCGCGCGGGGCGTCTTTCGCCGCCGTCAGAAACGCCTGCCGCTCTGCCCCGGTCAGGTACAGCCGCCGCCCTTGGGGGTCGTAAAGGTACATCATCGAAAACTCGCCTTTTGAACAGAAGTTTCAGCTATCCGTTCATCGAAGTGAGTCAAGGAAGACGAACGACCCCGCCGGTCGAAGAAGGGATTGCGTAGGGAGTCAGAATCGCCAGCCCTAAGAGCCTGTTCATGATCTTTTGAGGAGCAGGGCAAGAAAAGCCAAAACGACCATGTTAAGGCTGGTGTTGAGTTTGCGTTCGCAATTTTTCCAAAGCCTGCGACATTTTTCGAGCCAGCCAAAAGCGCGTTCGACGACCCAGCGTTTTGGAATAACGGCAAACTGATGAAGCTCACTGCGTTTGGCGATTTCAACAGACGCGCCGATTGCAGATAAAGTCCCGGAAGAGAACGATTCACCCGTGTAGCCGCCATCAGCCAACACTTTGATGACGCGTGTTAAATTGCCTTTGCAGGCGGCAAACATGGCCAAGGCTCCGGCCCGATCGGTGACATTGGCGGTGGTGACGTGAATGGCATGAGGCAGCCCGTTTGTATCTACGCCGATGTGCCGTTTGATTCCGGAAACAAGCTTGCCACCGTCAAAGCCTTTTTGTTCCGCCGTGTCTGTATTCTTGACGCTTTGCGCGTCAACGATAAGAAAAGTCGTCTTCGCATCCCGCCCAAGGCCGCGTCGAACGTCGCCAACCCCATTTTTTTAAGGCCTCTTCCAAGAGGCTTTGTTTCCCGTCTTCTTTGGCGCTCCATTTTTGCCAGTAGTCATAGCAGGTGCGCCACTTCGGAAAGTCAGATGGCAGCATTCGCCATTGGCAGCCACTTTTCAGCACATACAAAATACCGTTGAAAACATCATACAAATCAACGGTTGTCGGCTTCGTTTGCTTCCTCGCCCGTCTCAACACTGGCAGAACTTTTTCTTCAAATACTTCGCGGCTGATGTCGCTCGGATACTTCTTCTCCACGGTGTCCTCCTTCTGTGAGGACTCCTTGAATCAATTCCACGTTAAAAGATCATGAACAGGCTCTAAGGCGATGCGATTCTGCCCGGAGCATCCTATCCGGCGGTTTGACGTGCTATCCGCGCCGGTTTTTCGGGGCGGTTCGCACCGCAGCGACGGGTGAAATCGAGTAAAATCGACGAATGGTTCAACGCCTGAAAGCCTACAAATTCCGCTTCACCCCGACCGCTGCACAACGAAAGCAGTTGGCGGTTGAGTTTGGGTGCGCAAGGTTCGTCTGGAACCGCTGTCTGGACGTGCGAAGCACGGCTTGGAAGGAACGCCAAGAGAAGCAAAACCACGTCTCACTCGGACGCCAAGTCACGGCTTGGAAGAAAACCGAATGCCCGTGGCTGGCCAATGCAACGGCGAACTGCTTGACGCAAAGTCTGATTGACCAAGACAAGGCGTTTAAAAACTTCTTTGACAAGCGCGGCAAGTACCCACGGTTCAAGTCGAAGTGGAACAAACAATCCGTCCGCTATCAACTGGATCAGCGCCACATTCAAAGCACCTATCGCAGCGGCGAATACCTCAAACTGCCGAAACTGGGTTTTATTAAAGCCCGTTGGAGTCGCATCCCGACCGGCATACCGAAAATGGCGACGGTTTCCAAAGACCCGTCGGGGCGCTATTTCGTGGCGTTTGCGTGTGAAGAAGGGGTTGAAGCCTTGCCCTTGACCGGCGTTGCCGTCGGCTTGGACTTGGGTATCAAGGATGTGGTGGTCGCCAGTGACGGCTTGAAAAGCGGCAATCCGCGCCACTTGAAAAAGCAGATGCGTCGGTTGAAGTTTCAGCAGCGCCGGTTGAGTCGGATGCAAAAGGGAAGCAACCGACGGCGCAAACAGCGGCAACGGGTCGCCACGATTCACGCCCACATTGCGGCGATGCGGGCCGACTTCCTGCACAAGACCACCACAGCCTTGATTCGCCGTGCCGATGTCTTGGCGCTGGAAGATTTGAACGTGCGCGGCATGATGAAGAATCATCACCTTGCGGGCGCGCTGGCCGATGTGGGGATGCACGAATTCAAGCGGCAAATCGGCTACAAAGCGGACTGGTACGGACGCACGGTGGTGACGGTGGATCGCTTTGCGCCCACCAGTAAGACCTGTTCTCACTGTGGGCGCTACCGAGAAACAATGCCGCTGTCGGTTAGAGAGTGGACGTGTCCCGATTGCAGAACGCACCATGACCGCGACGTGAACGCGGCTCGAAATATCCTGAGCTTTGCAACCGCCGGGGAGGCGGGGCTTGCGCGTGGAGGGAGCTTGAACTGGTTGAGTCACAGACTCAGCACTCCCGTTGAAGCGCGAACCGAGGCCGAAAAACTTGATGAAGCCGTCCGTCTGGAACAGGCGGCGTAATCAAGCGGCGCGGATTCCAATAGCAGACGCCGTGATCGTTCCAGAGTGGACCGCAAGGCTTCGTGTGGAACCTCAAAGCCACTGTCGGCGAGCTGCCGATGGCCGCACCAGTGCTCGGCGATCCGTCCCAACCGGGCGCGTTGGAATGCCTTGGCGGCTTCCAGGCGCAGGCCATCGTCGAACCAGAAGCGAACCCAATCTTGCAAGTATTCCGTCGGACGGTATTCGCTCTGCGGGGCGAACCAGGCGACCTCGACCTCGACCTCGTTGGCGCTGTAAAGCGGAGTGCCGCCACCTCCACAAAAGCCGACCAGCACCCCGGCTTTCCCCAGTTCGTGCATCGCAGCTTGCGTGATCGAGGTGCCTGTGCCGAGTAGCAAAGATGTGGTATTGGCGATGGGGATGTTCCAGTAGAGCGAGTTCTTTCCCTGATCGGTCACGTATTCCACGCGCCCGCCGTTGACCAATACGCGACAATGTTCGAGGTAATAGAGATTGGCCCGCTTGGAATGCAGGATGGTTTTCAGATCTGAAGCAGAAAAATTATGCATAGCCCAGTACCCATGTTCCGGCCAGGTTTCAGCCCATTAGCAAGCGCCGGGTAGACCCCAGGTGAACCAGGAGAGGGTGTTGCAGGCAAGCTTTCTAAGGCCCTAATGGTCGGGATTGGTTTGTTCTTGCGTTTTTTTCTAGATTGAAGTTCGAGAACATCGGCTCTACAAGTGCCTTGCAAGAATTATATGACATGCCCGAGTGATTATGCGTCATAGTGATCGTGCGACAAACGGTACAGGCAATGCAACCGAAGTGAGCTACCCTTGGGAATTTGGGGATGTTCGAAGGCGCCAGATTCGCGCATAGCGAGCCTTTCCATGACTGCGCGGGACCTGAAATTTCCAATGGCCGTGAAGGACACGATTTCGCGTAGGCCGAGGAACGCAAAGCCGACACGGAGCGCTCCTCGTGCAGCCTCAGTAGCCAGCCCTTTGCCCCAATGTTCAAAGGAAAGACGCCAGCCAACTTCTACGCACGGCGAGAACGGAAGTTCAGCACAGGGGGTGTGCAAGCCGATGAACCCGATGAATTCACGAGAAGCCTTCAACTCAGCGGCCCAAAATCCCCAGCCGCGTTCTTGAATCGAGGACTGACAACGATCAGCCATCGCGTCGCTTTCGGCGCGTGTGAGCCTCGCGGGGAAGAACTCCATCACTCTTGAATCTGCGTTCAGTGCGCCAAACGGCTCACGGTCGGCGAGTGTCCATTGTCGCAAGAAGAGGCGCTCTGTTTCAAACTCGATGAGATCAGGCATTTGCTACCGAGTTGGACAAGGAAGACGCATGACGCTCAAGCCGTGCGGCGCGACGTAAGGAGCATCCGAAGGAGCGCTTTGTTATATGTCGACTACGTTGCAGCCAGATATTCTATGGTTGATAGAACTTCTGCGAATGGCACTCTCAATGCCGCCATAAACGCTGCATGTACGTCTGTAGCTTTAACAATATGACCATTAAATTCCATATCTCGTGTTGCACAAGCATCAGAGATGACCTGGCACTTATAGCCTAAATCAAATGCTGCTCGCGTTGTGGTATCAATGCACATATGCGACATAGCACCACAAATGATGACTTCATCGACACCTTTTGTTTTCAGCCTGTCGCTGAGTTCTGTTCCTCTGAATGAGTTGGGGTAATTCTTGATTATCAGGGCTTCATCCTCGTTTGGCCGTACACTCTCGTGAATTTCACAACCATGAGTATTTGGAACGAAGAAGGTTGCCCCTGCACGCACTGACAGATGCTGAACATGAAAAACCGGCATCTCATTTTTACGAAAATGATCAATTAGTTTTGCACAGTTTGAGGCTGCTGAATCCATTTCAACCAATTCCATGGCGCCGCCTGAAAAGTAGTCATTTTGAACGTCAATAACGATTAACCCTTGTTTTATCTGTTTCATACCTAAAAATTTTCGATTAAGGTGAATGACATATAGTGACACCCATTGGCGGCGTGCGTCCGCTGAATGGGGTCGTTAGGAAATCGCATTAGGCATGATCGGAAATTCCATGGTAGCCACTATGAATCAGTGGGTTATGCCGCAATAGAGATGTTTCCGACCAGTCGATTGAAAATCGTGGCTTGTCCCCTATTTTCTCTAGGGGGTTATCTCTTCTTTCCGATCTCTGAAAGTAAATCGAGTTGAATCTCCTGGATTTGGGCAAGGCGATCCCACTGGTGTGACAGGAGGTGGTCAATCTTTTCATGAAGATGCCGGATTTCGAGTTCCGCTTTCAGATTCACTTGATAGTCATGCTGGGAACGGAGCCGGTCCTTTGCCTCCTGACGGTTCTGACTCATCATGATGATCGGTGCCTGGATCGCTGCCAAACAAGAAAGAACCAGGTTCAAGAGTATAAAGGGATAAGGGTCCGGAGGATGCACGATCAATACGATCGAGTTAATCCCAATCCATAAGGCAAGAAAAACACCGAAACATATGAGAAAAATCCAACTTCCACCAAATGTTGCAATCCGGTCCGCCAATCTCTCACCAAATGACCACGACTGCTCAAACTCCGAGTCTACGTTCTTTGTAAGGAGTTCATGGTCACGCATACTATCCAAAACCTCCTGCTCAAGGCTAGTAAGCTCGCCTTTTTCAGATTGAAGCAAGGAGTGAACATAATTCGTTCGATATTTCGCTAGATCTTCTCGGCACACGTAACTTTTTGAAGACCAATCAGGATGATCGCGGAGGATGTTCGCTGAAATGATATCGCGCACAGATCCCTCTGGCACAAGGTTGCGAATAGGAAAACTATTGCCACAGATAGCACATACATGAATTTCATTCTTCTTATCCATCCCAATACCTCAAAGTAACGCTTCGCTTCGGCGACGCGTAGCAAACTCGCGGGCGGAGCGTCCGAGTGCGAGCGCCTTGTCATGTGCGGACTTACTACTAATTCATCTTTGAGAGCTATCGAGCTCCACGCGCTGAAAGATTTTGCATTCCCTAGGTTTTTGCCACATTCAGGCGCGGGTCACGACTTCAGAAGCCGGTCTGGCAATCGACGTTAGGTTATGCCAGTCTTCGAACTCCATTTTCAGCCTAGTGAACCCCTGGAAACAGAGGCGCAGATAGGAAACTCCAGATATGTCGATTCACGATTCTCCCAGTTCCACAACCAGCGCTATTCCACCCGCTCGCCTGATCGCTTATAGCGTGGCGCTGGCCGCACTAGCGGTCGCCTTGTCGCCGATCAGCATTCCCATCGGCATCGCCAAGGTATCTCCGACCCAGCATTTCATCAATGTCATCGCTGGAGCACTGGTCGGCCCCTGGTGGGGACTGGCGGTCGCTCTCGTGACTTCGCTGGTGCGCAACGCCATCGGCTTAGGCACCCCACTGGCTTTCCCAGGCAGTGTGTTTGGTGTGGTGCTGGCCGGGTTGGCCTACCGCCATACGCGTAACGTGTATTTTACTGCCTTGGGCGAAGTCATTGGCACTGGATTGATCGGCGCTGCGGTCGGCGCACTGCTGGTCGCACCTTACCTGATGGGCAAGGATTTGGCGCTGACCGTATTGATCTTGCCTTTCCTGCTATCTTCCGCAGTGGGGGCCGCCTTGGGCGTCGTCGGCTTGCAGGTTCTACGGCGACTGGGTTATCTGCGCTGAGCGCTATGAGCAAGCCTCTCATTTTTTCGCAGAATTTGACTTACCGCTATCCGTCTGTCCAGACGCCTGCTCTACAAGATTTGGCCTTCACTGTCGAAGCTGGAGAGTTCGTGCTACTGGCTGGAGCCAGCGGTTCCGGCAAATCCACGCTCTGCCGGTTATTGAATGGTTTGATTCCCCATCTGCATGGCGGCGAGTTGCAGGGTGACCTCCGGATCGCCGGCATTGACCCACGCGCCGCATCGCCCCACCAGTTGAGTCATCTAGTCGGGTTGCTGCTGCAACGGCCCGATGCTCAGTGCCTGGCGACCACAGTCGCCCGTGATCTGGCGTTCGGCCCAGCTTGCCAAGGATGGGACCGACCGACCATCGCCCGCCGGGTGTGCGAAGTGGTAGAACGACTGGATATCGCCCATCTACTCGATCGTTCACCGTATACCTTGTCTTGCGGCGAGCAGCAACGTGTGGCGCTGGCTGGCGTATTGGCTATGCAACCCGGCATTCTGGTCCTAGACGAGCCTTTCGCCTTTCTCGATACAGCGGGCGCTAGCCAGTTGCGTGAACGATTGCGCCGCTTGCACGCGGCCGGCAGCACTGTGCTCATAGCTGAGCACCGTCTGGAGGAACTGGCTGATCTCGCCAACCGGGTGTTGGTGTTGCATCAGGGTCGGTTGGTTGCGGACGGGACGCCGAATCAAGTGCTGACGAGTCATCTCGCTGATTGGGGATTGGAAGCACCCGAATCGCTCCCCGTATCGCCACCATCGCAAGCGGCGACGCGCGAACCGGTGACCGAATGGGATGGTATCCAGTGCGAGCGTGACGGGCGAGCCGTGTTGTACGGAGCCAGTCTGGCTGTTGCCGCCGGTGAAATCGTGGCGTTGCTGGGTGCGAACGGCGCGGGCAAGAGTACCTTGCTGCGGCATGGTAACGGACTGTTGCGCGCTCAGGGCGGCGAGGTCCGCGTGCTAGGGCAACCGATCGGGCGACGGCCTGTCGCGGAGCTGGCTGGCGAGGTAGGGTTGGTGATGCAGCAACCGACCCATATGCTGTTCGCACCCACGGTGCGCGATGAATTGGCCGCCGGACCGCACGCTCTGCGTCGTTATGATCCCGCTTGGTGCGCGCAATTGAGCGAGCGTTTCGGCCTGAATCCGTTGCTGGATCGTCCTCCCCATACCCTCAGTGCGGGACAACAACGGCGTCTGGCGATTGCGGCGATCCTGGCATCGCGACCACGGGTGTTGTTGCTGGATGAGCCGACAGCCGGGCAGGATGCCGCCGCGCGTGCTGCGCTGCGCACCTTGCTGCAAGAATGCGCCGCCGAAGGCGTGGCGATCACCGTGGCCACACACGATCCGCTCTGGGCCAGATCGCTTTGCCAGCGCTGGGCCGTTCTGGCCGAGGGACGCATCGTCACCCCTGCGGACGATTCCTTGGCCGCCGGTATGCAGCACTCCCGCAGCCTAATCCCCTCCCAGGAAAGAGCAGGAGCATCGATCACCCACCGTTTTGCCAAGACTCCTGCTTCTCTGCTGGAGAAAGAGGAGAAAGAGTGGAGCGGGCAGGGTGAACGGTTCTCGCCGCTCCATGAAACTGCCGCCCCTCAAAGGGGAGAAGATCGAAATGAGGAGGGTGAGCGCTGCCCCGATAGTCATTCGCTGATGCAACGTTCGGATCGGACGGGGTGCTTCGATCCTCGTGCCTTGCTGGTTGTCTATCTGCTCGGTTGCGGGTTGATTTTACTGGCGACTCGACCCTTGGAACTGTTGCCATTGTTCACCGTACCGTTGTTGGGCATCGCATTCGGGCGATATTGGGGAGCGTGGCGGCGTGTCATGCGTTTGCTCTGGCCGACACTGTTATCGTTCGCCATCATCGTCGGCCTCGGCAGCGGTCTGGAAGCCGCGACCGGCGCGGTATTGCGATTGCTGGCGCTGGTGACAGCCAGCGTGTGGTTCTTCGCCCTGACGCCACCGGAAGCATTGGGTGAAGCGCTGCTGGCTAGCGGCTTGTCGCCGCAGGGAGTGTTCCTGTTGGAAGGAACGCTGCGTTTCGCACCGGCGATGGCGACCTTGGCCCGTGAGGTGCGAGAAGCGCAGGAAAGCCGGGGCATTCGCTTGGATGGGGTTTATCTATTGCGCAACGGTGTGGCCTTGCTCGCTCCATTGCTGACTAGCGTCATGCGTTTCGCCGATGATTTGGCCGAAGCGCTGGAGACACGCGGTTTCGGTGGGCCGACGCGCACACCGCTAGCGGAATACCGGTTTCAAATCAGGGATTGGCGGTTGGTGTCGATCGCGCTGGCGGGAGGGGGGATAGCGGCAGCCGGGTTGATCCGTTGATCCTTGGAGCGAGGCGACGAACGGAGTGGCCGCCTCGCTCCGGTAGGGTAGGCATGGCCTACCGACTAACCTCTCAATATCCATTGAGAAGCGCTATGACCTGCCAAGGAACAATTTGATTAGCCCAGATTGACGCTGATTAGCCCAGATTGACGCCAAAATCCTTGGCGACCGCCGCCAACCCACCGGCATAACCCTGACCGATCGCCTTGAACTTCCATTCGTCGTTGTGGCGATAGAGCTCGCCGAAGATCATCGCGGTTTCAGTGGAAGCGTCTTCGGACAGATCGTAGCGGGCGATTTCCTGATCACCCTCGGCGTTAAGCGCGCGAATGTAGGCATTGGCGACCTGGCCAAAGTTCTGCTTGCGCGCCTCGGCGTCGTGAATGGTGACCACGAATGCGACTTTCGCTACGTTGGGCGTCATCAGATTGAGTTCCGCCTCGATCACTTCATCATCGCCCTCACCCTCGCCGGTGCGGTTATCGCCCTTGTGCGAGATAGCGCCCGAGGGGTCCTGGGCATTGTTATAGAACACGAAATGTTGGTCGCTCAGCACCTTGCCATTGCCGTCCAGCACGAAGGCGGAGGCATCCAGATCGAAATCGCTGCCATCGGTCTTGCGCAAATCCCAGCCCAGGCCAAAGCGCACTTTCTTCAGACCGGGCGCCTGCTTGCTCAGCGAAACATTCTGACCTTTTTGTAGAGATATCGCCATGGTTCACTCTCCTAACTGTTGAATGTCATTTTTTTCCACCCTGGAGCAGGGCAGGGTGACTTAAATGTTGATTCCATACTGGTGACACATCGCTTTCAGGCCACCGGCATAACCCTGACCGACCGCCGTGAAGCGCCATTCACCGCTGTGCCGGTAGAGCTCGCCGAAGATCATCGCGGTTTCGGTCGAAGCATCTTCGGCCAGATCGTAGCGGGTAATCTCGGTGTCGTTATCGGCATTGACCACCCGGATATAGGCGTTGCCGACTTGACCAAAATTCTGCTTACGCTGATCCGCTTCATGGATCGTGACGGTAAAGGCGATCTTCTGTACGTCGGCGGGCACCCGAGACAGATCGACTTTAATCACTTCATCATCGCCGTCCCCGGCGCCGGTCAGGTTGTCGCCAGTATGCTCCACCGAACCGCAGGATGATTTCAACTGGTTGTAGAAGATGAAATCGGCCTCCGAGCGCACCTTGCCATCAGCGCCCAGCATGAATGCCGAGGCGTCCAGATCAAAATCAGCCCCATCGGTCGCGCGGGCGTCCCAGCCCAGCCCCACCAACACTTTGGTTAAGCCTGGCGCTTCCTTGTTCAGCGATAGCCGGCCACCTTTGTTGAGGGAAATAGCCATGGAGTTGGTTCTCCTCTTCGTTGCGGGTTTCTTCGTTGCGGATGCGGAACCTGGGATGGAGGGTTCCTGAACGGGGTCCCGGGGCGCGTTCAGGTCAGGTCGAAATCCTTTGGATTCAGATTCAGTTCAGCACAAATCTTGCGCACGATCGCTTTTTCGTCATCGTCGAAGTGACCGTCAGCGCTGGCGATCGCACAACAGACGCGCACCATCAAGCGTGCTTCATCCGATTTATCCTTGACCTTGGCGACCGCTTGCAGGGCGCTGGCCTGACCGATTTGGTAGTCGAACTCGAACTGCTTGGCGTACTTGTCGAAGATCGTGATCACTTCCTCGGTGCTGAACGCCGATAACACCTCGGAGTTCCGCAGAAAGCCCATCATCTTCTGTTTTTCCTCGGCGCGAACCACACCGTCGGCATGCGCCACCAACGCGCAACCAGCGACCACCGCTTCCAGGAAGCTCTTGTTGCGGAGCTTGGTGACTTCGGTCTTCAGGTTGGCGGAGACTTCGCTATAACGCTGCTTCAACCATTCGAGGGCCATGCTTCATTTCCTCCAGTTGGGAAAGTATGAGAAAAACGCGGACAAAAATTAGTTCTTGGAACCCGCCACCCAGCGCAGGCCAAATCCATAGGCCTCATCCATGAAGCGATGATCCAGGAAATATTCGACCAACTTAGTGACCTTGATATTCCCCTTTTCGTTCTCCAGCATCGCCAGCGCGCACATGCGCTGATCGTTGCGGTGGCTGTCGAGGCGGATTTCCAGGGTGGGTTGGCCAGGCGTTTGAATCGTCACGACGGCGTCTGTTTCCGCCCAGTTGGGGACGCCTTCGTAGATCAGGGTGAAGATCACCACTCGGTCCAGTTGCTCCCACTGACGCCCGTTGATGTGCAGGAACTCACCCAGAGCGCTGGCGCCGCTGCGGTCGTCGCCCATGAGTTGGATATAAGGCGGGTGTTGCAGGTTGCCGAAACTGTTGCCCAGCGCCTGCACGGCGCCGGCTCGGCCATCGCGCAGCTTGAATAGACAACCCAGATCGAGGTCGATCTTGCGCCCACCGGTCAGTCGCCCAAAGAAGCCTTTGCCGCCGCCGCCCTGATGCCAATTCAGATTGATCACCAGATCTTCGAAGCCTTGGCCTTTTTTCTCCAGGGAGATGCTGCTGCCTTTTTTCTCCAGGGTAATCTTTTCCAAGCGGATCGGTTTGGCTGGAGCGGAAGAGGGTGGTGGGGCGGCAGCGGGCGGCGGCGTTTGCGTGGCCTCAGCGTCATCGGCGACATCCACGCCGTATTGCCGAGCCAGCGGCTCTAGCCCACCGACGAAGCCTTGACCGATAGCTCGGAATTTCCATTCGTCGTTGCGCAAGTAAAATTCGCCAACGATCAATGCGGTTTCCGGCATCATCTTGGTGGTCAGTGGAAAAACCGCTAGCGATGTCTGATTGCTGGCGTCGCGGATATCGGCGCGCACCAGGCTGAGTTGACCAAACGATTGCCCGCGCTGCTGACCCTGATCGATGGTCAGAGCGATGACCACTCGCTCGATACCGGGTGGGAGTTTGGCGAAAGTGACGGTGAACGTTCGTCCGTCTTCGGTGCGTTGGATGCCAGCGCCGGGCAGCGTCAACTGGTTATAGAAGACGAAGTCGGCATCGCTACGCACCTTGCTTTGCGCATTCAGGGCGAAGGCGCTGGAATCGAGGATCAGCGGCGTGCTCACCGGCTCCCAACTCAAGGTGATAGTGACTGCCGCCGGCGCTGGGCGGTGCTGGGTGATCGAGAAATTCTGGCCAGGCTGTAGATCCATCGTGACGGTTCCCGGCGAATCTCAGAGATAGGGCTGGAGCGCGGGCAACAGGTCGTGGAAGGTGCGACCCTCGGCTTGCTCGCCGATCGCCTGCATCTTCCACTCATTGTTGTGGCGATACAGTTTGGTCATGATCAGGCCGGTGTGGCCGCCGCCTTCCAGTGACAGATCGAAACGGGCGATTTCACTGCCAGTCGCAGCGTCCACCAATCGGCAGAAGGCGTTGGGGATGCCGGCGAAGCCTTCGCCACTGAAGCTGTTGACGGTGAAGATCAGCGCTTGAGTGGCGGCAGGCACACGGCTCAGATCGATGGCGATCTGTTCGTTGTCGGCGCCAGACTCACCGCCGCCGGAGCGATCGTCGCCGCTGTGGCGGATGGAGCCACACCGGCTTTCCAGTTGTCGAAACCATACGGTATCGGCCAGATGGCCACCGGCATCGAATAACAGGCAGGAAGCGTCTAGATCGACGGCTTCTTGACGTGTGCCGCCGCCAAAACCCAGGAAACCCTTACTCTGGACCTGCTTCATGCCCCAGCCCAGGCCCATGACGACCTGGCTCAGGCCGCGTCCCGCTTCTTTCTCCAGGCTGATACGCTGTCCTTTTTGCAAATTGATGGCCATTCGAATGTCCTCGTTGTGGTGGGGTCAATACCGGAAGGAGCTGCAAGTTATCCATGAGTTTTATAGGACTATAGTTTAGATGTCGGTTGTGACAAATCACCTGATTGTTTGGCACATCGGTCGCCGACGGGCATCCAGTTCAATGGATGTTTTGAATTCCAGGGAAATTTGCAGTAGAGAATTTCGTAGTGAGATAGATTGTGGCTGATAACGAGAATTTCAAGGGAATTGGATCGGATTCATTTGGAGGCAGTCATGCATAAGACAGTATGGTGGTTGGCAGCGATGCTGGCGGGGGTGATGCAGATCGCCGTCGCACAGGAGTCGGCTGTCAAGAAATGGCAAGATGACAAGGGCGTTTGGCATTATGGCGATGCCCGTCCAACCTCACCCGACGCTGCCACCAATAGCGCCGCCGATGCCTACCGACGTGGTGATTATGCGACATCGTTCCAAGAATATATGACCTGGGCCAAGCAGGGCGATCCCCGCGCCCAAAATATGGTTGGTCTGATGTATCTGCGTGGACAAGGGGTGGTGCGTAACCAGCGTACCGCCACGGAATGGTTGCGGCGAGCGGCCATGCAGGGCAATGCCGACGCTCAGTTCCACTTAGGCATGCTCTACGCCAATGATCCGAGCATTGCACCCAGCGAGCGAGAGGCATCGTTCTGGCTGGTCCGAGCGGCGGATCGTGGTAATCCCGAAGCGCAATACGTGCTGGCGACCCAGTATGCGACAGGTCGAGGTATGAAGCGCGACGATAGCCAGGCCGTGAGCTGGTATCGCAAGGCGGCGGAGCAGGGTCATGCCGCCGCCCAGTTCGAGCTAGCTAGTTTCTACGCCAGTGGGCGCGGCGTCTCCCGCAACGACAAGGAGGCGGTGCGTTGGTATCAAGAGTCAGCCCAGCAGGGATACGCCAGCGCACAATTCAATCTTGGCGCAATGTTTTCTACCGGTCGCGGCGTCGTGGCAATCAATGACGAACAAGCGGCGCAGTGGTATCGCAAGGCGGCGGAACAAAACCATGCCGAAGCGCAATATAATCTAGCGGTGCGTTATTTGAATGGCCAAGGGGTGTCTCCTAACGTCCAGGAAGCGTTTCGCTGGATGCGCCAAGCCGCAGAACAGGGGTTGGATGTCGCTGAAATCAATGTCGGACGTCTGTATGCCGAAGGCGTGGGCGTGACCCGCAACGATGCGGAAGCCGTGCGCTGGTACCAAAAGGCAGCGGATCGAAATATGCCGCTGGCGCAGTACTACCTGGGACGAATGTACATGGAGGGGCGTGGTGTTCCCCGTGACGAACGGCAAGCTTTGCTCTGGTTCCGGCGCGCAGCCGATCAGGATTTGCCCCTGGCGCAACTGGAAATGGCGGAGGGCTATCTGAATGGCCGCGGGGTCATGCTGGATGAAGCCAAGGGTATCCAACTGATGGATCGAGCTGCAGCGGGCGGGAATGCCGAAGCCCAGATACGCCTCGCCCAGCGTTATCTGACCGGACACGGGGTCGTGCGCAACGAGCGATTGGCGCTGGACTGGTTGCAGAAAGCTGCTGAACAGGGTCATGTCGAGGCGCAATACCAGCTGGGCGCTTTTTATGTTGCAGAGCAGGATGGGCGGAACGAACGGCTGGCGGTGGAGTGGTTTCGCAAGGCAGCGGAACAGGGCCATATCGCCAGCCAAGCGCAATTGGCCAGGATGTACACGCAAGGCATCGGTGTGTCGCAGGACGAGCGACAGGCTTTGCAGTGGTTCCAACAAGCGGCCCAGCAGGGTGACGCGGAATCGCAATTCAGCTTAGGCGTGTTTTACGCCAACGGCCGAGGAACGCCGCCCAACGACGCCCAGGCAGTGGCCTGGTTTCGCAAGGCGGCGGAGCAAGGATTAGCGGCGGCCCAATTGAATCTGGGCTTGATGTATGCGGACGGTCGGGGTGGCTTGCCGCGGAGCGAGGCGCAGGCGGCGGAATGGTATCGCAAGGCGGCGGAACAGAATATGCCGTTGGCTCAGGTGTTGCTCGGGTTGTCGTATGCAACCGGGCGCGGGATGCCTCGCGATGACGCGCAAGCGTTTGCCTGGTTCGAGAAAGCGGCCAATGGCCGCCTACCCTTGGCGCAATATGGCTTGGGGATGCTGTACAGTAACGGTCGCGGCGTGGAGCAGGACTGGATTAAGGCGCATCTCTGGCTGAATTTAGCGGTGTCCGGCGGCTACGTGGGTGCGGCTCAACCGCTGGATTCGGTAGCCAGCCGGTTAAGCGAAATCGAGCTGGCGCAAGCCCGCCAACTGGTGCAGCAATGGCAGATGGCGAATGCCCGAAACTGAAGCGGCGAAAACGCTGGTCAATGGCTCTTGCGGTCGGGGTCCAGCAAATGCTGGCCTAGATCCCGCACGAACTCGTCCAGCCGCGTGGATTCCGTATGCATGCGCTCGTTCATCTCTCGCAGGGCGGTGGACATCTGGTAACTGCGAAACAGCAGTTTTTCCAGATCGTCGGTCTGCCAGAGTTGGTCGGAATTGATCTCCGGCCCATTGTCGCTCAGCGACACCGCGCACCACTCAGGAATCCGGTAGAGCAGCACCGATTCCCGATCGCTGGCCAAGCAGAGCGTCACGCCCACTTCGTATTTGCGCAGTACGGCCACGACTTCATCGAGGCAGTGTTGCATTTCCGTGCTGGGCCGTTCGCCGGTTTGTTGAGTATCCTCCTCGCTCAGGATGGATGGCTGCTTGTCTACCCTGCTCATGAAAGTTACCTCCTGTCGTCGGGATCGGATGGTTTGACGCGGCGACAGGTTCCTTTTGCTGACCCCAAACGTGCCCTTTACCCATGCACAACCTGTCGCGATTCAGTATAAACGCTTTCCGCTACATAAATGCTTTCCGCTGCTTGCTAGCGCTCTTGCTGCTCAATTTGGCGTTGACCTTTCAGAACCGTTGGCCGACTGCTGGAGTGCGCTGGGTGCTGGAATTCTCTCTCGATCTGACCGTATTGCTGTTGGCGCTGACGCTGATCGTCGCTTGGCATGGGCCATTGCATCGCTGGGGTCGAGGGTTGTTGCTTGGCGGCTTGATCATCCTGGTGCTAGGGCGGTATGTGGATGTCACCACGCCGGCATTGATGGGACGCCCCATCCATTTTTACTGGGATAGCCAGCACATTCCCCAGGTTGCCGCCATGTTCTTGGACCATGTGGCGATCTGGCAATTGGCTGTCGGTGGTCTGGCGTTACTGCTCGCGTTCGGCGTCATGGTGGCGGTGTTGCGCTGGGCGTTGGATACAGTCCTGATCATGCTGGATCAGCCTGTCGGACGTTGGCTGATCGGGGGAATCGCAGCCGTGTTGCTCATGTTGTATGGGGTGGGCCGATTGAGTTTGCGTTGGCCGACGGAATACGCATTCGCACTACCCGTGACCGCCATGCTGGTCGAGCAGGCCCGGCTGACGTTGGAAGCGACTGTGTTCCGTAATCAAGGACGGATCGCTGTGCAAGCACCGCTGCCGGCTTCGAATCTGGGTCGATTGCGGCAAGGCAATTTGCTGGTGATTTTTTTTGAATCCTATGGAGCGCTGGTTTTCGACGATCCGCGTTTCGCCACACCATTGGCCAGCGATTTTGCCGCCTTGGAGCAATCGTTGACACAAGCGGGTTGGCGGATGGCCTCGGCGCGGCTGGAATCGAGCACCTTTGGCGGCCAATCCTGGTTGGCGCATTCCAGCCTGCTGTCCGGGCTACGCATTGCCGATCAGGGCGATTACCAGGAATTACTGACCACCGACCGGCCAACCCTGGTGCAATCCTTCGCCGCTGCGGGTTATCGAACCGTGGCGGTGATGCCGGGTTTGCGTTATCCATGGCCAGAAGGGCAGTTTTATGGGTTCGCCAAGATTTATGATGCTAAACGGCTGGATTATCATGGCCCTGCCTATGGCTGGTGGACCATTCCCGACCAGTACAGCTTGTATCGGATTCACCAGACCGAACTGGATGCGCTTGATCGAGCGCCGCGTTTTGTGTTCTTCCCCACCATCAACAGCCATGCACCCTTCGCGCCCTTGCCACCGTATCAGCCGGACTGGGAGCATCTCGATGCGCCTGCCAACGAGCAGACGCTGTCCGGATCGATAGAACTGAGCGAACGATTGGATGGCGCCGCGTTGGCGACGGCCTACATACGGAGTGTGCGTTATAACCTGGCCGTGGTGGGCGGCTATCTGCGTCAATACGCGCTACCCGATACCTTGTTGATAGTGCTTGGGGATCATCAGCCACCGGCGATCGTCGGTGGTCGGGAGATTTCCTGGCAGATACCCGTGCACTTGTTTTCGCGCGATCCGGCATTGCTGGAGCGTTTCTTGGCGACTGGATTTCAGCCAGGCATGCAACCGGCCACGGTGCTGGGTGGGATTGAAAGACTAGGACCGTTGTTGCTGAGAGTGTTGGATGACGCTCAAGTGGTTGGTTCCAATTGATTCCCCACGGGCAAGGAAGGTAGGGAAAAGGGTATACGGTGAACGGGGTCGCTCCTCACGATGGGATGGTAGCCACAACTACGGTGCGGCGAGTGGCATCCCAATATAAACAAAGTCCCTGGTGAGCCAGGGCTGCGGCCAAATCCACTAACCGCATGGCGGACGATACGGGAAAGCCCAAATTGCTCATCTTGCTACTCCAGTTCAGGTTATGCCACATGGGCAGTGAGGGAGGAGAGTGAGTGGGAATGCGCAGATTCATCCCAGACCTCTCGCATGGCCTCATGCGCCACGCACTCGATTTGTCTTGCCTCCAGCGCTAGACGCGCCGCCATACGCCGGACGAATGCCGGGTTGATGCGCTCTGGTAGGCGGGCAGATTGGGCGCCTTTCGCGAAGGAGAGTGGTTCTCTTGCCAGTGTGTGTTGACGCATCTCGATCAACTCCTTAGAAAATAGTGAACGTTCCATTGGGAAAAGCAATAGGCATGCCATATAAGAAAGAGAAGCCCTGTGAAAGGGTCATGGGACGTTTGGGGAGAGATGAGGGGTGGTTGAATCGGCCACAGCGCCCGGTCAAGCGGGCCAATCTGGCAATAAACGGGGAGTTAATGACCCAAAATGACCGGTTGAGTAACGAGGGTTGTATTACGTTAAGCTGAGAGCATCCATGACTCATACAGGGTCGCTCCTGCTGCCACAAGCCTTCATGGCGCCCTGAATGCTCCAACACTGGATCATTCAGGATGGGCGGATCATTGATGAAGCGCCCAGTGGGGCGGTGGTGGAGGTGTAGCGCTCTCGGTTGAACCCGTCGGACAATGCGGCGAACGACCTATCGGTTTCTTGTCGATTACGCGGATCATTCACCAACGGATTGGTCGCTTTTACCCACCGCTTCTACTTTCGCGATGTTTTTTGACGCACTCAGTACTTTCTCCGCTATGGATCTATACATGGGCGCATATCGATACTCAAGGTACCCGTCCTGCGAGGGAGGAGAGGAGGAGCAGAGTTCAATGAACTTGCGACCCTCAGAGGCCTCGCACCCAAAGAGCGGCACTGAGCCACTTTCGCAAGCTAGCGCCACAGAGGTCGTCAGCATGCTCAACAGAAGGATAGGTTGGCGTGAAGGGCGCATCGCCTTGGGCTAAGGTCGTCTCATTTGGGTTCCAGCGACCAGCGGAGGTGGTTCGCTGCAAGGACAGGTTAGGGTACTGCTGTCTGGAGCCACTTCTCTATTCCTAGCGCGTTCATGACGAGTTCCACAGACAATGAGGCCAGAATCATGCCCATGACCCTGGTGAGGATGGAAGCACCCCCAAGGCCGATAATCTTGATGATGCGTCCGGCTAGGAGCAGGAGCAGGAGCGTGATGGCTAGAACGGCGAGCATGATCAGAGCGGTGACCGCTTGCACGGCAATGGAGTGGACATGGTTGTCCGTGAGCAGGATGACCGCGAGTATGGCGCCAGGAGTTGCGGTCGCTGGAATCGCCAGCGGGAATACCGCTATGTCATGTTCAGGGTCGTTTCGTGAGGGTGGTGCTCCGGAGCCGAAGATCATCTGTAGGCCGAAAAGAAAGAGAATGATGCCTCCGCCGAGTTGGAAGGAGATCAGGCGAATGCCCATGGCGTTCAGAAGCAATTGACCGATGACGATGGCGCCGAGCAGGACCAGAGCGGCATAAACGATCGCTTTGATGGCCGTCCGACGACGTTCAGCCGTGGGCAAGTGGGCTGTCAGGGCGGCAAACAGCGCCAGGGTCCCGATGGGGTCGATCGTAGCCCAGATGATGAGGGCGTCTTGGGTGAACTTTTCGAACATGGTTAACCAGTTGGGCAGAGTGCTGTAGCTCGTAGCCTGTAGGGCGGATTAGGGCGACAAGCCTGTAACCTGCCGATGCGGCTCGGCGAGATCTAATTGATGTAGGAGAGTCAGCTACCCGATGAATGATAACTTCTCGCGATAACAGTTGACATTGGGGTTCCTGCGTCACCCTAACCTATGTGCTAACCAATGCGATTTGGGAAAGATACTTCCAATACAACGCAACCAATGTCAGTTTTGAATGGCCCATGAAGCTCACCGGGCGGTCGGCTGGCATAGTGGCCGGTCTCAAGCCATGTATCGAAGGCTTGGTCGTACAGTTGGCCGCTGACGATGAAGATCTCTTCGGGGTAGAGATGGGTTTTGCCACCGAATGGCGTTGTATCGGCCCCTGGGAGAAAGCGGGTCAATCTTGTGTATTCGCCTGACTCTGGATCAATGCTCAGGGTAAGCTCCTCAGCCATACCCTCCAGCCCTTTTACAGGCGCCCAGCGTTCCTGCGCTTCAGAACTGAGGGCGTTCCAGTAGGTACAAGTAGACTTTGTCATGTGCTGTTCTCTTTGGGTCGATGGTGAGGCAATGATCTCGGTCGTGGCTACGCGTTACTTTCAATTTGAACCATATGGTACTGACCTGGGAATACAGACGTAAGTAAGAACCCATGATTAACCTAAAACGAAGGACTGAACCACATGGCCAATGCAAGAGATAGAGTTACAGCTTGGGAACGAAAACAAGTGGGTGTGTCGGATGACCTGCAACGGTTTCTCGACCCGGTATGGTCTCATCGTAAGAATCAATCTTCTGGAACCTAAGGAGATCTCGATGTCGCGTCCAAAGATGTTGATCTTACGGGGTAACTCGGCTCCAGCCGGCTCATACCCCGACGAACAGGGAAAAAATATCGCTTGGCCGTTTGGGGCATTGCATGTATCGGCTGCGAGCGAATATGCAAAGCGCAGAGGCTATGAAGCTGTCGTCCTTGATGTTGGTGGCTACCCGCAAAGCCAGGAAAGTCCACAGGCCAAAGCGGCCCTAAAAAAGTTCTCTGAGGACCAGGCCGTTTGCGCGTTCTATGGCTTTTCGGGCGGTGGCTACAATCTGCGGCATATCCTGGATCGTTTGGCATCGCACGAACCTGACAGCCTGCACCGCATTGATCTGCTTGTGGTGCTGGGTGCGCCGAAGCAGCCTAAGGCGGCCTATGAGGCGTCTCGATACAACCCGATCGCCAGAAAGAAAGTCCACCCTATCAAGTGGGAGGATGCCAAATGGGAGCTGGTCTACGGAACCGACCCGCCCGCAAAATGGGCGCTGCCGAAAGGCGTGCCACCCGGCACCGGCAAGCACATGTTCGGTCCGGAATGGCTTCTCGCAGGAATGCCGGCAGGTTGAGCGAACACCCACGGCGAGGTTGGCGGATCACACCGCGCTAACCTGCCCTATGGGCTATCCCGGTTCCTCTCCCACAGGGCGAGGGGTTCTCGATACGAACTGAACGGGATCAGAACGTTTCCCAGTCGTCGTTCGAATGGACCACGCTCAGTTCGGGCTTTTGAGCATGTTTAGGGGTTGCCTTAGCTGGGGGAGCTGCCTTAGCTGGGGGAGCTGCCTTAGCTGGGGGAGCTGCCTTAGCTGGGGGAGCTGCCTTGGTCCGAGGTTCTGATTCTGTATTCGCCGCCGGAGGCACGGCGCCACTGACCTTGAAAAAGCCCATCAACTGCTGCAAATGATGGCTCTGCTCGCTCATCGAGTGACTGGCCGCGGTGGTTTCTTCCACCAAAGCCGCATTCTGCTGCGTGACCTGATCTAGTTGGATGACCGCCTGATTGACTTGCTCGATACCGGACGACTGTTCACGGCTGGCCGCTGCCAGTTCGGCAACGATATCGTTGACCTTCTTCACCGTGGCTACGATCTCTCCTAAAGTCTTGCCGCATTCATTGACCAACTGACTGCCTTGCTCCACCTTGCCGATGCTGTCCTGGATCAGGGCCTTGATGTCCTTGGCGGAATCGGCGCTGCGCTGCGCTAGCTTGCGCACCTCGCCGGCCACCACGGCAAAACCTCGCCCCTGCTCGCCGGCGCGGGCCGCCTCCACCGCTGCATTGAGCGCCAGTAGATTGGTCTGAAACGCAATCTCGTCGATCACGCTGATGATGTCGGCGATCTTGCGACTGCTGGTATTGATCCCATTCATGGCGTCGGTGGTGCGGGTCATCACGTCACCTCCTTGTTCGGCCTGGGTACGAGCCTGGGCAGCCAATTGATGGGCTTGCGTGGCGTTGTCGGCGCTTTGTTTGACCGTGGCGTTCAACTCTTCCATGCTCGCGGCGGTTTCTTCCAGGCTGGCTGCCTGCTGTTCGGTACGCTGCGATAGGTCATTGTTGCCTTGAGCGATCTCCTGGGCGGCTGAGTTGACCGTTTCGGTCGCCGTATTCACCTGGTGGACGATGTCGTACAACTGGTCTTTCATGGTGTGCATGGCCTCCAGCAATTGCCCGATTTCGCTGCGCGAACCCGGCGGGATGGCCACCGTCAGGTCGCCTTGGGCAATGTGATGGGAGATCGCGACCGCTTGTTGCAGCGGCTGGCGAATTCGGCGCCCCAGGAACCAAGCCAACCCGATGCCGATCAGAACAGCCGCCCCGGATAACCCACCGATGAACAGGAGGCTGAACTCCGTGTTGTGTTGCACCTGCGGACCCAACACATCCTGTTCCTTCTTGATAGAGCCTCTAGCTTCCCCGATATGTTGTGCGACCGCCGGACCAACCTGATTCAAAACGCTTTCGATCAGGTTGTTACGTTGTTCCGTGACCTGAAAAAGATCTTTCATCGCGGCAACGTAGGTGGTGTGCGCCTGATCGAACTGAGCGAACAGCGCACGCCGCTGCGGATTCTGCAGCGCTGCATCCAGCTCCTTTTTTGTCTGATTGACATTTGTCTCCATCTCCAGCAGTGCCCGGTCGAAGTCCTCGTGGTGATGGCTGTTGAGGTACTTGAGAACATACAAACGACCTAACAGGAGTTGTTCCTGGGTGCGGGAAGCGTAATAGGTGGCTTCCGGATCGCGATCCGCATAGGCGGATTGGATGATCTCCGTCATGGCCTTGCGCATGGCCAGACCGTTCGGATCAAGTTGTTCGGAGATAATCGCTTGGCGACGATGCACCAATTGGACGACTTCGGTGAAGGCTGTTTGGTACCGCGTCATTTCTTGATCGACTTTCTGGACTAAGGCTGCGCGTTCGGGTTGCTGGACGAGGCGTTTCGCCTGCTCCAGAAAGCCGTGTATCTGTTCTAGGTGACGTTCATATTCCTGCACATCCTGATCCTGGGAAGAAACCAAAAATTCCTTTGCATTTAATTGTATACCCAGCAAGTTAGCTTCTATTTGGCTGCTGAAGTGATTGTCAAGAGCCAAACCTCGGTAGTTAACAAAGCCTTGATAGGTATTGTTGAGTCCGAGGAAAGCGATCGCCGCAACGACCGTGAACAACACGATGACGCTGCCAAATCCTAGAGCAATCTGGGTACCTACCTTGAGATTCTTGAACATGTTGGATGCCTTTATTCCCGCTAGGACAGTGTGGTACGGTTATCTAAAAAATAACTGCTTTTTAAAAAAATGCGAGACAAATGCGAAAATTTTTTATACTTATCAACATAAAAATAATAAGTTAAATATGGATATTTGAAAGAGAAAATAACCCAATTTATAGGCATTCGCCTCTTTTTGTTGCATTGCCAATATAAGGCTGTTTCTTGCTTGGGAACCACCAGCCGGGCGTGAAGCACCTCGCGGTATATAGATCAACCGAGTAGGTCAGGCGCGGGTACCCGACTACTGGCCTCACTTTTCAATGCTCTCAATATATGTCCAAGCTAGTGCTCAAATTTGCTGCGTTCGAGCTTGACGAAGCGAATGCCCGACTCCGTCGCAGTGATGGTTTTGTCATTGAGCTGCCTCCCCGAGCATTTGCCGTTCTCTGTGAACTGGGGCGCCGCCCTGGACAACTTGTCACGAAAGACGAACTACTCGATGCGGTTTGGGGACATCGGTATGTGAGCGAGTCAGTGATCAAATCAACGATTAGCCAAGTTCGCATGGCTCTCGGCGATGACGCTCGTAACCCTAGATATATCGAGACGATCTCGCGTAAAGGTTATCGGCTAGTAGCCAAATATGATTCTGGCGCGCCGCGCTTCCCGAGAGAGGGCTTGCCTGCCCACTTCGATTGGTCATCTCTGCCAGAGCACCAAATTATCTCTGCATGGGTTGCTCGCAGCGACCTCCAATCTCGGCTGAACGATGCATGGACCGCGGCCTGCGCCGGCCAGCGACGCCTCTGCTGGATCGTCGGGGAAGCCGGCATAGGTAAGACGACTTTGATCGACAGTTTTACGAGCGGTATTTGCGGGGAAGATCGCATTGCCAGAGGACAATGTGTTGAGCAGCATGGCGCAGGCGAACCGTATCTGCCTATCTTCGAGGCATTGGCAACGCAATGCGAGAAAGACCACCGGTTCAAAAACCTGATTCGGCAGGTTGCCCCAACTTGGCTTCTGCAGTTGCCTTGGCTCGTCAGTGACGCTGAACACGCTGAGATCAGGCAGGCGTTGATTGGGGCAAGCCAAGATCGCATGTTGCGCGAGCTTGGCGAGCTGCTCGATCGCTATACGCAAACCGAGCCGTTCATCTTGATTACCGAAGACCTCCATTGGAGCGATCAAGCCACGCTCTATGCGATGAATCATGTGGCACGTCGTCGTAGCTCCGCGCGATTGTTGTGGTTAGCCAGTTTTCGTTTAGTAGAAGTCATTTCCAATGAGCATCCACTGAGAACCTTGCGTCATGAGTTACGCCTACATCAGCTTTGTGAGGAGCTGATCGTCGAGCCGTTCACAGAACAACAAATCGCCGAATATGTGCAGAGGCGTGTGCCCGGCATCCAATTGCCCGATACAGCAGTACGGACCCTGCATACCAGCACGGACGGCTTACCTTTGTATCTATCCAATATCATCGATGATGTGCTCACTAAAGGTCTGTTTGATACGCTCTCTAGCTCGGCTCGCATGGATGAATGGTTTTCGTCCCTCTCTGTCCCTGAGAGCCTTGCTGGTGTCATCGAAGGGCAAATGTCCACACTTGCCGAGGATCAGGTCCGTCTGCTTGAGGTGGCTGCAGTATGCGGAATCGAGTTCTTACCTTCGACGATCGCCGCTGTCTTGGGAAGAAATTTGCATGAGGTGGCGGATACTTGCGAGCGACTATCCCGACAGCAACGCTGGCTGAAGGTGAAAGGCATCGATCAGCTATCCAACGGGGGACTGGATGCGCGTTATGCGTTCAAACATGCTCTGTATCGACAGGTATTTTACGAGCGGACGAGCGCGATCACGCGAGCGCACGACCACCGCAGGATCGCTGCGATACTCGAGAAAGCGGGATCGCACACGCCACCGTCAGAAATCGCGCTTCACTACGAAGCGGGACATGAGCCGCAGTCGGCGCTGCATTACTATCTTGCCGCCACGGAAAACGCCCTTCGGCACCTGGCGCCTACGGATGCTATTCGCCTATCGGAACGTGCGCAGCGGCTTATCGAACGATGCAATCCAAACGAGCACCTGGATAGACAAGAACTTCTGCTGTATGCGCTGCGTGGCGCAGCTTCTGCTCAGGCCTTAGGCGTCAGTTCACTGGAAACCAAAAGGTCGTTCTTACAGGCGGAAAAGCGGTTGCAGAAACATCTCGATCATCCGATGCGGAGTCTGATCTTGCATGGCCTTGGGCTGGTGCTGTTTGTCCGGGGAGAATATGCCGAAGCCAAACAGGTAGCCGAACGTGGTTTGACCTTGGCAAGACAAGGTCATGACCGCCTCTTGCTAGTCGCTGCATGTGACTTGCTCGGACAAATGCATACGATCCAGGGGCAGTTGGAGCTTGGATTGGGCTATCTGCAAGACGGCCTGTCCGCTGCGCGAGAAATAGGCGATGAAGTTCTCCTGGCAGTCTATGTGGTCGATCCTATTGTTACGATGACGGCCGCACTCTCTTTGCCGCTGCTGCACCTCGGGCGTGCTCTTGAGGGAAAGCATCAGTTGGATGCCGCACGGGCGCGCGCCTCTGCACTCAAACAACCGATGGCCATCATGGTGGCCTTGTGGTTTAGCGCCTTGTTTGAAGTACGTCGAAACAATATTTCACGAATCTCCGAGCTAGCGGATCAACTAAGAAGCCTTGTAGATGAGAGCAATCTGGCACAGGGTGAGGGCCCTACCCGCTGGTACCGTGGATTGGCTGATGCACACCTGACAGACCCCTTGGCTGGGTTCGCACTGATCCGCTCTGGATACGATCACAACCTTTCCCTCGGCATGTATGCTGGGGCTACCGAAGTGCTCGGCTATGCTGCGGAGGCATTACTGCTCGTCGGCGATGGTCAGGGCGCCCAAGCACAACTGGCTGAGAGCTTCCGGCTTGTCGATCAGTTGCCGGAGCGTGCCTATTTGCCGAAGCTGTTACTCCTCCAAGCCGAGGTGCTTGAGGCGAGTGGTGATAAAACAGGATCGGATGCCGCACGCCAGCAGGCACTTGCCGAAGCGCGTCAGCAAAAAGCCCTCTGGATGGAATTCTATGTTTTGGTCGAGATTTGCCGGCGACATGGCGCGGAGCCGATCCATCGTGAATCTCTTGTCCACATCTTTGAACGTCTGGATACGGGCCTCGATTCACCTCTTGTCGAGCTTGCCCAGCAGCTCATCGTGAACTCTAGATGAGCTAATCCCGCCCGCTTACGACCACGAGCAACCTCGCTCCAAGCTGGTCGGGACCCAATCCGGACAAAACCCAGACTGTTCCCAGACGACTCGCCGATTTATAGCGCCTAAGCTGCCTCTCAAATGATCTGAGAGTACTTGCACATGACGCTAAATTCAGTCCCCGCTTTTTCCAGCGCCCGAAGCTACGTGCTGAAACTGCATCGCGATGCCCGACCAGATCGAGGAGAGCTTTTCGGCAAGGTCGAGCACGTCATCACTGGCCAATGCTTCGTATTCGGCTCCGCCCACGAGCTCATCGCGCGGCTGACCGAGCACACCACTGCCGATACTCGGTGGGGTGAATACGACCAGAAATTACCATGAACAGGCGACTTGCATTCACGCTCACACTGCCTCCGCTTCATTGCCAAATGGGCGACGCTGCTGGAAGGAAGCGAACGCTCTATCGCAGCCAGACTAGAGATTGAAATCAGGAGAAGATAACACCGTGGACACGATGCGCACGCTGATTCTCAACGGCAACCGCAGCCTAACCTACCAGTATTATGGTCGGTCAGACGGCCCACCGCTTTACTTCTTCCATGGCTTCCCCGGTAGCCGTTTACAGGCAGAATTGGTTCATGAACAAGCCGCCGTGGCTGGCGTGTGCTTGATTGCACCGGACCGCCCTGGTTTCGGCCACTCCACCTTCGCGCCAGATCGTACTCTCCTTGGCTGGGCCGACGATGTGATCCAGTTGGCGGATACCCTGGGTCACCAGCGTTTTGGGGTGCTCGGCGTGTCCTGTGGTGGACTGTACGCGTTAGCTTGCGCGCGCCAACTAGTTCAGAGATTGAACTATGTCGGACTGATGGCGGGTATCGCTCCCCTGGATGTGCCGTCGATCCAACGCGAACAGATATTGATTCTGCGCCTCATGTTCTTTCTCGCCCGTATCCATCCCATGTTGGTAAGCCCATTCCTATGCATGGACCGGCTGATGCTCCGCGAAGACCCCGAGTGGGCAGTCCGGACGCTAGCACGAATACTCAGCCCACCTGATCAGACCCTCATTGCCTCCAACGCACTGGTTCGTACGCGCTTTGGTGCCAGTCTTGCTGAGGCGTACGTGCAGGGTCTTGCCGGCGCGATGCACGAAGTGCAGCTCATCGCGAGGTCGCAAGGATTTCCGCTGAAGCATATTACCGGTCCGGTGCATCTTTATCAGAGCGGTCAAGATCGACATGTGCCCCCCCTCATGGGGCAGTATATGGCCGAGCGGATACCCGGTGCCCACCTTCATAGGTATCCCGACGAGGGACATCTATCCGTGCTGATCCATCGCTTCGGCGATTGCTTGCGAGACTTCCTGGCCGCTGACGCGATCAGGCCAACCGACTTTCCGACCTCTTTACCCCTTACTTACCGGGAGAAGACTATGCAAACCGATGTGCTCATCGTCGGGGCGGGACCCACGGGCCTTGCGCTCGCGACGATCCTGAAACGCGCCGGGATCGACTGCGTGATCGTCGACCGGCTCAAGGCTGGCCAGCACACTTCACGGGCCGCCGTTCTTCATGCCCACACTCTGGAAATACTGGAGGCGCTGGGTGTTTCGGAGCGGCTTAGCGAGGAGGGGCTTAAACTGACCCACTTCAGGATTCGAGACCGGGACCAGATACTGGTGAGATTACGCTTTGATCGGCTACCCACGCGCTTTGCTCACCTGCTGATGTTGCCTCAGGATCGAACGGAAGCGATCCTGACCGATGCCCTCATCGCTGCAGGTGGAACCGTCCGCCGTGGCCACACGGTGGAAACCTTGTTGGAATCGCTCGATGACGTCACGGCGATCGTGACCTCGGACGGCCGCAGGGAAACGATCCACGCCCGTTATGTGGTGGGCGCCGACGGTATGCATAGCCTGGTGCGCCGGAGCGCCGGTATCAGCTTCGAGGGCACCCGCTATGAGGAATCCTTTGTCCTCGCTGATGTCGCCATGAGCTGGGCGCTCGGTCGCGAAGAGGTGTCCTTGTTTTTCTCGCCCGCTGGTCTGGTCGTGGTCGCACCGCTACCCATCCCGGACCGATATCGGATCGTCGCGACCCTTGAGGATGCACCAGAACATCCGGGAAAAGCCGATGTGCAGGCTCTTCTGGACACGCGCGGGCCGAAATGCGGTGCGGCCAAGGTTATCGACGTATTATGGAGTTCCCGCTTTCGCCTTCATCATCGTGTGGCGAACCAGTACCGCCGCGGGCGCTTTCTACTGGTCGGTGATGCGGCCCATGTGCACAGCCCGGCCGGTGGACAAGGCATGAATACCGGGCTGGTGGATGCTTACGTGCTCGGCCATCTTTTGGCGGATGTGGTGTCCGGCCGGCGGGACGACAGTCATCTCGATCGTTACGAGGCCCTGCGCCGACCCGCCGCTCAGCAGGTGCTGAGACTCGCTGGACGTCTGACGAGACTGGCGACGGTCAGAAGCGTCCTGGGACGAACCCTGCGAAATCTTGCTCTGCAGATGGTGGATCGGCTATCGATGGCGCGTCATCAGTTTGAAATGAATCTTTCAGGTCTCAGCCGACGTGCGGCCGCTGCATTGGAATCAGATTGCCCGCAATCGACAAGGGTTATCGAAGCATCAGACCGCGAAGTCGGAACGCAGAGTGTCGCATGAATATACCGACCACTATTGAGCGTCAACACAGGTGCGAGATGCTGCAGAGTATCGAAGAATCTTCTGCAAAACAGGTGGATCAGCACGAAATGAGCACCAATCCCCATGTCGTTATCATCGGCTGTGGCTTCGCTGGCCTCGCAGCGGCATGTACGCTCGCCGGCAAGCCAGTGGCGGTGACTATCGTCGATCGGACCAACCACCACTTATTCCAGCCCCTGCTCTATCAGGTGGCGACTGCCGGGCTAGCCGCCCCGGCCATCGCCGCGCCGATTCGCCACATCTTGCGAGAGGCCCGCAACATTACTACCCTGCTTGCTGAGGTGACGTCTATCGATCTTGCGCGGCGGAAAGTTTGTCTCGATCAAGACAACGTGCTGGAATACGATCACCTCATCGTCGCAGCCGGCGCCTGTCATAGCTATTTCGGACACGAGGAATGGGCGTCTTTCGCGCCTGGCCTCAAGACGCTCGACGATGCTCTTGAAATTCGCCGGCGCATCCTCCTCGCCTTCGAACGTGCTGAACGAGAAACTTCGCCTGAGGCGCGGCGTGCTTGGCTCAGCTTCGTGGTGGTCGGGGCAGGGTCCACCGGTGTGGAACTGGCCGGCACCCTGGCCGAGATCGCCCGAGAAACCCTGCGCCGAGAGTTCCGTCATATCGATCCGATGGTTGCCCGGATCATTCTGCTTGAAGGTTCGCATCGCGTCTTGCAAAGCTATCCGGAGGATCTTTCCGAGAAAGCATGCAAGCAACTCGAACGGCTGCATGTAGAAATACGCACCGACAGCCGTGTAACCGGGGTCGACAGCGACGGCATCAGCTTGGGTGGAGAGCGATTGCCAGCGCGCACGGTCGTATGGGCGGCTGGCGTGCGCGCATCCCCTGTAGGCTATTATCTCGGTGCGGAACACGACGGCGACGGGCGCATCCGGGTACAGCTGGATCTCTCACTCTCTGGTCATCCGGAAGTGTTTGTGGTCGGCGATCTGGCTAATGTAGAAAGCGGCGGACGACCCGTTCCTGGTGTTGCGCCCGCTGCAAAGCAAATGGGACAACATGCCGCCCGCAATCTGTTGCGCCAGATGGTTGGTAAACCGACACGTCCTTTTCTTTATCGAGATTACGGCTCACTCGCCACCATTGGACGCAATGCGGCTGTGGCCAGCCTTGGTCGGCTGCGCTTGTGGGGCAAGCCCGCATGGTTGCTATGGCTTTGTGCCCATGTCTATTTTCTCATCGGTTTTCGCAACCGTTTGGTGGTCATGCTGGACTGGGCGTGGGCCTACTGGACTTCCCGGCGTCATGCGCGAGTCGTGCTGGGCATCGGTGGCAAGTAACTTAAAAATGGAGTACGCCAAGCACGGCATTGATGCCGATGCACAGCGTCGTGGCTTCACTTTCGGAACTCGACAATTTGGGCGAATCCAATGAGAACCTGTCTACTTTAGCGCGACCAGCCTTTCTGGACAGCCCACGCCCGTATTTTAGAGCTAACCTTTACCAGAGCCTCGGAGAGAACGCATGAATGAGTCAAGCAATCGAGGGAGTTGTCTTTGTGGGGCGGTGACCTTCGAGATAGATCCACCGTTCCAGAAAATGGTTCATTGCCACTGCTCGCGGTGTCGTAAAGGCACGGGCACCGGCCACGCGACCAACCTCGTCGTTGATCCAGGTCAATTTCGATGGTTATCGGGAGAAGACAGCATCACTCGCTATGATCTACCCACGGCCGAAAGCTTCGGTAAGTGGTTTTGCCGTCATTGTGGATGCCCGGTTCCACGCCTCACGCGCAATGGCGCGATCATGGTGATTCCCGCCGGTTCGTTGGATACCGTGCCGCCGATCATGCCCACGGACCATATTTTCTGGGCATCCAAAGCGCCATGGGGTTGCCCGAGTGGCAATCTTCCAACCCACGCCGAGTATCCAGAATCATGGTAGGGTGCGCCCCGGAGGCTGTATGAAAACTCCTCGCCCGCCAGATGAAAGCAGCCTGTCCGGAGCTTTCGATGCGTGGAATGGCAAGAGCAGTGAAACCCGGCAATGCATTGACTTCGGACTGGCCGCGTTGCTACATGGCTTCGCTGGCCGGTCAACCCGAGCTTTATGAGACATCAGGAGATGTGCAAATGGTCCGAGTCATTTACGAGTGGCAAGTCAAAGCAGCAGATATCTCCGCTTTTCACGATGCATGGAAGCAAACGACGACGATGATTCACGAATCCGTCAAAGGAGCCAGAGGCAGTTTCCTGGTGCAAGAGGTGGACAATCCTGGCAAGATCCTAACGATAGCGCGCTGGGATTCGCTCGAAGATTGGCGGGCATTCTGGAAATCCGAGAACCCTCGGGAAATGTTAAAAATGCGTGACTTGGGAAAACGCATCTCGGTAACAGCGTATGATGAGTTCGCTGACTATACCGTTTAGGATGGCTTACCACTGGCGATAGGGAATCTGGCAGTAACTAATCCCCTGTCGAGGTCGAATCCCCCGTTTGGCAAGGAACATGGCCAATGAATTCATCGACAAACTGATGTTCGGTGTCGGGCCGAGATAGAGATGCTCCAGGGAGATTGATTCCCCATCGGAGACTCGCAAATGGAATTCAAGGTAAGGCACCAGCATCGAGGTGCCTTCTCGAAATAACACCGGTGAGGTGACATAATCGGTCAATACTGGCGAGACAATCCGCCACTCTTCCTCCTCCTGGAACGAGGGGTGCTTGAGGAGAGCGGCGATACGTAACAGATCGCTTTCGATCCGCTCGAAAACACCATAATAAGCTTGAGCCAGAGGGCGACTGTGACGATCGACCGCATCATCATACCGCTCGGCCAGAGTCTCGACAGCTTCAACGATCTGCGCGATCAGTCGACGCTGTTCTACAAGCTGATAAATACATTTGCCGACCTGAAACATCTGATGCTGCGCACACTGCACAATGTGGCGAGGATCGAAACCGATACTGACCCCTTTCCCCAGCGCACTATAGCCGCGCCATTGACTCAACAGATTACCGTTCGAGCGAAATGACCCACCAAACAACATATGACCGTTGGTGATCCGATAAGAAACCCAGTCCAAAAACTGATTGAGCAGTTTGGAATTCGGATGACCATCGGCAATCCGCTGGCGAATCTCTTCGCGAATCAGATCGGCAGTGTGGGTCATTTCCGCCGAATCGTTCATATAGCGAATATCGCTGGCCCATAGCACGCCACTGTCGACGATGCCCAGCAGACCCTTGAAAGATGTGTAGTGGTATAGGGTTTCCTGCGGAACATCTGAATAGAGTTTTCGAGTAATGTCTTGAATCATGGGCGACAATCCACTGGTCAGTATCTAGCCGGAAACTCTGAGATTCCGTAGCCTGATATGATAACCCTCGAAGCGGATTCTCCCTGTGGGTTGGGCGACGCTACGCTTTTGCTTAACCTACAAAGCTATCCCATCATCACCGAAGCAAAACGCTGAACAGCAGCAAGACCATGCCCAATCGGTCATAAATGAGAAAAAATCCGTCAGTAGTATGGAACGACAACAATCCCTAGATATGAATTTTTCATGATCCAAGGGTGGATTTAAAATCGTCCCTCTTCTGGAGTTGCTCTAGTCCGTCAATCTGGGAACCGTGCAACGATGTATAGCCACGAACAATTGATCATCCTGGATGCCGACGGAACCACCATCGATGCCTTCAGCGCGATCGGCAAGACGTTTGCCCATCACGGCATGGATATCGGTGATCTGGCAAGATTCCAGAAACGCCATAGACTGTTCAAATATTTGGGAGGCTTGAAAGAGTTTCCGGTCAATCTGCAAAAACAGCTCGGCAAACAGAAACGCAGCCAGCTCATCGCGACCTTGACCGAAGTCTATCGAGAGGAAGCCCAACTTTATCCTGGCATCGCCGAATTGATCCAGACGCTCCTGGCTACACCCGATCTACGGATTGGCCTGATTACCCGTAACATCACCATAGAGCCGGAAGAAACGCTCGGATGCCTGTTTCTACGCCACGGTGTCGATACTCGTGACCTGGATTTCCTGCTCCATGTGCCTCTGGCTCAGGACAAGGGTACCCACTTCCGGGTGGCCAGAGAACGCTTTGCCATCAACCCGGCCCGCGCCTATGCCTGTGGTGATGAGCACAAGGACTTTCTCGCGGCGATCAGCGCCGGCATGCATCCCTTCATGGTCTCCTACGGTTTCGAGAACCACATGCGTTTGACCCAAAAATTCGGGGTGCCAGAGGAGGTGATCTCCCCGACGCCCGCCGCGCTATGCGAGCGGATATACAATGCGCTGAATCTCGTATAGTCGAGTCAGGCGCCGGAGTGCCGGAGATTGCCAGGTCAAACCGATGCGCCCATCCAGAACAAGGCGCCATCCCGCGCCGTCTGCTGACGGAGCCAGGTTGTGCAGGCCTCCGGCGGTAACGGCGGGCTGACCAGAAAGCCCTGCAGCGAGTCGCAGCCACGCTGCTGCAAGAACACCACTTGATCAGCGAATTCCACACCTTCGGCGACGACCGTCAGCTCCAGACTCTGCGCCAGCGTGATGATCGCGGCGGTGATCGCGGCATCGTCGCTATCGCTGGTCAGATCGTGCACGAATGTACGATCGATTTTCAGCGTGTCCACCGCGAACCGCTTTAAATAACTGAGCGAACAATAACCCGTGCCGAAATCATCGATCGCCAAGCGCACGCCCATAGTCTGCAACCGAGAGATCGCCGGTGCGCTGATCGCATGTTCCACCAAGATGGTCTCGGTAATCTCCAGTTCCAAGCGATCGGCACTCAACCCAGTAGAGGACAGAATATCGGCGATGACCTGAACCAGAGCGCCTTGTTGAAACTGCCGCGCGGAGAGATTGACCGCCACCCGCGGCACCGGCAATCCCGCCTGTTCCCAATGCTTCAACCAGCGACAAGCCTCACGTAATACCCACTCACCCACGACCAGGATCAATCCGGTGTCTTCAAGAACTGGGATGAAATGGGCTGGCGATACGGGATCGTTGTGGTCCGGATACCAGCGTAATAGCGCCTCGACGCCGATGATCCGACCATCGCTCAATTGGGTCTGTGGTTGAAAATGAAGGGCGAATTCGCCCCGTCCGAGAGCATTGCGCAGTGCGTTTTCCAACAATAACCGCTCCTGGACCTGTCGGTTCAGTTCACTGGTGAAGAAACGGTAAGCGGCGCGTCCCTGTTCCTTAGCTCGATACATCGCGGTATCGGCATGTTTCAAGAGCGTATCGGTGTCGCCCGCATCCCCCGGGTAAAGAGCGATGCCGATACTGGCCGATACGAACAATTCACGCCCGACCAGATGGAACGGTTGGTTCAACGCAGCGAGCACCTTGCAAGCGACGTCGCTGACCTCTTCTCCATCAATGCTGTTCTCCAGCAGCAGCGTGAATTCGTCGCCGCCCAGCCGCGCCACGGTATCGCTGTTGCGGACGATACCTACCAACCGTTGTGCTGCGGCCTTGAGCAATTGATCGCCGACGCCATGACCGAAGGTGTCATTGATCGCCTTGAAACGGTCTAGGTCCAGGAACAATAGGGCCAATTGCGATCCATTGCGATCCGCTTGGCGCAGGGCATGCTCCAGGCGATCCTGAAATAGGTAGCGATTGGGTAGGGCAGTCAGTGCATCATAGTTGGCCAGATACGCCAATTGTCCCTCAGCCTGTTTACGCTCGGTGATGTCCTGAATCGTACCGACCACTCGCACTGGCGATTCACCGACATCACTTGATTCGCCCTGTAGAAGCACGATCCGCTCCTCACCGCCAGGGCAAACTAAGACGACCTCCAATTGGAAACTGCTATATCCCAGTGGGAGCGAAAAGTGGTTGCGGACATTTTCTCGATCTTCCGCCTTGATCGAGTCGAGCATCCCTTGAATGGTTGGAGTGAAAGTCGAGGAGTGGACACCAAAGATGCGGTAGACCTCCTCGGACCAGTGCAATTGCGGATTATCCGGTTGCCAGTCCCAGGAACCGAGGCGAGCGATTCGCTGCGCCTGCGCCAAGCGTGTTTGACTGTCGCGTAAATCCTGAGCCAGCTTGTTGAGCGCTTGGGCCAATCGGCCTAGCTCATCGATCGAGCGTACCGGTAGCACCTGTTGCAACCGCCCAGCGGCGTATTCGCGCGCTGCCTCACTCATTTGAGTCAGTGGTCGCGCCAGGGTATGTGAGAGCAGTACGCTGAGTAAGCCGCCCAGGGCGATCATCGCCAAGACCGAGATCAGCGCCAGTTGAATCAGCACCATCCGGTAATCATGCCAGAGTTGATCGCTGACGATATTCAGCCGGCGTAGCACCGTCTCTAAAGGTGCATTGGACAGTTTCAGGCTGGCGAAACCTGCGATCACATCTCCATAGCCGATCATGAAGAACAGCTCCAGGCCCTCGGACGTCAAACGAATGATCGCGGTTTCCTCAACCAGCTCAGGCATCGGTAGCGGCAAGAGCGTGCCATAGAAGCGGTTGTCCGGCGTGCCATCGGTCAGCACGTGCCCGCTGCGGTCGCTGATCAGGAAGATGGACACAGGCAGCCAGATTTTCACCTGAGCGATTTCCTCGTTGAGCTGTTCGACATTCAGGTTGTAGAGCGGGTTGAACAGTCGGCTGCGTAGATAGGTCGTCGTGGCGCGCAAGGCATCCCTCTGACGGCTAGATTCCTCGACTTTGAGAAAATCCTCTAAATCGTGTTGTAGTCGCGTCGTCCCTTGGAGAACGAGATAACCGGCCACCCCAAAGACAGCACCGACGACCAGCGTTAGCAACAACAGGAAGTAAGCCGCATACTTTCGATTGATGCTGGCGAAAATCAAGGGCTTTCAACCGGAGTCAGCATGGTCCGCCAGCTTGCGAGCCGGTCTTGATCGGTAGCGGTCAGCCGCTCGAATCGCCGGATATTGGAGGCTGCTTTCAGTGCTTCGCGGCCAGCTGGATCCTGATGCATGCTGATCAACACTTCCTCTACCGTCGCCTGAGTTTCTGGATCGATCCCTTGCCGGAATGAACACAGCCAGCGCAGGAGTGGAGAGGTTTGGGCAATGATGCGGAGCTGTTCCTGAAGAGAAGATGGCAGCCGTTCCCAGTCACCATTATTGAAAGCGCCGGCATCCCCTTTACCGTATAACACCCAATAGGCTTGGTTGATCTCCGCGCCGGCAAAGACGTAGCGGATGGCGTCGCTGGGCGCAGAAGTCTGTTCGGCGGGGACCAACACGAAACCCTGCTGACGAAGAAAAGCCTTGGGTACAGCGTGCGCGGAGGTCGAACGAGGTGTTTCGAACACCAAGACACGCCCGCGCAAATCTGCCAGGGTAGCTACCGGCCCGTTCTTGCGGGAGAAAAATACCGTGTGGTATTCCCGTTGTCCCTTGCGCCAGGCGAGTAGCGTGGTTTGCAGCCGATCAGTGCGCCTTTCGATGTCCAAAGTAGGAAAAGCCCCTTCGATGACCGCATCCACCTCCTGGGCCACCAGTTTGTCAGCCATGTCCGGCACATCACGAGCAATCACCAATACCACCCGGATTCCAGCTATCTGTAGACGCGTGTTAAGGTAATCTCTCAGTCTGCTGTATTGAGCGAGAACGAAATCCGGCTGGTTGAGGCGTTCGTTGATCACACCCAGCTTGAAAACCAAGTCATTGGCGTTTTGCGCGGTGGCGACACCGATCGCCCAGAGCAACAATCCAGCAGCGCTCATACCCAAACCGGCTTTGAGTAATCGGTGACAGTGCTTGGTCATGATGGAAAGCCTGGATGATCGGGTAACAAGTAAGGATAAGCCACCGATATGACCAGCAAAAGACACTCACCACCTCATGACAGGCACTCAGGCCAATCGGTGCGCGAGGATTTTTAGAGGCGCAGGACCAAGCGCAAAACAAGAGATGCGAAAGAGCAACGGCGTCTTCTGCAAATTTCCTTGCGAAGACGTCTAGGCCTTTATTTTCTCAAAATAAGCTTTCAAGATTTGCCCATTCTGCGGCTGGATCGGCACTGATGCCAGCGATCTTGTTTTCCAGATCGCTCCACATGGCTTCGTCGATTAATTCGTAGCTGTGGCCCCAGAAAAAAAACACACTATTCGCCGCCTTGGCGCGCTCGTAGCGGGTCCAAAAAGCCGAATCGGCGAAACGGCAATTCGCTCCAAACTCCAAGGGATCGGTGGGTGGAAACACCGGTTCGATCTCCGCCACGGTGCGGGCGTAAACATGACCTGTCGCGCGAACCATATCCTTGACTGCCGGGTTGAAGCCGCCAAATGGGTAGCAGAAACCCCGAATCGGTTGTTGAAACCAGTCTTGCAAGAGGGCTCGGCTGTCCTGCACCTCTCGCGTCAAATCCGCCGGGGAGAGATCTGGCAGATAAGGGTGGGTCAGGGAATGGTTGGCAATCTCGAAACCGGTATACACATCGATCAATTCATGCCGGCCAAGACGCCAGACCTCCTTATCGCCATATCGCCAACTGAAGGTCCGTTGGCTTTGATGCAAGCCCGGATTCAGATTGAAGGTCGCCTTGGCGCCGTACCGCCGCAGCAACTCAGTCAGCCGAATGTCATCGATGATCCCATCATCCCAACTTTGCAGGACTTTCATCATGAAATCGAAACCATATTCACCATTGGTCGTTGCGCACCTCATGCACCAAGGTAGCCAGCCTTTTATCTGATAAGTCGTCCAACCCTCTGATCAGTTCAGAAAACAGTACCGGCCTTCGGGTGATCGTCTCGTGGACATCGCTGGCTACTTTACCCGCCAGCGCCAGCAAGATATCCGAGTCTTCTCCAAAATCTGCCGCCAACTGCAAGATGATCTTTTCCTCTGGCGGCGGCGCCTCACCGCATTCAACCTGATGGAGGTAGCTAGGATCCAGACCGATACGCTCGGCGACTCGTTGCACGGAGTAACGACGGTTGATCTGATAACGCTGTCGGCGAAGCCGACGAATATAATCGCCAAAGTTCATTGGGATACCATGTAGCTTTGTTGCTCAACCTCGGATCAATAGGACAGAAATACCATCAAGCGCGGAAATTATGCGCTCCGCACGGATGTGGAGGCCCGCTTGCAGGTTGTCTTTGCCAGCTACCGCGAAAATTACCCTCGATCAATGAGCTGGTTTTTACATCGCCCCTAAGGCGCTCGTCGGGTCCAGGTACCGCACAGGTCGTTGCACATCAGGCGCACGATAGATCTGTTTCTCTTTCAGTAACGTTTGCTCAGCAAGCAATGGTCCCTTGCTGGCTTGGCGCTTCAGCATCGCTCTCGAACTCTCCAAGGTAGGAGAGGGTGCGGCCAAAACATCTTCCGGGTCTGTATCTTCAAACATGCCGTTCCTTATTGTCGCCAGTTTAAAGAAATTCATCAATCGTTGCAGTCCCAGCGCCTGTCCACTCATCGATCGACTGGCGGTAGCGGTATCCACGGCCAGTTGGGCGTTTTGCTGAGTGACTTGGTCCATTTGCTGAATGGCCTGATTGACCTGCTCGACACCACAAGCCTGCTCACGGGTCGCCACGGCCATTTCCGCCACGATCTCGGTAACTTTCCGGGTTTTCAGGATAATCGCCTGTAAGACCTGACTGGATTGTTCCACTCGCTGACCGCCTTCTGTGACTTGCGCAGCATTGTTGGCGATCAAGGTCTTGATTTCCTGCGCAGCATCTTTGCTGCGCTGCGCCAGCCGGCGCACTTCCAAAGCGACGACGGCAAAACCGCGACCTTGTTCCCCAGCTCGGGCGGCCTCCACTCCCGCATTCAGGGCCAAGAGATTGGTTTGAAAAGCGATTTCATCGATGACGCCGATGATGGCAGTGATCCGTTGGCTGCCGGTGCTGATCATGGTCATGGATGTCATAGCGCCTTGTATGACCTTTCCTCCTTGCTCGGCTTGGGTCCGCGCCTCGTCGGCCAATCGTTCAGCTTGGGCGGCATGTTCGGCGCTGTTGGCGATGGTCGACGTCAGTTGTTCCATGCTGGCGGCGGTCTCTTCCAGCGCTTGCGCCTGGGCTTCGGTTCTTTGCGACAGACCGGTGCTTTCCTGGACGAGTTGTTCCGCCGAGGCGCTCACCTGCAAGATGGTCTGACTCACTTGCTGGACGATGTCCCGCAACTGATCGATCATATCGCGCATCGCCGCATAAATACTGCGCTCCCGGCCAGTGTGACTCAATTCCACACTCAAATCACCTTCAGCGACTTGCCTGACCAGCGTGGCGATGGCATCCGGCTCTCCACCCAATGGACGCAACACCGCCCGGGTGACCACCAGCAACAGGAGTGAGGCTAGCAATCCGACCAGCACGATGACTCCGATGAACGCTTGGCCAATCTGGACCCGTTCGGTTTGCACCCGCGTTTGACCTTGTGCGAGTAGCTGGTCTTTATGCTCCTGCAACTCTGCCAGAACCGGCTCCAGCTCCTGCATTGACTTTCCCAAGGCGGCATTTTCGACGGCGATGCGCTGGATGAGCTCCACCAACCGGGAGAAAGCGTCATGATAGTCGTTCAGACGGGGAGCGATGGCATCCTTATCTTCCTGAAGCAACAGACCACCCTCCAAGAACATCTCGAATCGCATCCGCTCCGATGGCATGCGGCTCAGACTGTCTTCATCCCGGTAGGCGATGTAATCCTTCTCATTGCGGCGCATGATCAGCATCGAGGTCAGCAGTTCCTGCGCCGAACCGCCATATTGCTTGATGACATCTTCCATGGCGCGGGCTGCCTTATGCAGTTCTCCCAGCTGGCCACTGTCAGCGTCCAACCCGTAGGTCTGCTTGAGCTCCACCATACGCTCGAATCCCCGTTGGTAGTTCTGCACCGATTGGCGCATGCGCTGGAGCAACTGTTGTGCGGTTTCAGCCGTCACCTGCTGGCTGAGCCGAGTCATATCCTGGGTGACGCGAGCGATCACCTGACGGTTCTGCTCGACGGCTTGCAGACGGTTGGTCAACAGGAATTGGCTGCCGGCATATTGGGCTTCCAGCATGCCCATGCGAATGCGATCCACTAAGGTGCCAACCTCATTCAGCGTCTGCGCCTCGGCAAAGGCGCTGTCGTCCACTTTGAGCGCTGCTTGATAAGCCAAACCGATACTCAGAAAACCGATCACGACCACCGCCAGCACACTCATCAATTGATGTTTGATGCTGATACTCTTGCCCATGCGCCACCCCGACTCGAACTCATAGATGTTCACGATTGCAACACCTATTTGTTACCGTTTGGTGATCGTGTGGGCGCAACTTCGCCTGCTCAGACCCTGAGCTCGATCGCTATCGAAACCGGTATGAATTATCCTAATTCGGCCAACAGCTGCCCCATCATCCGTTCCGCCTGAGATCGGTAACCGCCGCCAAACAGATTGAGGTGGTTGAGAATGTGATAGAGGTTATACAAGGTCCGCCGCTGCGGATAGCCAGCGTCCAGCGGCCACGTTTCCCGATAAGCCGCATAAAACCGGGCGGGAAACCCGCCAAACAACTCAGTCATCGCCAAATCCGCCTCCCGATCACCGTAATAGACCGCTGGATCGAAGATCACCGGTTCGCCCCCTATCGTGCAACCGGCGTTGCCGGCCCATAAGTCGCCGTGCAGCAACGATGGCGTCGGCGCATAGCTGGCGAATAATCCGGCAAACCGCGCTAGCAACGCCTCGCCTTGTCGCTGCAAAACACCACCGTGGCCGTTATCAGCGGCCCGTTGCAATTGAAACCCCAAGCGCTGTTTGCTCCAGAAGGCGATCCAGTCCGCATGACGCTCATTGGGCTGCGGCGTTGAGCCAATGGTGTTGTCCCGCTGCCAGCCGAAGTAGGGTTGTGGTTGACGATGGAGCAGGGCCAATTGTCGGCCCAGCGTCTCCATCGTTCGCGCCGTATCACTCCCACCCAGTGGCAAATATTCCAGCACGAGATAAGCTTGCCCGGCGACGCTTCCCCAGCACACCGGTTTCGGAACCCGCACGGTGTGGCTCGCCGCCAGTTCCGCCAAACCCGCTGCTTCCGCTGCAAACATGGACAGACCGGCGGCAGCATGCGCTTTCATGAAATACTCCCGATCCCCGCTGCCGATGCGCCACGCCTGATTGATGCAACCACCGCTCAGCGTATGCCGCTGACCGGCGCTGAATCGCTGACCGGTCGCCGCGCCAATCTGCTGTTCCAAGCCGTTCCAGAACAATTCTGGATTCAAGACAATAGACTCCAGCGATCGAGGCTCCCCGTCGGATAATGGTCGGCGTTTGGCATGGAGAACCGGAATGCTTCTGGCAACCGCACCTGCATGGCAATCGGCAGATGATCCGAATACACATGGCCCAGCACTTCAACCCGCTCGACGGTGATTGAGGGCGACACCAGAATATGGTCCAACTGTCGATCTGGTTGCCAACTGGGAAACGTGTGCAGTCCCGGCGCGGGTTCGCACAAACGCGCGCCCGCCAACAACGCCAACATCTCCTGGCTGTCCGACCGACAATTCAGATCTCCCATCAGAATCACATGGCGATAATCGCGCACTCGATCCGCCAGGAATTCGATCTGCCGCAACCGGCCACGCCGACCCAGGGCCATGTGCAGAATCAACACATGCAACGCATCTGCTCCCGCGCCAAATCGAACTTCCAATACCCCTCGACCGGGAATCAACCCTGGCAGCTTGTGCTCGGTGATGGTGTCCGGCTGGAATCGGCTCAATACCGCGTTGCCATGTTGGGAAATCATGCCGATCTTGCGATTGGCCTGATCGAACACATGCTCAAAGCCGGCATAATCGGCCAGGTATTTGACTTGGTTGACGAAGCCGCTACGCAGGCTGCCGGCATCCACTTCCTGCAAGCCGACCAAGTCATAATTCACCAAAACCCGGGCGATGCCATCGAGATTGGTCATTCGCGACGGTACCGGCACCAAGTGTTTCCAACTACGGGTCAGGTACTGCGAGTATTTGTAGGTACTCAGTCCGCTTTGGATGTTGTAGCTAAGCAGCCGCAGCCGCTGCGGTCCGGGGTGGTCATCGGCCATGCTCCCTCCCTGCATCTTCAGCTTTGCGGGCCGGCTTCCTTGGCGATCAGAAAATCCACGACCTCGAATATGCGCGGCGAACGCACATCGTATTGACCATTGACGATCACCGCCGGCACTCCTCGCACTCCGTAGCGCTGCGCCAACTGGTTGCCGCGTCGCAACTGGGTCTCGGTCTGAAAGGATTTATAGGCATTACGGAACGCCGTCTGATCCACCCCGTATTCGGCGAAGAACGCCGCCAATTGATCCTCGTCATTCAGCTTGCGTCGTTGGTGGAAGGCATCGAACAATGCTTGATGGACCTTATCCAGCACCCCGAGCGCCTCGGCGGCGTAATAAGCGCGCGCACCAGGTTCCCAGGTCGCTCCAAGAGCCACCGGAATCCGCGTGAATACCACATTCTCCGGTTTACGCTTCAACCATGCCTGGGCCAATGGTTCCAGATCGTGGCAGTGCGGGCAGCCATACCAGAACATCTCGATCACCTCGATTTTGTCAGGGGCTGAGGTCGGTGCTGGAGTGGACAGTCGGACATAATCCTTACCTTCCTGGAACGGCGGGTCAGCGGCGCGAACGGCGAGCGGTAATGTGCAGGCCAGCAGAATAAGCAACCAGCGGTGAAATCGGTTCGGCATCGGGCAGAACTCCATGAGCGGCAGTGGAAGAGATGAGGAATGCTTTCTAAAGCGTACCGTAGGAATGCAACCCCGACAGAAACATGTTGACGCCGAGGAACGCAAACAGGGTCACGAACAGGCCGATGACCGCCCACCAGGCCATCGGCGCTCCACGCCAGCCTTTGGTCATGCGCAAATGCAGCCAAGCGGCGTAGTTCAACCAGACGATCAGCGCCCAGGTTTCCTTGGGGTCCCAGGACCAGTAGCCGCCCCACGCCTCGGCGGCCCATAACGCACCGAGGATGGTGGCCAGGGTGAAGGCGGCGAATCCGAGGGCGATGGCCTTGTACATCACGTCGTCCAACAGATCCAATGGCGGCAGCACGCGCGCTAGCCGTCCACTCGGCCAGCGCGTCCCGATCCAGTTTTGCAGCAGGTAAGCCACACCCAACATCGCCGCCAGGGCGAAAGCGCCGTAGCCGATGAAATTCGCCGGCACATGGATCTTCATCCAGTAGCTTTGCAGCGCCGGGATCAGCGGCTGGATGTGATGCGCCTCACGGTCGAAGGTGTACCACAGCAGAAACGCGACAGCCGCGCTGATCACCAGCAGAGCGAACCCTCCCATGGAGCGGGTGCGGTGGCGGTCCTCATAGAATAGGTACAACAGCGCGGTGATCAGCGCAAACAGGATAAAGACTTCGTAAAGATTGCTGACTGGGATATGGCCGATGTCAGCGCCCAACAGATAAGACTCGCGCCAGCGCACGAGCAGACCAGTCAGGCCCATGGCAGTCGCGCACCAAGTCAGGGCGGTGGCGGTTTGGCCGATGAATGCGGATTGAGCGAACAAGGCAGCGAAATAGGTCACGGTCGCCAGCACATACAGTGCGCTCATCCACATGAACGCTGCTTGGCTTTCTAGGAAGTATTTCAGCCAGAAGTCACCCAGGCGCAGCTCATAGTCCACGCCGTAGCGCCACAGCGCCAGCGCGGTCAAGGCCGCGACCGCCAGCGTAAAAAGTCGTGCTGGCTTCCAGTATATGCCCCAGGCGATCAACGCCACGCTGCTGCCTGCCTGGATAGCAATCTCGTAGCTGTCCATGTCAGCGTAATACCACCATCCGATGTAGATCGAGCTGGCCATGACCAGTAACATCCAAAGCCGATCCCAATGGCTCAATCGCTGGCTGAACGAGGGGCGTTCCCACTGTTCCAGCATGACCTCGCGCGTGACTGACATAGCGAGTTGCTCCAGAATAATTGTCTTATGGTTTCAGTAACATTACGCGGCGAACCCGAACTGAGATTGCTTGTTCGGTAAAGTCGAATGCAGTTTCGCTTCCGAATAACTCTCCGCTCTCAAATACCAATCCGCTGCTCCAGCGCTGCTTTTAACGCGGCAAACTCACCCACAAACTCCACCGGGCGACGACTGCCGACTCCAGCCAGCACCATCCGGGTTGCATCCTCCTCATCCGCTAGCCAGATCCACAACCGACGGTGCGAAGTATAGAACATGACAAAGACCCCGATGATCAACAAGGCGAAACCGATATAAACCACAACAGCGCCACCGCTGCGCGTCACTTGTAGACCCGAAGCCTCGACCTGCTGAAAGGTGCTCAGTTGTAAATAGAATGGCGATCCATAATTCGGGAGCACCGCCAACGCCGATACAGCATCGTTGAAAAAAGCCTCTTCCCGCTCAGCAACCCCTTGTGCAAGGTCGATGTTTTCTTCGCGCAGCACTTCGATGAATACTTCCGCCAGGGTGTCGCGTAGGATGCTGAGATATAGAGTGGTCGCTTCCTTGAGCCGGTCAGCGGGCACCACGGCTTTAGCCCGCTCCGTCACGGCGGCAAATCCACCCTGAGTGAACAGTTCAAGCAAATTCAGTCGCACCTGGTTGAAATCGTGCTGGAAGTCGGAAGTGTCGCCTGGAGCCGGCGATCGTGCTAACCAGTCATGCAACCAGCTTCCATCGCGTAATCGGGCGTTGAAACGCAGAAAACGGGCGGGGCTATTCTTGGCGTCGGCTGGAATATGTAGATAGGTGAAGGGTTCTCCAGGTTGGGTGCGCATCCCGCTGATGTAGAACCAACGGCCTTCCAATTGCGCCGGCGCCATGTAATTGAAGTATTCGCGGGCTTCGCCAGCGGCGTTGCGGAGTTTGAAACCGAAGCTGGGTCCAAAATTGCGGAATTTACGCTCTCCCGGTTGGGCGCCAGGCTCCGGCAATAGGTTGAACAACCGGAACTGATCCAACTCCAGAGTCAGCGGCGCGGCGGTTTCCCCGATCTTGAGCGTGTTGCCGATCTCGCCTCGCACCACCACTGGTTCCGCTTGGGGCGCCAGCAGTGGCCAAGCCTGCATGTCCAGCTTGGAGCCACCGTCACCGAAATCGGATTGATAAATGGCATAGCCGCGGTAGACCAATGGATGGTTGACGCGGATGGTCGCCGCCAGCGGTTGATCACCCAAATGTTCCTGATCATGGATCAAGACTTGGCTGGCAAAAGACTTAGGCTGGCCGGTGTCATAATAGGTCACTTGGAAGTCCTTCAACTCGATGGCGAAGGGCAGTTCCTGCAACACGAAACCATCGCGTATTCGCAGGAAGACGAAATTTGCGGCGGCGCCCTCGGGCAGCATCACATGGCCGCGAAACGCCGGTACGGCGCCGGGTGTCAGCCGGCTTTCCGGCGGAAGATCGCGGGCGGCCAAGTCGCGCGTTTCGATACGCAGGTCGCCGCTCCATTCCTTGAGCTTCAACCACAGATTGCCATCGAGCAACCCACCGATGCCAATCACCACGATGGCTGCGTGCGTACACAGGTAGCCCAACCGACTGAAGCGACCCTTGGTCGCCGCTATCACCCGATGATCGCCATGATCTTCAACACGCCAGCGATAGCCGCTGATTCGCAGCAACCCTTCCACGATTTCCTGCACCCTACTGGTTCCCTGACCTGGCAAGCACCATTCGGCCTGTTGATGAAAGCCGCGTAGGGATTCCAGGCGGACAAGCGTGCGAAATCGAGTCATTTCTCGCCACAGGATCGGTGCTTGGCGATAAATGCATACGCTGGTGGAGAGGATCAGGAAGGCGAGGATGCCGATGAACCAGCCGGCGCCATAGACATCATAGAGACCCAACTGGCGGAAGACCTCAAACCAGAACGGTCCGAATTTCAGCACGTAGTCGGGATAAGGCTGGTTTTGTTGCAACACGGTGCCGATCACCGAGGCGACTGCGATCACCACCAGCAGGGTAATGGCCAGGTTCATGGAGCCGAAGAATTCTAACCAGACCCAGCCTAAAGTGCGCGGGTGAGCGGGCTTGCAAGCGGTGGTATCGTTCACGAAGTCGTTTTGCGGTGGATGCGGATTGCCTGAATGTGACCTATCGAAGCATGATGGGTTCACCTCGCAAAAGCATCATTCACGCTAGCCGTGACCCTATCGACTCTATGCCCACATAATTTATGGAGAATCCAGTCCAAGATGAATCGCCATGAGATTATTTTGCTAGGTTCACTTTGGCATGATAATCCTTCCGTCACCATGACGCCGCGCTAAACATACTGAATAATATGCAATTCATGTCGTTTGGTATGATTGCTGCCTCAATATCAACAGCTATCGCCTGACCAAGGCTTAAATCGTCAAAACAGGCTTTAAATATCGAAAACATACCGGCAACGACTCATACGAGCGAGGAAATAATCATGACTGCAGCTGTGATAAAAAAGCAATTGGATTCGGTTGGATACAGCAGCCGGGATGACGAGGCGCGAAAGATCATCAACTCGTCAACGCCTACTCAGTTGCAAAGCATGGACGCGAAATCGGTGCTTTTGTTGATTCTAGAGTTGCGGACGGGATGGATATCCGATGATGATAACAATGCTTTAGATCGACTCAAGAAACACAGTCAATTTCAGCCTGTTCCTGATGCGATTACCTTCGCGATCGATTTGCTGAAAAATAGCATGAAAACCGATCCACGAGTCAAAGCCGAATTGGCAAAAAAATATGTGACTCAGATTTATGCCGCCGAGGAAAAACGCCTATCTACCTTAGAGCAGTGGGGAATCGACGGTGACACCATCGGCCGAGGCCAATTGTCCAATGATTCCTATCAAGATGTTACTAATAAAGCGAATTATTTGGGTGAATTTGAAAAATTCTTAACTCATATTTATATAGAACGCTTTCTAGATCGAAAGCATCCTCTGTCTGGCATCGATTTTACCCGACGATATACTTTGTTCGATCCGAGCACGAACGAAGTGAGGATTCCACCTAACTATCAATGTATTATTCATGGCACTGAGCTGGCCATTCGCCACAAGGATCTGGAAGATTTTGTGGTCGCGGCGTATCTGACATTGAAATTGAATTCATCGTTCAGAAATCCGGCTAGACCCCGGGACGATGCCCTGAAAATCGGGGTAGGAGTCTATCATGGGATGTTTGGATCAATTCGTGATTCTCAAATCTACACTAAAAATGATATCAACTGGGCGCCTATTGAAGCAGATCTGCTCGCCAGAGGGGGAATAAAAAAGGATGTCGCCGCCATGCGGGACCATATTAACTATATCTATGAAGTCATCCGATGATGAAACGCATCGTCATCTTCTTGAGCGTGGTGGGTATGGTTAGCGCATTCGTCCTGTACGGCTTACTATCGAGTAATCCTTCGAACGATGTATTGCTCTACGTTCAGTGCCAAGACATCAGGGTGGGGCGTTTACGCATAACGCTGCTGGATGCTGACAAGCAGCCTTTTCACGAACAGGATTTTCAATTGGCCAGCGCGTGTGATCAGGCTGGAATACCCATCGTAAAAGACGCACATATTCGTTGGTTGAATGTCGTCCTACAGCTCTATTCCGCAGATGGAAAGCTTCTTTCCAGTCAGACAGGTTCTCGCCAACAGAATGACATTCTGCTCGACGAAAACGGGTTTCATGTCGATCTAAAGCTGCATGGTGAACCGCCCCGCATCGCTTTCCATACGCTTTAACCGGAAATGCGTAGCGCGGAACGCCGGCCATTCACCCCACTGGATTGGCGACGGCAGGAATAGCGGCGAATTCCACGCCGATTTCGAGCAACGCCGCCTTGCCGCGTACGGTCAGGTCAGTCATGAAATGAAACTGCTGACGGGGGTCGATGGGATAGGCTTTGAGGCGGTAGTGAGTAGCAAAGGGTTTCTCCAACACGATCACGTTGATGGGCCGTTCGATTTGCAGAAACGGGCTGGTCAAAGCCACGTCGCGGAGCACTTGCAGCACTGAGACGGCATTATGGCAGGGATGGAGATAGAAATCGGCTACGCACAATAGGTATTGGCTACCATCGTTGGCGTTCAAGACAGCCTGATTCCAGATCTGCAAATGCGGGATATAGGCGACGGTATCATCGGGCGTGACGATCTCCACGGTGCGCAGGCGAATGGCGCGCACTTCACCGTAAGTGCCATCGACCTCGATCCAATCGCCGGGTCGGTAGGGTATTTCGTAGGACGCCACGATGCCGGCGATTAGACTGCTGACATAATCCTTGGAGGCAAAACCAACTGCTAGACCCAATGCTCCCAGCAAACCGATCAGATTCTCCAAAGTCGGTTCGATCACGCGCTGGAGAATCAGCAGGATGGCGGTTGCAATCACACAGAGCCGGAGGAGCGGCACCGAGGCAAGCAGGTGCAGACGATTTCGGCCAGACAACTTGCCGGCCATGATCGGCAGGAAATGTTGTGTCAGAATGATGCCCAACCAAGCGCCGGCCACGATCAAAACAATCTGCACCATGGCGGTCTCGGTGAGGCTGTTCAACAGTGCGGCGAAATTTCCAGCTTGATCGCTGCTCATGACCGGCTCCTAGAAATCGTCAGTCAGATAGCCTTCGCTTTTCAAAAAAGATCGTACTACGGGATAACCCAGCGGCGAGACGCGCCAGAAACCGTCATGCTGCTGTTCCACCAAACCGGCGGTTTCCAGGCAAGATAGCATCGTCAGACCAGGAGGGTAGGATAAAGGCAGCAGTTGTGATAGCCATTCAGCCAGCAGGCCATTGTGTAGCAGCAAGGTATGTAGGACGAAGGCATGTTCGCGCAGTAGGCCGGTTGTTGGCATTGGTCGCTTGAGTCGGCGCCACGGTGTCACCCAAAGCGTCATTGGCTGTTCAGTGGATTCTTTGGGCGTTTTAGGGTCTGCGGATGGTTCGTCGGGAATCGTGCGCAGGCTGGCGCGCCAAGCCATATGGGCGATGCCGGGAATACCTGTGCTGTAAGCCGCCAGTTGTCGCAAAAAGTCACTGATGTCGCTTGATTCATTCTGGGTATTTTCCGGCGGTGGCAGCACATAATCACCATTATCGGCCTGGCGAAAGACCAAATGATCCATGCTCGATCCGTCGGCGAGACTCTGGAACCAACGCGCCAAGCGGCGCCAGTCAAAACTCTGGAGAGTGAGCGCAGGCGGCATTGCGCCGGACCAAGCCCGGCGCAGAAACGCCCAAGCCCAACTATCGCAGCCGATGACACCACGTCCCAGCGCACCGGAACAGGCTTGATCCAGCAAACGCCGCACCAGAGCCAACCCATGGGCATGCCGCAAATAGCAGCGTTCCAGATCAGGCAACACCCAGGGCGCCGAGTCTGCCGACCAGCTCGCGATCCAGTCGGTTTCCCGCTCGAGAATTTGGTTCGCCGTCGGGGGATGCAGAACCCGCCATTCGCGCATCCCAGCCCATGCTTGCAGAACAGCCGTATGAATCCCGTGCGGGGAGTCGATCACGAATACTACGGGTTGATCTGGGTGCGCTTTATCCAACCAAGCAGCGAGCGCCTCGTTCAGCGCCAGTGCGGCAGGTCCGCCGTCCAGTGGAGGGGCGATTTGTTCCAATAAAGCGTCCGGAATGGATTGCAGCTCCGCTTCGGTTTTCAGGGGCGTTTCCGGCGCTGGCGTTTCGGTGCGCAAGCGTTGCCAGAAGGCGCTCAATCCGGTTCTGACCGTATGTTCCATCGTCACGGCTGGGGGGCGATAGTCGGCGCTGGCGACATACTGCCAAAGTGAGGGAATGTCCGGGTCAGCAGGAGGAGTGGAGGTCATACTCGCAGCAAAGCATTTTTAGCGACGGCAGACAATAAGAATGATCAAAGGCGGGTTGGGTTGGCGACGGATGATCATATCAAGCCTGACGATCCGACTCTATGACGGAAATCGGGCAGGCCAAGCCCACCTGACCTGTCAGCGGATTAGACTTTCTACACGGTCAAGACAGCATGGTGGGCCTCCTATTCCGTCAGAGCAGTCAATAGTCGGAGTTGTCGCTCCTGAAACATCCAATAGTGCAGGGGGTAAATGAACATTTGTTGCCAAGATAAAACATTGTGACTACGATAGATAGCCTAAATGTAACTCTCCTGCCAGCCCTGTTACTCAGGGTGTTGGGCCTGGTAAGATGAGGAACGAATCTCAATCGAGAGGTTGCAATCTGCCGTATAACATAACCAGCGTGGAGCCCGGTAGGTCGGGCAAAAGCACCGCGTTGCCCGACGGGTTCAGCCAAGAGGAATGCTTGTCGGGCAGAAAAGCGGTCAGGTGAAGAGATGCCATCAATATCGATGTCTTACGGTCTAATCATCTATAGGTACTTCATGGACAACAAGCAGCACAAATTGCCCTACATCCATGTCAAGTACCAAGATGGTGAGGTAATTGTGCAAATCCCCGAAGGCACGGTGCTCGAAGGCAGTATCCAAATTCAAAAATGAAATTGCTCCAAGCGTGGGTTGAATTGCATAAAGAGGAACTCATGGCAAACTGGGAGCTGACCGTTTCTGGCGAACAACCATACAAAATCGATAGCTTGCGATGGGACTGTTATCTGGCCGCATGAGCAAGACATCTGTCCGGACACTCTGTATCTGGATTCAATGAAAAATGCTGAACAAGCCCGGTAGTCGGGCAAAAGCGCCGCATTGCCCGATGAGTTCACTAACCGTGGGCTAAGAATAGGTAGTATTCTGTGTATATTGTGATTTTCAGAGCAGAAATTGCGGAGCTGGACGAGGAATATTTCTCATTGGCTCCAAATTTGCGAGAGGTAGCCATTCATGAGTTCGGTTGCGTGGAATTCCATGCTGTTTCGGAAAATGGATTTGAAGTTGCCCTGTCATACTGGAATTCACAAGACGATATTCGCAAGTGGCGCGAGCACAGCTTGCATAAATACGCTCAGAGTTTAGGTTACAAGAAGTGGTATTCTGCGGTTAGGGTCGAGATCACCGAATTGTTGCATGGTTACTCAAATAAACAACATCTCTAGCCCGTTAGCCGTCATGGGAAACGCCGGAAGTCTGCGTAGCGCCAATGATTGAGTTCTTACTTGAGTTGCTTGGGGAATTCTTGCTCCAAGTTCTTGGCGAAGCGCTCGTTGAACTCGGGCTTCACTCTCTCGCGGAGCCCTTCCGAAGGCCGCCGAATCCCTGGCTCGCGGCTCTGGGCTATGGGTTGTTCGGTGCGCTGATCGGTGGCCTGAGCCTCCTGATCATTCCACATCACCTCATATCGGCTGGGTTCTCGCGCATCGTCAACCTCGTGCTTACGCCTGTCGCGGTAGGGGTCTGCATGGCATGCTTTGGCGCATGGCGTGCGCGACGCGGCGACAGAGTGTTGCGGATTGACCGCTTCTCCTACGGTTACCTCTTTGCGCTGGCGCTGGCGCTGGTTCGGTTCACCTGCGCGGCATGACGGCTTACCCCTCGCTCAAGAACCTGGTCGGTCCGGCAAAAGCGCCGCCTTGCCTGACGGATTCACTGGCTCGGCTTCTTGTCCTTTAAGAAACATTTCTTTATCCTTTAAGAAAACGATTTCCTTAAAGGATAGCGTATGAGCAATAAAGAACGCGGTGAACAGATTCGCCGCCAAATCGTTAGGGACGTCAGGCACCATCCCATCGATATTGCAAAACATATCGCCACTATCTTCTCGATCAGCCCTCAAGCGGTTAACAGTCACATAAAACGCCTGGAAACGGAAGGCTGGTTAAAATCGAGCGGCGTCGGTAAAGGAAAAAGGTATTTTCTTGGCGACTTAAGAGAATACAAATCGCTATTTCCTCTGACCGAAGACTTTGCAGAGGACAGCATCTGGCGGAATCACTACGCTTTCGTACTCGACGGGTTGCCCGAAAACATTGTTGACATATGCCATTATGGTTTTACCGAAATGGTCAATAACGTTATTGACCACTCGGGCGGAGCAAAAATTTATCTATCCGCTACACGGGATAAAGAAAAAATAGTCATGGTTGTAGTCGATAATGGTGAAGGTATATTCAAAAAAATTAAGCGGTTGTGTAACTTGAGCGACGAGCGGCAAGCCCTCTTCGAATTGTCTAAAGGCAAGTTGACCACTGACCCCGACAACCATACCGGCGAAGGCATCTTCTTTACATCCAGAGTGTTCGATGAGTTCGAAATCCAATCGTGCGGAATCCAGTTTAGCCACGATGACACGTTCGATTTCGATTTCATTCTTGAGTCGCCTATTTCCAGAGAGGAAGACGGTACGACAGTCTATATGCTCATCAAGCGAGATTCGGCGCGACAGATGCAATCGGTGTTCGACGACTATGCTGGACCTGACAAATTTCAATTCAACAAAACGGTCATTCCTGTGCGCTTGGCTCAATACGGCAATGAAAAACTGATCTCCAGATCGCAGGCGAAACGGTTGCTGGCACGTGTGGAACGCTTTCATTATGTGATTTTCGACTTTGAAGGCGTGTCGGCTATCGGCCAAGCTTTTGCCGATGAAATCTTCCGTGTCTATGCAAAAGCCCATCCAGAGATAACATTGCTGCCCGATAAAATGGAACCCAACGTTGAGAAGATGGTTTCTAGAGCGATTGCGTCGAGATCAGCAAATTAACTCGTCAGTCAGGTAGCCCGGTCGGTCCAGCAAAAGCGCCGCCTTGCCCGACAGATTCATCCGAAGGGCGCGCTTGTCAGGCATTCTTCGCCGCCTCGAACCCAGCGATCACATCCAGCAATTCAGCCGTAATCGCTTCCTGACGTTGCTGGCGGTAGACCCCGTTCAGTTCCGCCAGCCGCTCGGTGATATTGCGTTCAGCCGCTTGCATGGCTAACAAACGACTGGCGTGTTCACTAGCCAGTGACTCAGCGCAGGCCCGGAACAACTCCACGAACAGCCATTCTTGCAACCATGCCGCCAACAACTCGGTCCGGTCCGCGGCATGGCCGGGCAGGGAACGCCTGGCTGGAAGGGCCTCATGATCCAAGCCATCAGGATCGGGATCGAGCGGCAACAACCGCGCCTGGGTAGGCTCATGGCTATCAGCGCCGCGATGACGGTTATAAAACAACAAAATCTCGGTTACGCCCGCCGTCCGCCATTGTTCCAACACCGGCAATAATTGGCGCATGATTTGTTGGATCGCGCTGGCTGCGCTCGGCGTGTAGAATGATTGCTCGGGCGGCAAGCCCTGCTCCTCCAACGCTGCTGCCTGCCGGACACCAACCGCCAATATCCGCCACCGACGCGCTTCCAAGCGATTGTGCAGAGTCGAAGCCACTTGTTCGGCCAACACCTCGTTGAAACGACCACACAGCCCATGATCGGAACCGAATACCACCGCGCCAATCGCCGACGGATGACCAGCGACAGATGGAGTTTCCAGGGTAGCATTCGATAACACCATGCTCTGCGCCCGCACTTCCGCTGCCTGTTCACGCAATAGCGCCGCCAAACCTTGCCGCACGGTGCGATCATAATCCGCGAGCGCAGTGACCGCTCGATCGTACTGGTGAATGCTGACCGCCGCCAACGCCTTCATGGTGCGCACGATAGAACGCAATTCCTCGGTCGTGGCCAGGGTGTGGCGTAGCGCTTCCAGCGTGAGCATCGTGCGGGCCCTTCCCGCTAACCCTCTCCCAGCGGGAGAGAGGCTTGCATGGTCGCGTCAGAGGCAAAACCAGCGACCACGACCCGCACCACGGCGAGTAAGGTATCTCGGTCCGCAGCGCTCAGTAGCGATCCTGAGACGATGCGTGAACCGATTTCAGGACAACGGGCCACCACCTGCGTACGTACGGTCTGTTCCGCTGCTGCGATCTGTTCCAATGGGATCGGATCGAAGACGCCTTCGGTGACTGCCAGCAATACGGCCACTTGTTCGGCGACCGGCAAAGGCTGGTATGGTGGTTGTTTCAACACCTCCCGCACCCGACGCCCACGCTCGATGGTTCGACGGGTCGCTTCATCCAGTCGGGTGCCAAAGCGCGCGAAGGTTTCCAGCTCCTCGAACTGTGCATAAGCCAAGCGCAATTCGGCGGCAATGGCTCGATAGGCGGGTAGTTGGGTCTTGCCACCCACCCGTGACACCGATTGACCGACATCGACCGCTGGCAAGATGCCTTTTCGGGCCAGTTCCGGTGACAAGACAATCTGCCCGTCGGTAATCGAGATCAGATTGGTCGGGATGTAGGCTGACAGGTTTTGCGCCTCGGTTTCGACGATCGGCAACGCCGACAGCGAGCCGCCACCCTGCTCTGGGCGCAAATGCGTCGCCCGCTCCAACAACCGTGAGTGCAGATAGAAAATATCGCCGGGATAGGCTTCTCGACCGGGGGGGCGGCGCAACAACAGCGACAATTCCCGATAGGCTTGGGCATGGCGGGTCAAGTCATCGTAGATGATCAACACATCATGACCCCGAGCCATGAACCACTCCGCCATGCTGGTGGCGGCATAAGGCGTCAGAACTTGCAGACCGGGCGGATCTTCACCGGCGGCCACCACCAGGAAGGTGTAGCGCAATGCGCCGCGCCGACGCAGGTCATCGATCACTCGCGCTACGGCGGCGCCGCGCTGGCCGATGCCGCAATAAACACAGATGACATTCTGATCAGCCTGGTTGAGAATCGTGTCGATCGCCAGCGCGGTTTTGCCGGTTTGGCGATCGCCAAGGATCAATTCTCGCTGGCCACGCCCGATGGGAATTGCCGCATCGATAACCTTGATACCGGTCGCCAGCGGGATGCTGACCGGGGCGCGTTGCATGATCGCCGGAGCCGGGCGTTCCAGCGGTGACCGCTCGGCGGTGAGCAACGGGCCGGCTTCGTCCAGCGGCTCGCCTAAGGCATTGACGACCCGCCCCAATAGTTCGAAGCCCACTGGGGTGTCCACCACTCGCCCGACACGCTCGACGGGATCACCGGCCTTGAGAGCGTTACTATCGCTGAGCAACACCACCCCGACTTCCTTGGGGTCCAGGTTGAAGGCGATACCGAGAACTCGGTTGGGGAAACGCACCAACTCCATGGACTCCACCCCTGGCAGGCCACTGACTCGGGCGATGCCTTGGCCGACCTGTTCCACGACCCCGGTTTCCACGGCTGCCAGGGTAGGACGATAGGCAGCCAACGCAGCGTCAAACGAGGCGAACAAGTCGAGATTCAAATCAGATCACCGAATCGCTGGCATGGGCTGCTGGCAGACGCAGGGTCTTGGCCAACGCATCGCTAAAACCATCCAGATAGCTGTCTAGGGTCCAAGCCAGGCGGTGCCCCGGCATTTCCAGAATGATGCCGCAGGCGACCTTCGGGTCCTGATGGAAGGTCCAGGTGATTCCGGTTCCCAACTGTTCGCTGAGAGCCGTTTGGCAACGTTGCTGCAAGGCGATATCCAGGGGAAATGCGGTGCTGATGGTGCAACCTCCCAGCGCCGCCTGCGCCAACGTCGCGCGCTCGCTGGCATCCAGGGCGCGTAGTTGGGTTAGCAGAGGTTCGAGCATGCGCTGCTCCAGATCGGCGTCCGCCAGTTCGCGCAAGGCATGGCGAACGGCGTCGGTCAGGCGGCGCGTCGCTTCCTGTTGCAGGGCATGTCGATTTTCCGTCCGCTCCCGCTGCCAAGCGGCCAACCATGCTTCACGCTGGGCGTCAATCTCACATCGGACCTGGGTCAGCCATTCCTCACGCTGGGTTGCGATCTCCTGTTGCGCTTGCTCCAGCCATGCCTCGCGTTGCGCATCCAGTTCAAGGCATTGGGTCCGGTACTTTTGCGCCTCGACTTCAGCCTGTTCGGCTTTTTGCCGAGCTTCATTCAGCGTCGCCGCGATCTTCTGCTGGCGAGCCGTCATCGCCTGGACGATCGGTCCGTAGAGAAAGCGCTTCAGCAGCCATACCAGAACCAGGAAGTTGATCAGCTGGGCGACGACCGTGAATCCATCGATCTGCATGGTTATTGACCGGCAACGGCGATGAAGTGGTTCCAGAATGGGTTGGCGAAAATCAGGATCATCGAGACCACGAAGCAATAGATGGCGGTCGATTCAATCATCGCCAGACCGACGAACAGACTGCGACTCAGCGTGGCCGCCTCGTCCGGTTGTTGGGCGATGGCGGCTAAGGCTTGAGCGATCGCTCGACCTTCTGCCAGGGCTGGACCGATCGTGCCGATGGCGATGGTGAGACCCGCGGTGATGATCGAGGCGAGGCCGATGAGAAGCGTGGCATCCATTGGGAAAAGTTCCTCCGTCAGCGTTCGTTGACCCCCCCTTCGCCCTGCGAGGTAGCGGTATCGGGGGGGTGGGGTGAAACATCGTGCGCAGTGGTCGCCGCGGCAAGGTAGACCATCGCCAACACGGCGAAGATATAGGCTTGGATTATCCCTGTCAGCAGCTCCAGCGCATGCATCAGCACCGGAAACAAGAGCGGTGTGATGATCAATAAAATGGCCCCGACGACGGCGCCACTCATCACGTTGCCGTACAGCCGCACGGCCAACGCCAGGGTGCGAGACAATTCACCGATGATGTTGAGAGGCAGCAGGATAGGGGTCGGTTCCACATAATCCTTCAGATACGCCCGCCAGCCCCGGCGTTGAATACCATAGAGCGGTACCGCAACGAATACGCACAGCGCCAGTGCGCTGGCCGTGGACAGCGAGCCGGTAGGCGGCTCAAACCCAGGGACGATCGCCAGCAGGTTGCTGGTGGCGATGAAAATGAACAGCGTGCCGACGAAAGGTAGATAAGGCGCCGGTTCCTGATGGGTCACATCGCGGATTTGCTGTTGAATGCCCTCGACCAGCACTTCCAGCAGGTTCTGCCAGGACGATAGCGTGGCATCATCAGTCAAGCAACGGGTAACCCAGCGCGCCAGCAGCACCAATAGCGCCATGACCAGCCAGGTGAATAACAGCGTGGCGTTGATATGGATGAAACCGAATGTAAAAAATACAGTTTGATCAGGGCTGATGGTCATACGATTCCTGCACCTTTCCGATACAGATGATTTCTAATTAATAGAAATAATAAATATTCATATTTAATATGAACAACCTTTTTTGGATAACTCTTCGATATATGACATAGCACTGGGCATATTTTTGACACCACCAATATTGAGTTGAACAGATTTATCGAAGGTGCCTTGATAAGTGAAATACATGAGTCCAGCCGCAAATTTTCTCTGATAACGACAGTAATAATTACCTGAACGTTTGATTTCATCTAATACTCTGGATTCAATTAAAAGCTTGGGTTGTCCTGGTTCAGGTACTCCAATTCGGTCAAATTCAATGAGTCCATTATTGGAGGACTCACCAATCAGCATCAGTGCAATCTGTTTTTTCTTGCCGATTTCTTGCTTCAACAAAGAGAGAATCGCTCCCATACGACATTCATACATCGAATCTAACAAGTCTCGATCATGCTGTCTTGAAGCATCTCCGGATGAAACTAGGCCATCTTTGAAAAAAGATAACTGCTGACGTAATTCGGAAATATGGGAACCAACAAATTGCTTGCAAGCCAGGTGCAAATTTTCCGCAGCGAACCAGTCAAGGGAATTTTCGTATAAAAAATCCAGCAACAGAGTCGACAGATAGAAATCGAACCCAACGATATCTATATTTTCTGGAATGCCGCCTTCTATATACATATTGCCAGCAGAATCATAAGTTGTCAGTCTCTTCGATTGGATGATGTCCAACCAATCGGAAAATTGGCGAGCGGTTTCCTCATCGGCACCTGCATCGATTAAGGCTTTATTCTTGATATAATAGTCGTCTATTTTCAGAACATAATCATTCGCTTGACGGGAAATATAGGTCGCGAATTGCTTATTAAACATGCCAGCGGCGAAAATAATGCCGATGGGCATATTCTCAACTTGCTCGTTTTTTAGCACCTTCTTGACAGTCCTGCTTGCACGTTCAAGCTCGTCTTTCGGGATGCCATTGAGATAGGGCTCATCGACTAGAAAGATAGCGCTAATATTATTTCTATAATGGTGAACGAATTTTCCAAAACCAGAGAGTCGTTGATGAAGCTCCTTGTCAGAAACGATCCGCCTTATTTTGTTAATTCTAAGTGCTGGAAAAATTTTCTTGTGTTTAGACCCATCGCTAGCTTCAATAAAACCATTCAATTTATCCGATTCAGCGATGTAAGCGATAACCGAAGTGATATCAAGTATGACTCGATGCTTTTTTCCAGCAAGAAGTTGAATTTCGGATTCAATATTTTCAAGATCAATCTTTTTTGTTTTTGTCGAATAATACAAATTAATCATGCTAAAAGAACTAATATCGACTAAATTTTTTTCGATTCCATCCGGTGTCAAAAACCCGATTATTCCTTTTTTCAAAGTTATTTCTTTGATCATCATCAAGAATACTATAAAAAAAGCAACAAAAATAAAATATCTTATAATCGATCGGGAGTTCATTTTGAAACTTAAATATTTACAGCTCTATACATTGAATTTGAACGGCTTACGACTGAAACTTGGATGCGGGTCTCAATCGGTTTGTCAATAGAATGCGCACCACTAGAAACGCCAAAAGGGCGATCCCCAACCGGGCCAGACTGCGATCTGGACCAAGAATGACGTAAAATCCGATCAGACTGACCGCCAGTCGCAATAGAAAGCTGCTGGCCACCCATAACGCGGGATGAGGATGGTCTGGCAATCGGCGTAGGGTAAACCACAGGCCAGTAAAGTAAAACAGGCCCAATACCAGGCCGCCCAACGCAGCGAGTAACCCCATCGATAGCTCAACCATCCCGTCGCTTCCGATCCTCTGGATGCTGTTTGCGCAACCACTGCCAGGCGCTTGCGCAACCGAGCACCAGCCCAGCGGCCAGCAACGCCAAGGTCCAAGAATGCCGGCTTGGCCAGTTCCGGTCCAACCACACACCTAGCAGCGCACCCAACACCGTGGGCAATGCCACCGACCAGCCGACGATGCCAAACAATCCGAGTCCAAACCAGACGCTGGGTCGATCCGACTGACGCGCCCGTAGCTTGCGGGTCGCCTGGTATCCAACCTGTTCTGCTAAAGGATCAATCTCCCTGCTTGCCGCTCTTTCTTCAAGAGGGACAGGTTTTTTCAGGGGTTTTTCGGCCAGGGACTCTCCTGTTCTCTCGCGAGAAGGCATCGAGGGGAGAGGGCGAATGCCGGTGTGCTTATCGTTGGCGCTCAAATCTTTTGCTCTCCCAACTTCAGAAAGCGCCGAATCATCCCCGCTTCCAAGCGGGCCAATGCGCTGCGAGCGATTTTTTCCTGCTCATCGAGCCGACGAAACTCATGATCCACGACCTGCCGCAAGCGTGCAAGATCATCTTCCCGCACGGCGCGCCGCACCGCGATCAACACCTCGACGCCCCGTTTGGTCAGTACCCCCTGATCGACCGCCAGAAACCGCTCCTGGCCCTCAGCAGTGGTGAAACCGACGATGCCCGGCAGCAGTGCCGCGACCCAGTCGCGATGACGCGGCAGTAAACAGAAAGCGCCTTCCAACCCTTCGGCGTGAATCCGAATCGCCGGTTCATCGATCAAGGTTTGGGTTGGGGTCAGCACTTTCAGTCGCATCAACGCCGCGCCTCGCTCAGCTCGCCGATCATGTACAACGCGGCTTCCGGCCAGTCGGCGCAGCCGTCATCGAGTATCCGCTCACAGTCGTTCAGCACCTGCGGCAGTGGCACACTCTGGCCTGAGCGTCCCGTGAAATGCTCGGTGGTGAAAAACGGCTGGGTCAGATAGCGCTCCAGCCGCCGGGCGCGGTTGACGGTACGGCGGTCCGTCAGCGACAGCTCCTCCAGCCCTAGCATGGCGATCAAATCCTTGAGCTCCTCGTACTCGGCCAGGGTCCGCCGCACTGCCTGAGCTATCCGATAGTGACGCTCGCCGACGAGTGTCGGGGTCAGCAATTTGGAATCGGAAGCCAGCGGGTCCACCGCTGGATAGAAACCCTGACTGGCCCGTTTGCGCGATAGCGCCAGCGAAGCGGAGAGATGGGCGAAGGTATGCGCGGCGGCCGGGTCGGTAAAATCGTCGGCCGGCACATAAACCGCTTGCACCGAGGTGATCGATCCGCCAGCGGCGTTGCAAATCCGCTCCTCCAGTTCCGCCAGCTCCGTACCCAAGGTGGGTTGATAGCCGACTCGTGACGGAATGCGCCCCATCAATCCCGACACTTCCGATCCTGCTTGAATGAAGCGGAAGATATTGTCGATCAACAACAACACATCGCGACGGGCCACATCGCGAAAGTATTCGGCAATGGTCAGCGCGGCATGACCGACCCGAAAACGCGCCCCCGGCGGCTCGTCCATCTGACCGAACACCAGTACGGCGTTCGGCAATACGCCGGCGTCACGCATTTCTCGAGATAGCTCCTCGGCCTCGCGGCAACGCTCGCCGATACCACAGAATAGACTGACCCCCTGGTAGCGTCCCATCATGTTGTGGATCAATTCGGTAATGATAACGGTCTTGCCGACCCCGGCGCCGCCGAATAAGCCGGTTTTACCACCACGCTCCAGCGGACACAGCAAGTCGATGACCTTGATGCCGGTTTCGAACATCTCCAGACCGATCCGACGCCGCGCCAGGGGAATCGGCGGTTGGTGAATCGAGCGTTGCTCCATGTTGGCCAGCGAGGGACCATCGTCAATCGTCTGACCGAACACGTTGACCATCCGCCCCAGCAATTCTGGCCCGACCGGCACGGTTAACGGACTGCCGCTATCGTGTACGGGAGCGCCGCGCGCCAAGCCTTGCGTCGGGGTCAAGGCAATGCCACGCACCGTATCGGCGCTCAAATGGGCACTGACCTCAATGATCACCGATCCTGCTCGTCCCGCACGCAATTGTTGCCGCAGCGCCGGCAACTGCTGGGGAAAACGGACGTCCACCACGCTACCACGCACAGCGATCACCGTGCCGTGCTGTTCCGGTACGGTTGCCGCGGAAATCGAGGAGCAGGTATTCAAGGGCATCTTCGTGGTCATGCAATTCAGCGGGAAAGTGCTATTAGAATACTAGAAGAAAGGTGAGGAATGACTCATGCGCGAACTGCAACCAGGACAAAATCAACCAATCGGCGCCGGTCGAGTCGTGGTCGGCGTCAGCGGCGAACCACGCGAGGATTTCGAGGCCAGAACCCAGATCGGAGCGGTATTGCTGGGCGCTGATGGGCAGGCGCGCGCTGAGTCCGATCTAGTCAGCGCCGAACAGCCTCGTTCCTCAGATGGCTCAGTCACCTTTGCCGGCTATCCCCCTGCGTTCCGCATCGAACTGGATGCCGCGCCGGCTGGCGTCACTCGGATCGCCATCGTGCTGACGGTCAAACCAGGCATGCCGCCGGGCACGACTTTCAGCGTCTTCACCGCGATTCGCGCCTGGCTGACTGACGCTGCCGACAAACCCCAATTCCTGTTTCCATTGCCGCCAGCCGGCCGTGGCGAAACCGCCATGATCATGGCGGAACTGTATCGTCATCAGGGCCAGTGGAAATTCCGCGCCGTGGGGCAAGGATTCGCCGCCGGCCTACCGGCTTTGGCGACACATTTCGGCCTGCAGGCGCCGCCCACGCCATCGGAGGAACGTTCCAGCACCGGGCCAGGAGCGCGGCGTGGTCCGCAACCGTCTGCCGGCCTGACTTCATTCAGCGGCACCGGTTTCTGCATCCACCCGGAGGGCTATATCCTGACCAATCACCATGTCATTGAGGGTGCTCGTGAAATCTTGGCCCGCTCGCCACGCCAGCGTTGCCGGCTGGAGTTGGTGTTCGCTGATCCCAGCAACGATCTAGCCTTGTTGCGGGCCGAGAAGCCATGGCCGGGCGTGGCGACCTTCCGTGACGGGCGGCAAGCGCAACTCGGCGAGGCGGTGATCGTGATCGGTTATCCGTTGGGTGGGCTGCTCGGTTCGGGACCGCAAGTGACGACCGGCAACGTCAGTTCGCTGATCGGCCCTGGCGACGATACCCGCTCGCTGCAATTCACAGCGCCGATTCAATCCGGCAACAGCGGTGGCCCCGTGCTGGATAGCGATGGCGCCGTCGTGGGCGTGGTCAGCTCCAAGCTGAATGCCGCGCGCGTTCACGAGATGACCGGCGACATTCCACAGAACGTCAATTTCGCCATCAAGGCTGCCTTGGCGCGCAGTTTCCTGGAGGCGGTTGGGGTGGATTGCCAAGATCGCGTGGCCCGCTCTGCTCGCAGTACTGCCGACATCGCCGCCGAGGCGCGCGATTTTGTCGTGAAGATCGAATGCCAAGGCTAAGGCGTGAAGCGCTCGACTACAGGAAAGCGAACTTACTCCAGCGCCGCTGCAATGGCGGCCAGCAATTGCTCGCGATTAAACGGCTTGGCTAAAACCTGAACAGCCCCTATCAACGCCGCGGAGTCCAAATTGAACTGTGGGGTAATCGCTCGCCGTCCACCAGAGATCGCGATAATCCTGACCTCCGCGTTTTGACGCTTGATATCGACAATGACATCAATCCCATCCTTTTCCGGCATCATAATGTCGGTAATGACCAAATCAGGGATGCTCTGGCGAAATCGCTCCAGACCCAGAACGCCATTGAGTGCGGTCTCCACCTCATGCCCGGCTTGTATCAACATCTGTGCCAGCATCTGACAGAATTGCGTGTCATCTTCGATGACAAGTATTTTTGCCATGTTAATTGCCTTTCTAACTTTATGATCTAATTAAATTAGTTGATAATTCTTGCTGTAAGCGATATAGCTGTTCGATCAGCGTGTCACATACGGCATAAAGCTCTGGAATTCTCTTGGTTGATAGCTTTGAATCCAACTCATGTAAATCAATCAATTCTTGTGCGAGCGCATGGAACCGATGGTGCAGTAGTTCGATGGATTGAAACAAGCTCAGGCGCCCATACAGTGAGCGCCCCTGTAACGTACACCAACGGCCAAGGCGGCAAGCTCGCTCATCGCCAACAACAGGTGTATGAGTGAAAACACCCTGCAGAAAATCATCGACCTGCCGCGCCAAGGTGCGGTGCTCGGACTCGACCCTAAGCAAGGGCAATGTTTCAGGCTCAGTACTAGCTGACCACAGCGGATGTCGCTTAAAGGCGCGCACCCAGTCCGGAAGCGCTTCAGCAGGCATGGGTCGAGCAATGCCATAACCTTGGGCGCAGTGGCAACCCAAACGCAGCAACGCAGCTCCGTGCAGGGCGGTTTCCATACCCTCGGCGATCACCATTCGCTGAAAGGCTTGCGCCAGGTTGACCACGCTCTCGACGATCGCCATATCTTCGGTATCTACCAACATATCACGCACAAACGACTGATCGATTTTCAGTGTGCGCACCGGAAAACGCCGAAAGTAGGCTAAGGATGAGTAACCGGTGCCAAAATCGTCGAGTGCGAAACTAACACCCAGTTGAATACACCTTTCAATGGCTTGCAGGGCGTGTTTCAAGTCATCCAGCGCGGCGGTTTCCACGATTTCCAGCTCGATGAATCGGGGCGGGATGCGTGGGTGCTCAGCCAATTGCTCCGCCAGCCAGTCGGGAAAACCGGTCTGTTGCAAGGTCGTTGCAGAGATGTTGATGCTGATGGCCAGCGGTAACCCCTGCATTTGCCAGCGTTCCATTTGGTTCAAGGTTTCGGCAAATACCCAGTGATCGAGTTTCACCATGAGCAGGTGATTTTCGATCACGGGTAGAAACGCGCTGGGCGGCAAGAGACCTTGCTCGGGGTGTTGCCAGCGCACGAGCGCCTCGGCGCCAATCACCACACCCTGGTATAAATCCACCTTGGGTTGGAAATACAGGCAAAACTCATGGGCGATCAATGCCGCCTCAATCCGGGACAGCTGTTGCCGGTGTGCGCGAACCTGCCGATCGTGCTCGGCGTCAAACAGGACATGGCGATTGCGACCAGCCTGTTTGGCCAGATACATGGCTTGGTCAGCGTGGCGCAACAGAGTGTCAGCATCGCTACCATCCAGCGGGTAGAGCGCGACACCGATGCTGGCGGTGACCTCGCAGGTCTGGTCACTCACCCGATAGGGTGCGGCCAGTACGCTTAGTAGCCGCTGAATCATGGGTTCGCACTCCTCCACCCGCGTCAAACCACTCAAGAGCACCACAAACTCGTCGCCACCCAGGCGCGCCACCGTGTCGCTGGCGCGCGCGCAATGATGCAGACGCTCCGCCACCATGGTCAGCAACTGATCGCCAGCAGCGTGACCCAACAGATCGTTGACTGGTTTGAAACCATCGAGATCAAGGTAGCACGCGGCTAACAAGCTATTCTGGCGGTCGGCGCGGGCCACCGCGTTTTCGAGACGGTCCAGCAGCAACAGGCGATTGGGTAGGCCGGTCAAGGCATCATGGTAGGCTATCTGCTGGAGATGCCGTTCGTTGTTTTCGGATGCCGCAATGCAGGAGAAAATGCCCAGATAATGCGTCGTCGCGCCGTGGGCGTCGGTAATCGCCGCAAGGCTCATGCGTTCGGCAAGCATGCGTCCATCCTTGCGGCGATTGCGCAGTTCACCTTGCCAATAACCCTGCTCAAGTAGGGTTTTCCACAATTCGACGTAAAATTCTGGCGAGTGGTGACCCGATTGCAGGAACCGCGGATTGCGCCCGATCACTTCTGCGCGGGAATAGCCGGTGAGTTCACCGAAAGCATTGTTGACCTCGACGATGTTGGCTTCGACGTCCGTGATCACGATCCCTTCGCGAGTATGCGTGAGAAGGCTGGTGACCAGGCGCTGCGCATCCAGGTTGACCGTCATGGTTCACTCCCTGCGTAACGCGGGCAGAGAATCTCGAACTCGGCGCCTGGTTGGCCAGGTTCGCTGTTCAGCCTGATCGCACCCCCCATACGCTTGACGATGCCATACACTACGGATAAACCTAAACCGGTGCCTTCGCCAACGTCCTTGGTAGTGAAAAACGGCTCGAAAATCCGGTTGGCGATCTGTGGGGAAACGCCACAACCGGTGTCGCGGATGCGAAAGCGCACATAGTCGCCCGGCGATAGATCGGGCCAGCGTTGCCCGGTATCGGCATCAAGCGTTATGGCATCGAGTGAAAAGTGAATCTCACCCCGTTCCGCCATCGCATCGATGGCATTGACCGTCAAGTCCATGATGAGCTGTTGCAGTTCGCTGGCATCGCCAAGCACCCAGATCTCCGGCTGATCGATATGGAGGTGTAGGGTCACGCTGGGCGGCAACATGGACCGCAGCATGGTCAAACATTCGTTCAGGCTGTCGGCCATCCGCTGAGGAGTCCTGCGCTTTTGATCGTCACGCCGACCAAAAGCCAGAATACGCGCGACCAGATCGCGCGCGCGCTGAGCGGCAATGATCACTTGCTCAAGGTTTTGCCGTGCGACACTGTCGTGGGGTATCCGATCTAGGGTCATCTCCGTATAGCCGAGAATCACGCCCAGTAGCGTGTTGAAATCATGCGCAATACCCGAAGATAGCGTCCCTAACGCTTCGAGCCTGCTGGCTTGCTCCAGGTGTTTTCCCACCATGAGCTCATAGTGTTCTTGAAGTTGCTGACGAAAGGCCAGACCATAGGCCATCAGCACTTCGATGAGCGGTGGTGTGAGCCGGTTCGCCACCTCGTCCAAGGAGGTCGCGGGTGCAATTTGCTTCAACTCGATAAGCGCGAACTGCTGAAATTCACCGATTTCCTCTGGAGGTAATTCTTCATGGACCAAGCGCTTGCCCAGTTCCGCAGCCTGAATCAGGTGTTCCTCGCTGCCGTGCAGCCAGTAATCCTTGATCAACCGGATGTAGTCTTCACGGAACGTGTTGACACGCACAGATTCGCTCAGCATGCTGGCGCCCGATAGACCAGGACAGCGGCATCATCGGTTTCGACCGCCCACTCTTGTAGAAGCGCCTCTGCCAGCTGTTGTGCGCTGCAGGAACTCTCTGAAAGCGGGTCAGAGACGACAAAATGTTCAGGCAACCCGTCACTGGCCATCATTAAAATATCGCCTGGAAAAAATTGCTGTGTGTCGATAAACAGGTTTTTGAAACCGGCCCCGACAATTCCATAGCCGCAGATGAAGCGTCGATGTTGCGTCGCATTGATCAGTAGGGCGCGGATGTTGCCCACGCCACAGAAGCTCACCGTCTGTGCGGTCGCATCGACCACCGCCAACCCGATCGCTACCCCGCGGGTGGCGCGGAGATCGTCGTCGCACCGGGCGATGATGTCGGACAATGAGGTGTCAGCAGGCTGGCGTTGTGCGCTGGCCATCGCTGCCAGCGCCGCTTCACGGGCAAACTCGCCGTGACCCAAACCATCAGCTAGGCTGAGGTAAAGGTTCTGATTCCGCCACCACCAAGCGCATACGTCGCCACACAGCGCATCGCTGGCGATGGGCCGGGTCACGGCGCCGACAGTTGCCAGGGGCTGATGCGTGGCGTCATCCCGCCCAGAAAATCGGGTATTGTTTGGCCAATTGGGTTCGATCAATTTTCCACAACCTGGTAAGAAGACGTTGGCTCGCGATCCTGAGGAAGCACAGGACCCCACTTCCGGGCGAGGATGCGCGTTCCCCGCCCCACTTCGGAATCAATCTCCATTTCATCCATCAATCGCTGCGCGCCTGGCAAGCCGCAACCCAGACCATTCGAAGTGGTGAATCCATCGCTCAAGGCCAGCGCCACATCAGCAATCCCCGGCCCTTCATCCTGGGCGATGACCTCGATGCCCAACCGGTTAGAGCGTGCAACCACGCTGAGTTGGATATCTCCTCCGCCAGCATGGAGGAACAGATTGGTGGCCAGCTCACTCACTGCCGTAGCGACATAATAAGCCTCGGTGCGCTTTAGCCCGAGGTCCAGCGCCATCAGCAGCGCGGCGCGGCGCGCTTCAGCGATATGAAATTCTTGCATGATCGGGACATGGGCAAAAATGGGCATGAATGCTAAGGTGCGTCGTGAGTTAAAGCGCGAGGCGCGGGCGACTCATGGTGATGGTCAAGCAGGTGTGACCAGACTGGGAGATGAGATGAAATTCATCCATCAAGCGTTGAACGCCCGGCAGGCCAGCGCCCAACCCGCCGCTGGTGCTGTAGCCATCGCGCATGGCCAGTTCGATATCGGGAATACCTGGCCCATGATCTTCGACGACCACTGTGATGCGTGTCTGGGTATCGCTGGAGGCATCGATAATCTTGCACTGGCCCTGCCCGGCGTATTGCAGAACATTGCGGGTCAGTTCCGAGACCGCCGTGGCCAACCGCGTCTGATCAGCGCTGCCGAGTTTCAGGCGAGCAGCCAGTTCACGGGCGCTTTGCCGGGCTTTTAGCACGTCCGTCGAGTCCAGGATTGGAACGATGTAGACCACCTCTTCAACTGGAGCGTTCATGGCGATCGTCCTCTCCCAACATACTATCCCCACGCTGAGCAATCCGTTTTCTCAGACGGGACAGCCCTTCGTCCAAGTTGAAGGTCGCATCCACACCGATCAAGCCACGCCCCATTTCGACCAGAGTTAAGGCCACCGAGGGATGCATCCCGCACACCACGACTTCCGCGCCAAGCAGCCGCGCCATGCTGGCCGTGTCATTGATGGTGCGGGCCATGAAAGAATCGACCACTTCCATAGCGGTGATGTCGAGCGCTAGGCCGCGCGCCTCGACTTCAGAGATGGTGTGTAGGACGCTGCTTTGGAATTCCATAACCTCGGCGTCAGTTAAATCCACCTGAATCGAAGTCAACAGAATTTCTCCCAGCCGCAGAATCGGAATCTTCATTGCTCCTCCTTGATCGAAAGAATCCGTTTACCGACCAGCAGCAAGGCTTCCGCGACGCCAGCGCGTAACGTAGCGCGGGTGGGAATCTCGGAAAAGTTCACCCCAAGCTTAACCAGCGTTTGCGCACCGTCCGGGCTGATGCCGGTCATGACGACCCGCGCGCCCAACATCTGGGCCGCGGCAATGGTTTTCATCAAATGACCTGCCACACTGGTGTCCAGGATCGGAACTCCTGTCACATCGATAATGGCCACGGTCGCCTCGAATTTAGCGATGGATTCCAGCAGGCGCTCGGTCACTTGCCGAGCCCGGGCGGTGTCGATGACTCCGACCAATGGCACCATCACCACCCGGTCCCATAGCCGTACCACCGGTGTGGATAACTCCAGTAGTGACAAACTTTGCTGAGCAATGATCCGTTCGCGGGTTTCCGCATAAATCTCGTAAATGAGGGTCGTCAGGCTGTCGGTCGCAATTTCGACGGTAGCGAGTAAGTCGCCAAAGCGACTTAAGTCTCCGGTTAGATTCTCTTGCAATAGGGCATGAATCAGGACCCGTTTGAGCGTGACCAGATAATGCGCAATGTCGGCAGCGCGATAGCCCTGCTTGACGCGCGCGCTGGAGAGATTGCGCAACAGCAGGGTGATGGAGTGATCCAGCGGCGGCTCCCAGGATTCGGTGAGCTGCCCGGCCAGCAGCTTGGCCAGGCCATCAAGCAACTGGCGCGATTGCCGGCGCAGGGTGTCTTCATCGACTGATTGGGGGTGCTTTCTCCGCCACTCGGGTAACAGTCCTTTCATCCAGGATTCCAATAATTTATCCTGGTGACTTTCGATAAAATGCGACAAATTAAAATCAGTGGATTCGGTCATGAAGGATCACCGGTTTGGATTTGTTATCTTCAGAACAACTCGATCTTTGGCGCTGCATCTTCTCCATCGCCGCCTGCGACGCCCGAATTGCCATGCCGATTTTCCTCATCGATATAGCTATTGAGCAGTTGCTCCAATTCATCTTTAAATGATGGTGATGAAGCTAAAGCGGTATCATCGATAGCGGCTTGCAACAAGTTGCGAAAGCGCGACTGAGCGTCGAGAATGCGCTCCAACCGTTGGCGCACCACGTCTTGATATTGCATATTGCCCAACGCATCGACGATGGCGTTGGCCATGCTGACGTTATACTCCTTGATCACGGTCAGCAGAGTCTTGTAATACTGCTTCATGTCGGCATAAGTCGCTTCCAGTTCACGCACCGACTCCGCGACATGAGCGGCTTCGCGTAAATCATCGCTGAAGTCGCGTTGCAGCCGTTCGTCCATGTAAGCGTGAACCGCCGAGTGAATCTCGCTGACGGCATGAGTGACGTGATCGGCGGCCTGGCCGGATTGGCTGGACAGACGTCGCACCTCATCGGCCACCACGGCAAACCCTCTGCCATGCTCACCGGCGTGCGCCGCCTGGATCGAGGCATTGATGGCCACCATATTGGTTTGCCGGCTGATATCTTTGATGGTTTCCGCCATTTCGCCCAAGCGCATAATGGCGTTTATTTTTTCAACTAGACCGAGTGAACCTTGGTGTTCGGCTTCGATTTTCGTCGGCAATCGCTCAATGAAATCGCTGATGCGATTGATGATCTGAGTGCTTTGCTCGATCTGATCCTGCATCTCCAGAGTGTCATGATCGGCTTTGGTCATGTAATCGATCAGCTGGGTAGCTGTATGATCGAGATCCTTGACTCGCGAGACGATGTCAAACGCGGACTGTTCGGTTTCCCGAATCACTTGGCGCAGCGAGCCGTCGAAAGATTCAGTGAATTTGCAGGAATATTCGAGGGCAGCGCGGCACTCGGCGTTGTCATGCGGTGTTGACGCTGCTTCTGAGAGCGGCGCTCGCTTCCAGCTGTGCATTCTGAGTCGCATGCGCTCAGAAAAAGATCGGACAGCCCGCAACGGCTGGATGAGCCGCGCTTTCAGCCTTTCCCAAGCAACCCGGGCGGCATGGATTTTCGATGCTTGGTCCATGGCGCCTCTCAGGCTCCAGGCAAAACCTGTTTGACAACAGCCAGCAAGTCTTTCCCGGCCACTGGTTTGACCAGCCAACCGGTCGCGCCAGCCGCCTTGCCTTCCTGGCGTTTGGCCTGTTGCGATTCGGTGGTCAGCATCAGAATCGGCGTAAAGCGAAAAGCGGGCAGTTTGCGGGTTTCGCGGATCAGCTCGATACCAGTGAGCCCTGGCATATTCTGGTCGGTAATAACCAGGTCAGGCTTGAGGCCGTCCTGGAATTGCTTGAGGGCGTCTGCACCGTTCGAGGCGGTTTCGACCTGGAAACCGGCTTTTTGCAGGATTTCGCTCAGGCTCATGAGCATGGTGGTGGAATCATCCACTAAAAAGATCGTTTTCAATGCTAACTCCTTGATAATCAGCGATCAGCATGCAGGAGGCCCTTCGGGCCCGGGTACTTGTCATCCCTTACTCACTGCTGGGCGGGGCGATGGGAGTTCGCGCACCCCGTAGCGCCGAGATCAACCATCGCGCTAAATCAGGGTCTTCAGGCGGCAGTGTAATCATCACCTTGGCTGCCAATAGCACTTGCAAGACCGCCGTGTGGATGTGCGTGCATTCCTTGAGCTTGACCTTGGCTCGTTGTTGATCTTGTAGCCACTCCAACAACGGTTCCGCTTCCTCAACCGTGCAAACGCCCTTGAGGCTAGCCACATTGCGCATAAATTCAATCGGCATCACAGCAGCTCCTTGATGTTAATCACCAGCATCACTGAACCATCGCCCAGCAGCGCAGTGCCAGCGTATTGCCGCAGGCTACCTAAAACACCCTCCATCGGTTTGAGGATCACTTCCATTCCTTCGCGGAAATTATCCACCACCAGGCCGATATTCTCCCCCTGAACCTTCACGACCAGGGTCGCCAGCGCCGCCTCACCGGTTGCGGGTTCATCCATGCTCAACAGGCGCCGCAGCCGCGCCAGGGGCACCACTTGATCGCGTAACACGAAGGTTTCCCGGTGCTTGATTGAAAAGAGCGCCGCTGGCGGTAGGCGCACGGTTTCAACCACCAGGTCCATCGGAATACCCAGCAGTTTGCCATCCAGTTCCACTGCCATCACATGCGTGACCGCCATCGACAACGGCAGAGTCAGGCGAATGTCGGTGCCTGCGCCGCGTCGGCTGTTGACCGTGACGGCGCCACCGACTCGATCAATGGAATTTCTCACAACATCCATGCCCACGCCGCGCCCGGAAATGTCGGAAACCTGCTCAGCCGTGGACAGACCCGGTGCAAAGATCAGCTGAACCGCTTCATGGTCAGTCATGGCCTCAGCTTGCTCCTCGGTGAGCAGACCGCGCCGTACCGCCTTGTTCTTGACCGCCGTGGCATCGACGCCGCGCCCGTCATCATTGATTTCAATCGCTACGCTGTCGTTGTCCTGGTAGGCGTTCACCCGGATAGCGCCTTCCTCGGCTTTACCCGCCAGTAAGCGTTCTTCTGGCGGCTCGATCCCATGATCAATGCTGTTGCGCAAGATGTGAATCAGCGGGTCGGCCAGGGTTTCGATAATATTCTTGTCTGCTTCGGTGTCTTCGCCCTTGATGATCAATTGAATTTTTTTGTCCAGTTTCTTCGATAGATCGCGCACCAGGCGCGGGAAGCGCTGGAACACTTGGCCGACCGGCATCATGCGCACCTGCATGATGCTGCCTTGCAAGTCCTGGGCGATGCGGTTGATTACCGCGTATTGCTCCTTGATCTCGCGCGCCATGTCACGCACGCCATAGATTTTTTCGGCCCGCTGGGCGAGATAGGGTAAGGCGTTTTTGGCCACGACCAGCTCGCCGATCAGGTCCATCAAGCGATCAACCTTGTGCTGATCGATCTTGAGGATTTTGGCGATTTGCTTTTCAGAACCCGTCGTTGTTTCGGTAGGCGTGATGGCCTTAAAGACCTCTGTGGCTGCGCCAGGAGAGTCGGAAAGCTCCTGGGCGCTGTCTGCTGCGGCATCTTCTGCATCAACCAGATGCCCTAGCAGGTTTTTCAGGGGTTCTATGTCGTGAGTATCCAGCACCGTCTCGCGCGTTTCTTCCAGCTCCTCCAGCAGGTCGGCGCGCTGGACGTAACGCAACACGTTACTAAGGCAGGTAAAGATGGACAAAATGCGGCCTGACCAGGATTCCGGCACGGTAGGCAGCGTGAGCGATCGCGCTTGTTCGGCGACAATCCGCTGGAACGCTGATTCTTCTTCAGCAGTCAACGCCAACGCCCGCGACGCCGGTGCGGAAGCCGGCGCGGCATCAGCAGTCTGCGCAAGCGGTTGAGCCAAGGCGGCCAGCCAGTCAGGACTTTGCCCGGTGCGCATCGCTTCCAGCAGACGGCACACGGCGGTTAGATCCGGCGTCGCTGAGTCGAGCAACCGCTGCAGCCAGCGCAGCGCCGAAGCCATCCAGGTTTCCGGTTCATAGTTATCCCTTAGACCTTCCACGGCTCCCCGTAAACCGGCCCAGTCCTCCTGGTTCGCCAGCGTCAATCCTTCGTTGACAAATTCAGCATGAACGGTTTCATCGGGCCGGCCTACGGGAACCGCCAGGGCTTCGGGCGAGATATTCAATAACGCTGTTTGCTCGGGCACATAGCGGAACAACTCAGCTAATTCGCCATGCGCTGCGCTGGCTATGCCTTCGAAACGTAGAATGCAGTGGTAGGCGTCCATTTCCGCCAGCGACGGCCAGGGTTCCGTGGGCACAATGGCCAGCAGGCTTAGTCCAGGAATCTGTCGCACTTGGTAAAAGGGATCTTCGCCGCTGAAGAAGCATTGTGCATCGGGAATATAGCGAAAGACGGTCAGTGGCCCTTCGTCGGCGACCCGTTGGCTGTACAGCGCAGCCCGTTCGTGCTCGGGAAACTGGCCGAGCCAGTCCAGCTCCGTGAAAGTTGGCGCGGTCAGGGTCTCCTCATTGACCGTTTCTACCTGACGGTGGTTGAGAAACGCCCGCAATTGTCCACCGAGTTCGCGCGCTCGACTTTCGAGTCCTTCGGGAAGCGTTTCATGGCGCTCCAGTTCCTCCAGCCACTGGTTGACTTGATCAAAAGCGTCTAGCAAGAGATCAATCATCGACCGGTCAAATTCGACTTCCTGGGAGCGAAGCGCATCCAGCAAGTCCTCGGCGGCGTGAACCAGGACGGTTACCGGGCGGATTTCAAACAGCCCGGAGCTGCCCTTGATGGTATGAACAGCGCGGAAGATTTCGTTGAGCTTGTCGAGATCATTGGGGTTGCTCTCAATCGCCAGCAGGCCGGCACTGGTCATTTCCAGTTGTTCGCGGCTTTCGGCGATAAATTGAGCCAGTAAGGGAGTCATGTGGGTTTCTCCCCAGTGAGCATGCGGACGGTCAAGGCCAGCACATCCGGCTTGACGGGTTTGTTGAAGTACAGATTGGCGCCAGCGGCGTAGGCGGCGTTGGCATCCTGCACCTGGCCCTCGGTGCTGATCATGATGGCGGGCGTTGCGCAAATGGCCGGTTCCTGCCGGATGGAGCGCAGCAGCGTATAACCGTCCATTTTTGGCATGTTGATGTCCACGATATACAAGTCGAAGCTTTCCATCAGCGCTTTTTCCAGTCCTTCATAGCCATTGGCCGCTTCTTCCACTGCGAAACCTTGCGCTTCCAGCACTTGCCGGTAGTACATGCGAACCGTAGTAGCGTCGTCGATGACTAAAACCCGTTTCATGACAGGCTCCTATCGCAGCGGTTTTTGGTAGATGATGGCTTCCGGGAATTTGCGAATCTTGAATAGCGGGGTAATGCGGCTCATGGATTCCGAGTGTCCCAAACAGATAAAACCTCCGGGGCGTAGCGCGTTGAACAGAGCCTCCGCCGCGATGCGCCGCGAGGTATCATCAAAATAAATCAATAGATTACGGCAAAACACCACATCAAAATTGCGGTAGATGCGCATTTGATTCAGGTCGGTAATGTTGACTTGAGTGAAATCGATGGAGTTACGTAGGTCATCGCTGATTTGGTAGGCGCCATTGGCGGTTGTCGTAAAGTGCTTGTGCAGCAGGTGCGCGGGTAAATGGGAAATGGAGCGTTGATCGTAGCGGCCTTGGCGCGCTTTTTTGAGAATTTCCGTGTCGATGTCGGAAGCGATCAGTTCGATATCGTATGCGTTAACCTGAGGCCAGTATTCGAGCAGGTAGATGGCCAGCGAATAAGGCTCCTCGCCGGAGGAGCTGGGAATGGACCAGATGCGGATCGGCTCGCCACAGCGCTTGCGCGGCAGAATGTCCGCCAGTACGGATTTGACCAGGCAAGTGAACTGATACTCCTCGCGAAAAAAATAGGTTTCGTTGACCGTCATCAGATTAATAAGCTGTTGCAGCTCCTTACCCGAGGTCTCGAAACGCAGCATGACGAAATAGTTGCGAAATGTTTCGTTATCAGTGGCTTTGATGCGCTCAATCAGGCGCTTGTCTACGAAATAGCGCTTATTTTCCTCGAAGTAGATCCCGGTTTTGCGATAAAAGAAATCCCGGAATTTCTGGAATTCCTCTTCGCTGATGGTTGGCGCCGCAGGTGAATTCAAGTGGAGTGGTTCCAGGTAGGGAGCGGAGATTTAGATACGGTTACCATTTCCCTGAATACGACGAATGGCGGTTTGTACGCAAAACTCCATGAAAGGATCGTTATCGAAGCGCTCGGGCAGGGTGCTGAGCGCAGGAATTACCTCGGCAGAACCGACCTCCGCCAACACCTCGACGGCGGCCGCGCACACATTGATATTGTCATCCTTCTCGACCACTTCCTGGAGCCAGGCCGGCGCCTGGGGGTGTTTCAGATTATCCAGGACATTGATGGAGAAGATCCGGTAATCGGCATCCGGGTCCCGCAGCATCTCCTTCATGTGGGGCGCGACGGCCTCGGGTAACTGCTGCAAGGCTTCGATGACCAGATTGCGCAAAGCCGCGTCCTCGCTGCGCAGCAAAGGAATCAATCGATTGACAACGATTGGATTGCCGATCTTGATCAAGGTCGTCAACAACGCCTCGCGCACCGGAGTTTGGGTTTCTTGGGCCAGTTGGGCGCAGAGCACCTCTGCCGTATCCGGGAATTCCACCAGATCCAGGGCGGCCCAGCGGCGGATGTCCGGCGCATCGTTTTCCAGTTGACTCAACAAGCCAGCGCGATCGCGTGGTGTGCGACGGTTTTCCTCCAAAACTGGAGGAGAAATATCCTGGGATTTTTTAATCAGGCTCATCGCTCTTCAACCTTTGTCATTAGCCGGCAGCCTCAACGCAGCCAGTTCAATAAATGCTTGGCGATCTGGTCGCAGGGCGCAGTGACGGTCGCGCCGCCTCGGTTGATTAGCTCCGCGGGCATCCCGAACACGACCGCCGTTTCTTCCGATTCCGCGATGGTTTTGCCGCCGCGCTTGCGGATTTCCGCCATGGCGTCGGCGCCGTCATAGCCCATGCCAGTCAACATCACGCCAACGATCTGGTCTGCCGGAAAGTGGTCCAAGGCGCTGCGCGCCAGCAGTTCCACCGAGGGATGCCAGAGGTAATTGGGATTCTCCGGTTGAATCACAGCGGAAATACCGGTCCCTCGTTTGCCCAGGATGACGTCGGCGCCGCCGCGCCCGATGTAGATCGTTCCCGGTTCAATCGGCGTGGGCTTGGTGACTTCATGCACCGGCATCGTGCAGAGCGCGCCCATGCGGTTGGAAAAGGGGCCGGTGAAATTGGCGGGCATGTGTTGGGCGACGACGACCGGCCACGGGAAGTCTGCCGGCAATCGAGGCAGGATTTCCTCCAGCGTCCGGGGTCCACCCGTGGAAACGCCGATGACGACGACTCCTGCGGTGGCGCGACAGGGACGCACCGCCGGCTTTTGGCGCTCGATTCCATCTTGCATCCGGTTCTGCTGACGGATGCGCTCGGCCAACCCGCGACTCTTGCGGATTTTGGAGCGGGCGGCTGTCCGCACCTTGGCGATCAATTCTTTATGAATGGTTTCAATGCTGAGGGAGATGGTGCCGCCTGGTTTGCAGATATAGTCCACCGCGCCCATGCTCAGGGCCTCGAAGGTTGCCATCGCGCCTTTTTCAGTGAGCGAGGACACCATGATGACCGGACAGGGATGTTTCACCATGATATGGCTTAGGGCAGTCAGACCGTCCATTTCCGGCATGTTGATGTCAAGCGTGACGACATCGGGCTGGAACCTCGGCAATTCCTGCAAGGCTTCCAGGCCGGTGCGGCAAGTGCGAATTTCAAAACCACCTTCCGCCTGGAACAGGTTGACCAGATGCTTGCGCATCAGGGCAGAGTCATCAACGACTAGAAGTTTGATATCGCTCATGTTTCTAGTTATCTATCAATATGCTTCGAGAGCAATAGTTCAGGACCTAAGTAGGGTGCGTATGGCGTGCGCGACCCAATTAAAAGCGCTAAGCGGGTTGGGTTGATAATCACAACTTATTGAAATAAAAAACTTGTTGGGCTTCGCTATGCTCAGCGCCAACCTACATTGAGCATGGATGGAGCACTAGACTATTGCAATGCCTGTTTAAGCGCTTTCATCTCGCCGCCTTCCAGCAACTTGTCGATATCCAGCAGCAGGATCATCCGTTTTTGCTTCTGCAGATTGGCGACCCGCCGGATCAAGCGCGAAGTCTCGTCGGATAGATGCGGTGCTTCCTCAATGGCTTGGTGCGGAATCTTCAGCACCTCGCTGACCGAATCGACGATGAAGCCGGTATGCACGCCGTTGATGGTGAACACCATGATCCGTTGCCGGTCGTTGCGCTCCATCGACGGCAGGCCAAACCGGCGGCGCTGGTCAATCACCGGCAACACCGTGCCGCGCAAGTTGATCACCCCTTCAATGAACGAGGGTGCTTTAGGTACATGGGTCAACTGCTCTGGCACCCGCACGATCTCCTGAACCGATTCGATCGGTACGCCGAATTCCTCCTTGACTAGCCGGAACACGACCATTTGTTCGTCTTCGCCGACGACATTCTGGGTTGTTTCCACCGCCTGTTCCGCCTCCTCGTGCTCTTTGCGCAACTCGTTGACCACCGCCGCCGCTTCGTGAAACGCTCGGTGAGCAAACATCTTTTCCGCTGAGATAATGGAAACCAGCCGTTTACCGTCGTTCAAACGGCAGATATCGGTGATTTCCGCGACGTCTTCATGCCGCGCCAGCAGGGCTGGCATCGGCTCTACGATACGGTTGTTGACCCGTAGCACCTCATTCACGGTGTCAGTGACAACGCCGACCGTCAGGTGGTCAGCGCCGCTGAGCGACACCACAACAATTCGGTTGTGTTCGCTAAGCGCTTCCATCGGCAGTTCGAACATACGTCGCAAGCTGACCAGCGGCAGGAGCCGCTGACGGAGCGTAATAACGCCCAGGACATGGGAAGCAGATTTGGGAACGTGGATAATTTGTTCAGGCACCTGGACGATTTCCTGTACCCGTTCGATAGCGACGGCATATTCCTGGCCAGCGACTTCGAAACTGACTAGTTGCAGTTCATCACTGCTATCACCGACGGTGTTCAGGCCAGTCTGCACTGCCGCACCCTGCGCCACTGTGGCTGTCGACTGGGCGGCATGTCGCTCCAGGGTGGCGAACTCGGTTTTGATCAGCCGGGCAAAATCTAGGATCATCACCATTTCATGGCCGCCGACGTTTTTAATCACGCCCAGCAGCAAGTCGGAATCGATGGTGCCTTGAATGGCGGCGGCGTTTTCAATCTGATCCAGTTCAACGGTGATGACGCTGGCGACGCGGTCGACGACAAAGCCAGCTGGCGAGCCAAAATCGATCACCAGCGCCCGGGTTGCATCGTCGTACTCGCGTTCGGGAAAGCGAAATAACTGGCGCAGGCTGATGACTGGCAATACCAGTCCGCGCAGATTGGCCAGCCCTTCAAGGCTGGGTGGACTGAGCGGCACACGCACGACATCGGGAACGCGGATGATCTCGCGCACCGGAGCCATCGGCACCGCGAACACTTCATTGCCGACAGAGAAAGTGACGAATTGCCGCGCATCGGTCTGCGCCGCCTGATCCGCCACCGCGCCGCCGGCGGGCATTTCCACTGTAGTTGTCATAACTTCTTGCTCCTGAGCCTAGGGGAGCCGCCAGCGGAAAACCTCCTGAATCAGGAGTGAAACGAGAGGATTTCCACTGATCGCGGGGCGTTATTGCGCGCTTTGCAGTTCGTCAGCCAGCGAGGAGATTTCCTCGATGGCGGCGGCCAGCTCCTCGGCACCCTGCGATTGCTGCTGTGCAGCGGACGCGGCCTGGGCGGCGGCTTGCTCCGCCTCAGCAGCGGCGGATGCGATCTGATCCACGCCTTTCTTGACCTCTTCCACCGCATCCATAATTTTCAGCGCGTTGCCGCCAATGCTTTGATTGCCGGACAGCACCTCAGTCATGTCGGTTTCCATGGTCTGCAAGTTACTGGTAATGGCGCGGGTTTTTTCCACCTCAGCAGCGGCGTTGGTGGCGATGCTTTCCAGATCGCGCCGCACTGCGCCGATCTGATCCTGCACCGCCTTGACCAGATCCTTGATGCGATCAGCGTTTTCCGACGAATCGTGGGCCAGGTTGCGGATGTCGGTGGACACGACGACGAAACCTTTGCCGAATTCGCCGGCGCGCGCGGCTTCAATCGCGCCATTGACCGCCAGCATGTTGGTTTGAATCGAAACGGTGGTGATGGCGTCGACAATCTTGTCAATGCGCCGGCTGACCAGTTCGAGCGCGTTGATCTGCTCCTGGCTCTTGCGGGTTTCCTTGAGGCCGCTGAGGACGCCTTCCACCAGTTCGTCGACCGCCACCTTGTTCTTAGCCAGTAGCTCGGACATGACCTGGCCTTTTTCTACAGCGACCTTGGATCGCTCATCAGCGATTTTCCCGGCTTTCTGGATCTGGGTGATCGCCGCCGCCGATTCCTCCGCTGCGGAGCTTTGCTGTACAGCACCCTTGCGAATCTGTTCGATGGCGGTGGAAATCTGTACGGAGGCGCGGTTGATTTCCTGCACGGCGGCGGACAGTTCCTCGGCGGCGGACGCGACTTCCTCGGCGCTCTTGGTGATATTGGTGCTGTTCTTGAGATCTTCCGCCAGGCCGGATAAATCCTGAGCGGCCTGTTCGGACTGGGACAGGGCCTGGTTCTGCTGGCCCACGGTCTTGACCGCTTCCTCGCAGGCGGAGGACTGCTGCTCGGCGGCGGCGGCGATAGCTTCGGAGCCTTTCTGGGCGTCCTGGGCGGCGTTATTGGCCTGTTGCGAAGCGGTGTTGATTTCCTGTGCGCCTTTGATGATGACGAGCAAATCCTTGCGCATTTGCTCCAGTTGCTGGGTGATGGTCTTGCCTTTCTCAACTTCGCCCTTGATGGTGGTGGCGGACTGATTGATCCCTTCGGAGACCACCTGGACTTCATCCTGAATCTGCTTGATCAGATCCTGAATTTCCTTGGCGCTTTTTTCCGAGGTTTCCGCCAGGGTGCGCACTTCGTCGGCGACTACGGCGAAGCCCTTGCCATGCTGACCGGCGCGGGCGGCTTCAATGGCGGCATTCAGCGCCAACAGGTTAGTTTGGTCGGCAATGCGGGCGACCGCTTTGACGATTTCGCCGATGTTGGCCGCCTGTTTTTCCAGTTCTGCAACCATTTTCACCGAGCCGGCTTGTTGCTCGGCCGCTGCGCCGACCGCGGTGACGGTCTTGGCGATTTCCGTGCTGACAGTCACCGTCAGGGTTTGCAGATTTTCCGATTTCTGCAGGGAGACGGAGGCTGCCTTCATGTTGTCGTTGATAAACTGGGATGTCATCGTTACGCCGCGCAGCGATTCCTGGGCCGCGCCAGAGGCTTCTTCCGCGCCGGCGGCGATCTGATCCATAGAGCGCTTCAGCTCCTCCGCCGCCGAAGCGGCTTCGTTGATGCCGCTGGACAACTGCGTGGTAGCGGAAGCGATGCGTTCAGCGGCCTGTTGTTGCTTGGCCATGGTGCGCGCACGGCGGCGCTCGGCTTCGGCTTGCCGCTGGAGCTGCTGCTTGTGAGCCGTGGAGTCGCCCGCATCTTCATTTTCATCAACGGCCGGGCCGGATTTGGTTTGGGTCTTTTTCACCAGTGCCATGAGAATCTCCGATGTGCTTGATGCAGTTCAGCCCGATGTACTTGATGCGGTTGAACAAGTGAGCAGTGAACGGGGTTCGGGTTTTTGTTTACTGAAGCAGAGCTGCCTTGCTACAGGGCTGATCATTCATTCCTACAGCGCTTCAGGCCAGTGACTCATCTAGCCGCTCGTCTCTGATGAGAGACGACGATATCCTCCTGGCAGTGTGAGAATATTTCATTACGTGTGTGATCATATTAATGAGGATGAAACTGTCGGTGAATGCGTATTTCACGGTAAGGCGGTAGGTGATTTCATGGTAAAAATGGATGACCGTCATCAGTAAAATACACACCATAAAAAATAGTTTATCGCACAGATAAGCGACGGCTCCAGTGCATCAAAAACAGTAAAGCATTATTATTGATATAGATATATTGGCGGGAGCTTGCGTAACTTAACTGTGGTTGAGAAATATCCACCACTGAGCAGCAAGATAAGGCCAAGAGGTAAGCCTGCTAAACGGGGAAACGCGAATACCGACTTAGCCCTTGATCAAGCCATGCATGATTGAGAGGCCGTCTGGTAAAAAACTACCGAGCGGTGCGGGCTTGCGGTTCTTTATCGGTCACGATCAGGTGAAATTAGTCTGATTTGCCGGCATGAGAAGTAAAGTGGTTATAGCCTGATCGATGCAGGTGAAAGACGGATTCATCGGCGCGGAGTAACCATAAACCGGGTTCCGCCGTGATCACGCCGATACAGGTGCAGCGGCAATCCCAGTGCAGAGCGAGAGACTCCAGCCGAGCGGTTTGCTCTGGCGGTGCCGTGAAACAGAGTTCATAGTCGTCGCCGCCGGCCAAGGCCATGCCAAGCGCCGCCTCTGGGTCGAGGCTGGCTGCCAACGCGGGCGACAAAGGCAATTGGTCCACCGCCAATCGCGCCCCAACTCCGCTGCGTTCCAGGATATGGCCGAGATCTTGGGCTAGTCCGTCCGAGAGGTCGATCGCCGCGGAGGCCAAACCGCGCAAGGCCAGTCCCTGCGCGATACGTGGTTCCGGTCGCTCCAGCCGCCTCTGGAGATAATCCCGATACTCGCTGGCCACCGTCGTCTTGCCAAAAGCGGCGGCCAGCGCCAAGCCGGCGTCGCCTGGCGTCCCCGTTACGTAGATGCCATCGCCAGGTCTTGCCCCAGTGCGGCGCAAAGCCAGCCCCAATGGCGCAAAACCGTGCGCTTGCAGCGTAATGACCGTCGTCGGACCCTGGGTGGTGTCGCCGCCGATCAGTTGCACGCCATATCGATCCGCCAACGCGAACAACCCCCGGCAAAAAGCCTTCAGCCACGTCTCATCGACCTTGGGTAACGTCAACGCCAAGGTCACCCAAGCCGGTGTGGCGCCCATCGCCGCCAAATCGCTCAGGTTGACCGCCAGCACCTTGTGACCGATGCCTTCCGGGTCGGCGGCGGCGAAGAAATGCACCTCCGCCACCAGGGTATCCAGCGTGACCACTAATTGCTGATCCACCGGCGGCGTCAACAACGCACCATCGTCGCCGATGCCCAGCGCCACATCGGGACGTCGCCGCGCATGAGCGGCGAAATAACGGTCGATCAAAGCGAATTCGGAGAGAGGCATGAGAAAAAGCGGACTCCGATGGTATCCATCGGAGTTCGAGGATCAGGATGAATGTTGAATATCCCGTCGAGCGGTGGAAATCGTGACGGTAAAACCGGCGATCACATCGCTCAAGGTCATCAACACAATCAGGAAAAACGTCATGTTGGCCATGCGCGGCATGACGATCAGCTCGATCAGCGCGATGATGAACACGACCAATGACAATACATGGTTGAGAATGGCGGCGGTCGAACTGCTGGTCGCACGGTAAATCTCGACGCACAACAGAAATAAGCCGATCACCAGCAACAAATCGCCACCTCGGAAGGGCAAAACGACTCCAGATAGCAAGGGCAAAGTCACCAACACTGCGTCCAGCCAACCGGGTATCGCCAACATCAGAGCGGTGTAAGCGGCGACGACGAATGCAAGCAAAGGAATACTGGCCATGCTTTCTTCTCCTGGACAAATGGCGAGGTTACCGTGAGCAGCGACACTCCATCGGACAGAGCACGCCTAGTCCGTAAAGCGCCGGAACACCAATGTCGCATTGGTGCCGCCAAAGCCGAAGCTATTCGACATCGCCACCTTCAGATCGACATTGTCCATTCGCTCCCGAGCAATGGGGAAACCTTCCGCCCCCGGATCCAGGGTTTCGATGTTGGCCGAAGCGGCGATAAAACGGTTGTCCATCATCAATAGCGTATAGATCGCCTCATGCACCCCGGCTGCACCCAGGGCATGGCCAGTCAGCGACTTGGTGGCGCTGATCGGTGGAATGCGCGCACCGAACATTTCCCGGATCGCCTCCAATTCGCGGATATCGCCTACCGGGGTACTGGTGCCGTGAGTATTGATGTAGTCCACCGGCTCATCGACACCCTCCAATGCCTGTTGCATGCAGCGTAACGCACCTTCCCCAGAAGGTTGCACCATATCGTGACCGTCGGAAGTCGCGCCGTAACCGATCAGCTCCGCATAGATACGCGCCCCGCGCTGGCGCGCATGTTCTAGCTCTTCAAGCACCACCAGACCACCGCCACCGGAGATGACGAAGCCATCGCGACTGACGTCGTAGGGCCGGGAGGCGGTCTGCGGCGCGGCGTTGTATTTGGTGGACAACGCACCCATGGCGTCGAACAGATGGGTCAGGCTCCAGTGCAACTCCTCGCCGCCACCAGCGAACACCACATCCTGTTTGTTCCACTGAATCAGCTCGGCGCCGTGGCCGATGCAATGCGCGCTGGTGGCGCAGGCGGAACTGATGCTGTAATTCGCCCCCTTGATCTTGAACGGTGTCGCTAGACAAGCCGTGGTGGTGCTACACATGGTGCGCGGTACCATGTAAGGTCCGACCCGCTTCAGTCCTTTGTTGCGCAGCAGATCGGCGGCTTCGACGATATGCTGGGGACTGCCGCCGCCGCTGCCGGTGATCAAGCCGGTGCGCGGATTCGACACCATGTCGTCTGGCAACTGTGCGTCGGCGATGGCCTCGCGCATCGCGACATAGTTGTACGCGGCGGCGTCGCCCATGAATCGCAGCACTTTACGGTCGATCAGCGCCGCCAGATCGATGTGCGGCGCTCCCCGCACATGAGAACGCAGTCCTCGCTCCTGATAATCCTCGGCGAATTCCAAGCCACTGCGGCCCTGCCGCAGTGCTTCCAAGACTTCCCAGCGATCGTTGCCGATGCTGGATACGATACCGATACCGGTGATCACGACCCGTCTCATGAGTGACCCCCTCAAAAGCCGTCAGTTGAGGTGAACAATCCGACCCGCAGATCCTTGCCGTTGTAGATGGTCCGACCGTCGACCTCCAGGGTTGCGTCGGCGATACCCATGACCAATTTGCGCAAAATGACCCGCTTCATATGAATGTGATAGGTGAGTTTCCTAGCCTCGGGGCGTACCTGACCGGTAAATTTGACTTCTCCGCAACCAAGCGCTCGTCCCCGTCCCTGCCCCCCCATCCAGCCGAGAAAAAATCCGACCAGTTGCCACATGGCATCCAGCCCCAGACAACCGGGCATCACTGGATCACCGATAAAGTGGCAACCGAAAAACCACAGGTCGGGATGGATATCCAGTTCCGCGACGATCTCTCCTTTGCCGAACTGGCCGCCCTCAGAGCCGATATGGACGATGCGGTCCACCATCAGCATGTTCGGCAGCGGCAGTTGCGCATTGCCGGGGCCAAACAACTCGCCCCGCGCGCAGGAAAGCAATTCCTCGTGGGTATAGCTGGATTTTTTGTTCACGAAAGTGAATACCTGGATGACATAGTTGAAAAATGAAGAATCGAACTAAAATCAAAAATCAAAATTATAAAGGTTTTTACCTGTCAGTGGGGAACGAGTTTGCCGGCGAGGAATGCGGCAACACTTTTCCACGCATATTTCCAACCAAGGCAAAGAGCATGACGACTTGCAACATGCTGGTTCCGAACGCCATGCGGTTGGCGGAAGTCGCCCACCGCAATCAGCGCCGCAAGGCGCCGCCGGGCGAAGATCGCCCTGCCTATTTCCTGCATCTGACCGAGGTAGCCTGGCTATTGCTGGACGCCGACCTTCGGCAGGATGAATTGATTGCCGCCGCCTTTTTGCACGATATCATCGAAGATTGTGGCTATGACGAGCCTCGGCTGGCCAAAGCCATCGATAATCGACGCGTGGCGACCCTGGTCAGTGCGGTTTCGGAGCCGGATAAGCAACAAAGCTGGGAAGCGCGTCAGCAACATTACCGCGAACGATTGGCAATGTTGAACGATCCGGCGATTCTAGCGCTGTCCTGCGCCGATAAGACCTCGAATCTGACGGATATGGGTCGGATTATGGCCAAAGGATATGGAGTCGATCGTTTCACCAAGCGTGATTTCCCGGCGCAACAGGCTAAGTTCGAAGCGTTGGATATCTTGTTTCAGGGTCGAGTGCCCGAGCGATTATACCGGCGCTTCCAACAGGCGTTGATGGAATTTCGGAGACAAGGCCAAGCGGGGGGTCTTGAAGCATGACGCCTCATCCTTCCGGTCGATCCGTGCCGATCTTATCTTCGGCGCCGGCCAGCAGGTTCTGGATATTGGAGCGATGCCGCCAGACCAGCAGCCCCACCATGATCAGAATGGCCAGGTTCTGGATGGGCGACAGCTCGAACCACCAGCTATAAACAGGCGTCAACACAGCCGCGGTCAACGCTGATAGCGAGGAAATCCGCACCACGAAGGCCATCAGCAGCCAGGTAGTCAACGCCGCCAGCGCTACCGGCCAGGACAGGCCAAGTATCGCGCCGAAGGCGGTCGCCACCCCCTTGCCGCCTGCAAAGCCGAAGAACACCGGATAGAGATGGCCGAGAAATGCCGCCAGCGCGGTCAATGCCAGCCCGATCTCCTCCAGACCCGCCCACCGCGCTAGCAATATCGGCAGTAGACCCTTGCAAAAATCACCGGCCAGAGTAATGGCTGCCGCCTTTTTGCCCCCGAAACGTAACACATTAGTCGCGCCGGGATTGCGTGAGCCTTCGCGGCGCGGATCGGGCAAGCCCATGGCTCGACAGACTAGGATGGCTGTGGAAACAGAGCCGGCGAGATAGCCGAAAATCACAAACAACGTTATGAGCAGCATAGGAGCGTCGTCGTCAAAAATCTCGAAGGCCGGCACTACCACCGGCGGTGGACAGGGTGAGATAGCCATGCTGAACTAAGCAGATGAGTCATTGCCTGGAAACCGAGCATGGATATCATTTTTATTCGCGAATTACGGGTCGAAACAACCATTGGCGTTTATCCCTGGGAACGCGAGTGCCGTCGGGTACTGCTCCTCGATTTGGAGTTGGGCACAGACATTCGTCCGGCAGCCACCACCGACCAATTGAGTCTTACCCTCGATTACCAGGCGGTGGCGCAACGCATTACTGAATGGGTCGCCGCCAGCGATTTTCAATTGGTGGAAACCCTAGCGGAACGGATCGCCGAGCGGTTACGCCAGGAGTTTGCGGTCACCTGGGTACGACTGACACTGCGCAAGCCAGGCGTACCTGCTGATGCACGGGAAGCGGGCGTGATCATCGAACGCGGTGACCGGGATTGAGCGGCGTGTTCATGACTATTCACTGACCAGCCCTAACCACTCGCTCCTACTCGGTTCACAACCGACTCCATTGCGCGCGGCGCTGTTCTCGGATGCGCGGCATCAAGACGGATATCAACAAAGCGGCGCCCAGTAACACCCCACCTACCAAAAATCGGATGCTGTCATTGTCGTTGCGTAGCGCCTGGTTTTCCTGCTGCACGATTTGCAGCTCCCGTTCCAGCATAACGGTGCGCTCTTGCAGAGTCTTGTTGCGCTCATCGATCGCTACCGTATCGGAGGCCACTTTACGGTATTGCGCCAACTGTTGACGCAATCGCAGGGCTTCTTCGTAAAGCTGTGGATAACTCAAACTTTCCCCGGACGGTCGGTCAACGATTTCATCCATGTGCTGTTTAAGGTCGGCATGTTTAGCTTGCAGCCTTTCCAGTTCCTGGCGAACGCTAATCAATTGCTCCTGGCTACTTGGCGTATCCGTCAATTGATCACTCCGAATCCAGCCTCGCCCGCCTACCGAGGTGCGAATCTGAGTATAGCCCTTGGCCTTATCCACCTTCAGCACTTCAATCGGAGAACCGCTACGCACCGAGCCGATCACCTTATAGCGATTGGAAGCACCAGCACGTAACGGAATTTCCACGCTGTCGCTGACGTGGGTCGCAACAGGGTCCTGGCTTAAAGCTGGAGTTTCAGCCTGGACAGGCATCACAACGAACAGGAGCAGGGTCAATACCAAGGAGGTGATCGTTGTTTTCATCGCACGGTGCTGTATCCAGGCTGAGGGTTTATAATGACAAACGATTTTAGCCTGTTTGACCCTTCGATTGACTACTGCATCCAGGGACAGGCAAATAATAAATCACTTCGATCATCTCTTACCTGGCGATCTGTATGCCTGCGGTAAAGCTCCAAACTACACTTCTTGCGTTTCGTCATCCGGTTCCTGTCGTTCATGATTTCGCCCATTGATCCATCCAAGTCCCTGCCTGCTCCCGATCCTGTCGCTGCCGCCCATAGCGCCCGACTGCTCAACCATATTCGCGCTGAAATCGAGGCGGCCAACGGTGCGATCCCTTTTGTCCGTTTCATGGATTTGGCGCTGTATGCGCCTGATTTCGGTTATTACCGTGTTGGCACCCGCAAGTTCGGCGCCGGCGGTGATTTCATCACTGCACCGGAGTTGTCGCCGTTGTTTTCGCGTTGTCTAGCCCGTCAATGCCAACAGATTCTGGAGGCGCTAGAGGGAGGCATGATTCTTGAGCTGGGCGCTGGCACCGGCATCATGGCTGCTGATATCCTCAAAGAGCTTCGAAAGCAGGATGCTCTCCCCGAGCGCTACGCCATTTTGGAGCTCAGTGGCGAGTTGCGCGAGCGTCAGCGTCGAACCCTGCATGAACGGGTACCCGATTTGCTGGAGCAGGTGGTTTGGCTGGATGCCTTGCCGACCTCGGGGTTTCGCGGCGTTATCCTCGGTAACGAGGTCTTGGACGCCTTGCCCGCTGAATGCTTCCGCGTCACCCCTCAGGGGCCACGCCGGCTCATGGTGACCTGGACTGGCGTCGGGCTGGGATACATTGAGGGTGCAGAAGATCCGGCGGTGACCACAACGGTGGCGCATCTCGAACACGAACTAGGTTGGCGTTTGCCGGAAGGCTATACCTCCGAGTATGTTCCTCGGCTGGAGGCGTGGTTGGCCGCAATTGCCGAGCCATTGACTGCCGGTGCGCTGCTGTTCATCGACTACGGATATCCTCGTCGTCTGTACTATCATCCCGAGCGTACTGTCGGCACTCTGCTCTGTCATTATCGCCACCGGGTTCACGACGATCCATTCATCTTAGTGGGTTTGCAAGATATTACCGTCAGCGTGGACTTTACGGCTGTCGCCGAAGCCGCATTGGCTGCTCAATTGGAAATCGCCGGCTATACCTCACAAAATTATTTTCTGTTCGGCTGTGGGCTGATGGAATTACTGGCTGAGGAAATGCCCTCCGATTTTCCTTTGTCAAAGCACGATGACGAAGCCGGAGAGATAGTCAATCCAGCGAATTCGGTCGATTATCTGGAGCAGGCTCGTCAAGTCAAGTTACTGACGTTGCCTGGTGAAATGGGCGATCGTTTCCAGGCCATTGCGCTGACCCGTAATCTGGATATCCCACTACGCGGTTTTGCCTTCCGAGATGAGCGTGGTCGGCTTTGACAGCTTCCTCGTACTGACCGCTTCTCGGGAAATTGCCTCTGCCGCCTCAGTTACTGATACCCTAAGAGACTCAAGGCAAAGTCTTTGATAATTTATCTTTTCCGGGGCTGACTCTAGAAATGTAATAGAGAAGATAGCTTAGCCAAACCGCCATCGCGTTATCGTTGACAGCGGCAGCCGGTTTATAAACCCCATCTATTTCTGATTTCTGTATTTCAGAAACCACCCGACTTTTCAAAACAAATGATTCCTTTTCGTTAAAAAAACTACCAGCTCGTTTCGCCATGCGACAAAAGAGAGCACAACTATCACCTTCAATCACAGTAAACGCTGACAACTTAGCTCCCCTTAAACCCCACTGAAGATCGCTACTTTTTAAATTGTCGACAAATTTCTCAGCACCACCTTGAGGCTCAATCTTTCCATAGTACTGCCACAGCATTATTGTATGGTTTGGAGACTTGAACTTCCTGTTATCAATTGGCCCTTCATCTGTCACATAGAATAGACTGAACGTTAAATCGTGAAATTTGTCAGCTTCGCGCTCAAAAGAACCTATCAGTCGCTTTATCTCAGATTTCTTCTTTCTAAGTGACATTTATCACCTTAACCTGATAATTGCCTAACGCTAACCATCAGCGGCGCGCGCCTTTGGCGCGTCCGCTGAATGGTTTTGTTATGCGCTGTTGTTTGAATGCTCTTGTTGAAAATGATTCAAAACAAACGTATCTGCAAAAGCAGTATTATATAGCTTTCTAGTAATATCTTTGGACACTGCTGGAATTCCATAAGATACGGTTACATCGAGTTTTTTCAGAAACTCGACAATCTCTCTTCGCGAAAAATCAGCGTACTCAAAACTAGGCTCAACCTCAAACACACCGAGGTGCCTTATAATTAAATTACTTAGCTTTATAACGTAAGTACCCTTTGATTTTTCGATTACCAGCGTCTCATCATTGGAGGAATTTTCCGATTCGACCTCCATGTTCAAAAAAGCATCAATAATAGCCGACTCTATGTGGGAAATATCAATATAGTTTATTCCGTCGGAAGATATTGAATCTGTTAAGATAGCGCCATACTTCTGATGGACCGGAACTTCTTTATTAGAAGTTCCATAGGTTGTTTTTCTACGGATTGTTTTATTGATTACGAAGGAAATATCACCAAATATTGGAGACACATCTGATTTATACGCATTTTCCAAAGTAATTTTTAATTTTTTTGTTTTCTCTTCAAAAACATCTAACGGAACATGTGTCCAAAACCCATATTTCTCCCAGTAAACTGCAATAATTAATGGTGTTTGCATAATGTTCGCGTAGGTCTGTAGAGAATCTACTTGGCGCCGAATTAGTTCTAAGGATTGCTTGTCACCTTTTACCGATTTTACTTCCACAAATAATGGATGCTCGACCTTTTTTGAATCTTCATAGATGCACAAGTAATCGGGAACTTGATATGATTCTTTGGACAATAAGGGATATTGCTTTTGTTGTAGACCATGAATTAGCTTAACCCATGGAAGTGAGCCTTGAATGTAAGCATATATATCTTCTATTTTGTATCCCCGAAAAAAACGATCTAAATTTTGCTTGTAATCGCTATTCTCGATTTGGTTCACAAGATCAGTTAGCTGTGAATCGCTTACATTAAAGGTTTCTTTAATGTCGTGGATAATTTGTATTTTTTCGATATCGCTCATTACTGTTCCTTTTGCGCATAACGGAGCGGCGGATAAGCCGCGAGGGCGGAAAAGCCGAAGGCTTTGACGGCCGATGTCGGCTTGATCCGCGTTGTTGTGCGGCGCGAAGCGTCCGCCAACACGCGGATTTTATCCGCCGCTCCGTAGTGCGGACGCGAAGCGTCCGCACTACAAGTGATTATACGGTTTCCGTCTATCTCCGAAAATCTACCATAATGCAAAACAATCATTTGATTTTTATGTTATTTAAAAGTCGTATAGTATTCACTGAAAACCTACAGCTCCTGGAAATCCTGCCGAGCTGTTGCCCTCAAAGGATTGGTCAGGATCTTCCTGATCACCGATTGGTTGCGCTACCATTTAGACCTCTGTCACAAGTGTATAGTAAAACAGTTTTTATACGGTTTTAAATACTGCTGATAAGGATTCAAAAAGACTCTTATGATTTGGAAGGATTTTTCTCAATCTTCTCTTAAGAAGAGCCCAATGATTTTCGATAGGATTAAGATCCGGTGAATAAGGAGGTAAAAATAACAATTGATGTCCATTTTCTTCAATAATGCTTCGTGTTTCTTCAGATTTATGAAAACTCGCATTATCCATAATAAGAATACATTTCTCAGGAAGCTCAGGAATTAAACATCTCTCAATCCATAGGTTAAATACTTCCGTATCCGTATAAAATGAATACATGAGCGGCGCAATAACCTTCTGATTCAATAACCCTGCAATCAAGTTGAGTTTTTCGGTCGCCCTGCCGTGCTTGTCCTCCAAAATGAGGTCACCTCTCCTACTCCAACCATATTCACTTTTGATATTATTGTGAAAACCACATTCATCAATATAAACAATAGGCTGCTCTTCATCTCCTCGGGATTTGTTCCGCCTTAGTTGCTCAATAAATTCCGCTCTTTTCTGTTCATCCCTTTCTGCATAAAGAAAGGTTTTTTATAAGTGATCCCTAGCATCTTTAATCTCGCTTGAATCGAAGATGGCTTCACAGAAAAATGCGCTGCCATTTCCTTGATCGTCGCCGAAGGATGCTGGCTAATGTAAGCATTTAGATCAGCATCACTAAACTTCCTCGCCCGGAATCGAGTCCTCTGCTTCGGCTTCACATCTCCCGTTTGTAAATACTGCCGAATCCAACGATTGAGCGTATCCATGCCAATTTTAAATATCACAATGATATTCACTTTAGGCATGCCCGATAGATAACTTTGTATCACTCTCACTCTCAAATCTTCACTATAGGCCCTAGACATCGTAAGCTCCTCGATTTATGAATCAAATTGCTATTGTATAAACTAACAGAAAACTATTCTACTATAGCTGTGCAGCGATGGATCGCCTGAACTGACCGCTTTCCGCCTCAGCCGATAGGATACCGGCTTCAACTTACCTGGCATTTCCGGCTAAACTGCTTAGCCATTGGCATAATCCCGTTGCCGGCTCTCCCGGCATTTCCAACCAGCCCCTCACTCCACTTCAACGGAGGATAGCCCACTGATGGAATTCACGGTCAAAAGCGGCAATCCAGAAAAACAGCGGACCGCCTGCTTGGTCCTCGGCGTCTACGAATCCCGACGCCTGACACCATCCGCCGAACAATTTGACTCCGCATGCGGCGGCATGCTCAGCAACCTGCTGCGCCGGGGCGACCTGGAAGGCAAGCTGGGCCAATCCCTGCTGCTGTTCAATCTGCCCGAAGCGCTCTGTGAACGCGTTTTGCTGGTCGGCTGTGGCCGCGAGCGTGAGGTGGACGACCGCCGCCTCCGCCAGATTTTGAACCATGCCGCGACTGCTTTGAACGAGACCGGTGCGACCGAGGCGACGATCTACCTGACGGATCTCGCTGTCAAAGGCCGGGATCTGCATTGGAAAATCCGCCAGATCGTCGAAGCGGCTGAGGAGGCCCAGTACCGATTCGATGAACTCAAGAGTAAGAAAGACGCGCCGCGTCGACCCTTACGCAAGATGATCATCAATATTCCGGGACGCAAGGAACTGTCGGACAGTGAACAAGCCATCGGTGAAGGCGCAGCGATCGCCGCCGGTATGAAGCTGGCCAAGGATCTAGGCAATATGCCGCCCAATCTCTGCACCCCCACTTATCTGGCCGAACAAGCCCAGGCGCTGACCGAGGCATTCCCGACATTACAGGCGCACATCCTGGAAGAGGCCGAGATGGAGCAGCTGGGAATGCACGCGCTGCTGGCGGTCAGTCGGGGCAGCGCCCAGCCGGCCAAGTTGATTCGCCTGGACTATCGGCAAGGGCCGGCGGCCCAGAAACCCTATGTCCTGGTCGGTAAAGGCGTCACCTTCGATACGGGCGGCATTTCGCTCAAGCCCGGCGAAGCCATGGACGAAATGAAATACGATATGTGCGGGGCGGCTAGCGTACTGGGCGCCCTGCGGGCCTGCGTGGAACTGCAACTACCGCTCAATGTCACCGGGCTGATCGCTGCGGTGGAGAATATGCCGGGAGGACGGGCGACCCGTCCAGGCGACATCGTCACCAGCCTGTCCGGTCAGACAGTGGAGATTCTCAACACCGACGCCGAAGGCCGGCTGATTCTGTGCGATGCGCTGACCTACGCCGAGCGCGACGAACCGGCGGCGGTGATCGACATCGCCACCTTGACCGGGGCATGCATCGTCGCCCTAGGTCGGCATCCGCATGGCTTGTTCAGCAACCACCCGCCGTTGACCCATGCCTTGCAAAGCGCTGCTCACGCCGCTAGCGACCGGGTGTGGGAGCTACCCTTGTGGGAGGATTATCAAGAAGGGCTGGACAGCAACTTCGCCGATATGGCCAATATCGCCAGCCACCGGGATGCGGGAGCCGTCATCGCCGCTTGTTTCCTGTCCCGGTTCACCAAGAAATTTCATTGGGCGCATCTGGACATCGCCGGCACCGCCTGGAAGACCGGCAAGGCCAAGGGCGCAACCGGGCGGCCCGTGCCGCTGCTGACCCAGTACCTATTGGACCGGGTCGCCGAGGTGAACCGGGAAGGCGGGCGCGCTGCATAATGCCCTTCGACCTCCGACCCTCATCTCTATCTAGAAAAGACGAGGGGATGCCCGCCGATGCCGCGCATTGATTTCTACGTGCTGCCGGACCACCGAGAAAATGGCCGAGCGCTCCTGGCCTGTCGCTTGGCCGATAAGGCCTACCAGCTCGGTCACACGGTTTACCTATTTATGCCCTCCGAGGTGCAGGCGGCGGCGCTGGACGATTTATTGTGGACCTTCCGCCAGGACAGCTTCGTACCGCATGAGCGATTTCCGTTGACCGGTGAGTTAGCTTCGCCCGTGCTGATCGGCACGGCGTCACCGGCGGAGGTCAATGCGCAAGTGCTGATCAACTGCACTGAGACTCTGCCTGAAAACTTCGTGCATTACGAACGAATCGTGGAATTAGTGGACTCACAGACCGAGGTGCTGGCCAAATCGCGTGAACGGTTTCGCCAGTACCGTGACCGGGGCTTCACGCCGGAAACGCATAAACTCTAATGCCGAGTCTCCAAAAATTTCCGTGGCTGTTTTCAGGTTCTTCAGCACGCTGCTGCTGCCTCTGCTGCTCCTAGCGTTAGCGTCGCCGACCTACGCCGATCCAACACCGCTCACCGATCCAGCCAAGGTCGCTGAACAACAGGCCACTCGCCGACAAGCCCTGTTGCAAGACCGACAAACCATTGAAAATACCCGGCGGGAGTTGGAAGCTCGGATCGCCGATCTGCCGCGGCAACTGGAAGCGCTGCAACCCGACCAAGTCGATGAACCCACCGTGGAACAGACGCAAGTGGATGTGAAATCCGCCCGGCTGCGCCTGGAAAGCGCCATGACAGACTTGGAAAACGCTAATCGGCGCATCAAAGAATTGCAAAACGGCATCGATGAATTGGAAGCGCGCGAGCAGCTGTTGAAAAATCCCGCCAAGGATGTCGTGGAAGGTCTTGCGGATCGCGCCGCGCAACTGGAACGCACCCAATCGTCACTGACCCAGCAGCGCACAGAACTGACACTGGAAACCCTCAACCTGACTAATCTGCAAAGCCAGGTCGCCGTGGCCAAGCTGCGCCTCGATCTGATGCGACAATGGCAGGAGCAGGTCGAGAAGATCTACCTGCTACGGCAGGAGCAGAACCGACGGGACGCGCAAACCGAGTTCCTGAACCGTTTGCAAACCGACCTCAGCGCTTTACAAAACCGAGCTAACACACTCAAACAGCAACTTGCTCAGGAACGGGGCGATCAGTCTCTGGCGCTGTGGCGACGCCAGACCACCGAACTGCAAACCATCGAGGAACAAATCAACCTGCTGAATTTAGATCGTCATCTGGCGGAAACCGCCGCCGCCCTAGCGCGTCTCAAAGATTTGTTGCAAAACCCGAGCGCAGAATTAGATGATCTAAAACAAGGCATCGATAAAAAAAATAAGATTATCGAAGACCTGAGCCGCTCTCTGGAACTTTTGCAACAAAAAAACACGGTCTACCAACAGCAACGTCAGGTGATCGAACGGCGTGAGGATTCCGGCGCCCATCGCCATTTGCATGATGAAGAATTGAAGCTGGTCACGCAGTTATTGACGGAATTGGAGCGCCGCATCGACCAAACCCAGGCTCAATTCACCCAAGCGCACGCCATCGCCATGCAACTGGACGCTTACTACGATAAGCGGCTGCAAACGAATTTATTCACCCGCCAACCTTACCCGAAGACCGTCGCAGCCTGGCATCAACTTCTACAAGAGTTGGCGACCGCTCCCCGCATTCTCGGGTATCAGGTGCGTCTGAGCATCGAATCGGCTTTTCGAGCACTGCTGGATGCAACGATCTTGCGCTGGCTGAGCCTAGCAGCGCTGGAAGGAGGATTGATCTGGTTGTTTTGGATCGCACGCACCCGTCTGCGGCGGGCCATGCGTCGTTTTAGCGCTTATGAGGCTGGCGTCAGCTTCCTGAGGCAATGGATCGGCAATATTCTGGTCTTGCTGTGGGCGAACCTGCTCGGCATCGGGATCGCAACCGCCTTGTTGGCGGCGTTGTGGTTGGTCCAGGTTCCTCAACCGGGGTTCGGCATTCTGATGACGCTGGCGTTGCTGTGGATTGGCATCAAGTTGCCGATCAGCTTGGCCTGGTTGTTTCTGGTCTCCCCTCGTCTACCAGACGAGCGGCAACAACCCACGTTGTATCGGCAGCTATTCTGGATCTTGATTTGCGGCAGCCTATTGGTCACGTCAGTGATTCTGGCGCACTTGAGCGACTTGCCGAATGCTGTCGTCAACACACTCGATTATCTGTTCATGTTGTATGGTTCTTGGGCGGTCGTGCCGGTGTTACGCATCCGCCGACTGGTGATGGACTTGCTCGATGCCGTCTATGGCCAGCGGTTCTGGTTTGTCGTATTGCGCTACAGCAGCTTGTTGATGCCACTGTCGCTGTTAGGCGCCGCTCTGCTGGGTCTGCTGGGCTACCTGCAACTGGCCTGGCTGATTGCTGGCCATCTGCTGATCTTCATCGCGATTCTGATCGGTTGGCTGGTGATACGCAGCTTACTGAACGATTTGGTGGTGGCGTTGAAAAACTTTGCCGTCACTCATTCCGGTTACGGATTGCTGTGGACCCAGGATGTCATTACGCCGCTGCATCGGATCGTTAACCTGCTGCTGTTCCTAGGAGCATGGGTCGTACTATTCCACACCTACGGCTGGACCGGCGAATCAGCGGTCATCAGCTCGATCTGGGGTTTTCTGGAGCGACCGCTGTTCACCCTGGGAGCAGCGGAGATCACCTTTTGGCGCATTCTGGTCACAATCACGACTCTGCTGGTGGTGATCTGGCTGGGCCAGTGGAGCCGGGCGATCAGTTATCGCTGGGTATTGTCGCACTTCAGCGATCTGGGCGTGCGTCACAGTCTGTCGGTGTTTACCCAATACACGGTGGTATTGATCGGGATGCTGATCATCTTACGGATTATTGGCATTGACCTAACCACGTTGGCAGTGTTCGCTGGCGCGGTGGGTGTCGGTATTGGGCTAGGGATGCAAAGCCTGGCTAACAATTTTATCAGCGGCTTATTGCTATTGATCGAACGCCCCTTGCGCAGCGGCGATATTGTCCAAGTCGGCAGTCATCTGGGCGAAGTGACCGGGATCGGGATGCGCGCGCTGACGGTGCAGACTTTCGATAACGAGTCGGTGATCATTCCTAATTCCGACCTAATCAGCAATGCGTTCATCAATTGGACCCACAGCGACCGTGTCCTGCGCACCATCCTCTGGGTAGGGATCAGTTACGACGCGGACCCTCATCAGGCACAAGCGCTCATCGAAAAAATCCTGCGGGAACATCCCGCGATCCTGGCGGACCCCGAGCCGCGAGCACTGTTATGGGACTTCGCCGATTCCTCGGTCAAGTTTCGCGTTCAGTATTATATCGACATAGGTCGGTACAGCCTGCTGAGTGTTCACCATGAGGTGCTGTTTGGCATCTGGGACCGATTCAAGGAGGCCGACATTCGCATTCCCTACCCGCAGCGCGATCTCTATATCAAAGCCTGGCCGGAGCAAACCGGTGAAGCAACAGGGTTGGCGGATACGGGTTCAGGCTCAGAGCCAGCTTTCGTGGGGTTGAGGCAGTAAATGCGCAGGGAGGATTGCGCAATCACCGTGGCTGATTTTGCGGGTCACCGTACTAGCAGACCGGCTGATACCCGCTGACGAAGGAAAGCAAACATCCCGAAAGCAGGAAATTGTTATGATAGGCAAACGCTCGACTGCTGAATCACTGTTTGCTTCAAGCAGTCGGGCGATTCGTACACAAAACTCGCCGCCTGCCGGCGCTTCAACCTTCTATCGCGACTATTTATGAAATTCATCGAAATGCTGCTGGAGCGCACCATCCTGCTCAGCCGCTGGTTACTGGCGCCGTTGTATCTGGTGCTGATCTCCATCCTGATCCTGTTCACGATCAAGGCAGTGCAAGAGGTCATTCACTTGTTTGAAATCATCCTGCACGCCAGCGAAACCGAACTGATCTTATCGGTGTTGGCGCTGGTCGATATGGTGCTGGTCGCCAACCTGTTGGTCATGATCATTCTCAGTAGCTATGAAACATTCGTTTCGGCGCTGGACACCACGGGCGATCAGGAAAAACCATCTTGGTTGGGCAAGATCGACGCCGCCACTATCAAGATCAAGCTGGCGGTCGCCATCGTCGCCATTTCCTCCATTCACCTGCTCAAGGCGTTCATGGCCGCTCCACCCCAGGATAGCGACAAGCCCCTATGGAACAATCACCTTTTCTGGCTGGTGGTCATTCACTTGACTTTCGTGATATCAGCGCTGTTGATGGCGGTCGTTGATCGAATTGCCTTTGCTCAGCATCGGACGCCCCATTGATGCGGACCATCGACTTTCGCACCTGCCGCTTGTCAATGCAGGCCCGAATTCCGATACTATGCCCATGATCGAGCCGACTTATCTGACCGACCAGTTCCTGATCGCCATGCCGACCCTGGCCGATCCGAACTTTTTTCAAACCGTGACTTATATCAGCGAGCATAACGTCAGCGGCGCGCTGGGGCTGATCATCAACCGACCACTGAACCTGACGCTCGATCAGTTGCTGGAACACCTGCAAATTGCAACCGACCGATCAGATGTCGCCGCCATTCCGGTCTATCACGGTGGCCCGGTGCAACCAGAACAGGGCTTCGTCGTGCATCATCCGGTCGGTCAATGGGACGCTACCCTACGCGTCACCGATGACATCGGTATCACGACCTCTCGCGATATCCTGCAAGCCGTGGCGCATGGCGAAGGCCCGCAACATTTGCTGGTGACCTTGGGCTACGCCGGTTGGGGGCCAGGCCAACTGGAGCGTGAAATGGCGGAAAACGCTTGGCTGTCCGTGCCTGCCGATCCTGACATCCTGTTCCACACTCCTAGCGAACAGCGCTGGCTGGCCGCCGCCGCTCTGCTGGGTGTCGACCTGAACCTGCTATCTTCCGATGCGGGCCACGCCTGAGCGACCCGAGCGCGTTTCGATGCCCGACCAGCGACCAGTCCATGCTTCACCTTGCCGAGTCGCGCTGGGTTTCGACTTCGGTCGCCTGCGCATCGGCGTCGCGATTGGCGAAACCATCACCGGCTCGGCCCGCCCTCTGTGCATCCTGCCCACCCACCAGCAACGCCCCGACTGGGAGGCGATGAGCCGATTGATCGCCACATGGCGTCCCGATTGGTTGGTGGTCGGCGTACCGCGCCATGCCGACGAAACCGCAAACGCGGTGACGGAAGCGGCGCTGCGCTTCAGCCGGCAGTTACAAGGGCGCTTTCATTTGCCGGTGGCGACGATCGACGAACGGTTATCCTCTTGGGAAGCCGAACAGCGCCGATCGGCGCCGACCGGTCGCCGCCGCCGAGGTCATGGCGCCGCGTTGGATGCCCAAGCGGCGGCAGTGATCCTGGAAAGCTGGTTCAACCACCAACAGAGCTGTACCTCCCCATGCGCGACGCCGAATTTCTGATCGAAGCGATGACCGGTCAACTACAAGAGCTGTTGACCCGACGCGGGATTGCCGAGCCGGCGTTGGTCGGCATCCACACCGGCGGCGTCTGGATCGCTGAGCAACTGCACGCGCGACTCGGGGTCACCGCGCCGCTGGGTCGGCTGGATATCTCCTTTTACCGTGATGATTTCAGTCGAATCGGCGTCAATCCACAGGTTCGGCCTTCGGAACTGCCCTTCGATGTGGACAACCGCCATCTCATCCTGATCGACGATGTATTACACACCGGACGCACGGTGCGCGCTGCACTGAACGAGTTATTCGATTATGGCCGCCCGGCTTCGGTGCTGCTGGCGGTGCTGGTGGATCGCGGCGGTCGAGAACTACCCATCGAAGCCAATGTGGTCGGCGCCTATCTGACGCTTCCAGCCGACCAGCACGTTCGGCTCACCGGCCCCGATCCTCTGCAACTGTCGATACAAATCGTTCCCTGATGAGCACTACACACATTCAATTGGATGCCCAGGGTCGCCTGTTGCATTTCCTGACCATCGAGGGGTTGACCTACCATCATCTGACCGAGATTCTCGACACCGCCGAATCGCTACGCGGCGTCGCCGAACGGCGGGTCAAGAAACTGCCCACGCTGCATGGCAAGACGGTGGTCAATCTATTCTTCGAGGCCAGCACCCGCACCCGCACCACCTTCGAATTGGCTGCCAAACGTTTGTCCGCCGACGTGCTCAATCTCAATATCGCGACCTCGTCCGCGGTCAAAGGCGAAAGCCTGCTCGACACGTTGCGCAATATCGAAGCCATGCAGTGCGACATGTTCGTCATGCGTCATCCACAGAGCGGCGCGGCGGAATTCATGGCCCGCTATGTCAAACCTCATATCGCTGTCCTCAACGCCGGCGATGGCCGCCATGCCCATCCTACCCAAGCGATGCTGGATGTCTTCACCATTCGCCGCCATAAACCGGACTTTCCCAGCCTGCAAATCGCCATCGTCGGCGACATCCTGCATTCGCGGGTAGCCCGCTCGCTGATCCACGCTCTCAGTATCCTGGGTGCCGGTGAAATTCGGGTTATTGCACCCCGCACGCTGCTGCCGGCTCAGGTAGAGGACCTGGGCGTGCGGGTGTTCCATCACCTGGCGGACGGTCTGCGGGACGTGGATGTGGTGGTGATGCTGCGCCTGCAACGCGAACGCATGGAAGGCGCATTGCTGCCCAGCGAACAGGAATTCTTTCAGCAATACGGCTTGACCGAAGAGCGGCTGGCGCTGACCAAAGCGGACGCGATCGTCATGCATCCCGGCCCGATTAACCGGGGTGTGGAAATCGACTCGCACGTCGCCGATGGGCCACGCTCGGTGATTTTGGAACAAGTGACCAACGGCATCGCCGTGCGCATGGCGATCATGTCCATCACGCTGGGCCATCATCACGCCCGGCTGACCGGGGAGGAGACCTGATGCGCACGGTGATTCAAGGCGGGCGAGTCATCGATCCAGCCCAGCAAACGGACCGTGTGGCCGACCTGTTCATCGCCGAAGGCCGAATTGTCGGTCTCGGTCGATCACCGAGCGATTTCACCCCTGAACAGGTGATCGACGCCCACCACCACATCGTTTGCCCTGGGTTGATCGATTTGTGCGCCCGTTTGCGGGAACCCGGTCAGGAGCACAAGGCCACCATCGCCAGTGAAACCCGCGCGGCGGCGGCGCGTGGCGTCACGACCCTGGTGTGTCCGCCCGATACCGACCCGGTGATCGATGAACCCGCAGTGCTGGAATGGATTCGGCGTCGCGCCAAATTCGCTGGTCAAGCTCGGGTATTGGCGCTGGGCGCATTGACGTATCGCCTGCGCGGCGAGCGCTTGGCGGAGATGGCGGCGTTGAAAGAGGCCGGATGCGTGGGTGTCAGCGATGGCGGACGCCCAGTGACCAATGCCCGAGTCTTGCGGCGGGCGCTGGAATATGCGGCGACCTTCGACCTGACGGTGTTTCTGACCCCACTCGATCCTGAGTTGGGAAACGGGTTGGCGCATGAGGGACCGGTGGCGACCCGAATGGGTCTGCCGGGCATCCCCGTTGCGGCGGAAACTGGGATGATCGCCCGTGATCTGGAGCTGATTCGCGATTTGGGTGTGCGTGTGCATTTTGGCCGATTGTCCAGCGCCCGAGCGGTCGAGCTGATCGCTCGCGCTCAGGCGGAAGGTCTGCCGGTGACTGCCGATGTCGCGATTCACCATCTGCATCTGACTGACATGGATCTGACCCAATTCGATAGCCGCTGCCATGTTCGCCCACCGTTGCGCGGGCGGCGCGACCAGGAGGTGCTGCGGACTGGATTGGCCAGCGGCGTACTGACCGCACTCTGCTCCGACCATCAACCGCATGAGCCGGACGCGAAACAAGCGCCTCTTGGCGACACGGAGCCAGGTATTGCTGGGCTGGATACGCTGCTGGGATTGAGCCTGCGGCTGGTGCAGGATGGCGTGTTGCCGCTACCGGCGCTCATCGAGCGCTTGACCTGGGGGCCAGCGCGGATTCTGGGTTTGGACAGCGGCCACCTTGGCGTGGGCGCACGGGCCGATGTCTGTGTGTTCGATCCCGAAGCCCACTGGCGGGTGGAACCGGGAAGCCTCAACAGTCGAGGTCAAAACAGCCCCTTTCTCGACTGGGAACTGCCAGGCCGCGTCACGCATACCCTGTTGGAAGGGCGCATGGTGTACGAATCAACTCGGTTCGGCCCATAAATCCCAATGCCCCACCTGTAATCGTGAAACACCTTGCTCGATCAGAGCGCGCCGGCGCAGTGCCCAGTCATGCAACCCGCTCCTCGAATCGGGTGCCATCTCACTGGCGGCGTCGACCCAGCCTTCCAGCAGCGCTGTTTGCAAAGCGCCCTGTTCAGCGTCCAATTGCCAGGGGCTAGGACACAACGCCACCCGATAACCCCAACGTTCGAGCATCGTCTTGAACTCGGGCGCAGCCCATGGTCCGAGCGCCGGGCCGAACCCCTTATCCCTACGCTGGTGGCGATTCACCCACTTGCGCACCGGCTCATCGCCGGTCAGCGCCGGTTCCCAGACCAAGGCTCCATCATAGCTGAGTACGATGCATACCGCCGCGTGCGCTGCCCAGCAACGTTGCGCCAGACGCTCCAACCAGTCAGCTGACACCAGATCGAGCAACGCAGAAGCCGTGACCAATTGCACAGCTTGAAAATCCAGCGACTCCCAATCGCTGGCCAGATCCAGACATAACGATTGCCGTTGCCCACGGTCAGTTCCAGCGGTCGGCCAATAGGCACCGTTCCGCGCCAACAGCGTTGGGTCGTGGTCCACGAGCCGCCAATGTTGTTCCCTACCGAGCAGGGGGGCCAGAAACCGGAAATTGGCGCCGGTTCCACTGGCTAAATCCAGGACTGAGAAGGTAGCGAACCGCTGTCGCCAGGCGATCAGCCGGGCGGTCAATTCCGGGTTGCGCGACGCAGCGTCCACCGGTTCACGCAGCGCCAGCCACTCCGCTGAAAAACCGCTCACGTCGCCAGCACCGCTGCCAGCACCGCGGCGAAGCGCGCGCTGACCGTTGGCCA
>JACKNE010000012.1 GCA_024235035.1 Gammaproteobacteria bacterium
CTCAAGACCTTCGATTTCCCGGAATTGCCCGTGATCGGGACCACGGAAGTCTGCCACGAGACCTTGCGATTGGGTGGTTTCTCCGGTCTATATTTCGAAGGATGTTCAAGATGTGGTGATGACGGTAAGCTGCGCTTCATCACCCATACCGATCGCGGCCCCAATGCCGAGCCGCTGGATGTCAATGGCGACGGCGTCGCCGAACGGCCCTTCGCCCTGCCCGATTTTCAGCCGCAATGGCGGCGTTTTACCCTCGATACAGCGACGGGTACGATCAAGCTGAAGAAAGCCATACGCTTGACGCAGATCACTGGCGCACCGCTGACCGGTTTGCCGAACCTGGCCGGATCAGCCGGGCTGGCCAACAGTGACGAAAAACCGATCACCCTGTTTGGGGCTCCGCTGAGTCTCGACCCGCTCGGCGCCGATTTGGAAGGCATCGTCCGTGACCCCTCGGATGGCAGTTACTGGATGGCCGACGAATATCGGCCATCGATCTATCATTTCGACGCCGACGGCCAATTGCTACAACGTTTCGTACCTTTCGGTTCGAACAATGCGGGACAGACCACCGGCTTTCCGGCCTTGCCAGCAGAGTTGGCGCAGCGCCGCGCCAATCGCGGCTTTGAAGCGATCGCCTATGCTGGCGGTCATCTCTACGCCTTCCTGCAAAGCCCGCTCGACAATCCCGATACGACCAACGACGCCAACAGCAAAGCCAGTCGCTGGACTCGGGTGATTGAGTTCGATATCGCGCGCCAGCGGACGGTCGCCCAATATGTCTATCCGATGGAATTCAAGGTCGGTCCCTGGTCCAAAGGCAATACTACGGACAAGATCGGTGATGCGGTGGCGCTGGGTGGTGGCCGTTTTCTGGTGTTGGAGCGTGATTCAGGCACGGATGCTACCTCCAGCAAATACATCTTTCATCTCGATTTGAGCGGCGCCACCAATCTGGAGACGCTGCCCGATAATATCGTCGGTCCCGGCGGCTCCCTGGAGACGATGAGCGCCGCAGAACTGCAAGCCGCTGGCATCGTCCCAGCGCGCAAGGTGCTGGTTGCCGATTTGGCCGCACTCGGCTACCTGCCCAACGACAAGCCGGAGGGGTTGGCTTTGGTACGCCAGGATAATGAGGAAATCGTGTTGGCGGTGATCAACGACAATGACTTCGGACTGAGCGCCGCGCCGATTCGTTTGGACGGATTCCTGGACTTTCTAGCCCCACCGCCGCCCGTGCAACTGGGTTTGATCACCATCAAGAAACAGCAGATCGACGCCAGCGATCGAGATGGTGGGCCGCATCTCGCGCACTGGCCAGTGGTCGGTATGTATCAACCGGATGCTATCGCCAGTTACACGGTCGGCAACGAGACTTACCTGGTCACAGCCAATGAAGGCGATAGTCGCGACTATTCCGGCTTTTCCGAGGAAACCCGAGTCGGCGATGTGACGCTCGATCCGCTTTACTTCGCCAATATCCCTGCTTTGCAAGGCGACAACCAATTGGGACGGCTGAAAATCACGACCGCCAATGGCGATCCCGATGGTGATGGCGTCTTTAGCGCCCTGCACAGCTTTGGTGGACGTTCGTTCAGTATCTGGAATAGTCAGGGTCGGTTGGTATTCGACAGCGGCGACGACTTCGAGCGCAACACCCAACAGAACGGGGCTTGGATCAATCCAGACAGCGAAGGTCGCAGCGACGACAAGGGTCCTGAACCGGAAGGCGTGGTTATCGGCGATGCGGGCGGGCGCACCTATGCCTTTATCGGTTTGGAGCGTGCTGGTGGAGTCATGGTCTATGACGTGACCAACCCGGCCAAACCGGTTTTCGAGCAGTGGGCTTATAACCCAGCCCACGTCTCGCCGGAAGGTTTGGCTTTTGTGCCGGCCAACGAGAGTCCGGACGGTAGGCCCTTGTTGCTGGTCAGCCACGAAATCAGCGGTACGGTGGTGATCTACCGGGTTGACCGTTAATCGATACGGGAATCCGTTGGCTGGCAATCTAGCGGATGGCCATCGGTCAGCGGGTTCCCACAATCAGTGGATCTTTTGGCTCTTTTCTCCTGACTCGATAACCCACACCGTGACGGCAAAGTGTTCCTTGATTGAACTGTCGCCACCCCAGACTCGCCAGTACTTGAGCTTGAGTGCGGCTTGACCTGGCTGCCGGGCGGTGAAGGTAAAGGTGCGCAAACCGTGTATGCCGATAAAACCGACTTCCACAGGTGGGATATAGGCGGTGTCATCCAACGCCAGAATGCGGCGGTCATATTCATCAATCGCCCACTTGAGACCGGTGGAGGAGTCTTCCGGTAAGCGGACTTCTAGCCGTTCACCGACATGTAGTTCGGCGGTTCGGTTGTTATCGGCGGAGGTGACTATCAGAACGCCGTTTTCCCGGACACCCACTGGCGAAGCACTGGGTTGATCGCCTTGGCTGGCGCAGCCGATCATGAACATGGCAACCAATGTCAGCAGAAACGATTTCAACACGAAACGGAAGCGCGATGATGGCAACCTGCAAATTGCGGACATGGGACGTTTACCGGATGAATGAAAGATGATTGTGACTTGATCGTTGAAAAAAGCGGTTACGCCCGATTTTGCCATATCTGGATGGCAGTGGTGAGTAGCCAATTTCAGCAGCATCATTGACCCTGTCTTGCAAAAGGCTGAAATCTTGCTCCATTAAAGTAGAAATTAATCTGTAATATCTTTCTAATCAATCAGATATCCTTTAAGTGAGGAATTAAATATTTCTTGTGATCAGATGAATCAGCATCTTAGTAAATATCCCCCGGCAAAATCGGGGGCTTTATGGGATAGCGCCTCAAAGGCGCTATAAAACATGTGCCGCCCAAGGCGGCAGGACTTCGTAACTAAAATGATGTTCAGCAACAATCTTGCAGCTACTCCGAATCTACTACACCAATAAAACTATAAGATTCAGTAATATAAATAACGATCTGCAACTAACATCAACGTCCACTGCGCTGCGCTGCGCGGCAAATCCAACTTCCGCAAAGGTCAAACCTTTGATGGTCAGGAAGGTCTCTCGTGGTGAGGAGATGATCAATTTTGACGGTAGTCATTTGGAAAAACGGCCTGATCTCTCCATTTCACTCACGGATCGCCGAAGAAGCTTTCCTCTTACCGTCGAATGTAAATTGATTGACGCCAATACCGGGAAGCAGGTCGATTTGTATTGCCGTAAGGGACTCGCACGTTTTCTGAAAGGGGAATATGCTTGGTATGCTCAGGAAGCGATGATGCTGGCCTATGTTCGAGACGGTTCAACAATATCCTTGAAATTGACTTCCTATCTTGCCAAAAATCAAACTCAAAAAACCGACCTTTTCGCAACAGAGAAACTTCCTGAACTCCTTAATTCATCGTGCTCGGATTTAGCGCGATCGAGGCACAGCCGAAAGTTCCGGTATATTGATCAAAATCCTGATGACAATCCTGGTCCTATCGCAGTTTGGCACCTCTGGCTTCCGATTCCGTAGTCGCACTTCGTAAGCAAAAACCTGGAATCTAAACCGCTAGGCTCGCCAGTAGCTACAGCTCAAGAGACAACCAGTTTCACCAACATGAACGCCGCCACTGCCACGATCATGCCAGCAAATAGCTTCTGCAACAACGGTCCGGCGAGGCGTCGCCCGACCACGATACCCAACGCCATGCCACCCAAACCACCGCCGACAAAGCCGATTGTGATCCCGATATCCAAGCGGTGGCCAGCGATGACATGCGACGACAAGCCAATGGCGCTGATGATAGCGATGACCCACAGCGAGGTAGCGACCGCTCGCCGCATAGGTAATAAAGCGACGAGTACCAGCGCGGGCACGATCAGAAAACCACCGCCGACGCCAAACAGCCCCGATAGTAAGCCGGTTGCGGAACCGGTCACCACCAGTCGCAACGCGCAGCGCGAGGTGAATTGCAACTGGCCGTTAGGATCGTAGCGGCAGGCCGGCCCGGCGGCGGCGCTGTTCGGTTCGCTGCTGGCGCGGACGAGGCGCGTTTCTTCAGGTCGGTAGCTGGCCTGCCGCCACATGCGGAACGCCACCGCCAGCATCAGCAATGCAAAACCGGTCAACAACACCGTCTCGGGAAGCTTTGGACTCAACCAAGCACCCAACGGTGCGCCAGCGATGCCAGATAGACCGAAGATGATGGCGGTACGAAATTCGGCTGCGCCATCGCGCCATCGCGCTAAACCACCGCCCAATGCCGTCACGCCGACCGCTGCCAACGAAATCACCACAGCGGCATGCGCCGGCACCTGCATGCCGTACACGAGCAACGGCACAGCGAACACAGAGCCGCCGCCGCCGGTCAAGCCTAACGAGAAGCCTACCAGGAGTCCAAAAAACAGGCTAAGAAGCATGAATTCAGAGAGGGTGGCTAAACCGCCTTTATCGCCATACCACGACTTCATCCAATCGCCGACGTGAGCTGGATTCCGGCAATTCCGCTGGGTAGCCCAGGCTGAGGAGCGCAAGCGGCATCAAGCCAGAGTCCAATCCCAGTGCGCCGCGCACCTGGTCTTCTTCGAAGTAGCCGACCCAAGTCGAACCCATCCCAGCGGCGACGATCGCTAGTTGTGCGTAGGCGGCGGCGATGGTGGCATCTTGCAGCGCATAGAGTTTGGCGCCGCGCTCGCCAAAAGCGGCGGCGGAGCGGGCCGGGTCGGCGCAGAACACCAAGCAGATGGGCGCCTCGGCGATAAAAGTTTGTTCGTGGGTGGCATGGACTAGCGCCTGCCGTTCGTCCGGATCGCTGACGACGATGATCCGGTAGGCTTGCAAATCGCCTGCCGAAGGCGCCGCACAGGCCATTTCCAGGATAGCATGCAACTTTTCGGACTCGATTCGCATATCCGGCTGATATTTACGAACCGAGTGGCGATGGCGAACAGTTTCGAAAAAATCCCACATAGCACAGCCCTCGCGGTGGTTGAAAAGCTTTACAAAAGCTCCTTCTCTCCCACACTCTCGCTGAACAAGAGAGCGTGGGGGGTCAGCCTGTACCTTTGATTAGCGCATTCAATTTCGGCAGTTCCGAAGATTGCGGATAGTTGCGTTCCAGGACCCGCAGGCTGTCAGCAGCCAGTTGTGGCATACCCATCTTGACGTAGGCTTGCGTCATGATACTGAGTGCATTTTCGGTAGCCGAAGTGCGAGCGTAGGTTTCCAACACGTACTTGGCGCGATTGACCGCTGCGACGTAAGCGCCCCGCCGCAGATAGTAGTCAGCGACGTTAGTTTCATAGACGGCCAAACTGTTGTGTAGGAACAGAATGCGCTGGCGGGAGTCCTCGGCATACTGACTGCTGGGAAATTTCCGCACCAGCTCGGAAAAATCGTTGAAGGATTGCCGAGCGGTGTTGGTATCGGTCTTGGATCGGTCGACAGGCGCCAAGCGGTCAAAGAGGGTGTTGCTGCGCTGAAAATTCACCAGCCCCTTCATATAGTAGGCATAATCGACGTAGGGATGCCGAGGGTTGGCCTTGATGAAGCGATCGGCGGCGGCGATGGCGGCGTCCGGTTCACCGTCTTTGTATTGACAGTAGATGGTATCGATCTGCGCCTGCTGAGCGTAACGACCGAATGGATAGCGGGCTTGAATCTTGTCCAGATAACCGATCGCCGTCTGGTAATTGCCTTCGCTCATCGCCTCCTTGGCCTCGCTGTACAGGCGCTGGACCGACCAACCCTTGGTTTCGTCGATCTGCTCCGGGAGCAGGGAACATCCCACTAGCAATAAGGTGGTTAGCGGGAGAACGGTAAGCAGTTTCAATAGATGACGCATGGGAGATGACTATGGAGCGACAGAGGTCAGAAGTAGAAAGGTTATGGACGTGAGTATAACGCCCACGTCGCCAAAAGCCATCATGCCTTCGATGGAACGGATTGATTGCCAAATCCCTGCCGCCTGCGCCGGGATGCGTCTGGATCAAGCCCTAGCCGAGTTGCTGCCCGCCTATTCGCGCAACCGGTTGCAACAGTGGCTCAAGACCGGTCAATTGCGGGTGAATGACGCTGTTCGGCGGCCTCGCGATCGGGTGGTCGGCGGTGAGGCCATCAGCGGCGATTTGGCATTCGAGATCGAAACCATCGCGACTCCCCAAGATATTCCATTGACGCTGATTTATGAGGATGCTGATCTGCTGGTGATCGACAAGCCAGCGGGTTTGGTCGCCCATCCCGCCGCCGGCAACCATGATGGAACTTTGGTGAATGCTTTGTTGCATCATGTGCCAGAATTGGCGACGCTGCCGCGTGCTGGGTTGGTCCACCGGCTGGACAAAGACACTACCGGGTTGTTAGTCGTGGCACGGCGCTTATCCACGTACACCGCCCTGGTGGAGCAATTGCAGGCGCGCGCTATCGAGCGGGAGTATCTGGCTGTCGTCAATGGGACGCCGGTGGCAGGTGGCGCGGTGGATGCACCCATCGGTCGGCATCCGGTGGACCGACAGCGGATGGCGGTCACGCCGGGAGGCAAGCCCGCAGTGACGCATTATCGGGTGCTGCGCCGATTCCAGGCCCATACGCTGCTACGGGTGAAGCTGGAAACAGGCCGCACTCATCAAATCCGGGTTCACATGGCCCATATCCGCTTGCCTTTGCTGGGCGATCCCGTTTACGGTGGACGACCTCGTTTGCCACCAGGAGCATCACGACACAGCATTGCGGCGATTCAGCGCTTTCGCCGTCAAGCGCTGCACGCCGAACGGTTGGCGTTGATGCATCCGGCAACGGGTGAATGGCTGGTATGGCGAGCGGAGATACCGGCTGATTTGGCGGAACTCTTAGCGATCTTGGGTGAGGATAGCGATGCCTGAAATGGCCAAGCCTTTGCGTGAAAGCCTATTGCTTCCCAACTGGCCGGCGCCGGTTCGCGTGCGGTCGATCAGCACCACCCGACAGGGTGGAGTCAGTCAACAGCCCTACAATAGCCTGAATCCGGCGGATCACGTTGGCGACGAACCGGCTTGCGTGGCTGAAAATCGACGACGGTTGGCGGCGGCGTTGGATCTCGTCAAGGAACCGGCCTGGTTGGAGCAGGTTCACGGAACGACCGTGGTTGCTGCGGAAACCGTCACTGCGTCGGTATCGGTCGTTGCTGACGCAGCCTGGACTCGGGAGCCGGGCCAGCCTTGTGTGGTGATGACCGCCGATTGTTTGCCCGTTTTGTTGTGCGACCGGGCCGGGACGGTGGTGGCAGCCGCACATGCTGGCTGGCGTGGATTGGCGGCTGGCGTGATCGGCGCAACCGTCGCCCGGCTGGAGACGCCGCCGGCGGAGTTGCTGGCTTGGTTGGGGCCAGCCATCGGCCCGGAGGCTTTTGAGGTAGGGGACGAGGTGCGTGCGACGTTCACCACGCTGGATGCCCGAAATACGAGCTGCTTTCGACCTTCGCCGGCGGGGCGCTGGTTGGCGGACCTTTACCAACTGGCGCGACGGCAGTTACAGGGTTTGGGAGTCTCAGCAGTTTACGGCGGGGAATTTTGTACCCTCAGCGAACCGGAGCGATTCTTTTCCTACCGTCGTGAGCCGCGCACCGGGCGCATGGCGACGCTGATTTGGTTGCAGTGAGCAGGAGCCTTTCAGGGACGATCCGATGACTGGGCAACGACGCTCCAACTGTCGCCATTCGCGCAAGAAACCTGCTTACTCAAATCCGCACCGCCAGTACATCACAGGGCGCGCTATGCAACACAGCGTTAGCGGTCGAACCCAGCAGCAGCGCCAGTCCGTGGCGTCCGTGGCTACCGACCACAATGAGATCGACATTGTGTTCCCGGGCGGCGCCGAGAATCCCCTCCTTGGTGGAAAGCGCACTTACGACCCACAGCTGGGTATCTTCCCCCAAGCCCAAGCGTCGCGCCAGATCACCCAATGCCGTCCGCGCTTCCTGGAGCAGTGCTTCGTCAGGCAGGTCGGGGAGAACCGGCAATAACTCATAACCACCGCCCAAACTGATATTCACGTCTTCGACCACATGAAGCAAACTCAACTGCGCGCCATATTTCTGAGCGATCTCCCAGGCGCGTTTCCCAACCTGCTGCGCAGCATCGGAAAAATCAGTGGCAAATAGGATATGTTGATACATGGCATCGACTCCTATAATCGTTTCCTACAGTAAACCCGTTTCCAGCAACGTCTGCAGAAATTCACGGGTTTCCTGACGCGCTGGATCGTCGGGTGGCAGGCGTTTCTGCGATTCGCGCAGGGCGCCTATACCCAATTTGACCTGTACCAGTCCAAGATTATGCAGAAACCGGGCATCATCGCGGCGGCGCAGTGATTCCCGGTAGGCGCGTTCCGCTGAATGTAACCGCCCCTGCTCGGCATACAAATTGCCTAATTGAAACCAGGGTTCGGCATCGCCCGGCTTCACGAGGGTCAATTGTAGATAATAACCTTCGGCCACATCCCAACGACCGGTTTCATAAGCCTGCCGGGCGCGCGCTTCGATGAACGCTGGATTGGCTGGATCGGCAGGCGCGGACGACGGTAAAGGTGATTTAGGCGACTCAAGCGACGCCGTTTCCGGTGCTGAATCGAGTGAATCGGGTGAATCGAGTAAGTGGTCAATCGCTCGACCTCCTGGCCCCAAGTGAGCACAACCATGCAGGGTGATGGAACAGAGTATGATCCACAGAATTCGAGTCGGGTCACCCATCTTGATAAGTGTCCATTGGCCAGATCGATCCAAGCTTTCGCTAGCGCACGGTCGTTTGCAGCGCCTGGAGTAACCGTTCGTGAATACCACCGAACCCCCCGTTACTCATGATCAGCACATGAGATCCCGGCTTGGCTTGAGCCTGGACCACCGTCAGCGTCTCATCCAGCGTATGGCCAATCTGCCCACGCGATCCCAGCATCGCTGCGACCTCAGCGAGATTCCAGCCGAGATCAGGTGGCTGGTACAACACCACCGCATCAGCGTCCGCCAGCGCCGGGGCCAGGCTATCCTTGAACACACCGAGTTTCATGGTATTGGAGCGCGGTTCGAGCACGGCGATGATGGGCTGCGTACCAACCCGGGCGCGCAAACCAGCCAGCGTGGTGGCGATCGCAGTCGGATGGTGGGCAAAATCATCATAGACCGTCACACCATCGATCACGCCACGCACTTCCAACCGGCGCTTCACTCCTTGAAAATCCTTCAGCGCCTGGATCGCGGTGGCAATGGGAACACCGATATGGCAAGCAGCGGCGATGGCGGCTAGCGCATTGTCGACGCTATGCATGCCCAACTGGGTCCACTCGACCCGACCCTGTCGTTGCTCTTGAAAAACCACCTCGAAGGCGCTGCCGTCTGAGTTGATCTCGCGTGCTTCCCAGTCACCGGTTCCAAATCGCTCCACCGGGGTCCAACATCCCATTGTCAGCACCTCGGCCAGAGAGGCGTCTTGGCCATGGGCGACGATCAGTCCGGAGCGGGGCACGGTACGCAGCAGATGATGAAACTGCCGTTGAATCGCTGCCAGGTCGGAAAAGATGTCGGCATGATCGAATTCCAGATTGTTCAGAATCAAGGTGTCCGGTCGATAGTGAACGAACTTGGAGCGTTTGTCGAAAAACGCCGTATCGTATTCATCCGCTTCTACTACGAAGAACGGCGTTCGGCCTAATCGCGCTGACGCATTAAAATTGGCGGGAATGCCGCCGATCAAGAAACCTGGCTCCAGTCCAGCGTATTCCAAAATCCAGGTCAACAGGCTGCTAGTCGTGGTCTTGCCGTGCGTGCCGGCGACGGCCAGCACTTGTCGGCCATGCAGTATGTGTTCAGCCAGCCAGGCTGGTCCAGAAGTGTAGGGATACCTACGATCCAGTAGCTCCTCGATGATCGGTCGCCCACGGCTCATGACATTGCCGACCACGACCATCTCCGGTTGGAAATCGGCCAGTTGTTCAGGATCGTAGCCTTCGCGCAACGTGATGCCCGCTTCCGCTAGCTGAGTGCTCATCGGTGGATAAACACCGGCATCGCAACCGGAAACGGTGTGCCCGGCGGCGCGGGCCAGCAGAGCGACCCCAGCCATGAAAGTGCCGCAGATACCCAGAATGTGAATATGCATGTAAAAGTCTCACCATTCCGCTCGATGGCTTTGAAAGAGTTTCTTCAACTGCCTTCCGGGCCGATCCAGCCGGTCAATGTCCAGGACAGGAAAGTGTAGCCCAGAGCGTACAATGCCCCGATCCAAACCGAGGTTTCGAAAGCCTGGCGCAGGATATGAGCCATGATGGCGATGCTCCAGACCATCAGTACCAACAATAATATCGAGGGTAGTTGCGTATCGTTACCTGGCTGCTGTTGGACGATCCAGCTTATCAACGGCAGCGCCAACAGCCCCATCAAGGCGCCAGTGCCGGTTAAAGCGCTCAACGTCTGCTCAAAGCGTTGGGGGTATTGATATAGCGTCAACGCCAAATACAACAGGCCACTCAGCAATAGCAGATCCAGCAAGATTTGCAGGATGGCAACCGATGCAGGCGTGCTGAGAACCAAAACCAGCAGGCTGGATAGGCCATAAGCCAATATACATACCTTCAGTAGTGTCACCGAGATCGGTATATGTTGGGGACCTTTACGAAATAGGCAGATATCCAGGAACAAGTTGAACAGGGCTTGCATAAGAAGTCAGTGGTGAGTGGCAAACGATATGAAAGTACCTGCTTGTTGCAGGTTTAACAAGAGGTGCTGAACTCGGAAATAACGGCGACGGCCCTGGTGCGGATCGATTCATCGGCAATCCTCCGTTCTGGGTTGTTGCAGAGCCTTGAGGCGCTCAATTGGAGCTGTCAGCGGAAAATTTTAACGTTGGTAATTTATAAAAAATACAACTAATTGTATTTTTTATATTTTTAAAAATACGGCTTTGTGGATTTTCTTGACAGTGCAGGGTGAGCCTTCCTATAGTTAGTGGTAGAAAGTGGGGAGAAGTGGGATACGGGGAGCGCCCCGATACGCAAAAGGACACCATTGTTTCGAGGCATCAATCCACTGTCGCTGGATGTCAAGGGTCGGTTGTCGATGCCGGCCCGCTATCGTCAGTACCTGCTGGATGCGGCCGAGGGTCGATTGGTTTTGACAGTTGACCTTGATCGTTGCCTGCTGCTGTATCCACTGCCGGTCTGGGAAGACGTCGAGCGCAAGCTCATCCAGCTTTCCAGCACCCATCCGCGTGCGCGTGCGCTCAAACGATTGTTGCTGGGGCACGCAGAGGAGTGTGGCATGGATGCTAGTGGCCGAATTTTGCTGCCGGGGCCTCTGCGGGAATTCGCGCATCTGGACAAGCGAGTCGTGCTGGTGGGGCAAGGTAACAAATTTGAAATCTGGGATGAACAGGCCTGGTATGACTGGCGCGAAGCATTGCTGGCGAGTGGCAAGGACGATGAGAGTGAACCGTTGCCTGACTTGGATTCACTGGCGTTCTGAAAGATGACGGACCAGAGGGAGTGGCCGCATCGACCGGTCTTGCTGGCGGAGGTGTTAGCGGCGCTGGCGGTTCAGCCCAATGGATATTATGTGGATGGCGCTTTTGGCCGGGGTGGACATGCCGCGGCGATTCTGGAGCAGCTTGGCTCAGAAGGTCGGTTGCTGGCTCTGGATCGTGATCCGGCGGCGGAAGAATGCGCGACCGCTCGTTTTGGCGATGATCGCCGATTTACCTTTGTACGCCAACCTTTTAGTCGGTTGGCCGAGACGGTGGCTGAACGAGACTGGACCGGGCGGGTGAACGGGCTGCTGTTCGATTTAGGTGTATCGTCCCCGCAACTGGATGATCCAGCGCGTGGGTTCAGCTTTGGCCGGGATGGGCCGTTGGATATGCGCATGGACCCGACCGCCGGTTTCAGCGCAGCTGAATGGCTGGCGCAGGTCGCTGAGGTGGAGCTGGCTCGAGCGCTTGCAGAATTCGGCGAGGAGAGATTTCATCGGCGTGTTGCCCGCGCCATTGTCGCTGCGCGTCAGCAGGAACCGATCATGACGACAGCGCGACTGGCCGATATCGTCGCTGCAGCGGTGCCGACTCGCGAGCCCGGTAAACATCCGGCGACCCGCGCTTTTCAAGCGATTCGGATCGTGGTCAATGATGAATTGAGTGAGTTGTCGGTGGTCCTGCCGCAGGCGGTGCAGATCTTGGCACCCGGTGGGCGGTTGGCGGTGATCAGCTTTCATTCGCTGGAGGATCGGTTGGTCAAGCAGTTCATGCGAGAGCAAGCCCATGGGCGAGAATGGCCACTGGATTTGCCGGTGATGGGAGCGCCGGAAGGGATGACCTTACGGTTGATTGGTCAGCCGGTGCGGCCTGGCGCCGCCGAGGTGGCGGCCAATCCGCGTGCGCGTAGCGCTTTCCTACGCGTAGCGGAACGGCTGACATGATCGGCCCATTCGGGCAGGTAGCGATGCTGACCGCTGCGATACTTGGCTCGGGCGTGGGCGTAGTTTACACGCAGCATATCAACCGACAATTGTTCATTCAGCTACAGAAGCTGCAAGCGGAACGGGACCATCTGGAGATCGAATGGGAATTGTTGCAGCTGGAACAAAGCACCTTGGTTACCGATGTCGCTGTCGAAGATGCAGCGCGCACGCGGTTGCACATGCGAATTCCGGACCCTGGCGAAGTTTTGTACATCACGCCTGATGAACCAAGCAAAAAATAGCGCTTTTGGCCGTAGAGGCCGGGTCCCGGAACCGCGGTTAGGTAAAGTCTGGGCTGCCGTCCGGACGATGACCCGCGCCGGATCGATCTTGAGCCTGCTGGTGTTGGCGGCAGTGGGTATCGTCGCGCGCGCCGCCTATTTACAACTCGTCGACAAGGATTTTTATCAGGGACAAGGCGACGAGCGCTTCCTACGGGTGGTTGAGGTGCCGGCGCATCGAGGCATGATCGTGGACCGCAATGGTGAACCATTGGCCGTCAGTTCGCCGGTGGATTCAATTTGGGCGGAACCGAAAGATTTTCTGGAACAGCGCGCCCGTTGGCCACAACTGGCGGCGGTGTTAGGCATGACGATAGCGGATTTGGAAAAAAAGCTGGCTCCGGACATTGAGCGGCAACAAGCAAACGAAAAAGAAAAATTTCGCCAGTTCGTTTACCTGCGCCGGCATCTGGCGCCCGATGAAGCACAGCGCATTCTGCAGCTTGGCATTCCTGGTGTGTACGCGCAACGCGAATACCGCCGTTACTATCCAGACGCTGAGGTGACTTCGCATCTGTTGGGCTTCACCGATATCGACGATATCGGGCAGGAGGGCCTGGAAAAAACCTTCGACGCTCGGTTACGTGGTATCCCTGGTCAAAAGCGAGTGATCAAAGATCGACTGGGTCGGATCGTCGAAGATGTAGAGAGCCTGCGGGTTCCACAACCTGGCCAGAAACTGGTGCTCAGCATCGATCGGCGGTTGCAGTACCAGGCCTATCGCGCGCTCAAGGCAACGGTCGTGGAGCATAACGCCAGCGCGGGTTCAGCCGTGATCGTGGATGTAAAGACCGGAGAAATTCTGGCGATGGTCGATCAACCGGCAGGCAATCCCAACAATCGCGCCAACCTGAAAAGTAACCTGCTGCGTAATCGAGCAGTGACGGACGCCTACGAGCCAGGATCGACCCTGAAGCCTTTTACCATCGCCATGGCCTTGGAAAGCGGCCAATGGAAGCCCGATACACGGATCAACACTGCGCCTGGTTGGCTCAAGGTGGGCCGTTATCGAGTGCGCGACGTTCACAACTATGGCACGATCGACGTGAGCCACGTGATCAGCAAATCCAGCAATGTTGGCACCAGCAAGATCGCTTTGTCGCTGCCTGCCGAGCGTTTGTGGAAGCTGTATACAGATCTTGGTTTTGGCGCGCCAACCGGATTGGGCTTGATCGGCGAGCAACCCGGCGTGTTGCGCCATTACAGCAAATGGGGTGGTGAGATCGGCCACGCTAATCACTCCTTCGGGTATGGATTATCCGTCAATATGCTGCAACTAGCCCGAGCTTATGCTGTGTTGGCAGCGGATGGCGTCCAGCGGCCATTGACCGTTCTCAAACGCGAGAAGCCGCTTGAATCCTCCGCAGAGCGGCGCGTGCTGTCAGTCCAGGCAACGCGGCAGGTGCGAACCATGCTCGAGCAGGCGGTGACTCGTCAAGGCACTGGCGCCAAAGCCAATGTTTCTGGTTATCGGGTGGCGGGTAAGACTGGCACCGTGCATAAGATCACTGGTCGGCGATATGCCAAAAATCGCTATTTTTCCCTGTTTGCCGGTATGGTCCCGGCCAGCGATCCCCGTTTGGTGATGGTGATCATCGTCGACGAACCCAAAGGTAAGGCTTATTACGGTGGCGCGGTGGCGGCGCCGGTGTTTGGCCAGACCATGGGCGGAGTGTTGCGCATCCTGAACGTCACGCCGGACGATATGCCGAGTATGCAAATCGCCGGAACGATTCCGCCGACGGAGGCAACCCCATGAGTGGTGCGGCGGCGCTCACATTGGGTGAATTGCTGGCGGGGTTTGCCGAGACGCCAGCGCCGTGGGCAGACCGACCGGTGATGGGGCTGGCCGCCGACAGTCGGGCTGTGCGTCCGGGAGAGGTCTTTTTCGCGGTGCGCGGCGGCCAGCGGCATGGCCTGGACTTCCTGGCGGCGGTGCGGTCTGCCGGAGCGCTGGCGGTGCTCTGGGAGCCACCCTGGGAGGGGACGTTGCCTGACGGTGATTTTCCCCTATTGGCGGTTCCCCAGCTACGCGACCGAATGGGGCGGATTACCAGCCGATTCTACGGCGAACCCTCCCGACGCTTGCCTGTGGTGGGCATTACCGGCACCGATGGCAAGACCTCCTGCGCTCACTTTCTCGCGCAAGCGTTGAGCGACCGGGAAGCTGGCCCCTGCGGCATTCTGGGTACGTTGGGCTTCGGTGTTCACGGCCAGACCGCTCCCTCATCGCACACTACGCCGGATGCGCTGGCCGTGCAACGCTGGCTGGCTGGCTTGGTTGCAGGCGACCAACGACATGCAGTGATGGAAGTCTCCTCACACGCTCTGGATCAGGGTCGAGTCAATGGCATCGAGTTCACCGTGGCCGTGTTGACCCAGCTGAGTCGTGATCATTTGGATTATCACGGAACGCTGGACGCCTACGCGGCCGCCAAGCGCCGATTGTTCGTCGACTGTCAGCCAAGTTGGGCCGTGCTGAATGGAGACGACGCCTTTGGCCAACAACTAGCGACCGAGGCGCGGGCGCGACGAGGGATCATCGTTTATGGTCTCAGCGAGAGTTCAACGTCAGCAGAGCGGTTTGTCTGGGGGGAGAGTTTGGAACTGGCGGAAGATGGTCTGCGCCTGCAAATTCGCTCGTCCTGGGGCGCTGGCGAGTTGCAGGCGGGACTACTGGGCCGGTTCAATGCCAGCAATCTGCTGGCGACGCTGGCGACCTTGCTAGCGCTGGAAATGCCGTTTGCCGACGCGCTGGCGCGCTTGGCGCAAACGAAAACCGCACCGGGGCGGATGGAGCGACTGGGCGGCCAGCAGGGTCAGCCATTGGCGGTGATCGACTATGCCCACACTCCGCACGCCTTGGAACAGACCTTGCGCGCTCTGCGTGAGCATGGCGGCCACCACCGACTGTGGTGCGTGTTTGGTTGCGGCGGCGATCGCGATCCGGGCAAGCGGCCGTGGATGGGCGCAGTCGCTGAGCGGCTGGCGGACCGGATCGTCGTGACCGACGACAACCCGCGCACTGAGCTTGCGGAGCGCATCGTCGAGGACATCCTGGCTGGGATGCAACATCCCCGTGAAGCGACCGTGATCCGCGACCGGCGCGCGGCCATTCTTTGGGCGCTGACGGAAGCCGAAGCCGGCGACATCGTGTTGCTTGCCGGCAAGGGACATGAAGATGAGCAAATCATCGGCGCCGAGCGCTTGCCGTTCAGCGATCGAGCGGTGGCGCGCGAATTTCTTATTTCCATCAAGCGCGAGATTGCATGAGTGACTGACCTATTTGCCCCGTTGCGCTTGCAGGAAACCGCCCGTCTGTTGGGCGGCGCATGGGTTGGCGCTGACACAGCCTTCACCACGGTGAGCACGGACAGCCGTCGCTTGCCGAATGGCGCATTGTTCGTCGCATTGACTGGGCCAAATTTCGATGGCCATGATTTCATTCCCGTCGCCCGCGAGCGGGGCGCCTGCGCGGCGCTGGTCAGTCGGTCAGTTGCCGATCCATTACCTCAGGTGCAGGTTGCCGATACCCGGTTGGGGCTGGGTCGATTGGCGGCGGCATGGCGTTCCCGTTTTGATCGGCCATTGATCGCGTTGACCGGCAGCAATGGCAAGACCACGCTCAAGGAAATGATCGCCGCCATCTTGCGGCGGCGTGGGCCAACTCTGGCGACCGAGGGCAATCTCAACAACGACATTGGCGTTCCGCTGACTTTGTTGCGTCTGCGGGAAGAGCACGCTTACGCCGTGATTGAGATGGGCGCCAATCATCACGGCGAGATCGCTTACCTGACCGGACTGGCGCGACCGGACGTTGCGATCATCAATAATGCGGGTCCCTGTCATCTCGAAGGTTTTGGCGACCTAGCCGGCGTGGCGCACGCCAAGGGTGAGATTTTTCAAGGGCTGGGCGTGGACGGCGTGGCGATCATCAATCGCGATGACCCCTACGCCGATGACTGGATGAATTTGAATACCGGGCGACAGGTGGTCGATTTTGGGTTGGATCGACCAGCGGCAGTCAGCGGCCAGATTCTGGATGTGGCGACCGCGCATTTTCAATTGACCACCGCAACGGGCGATATCGACATCCATCTTCCGATACCGGGCCGACATAACATCCGCAATGCGCTGGCGGCGGCAGCAGCGGCGCTGACGGTCGGCGCGACGCTGGACGAAGTGCGCCAGGGGTTGGAAGGGTTGCAAGGTGTCAACGGGCGGATGCAACGCTTGCGCGGTTGGCATGGTGGTGCGGTGATTCATGACGCTTACAACGCCAATCCGGCCTCACTGGCCGCGGCGTTGCAGGCGGTCGGCGCCGAGCCAGGCCACAAGTGGTTGGTGCTGGGCGATATGCGGGAGCTGGGGCCGGCTGCGGACGCCTTGCACGCCCAATCCGGACAGGATGCCCGCACGGCAGGGTTCGAACGATTGTATGCCTTGGGTGAGCATAGCCGGGCGACCGTTGGCGCGTTTGGCGCGAACGGGGAGCATTTTGCAACGCTGGAGGCGCTGATAGCGATGCTGGAAAGCGACCTCCGAAACGCAGACGAGGCACCGGTGGTGCTGATCAAGGGGTCGCGAGGAATGCGCATGGAACGGGTAGTGGCGGCGCTGGCCGCGCCGGGTGAATTTTCCAGGGAACAGGGAGGGCATGACTGATGCTGGTATTGTTGACCGAGTGGCTGACGCAAAACGTCTATACGGGCTTCAATGTCTTTCAGTACTTGACCTTGCGGGGGATTCTAGGCGTTCTGACCGCCTTATTCATCTCATTGATCGTCGGGCCGGCCATGATCCGGCGATTGACCCGCTATCAGATCGGTCAACACATTCGTGAAGACGGCCCCAAGAGCCATTTTTCCAAGGCCGGCACCCCGACTATGGGCGGCGCGCTGATCCTGGTGGCGATTGCGATCGCTACCTTGTTGTGGGCGGACCCACGCAACCGCTACGTCTGGATCGTATTGCTGACGACCCTGGCGTTCGGGGTAATCGGCTGGGTCGATGATTACAAGAAATTGATTCTGCGTAATTCCAAGGGGCTGTCGGCGCGCGCCAAATATTCCTGGCAATCCTGCGCTGGGTTGTCGGCGGCGTTGTTGCTGTATTTCACCGCTCAGACCCCCATAGAGACCGATTTAATTGTGCCGTTTTTCAAAAGCGTCGCCGTCAATCTGGGTTGGCTGTTCATTCCGTTGACCTATTTCGTGATCGTAGGCTCCAGCAACGCCGTCAATCTGACCGACGGTCTCGATGGTTTGGCCATTGTGCCGACCACCATGGTCGCTGGAGCGCTAGCCGTATTCTGTTATGCCTCGGGCAACCGGATTTTCGCCGAATACCTGGGTATCCCAGACGTGCCGGGCGTTGGTGAATTAACCGTATTCTGCGGAGCATTGGTCGGCGCTGGACTGGGTTTTCTCTGGTTCAACGCCTATCCGGCTCAGGTGTTCATGGGTGATGTCGGTGCGCTGGCGCTGGGTGCGGCGTTGGGTGCGGTTGCTGTGGCAGTGCGTCAGGAACTGGTCCTATTCGTGATGGGTGGAGTGTTCGTGATGGAAACCGTGTCGGTCATCCTGCAAGTCGCTTCGTTCAAGCTCACGGGTCGGCGGATCTTCCGCATGGCGCCGTTGCATCACCATTTCGAGCTGCAAGGTTGGCCGGAGCCACGGGTGATCGTGCGTTTCTGGATCATCACCATTGTGCTGGTGCTGTTTGGGTTGGCGACATTGAAAATTCGCTAGGCCTGTATGGTGAGTGGTCAGTGGAATGCAGTGAATTGAGAGGCGCTTGCATGTTGCGACTGGATGGAATGACGTTGGTAGTTGGGCTTGGTAAAAGCGGGTTGTCGGCTGCGCGGGCGCTGCAGGCGCTGGGCGCGGCCTGCGCCGTGGTCGATAGCCGCGACAATCCTCCAGGTCTGACGGCGTTGCAAACTGAGTTCCCCGAAATTCCCTGCCATCTGGGCGACTTCGATCCAGCGCTGTTTGCCCGCGCGACACGCTTGCTGGTCAGCCCAGGCGTATCGGTAAAAACCCCAGTCATCGCTGAAGCAGCAGCGCGCGGCGCGCCCATCTGGGGTGATATCGAGTTGCTGGCGCGCCTGACCGATGCACCCATCGCCGCCATCACTGGCTCCAACGGCAAAAGCACGGTCACAACGTTATTAGGGTTGATGTCCCAGCAGGCGGGGGTGCGGTCGGCGGTCGGCGGCAACCTTGGGACGCCGGCGCTGGATTTATGGTCGAACCTCGACGCACCGGAGTGGTACGTGTTGGAACTGTCCAGTTTTCAACTGGAAACGACGGATAGTTTGAACGCACGAGTCGCGACAGTGCTCAACATCAGCCCGGATCACCTGGACCGCTACGACCACCTGGATGAATACATTGCCGCCAAGCGGCGGATTTTCCGGGGCGATGGAGTGATAGTGGCCAATGCCGACGATCCGGTCGTGATGACGATGGTCGAGCCAGGACGCAAGACTGTGCGCTTTACCTTAGGCGAACCGGGTACGGGCGACTTCGGCTTGCACCGAGAAGGCGGTGAGACTTGGCTGGCCTGCGGTCGGGAACGCTGGATCGAGGCGTCGGCATTGCAAATCAGCGGCGACCATAACCTGGCCAATGCGCTGGCGGCGCTGGCTATGGGTCACACGCTCGGTTTGCAACGGGAGGGAATGTTGACGGCGCTGCGGGGATTTACCGGCTTGGCGCATCGCACGACCTTGGTGCGGGAACAGGCTGGCGTGCGCTGGTTCGACGATTCCAAAGGCACCAACGTCGGCGCCACCATGGCGGCAGTACGCGGGTTACCGGGTCGGATCGTGTTGATCGCCGGCGGTGAGGGTAAAGGCCAGGATTTTTCACCATTGCGCGCGCCGCTGGCCGATAAGGCGCGGGCGGTGATCTTGATCGGTCGCGATGCGCCGTTGATCGCCGCGGCACTCGGCGACAGCGTGCCGCTGCATCGCGCCGTCGATATGCAACAGGCGGTGGCGCAAGCGGCGGAATTGGCTCAGCCGGGCGACAGTGTCTTGCTCTCGCCCGCCTGCGCCAGCTTCGACATGTTCAGCGGTTATGAAGAGCGTGGTGCGGTGTTCGCCGAGGCTGTCAGGAGGCTGGTGTCATGTTGAATGTCGCTGCAGCCTTGCAGCGCGGCAAAACACCGTCGGCGGGCGAGGGTCGAGCCGCGTTACCGTTTCCCGATCCCTGGATTCTGATGGCGGCGTTGTTGTTGCTGGCGCTGGGCTTGTTGATGGTGACCTCAGCGTCGATGCCGATTGCCCACCGCGAGACCGGCCAGCCGTTTTATTTCTTGATTCGCCAGGGCACTTTTGTCCTGATCGGCCTGTTCATCGCTGGCGGGATCTTTCAAATTCCGCTAGCGCGCTGGCGGCAAGCGAGTCCCCTGCTGTTGATGGCGGCCATGGGGTTGTTGGTGCTGGTGTTGATGCCGGGAATCGGCACCGAAGTGAATGGAAGTATGCGCTGGATTCGCCTTGGCTCGGTGGGTGTCCAGACATCGGAAATCGCCAAGCTGTTCACATTGATTTATGTGGCCGACTATCTGAGACGGCATGGTGCGGAGTTGCAAACCGCCGATATCCGGATTTCGGCGCTGGCGCTCCTGCGGCCCATGGCGGTGTTGGCGGTGTTAGCGGTGTTGCTGCTGTTGGAGCCGGACTTTGGCAGTGTCGTGGTGTTGATGGCAACCGCGCTGGGCATGGTGTTCCTGGCGGGCGTCAATCTTTGGCAATTTGGCGCGCTGATCGCGGGCACCTCGGCGGTGATGACGGTATTGCTTTGGTCTTCACCTTATCGGCGGGCGCGGCTAGTCAGCTTTCTGAACCCCTGGGACGATCCTTTCGCCAGTGGCTTTCAGTTGACCCAATCCTTGATCGCGATCGGGCGCGGCGAGTTGTTGGGGGTTGGATTGGGCGAAAGTGTGCAGAAGCTGTTCTATCTGCCGGAAGCCTATACCGACTTCCTGTTTGCGGTGTTGGCCGAAGAACTGGGACTGATCGGCATTTTGACCATCATCGCCTTGTTCATGATTTTGGTTTGGCGCGCATTTCGTATCGGTCAGTGCGCGCAACGATTGGGCCATGGATTTTCTGCTTGGCTGGCTTATGGCATCGGATTGTGGTTCGGCATCCAGTCTCTGTTCAACATGGGGGTCAACATGGGGGTCTTGCCGACCAAGGGCTTGACGTTGCCATTGATGAGCTATGGCGGCAGCAGTGTCATCGTGATGTGTACGGCGTTGGCGTTGTTGTTGCGAATCGATGTGGAAACCCGCGCCAGTAAGGTACCCGAAGAATGAGCCTACAACGCTCGGTCCTGGTCATGGCCGGTGGCACCGGTGGCCATGTATTCCCAGCGCTAGCAGTGGTTGAGCAATTGCGCGCGCGCGGCGCGGCAGTGACCTGGATGGGCACCCGGCGTGGTTTGGAGGCGACGTTGGTGCCGAAGGCCGGTATTCCCATGGAATGGATCGGCGTTGCCGGCCTGCGTGGCAAAGGGCTGCGTCAGCGTTTGTTGACGCCAGTCATGCTTGGGCGAGCGCTGTGGCAGGCGGGCGCCATCCTGCGTCGTTTGCGGCCTGCGGTGGTGTTGGGCATGGGTGGCTTTGCCAGTGGTCCCGGCGGAGTGATGGCTCGGTTGCTAGGCATTCCCCTGGTGGTGCATGAACAGAATGCTATCGCCGGTTTGACCAATCGCTGGCTGGCGCGGGTCGCCCGACGCGTGTTCGAAGCCTTTCCAGGCGCCTTTCCCACCGTGCGGCGGGCGATCGCCGTCGGCAATCCAGTGCGGGAAAGCATTGCGGCGCTACCACCCCCAGCAGACCGATTCGCCATGCGCAAGGGGCGGCGACGCTTGCTGGTATTGGGCGGTAGCCAGGGTGCGTTGGCACTCAATCAGCTCGTTCCGCAAACCTTGGCGTTGCTTGAGGCGGATGAGCGCCCAGAGGTGTGGCATCAGGCCGGCGGTCAGTTGCACGCGGCAGCTGAGATGGCGTACCGGGAAGCGGGGCTCACCGCTCATTACCGATTGACCCCGTTTATCGATGACATGGCCGAGGCTTATGCCTGGGCCGATTTAGTGCTGTGTCGAGCGGGGGCGTTGACCATCGCGGAATTGACGGCGGTGGGGATTGGCGCGGTGCTGGTGCCGTTTCCATTTGCCGTGGATGACCATCAAACCGCCAATGCCCGATTCCTGGAGCGGGACGGCGCCGCGCGCGTGTGCCAACAGGCGGAATTGACGGCGGAGCGTTTAGCGGCTGTGTTGCAAGCGCTTTTGCGCGACCCCGATCGGTTGTTGTGCATGGCCGAAGCCGCGCGGCGATTGGCGAAGGTCGATGCCGCCGAGCAGGTGGCGCTGGCTTGTCTCGAATGCGCCAATCACTAACTACCCATTACTAATTACTGACTTCATGGACAAACCTGCATTGGCCACCATCCCGGAAGCTTGGCGCGATATGCGCCGGATTCGCCATTTGCACTTCGTCGGCATTGGCGGAGCCGGTATGAGCGGCATTGCTGAAGTGTTGCTGAATCTGGGCTACAGCGTATCCGGTTCGGATCTGCGCGCCAGCGCGGTGACTGCCCGCCTAGCGCAACTAGGCGCGACGATCCGCTTAGGTCATGCCGCTGAATCCATCGTCGGTTGCGATGCCGTAGTGATCTCCAGTGCAGTGGCGGAAGACAATCCCGAAGTGGCGGCGGCGCGAGCAGGCCGGATTCCAGTGGTGCCCCGCGCTGAAATGCTGGCGGAGTTGATGCGCTTCCGCTATGGCATCGCCGTCGCCGGTACCCACGGCAAGACGACCACGACCAGTCTGATCGCTAGCCTGCTGGCTGAAGGTGGTCTGGACCCGACCTTCGTCATCGGTGGCCGTTTGAACAGCGCCGGAACTCACGCTCGCCTGGGGACGGGCCGCTTCCTGGTCGCCGAAGCCGATGAGAGCGACGCCTCATTCTTGTTCCTGCAACCGATGCTGGCGGTGGTCACCAACATCGACGCGGATCATTTACCCACTTATGGCGGCGATTTCGCGCGGTTGCGTGAGACCTTCATCGAATTTCTGCATCACCTGCCGTTCTATGGGTTGGCCGTGTTGTGCGCTGACGATCCGCAGATACGGACCATTTTGCCCTTGTTAAGCCGACCGGTCTTGAGTTACGGCTTTGACGACGATTGCGACGTGCGGGCTAGTGACATCGTGCGAGATGGGTTGCGGACCCGGTTTCTGGCCCATTTGCCGAATCTGACAGCACCACTGCCGATCACCTTGAACCTACCGGGCCGACACAGCGTATTGAATGCGCTGGCGGCTATCGCGGTCGCACGTGAACTGGGGGTGTCGGAAACAGCTATTCGCCGAGCGTTGATGAACTTCCAGGGTATCGGTCGGCGCTTCCAGCAGCACGGCGAGCTGACCTTGCCTGACGGCGGATGCGCAACTGTGATGGATGATTACGGTCACCATCCCCGGGAAATCCAAGCGGTCCTGGAAGCTGTGCGCGGCGCTTGGCCGGAACGACGACTGGTACTAGCTTTTCAGCCCCATCGTTTCACCCGCACTCGTGATTTGTTCGACGATTTCGCTCAGGTGCTCTCCGAAGTGGACACTCTAGTGTTACTGGACGTGTATTCGGCGGGGGAAAAACCCCTTGCCGGCGCCGATGGGCGCAGTTTGAGTCGAGCGATCCGTACCCGGGGCAAGGTCGATCCGGTCTTTGTAGAACAAACCGCCGACCTGCCCACGGTGTTGCCGGACCTGCTACGCGACGGCGATTTGCTGTTAATGATGGGCGCTGGTGACATTGGAGCCATGGCGGTGCAATTGGGCCGCGAAGGGTTGCCCCTAATCGCCAATCCCTGATCGCTAATCCCTACCTGACTGGAGAGGCGGATGCAACAGAGACAACGACGCACGGTCGTCAACCCGACTGAATTTGGCAAAGTAGCTGTTTTAATGGGTGGTTGGTCGGCGGAACGGGAGGTTTCGCTGAGGAGCGGCGGGGCGGTGCTGAAAGCTTTGCAGACCCGTGGCGTGGATGCTCACGGTATCGACGCCGACCGCAACGTTTCAAGAGCGCTGGCTAATGGCGGGTTCGACCGGGCATTTATCGCCCTGCATGGGCGCGGCGGCGAGGATGGAGAAATTCAGGGTGCGCTGGAAATCCTGAGTTTGCCCTATACCGGCAGCGGGGTGCTGGCTTCGGCGTTGGGCATGGACAAGCTGCGCACCAAGCAAATCTGGCAGAGCGTGGGGTTGCCGACTCCCCTCTGCCGACGGGTGGCAAGCATCGCGGAACTGGCGGCGGCGGCTGACGATCTCGGTTTGCCGCTGGCGGTCAAGCCGTCCTGCGAAGGCTCCAGCATCGGCATCAGTCGGGTCAATGAGCCGTCGCAGTTCCACGCTGCCTGGGAGCGAGCGATCGCGTGTCATTCGCCGGTGCTGGTGGAGCCCTGGATTCAGGGCCAAGAGTACACCGGCGCCTGGTTGCAAGGCGAGCTCTTGCCGCTAATCCGACTGGAGACGCCTCGGGAATTTTATGATTACCAAGCTAAATACCATGCGAACGATACTCGCTATCTCTGTCCCTGCGGCTTGCCTCAGATGCGAGAAGCGGAGTTACAGGATTTGGTGAGCCAAGCATTTGCCGCTGTGGATGGTTCGGGTTGGGGTCGAGTCGATCTGATGGTGGATGACCAAGATCGACCCTGGTTGCTGGAAGTCAATACGGTGCCTGGCATGACCGATCATAGCCTCGTGCCGATGGCGGCCCGGGTGGCTGGCCTGAGTTTCGAAGACTTAGTCTGGCGCATCTTGGAAACCAGCCTGATGCCGTCGGACTGAGCGGAGACGCGGGATGTGGTTTGCAAAGAAGCGACGGCGAGGCGCGACGGCGCTCAAGCGCCAGCCGGAGCCTACGCCGGGGCAATGGAAAGCCACTTGGGGAGGGTTATTGCGCTGGTTGGGCGTGGTGCTGGTGTTGGTCGGCGTTGGCTACGGCTTATGGATCGGTGCGGCTAGGTTGCGCGATCCCGACGCCTTTCCATTGCGCCATGTTCGCATCGAAGGCGAGCTGCGCAACCTAGCCGAGGCGGATTTGCAACCCGTTGCCGCTGAAGTTTTGGGGCAGAACTTTTTCATGGCCGATTTGGATACGCTGCGCGCGGCGCTGACAGGCAATCCCTGGGTGGAGAAGATCGTGGTCCGCCGCTGGTGGCCGGATATCGTGGAAATCGAACTGCGTGAGCGGATCGCCTTCGGTTACTGGGGTGAAGACGAGATGGTGGATGTGAACGGTCAGCGATTCAGGCCGCCTAGCCTGCGTCAGCCGGGCCCTTGGCCACGCCTGTCCGGTCCTAACGGTCATGAAAAGGCGCTGATTAAAACGTATGAAGAAGTTCGTGCGCTGTTGGACCCAGTGGGGTTGCAGTTGACGAGGCTAGTGCAGGATGAGCGACGGGCTTGGTGGCTGACCTTCGATAATGGCTTGGAAGTGTATGTGGGGCGCGAGCAGTTCGAACAGCGATTACAGCGATTGGCGCAACTCTATCCACGAATTCTGTCCACCCAGATCGGCCGGATTGCAGTCGTGGATTTGCGCTATGGCAACGGTTTTGCTGTGCGCTGGAAGACGACGGAGTCGCCAGCTTCTCCGAGTGCAGGCTAGGCGACCCTAAAAATTATGGAGCGGTTATGTCCAAAAAAGAAGATAAGAGCCTGATTGTCGGGCTGGATATCGGCACCTCGAAGGTGGTCGTGATCGTTGGCGAGGTCGATATGGACGGCGCCATCGAGGTGGTCGGTGTCGGCAGTCATCCCTCGCGAGGCTTGAAGAAAGGGGTGGTCGTCAATATCGAATCGACTGTGCAATCGATCCAGCATGCCTTGAGCGAAGCCGAGTGCATGGCCGGTTGCCGCATTCACTCAGCCTATACCGGCATTTCCGGCAGCCATATTCGCGGACTCAATTCGCATGGCGTCACCGCGATCAAGAGCCAGGAAGTCACGCCGGAGGACGTGGAACGGGTGATCGAAGCCGCACGAGTCGTGGCGATTCCCGCCGATCAGAAAATCCTGCATATCTTGCCGCAGGAATTCATCATCGACCATCAGGAAGGCATCCAAGATCCGGTCGGTATGTCCGGCGTGCGACTGGAGGCGCGGGTGCATATCGTCACCGGAGCGGTCAGCGCCGCCCAAAATATCGTCAAGTGTGTACAACGCTGCGGATTGGAAGTGGACGATATCATCTTGCAGCAATTAGCCTCCAGCCGGGCGGTGCTCAATCCAGACGAGAAGGAGTTGGGTGTTTGTCTGCTCGATCTTGGCGGTGGCACCAGCGACCTGGCGGTGTTCACTCACGGTGCGATCAGTCATACCTCCGTCATTCCTATCGCTGGCGATCAGGTGACCAATGACATCGCCGTTGCTTTTCGCACTCCAACCCAGTCGGCTGAGGAAATCAAGATCAGACAGGCTTGTTGCCTTAAGCATTTAACGGGACCGGATGAGCGGATCGACGTGGCCAGCGTCGGCGACCGGGCAGCCCGGTCGTTTTCCCGCTACGACCTGGCCGAGGTGGTGGAGCCGCGCTACGCAGAGTTTTTTGAGTTCGCCCAGAAGGAGTTACAGCGCAGCGGTTTCGAAAATCTGATCGCTGCCGGCATCGTGCTGACGGGCGGTAGCGCCAAGATGGAAGGCGTCGTGGAACTGGCTGAGGATGTGTTTCACATGCCGGTGCGCTTGGGGTTGCCGCACGATGTGACTGGCATGGAGGAGCTGGTGCGGAATCCAGCTTACGCGACGGCGGTGGGATTACTGCTGTTTGGCAATGAGAACCGGCCACTCCGGGTGGGGCCAATATCGAGAGCGGGCCGCAAGGGTTTGTGGACGCGGATGAAAAGTTGGTTTCAAGGAAATTTTTAGCGGTTGGGTCGATAGGCGTTTGGGTTGAAAACCACTGATTGAGGAGAGAGGATTATGTTCGAGCTGGTGGATAGCAAATCGCAAAACGAAGTGATCAAGGTTATTGGTGTCGGTGGCGGTGGTAGTAATGCCGTACAACACATGTTGGGCGCCAACATCGAGGGCGTGGAGTTCATCTGCGCCAATACCGATGCGCAGGCGCTGAAAACCTCGTCGGTGCCGATCACCTTGCAAATTGGTGGCAATATCACCAAGGGGTTGGGAGCGGGAGCTAATCCCGAGGTCGGTCGGCAATCAGCGCAGGAGGATTGCGAACGGATCAAGGAGATCCTACAAGGGGCCGACATGGTGTTCATCACTGCGGGCATGGGTGGCGGCACCGGTACCGGCGCGGCACCGGTCGTGGCCGAACTGGCCCGAGAAATGGGCATTCTGACTGTGGCGGTGGTGACCAAACCGTTTCCGTTCGAGGGTAAGAAGCGCATGGAAGTCGCCATGCGTGGGATTGCCGAACTGAGCAAGGCCGTCGATTCCCTGATTATCATTCCCAACGAGAAGTTACTGACGGTGTTGGGTAAGGCCGCCAGTTTGCTGGATGCCTTCAAGGCGGCCAATGATGTGTTGTTGGGCGCGGTGCAGGGCATTGCCGAATTGATCACCAATCCTGGTCTGATCAATGTGGACTTTGCCGACGTGCGTACGGTGATGTCGGAAATGGGTATGGCGATGATGGGCACTGGTCGGGCGGTGGGCGATGGCCGCGCCCGCGAAGCGGCGGAGGCGGCCATCGCCAGCCCGTTGCTGGAGAACGTGAACCTGGCCGGCGCTAAGGGCTTGTTGGTCAGCATCACTGGCGGCATCGATATGACTATTGGTGAATTCGAAGAGGTCGGGAACACGATCAAGGATTTGGCGTCCGATGACGCTAATGTGGTGGTCGGCACGACGATTGATCATGAGATGCAAAACGAATTGCGCGTGACCATCGTCGCCACCGGCATCGGCCAGGGTGCTTCAGCGGCTAAACCGGCTGGTGGGCGCGAACGGGAACCGAGGATTCCCGCCATCAATCTGGTGCGAGGCGATCCGGATTCACATTCCCGCTTCGAGACCCAGCGGTCGCCGGTGCGCCGGGCCGCGGGCGATGGGTTGAGCGAGCAACGCAGCGGCGGCGACGCCGATCTGGAGTATCTGGATATTCCGGCATTCCTGCGCCGTCAAGCGGAGTAAAAGGCACCGCTGCATCACTGGTCATTTCAGCCCTCCCCCAACCTCCTCCTGCACCGGGAGGAAGGTGAAGCATGAGACTTTCGTAAGTTAACAACAAATGCCGTTGCGAAAGAGAAACAAAAGTTGCCGTATCACCACGCAATGTGGTAGATTCGTTGCAACGCATGAAAGCTAAAGCAGCGGCGAGCCGGCGATGCCTGCCGCCTAGGGATTGTATAGCGAAAACCATCGGCATCCAGGCGATGATTCGTGGCGTCATGCTTCAGATCAATTGACGTGTTGGGGGACCTAAGATGATTAGGCAGAGAACCTTGAAAAACGCCATTCGGGCGACTGGTGTCGGGCTGCATACCGGCGAAAAAGTCTATTTGACCTTACGGCCTGCAGCGCCCGATGCCGGCATTGTTTTTCGACGCGTCGATCTGCCCGAACCGGTGGAGATCAGGGCCTGTCCACAACACGTCGGAGATACGCAACTTTCCACATCGCTAGTCAAGGGGAAAGCCCGTATTTCCACGGTTGAGCACTTGCTATCAGCGTTTGCGGGGCTGGGCATCGACAACGCTTACGTCGATGTGAGCGCTGCCGAGGTGCCGATCATGGACGGCAGCGCCGGACCGTTCGTCTTTTTGATCCAATCGGCGGGTATCCAGGAACAAAACGCGCCCAAGCGGTTTATCCGTATCAAGCGGCCGGTCATGGTCGAAGATGGCGACAAGCAGGCGCGGTTCGATCCCTTCCCAGGGTTCAAGGTCGAGTTTACGATTGCCTTCGATCATCCGTTGTTCCGGGGACGCAATCAACATGCGATCGTGGATTTTTCGACGACCTCGTTCGTCAAGGAAGTCAGCCGGGCGCGCACCTTCGGCTTCATGCGCGACATTGAGTATTTGCGCGAGCGGCGGCTGGCGTTGGGCGGCACTCTGGACAACGCCATCGTGGTCGACGACTACCGGATCCTCAATGAGGATGGGCTGCGCTACGAGGACGAGTTCGTCAAGCACAAGATCCTGGATGCGATCGGCGATCTGTATCTACTAGGTTGCAGTTTGATTGGCGCGTTCACGGGCTACAAGTCCGGTCATGCGCTGAACAACCGCCTGCTTCGAGAATTGCTGGCCGACCGCGCCGCCTGGGAAGAGGTGACCTTTAGCGATGAGCGACAGGCACCGATCTCCTATCTGCAGCCAGCTCAGGCGACCCGCTGAACTTAGATAATTGATCTCTACTGATTTTTCCTCTCTTGATCTCTGGTCGACGGCTTTCCGGCCCAATCTTGAAAGCCGTTTTACTGCTTGACCCAATTAAAAACGATGGGCAGGTTGGGCTACGCTCAGCGCCAACCTACATTTAGCCTTGGTAGCCGCACTATGTTGTGCTTCGCACATTCCCGCCTAAAAAGCAGCGATTGAGGTATCATTGCACCCTGCTTGATCCGTCACCCGTTCGCGATCGAATCGTCGCTCATCTGCATATGCCGACCGTTGTTTCCCCTTCGTGAGAATCCTTGATGAATATCCTGAAAACCCTGTTTGGCAGCCGCAATGACCGTGTACTCCGCCGGATGCGCAAGGTAGTTGCGACCATCAACGCCCTGGAGCCAGGGATTGCTGCTTTGAGCGACGCTGGCTTGTGCGCCAAGACCGAAGAATTCAAAAATCGCTATGTCAAGGGCGAAAAGCTGGATGCTCTGTTGCCCGAAGCTTTCGCCGTGGTGCGCGAAGCCAGCAAACGCACCCTGGAAATGCGCCATTTCGACATGCAACTCATCGGTGGCATGGTGCTGCACGAAGGCAAAATCGCCGAAATGCGCACTGGCGAAGGCAAAACCCTGGTCGCCACCTTGCCGGTCTATCTCAACGCCCTAGCGGGCAAAGGCGTCCATGTCATCACGGTCAACGACTACCTGGCCCGCCGCGATGCCGACTGGATGGGGCAAATCTACCGTTTCCTCGGCATGACCGTCGATGTAGTCATCGCTGGCATGAGCCCCGAGGAGAAGCGCGCCGCCTATGGCGCCGATATCACCTACGGCACCAATAACGAATACGGCTTTGATTACCTGCGCGACAACATGGCTTTCAATCTGGAGCAAAAGGCGCAACGGGAATTGCACTATGCGCTGGTCGATGAGGTGGACTCGATCCTGATCGACGAAGCGCGCACTCCGCTGATCATCTCCGGTCCGGCGGAAGAAAGCTCCGAGCTGTATCGGCGGATCAATGAAATCATCCCCCAGCTGACTCGTCAGCAAGAAGAGGAAGGACCGGGTGATTATTCCGTCGATGAGAAGGTCAAGCAGGTCTACCTCACCGAAGACGGTCATCAGAAGGTCGAAGACCTGCTGCTGGAGGCCGGCTTGCTGCACGAAGGCGATAGCCTCTACGACGCCGCCCATCTGGGCGTTTTCCACCACCTCAACGCCTGTCTGCGCGCACACGCCCTGTTTCACCGCGATATCGAATACATCGTGCGTAATGGCGAAGTGATCATCGTCGATGAATTCACCGGACGCACCATGCCGGGCCGGCGTTGGTCGGACGGTCTGCACCAGGCAATCGAAGCCAAGGAAAAAGTCGCGATTCAGGCTGAAAACCAAACCTTGGCCTCGATAACCTTTCAGAATTACTTCCGCCTGTACGGTAAGCTGGCCGGCATGACCGGCACCGCCGATACCGAAGCCTTCGAGTTCCAGCAAATCTATGGCCTGGAAGTGATTGTCGTGCCCACCCACCTGCCAATGATCCGCAAGGATATGGGCGACCTGGTGTTTCTGACCCAGGAAGAAAAGTATCAGGCTGTGCTGGAGGATATCCGCGACTGTCAAAAGCGTGGCCAACCGACCCTGGTGGGCACAACCTCCATCGAGGTGTCGGAATTACTCTCGGGGCTATTGCGCAAGGAGAAAATTCCCCATGAAGTACTCAACGCCAAGCAGCATGAGCGAGAAGCCGAAATTATCGTTCAGGCAGGCCGACCCGGTGCGGTGACGATTGCGACCAATATGGCTGGGCGCGGCACCGACATCGTGCTGGGCGGCAACCTGCAGGCCGAACTCAAGGCATTGGGATTGGATGCTGGCCAGCCAGCTCATGACAGCGTTCGCACTGCTTGGCAGCAACGCCATGAACAAGTCATCGCCGCCGGTGGTCTGCACGTCATCGGCACCGAGCGTCACGAATCGCGGCGCATCGACAATCAGCTGCGTGGGCGCTCTGGCCGCCAGGGCGATCCAGGTTCCAGTCGCTTCTACTTATCTTTGCAGGACAATCTGTTACGCATCTTCGCCTCCGACCGGGTTGCCGGACTCATGCAAAAACTGGGTATGGAGAAGAATGAGGCCATCGAACATCCCTGGGTGACCAAGGCTATTGAAAACGCTCAGCGCAAGGTCGAGGCGCACAACTTCGATATCCGCAAGAACCTGCTGGAATTCGACGACGTCGCCAACGATCAGCGTAAGGTCATGTATCGCTGGCGCAATGAGCTGATGGAGGCGGAGGAAGTGTCCGCCACATTGACCGATATGCGCGCTGATGCGCTCAAGCAGGCCATTGACCCGTATATCCCGCCGCAGAGCCTGGAGGAGCAGTGGAACATCGCTGGGCTGGAAGAAGCTCTGGACAAGGATTTTGGTCTGCGCCTGCCGATACGCGCCTGGCTGGACGCCGATCATGATCTACATGAAGAGCCTTTGCGGGCGCGGATTCACACCGAACTGGAACAGGCTTACGCGGCGAAGGAAGTACAGGTCGGCGCGCCGTGGATGCGCCAGTTCGAAAAAGCGGTGCTGCTGCAAGTGCTGGACAGCCATTGGCGCGAGCATCTGGCGGCGATGGATTATCTGCGCCAGGGTATCCACCTGCGCGGTTACGCTCAGAAGAATCCCAAACAGGAATACAAGCGCGAGTCGTTCGAGATGTTCCAAGCGTTGGTGCAGCGTATTCACCACGAAGCGGTCGGCTTCTTGGTGCGGGCGCAGTTTCAGACCGAGCCGGAGCCGATTCCCGAACCTCGCCATCCCGCGCCCGCTGCGATGCGCTTCGAACACGCCGAGGCGTCCGCGCTGGCGGAAGGCGAAGACGATGATTCAGGTATCGAAATTCGTCGGGAATCGGAAGAAGCTGCGCATACACCATTTGTCCGTGATGGCCGCAAGATCGGGCGAAATGAACCCTGTCCCTGCGGTTCAGGCAAGAAATATAAGCATTGTCACGGGCAATTGGACTGATTGCACCTCTTATTCAACCCCTCTCCTACTTAGGGAAGAGGAAAGCCTCTATCGTATTGGGAGATACCATGCATGCTCTTAATGTCGCCGGCATCCAGCTCGGCGTGGCCTGCGCCGGCATCAGGTATCCTGATCGCCGCGATCTGGTGGTGATCGAGGCGGTGGCTGGAACTCGCGCTGCCGCCGTGTTCACGCAAAATGCCTTTTGCGCCGCTCCGGTCACCGTGGCGCAGGCGCATCTCGCCAATGCCGCACCTCGCTACCTGGTCATCAATACCGGCAACGCCAATGCCGGCACCGGTGCGCAGGGCTTGGCCGATGCCGAAGCGACTTGCCGGGCATTGGCTGAGCACACGCATTGTCGACCTGAAGAAGTACTCCCCTTTTCTACCGGGGTGATTGGCGAGCCGTTGCCGCTGGAACGCTTAATCGCAGGTCTACCGGTCGCGTTGGCGGCGTTACATCCCGAGAGCTGGCTGGAAGCCGCGCATGGCATCATGACCACCGATACTCGACCCAAGTGGGCGTCACGGCGGTTGCTATTGGCTGGGCGGGAAGTGAACGTGACCGGTATCGCCAAGGGTGCGGGGATGATTTGTCCGAACATGGCGACTCTACTGGCGTTCGTCGCTACCGACGCCGCTGCGGATGAGACGCTGCTCCAGCAAATTTTGCATGAGGCCGTCGCCGATTCCTTCAACGCCATCACCGTGGATGGCGACACCTCTACCAACGATGCCTTAGTGCTATTGGCGACGGGTCAATCCGGGGCAACCGCGCCGGTGGAAGGTGAGGAGCGTATTCGGTTTGCCAACGCTGTACGGGAAGTTTGCATCGAGCTGGCGCAGGCCATCATTCGGGATGGCGAGGGAGCGACCAAGTTCATCACCATCCAAGTCGAAGGGGGTCGAGACGCCGCAGAGTGCCGGCGGACCGCCTACACCATCGCCCATTCGCCGCTGGTCAAAACCGCTTTTTTCGCCTCCGATCCCAATTGGGGACGGATTCTGGCGGCGGTGGGCCGGGCCGAGCTGGCCGAGCTGGACTTGGAGCGAGTGGCCATTTATCTGGACGAGATCGGTATCGTCCGCGCGGGTGGCCGCGCTCTGGACTACACCGAGGCGCAGGGGCAGCAAGTCATGGCGAGATCCGACATCACCATCCGGGTCGAACTCGGTCGAGGTACGGCGACAGCCCGGATTTGGACCACCGACCTGTCCTTCGACTATGTACGCATCAACGCCGAGTATCGAACGTGAAAACCGTCCATGTCGCGGTGGGTGTCCTCATCGATGCCTCCGGTGCGATCTTGATCACCCGCCGACCCGATCACGTCCATCAGGGTGGATTATGGGAATTTCCTGGCGGCAAGGTGGAGGATCGCGAGCCGGTGGCGGCGGCGCTGAACCGTGAATTGCATGAAGAGCTGGGTATCACCGTGCAAGCGGCTGAGCCCTGGTTGCAAGTGTGGCATGATTATCCCGACCAGCGGGTATTGCTGGACGTATGGCGAGTCATGGCCTGGCAGGAGGAGCCGCGAGGCCAAGAAGGTCAGCCGCTGGCTTGGGCGTTGCCAGCGGAGTTGGAGACCTTCGCTTTTCCCGCCGCTGATGAGCCGATCATCGCCGCTCTGGCGCCCAACTATCAATTTTCAATCCCTGGTTCTTGATCACCCAATCGCTATGATAGCTTTTTCACTGCATGCCAAGCGACCCGATGCAGGGAGCAAAAGGCTCTGGCGGGCGGCGATGGTGCTCGCTTTGGCGCTCCAATTGCCTGGTTGTGCGATTCCACCGCCCACTTCGCCGGACGCCTCGAACGCCTGGAACGCCCGGCAAACCAGACTGACGCAACTGGCCACTTGGCAGGTGGCGGGGCGCATTGGTGTGATCAGCGCTCAGGAGGGCTGGCACGCCAGCTTCCAGTGGGTCCAGCGCAAACCCAGCTACCGTATCGATCTGATGGGCCCAATTGGTCAAGGTCGGGTCGTCATCGAAAGCGATGGTCAAGAGGTGCGGGTCCAGGCTCAGAATGGCCAAAGTTGGACCGCGCCCGATCCGGATGATCTACTGGAACAAATACTCGGCATGCGCCTGCCGGTAAACGGCCTGCGTTATTGGACGCGCGGCTTGCCGGCGCCCGGAGCGACGCAGGTATTGCAAACGGACGCCGATGGCCGGCTGACCCGGTTGGAGCAGAATGGCTGGACCATCGAGTATTCGGCTTATGCGCCCACCTCCATTCCTGATCTGGATTTGCCTAAGCGCATTACCGCCCAGCGCCCGGATTTGAGCGTCAAACTGATCATCGAGCAATGGACCCTGTAGTTTTCGATACAGCGGCTTGGCCAGCCCCAGCCAAACTCAACCTGATGCTGCGCATCGTAGGCCGGCGCCCGGATGGTTACCATCGGCTGCAGACGGTTTTTCAATTCCTCGATCATGGCGACTGGTTGTGGTTCATCCCCCGCGATGATGGTGTGATCGAACGGGTGGGTGAAATTGTCGGCGTTTCCCCAGCTGCCGACCTGGCTGTGCGAGCCGCCCGGTTATTGCAGCAGGTCACCGGAACCCAGCTAGGCGCGACAATACGCATCGCCAAGCAGTTACCGATGGGCGGCGGGTTGGGCGGAGGCAGTTCAGATGCAGCGACCGTGCTGGTGGCGCTGAACCAGTACTGGCGAACCGGATTGACCATAGCGGCTCTTGCTGAACTGGGCTTGCAACTCGGCGCCGACGTGCCGGTATTCGTGCATGGCCACGCGGCGTGGGCGGAAGGGGTGGGCGAGCAGTTGACGCCGATCACTCTGGATGAACCCTGGTTCGTGGTGTTGATTCCTCCTTGTTCAGTCGCTACCGGCGCAGTATTCAACGACCCGGAATTGACAAGGAACTCCCCGCTCCTCACAATAGCCGACTTCGTGAAAGGCGCAGGTGGTAATGACAGTGAAGCGGTCGTCTATTGCCGCTACCCGAAAGTCGCTGCCGCCGCTGCCTGGCTGGGACAGCATGGAAAGGCGCGTTTGACGGGCACAGGCGCCTGCGTCTTTGCCGCCTTTCCAGACATTGTCAGCGCCAGGCAGGTGTTGGAGCGGTTGCCGTTGGACTGCACAGGGTTCATGGCGCGTGGTTGCAACCGTTCGCCACTACATGAGCGCCTGGCGCGAGCTCAATAGGCATCTAGCTAAGGTATCTCGATTTTTGGGCCGTAGCCAAGTGGTAAGGCACCGGACTTTGACTCCGGCATTCCCAGGTTCGAATCCTGGCGGCCCAGCCAACTTTATCGCAGTAGATTTATCGCAGTAGACCGACAGCGGGGGAATGGGTCGTGTATGAAGGTCGAATGATGGTTTTCGCAGGCAACGCCCATCCGCAACTGGCCCGCGATATCGTGGACCATCTGCAAATGCCGATCGGTCAGGCGATTGTCAGCCGCTTCAGCGATGGCGAGGTCATGGTGGAGTTGATGGAGAATGTGCGCGGCAAGGATGTCTTCATCGTTCAACCCACATGCTGCCCGACGAATGACAACATCATGGAATTGTTAGTGATGACCGATGCGTTGCGACGGTCTTCGGCGGTGCGGATCACGGCGGTCATTCCTTACTTCGGCTATTCTCGGCAGGACCGCCGGCCCCGTTCGGCGCGGGTGCCGATTTCCGCCAAGGTGGTCGCCAACATGATCACCAGCGTTGGCGTGGACCGGGTGCTGACGGTGGATTTGCACGCTGACCAAATTCAGGGTTTTTTCGACATTCCCGTGGACAATATCTACGCCACGCCGATCGTATTGAGCGACATCCAGTCGCGGAACCTGGGCGATCTGATGGTGGTTTCGCCAGATGTCGGCGGTGTAGTGCGCGCCCGTGCCCTGGCCAAGCGATTGGCCGATTCCGAACTGGCGATCATCGACAAACGCCGACCCGCGCCTAATCAGGCCCAGGTGATGCACGTCATTGGCGATGTGGAGGGTCAGCATTGCATCGTCGTCGATGATATGGTGGATACGGCTGGAACGCTTTGTCTGGCGGCTAGGGCGCTGAAAGAGTGGGGTGCGGCTTCGGTACGCGCTTATTGCACCCATGCTGTGTTGTCCGGCGCAGCGGCTGAAAACATCCGCAACTCGGTATTGGATGAGTTGGTGGTGACGGATACCATTCCCCTGCGTCCCGATTCGGCGGCGTGTCCGAACATTCGGCAGATCAATGTGGCTGGGTTGCTCGCCGAGAGCATGCGCCGAATTCATCTTGAAGAATCGGTGAGTTCACTGTTTCTCTAGGATTCTTACCGCTCCGCCCGGTCGATGGCGGAATCACCGAAAGCGGCGCGCCTGGTCGCGGGCGCGTCGTATTTTTATGTTTGCCGTTTGGAGAAGAGGTCATGAGTGACATATTTGAGTTACAAGCCGATCCGCGCAGCGATTTGGGGAAAGGTGCGAGCCGCCGCCTGCGCCGCGCCGGTAAGGTGCCAGCCATCCTGTATGGTGGTGGTCAAGAGCCATTGCCGCTGTTACTAGACCAGATGGATCTGGTCAACCAGATGAAGAACGAAGCGATTTATTCCCATGTTCTGACCTTGAAAATCGATGGACGCACCGAAAACGCGGTACTGCGTGACATCCAGCGTCATCCGTTCAAGCCCACCCTGGTGCATCTGGATTTTCTACGGGTCAGCGCCGACCGCAAGTTGCGTGTTCACATACCTTTGCATTTCCTCAACGAGAGCACTTGCAAGGGTGTCAAGCAACAGGGCGGCGTGGTCAGTCATGCGCTGATCGACATCGAAATCGCCTGTCTGCCCAAGGATCTGCCCGAATTCATCGAAGTCGATCTGATCGACGTGGGGATAGGTGAAACCATTCACCTGACGCAAATTCTCTTGCCGCCCGGCGTAGAGCTGGCCAATCATGTCACCCCTGGCTCCGAGCATGACGCCATTGTGGTTGGCATTCATCATGCCCATGGCAGCAGCGAGGAAGCTCCCGGCGACACTCCGACATCGCCGACAGCCTAACCAGGTCAAATTGCCTTGTCGATATCTCCCCCCACCTCCGGCTCTCTTCCCTCCAAGGGAAAGGAGCGTGAGTCAGCCCTTGCATTACGGCTAGTGGTTGGGTTGGGCAATCCCGGCGTCGAATACGCCCGGACTCGCCACAACGCTGGGTTCTGGCTGGTGGATGCACTGGCCCGCCAGTATGGCGGCTATTTTCGCCCGGAAACCAGGTATCACGGCGAGACCTGTCGGGTAGCGCTGGCCGGCCAGGAATTGTGGCTGCTCAAGCCGATGACCTATATGAACCGCAGCGGTTTGGCGGTGGCGGCGCTGGCCCGGTTTCACAAGATTCCATTGCCAGCCATTTTGGTCGCTCACGATGATCTGGATTTACCGCCGGGCACGGTTCGGCTGAAACGAGGTGGTGGGCATGGCGGCCACAATGGGCTGCGCGACCTGATCGCTCACCTAGGCGACAATGGTTTTGCCCGGCTGCGGTTGGGCATCGGCCATCCCGGTGACAGCCGGGACGTGCTGGATCATGTCCTGCGCTGTGCTTCACGAACGGAACAGGAGTTAACCGAACAGGCGATTGCTGACGCTTTGCGCGAACTGCCCCGTATTTTGGCTGGTCAGTGGGAACGGGCCACGCAAGCTTTGCACAGCCGAAAGATCGAAGCGCCTTCTCCCTTCGCAAACTGAATCTTCAAGGCATCCTATGGGTATCCAATGTGGCATTGTCGGCCTGCCGAACGTCGGCAAGTCCACCCTATTCAACGCGCTGACCAAGGCCGGTATTCAAGCCGAGAATTATCCATTCTGCACGATCGATCCCAATGTTGGCGTGGTGCCGGTGCCTGATCCCCGATTAGCGGCGTTGGCGGCCATCGTCAAACCCCAGAAGATTATTCCGGCGACTGTCGAGTTCGTGGATATCGCCGGGTTGGTGGCTGGCGCATCGCAGGGCGAAGGGCTGGGCAACCAGTTCCTGGCCCATATCCGTGAGACCGACGCCATCGCTCAGGTGGTGCGCTGCTTCGAGAATGACGATGTGGTTCATGTCTGCGGGCGAGTCGATCCTCGGGAAGATATCGAGACCATCAACACCGAACTGGCGCTGGCGGATCTGGCGACGGTGGACAAGGCGTTGCAACGGGCCGAGAAAGCTGCCAAGGCGGGCGGACGCGAGACGCTGGAGCGCAAGGCGCTGTTGGAACGCGTGCAGGCGCATTTGAATACCGGCGCACCGTTGCGAACCCTGGCGTTGGAAGCCAGTGAGCGGGAATTGTTGCGAGAATTATTCCTATTGACCGGTAAACCGGTGTTATACGTCGCTAACGTTGCCGAGGATGGTTTCGAAGACAATCCATTCTTGGGGCAGGTGCGAGAGATCGCGGCTCAGGAAGGAGCGGAGGTCGTGCCGGTCTGTGCGTCGATCGAGGCAGAGTTGGCGGAACTGGATGATACAGATAAAGTCGAGTTTCTGGCCGATTATGGATTGTCTGAGCCGGGGTTGGACCGGGTGATTCACGCTGCCTACCAGTTGTTGGGCTTGCAAACCTATTTCACGGCGGGACCCAAGGAAGTTCGAGCCTGGACCGTGCGCATTGGCGCCACCGCGCCCCAAGCGGCGGCGGTGATTCATACCGATTTCGAGCGCGGCTTCATTCGCGCCGAGGTCATCGCCTACGCTGACTATATCGCGTGCAACGGCGAAGCCGGCGCACGCGAAGCGGGCAAGTGGCGGCTGGAAGGCAAGGAATACGTCGTCCAAGAAGGCGATGTGATGCATTTTCGGTTCAATGTGTGAGTTGATACCGCCTCACGCCCGATCTGCCCAGTCGCGATCTCCTTAAACGAACGTTCGGAGTGAGCGCGGGAGAGCGAAAACTCTTCTTGTGGGCGCCCTGTCCTTTGTCGGAAATCGCCTAAAATGCCGTTTGTGCCCTGACAGCAGCGCATATTGAACTCTTAGGCCCCGCCCCACCTGGTGAGCGGGAGAATCCCGAACCGCCATAGAAGCGGATGCTTTTTCAGGAACCGACATGACCGAACCCGTCAAATACCTGCTCGACGAAACCCTGATGCCCAAATCCTGGTACAACCTGGTTGCTGATCTGCCGTCGCCGCCACCGCCGGTTCTACATCCTGGAACCTTGCAACCGATCAGCCCGGATGATTTGACACCGTTGTTTCCGATGGCGCTTATCGAGCAGGAAGCGACCCGCGAACGAGAAATCGAGATCCCGAAACCGGTTCGGGAGATTTATCGACAATGGCGGCCCAGTCCGTTGTATCGGGCCCGTCGCCTGGAAAAGGCGTTGGCTACGCCAGCGCGGATTTATTACAAATACGAAGGGGTGAGTCCAGCGGGTAGCCATAAACCCAACACCGCTGTTGCTCAAGCCTTCTACAACAAGGAGGCTGGTGTCGAACGCATCGCCACCGAAACCGGCGCTGGGCAATGGGGTTCTTCACTGGCCTTTGCTGGAGCGCTGTTCGGCATCGATGTACAGGTCTTCATGGTCCGGGTTTCGTACAACCAGAAACCCTATCGCCGGGCGTTGATGGAAACCTATGGGGCGCGTTGTGTCGCTTCACCGTCCGAAGAGACCGCTGCCGGTCGAGCGATTCTTGCCCAGCGCCCTGACCATCCTGGTAGTCTGGGCATCGCCATTTCCGAGGCAGTGGAAGTTGCCGCTCAGCGCGACGACACCAAGTACGCGCTTGGGTCCGTGTTGAATCATGTCCTGCTGCATCAAACCGTAGTCGGTTTGGAAGCGATCGCCCAACTGGAAATGGCGAACGACTATCCCGACGTAGTGGTCGGTTGCACCGGTGGCGGCTCCAATTTCGCTGGGATCGCTTTCCCGTTTATCGGCGCGCAACTACGCGGCGGCCAGAAGGTCCGCATCATCGCCATCGAGCCAGCCGCTTGTCCCAGTCTGACCCGCGGTCCCTATGCTTACGATTTTGGTGACACCGCGCACCTGACCCCATTGACCAAGATGCATACCTTGGGCTCGACGTTCACTCCACCTGGCTTCCATTCCGGCGGTTTGCGTTATCACGGCATGGCGCCATTGGTCAGCTACGTCAAGGAATTGGGATTGATCGAAGCTCGCGCTTATCATCAGCTAGGTTGCTTTGCGGCTGGAGTACAGTTCGCCCGCGCCGAAGGCATCCTGCCTGCACCAGAGGCCAATCATGCGGTGAAAGGAGCCATCGACGAGGCCTTGCGTTGCAAGGAGGAAGGAGTGAGCCGGGCGATCCTCTTCAACCTCTGTGGCCATGGTCACTTCGACATGCAGGCCTACATGGATTATTTCGCCGGTAAACTGACCGACCAAGCGTACGACGAGGCTGAGCTGGCAATGGCCTTGGCGGGATTGCCCTCGGTAGCAGCGGCGTGAAAGAAGCTGACCTGGCGATCATTGACCACCACGTCGGCGTCACAGATCACCAGCGCTGGAATGACGACGCACCGGCCCTCGAAAGGTGCCGGCGGCGCCAGAATACCGCTGGCAGAGTCAAGCCCAACAAGGCCCAAACGGGGGGTTCGTCTATCGTCGGGATATCATCCTCGACCAGGATGGTGTCATTGGCACAGTTCATGGTCCAACTGATGTTCAGGTCCGTATTCTGCTCAAAAGCATCCCCAAAAACCGATTTTGCAACACTGATCTCATAAATCCAGTGCGGACCAGGGCCATCTCCTATCGCCGCCGGTCCCGGCTGGATGGACATCGCGGCCTGCTTGCCCAGCGGGGTCAGTCCAGTCGTATTCAGCGATGTAACCGCCCCTGTGTTCCAAAATGGGTCCTTCAGCCAATTATCATTGGTGGTTTGGTAAACATTGGTAGAAAATAAGCCGATATTGTTAGACTGATGTGGCGTTTGAATACCGAATTCGTAGTTGCTGTCTGGATGCGCGCCGCTCCAGAAATTCAATGCAAAATCTCCCGCTGCATAGTTATTTCCTTGTTGCTTGGTATTCGGGTCATGGCCAGTCACCAGAGCAATGTAGAGGTTATCGGCATCCAAAGTCACATAGAGCGCTTCCGCGTCGTAGGCTTGACCTCCATAGCCTGGATAGACGCGCCCACCATCGCCGCCAAGGTAATCTTCAACGGCATAGTAGATCGTCAACCCATTATGTAAGAAGCAGTTGCTGGCAGTAGTGCAGTTTTGGCTACCTTGCGGTATCCAGGTTTGAGGATTGGTCGTGCTGGTGAATAACCCCCAATCGGCCAGATTACCGTCTACACTGAGGGTGCCTGCCAGGCTCTTGGTGCTTAGAGTAAGCCCTAAGGCGCATGTCATTAACAAAAATTTATATTGGTTCATCCCGGATCGTCTCATAAATGGTTCAATTTGCATTGATTAGATCATAAGCAGTTATGATGCCAATCAAATAAATGATTAATTTTATATAAAAAACATTATCTTATAAAATCATAATAACAACAAAAATGTAAACCCCATGGGTATTCTGAATTTAAATTAGGCAAATACGTAAAAGGATTGATATTTTTTACCGAAGCGCTTAAAACGAACTGGGTGCTTGACGACACTGAAGTGTCAAAAACTCTGACGCATGGTGTCACTCGGATGACCCTATTTCGTATTTAAAGCCAATATGGCCCGAATTGCGGGTATTTCCCGCAGCTTGTTAAATCATAAAATTATCAAGAATCATCATAGGCTTGAATAACTCCATTGCCATTTAATAGACTTGCCGCCAAGAGATCGAATGTCTCGTCTCTTCCAAGCTCCATGATGTCCTCACTAAATTTATTGGCCTGGTTTAGGCCCGCTAAACTGCCCGAGACGACGAGAAAATGCTACTTTAAATCCGGCCTAGCAGCTCCAGGCAACCGGCTCTGATGGATTAATCTGGTACTTTCCATATTCTTGCGGGGCGCATATGTTTTGGGATAAAAAAACCGACCAGAAAACGCCTGCCGTTCCAGTCGATAGTCCGGCTTCGCCAAACATGGTCGATCCGGCGCTGGATGCAACGGGGGCGTTATTGCGCATTTGGGGTAAGTACGCCTTTGATCTCGACCAACTCAATGCACAAACCATCAAAGATCTGTGTGAAAGATGGGCCAGACATGTGTTGGTTGCTGCGCCATACCCTGGCTCTGAACCCGACGAGGCGAACACTACCGGCCCATCTAATCGCAACTGGCTGGGATTGCGCGAGTTTTTCACCCAACTGCGGAAGCGGGAAAATACTTACGTTACCAACAGCCTAAAAGACATCCGTCAGGTTCTCAGTGATTTGATCAACACTCTGGGCAAGGTGCTGGTCGAGGATGAGGAGGGGCAAACGGAGATTGTCGACCAACTCAATCACCTGAAAAATATCATCGAAAGCAATGCTTCGCTGGATGCCGTCAAGCGCGAGATGATACAGGTCATCAGCGCCGTCGGGCGTATCGCTCAGTCGCGGCAACAGGCACACCATATCGTGTTGGAAGAATTGACGGAAAGGCTTAAATCCATGCGAGCCGAGCTGAGCGCGGCTCGCCGGGAGATGGAGCTGGACCCATTGACCGAACTATACAACCGCAAGGCCTTTGATCAGCAACTCCTGCGCACCTTCGAATTGAGCAAGCTCTCCAGTCAAGCGGTTTGCCTACTGATGGTTGACCTTGATCACTTCAAACAAATCAACGACCATTTCGGCCACCCAGCCGGCGATCTGGTCCTCAAACGCTTTGCCGATTGCTGCACCCAGACCTTTCCGCGCCGCAGCGATTTCGTAGCGCGCTATGGTGGTGAGGAGTTTGTCGTTATCCTGCAGGAAACCGCAATCGATGCTGCTGGGATGCTGGGCGAACGATTGCTGCAGGCTGCGCGAAATCTGCACATCGATTACCAGGGACAGGAATTGCACATCACGGTTTCCATCGGTATCGTGGAACTCGGGATCGCCGATAACGATGTGCTGAGTTGGTTGCGGCGTGCGGATAACGCCCTGTATCGAGCCAAGCACAGCGGACGAAATCGGCTGGTTAAGGAATTCGGCCCCTGAAGGCGTAAAGCCGCAAAAGCTTGGAAAAATTGCTGATAGGCGCTGTATGCGCGCTGCCATGCGCAAACGGGTGCAATTGGCGTTCGGGATACTCAAACATCAGCAACCTTACCAAGCTCATTGGACTCCCACCTCTTGACCGTCAACATGATGCCTCTACGAGGATTGGACGGCTATCACCTTTCTCGGAAATCGCCTTAAGCTTGGCTTGGCTCGTTGACCAACAGCGCCATTGGGAAGTGCTGGAGCGCTTCCCGCAGCCATAGGGCTTCCTCACCCTGTACGGTTTCCCCAGTCAGCACATTTCGCCAACACAGCCGGGAGCCGGCGGGCGGTAATACCCGAGTTTCATGCCAAACCGATTCACCCAGAGGGTATTCGCCATCTTTGACCAAACTACTCGGGAAACGCGGCACGATGATCAGCGCCCGTCGCTCGCCCAATTCGCGGGCGAATGCCACGACATGCGCTTTGAGGCTACCGATGACCGTCAATTTCTGGTACGCGCCATGCTGGAATAATTCCGGTTCAGTCTGCCGCGCCTGCAGAGCACGATAAATGAGAAACAGCTTGATTCGCCCATCCTCCGGCGCAGCCAACAGTTCGGTGAGCAATGACAGCATATTGCCGTCGACACGATTATGTAACGCCTTCAACATGACACTGCGCCGCTCAAAATCCACCGGTCGCCGATTATCCGGATCGACCAAGCTCAAATCCCATAGCTCGGTACCCTGGTAGAAATCAGGCAATCCGGGTGTCGTCAATTTGAGCAAAGTCTGACTGAGCGAATTGAGAATACCGTAATGCTGGATACGTCGTTGAAACGGCAAGAATGCTTGCAGAAACGGGTTATCCTTACCCGGTTGCATCACACGCTCGGCAAAGGTCAACAAAGCATCCTCGTATTGATTATCGGGTTCGAGCCAGTTGGTATGAACCTTGGCTTCACGGGTGGCTTTGATCAAATAAGCCTTGATCCGCTCGATGAAGCCTGGGTAATCCGCCAGATCGAAAGGATACGCGCCCAATAGGGTCTGATACAGCAGGTACTCATCGTCGTTCTCGGGAGCGGTGCATGGGCCGACTTGTACTTTGCGTGGCAAGTTGATCTCGTGCCATTCTTGCAACTGATGTTCCCATTCCTCCGGCATCTCCGACAATACATTCAACCGGGCGCGGACATCTTCGCCCCGCTTGGTGTCGTGGGTAGCGCTGGCGTTCATCGCATGAGGCCAGCAGGCCACCCGATGTTGATTGAAGGCGTGAAATTCATCGAGATCGATGCCGAACTGCAACGGCCCGGCGCCGACTTCATTGAGCGACAACAGCCGGTTATAGACATAGAACACCGTATCCTCGACGCCTTTGGCCATCAGCGGTCCCGTGAACTGCTGCAAACGCATGATGAAATGCAGCCACTGATCCTTATCCTCGGCGGCCATGTGTTCGTCGAATTCCAAGCGTAGGAACCGTTCGATGAAATTCAACTCATTGCGGAAGTTAGGAATATTGAGTCGGGCCTGGGCAATGACCTGCCGGATGTATTCCTGGTCGGCCCGGCTGGTGCCGGTCCGACCAATATAGGTGCGATAAATCGGGAACAGCACCATAATCTCGATCAGCGCCACCTGGAGTCCATACAGGGTGAAATCGCTGGCGTATCGGTAACGCTCGGAAATGCGCTTGAGCAAATGCGCCAGATTGTCAATATCGCCGGCCAAGTGCTTATCCACGATCATGCGCTTGTTGCAATCGATCAGCATTTCGCAAGATGTGGCATTGCTAATGAAAGAGTGATAAATCCGGGTGAATTCGGCCTTGGCGGCTGACTGACAGAACAGGCCATTGATCATGCCCAGAAAATCGTAGCCGCTGGTGCCCTGACACGGCCAGTTCACCGGCAATTCTTCGCCATGTTCCAGAATCTTTTCCACCACCAGATAAGCATAGGGCGCCTGTTCGCGCAGGCGATGCAGATACTGCGCTGGATCGTAGAGACCATCGATATGATCGATCCGCAAACCGCTGATCTTCTCCTCAGCCACCAGCTTCAGGATCAGCTCATGGGTGAAATCGAAGACTTTGGCATCCTCGATCCGCAATGAGATTAAATCGTTGATGGTGAAAAAGCGCCGGTAATTCAGTTCTTCATTACCCACTTTCCAATAGGACAGTCGGAAGAACTGCTCATCGAGCAGGCTGTCCAGTAAATCGAAACTTTCCGGCTTGCCCACTTCGCCGTTGAAAGCGCGAATGTTCTGCTCGATGAATGCATGGACTTCGGGGCTACCATTCCATAATTCCCACAACATCTGCTTGATGAAGGAAATTTGGTCGTAACGCTCTCGCCCCTCTTCGCCGGATGGGATGTACTTGAGCAGATAAAGCACCCCCAGGAACTTGACGAAATGCGGGTGGTTGCGCTCCAACTGGGCGCGCAGCCGCCCCAGGTCGTAGGTCAACAACCGGTAGTAGGATTCGATACGGATCGGAAAGCGGAAATCGTAATAGTGAACGGCTAACCCTTGTTCACTGTAGCGCAACTGCAATTCACCACTTTCCAGGCAATCACCGTAAAACTTGCCGAGAAACGGCGCCAGTACCCGGCCACGAATGCCTTCGTAAAGATGGCTCCAGTTGATGTCGAAAAATTCGCGATACGGTGAATCCGGGCCATTTTCCAGCACATCCACCAACAACTGATTCTGGCTGTCGAACGCCATGTGATTGGGCACGATATCCTGCACCCATCCGATCCCATATTGCTTCAGGGTCTGGCTGAGAACCTCAAATCGCTCCATGCCGCCCAGTTCGGGATTGATAACGTGTGCATCGACCACATCGTAACCATGTTGACTGCCATGGCGCGGTGTAAGAATGGGTGAGGCATAGATGTCGGTTACTCCCAATTCGGCTAGGTAGGGCGCGATGGCGATAGCATCGTCGAAGCCGAAGTCCGGGGTAAATTGCAGGCGATAGGTCGTAACGGGAATGCGCATCATCAGGATGGCCCTCATCAAGAATAGGGAAAGAATGCGGAATAGACGTCCCGCTCGTTTGAGCACAGGCGGGAATTCGTGCTATGCGGCAGCGTAAACCGCTACGGCGTAAGGCGGGAAGGTCAACGCACTCGGGATAACGCCATTTGTCATTTGCACGGGCAGAGTAGAGCCCTCCCCGCCCCAGGCCGGATCAGCTGCATCAAGCTGTCTGTTCCACTGCCCGACACCCGGTTCGACCGTCACAGTCGCCGGGGCGGCAGCGAAGTTCAGCCAAGCGACGACCCGGTTGCCATCGCACCAACGCTGCAGTTCCAACACGCCCGGCGCGATCACTGTCGCTGTTAGGCTGGCATTGTCCAGTTGGGCTAGCGCCGACAGTTCCCGCCGCAAACGCAGCAGCTCGCGGTAAAAGGCGCGTAATTGTCCACTCCGTCCGATTTTGCCGAGTTCCCATTGTAGTTTCGAGCTTTGGAAAGTCACCTCGGATTGCGGGTCCGGCGCTTCCCCTGCGGCATGGAACGCCGCAAATTCTTTCTTCCGACCCTCGCGCACCCCTTCGATCAACGCCGGGTCGCTGTGACTGATGAAGTACAGGAAAGGATGAGGTTCACCGTATTCTTCACCCATGAACAACAGCGGCAGGTAAGGCGACAGCAAGACCGCCGCCGCCGCCAGCTTCAACGCTGGAAACGGCAGCAAGCCCGAGAATCGGTCACCCAGCGCCCGGTTACCCACCTGGTCGTGATTCTGACTGCATACCACGAAGCGCCAGGCTGGACAATCAGCGGGATCGTCACCGTGAAAACGCTGACGGTGTGGAGAGTAATCCCAGGCGTAAACGAATGGCCGACGGTAGGCTTGCGCCAACTGCTCCAAGGTACCGAAATCCTGGTAATAACCGTGCCGCTCGCCGGTCAGCACCGTATGTAAAGCATGGTGAAAATCGTCGCTCCACTGCGCATCGAGTCCGTAACCACCCATCGTCGCTGCGCGCACGATACGTGGATCATTGAGGTCGCTTTCGGCGATGAGATAGAAAGATCGGCCCAGACGCTGCTCGCAAGCAGCGACCGCTTGCGCCAGCTCCGCCAGAATATGCCGCGCACCGAAATCATAAATGGCATGCACCGCATCCAGTCGCAGGGCGTCGCAGTGACAGGTTTCCAACCAGTACAGCGCGTTCCCGACTACATACTCACGGACCCCTGGGCTGTGCGGGCCATCGTAATTGACGGCATCGCCCCAAGGGGTGCGGTACTGACTGGTGAAATAGGTCCCCAACCCCCATAGATAATTACCTTCGGGGCCAAGATGGTTGTAAACCACGTCCATGATAACCGCCAAGCCCTCACGGTGGCAGGCGTCCACCAGCCGTTTTAGACCTTCGATTCCACCATAGGAATGCTGGGCCGCCCAGGGGTAAACTCCGTCATAACCCCAGTTGCGGTCGCCGGGACATTGAGCGACCGGTAGCAATTCCAAAGCGTTCACCCCTAATTCCCGTAACTCCGGCAGGCGCGGGATGATCGCATCGAAGGTCCCTTCAGGGGTGAAAGTTCCGACATGCAATTCATACATCACCCATTGCGGCAGCGGCAGCGGTCGCCAACCGGCATCGCTCCAAGCGAAGGCTTGATCGACCACTCGCGACGGTCCATGCACACCTTGCGGCTGGCTGTGGGAAACCGGATCGGGACGGTCGGTTTCTCCATCCCACCGGTAGAAATAGAGTGCGCCGGGTTCAACGCCAGTGACCGTGGCGCGCCAGTAGCCTCCCGCATCGCGGGTCATGGGAATGAGCCGATCTTCGGGCGAGATCAGATGCACAGCCGCCTGTTTCAACAACGGCGCCCATAGGGTAAAGGCGCATTGATGGTCGCCGCGATAATCGGCGCCTAATTTGATGGGATTCATAAGCATCATGCCTCCGTGGCTGAGAGCAGATCACAAGATGGGTTGGCCGGTAGCCAATAGCTGTAGAGTATGCAATGCGTAGCCTACGACTTTTACTGCACATCCATCATGCTCGATGGTCTTTGCAAAACCACCAGCGCCCGGCCTGAGACGGGCACGGTGGGCGCTTCAGCGCCATAGCCGCGACCACGCTGCAAAAAGCGAGGCAGGGCTGTATCCAGGATGGTCCGCCATTCTCTCTGTAGCAGATTTTCTGGCAAAGCAAACTCAATGGGTTCGTGATGAGTGTTGAACAGCAGAATGAAACTGTCGTCGATAATCCGTTCACCTCGCCGATTAGGGGTAGCGATCTCCTCACCATTAAGGAAAATACCGATCGCCTTGGCTAACCCATCATGCCATTGTTCCTCGGTCATCTCGCCGCCATCGGGATTGAACCAGATAATGTCATGCACGCCGGAGCCATGGATTGACCGGCCCTGAAACCATTTGCGCCGACGCAGCACCGGATGTTCGTAACGGAACGCCATCAATTCGCGCACGAACTCCAGCAGCGCGGCATTTTCCTCCGGCAGGTCCCAGTTTAACCAGGATAATGCGTTATCCTGACAGTAAGCATTATTGTTGCCGTGCTGGGTGCGGCCCATCTCATCGCCGGCCAACAGCATGGGAACGCCCTGAGACAGGAACAGCGTCGCCAGGAAATTGCGCTGCTGGCGCTGACGCAGGTTCAGAACCGCTGGATCGTCGGTTTCGCCTTCAACGCCACAATTCCAGGAGCGGTTATGTGATTCACCGTCCCGATTACCCTCGCTATTAGCTTCATTATGTTTTTCGTTGTAGCTCACCAGATCATGCAGGGTAAAACCGTCATGGGCGATGATGAAATTGATGCTGGCGCTGGGGTTGCGGCCATTGGACTGGTACAGATCGGAACTGCCGGTGAAACGAAAGGCGAATTCAGCCAGGCGACTCGGTTCACCGCGCCAGAAGTCGCGCACCGTATCCCGATAGCGGCCATTCCATTCCGACCAGAGCAATGGGAAGCCGCCGACATGATAACCGCCTTCACCCACATCCCATGGTTCAGCGATTAACTTCACATCGGACAACACCGGGTCCTGATGGATGATATCGAAGAAGGCCGCCAACCGATCGACGGCATACAGTTCCCGCGCCAGCGCCGAGGCCAGATCGAAGCGGAAGCCGTCCACATGCATCTCCAGCACCCAATAGCGCAAACTATCCATGATCAATTTGAGCACTTGCGGATGACGGACATTGAGCGAGTTACCACAACCGGTAAAGTCCATGTAGTAACGCGGATTGTCCTCGACCAACCGGTAGTAGGCGGCGTTATCCACTCCGCGTAAGGTCAGGGTCGGCCCCATTTGATTGCCTTCGCCGGTGTGGTTGTACACCACATCCAGAATAACCTCGATGCCAGCCTGGTGCAGCGCCTTGACCATCTCCTTGAATTCGCGCACCTGTTGACCCTGGCTGCCGCTGGCGCTGTAGCCTGAGTAAGGAGCGAAGAAATTCAGCGAGTCGTAACCCCAGTAATTGCGCAGCCCAGTGTCGGCCAGATGACCAGGATAGGCCAGGTAGTGATGCACCGGCATGAGTTCAACCGCTGTCACGTCGATCGAGCGCAGATGGGCGATGGCCGCAGGGTGCGCCAAGCCAGCATAAGTGCCGCGCAACTCCGGCGGAATCTCCGGATGCAAGCGGGTAAATCCCCGCACATGCATCTCGTAAATCACCGTTTCGTGCCAAGGCGTGCGCAACAACTCATCGCCTTCCCAGTCGAAATGCGGATCGATCACCACGGCTTTCGGCATCAACGGCGCGCTGTCGCTCTCGGAAAAAGCCAGATCGTCGTCAGGCTGGTTCCACGGATAGCCGAAGATCGCCTCGCCTGACTGGACATCGCCATCAAGCGCCTTGGCGTAAGGATCGATCAGCAGTTTGTTGGGGTTGTAACGGTGACCTTCGTGCGGAGCGAACGGTCCATGCACGCGAAACCCATAACGCTGGCCCGGCCCGATTCCCGGCAAATAACCGTGCCAAATGAATTTGTTGACCTCTTTCAGTTCCAGCTGGGTTTCCTGGTTATTCTCGTCGAACAGGCACAATTCAACCCGCGTGGCGTTTTCAGAAAACAGCGCAAAATTAGTCCCCTCTCCACTCCAGAAAGCACCCAGTGGATAGGGTTTGCCAGGCCAAATCGGTTGCGACATGTATGCTCCTGATAAGGCGACTTTACAGCCAGATTTTGAAATTATAGCAGCTCATCGAGATAGGCTTGGCGAAGCCCCGGCCTTCTACAGTCACCCATGTCCCCACATTCGCAGCTCCAATACCTTCGCCATCTTGAACATTCGGCTGACAAACTCGGCAAAATCGCCATAATCGCTATCAGCATTTCACTTGGAGAGCGCTGTATGAACAAGCTGATCATTTTCGACACCACTCTGCGCGATGGCGAACAAAGTCCCGGCGCATCCATGACCAAGGAAGAGAAAGTCCGCATCGCCAAAATGTTGGAACGTATGCGTGTGGACGTGATCGAAGCCGGTTTTCCGATTGCCAGTCCCGGCGATTTTGAAGCGGTGCGGGCAGTGGCACGAGCAGTCAAGGACAGCACGGTGTGCGGGCTGGCCCGCGCCTCCGACGCGGACATCGATCGGGCGGGTGAGGCGTTAAAAGAGGCGGCGGCCTGCCGTGTCCACACTTTTATCGCCACGTCGCCCATTCATATGCAGATGAAACTGCGCATGGAGCCGGATCAGGTGTTGGAACGAGCGGTCGAGGCGGTGCGTCGCGCCCGGCGTTGGACCGATGACGTGGAATTCTCCGCTGAAGACGCCGGTCGCTCTGAACTCGATTTTCTGTGTCGAATCACCGAGGCGGTGATCGCTGCCGGCGCCCGCACCATCAACATTCCCGACACGGTCGGTTACAACGTCCCTGAGCAATTCGCCCACACCATTCGTAGCCTGATCGAACGAGTGCCGAACGCCGACAAGGCGATCTTCTCAGTGCATTGCCATAATGACCTGGGGCTGGCGGTGGCCAACTCACTGGCGGCGGTGCTGGCGGGCGCCCGCCAGGTGGAGTGCACCATCAACGGCCTGGGCGAACGAGCTGGCAATGCGTCGTTGGAGGAAATCGTCATGACAGTGCGCACCCGCCGCGACGTGTTCCAACTTGAAACCGGCATCGATACCACACAAATCGTGCCGGCTTCGCGACTGGTCGCCAACATCACCGGTTTCCCGGTGCAACCCAACAAAGCGATCGTTGGCGCCAACGCCTTCGCCCACGAGTCCGGCATTCATCAGGATGGCGTACTCAAGCATCGCGAGACTTATGAAATCATGCGCGCCGAGGATGTCGGCTGGAGCGCCAATCGCATGGTGCTGGGCAAACATTCCGGTCGCAACGCCTTCCGCACTCGGCTGGAGGAACTGGGGGTGAGCTTCGCATCCGAAGAGGAGTTGAACGACGCCTTTGCCCGCTTCAAGGAACTCGCCGACAAGAAGCATGAAGTGTACGACGAAGATTTGCAGGCGCTGGTGACCGACGCCTATCTGTCCGCGGAAAATGAACGGGTGAAGTTGCTTTACCTGCGGGTCTGTTCCGAAACCGGCGAGACGCCGAACGCTCAGGTGACGTTGCTGGTGGATGGTGCAGAACACAACGCGACCGCTGAGGGCGGCGGTCCGGTGGACGCGGCATTCAAGGCGATTGAAAGCCTGCTGCAAACCGGTACGGACCTGCTGTTGTACTCGGTGAACAACATCACCAGCGGCACCGATTCGCAGGGTGAGGTGACCGTGCGCGTATCCAAGCAAGGACGGATCGTCAATGGCCAAGGCGCCGATACCGACATCGTGATCGCCTCGGCCAAAGCCTATGTGAACGCTCTGAACAAGGTGATGCAACCCATCGAGCGAGCGCATCCACAATTATTGTGATGACAGATAAACGCTTCTATCTGGAGGCCTTGGGCATCCCGCTGTGGTTGCCACGTCCAAATCACCCCTCTTTGACCAGAGAGGGGCATACCGATGACCACTCTCCGCGCCCGCTAATGGAAGAGGCTTCGGAGGTAAGGGCATCTGATTCCCCTCCCCCGCCAGCGGCAAAGAGACCGGAGATGAGGGCAGATACCGATTCGCCTCCCGACGACTGGATACCGCCCATGGATGATGATTGGGAACCGGTTTTCGAAAGCGACGACAACGATCTCGCTCCCGCGCCGCCCATGAGCCGCGAGACGCGCATCGCCCGCATGGACTGGGAAGGACTCAAGGCGGAAGCCCGTCAATGCGCTGCTTGCGAGTTATGCGCCACGCGCACTCAGGTGGTCTTCGGCGTCGGCGACCATCAGGCTGAATGGCTGGTCATCGGCGAAGCACCGGGGGCGGATGAAGACCGGCAGGGTGAGCCATTCGTTGGGCGGGCCGGCAAGCTGCTAAATCCCATGCTGTTAGCGATTGGCTTGCAGCGCGAGCAGGTGTATATCGCGAATATCCTGAAATGCCGCCCGCCGCAAAACCGAGAGCCCACACCAGCGGAAGCGGCGCAATGCCGCCCGTTTCTACAGCGACAAATCGAGCTGATTCAACCTCGCATCATTCTCGCCGTGGGCCGGATCGCCGCCCAAAATTTACTAGAAACCGATACGCAGATAGGCAAGCTGCGTGGTCGAGTGCATCGCTTCGGCGCATCACGCATTCCACTGGTAGTCACTTATCACCCGGCTTATCTGTTACGCTCGCCTCGTGAAAAGCGTAAAGCCTGGGATGATCTACGCTTGGCGCGCCGCACCCTAGCGACCGAGCCACTCGGCCCAGCCCGGAGATCCATCGATCCATGAATGCATTGCCCATGATGGCGTCGCAGGAACAACCCGGCATCAACCAATTCCGCAAGATGCTCTATGCCGATTTGCGGGAAATCCTCAGCATTGAAAAACGCGCCTACAACTTCTGCTGGACCGAAACCATTTTTCGTGACTGCATTCGAGCCGATTATCACTGCCGGGTACTGGAAATCCCGCACAGTTTCATTCAAGCCTACGGGGTCATGTCAATCGCCGTCGGCGAAGCACATATTTTCAATCTCTGTGTACGACCGGAATTACAAAGACGCGGCTTGGCGCGACGCATGCTTAATCATCTGCTGGAACTCGCGCTCGCGGCTGAAACGCAAACGATTTTCCTCGAAGTCCGCGCTTCGAATACCCCAGCTTTACGGCTCTACCAAGCCGCTGGTTTCTGCGAGATCGGCGTTCGATCAGGTTACTATCCCGCAGCCAAAGGCCGTGAGGATGCGCTGATCATGGCCAAGGAACTTTGAGCAATGCCATTCTTCTTCAGCTAATTCCCCAGCAAGTCAGCATCCTCTTGCTGTGTGCGCCCGACTGACTCAACCTTCCTGAGCACACTGCATAGGACCGCGCGTCATAAACGTGCCGGCTTTCATAGTTTCCTGAACTGTCATCTCCGCACGCAGCTTCGCAGTGACCGCCTCATCCTGACGAAGCACAGCGACCACGAAATCGAATCCCTTGGGTGAAAGCTCCTGTTTCGCTTTACGGGCGGTGCATTCACACATCGGACGTTCAATATTAGTCGCCGACAAACAGGCTTCGACGAAAGCGTCCATATCATCCGCAACCACGACTTGATGCATCGACAAAAGGAAACTGCTTACGACAATGGCAAACAACGATCTCTGCATGGTTCTACTCTCAATTGGTGATCGAAAATGCAAGAAAATACATTCAGATGTCACGACTGATGGCAAACGCCGAGAACGCTTGGCATACCGGCATCACTTCGACGCTGTTGATATTGACGTGCGGCGGGCGAGTCGCCGCCCAGAAAACGGTGTCGGCGATATCCTCCGACTGTAACGGGTGAGCGCCTTCGTAGACCTGAGCCGCTTTACCGTCATCGCCCTTGAACCGCACCAACGAAAATTCGCTTTCCGCCATACCAGGCTCGATGTTGGTCACCCGCACCCGGGTCCCCAGCAGATCGGCGCGCAGATTGCGCGAAAACTGCTTGACGAAGGCTTTGGTGGCGCCATAGGCATTGCCGCCCGGATAGGGATAGGTGCCCGCCACCGATCCAATATTGATCACATGGCCACGGTTACGCTCAACCATGCCGGGCAAAATGGCGCGAGTGCAGAACAGCAACCCCTTGATATTCGTGTCCACCATGTCATGCCAATCCTGCATATGGCAACGCTGAGCAGGCTCCAATCCGAGCGCCAGCCCGGCATTGTTGACCAGCAGATCGATCTCGGCGAATTCCGCCGGCAGGGCAACGACCGCTGCATTGACCGCCGCCTCATCGCGAACGTCGAGCGGAAAGGCGTACACCGGCGCGATGGTGGACAATTCAGCGCGCAATGCATCCAAGCGCTCCTGACGTCTTCCACAAAGGATCAAACGCCAGCCTTCAGCAGCGAAACGGCGCGCGCAAGCGGCGCCAAACCCGGAGGTGGCGCCAGTGATAAAGGTAATTTGCGACATGGACATGGACTCCTTATCGAAGATGATTTATGCCTGCTCCAGTACAGAGGTCGGCTCGGCAACCGGTCGCTCTCGATAGTCGCGCGCATATACTCCAGCCAATCGAATGGCTTCCGCCATGCTCAACGGATTGGCTTGGCCGGAGCCCGCCAAATCGAAAGCCGTGCCATGATCCACCGAGGTACGAATGAAAGGCAAGCCGATCGTAACCGAGATAGTGCGATAGAAATCAACCATTTTAGTCGCGATATGCCCTTGATCGTGATAAAGCGACAATACGGCGTCGAACGCTCCTTGGCGAGCAAGATGAAACACTGAATCAGCCGCGATGGGGCCGGCGACATCAAGACCGAGGGCGCGGGCATCAGCGATTGCTGGTTCCAGCACGCGCACTTCCTCACGACCGAACAGACCATGTTCGCCACAGTGGGGATTAAGTCCGGCCACCGCCAGCCTGGCGCGCGAAAGTCCAAGCGCCTTCAACGCTTCGGTGCAGCGTCGCAGATAATCCAAAACCCGCTGGCGGGTGACCAGTTTGATCGCGCCAGCCAGGGAAACATGCCGGCTCAGGAAAAAAACCTTCAGGTCGAGCACCTGGAACAGCGTCAGCGGATCGGCCACGCCAGTCAACCGACCCAACAGCTCAGTGTGGCCGATGTCCTGAATGCCCGCGGCCTTGAAAGCTTCCTTGTTGATCGGAGGCGTAGCCAGCGCATCGACCTGGCCTGCTTGGCACAAGGCGACCGCTTTCTCGATGAACTCGCAGGCAGCACGACCGGCTCTTGCCTGCGCTTGGCCAAAGGGTATCCACTTGGCATCGATGTTGGCCAAATCTATCAAATCGATGCTTCCAGCTTGGTAGCGACCTTTGGCGGGATCGGTGACGACGCAAATATCCACATGGCTCAGGCCAGCGATCCGCAAGGCGCGCCGCAAGGCGCTGGATTCTCCAATCACCAACGGTCGCACCGTTGCATAGATCGCCGGTTGCGCCAGCGCCATGACGACGATTTCCGGACCGACGCCGGCGATGTCGCCCAAAGGGATACCGATGATGCTTCTGTCTGTTGCCAGTCTGTCGTTTGCCATATCCTTAACCTTGTCGCTGTGCGAAAACGGTATTGAGCCATGGATTTTTGGAGTCAGCTAAGGCGACTCCACTCTCGCCAACCAAACCGCAACGGCTTCTGCGAGCTGTTGCTGTTCCCCTGTAGGCAAGCCGATAGGATCAAAACGCCAGCGCTGGTGCCAACGAAGCATGTCTACCATGCTGGGCATCTCCCAGACACCGATCCGGCGCAACCAGTTTTCCAAGGTTTCGCCAAGTGGGCGAGAACCCCGGTGGACGGCGATTTGATCCAGCACCTGGTAAAATGGCGATTCCACGCCGGGTCGAACCGTGATCGGCGCCGATTTTTTGATCGCTGACCGGTGTATCTGCTGCCGACGCAGTAAACGCCAGAACAGAATCGCCGCCAGCAATCCTACCAAGCCCCATAACCAGCGATTGTCACCCTCCTCCCCCGTGATTTCCCGCCAGCGCCAGCGGTTGAATTGATAGTTCAGCCAGTCCCAGAGATCGCCAAGACCTTGATACCAAGGCGTCCGTGACTCCTCGAAGCTCGTCCAGTCTGGAGGGGTGGCGTCGAGGTCCTGCCAGCGGCCAGCGATCCAGGCTAGCGCCCAAGCATGTGCATGACGGCGACGAGCAATGTAGCTCCCTTCCAGCGGACTGTATTCGGATACCGAAAAGCCGGTGGCATACCGAGCCGGCACTCCAGCGGCGCGCAATAACAATACAGCGGCGGTGGCAAAATACTCGCAATGCCCAGCTTTTGCCTGGAGCAGGAAGGTTTCCAGGGCGGTCTGGCCCGTTGCCGGCGCGGGCAAGTCCAGACTATAGCGGAATTGACCGAGCAGGAAGGCACGCACCTTGGCGGCGACGACGGCGGGTGACTGGCCGATCAAGCCCAGTTCTCCCGCCAATCGCTGCAAGGTAACCTGCTCGCGGCGCGGCAGAGCCAGATCGAGTTCCTCCCCATCCCAACTCTCCCTCGCGAGGGGGGAAGGCGCCTTAATATCTGGAGCGTATTGGACTTTGTAACGGACCAATCCGGGACCCTCTCTGGCCTTGAGCGCGCCCAACGTGTTGATTTCCAAATCGCCGACCGGTAGTTCCTCCAGTCGCCAAGCGCCCGGCGGCAGCGGTAGCATCCCTGCGCCCCGCCGCAACTCCAGGATGATGGACACATGACGGGATTGGCCTTCCGAGGCTGTATTCAGCCACCACTGACGGCCATCGTCAGTCGGAGTGAGACGGGTGAAGCGGGTATCTCGCGCACGCCAAACATTGTCAAAGTAACTATTATAGCTGGCGGCGCGCAACAGCCACCGTCCGCGCTCGCCAGGCATGGGTTGGAGCCGCAACACGACCCGGTCGGATAACTTCAACTCACCAATATCGCCCAACGCGGTGCTGCTACGATAAGGATCGAAATCCACCAACCAGTCCTGAAACCATTCGGCATAGCGATCTTCCATGGCCAGTTGAAACCGGTGTAAGCCAAGACTCAGTGGCCAAGCGGCGCAACCGGCGACCAGAGCTAAGGTCACGGCCAGCGGCCAGCGATAGCGCCGAGGTCGGGCCGCGATCAATAGCCAAAGCAACAGCGGTCCCGCGCCGAATAAGTAGCCAGATTGCATGGTCACGCTGGCCGCCAGCAGGCAGACGGTGAAATAAGCGAGGTCCAGTTTCAAAGGTTGCCAAGCCAATTGCCTGCTGGAATGACGCAAGGAGTAGAACAGGTGACCGACCCGAAAGGCTCCAGCAGTGGAATAGCGTTGAATCGCCAGTGGCGGAAACAGCAACAGCGGAAACCAACTGGCCAGAGTGTAGAGATGCGTCGCCAACGGCGGTTGGTTGAGATAGCGGATAAACAGCAAGATCAGCGCCCCAACCCATAACAGGGTGGTGAGATCGATGACCCGCACCAACGCTTTATCATCCAATGACCAGCGCCAATTCGTCCAAGGCGCCCATTCCAGAACAAGCGCCATCGGTAGCGCTAGCGGCCACCATTCGGTGCGCCAGCTCCAGAACAGCAGGGCGGCGGCCAGCAGACCGGCTGGGAGATTCAGCATCATCAGAGCGTGCTCTCCTGCCTGGCAACAGCAGCTGGCTTACTGACAGAGGGCGTTTGGAAATTCACAGATAGCGCCCCTGGGTGATTTGTCGCTATTCATCGACTGGTTTAGGACTGCTATAGTGAGCACTCGGTTAAAGCCCCAACCGAGACAATTCCGTCGCCAGCGTTTCCGCTGTGGCGACCCGAACACCCGATACTGGCGGCGCACTCAGCGGACCGATGACCAGCACCACGGTTTCCACGCCCTGTCCACGCAGCCAGTCCAGCAATTGCTGTCGCTCCGCATCCCAATCCAGCAGCACACAAACGCAGGCGCTCAGTTCAGCTGCATGACCGGTGATCATCGAAAGTAACTGGGAAAAAGGCTGATCCCAACGCGGCGTGACGCACGCTAGCACTTCCAGCAATTGCGTCGTCTGACCCAGGCCACGCCCGGCGGTGAAACAGTAGGCCCGATCGCCGACGAACAGCAGATCCAGCAGCGCCTCTGGGCCGCGTTCGGCGATGGCAATGGAAGCGGCGGCGGATACGGCGGCTTCAAATCGCGTGTCGTCGACGCCGATAGCACAGTTGTCCAGCAACAGTCCATAGCGGACGAAGAACTCGTCCTGGAATTCCTTGACAATCGGTTCGCCGCGCTTGGCAAAGCTGCGCCAGTGAATGCGCCGCGGCGGATCACCGGGTCGGTAGTCACGCAGTCCAACAAATTCATCCTCCTCACCGACGGACTGCGCCAGATGGACTCCACCACGCTGATAACGCCGACCATCGTGAAAATGTAGTGGTGGGACTGGGTAACAGCGCGGCAGCACCAGCAACCGATCGGCCAGCGGTTGGCGGAACAGTCGTCGCCATAACCCCAGCGGGTCAGGGCGTCCAAAGCGCAGCGCGGCGAACTCCAGCCAGCCCCGACGTAGGGGCGTCAGTGTCAGTTCCATTTCGGTCACCGCGCCGGGCGGCAAGGTGGATATGGGTTGCATGGTATTATGCGCCCCACGTGCCCAAGCAGTGCGCTGACTCCACGGAGTCAGTGTCAGTTCCGCTTCGGTCGCTGCACCAGGCGGTAAGGTGGGTACGGGTTGCATGGCATTATATGCTCCACGCGCCCAGGCAGTGCGCTGACTCCATTGGCGATAGGTGAGAAATCGTTCCCAGCGTGCAGAGAAATTGGAGGGTTCATACAATTCATCGAATACGCTGAGGTCATGTTGAGTCTGGACGCTATGATTGCGTAAGCGTAGCCGGTAGCGCAGTAATTGACCAACCGTGGCGCAGCGCGGTAAGCGGCGCTCGGCGGTCACGGGCAGCTTGCCAAAACGACTGGCAAACAAAGCAGTGACGAACAGCAGGCTCAATAACGCAAACAGCTGATAGGTCATGCCAACCCGGGTATTGATTCCAAAGACACCTGCCGCTATCCAGCCACCCAGCAGCCAGCCGCCTAACGGCGTCAAACGCTGGCGTAGGCCATGACTGAGGCGGTCGACTCGGCGGTAGAGATGAAACAGGGGGCGCATCGGCTAAACCGGGGTCGCGACCTGCCTGAGCACATCACCCGCTACCATCTCGGCAGTCAGGCCGCCAAATTGCGCCTGGGAATCAAGCTTCAGACGATGGGCTAGCACTGGAAGCGCCAGCTCTTGAATGTGATCCGGCGTCACGAAATCCAATCCGTCGAATAAAGCCAGCACTCGAGCGATCTTCATCAGCATCAGCGAAGCACGTGGACTAGCACCCATCGTTACACCTGGCGCCTTGCGAGTGGCGGCAACCAGCTCCACCAGATAACGGCTCACTTCATCACTGATGCGAATGGCTGTGGCGGCTTGCCGCAAGTCCTCCAATGCGACGCGGTCGATGCAAGCGTGCAACGCTTCCAGCGGGTGCCGCTCGCGTTGCGCCATCAACATCGCCATCTCCCCATCGACATCGGGATAGCCCAATCCGAAGCGCATGGCAAACCGGTCCATCTGCGCTTCTGGCAGCGGATAGGTGCCGTGAAACTCAATCGGGTTCTGGGTAGCGATCACAAAGAACCACGCGCCTAGTTCATGGCGTTGACCGTCCAAGCTGATTTGCCGCTCGCCCATCGCCTCTAATAGCGCTGCCTGGGTACGCGGCGAGGCGCGGTTGATTTCATCGGCTAGCAGCACCTCGGTGAACGCCGGCCCGCGATGCAGGCGGAATTCCTGGCGTTGCGGATCGAAAATGGACACCCCCAACAGGTCGGAAGGTAACAGATCCGGGGTAAATTGAATCCGCTGGAATTCCAGAGTCAACGAGCGGGCAAAAGCCTTCGCTAGGGTGGTCTTGCCCGTTCCCGGCAAGTCTTCCAGCAGCACATGGCCACCGGCGACAAAAGCAGCCAGCAACCAACGAAGCGTTCGGCGCTGGCCGATCATGACCGTTTCCAGATTCTCCAGCAAAATGGTGTGGGTTTCGCGGCTCATGACGGAGAGGTCGAACAATAGGGGTGAATGATTGCAGGCTCCAGTAGTCTCAGGAATACGGTGGCAAACCCCGATGGTGATATACTGCGCCACCTACATAAACCGGCAGTTCGGACGGCGCTGGCAATACGCCCGATCCACTGACATTTTAGATGAGTGGCAGCAGCATGGTAGAAAATCGTTATCTCCTGAACACGCAATTGGCGCAGATGCTCAAGGGTGGGGTCATCATGGACGTGGTCAACGTGGAACAGGCCCAAATCGCCCAGGAAGCAGGCGCAGTGGCGGTCATGGCCCTAGAGCGAGTACCAGCAGATATCCGCAAACAAGGCGGCGTAGCGCGTATGTCCGAACCGGATTTGATCAAGGCGATCAAAGAATCCGTCACGATTCCGGTCATGGCCAAAGCGCGTATTGGCCATTTCGTCGAAGCGCAGATCCTGCAAGCCCTCAAGATCGACTACATCGACGAAAGCGAGGTGCTGACCCCAGCCGATGAGGAATGCCACATCGACAAGACCTGCTTCGAGATACCTTTCGTTTGTGGTGCACGCAATCTGGGCGAGGCATTACGGCGCATTGCCGAAGGTGCGGCGATGATCCGCACCAAAGGCGAAGCTGGCACCGGCAATGTCGTCGAAGCAGTGCGACACATGCGCACCATGAACCGGGAGATTCGCCAATTGGCGAACATGCCGACCGAGGAAGTAGTGAGCTTCGCCAAGAACAACGGCTTGCCTTATGAACTGGCGCTGGAAGTCAAGAAGCTGAGTCGGTTGCCAGTCGTCAACTTCGCCGCCGGTGGCATCGCCACCCCCGCCGACGCCGCACTGATGATGCAACTGGGTTGCGACGGAGTGTTCGTCGGTTCTGGCATTTTCAAGTCCAGTGATCCGGTGCGCCGCGCCGGCGCTATCGTCAAGGCAACCGCTTATTACAACGATCCTGACAAACTCTTGGAGGCATCGCTGGATCTGGGCGATCCGATGCCGGGACTGGATGTCGCCTCGATGCCGGCTGGGGAGCGACTGGCGGGACGCGGCTGGTAATGTATGCAGCAGCCCCTTCCGGCGTCATCGGCGTCCTCGATCTACAGGGTGGCGTACAGGAACATCTTGAGCACCTGCGACGGATCGAGGTCGCTGGCCAACCGATCAAACACGCTTCTGACCTGGAAGGACTGGCAGGGCTGATTATCCCTGGCGGTGAGAGTACTTGCCTAGCACGGCTTTTGCGTATTTTCGGTCTGCGCGAGGCCATCGAAGCGCATTATCACCAAGGGCTGAAGCTATGGGGAACCTGCGCCGGGGCTATTCTGTTGGCGCGTGAAAATATTGGCGAAGCGCCCTGCCTTGGCTTGATCGATATCGCCGTTAGCCGCAACGCTTTCGGCAGTCAGTTGGACAGCTTCAATGATGAGGCGTTAGCGCCTGCGCTGGCGCGAGAACCGATTCCGCTGACCTTCATTCGCGCCCCGAAGATCATCAGTGTGGGAACGGACGTGCGGGTATTGCTGCAACTGAACGACTACATCGCTGCTGCTGAGGACGATCGGATTCTGGTCACGATATTTCACCCCGAACTGACGCCTAGTCTGGCTTTTCATCGCTATTTTGCCCGCAAGTGCGGTTTGAACCCGGCTAGTGGCGATGAGACCGACCTCGATCCAAACTGGACACCGCAAAGTTGGATTCAAAGCAGGAAATGACCGACCATGCCCGCTTGACGGCCCGCCGCAAGGCCGGCTATGAACGCAAACAGGCCCGCGCTACCTGCGAGAAAGGGCTGTTGATCGTCCACACCGGTCCCGGCAAGGGTAAAACGACCGCTGCCTTTGGTATGACGCTACGCGCTATTGGTCATGGCATGACGGTTGGAGTGGTGCAATTCATCAAAGGCGCCCAGGACAGCGCCGAACGGACGGTGCTCGGTCGCTTCGAAAATGTCGATTTCCAGGTGATTGGCGATGGCTTCACCTGGCTGACTCAGGATCGCGAGCAGGACATCGCGACGGCGGAACGCGCTTGGGCTGAGGCCGTGCGCATGATTCAGGATACTCGCTATCAACTCGTTGTTCTGGATGAACTCAACCCGGTGCTGCACTACGGCTATCTCGATACCGGGCAGGTACTAGCTATCTTCTCTCGTCGACGACCGGAACTGCACATTGTAGTCACCGGACGCAACGCTCCAACAGCGCTGGTCGAACAAGCCGACCTGGTCAGCGATATCCACAGTATCAAACATCCCTACCGGGAACAGGGCGTGAAAGCGCAACCGGGCATCGAATTCTAACCGGCGCGATCATCGCGCCCGCACTCGACCACCAGGATCGAAGCGCCATGGACTTTCGATTTTCAGCAGATCGGCTTGCTGGCGTAATTCAGAAGAAAAAGGTGGATAGGGCGCAGCCAACTTCACGATGCGCTGAGCGGCCCGATCCAGCTCGACATTGCCGGAGGAACGAAGAATCCGCACCTCTCTCAATCCGCCATCAGCGCGAATAGCCACCTCCAGCAACGGCCCAGTGCTCAGGCGCAATTGCCGGGCGACATCTGGGAAATTCATTTCTCCCACCCGGATGACCTTACGCGCCCAGTCCGCTGCGTAGAATCCAGCCACTGACCGGGTATCGGTCAAATTGACACGCTTTGTGCGAATGTCCACCGATCGCTGGCGTTGCTGGTCGGTTTCGAGACGAGCCACCTGGCTGAGTAAGGCGGCGCTATTCAACCGACCGGGCGATGAAGAAAGGAGATCAGGTTGGCGACCCAGCACCGTCGCCGGACGCTCAATCGCACGAATTGGCTTGGGTTTAGTCGCCGCTATAGCGGATTTCTGGCGGGACGGACTCACCTTGGCGCGAGGCTTAGAAGTCGGTGCAGGCACAAGGTTAGAAACCGATTTGGGCGCTGGTTTTAAGTCGGGCTTGGGCGCGAGTTTAGGAACCGGTTTGGGCGCTGGTTTTAAGTCAGACTTGGGCGCTAGGTTGGAGATAGGTTTAGCCGGCGCCGGAGCAACCGACTTCGGAGTGGGCGAAACCACCACCTTGGACGGCGCCGGCAGAGATGTTTCAAGCGACGCAGATTCTGGCTGCAAAGATGCCGACTCTGAAACAGCAAGAGCTGGCAGGTTGTCAAGAGCGATCTCAGACGCTGTCGACTCCGCAGCAACAAGCAACTCCGGCGAAGCAGGCCGTTCCGCGAACGGCAACAGCACCACCTGGAACTGTTGCGGCGTGGGGAAGCGAAATGTCCACCGGTCGGCCGATACGCCAAACAGCAGTGCCGCATGCAGACCCAATGCTAGTATCAGCGCCAACATCCAGCGGCAACCTGCATCGTCCGCACCCGAACAGCTGAAACGACTCATTCGCTTCCCCACCACAATCAGCGTTGCAGTCGTTTCTCAATAGCCACCATTAAATCCCCGCCGATATCCAATCCAAACTGGGCATCCAATTCCCGCGCGCAAGTGGGACTCGTGACGTTGATTTCGGTCAAATAGTCGCCGATCACGTCGAGACCGACGAACAACAACCCCATCTCCCGCAGGCATGGCGCCACCTGTCCGCAAATCCAACGATCTCGCTCGCTCAGCGGCACACCCTCGCCACGGCCACCTGCCGCCAGATTCGCTCGAGTCTCACCGACTTGTGGGATACGCGCCAGCGCATAGGAAACCGGCTCGCCATCGATCAGCAAAATGCGCTTGTCGCCAGCAACCACTTCCGGTACATAACGCTGCGCCATGGCCGATCGTCGGCCATCAGCCGTCAGCGTTTCCAGGATCACGTTCAGATTCGGATCGCCTTGCCGCAAACGAAACACCGATGCCCCGCCCATGCCATCCAATGGTTTGACGACGATATCGAGCTGTTCTTCCAGGAATACCTTGATCAGAGCTGGCTTCCGAGCGACCACGGTCGGTGGTCCACACTGGGGAAAATGCAGAGCAAAGCATTTCTCGTTGGCGTCACGCAGGCTACGCGGTTTATTGACGACCAGCACCCCAGCCTTTTCCGCCAATTCCAGTAGATAAGTGGTATAAATGTACTCCATATCGAACGGCGGGTCCTTGCGCATCAGGATCACATCTAACTCTGCGAGGGACTGATCGCGCTCGCCATGAAAGGCGAACCAACCATTTTTATCATCTTGGACGCTCAGCCGTCGGGCATGACCGAAAGCCTGGCTACCGCAAGCATGAAGGTCAGCCTGCTCGAAATAATAGAGTTCCCAGCCCCGGGCCTGGGCAGCCAATAGCATGGCGAACGTCGTATCTTTCTTGATGTTGATGGCGTTGATGGGGTCCATCACCACACCGAGTTTGAGAGTCATGGGCGCTATCCAGGTTGGGTAAATCTGTTCCAGAAGTCCAGCAGACAGGACGAAGCGCGACTATGCTTTAAGGATCGTCGGTTTCATCATGGCGTCAGGGTCGTTAGTATGCTAAATATCACACCTAAAAAAACCAATATTCCGTTGCAGCAAGATGCGCTGCCGGAAACTCGCGAACCCGAATATGAAACTTGCCAATAGATTCAACGCAAAACCAATGGGTTCCGAAGTCATCAGAGGACTAGTGATGTGGCAGATGCGACAGTAACCCCTCCGGACAGTCATGCAGCAGATGCGGCGGTCGCCTCTTCCGCAACGCCCCCACCATCGCATCCTTTCGATATCCTGCTACAACTTGACCAACGCATTCGTGAGCGAGCGCCGGTCGAAGCGGCAGGCATGCAGTTGTCGGAAATTCGTGGGCGACTGGCATTACGCCTCGGCTCGTGGAACCTGCTATTCTCCATGGACGATGTCGCTGAAATCATCCCAGTGCCTCGTAACATCACCCGAGTGCCTGGCGTCAAGCGCTGGTTGTTGGGGATTGCCAATCTGCGTGGCAAGGTCATCTCCGTCTCGGATTTGCGAGATTTTCTGATCGACCGCCCGACTCAGCGACTCCCCGGTAGCCAGATTGTGGTGGTTCGAGCCGGTGAGTGGGATTATGGCCTATTGGTCGATGAAATCGTCGGTATGCGTCACTTCGGACCGCAGCATAGGATGTCTTCGCTGGAAGCGGTAGAGACCCATCTGCAACCCTACGTCATCGAGGCGTTTCTGAATGACAACCAACACTGGTTGACTTTCAATACCGGCAAGTTGCTGGCGGATCCACGGTTTCTGAATGCGGCCAATTAGATATTTGGGAGTTTCCCCGTCGGATACGTGGACGGGGCCACGGGATTCTGTTTGACGAGAAATAACAATGCATGACTCGCGAGATCATTCGGCGTTAAAGGGCTTTTCGGTCACCTATCTGTCATTGTTGGGCGCGCTGGTGCTGTCCATCATGCTAATGGGTGTCATTTTCATCTTGTTGGCAGGACAAAGCGAACAGCATGAAACTCAGTTCAACCTAGCCAGCGAGCAACGTTTGCTGTCGCGCGCCATCGTCACCGAGGCGCTCGAAGCGGCGCGAGGTAAGGAGAGTGCGTTTACCCGGCTCAAGGATAGCCGCGACCGCTTCGATCTAATCCTGAATGGCCAACAGAATGGCAACGAAACCTTGGGATTGTCGCCAGCGCCGGTGGCGGTGCGACCGACCCTGGACGAACTGGACAACCGTTGGAAACCGATCCGCAACGAGATCGACACCATCCTGGCCGGGCGCGAACCGGTCGTGTCCGTCAATAATTTTGTCCCTCTGCTCGAAAGTTCGCTGACGCAGATGAACACCCTGTCCGACGAACTCGCCAAGAGCTTGGCAAGTAACCGGGCCGACTCTCGTCAGGTTTATCAGGCCGCCAAGCAGCTTCAGTTGGGTGAACAAATCGTCATCGATCTCAAGCGGATGTTGAGCGAAGGTGGTTTAGGCGCTGCCACGGCGACGGATCGATTCAGCCGTAACGTCAAACTGTTCGGACAAATCCTCCAGGGTATGCGTGAAGGAGGACAAGGGATCGAGCGTGTCAACATCCCAGCTAGCGCCAGCAAGCTGGCCGATCTCACCGAACTGTTCAAGACGCTTGAGGCAGAAACCACGCGCATCATCCAGAAGGCTCCGGAACTGGTCAAGGTACAGAATGCCTCCCAGGGCATCGCCGACCAGGGAGACGCTCTGCTGGAAGCTGTTACTCAGTTTTTGAAAACCACCGTCGCGCAAAGCCGTCAGATCGCTCTGCTCGGTGTTCCGCTTAGTTACCCAATCGCCTATATTCTAGGCGTTATTGCCTTGATCCTACTGCTCACGTTACTGTTCGTCCAAAACCGTGAAAGCCGTCAGCAACTGATCGATGCTGAACAGCGCAAGCAAGAAACCGAAGAGCAGAATCGTCGCAACCAGGATGCGATCTTGCGCTTGCTCGATGAACTGGGCAACCTCGCCGAGGGCGATCTGACCGTACAAGCCAGCGTCACCGAGGATATCACCGGCGCTATCGCCGACTCGGTGAATTATGCCATCGAAGCCCTGCGCGACTTGGTGTCCACCATCAATAGCACCTCAGGACTGGTCGCCGCTGCCGTGCAAGAGACCAGCGCTATCGCCGATCGTCTGGCCAAGTCCAGTGAGATTCAAGCCCGGCAGATCGAAAATGCCAGCGCCACCGTCATGCAGATGGCGCAATCCATGGACGAGGTATCGTCGAAGACCGCTGCTTCCGCAGAGGTGGCCGAGAAATCAGTCGGCATCGCTCACGAGGGCGGCGACCGGGTGAGGCGCACCATCAGCGGCATGAACACCATCCGCGAACACATCCAAGACACTTCCAAGCGCATCAAGCGACTGGGCGAGTCTTCACAGGAAATCGGCGACATCGTCGCACTGATCAATGACATCGCTGACCAGACCAACATTCTGGCGCTGAACGCCGCTATTCAAGCTTCGGCAGCAGGCGAGGCCGGGCGAGGATTCGCCGTGGTCGCCGACGAAGTACAGCGGCTGGCTGAACGCTCCAGCAACGCGACCAAGCGTATTGAAACCCTGGTCAAGACCATTCAGGCCGACACCAACGAAGCCGTTATCTCGATGGAGAAGAGCACTAGCGAGGTCGTTGGCGGCGCTGGCCTGGCTGAGAAAGCAGGCGAAGCCCTGGAAGAGATCGAAAAGGTATCCGCCAAACTTGCTGAACTGATTGATGAAATCTCCAAGTCCGCTGGTCAGGTATCAGAGATGGCCTCACGGGTGTCGAGTGCGATGATCTCCATCAACGATATCACCGGCCAGACGGCTGAGAGCAGCGTCGCGACGGCTTCCGCTATCGGTAAGCTGCATCAGTTGGCTCAGGAACTCCGTCAGTCGGTGGCGGGCTTCCGGTTGCCCCTGTGAATTTACTGACGAACCATGACTGGATTTGACCGGTGTCGGATCGCCTCCGGACGGATGTCAGGCAACAGCGATAGATCGAGCGGGTTTCTTCCCGTGCGGAGGTAACGATGATAACGTCGCGTCGTATCGCCGACAATCCATTGGGTTTTCTCAAGGATGATCTACTGCTGGCCCTGCGCCGGATCCACCTCGATCTGGATGCCTATGCCGAGGATCCAGCCCAATCGGCATCGCTGGAAACGATGATCGACGCAGTTGATCAAATCCGCGGTCCGTTGGTGGCGCTGGAACATCGGGAAGCTGTAACCTTGTTGGAAGAGATGCGCGCGACGGCCCTGGAGCGGACGCAGGACACTTCCGCACCTTTGCACTTGACACTGTTGCGCCAAGCTGCCGAACAGCTGTCAGCCTATCTGGAAGTGTATTTATCTCCAGGCAACCGGCAGGCAAATTCAGGGTTGCTGATGGAAACAGCGACTGCTTTGCACCAAACACGCCAGCGTAATCTCCTGGATGAGCATCCTGCCGCGCCCAAGGACCGGTTGCAGTCCTCGATGAACCTGCACGATGTACGCGACTGCTTGGAGCGGCTGCAACGGACTATCGCCAGCAAGCTGGAAAAAACCGCTGATCAGGCTACATCCTGGGAGGCGCTGCAGGACGATCTGCATGTTCTCCGTCGCATGTTCGCTGAACGCACCTGGACCCGTGCTACGACAATACTGGACCGGATGAACCGCATTGTCGATGTACTAGCGGCTGGCGCCGCCGAACATTACGGCGTGCTGGTCAGCGGCGTCTGCGCCGAAATTCTGGCGGGATTCAGCTACTCGCTGGAATCTCCGAGCCAGGATGCACCGATGTCAGCGATGGTTCTGAACCACGCACAAGAGCATCTGGCGCGACTGGACACCCTGCTGAGATTGCCCGCCGATCTCCATACCCCACTACCGCCCACGTTGCAGGAACAAACCTCGGAAACGCGGAACACCGTGACTGAACCACCGATGGCTCTGCCAGAACTCGATTTGACGTTGCCCGATCGTTCAGGATTCACGGCAACCCCCATTGAGCCGCCTGCACAGCCTGCACCCATGTTCGCTACCGAATCGCCGGATCTGGATCTCCAGATGGAGCTATCGAGAATCGATGCTGAAACGAGCGACCGCGTTGTCCTAACCGAGGACCGAGAAACCATTCCTTCCAAAGAATCAATCGAAGAGAAGAGTGAAGCCAGCATGGATGACTTGATCCGTTTGATTGGCTTGGCGGACACCGATCCGGAATTTGCGGAAGTCTTTCTCGAGGAGGCATGTGGTGAACTAGACGCGATTCGCCAACAATTAACGCTCTGGCGAGCGGATTTGACTGATCGCCAAGCGCTGACCACTATCCGCCGCGCATTCCATACTCTCAAGGGTAGCGGACGTATGGTCAACGCGATGGTCATCGGCGATTTTGCCTGGGAACTGGAAAGTTTGCTAAATCAAGTGCTGGATGGCAGTCGGTCACCTAGCCTAGAAATCGTCGATGTCACGGCAGCGGCAGTCGCAACCTTGGCGCCGCTAGTGGGGGAAACTCCGTTACAGGGCGGAGAATTAGAGGCGCTGTCAGCGCTGGCGACACGCGTACGGGCGCTGCCACAAGGGCAGCCGTCTACTACTGTATCCGAATCTAAGCCTACCGAAACGCCTGTACCGAAACCACAACCGCTGCTCACACCGGACGAGCCGGTATCCCGAAGGCAGGCTCCCTCTGCCCGAGTGATTGCGCCGGAAATCGATCCAGAGTTCGTCGAAGTATTTCTCGAAGAAGCTCGTGGTGAATTACAGATCATTCGTCAACAAGTGGTCCTCTGGCGGGCGAATTTCGAGGATCGTCAGGTCCTGACAACCTTGCGCCGGGCCTTTCATACGCTCAAGGGCAGTGGACGGGTCGTCGGCGCCACGATAATTGGCGATTTTGCCTGGTGTTTCGAAGATCTGTTGAACCAAGTGATCAATGGAACGCGAGCCGCCACACCGGTGATGGCCGAACTGTTCGACGAAGCCACAACAGCCTTGGAGTCGCTACTCGGTGAGGCCATCGGCGCCGATCAGGCGCTGGCGCTATTACCGGGATTGACAGCGCGCGTCGAAGCGCTGGCGCAGGAACTACCAGTCATCGCGCCTATCGCCGAACGTCCTGAAATGGCTACACCGGCGCCGACGCTCGAACCGGTTATTCACGAAATACCGGCGCTGCCTACCGAAGCGCAACCTACCGAGGTCGCCATACCGGCGCTGCCTACCGAAGCGCAACCCACCGAGGTCGCCATACCGGCGCTGCCTACCGAAGTGCAACCCGCCGAGGTCGCCCCACCGACACTGTCTGAAGAGATTGCGCCAGCGCCAGTGGTGATTCCACTGCCGGTAGTCAGCGAAATACCACCGCACGCAATTCACCCAGAAACGGCTGTCGCTTCACCCTCCGAGCCAACGTCCGCCGCCCCGGTAGATCTGGAATTGGCGCGAGCTTTCCAATACGAAGCCACTGAGATTCTCGACGCCAGCGACACCATCCTGCAACAGCTGAGCGATGATCCCACCAATACCAGTTTACTGAATGATTTGCGTCGAGGCATGCATACCCTCAAGGGCAGTTCGCGCATGACCGGCCTCATGGCGGTCGGCGATTTGGCTCATGCCGCCGAATCGGTGCTGGACACTTTAGGCAAGGGAATAGGCCAGGTGACACCGGTGGTGTTGGATACTTTGCAACAGACCCTGGATCGCCTGAACCGGATGCTGACGGAAGCCGCCAACGGCATGGGCTTGGTCGCTGCGGTCGATTTGATCCAGGATCTACACCGACTCGCCGAAACGATCGCCGTCAGCGATCAGGCGAAAACCCGGTCGATCGGCGCTCCGGAATCGGTTTCTACGATTTCGGAACCTTTATCGTTCCGGGCCATGACCGAACTGGATCAAGAACTGATCCAAGTTTTCCAAGCTGAAGCCTCTGAGGTTCTTGACTCTAGCGATGTCATCTTACGACGTCTGAGCGAAGAACCCGGCAATACCGAACTGCTGAACGATCTGCGCCGGGAAATGCACACCCTCAAGGGCAGTTCGCGAATGGCCGGTTTCATGACCGTCGGCGATGTCGCTCACGCCGCCGAGTCGATATTGGATGCCCTAGGCAAGGGAACCCTGGAAATGTCAGCACTGGTGCTGGACAAGATCCAAAGCGCTCTGGACAGCCTGCATCAGATGCTGACGGGCATCCTCGGTGGCGAGCAACCGCCGGCGCGCCAGGCATTGATTGACGAGCTGCACGGCGTATTGGGCGGCAAACCTGCGGAACGCATCAAACCGCTCACGCCCACGCTGGCGACGGCAATGGCGTTGACAGCGGCTCCGACTTCGGCGCCGATGGCGCGACCTACCGCAAAACAAGCATCCGCTGCAGGCTCATCCGACACCATCCGCGTCAGCGCCACGCTGCTGAATACCCTGGTCAACCAAATGGGCGAGAGCAGCATCTTCCGCGCTCGCATCGACCAGGGCGTCAGCGCGATGAACTTCAACCTGAACGAACTGGAACAGACCATCAGTCGGTTGCGCCGTCAGGTCACGCACCTCTCCACCCAGGCTGAGGCCCGCATCCAATCGCGGCAAGATCAGGATGCCAAAGCCCACCAGCAAGATTTCGATCCGCTGGAGCTGGATCGTTTCACCGAGTTGCAGCAACTTAGCCGGTCGCTGATGGAAATCGCCGATGACCTGGGCAACATCGGCAATACCCTGGGTGAGCACTCACGAGAGGTGACGACGCTGCTCGATCAGCAGGGCAAGGTCAACAAGGAGATTCAGCAGGGGTTGATGCGCACCGGCATGGTCCGTTTTGGCAGCATCATTCCGCGACTGCGGCGTGTGGTGCGGCAGGCGGCCCAAGATCTGGGCAAGCGGGCGGAATTACTGGTCGGCGGCGAAGAAGCGGAAGTCGATCGCACGGTGCTGGACAGTATGCTAGCTCCGCTGGAACACATGTTGCGCAACTCGCTGGCGCACGGTATCGAATTGCCCGACCAACGTCGTGCGGCTGGAAAGCCCGAGATCGGCACCATCACGCTGAGCCTGCGCCGCGAAGGCGCGGAACAGGTCTTGGAGCTGGGTGATGACGGCGCTGGCCTCAACTTCGATATCATCCGCGCCAAAGGAGAGGAAAAGGGGATGCTGGCGCCGGGGCAGCCCGCCACCCAAGAAGAGTTGATCGCTCTGCTACTACGCCCTGGCTTTTCCACCGCCACATCGGTCACACAGGTTTCCGGGCGTGGCGTAGGCATGGATGTGGTCAACGAAGCCATTCGCGCCATGCGCGGCGCTCTGTTGGTACAGACTGAGCCGGGTCAAGGCACCCGCTTTATCGTTCGTCTACCGTTCTCGCTGGCGGTGACTCAAGCGTTGCTGGTTCAGGTTGGGGATGGCGTGTTCGCGATTCCCCTATTGAGCATCGAGGTCGTTACCCGTCTCAAGGAAAGTGAATTCCAAGCTTATCTAACCGGCGAACAAGTTCTACACCAATATAGCGATCGTCGCTACCCAGTGCATAATCTGGGCATTCTCGTCGGCAGCGACCGTCTTCTACCTTTCGAAGAAGTCAAGGACCGCCGGCCACCGACGCTACTGTTCCGTAGCGCGGAGGCCAGCGCCGCCTTACAAGTCGAAGCCGTGTTGGGCAATCAAGAAATCATCGTCAAACCAACCAGCCCCCAGTTCAACGGCGTACCAGGTATTTCTGGAGCGACTGTGCTGGGCGATGGTCGCGTGGTCGTAGTGCTGGAACTAGCGGCGCTGGTGCGCAATATCGGCTCACAACGCCAGAAACAGGCGGAAAGCCGTGCATTGCGCATGGCGCGCCAGGAAACCCGCCAGGAGAAACTGAATATCATGGTCATCGATGACTCGATCACCATGCGCAAGGTCACCGCACGCATCCTGGAGCGCCACAATATCCATGCGATTACGGCCAAGGACGGTATGGATGCGGTGGCGATGCTACAAACCCAGGTACCTGATCTGGCGATTCTCGACATCGAAATGCCGCGCATGGATGGCTTTGAGGTCGTTGCCCACGTCCGTAACCAAATCCATCTGCGCCATCTGCCGATCATCATGGTGACTTCACGCGGCGGCGACAAACACCGCGACCGGGCGATGAATCTTGGGGTCAACGCTTATCTGACCAAGCCCTACCAGGAAGAGCAGTTAATGGATTGTATCCGTAATATCTTGGGCGAACGCGCCTTGGAGTTGATCGCTTGATGGACGCTTTCTCCAACCTCCGCTGTCTGTTGATCACCGTTCAGGGCGGACAAGTCATCCTGCCCAACAGTCTAGTCGCTGAAGTGCTACCCTTCGCCACTCCCCTACAGATCGAGACAGCACCGCATTGGGTGGCCGGCGCCATGCTATGGCATAATTTGACGACCCCTCTGGTTAGTCTGGGGCGCCTGATCTTCCGGATTACGTCGGACGTCAACCTCAATTCCCGAATCATCATCGTCAATACCCTGGGCGCCGATTCTCGATTGCCGCATTTCGGCATTCTAGGCACGGCGGCGCCGCGTCCGCTCAATCTGCAACGCCAGGATCTGACCTTGAACCTGGACATCCCTGACGCCGATCAGAACCGGCCGGGTGTCTTGAGTTGGGCCAACTATCAAGATCAACCGGTCGTTATCCCCGACATGGATGCGATTGAAGCCGTACTGCAACCATTGGTTCGGCGGGCTTAACGCGGTTCGGAGCGAGCGTCCGACGCATCTATGCGCCTGAGCAAGATCAAGTTGGCGGGATTCAAGTCCTTCGTGGACCCTACGGTGCTGCATTTACCCAGTCATCTGGTGGGTATCGTCGGCCCCAATGGCTGCGGTAAATCCAATATCATCGATGCGGTGCGTTGGGTCATGGGCGAAAGCTCCGCCCGCAGTCTGCGCGGTGAAAGCATGACCGATGTCATCTTCAACGGTTCAGCCAGCCGCAAACCGGTCGGTCAGGCCTCCATCGAACTGGTATTCGACAATAGCGCAGGACGACTGGGCGGTCCCTGGTCCAGCTATGCTGAGATTGCCGTCAAACGCCTGGTGGGTCGCGATAGCCAGTCGAGCTATTTCCTGAATGGCAGCCGTTGCCGTCGCCGTGATATCGCCGATCTATTCCTCGGTACTGGACTGGGACCGCGCAGCTACGCCATCATCGAGCAGGGCATGATCTCACGGGTGATCGAGGCCCGGCCTGAAGATTTGCGCTTGTTTCTGGAAGAAGCGGCAGGTATCTCCAGATACAAGGAGCGTCGCCGCGAAACCGAAGCCCGCATCCGCCACACCCGGGAGAACCTCGACCGTCTCAATGATGTGCGCGAGGAACTGAACCGACAGCTTCAGCACCTGCAACGCCAAGCCCGAGCGGCTGAGCAATACCGCGACTACCGCACCGAGGAACGTCAACTGCGAGCGGAACTGCTGACCCTGCGTTGGCGCGACTTGCAAACCGAAATCCTCGAATTCACCCAAACCCTACGTCAACAGGAAACGGCGTTGGAGGCCATGCTGGCTGAACAGCGCCGGTTGGAAGCCCTCTTGGAAACCGGTCGGGCGCGGCGCTTGGAATTGAACGAGGCCTTCAATATCGCCCAGGAGCGCTATTATCAAGCTGGCGGCGAGATCAGCCGGCTGGAGCAATATTTACAACACCAGCGAGAGTTGCAGCGGCGGCGCGAAGAGGATTGGCGGCAAACCATCACCGCACTGGAACAGATCGAGCGACAATGGGTGTTAGATCGGGAGCAGTGCGATGAGTTGACTGCAACTCTGGCGGAAGCTGAACCGGCACTCACGCGGACGTTGCTCGGCGAGACGGAAGCTGAGGCGGCGCTAGCCGCCGCCGAGATGGCTTTACATGAAAGCCAAACCGATTGGGAGAACTTCAGCCAGCGTAATAGCGAAGCACAACGGCAGGCCGAGGTGGAGCGCACCCGGATCGAGCATCTGGATCGGCAGTTGCTGCAAGGCGAACGGCGACTGGAACGTTTGCGTTTCGAGCAGGCACAATTGGCGGAAGCCGACCTTGAGCAGACCTTAGTGGCGCTGCACGAAACAGCACAGGCGCTAGCCGAGGACTTGCACGCTGCCCAGGAATATTTGACACAGCTCGTAACCGAGCTGGATACGACACGGATCACTCGTCAGCATGTCGAACAGCAAGCGCAGATGACTCAAGAAGGCTTGCAGACGGGCCGTGGCCGACTAGCCTCGCTACACACTTTGCAGGAAGCGGCGCTGGGCCGGCAGGAAAGTAGCCTGAATGACTGGTTACGTCACCAAGGATTAAACGATGCGCCGCGTCTGGCAGAACAACTGGATGTGGAATCCGGTTGGGAGGCGGCGGTGGAAATGGCGCTGGCTGGCTGGCTGGACGCCCTCTGTGTATCGCCTCTTGACCATCCCGCGCTCGCCGCGAAAACCGCCCTGCCTCAAGGCCGATTGACCCTGTTTGAGCCACCGGCTCTTCCCTCCAACGCCTTCCCACAAGAGGAACAAGCACTCGATAACACGCTTTTTTCTCCAGAGGAGGACAGGAATGAAGAAAAAAAGCGCTGGCCCTTGACCGCTCGGATTCAGGCTCCTTGGCCACTGACCAGTTTGCTGGATCACGTGCGAACCGTGCCCAGCGTCACGGAGGCGCTGGCCGATCGTCCTCACTTACAGCCTGGTGAAATCTTAGTGACGCCGGACGGTGTATTGTGCGGTCGCCACTGGCTCCGCCTGGCGCGTGGCGGCGCAGAGGATGGTGTCCTGGCTCGCGAGCGAGAAATTCGTCAACTGGAGATCTCGCTAGACGGCGCCGCCTCGAAATTTAAGCAACAAACGGAGCAACTTGATCAGTTGCGCGACCGACAACGCGAACTGGAGCAACAACACCACGCGGCCCAGCAGGCGGTCAATCAAAAGCATCGCGATCAGGTCCACGCTCAGAGTGAGGTCAAGACCATACAAGCTCGCTGGGAACAGGCTTGCACCCGCCGTGAGGCGCTGGCCGAGGAACAGGCAGAACTGGATGACCAATACCAACAAGATCGAGAGCAGGTACAGTTGGCCCGCATGCAACTAGAAGACGCCCTGTTGACGTTGGAAAACCTGCGTGCCGAGCAGACAGAATTAAGCAACCGGCGGGAGCAGGCGCAGGAGCAATACCAGCATTGCCGCACTCAGACTGAAGCCACCCGTCAGGAAACAGCCCACCAGGCAGCGATGCTGGAAACCTTGCGTGTTCAGGTCGCCGCCGCCGATCGAGCGCTGGTGCGCCTGGATCTCCAACAGCGCCAGGTGCAGGAGCGGCGGGACCGACTGAAAATGGAACGAGTCGCCGATAGCGACGAACTTTTAGCGACGGCTGGAGACGAACTGGCGGGCTGGCTGGAAACCCGGCTGGCGATCGAAGCGGAATCAACGGAGGCTCGTCAACGCCTGGAGACCCAGGATGCCGAATCAGCAGCGCATGAACAGGCGCGCCGCCGTTGCGAACGACAGGTGGAAACCCAGCGCCGGCAGCTTGAAGAGCAGCGCTTGGCGTCGAGCGAGGCGCGAGTGCGTCAACAAAGCCTGCGTGAGCAACTGGCCGAATGGGAAACCATTCCGGAAACAGTGGTGTCCACGCTGCCGTCCGCAGCGGTCGAAAGCGACTGGCTGACCCGGTTGGAGCAGATCGAGCGGCGTATTCAGCGACTGGGAGCGATCAATCTGGCGGCGATTGAAGAACTCGCGGAATTGTCTGAGCGCAAGCAATATCTCGATGCACAGGACGCTGATTTGTTGGAGGCGCTGGCGACGTTGGAGAATGCGATCCGGCAGATGGATCGCGAGACCCGTACCCGATTTCGGGACACCTTCGAACAGGTCAACACCGACTTGCAGATGTTGTTTCCTCGTCTGTTCGGTGGTGGCGAGGCCCACCTGGAATTGACCGGCGAGGATGTGCTGAATGCCGGCGTAGCGATCATGGCCAAGCCGCCTGGCAAACGCATCGGTTCAATCAGCCTGCTGTCCGGCGGTGAAAAAGCATTGACCGCCGTCGCCTTGGTGTTCGCTATTTTCCAGCTCAATCCCGCTCCATTTTGTCTGCTGGACGAAGTGGATGCACCGCTGGACGAAGCCAATGTCCGGCGATTCGGCGCACTGGTGCAGGACATGGCGACACGAGTGCAGTTCGTGTTCATCACCCACAACAAGGCCACCATGGAGATCGCTGATCATTTGGCGGGCGTGACCATGCAAGAGCCGGGTGTGTCGCGATTGGTCGCCGTCGATGTCGAGGCGGCAGCGCGCCTGGCTGGGGTCGGCTAGTCTGCGCCTACGCGTGGTTTGTCATAAAAAAGTGACAAATAACGTTTGTTAATAGGCGGCAATTTCAGTATAAACGGCGGCAGGTGCAATCCTCCGTTCGCCGACGGGGGTTGGGTATGACCATCACCACCATGGTGCAATTCAGATTGCGGCAGGCGCGATCCGGAGCTTCTAATTTATGGAAATGCTGGACAAAACACAGTTGCAGTGGCTATTGGCGGGGGTTGGCGTCATCGTCGTCGTCCTGATCTATCTTTGGGGTATGCGCGCTCATATCCGCGAGGGAATCCGCAAACGCCAACGCCGCCCCTCGCTGCAAAATGAACCGGTATTCAGCGCTCTCGATGGATCGGCGGCGTCTGACGAGATCAACAATGGGCACGACTTCGGCGGAGTACGGATCACCCCTGAACATCCTCTGGCCAAAAAGGCGCTGATCGACGTCGAGATTCGACCGATCCACCGCGAGGAGGAACCGCTGCCTCCTGGCGAGGAGGCGCCTGTCATCGAGGCAGCACCGGTTCCCGAAACTATGGAGGCAGCACCGGTTCTCGAAGCCAGCGCAAGCCTCAAAACGGAGCAGCCGGTCATCGTAGCAGAACCGACGCATGATTCGCGCAAGGAACCCGCCATGCCAGAGCCGCCGAAAATGACCGTGGCTTTGACCGTGGTGGCGGTGCCCGTGGGCCAATCTTCCTTCAAAGGACCTGACATCCAGGCCATGGCGGCTGATCTGGGCTTCCAAATCAAAGCCAATGGCTTACTTGAGCGTTGTACGGATAACGGTAACGGCGAACCGATCCTCAGCATGGCCCATTTGCGCAAACCCGGCGTGTTCGATCGACAGACGATGGATGATTTGATCACACCTGGGTTATTGCTCTTCATGAGCCTACCGGGTCCGCTGGAGGAGATGAAAGCGCTGGACCTATTAGTCTTGACCGCTGACCAACTAGCGCAGAAGTTGGGCGGCATGATTTGCGACGAACGCCGTAATCGCTTGACCAACCAGGGACTCATGCACCTACGCAACGAGGTCGTCGAATTTCGGCGTAAACAACGCGCGTGGGCGCAGGCGACGTAGGCAGGCTCCTAACGATGTATCTAGCCCGGATCGATACTGAAAGTCGATGATGGCGACATTTTCATCTACCCTTTCAAGGGAAATTCACCTAAATGATCAAATCGCCGCCGTCGCGTCCAACCTAACCCCACCAGTCCTAACCCGACTAGCATTAGACTCCCCGGCTCGGGAATAGAAGGCGTGGCAGTGATACCAACCAGGCTCCTCAGTTCGGGAATGGAAGGCGGGGCGGCAACATCGCCAGAACGCACAGCCCATGCGTGGTACGCAAAGTCCTTACCATAAGCGTACTGGAGACCATCGTAGGCATAGAAGCGCCACGCGAGATTAGTGTAAGGCGCATACTCAGTACCAGACCAGTACACGAAGTTTTGCAAGTTCAGGAAGAGGCCAGTATTGACGACGCCCCAATCTGTCCCAGATGCCCCCCCGCGAAAGACGCCTGATGTATCGTAGGCTGACAGGTTACCCAAGTTTACATGAAACATATAGGCCAACTCGCTACCGGTGCTACTCGTATAAGCCGTACCTGGCGCGCTGATGTTGTAGCCACGGTCAGTATTACCAGCAGGGCTAAAGTCATAGTCGAAGCCGGTGCCATCAATCGGCTGCACTGTCGGTAACCGCCAATCATCGTAGGTCACGTTACGCACCGAGTCGAAATAACTCAGATTTTCCGCCCAATCGACCGCATCCCGCCATATCATGCGGCCATCGCTATCATAGCCGCTGGTCTGGGCATAATTGGCATCTTGTAACCAAGTGACATCCAGCACATCGTCGTAAATCAGCCCACCCCCACGATCGATCAATACAGCCCCCGCCACTTGGGAAAAACCTAAGACTGCTGTGAACACCAATATAAATAGCGATCGACTCTTCATTCTTAATCCTCTTTCTCGCTCGTTGAATAGCTGATAGATTACGATTGATATCATTCATCTAAGGTTTAGCAAAAAATAAACCATAAAATAAAAACATTAAAAACATCATCTTAATAATAAAAAATCAAAATGATCAATGGCTCCAGGCCAAAATGATCAATGGCTCCAGGCCAAAATGATCAATGGCTCCAGGCCAAAATGATCAATGGCTCCAGGCCAAAATGATCAACACCCCAAAGAATATCGAGCTATCCATAGCGACGAAGGATAACGAATGCTAGACAGGTTCCCTTTTCGTCCAAAGGAGGAACCAATAATCGACATGATGTTATCCATTTGTAATATAAAAATATTAAACATCAAGAAACCATCAATGAAGGCTCCCAGCGACAGACAGATCCGCGCCACCCAGCTCCGGGCACAAATCAACCGGTATGATTACTACTATTACGTCTTGGACACGCCGGAAATCCCTGATGCCGAGTACGACCGACTGTTCCAGGAACTACAGGCGCTGGAAACCGCCGATCCCAAGCTGATCACGCCGGATTCCCCGACCCGGCGGGTGGGCGGCAAACCACTGGAAGCGTTTGCGTCGGTCCGCCATCGTCTGCCCATGTTATCCATCCGTACGGAAACCGACACAGGTCCAGATGGTGCGCGGGCCTTCGACGCTCAAGTGCGGCGCGAGTTGGAACTGAGCGAAGACGCAGCGCCTGTCGAGTATGCCTGTGAGTTGAAATTCGACGGCTTGGCCATCAATCTGCGCTATGAAAACGGACTGCTCGTGCAGGCAACCACGCGCGGCGATGGCGAGACCGGCGAAGATGTCACGCAGAATATCCGCACGATCAAGAGCGTGCCACTACGACTGCGTGGCGTCGCGCCTGAAGTGCTGGAAGTGCGCGGCGAAGCGTACATGAGTCGCTCCGATTTCGAGCGCTACAATGCTCGACAGCGCGCCGCCAGTCTGCCGACCCTGGTCAATCCACGCAACGGCGCAGCAGGCAGCATCCGGCAGCTGGACCCAACCCTGGCAGCGAAACGTCCGTTATCGTTTTTTGTCTACGGACTGGGCGAAGTGCAGGGTTGGGCATTGCCAGCAACCCACAGTGCCGTGCTGGATGCGCTGGCGATCTTTGGCTTACCGGTGAGTGTCGAACGAGCGGTTTCGCTGGGCGCAGATGGCCTGAGCGCATTTCATGACGCCATTGCCGCAAGACGCGACTTACTCCCTTTCGCTATCGATGGCGTGGTTTACAAGGTCAATCGTCTGGACTGGCAACGACATCTGGGGTTTCGCACCCGCGAACCGCGTTGGGCAGTGGCCCATAAGTTTCCAGCTCAAGAAGAATTGACCGTGGTGGAAGCCATCGAGGTACAGGTCGGACGGACTGGCGCGATCACTCCGGTCGCACGGCTCAAACCGGTATTCGTGGGCGGTGTGACGGTCACCAACGCCACTTTGCACAACGCTGATGAGGTGGCGCGTAAAGATGTGCGGGTTGGGGATACGGTGATCGTGCGCCGGGCGGGCGATGTCATTCCCGAGGTGGTCAGTGTCGTATTGGATCGTCGTCCTGCCGACACACTGCCATTCGTGATGCCGAAAACCTGTCCAGTGTGCGGTTCACACATCGTCCGCCCGGAAGAGGAAGCGGTTGCGCGTTGCATCGGTGGTCTGTACTGTCGCGCTCAGCGAAAGGAAGCCATTCGCCATTTTGCCTCGCGGCGAGCAATGGATATCGAGGGATTGGGCGATAAATTGGTAGAGCAGCTCATCGATCAGGAATACGTGCAGGGTCCCGCGGATCTTTACGCGCTCGATACGGCGACGCTAACCGGCTTGGAGCGGATGGGCGCCAAGTCGGCGGCTAATCTGATCGATGCTCTGGAACGCAGTAAGACGACGACGCTGGCGCGATTTCTGTATGCACTGGGCATTCGTGAGGTCGGCGAAGCGACCGCCATGACGCTGGCAACGCACTTCGGAACACTGGAAGCCTTGATAGCGGCGGATGCGGATGCATTGCGGCAAGCCCCCGACGTTGGTCCAGTCGTTGCCGCGGCGATCCGAGCCTTCTTTCAGGAGCCGCATAACCAGCAGGTGATTGGCCGCCTGCAAGCGACCGGTGTCCGTTGGCCGGATGTCGCAAGGCAACCAGTGACGACTGCCTCACTCGCAGGCAAGACCTTCGTCTTGACCGGGGCGCTGGACTCTCTGACGCGCGATCAGGCCGCCGACCGGTTGCGTGTGCTGGGCGCCAAGGTCAGTGGCAGTGTCTCGAAGAGAACCGATTACGTGGTCGCAGGCCACGAGGCCGGCTCCAAGCTGGATAAGGCGCAGGCGCTAGGCGTTACTGTGCTGGATGAGGCCGGGTTATTGGCGCTGCTAGACCAGCTTAAAGCAGAAGATTCGCAATAAAACCGTCTATGACGAAACGACCATCGGCATTCCAACTTCCTGACCTTTTATCTTATTTTCACCGTCCGCCATGCTTGATGCCCTCTTGATCGCCGGCGTGGATGAAGCGGGGCGTGGTCCATTGGCCGGCCCCGTCATCGCCGCCGCCGTTATGCTCGATCCCAGCTATCCTATCGTGGGGCTGGCTGATTCCAAGCAACTCAGCGCCGCCCGCCGCGAGCAACTCGCCACCGAAATCCGCACTCACGCGCTGGCCTGGGCGCTGGGCCGGGCCGACGTTGCAGAAATCGACCGGATCAACATCCTGCAAGCCTCATTGCTCGCCATGTATCGAGCGGTGGAAAATCTGCATATGGCGCCCACTCAAATCCTGGTGGACGGCAAACACTGTCCGCCAGGGCTAGCCCGCCCGTGCCAAGCCATCGTCAAAGGTGACGCCACTGTACCAGCGATCAGCGCCGCTTCAATCCTGGCCAAGGTCGCCCGCGACGCTGAACTGCGTGAATTGCATGACCGCTATCCCGACTACGGATTCGCCCGCCACAAAGGCTATCCGACCGCTGCACATCGCCAAGCGCTGCGCCGCTTTGGTCCCTGCCCCGCACATCGTCGCTCCTTTGCGCCCGTGGCTGCTGTCCTGTCCACCACCGTCTTCGCAAGAAGACCATGACCGCATCGTTCGTCCATCTGCGCCTGCACAGCGAATACTCCCTGGTCGATGGGCTGATCCGGATCAAAAATCTGGTCAAACAGATCGCCGCTGCTGGAATGCCAGCGGTGGCAGTCACCGACATGAGCAACCTGTTCGCCCTGATCAAATTCTACAAGGCCGCTCTCAGTACCGGGATCAAGCCGATCATCGGAGTCGAGACCTGGGTGCGGCGATCCGGCGGAGAACCCACCCGACTGGTGCTACTGTGTCAGAATCTGGAAGGCTACCGCCATCTGACCCGACTGGTCAGTCGCGGCTATCTCGAAGGCCAGCAACGCGGCGTGCCGATCCTCGATCTCGCTTGGTTGGAGGGAAACACCGCTGGATTGATCGCTCTGTCCGGTGGCCGCGATGGCGAGCTGGGCCTGGCGCTGCTCCATGACCGACCCGATCAAGCCCGAACCTGGTTGAGCGACTGGCAACGACTGTTCCCGGAACGATTTTATTTAGAAGTACAACGTACTGGCCGGTCTCGGGAAGAGGAGTACCTGGAGGCGGTCGTGGAGCTGGCGGCGGATTGTCATATACCAGTAGTGGCGACCAACGACGTCTGCTTCTTGCAGCGCGAGGATTTCGAAGCTCACGAAGCCCGCGTGTGCATCCATGATAGCGCGATCCTGGATGACGCTAATCGTCCGCGCCGCTACAGCGACCAGCAGTATCTGCGCAGCCCGGCGGAAATGGCGGAGTTGTTCGCCGATCTACCCGAAGCGCTGGAGAATACCGTCGAAATCGCTCGCCGCTGCAACCTACACCTGGAACTGGGCAAGAACGTACTGCCGGATTTCCCGGTCCCGGAAGGCATGAGCGCTGCCGACTATTTCAGCGTGCAGGCGCGCGCCGGACTGGAACGGCGGCTACGACGACGATTCGATGCGAACACCACCGACTTCGTCGAACACCGTCGATCCTATGATGAGCGACTGGAGCTGGAGCTGAAGGTCATCATCCAGATGGGCTTCCCTGGCTATTTTCTGATCGTCGCCGATTTCATCCAGTGGGCGCGCGACCACGGTGTGCCGGTGGGACCGGGACGTGGTTCCGGCGCCGGGTCACTGGTCGCTTATGCATTGGGTATCACCGATCTGGACCCACTGGCCTATGAACTGCTGTTCGAACGTTTCCTCAATCCTGAACGGGTGTCCATGCCCGACTTCGATATCGACTTCTGCATGGAAGGCCGTGACCGAGTGATCGAATACGTCGCCCAGCGCTATGGTCGGGAGCGGGTCTCGCAAATCGCCACTCATGGCAGCATGGCTGCCAAGGCCGTGGTGCGCGACGTGGGTCGAGTGCTGGGTCATCCTTATGGCTTTGTCGATCGCATCGCCAAGCTGATTCCTTTTGAACTCGGCATCACCCTGGACAAGGCTATCGAGCAGGAAGCAGAACTGCGGCGGCTCTATGAAAACGATCAGGAGGTGCGGACGCTGATCGAGTTGGCCCGCAAACTGGAAGGATTGGCGCGCAATGTCGGCAAGCACGCCGGTGGCGTGGTGATCGCCCCGGTGAACCTGACCGATTACTCACCACTGTATTGTGAACAAGACGATCCCAGCGTCGTCACCCAGTTCGACAAGGACGATGTGGAAGCAGCCGGGCTGGTCAAATTTGACTTCCTGGGGTTACGCACCCTGACCATCATCGATTGGGCGCTGCACACCATCAACGAGCAACGCCGAGCGATCGATGAGCCACCGCTGGATATTTCCACGATCTCGCTGAGTGATCCGCTGACCTTCGAGTTGCTCAAACGTCATGAAACCACAGCGGTGTTCCAGCTCGAATCGAGTGGCATGAAGGACTTGATTCGCCGCTTACAGCCTGACTGTTTTGAAGACATGGTAGCGTTGGTGGCCTTGTTCCGGCCTGGCCCGCTGCAATCGGGCATGGTGGATGATTTCATCGATCGCAAGCATGGCCGCGCCCGCATCGAATATCCACACCCGGCCTTAGAGCCGATTCTCAAGCCGACTTATGGCGTCATCCTCTATCAGGAGCAGGTGATGCAAATCGCCCAAGTATTGGCAGGGTACAGCCTAGGTGGGGCGGATCTACTGCGAAGGGCCATGGGCAAAAAGAAGCCTGAAGAAATGGCCAAGCAGCGAGAAACCTTCGTCAAGGGTGCGGTCGAGCGCCAGGTCGAGTCGGAAATTGCAACTTATATTTTTGATTTGATGGAAAAATTTGCAGGATACGGCTTCAATCGCAGCCACAGCGCCGCCTATGCGCTGTTATCCTATCAGACCGCTTGGCTGAAGGCGCATTTCCCGGCAGCGTTCATGGCGGCGGTCTTGTCTTCGGATATGGATAAAACCGACAAGGTCGTAGTGTCTATCGAGGAATGCCGACGTCTAGGACTGAAGTTGGCGCCACCCGCCATCAATCGCTCCAAATATCGCTTCACGGTGGGTGAAGCCGGTGAAATCCGCTACGGCTTGGGCGCGATCAAAGGCGCCGGCGAAGGCGCTATCGAGGCGCTGGTACAAGAACGCCGTTTTGGTGGCGCGTATCCTAATGTGTTCGACCTATGCCAGCGTGTGGATCTCCGCAAACTCAATCGGCGAGTGCTGGAATCATTGATCCGTTCTGGGGCCTTCGATGAACTCGGCGCCAACCGAGCGACCTTGGCGGCGCAATTACCAGAAGCCCTGCAACTGGCAGAACAGCACTTCCGCAATCACGCCGCTGGCCAGAATGACCTGTTTGAGTTAGCCACCACTGACAAAACCCCAACCCGACTCCTGCATATCGCCAAGATGCCGGATTGGAGCGAAGAGGAACGATTGCGTGGCGAGAAGGAAACCCTAGGCGTGTATCTGAGTGGTCATCCGATGCATCGGATCGCAGCGGAATTGGCGGCATTGGGTGCGATTCGTCTGAGCCGCTTGACCGGTGGCAACGGCGCTCTGCGCCGAGGCAATGACCGGTCGCTCTTGATTGCTGGGCTGGTGATCAGCGTTCGCACCCGCAATGCCAACCGGGGTGGGCGAATCGCCTTCGTCAGCCTGGATGATGGCACTGGACGGCTGGAAATCCGGATATTTCCCGAGGTGTACGAACAACATCGCGCCTCGATCGTCGAGGATGCCATCTTACTGGCGCAGGGGACGCTCAGCTGGGATGAGTTCAATCAAACGACTCGCCTGAACGTCGAGCGGGTGCTGGATTGGGAAATGGCGCGCGCCGAGTACGCACGCCGGGTATTGCTGCAACTAAATACACTACAGTGCCAGACAGGGGCGCTACGGCAGCTAGCCAGCATTCTGGCCGAGCACCGCGCCGATGGCCGCTGTTTGGTCTGTATCGAATACACCCACTCCCAAGCGCGGGTGGAACTCGTTTTAGGCCAGAATTGGCGGGTCCGCCCCAGCGAAGCCTTGTTGAAACGACTGCGTGAGTTAGCCGGCACTGAGTCGGTGACCCTGCTCTATGACCGTCCGCCGGCGATCAATCATGCTGCATCCTGAAACAGGCGCCCGACGCCTCCTTACCATCACTTTATCTTGGCGATGACCCCATCCAGCTCATCGAGGCTATTGTATTGGATCACGACGCTTCCCTTACCGGAAGCGCCATGCCGGACCCGGACCCGAGTGCCCAACCGTTCCGATAAACTGTCCTGTAATAGACGAATATTCGGATCGAGCGTTGGGGCCGGGACAACCAACGCAGCATCTGGTTGTTGCAAGCGGCGGGCCAGTTGCTCGGTCTCCCGAGCTGAAAGCCCACGCAGCAGGATTTGATGGGCGGCCTCCCGCTGCAAGGCAGGCGATAACGGCAACAAGGCGCGGGCATGGCCCATGTCCAATTTTCGCTCTCGCACCAGTTGCCCAACCTCCTCACTCAACTCCAACAAACGCAACAAATTGGTCACCGCTGTCCGTGACCGCCCTACGGCCTCGGCAGCCTGCTGATGCGTCAGAGCAAATTCATCGATCAACCGTTGTAGGGCAGCAGCTTCTTCCAGAGGATTGAGATCCTCGCGCTGGATATTTTCGATCAGCGCCACAGCGATAGCCGCCTGGTCCGGGACCTCGCGAACCACCGCCGGGACCTCACGCAAACCAGCCAGTTGGGCTGCTCGCCAACGTCGCTCGCCCGCGATCAATTCATAGCGGCTCCCATCCAGTGGCCGTACCAATACCGGTTGCACCACCCCCTGAGCACGGATCGACTCGGCGAGTTCCTGAAGGGTATCCTCGCGTAAATCCTGGCGCGGCTGATAGCGACCCCGACAGATCTGCTCGACAGGCAGTTGCCGCAGAGTTTCGAGAATTTCTGGGGTCGGTGTGTCTGATATGGCCTTTCCTTCTCGCGTGGCGGCTGCCGCGCCGAGCAGTGCATCCAACCCCCGGCCCAAGCCGCCTTTCTTGCGCATCATGCGCTGGCCCTGCTTTCCGTTTTTGCTGCGGGCCGCCGCAAGCGTTTTCGCACTTCCTTAGCCAGTTCTCGATAACTTTGCGCACCGCGCGAACCGTCATCATAATAGATAATTGGTAACCCGTAACTCGGCGCTTCGGCTAACCGCACGTTGCGGGGAATCAGCGTTTCAAACACCGTCGTTCCAAAATGCTCGACAATCTGAGCCGACACGTCATTGGCCAATCGGTTTCGAGGGTCGAACATGGTGCGCAATACCCCCTCAATGCGCAGACTGGGATTGGTGGAACTACGCACTTTCTCAACCGTATCCAACAACGCCGACAAACCTTCCAGGGCGTAGTACTCGCATTGAACGGGAATGATCACCGACTGAGCGGCAGTCAAGGCATTCACGGTCAACATGTTCAGCGACGGTGGGCAATCGATCAAGATGATGTCGAAGTTCCACACCACAGGAGCCAGGGCGTCACGCAACCGGCCCGACGCATTATCGGTTTCCAGCAGATTGACTTCGGCAGCGGTCAGATCGCCATTGGCGGGCAACAGCCGCATCTGGGCTTTTTCGACCCACTGCAAAGCATCCGCCAAGGTCGCTTCGCCTAGCAGCACCTCGTAGCTGGTGGCCGATACGGTATGTTTGTCTACCCCGCAGCCCATGGTAGCGTTGCCTTGTGGATCAAGATCGATCAGCAACACGCCCTGACGCAACGCCGACAGACAAGCAGCCAAGTTGACGGCGGTGGTGGTCTTGCCGACTCCGCCCTTCTGATTGGTAATGGCGATGATGTGGGCCATAAATTCAGTCTCGGGAAGCAGGGGCAGGCGCCAGATGCACCAGATGGCGCTCAGCTTCCAGACCCGGGATATGCAGTGGGTAAACGCCGACCAGGATATAATCCGGCGGCAGGCGCGCCAGTTCTTCGTCGGGGAAAACACCCTTCATCGCCAACAACTGGCCTTCTGGGGCGCACAACCGGCCTGCATCAGCCAGTAAGTCCGCCAGCGTCGAGAACGCTCGCGACACCACGTTATCGAATAAGGTGGTTGGTCGATAATCTTCGACTCGACTGCGCACCACTTCGATGTTCTTGAGATGTAACTCGGCGGTTGCCTGGATGAGAAACCGGGTACGCTTGCCATTGCTGTCCAGCAGGCAGAACCCACACTCTGGCCGAGCAATCGCCAGTGGGATACCCGGTAAGCCGGCACCGCTTCCGACATCCAGCACGCACGGCCCCTCGATCCAGGGCCAGATCGACAGGCTGTCCAGGACATGCCGAACCACCATCGCTTCCGGGTCGCGCACCGCCGTTAGATTGTAGGCACGATTCCAACGCTCCAAAAGCGCCAGATAGGCGGTCAGTTGCTCGATCGCCCGGCTCGATAATGGGATGCCCAGTTGTTCACTACCGTCGATGATGGATTGTTTGATACTCATGAACCATGATGCTGACTTACGGAATCGTTTTGCTGTTTTGAAAGATCGAGCGCATTGTAACACGCCATTCGGGTATTTCAGGGGGAAGTCGAGAAACCGAAAGCACAAGCAAAAACAGGATTGCCTCGTGTAAAAAGCCCTCAAGCTTGCGCTTGGCCTGCCGATAGCTGTGTTTGATGTTTGATATATTCAAAGGGATCAAAGGGAGCGCAGCCGGTGCAGATCAATACCAATCCAACGGCACTCTTCGTGTATCGTAATGTGGTCGGTCAGCAGCAGCACCTTGGCAAGGCGATGGAGCGATTATCCAGCGGTTTGCGTATTAACAGCGCTGCCGACGATGTCGCGGGCCTAGCCATCTCCAACCGCATGACCGCGCGAATTCGCAGCCTGAATCAAGTCCACCGCAATGCCAATGATGGCATCTCCTTGTTGCAAACCGCCGATTCCGCACTCAGTAACATCAGCAACATCTTGCAACGCATTCGCGAGATTGGCGTACAGGCAGCCAACGATTCCTACAGCGGCACGGATCGAGGCTCCATGCAGGGCGAGGTCAACCAGCTACTCCAGGAAGTTAACCGAATTGCTGAGCAGACGGCATTCAATGGCAGAAAACTGATCGATGGGAGCGGCGGCGGGACGGTCGATGCCGACCAGAAAATCGTGATCGATGGTTTGCGCGGCGCTTGGCTGCGAGAATCAGAAGATTTGATTGAAACTTATTATGGCCTCACAGGGCATGATACGTCCTTTGAGATTCTCCTGGAGAATGATGCCGTGGGTGGGCAACTTGCGTCAGTCACTTCCTATTATTCAGGAACGACCATCCAAAGACATGAATTACGCATCGACATGGAAGATTTTATCCCGCCTGATTCGATGACCGGCGGTATCGCTATCGACCGGGTCATCGCCCATGAAATGGTGCATGGGCTAATGGCGGACAACATGTACTCCGTAGGTTTACCAGATTGGTTCAAGGAAGGTGCAGCGGAATTCATTCAAGGCGCCGATGAGCGGGTCGTCGGCGATCTGACGACCGTCGCGGCAATGACCGGCGCAATTGGCGGGGCCTGGGTCAGCGATAGTTTGCACTACTCTTCGGCCTACATCGCTGTGCGCTTTCTGCATGAGCAAGCTAATGGCGGTATCAAAAGCATCATGACCGACCTGAGCAACGGCGCCAGTTTGGATGTCGCCATCGCCAATGCGACCGGTTACACTGACGCTACTGCCTTCTTGACGGATTACGCCGGAGCAACCGGGCAAGCTTACTTGCAAGGGCTGATTGACGGCGGCTACTTGACTAATACCGACACTGGAGCCATCGGCGGCGCTGATGCCGACGGTGGCCCGATCCGCACCGCCGAGTCGGTCATTCCCGATACCGGCGGTTATTCTCTCGATCCATTGTCCGGTTTCGCTGAGGTATGGCCTGGCGGATTCGACAATAACATTGCTACTCAGAATTCCTTTGATCTACAGATCGGAGAGAACGCTGGTAACAGCCTCACGGTCAATGTCGGTGCAGTCACTGTCTCCGCGCTTGGCCTCTCCGGCATCGACGTTGCTGCCGCACCCAACACCGTAATCGACAAGATTGATTTGGCGTTAGCCTATCTTAATGAGCAACGCAGCAATGTAGGCGCCGCGCATAACCGGCTGGGACATATGATGGCCGTCAACGCCATCAACATCGAAACCACCTCAGATGCCCGCGCACGTATTCTCGATGCCGACTATGCTCAAGAAACCGGTGAATTAGTTCGCCGCCAGATTTTGCAACAGGCCGGCCAGAGTATGTTGGCGCAGGCGAATGCTGCGCCGCGCCAGATTCTTAGCTTACTCACAAGCTAAGGAGGCCCAAGGTCACAAGACAAGCAAACAATGAGCTAACAGCCATGTCCACTGAGAAAAAGACTATTGCGGAATGACTGGTCATGAAACCCAGCAGGAATTTCGTCCGGTCTTCTTAGCTTGGTATAGGGCCTGATCAGCGCGCTTGAATACACTCTCCAGGCAGTCCCCGGGCTGGAAACTGGCCAAACCGCAGGAAATAGTCACTGGGATGTGCGCTTCGCCATATCTAAATCCGGATTCGGCAATATGGTGTCGGATCTGTTCAGCCAATTGCAAAGCAGCTTCAATGTCAGCGCCCGGTAACAACATGGCAAATTCTTCACCACCGTAGCGCGCTACAAAATCGGTGCTGCGCAGGCGACTATTCAATTGTCGAGCGACCTCGCGCAGAACCTCATCACCTATATCATGACCATGCCGATCATTGATCTGCTTGAAGTGATCGATATCCCAGATTAAAAATGTCAGGGGATTGCCGAAGCGCTTCCAGCGCTGAAATTCCTGATGAAGCTGCTCCTCATAGGCTAGCCGATTAGAAACGCCTGTCAGTGGATCCTGTCGGAGACGAGCGCTTTTTTCCTGAAGAAGATGGATCAGGCGCTCCTTCTCCTTGTTTAACTCACGCACCTGATTTTGCAATTCAGCAATCAATTGTTCATTGTGGTAGATGAGCGAGGGCAATTCATGGGCGGAGGACACTGGCTCGGGGCGTTCTTTATGAAGGGCCTTGCGCAGTTTCCGTTGCCCACGTAGTCGGATTTGCACTGCGGCGACTGAGCTGATGACTGCCAGCACTGCAGCGGGAATTGCAAATGGCTCAAGAGCCTGCAGCAACCCCAGCGGCTCTGTCATTGCGCCATTGACTACCATCGCCGAAGCACTGCGCCAGATGTTGGTCAGTACAAATGCCTGGGCCGACATCTCAAGAAAGCGCATCCACTTCGTTTCCATCGTTTTTACCTTTTCAGCCGTTCGCCGCTGTGATTCATGATCCGTTTGTTTGAGTCTGCTACCGCCTCCAGGAATATCCAGCATGGACTCGATAGCACACGATGGCACATCGGCTGCTATCTAAAGGGCCAATTTGGCTCGCCGGAGTTGGTATTCATATCAAGCAATATAGATGCCATCATATAAATTCATTTTTATACAGCTAGTTATAAAATTTGAATTGTCAATATTTTGACCTTTATTCTCATGAGCTCGCCATAGCTCATACTGTCAATACATTGACATCGCGTTCGCGTCCACAAAAAACCCGCCATGAGGCGGGCTTTTCAGTGTGTCGAATAGGGCTTCAGGCAGGTGCTGGCAACGCAACGCGCAGTTTTTTCATGGCGTTGCTTTCCAGTTGCCGAATGCGTTCGGCGGAGATGCGATATTCAGCAGCTAGTTGGTGCAGGGTCGGCTTAGCATCACTCAACCAACGACGCTGCAGGATATCTCGACTACGAGGATCGAGCCGCGCCAGCGCCTCGTTCAATCGACTTGTGGCTTGCTCATCCCAATTATCCTGCTCCAGTGCCTTTGCCGGGTCTGCTTGCTCGTCCCGCAGGTAGGTGGAAGGTGCAAAATTCTCCACATCCTCTTCACCATCCGCCTCTGGAGTTGGGTCAAATGATACATCATAGCCACTGAGCCGTGCTTCCATTTCCAACACGGTATCCGGGCTGACTCCGAGTTCCCTTGCCACGGTATTGACCTCGTCATGGTTCAGCCAACCCAGTCGTTTCTTGGAGCTGCGCAGCTTGAAGAACAGCTTGCGCTGCGCCTTGGTGGTCGCGACCTTGACAATCCGCCAGTTGCGGAGAATAAATTCATGAATCTCGGCACGGATCCAATGCACAGCAAAGGAAACTAGGCGCACGCCATGAGCCGGATCGAAGCGTTTGACAGCTTTCATCAGACCAATGTTGCCTTCCTGGATCAGATCGGCCAGAGGTAGACCGTAACCGATGTAACCACGGGCGATATGCACCACGAAACGCAGGTGGGCCACGATCAGCCGCTGCGCTGCTTCCAGATCGTTGCGCAGCTGTAGGCGTCGGGCCAGTTCCTGTTCTTCCTCGGTGCTTAACATAGACATCTGATTGACCGCTTGGATATAGCCCTCCAGACTGTCAATCGGCACTGGCAGATTCTGCATCCGAAGCACTAACGCAGTCGTCGTCATCGCTGTTCACTCCTCCCGTCCGTTTTATGATGAGATACCAGATGATTCTAGCACTCTCTGCCTATGAGTGCTAAATCCGACCGGAGGTTCCGCAACCTGTATTCCCAGGCTGCGGATCTTTAATTCTTTAATCATCAACATGGCTTGGAAAGCTGTGGCTATGTCTCCTCATTTAACAGGGCGGCGACGAACTCAGCCGCATCGAAAATTCTCAAATCCTCAATGCTTTCGCCAACCCCGATGAAACGGATGGGTAGGCCTAATCGGCGCGCAATAGCAAACACAATGCCACCTTTGGCGGTGCCGTCCAGCTTGGTTAGGATCAAACCGGTCACGCCGACCGCCTCGTGAAACTGTATGGCTTGATTCAAGGCATTCTGACCGGTACTGGCATCCACGACCAGTAGCACTTCGTGTGGAGCAGTGGGATCTACCTTGCCCATGACCCGCTTGATTTTTTTTAGTTCTTCCATCAAGTTAGATTGGGTATGCAGGCGTCCAGCCGTGTCGGCGATGACTACGTCCACCTCGCGGGCCTGGGCGGACTGCATCGCATCGTAGATGACCGAAGCGGCATCAGCCCCGGTCTGCTGAGTGATCACTGGAATCCGGTTACGCTCGCCCCAGATTTGCAATTGCTCAACAGCGGCGGCGCGAAAGGTATCCCCAGCAGCCAGCAGCACCGAATGGCCTTCGTTTCGCAGCCATTGAGCCAATTTGCCGATCGTGGTGGTTTTTCCAACCCCATTGACACCGATCATCAGGATCGCATAAGGGCGAGATTCACTAGGTTGCCACGGTTGCTGACAGGGTGCGAGGATAGCCAACAGCTCATCATGTAGGGTTTTGAGCAAGGCCGGTGCGTCATTTAATTGCTGGTGGGAGGCCCGCTCGGTCAATCTTTGGATCAGATGATGAGTCACATCCACGCCAACATCAGCCAATAGCAGACGACTTTCCAGTTCCTCCAGTGCTGCGTCGTCCAGTTTCCGACCGATGAACAGACTGGCTAAACCGGAGACCAACCCTTGGCGGGTGCGTCGCAACCGATCGCGTAACTGGGCGAAACGCTCGGGTTTCGGTTCAGTGGACACAGAGGTTTCTTCAGGTGCGTGTTCCTTGCGGAAAGAGGAGAGGCGAATCGGTCGATTGAGCACCTCAAACAGGCTGGGTTTCTTACGTTCCGTCTCGGTAGTGGGCGACAAGTTGACGGAATCAGATTTGGAATCGGCCATGGATTGATCCAGAGAAGGTGAACACGAAAGTAGCAGCGATCGGAATTTTGCGCCTCGAACGATAGGAATCTTCTTGCGAATAAGACGCGAGGATGGCGATTCTACATCATCGGATTTTCCAATATCGGTTGGCCGATAGTTGAGACGGCGACCAGCTGGCAAGCACGGCTCTCGCCAGCATAGCTCAAGGTAATTTCCAGATCCGCTGCCGGCAACTCGCCGCGCCCGCGTTCCGGCCATTCGATCAGCAGTACCGCCTGACCGTCGAGTTGATCGCGCATTCCCAAGAACTCCAGCTCTTCCGGATCGGCTAGTCGATACAAATCCCAGTGAAAGAGTCGCCATTGCTCAGTTTGATAGGATTCCACCAGCGTATAGGTCGGACTTTTGACCGTGCCGTGATGACCGAGTGCATGCAATAAGCCACGGACCAGAGTGGTTTTTCCAGCGCCTAGGTCGCCGCTTAGATAGAGGATGCAACCGGGCGTCAGCGCCGCAGCCAATCGGGCGCCTAGCGCTTCGGTAGCGGTTTCGGAAGCAAGATCGTACGTGAGCATGGTTCAGGGATTCACCCCTTGCTGTAGTAAGGGAAGCAGATCGGTGGCCAGCAATCCGCGCTCACCATTCTTCCGCGCCGCCTGATCGCCGGCCAGACCATGCAGGTAAACACCAGCCTTGGCAGCGGCAAAGGCTGGTAGACCCTGCGCCAACAGGGCGGCGATCACCCCGGTCAGCACATCGCCCATGCCGCCGCTGGCCATGCCCGGGTTGCCGGTCGTACAAAGAGCGACCCGCCCTTCTTTCTTGCTGGCGATGAGTGAGCCGGCGCCTTTGAGTACAGAGACCCCACCGAAACGCAGTGCTAAATCTTCAACGGCGGTGAGACGGTCAGCTTCGACCTGGGCAGGCGTCATTTTCAACAGTCGGGCCGCTTCGCCGGGATGTGGGGTCAGAAGCCAGTTTTCGCGAAAGACCGGATCGACCGCCAGTAGATTCAGACCATCAGCGTCGACAACCAGCGGTTTGTCGCTGGTCAGTACGGTATGCAGCAGAGTCCGTCCCCAGTCGCTGCGCCCCAGGCCAGGACCGATGGCGATGACGGTAGCCCGATCCAGCAACGGTTCCAACTCCTCCGGAGTTTCCACACCTTGAAACATCAGTTCCGGACGAACCGCTGCTTGCAAGCCGGCATGAGCGGCGCGAGTGGCGACGCTGACCAGTCCAGCTCCACAACGGGCAGCGGCTTCACCCGCCATTCGCGCCGCGCCAGCCATGCCCGAATCGCCACCGACCACCAAGACATGACCAAAATGACCCTTGTGGGCGCTACGCGGACGAGGAGGTAGCAAACCCGGAAAGTCTTCACCTGCATAACGCCAGCAGGCTGGATGCAGAGCCGGGTAAATGTCGGGCGGCACGGCGAGATCGGCGAAATGCATTGCCCCGCAACAGGCCGGCCCTTGGCCGGTGAACAAACCCAGCTTGAGACCGATGAACGTGATGGTGGCCGCTGCGTGAATGGCGACACCAAGGATGGCCCCGGTGTCAGCGTGTAGGCCGGAAGGAATGTCAAGAGCAAAAATGTCGGCAGGATAGGCGTTCATGGTCTGGATGGCCTCCCGCCAAGCACCGCTGATCTCCCGTTCCAGACCCGTGCCCAAAATCGCGTCGACCAGCAAGTCAGCGTCATCCAAAGCCGCGGCGCTGAAAGGTAGGATCGAAGTCTCGGCGGCGCGGGCGTCCCGCCAAGCGGTCTGGGCATCGCCGCCAAGTCGAGCAGGATCGGTGAGAGCCAACACCTGGACCGGCCATCCAGCCTGACGCGCCAACCGAGCGACCACATAACCGTCGCCGCCGTTGTTACCGCCGCCACAGACGACGACGAGGCGGCGGGCGTTTGGCCAGCGCTGGCGCAACAGATCAAAAGCCGCCTCGCCGGCTCGGCTCATCAGCGTGTAGCCGGGGATGCCGCGCTCTTCGATGGCGATGCGATCCAACTCTCGCACCTGGGCGGCGCGGTACAGTTCAAAAGGCAGTTCACGCATGGGAAACCTCCTGGGCTATCCCGATGAGGCGGCGATCTCTCAAGGATTTTCGTCGCCAGAAAACGATCATTCTATTTGGGCTTAATCCACCCTCTCGACTTTCACCACCTTGATCATATTCGCGCCGCCGGACATGCCAACGGGCACACCCGCGGTAAACACCACGATCTCGCCTTCCTGGACCATGCCCTTGTTGAGCAGGAATTCGGTCGCGGAACTGAGCAGTTCATCGACCGAGGCCACCGCCCCTAATTGGAGTGGCTCCACGCCCCAGACCAACGCCAGTTTGCGCAGGGTCGTCGATTTCGGACTGAAGGCGATCAGCGGTACGAGGGGTCGAAATTTGGACAGACCCAGAACACTTCCTCCGCTGTTCGTGAAACCGACCAGGTAACGGGCGCACACTTTGTCGGCCAGATCCATGGTGGTGAAGTGGACGGCATCCTCGATACGCAGACAGGCGTTAGCCAGCAGCCCTTCCTGCGCCAGCACGCTCTTTTGCATCTGGGTCTTGAAGATGTCGCTGACCTCGATGCTCAGAGCGATGTTCCGCATCATGCGCACTGCTTCGATTGGGTATTGGCCGGCAGCGGTTTCCGCTGACAGCATCACCGCATCCGTTCCGTCCAGGATGGCATTAGCGACATCGTTGGCCTCGGCGCGAGTTGGCCGGGGGTGGTTGATCATTGACTCCAACATCTGTGTCGCCGTGATCACCGGTTTACCTGCAAGGTTGCACTGACGGATCAGGCTCTTTTGCATCAATGGCACCTCCTGCGGCGAAGTTTCCACCCCCAGATCGCCCCGCGCCACCATCACCGCATCCGCCGCCAGGATGATTCCCTCGCTGTGCCGGAAGGCCTCCGGTTTTTCGATTTTGGCGATAATCGGAATCTTGCGACCGTAGGTCGTCAACATGACGTCGATCAGCTCCTTGACATCCCGGGCGTCACGAACGAACGACAGCGCAACGTAATCCAAGCCATGCTCGTAAGCAAACGCTAAATCGCTGCGATCCTTATCGGTAATCGCCGAAATTCCGAGTTTGATATTGGGTAGGTTGACGCCTTTGCGTGGCTTGAGTCGGCCACCATTCACCACTCGGGTGAAAATGTCATGCCCTTCCACTCGTTCCACGGTAAATTCGAATAGACCATCGTCGATTAAGATTCGGTCATCCGGATGTACCTCCTCATGCAGGCTCTGGTGGTCGATGGCCACCTTCTTGAGTCCGTCGTGAAATCCACCAACCCAGTCGTCGGTGGTGAGCACGAGGGTCTCGCCGGTCGCCACTTCCAGAAACTCCCCTTCCAACTGACCGAGGCGAATCTTTGGACCCTGCAAATCCTGGAAAATCGCGACATGCCGGTTTAGTTTTCGCGCAGCCTCACGCACCAGTTTTACCGACAATGCATGATCTTCATGGGCGCCGTGCGAGAAATTCAAACGGATCACATCCACGCCTTCCCTCAGTAAATGCTCGATCGTGTCGGGACTACGGGAACTTGGCCCCAACGTCGCGACGATTTTGGTGAATTTCATGACTTTCGACATTCGCTACCACCTCTCATCCGGAAAGATAGATCAAGATCAGAACAATCAAAGGGTTATTTTTATAGGTGAGTTTATTGAGTGTAACGGTTCACACGGGGAATGGCCATTTCTCTCAGTTTAGGCAGCAATCCGCGTCAGGCGGATTAAAATGATTTCGATGATCTCCGACCTGCGAATAGGTGAAGGGGATGGTGATTTCCGGTACACGGCTCAAATTCACATGAGAGATTGTGCAATGACTGATGTTTTTAACCGCATTTTGCGGATCGAACTGCCTGAAACGCTGCAATGCGATGAATCCGGCAAGAATCCGGCTTTTACCCTGGCCTTCGTCGCCGATGGTCGAATCCCGTTCCCACAAGTGATCCTGCATGCGCCAGATGGAGCGCATTTGATCAAGGGAGAGACGCTCCAGGAAGCGGTTGTCGAGGGTGAATATCATTACACTGCCGATATCCCTGCCGGATTGCTGTGGCCCAATACCATCACCGTGCAGGCGGAAGGTTGTCGCAAGGCAGATCTTCAGCAGGCCAGCGGCGATGACTGGATCAAGGAATTTCGCCCATTACGCATTGCACCGAACGTCAAGGCCAAACCGGTCATTCGGGTGGCCAGCGGACCTGGCGATACGCCAGTCAAGGTGTATTTTGGCATCCACAAGCACATGCATCAGCCCTACTATAACGCGACCGACCAATATTACTGGGATGGCGAAAAGGACGGTATCTTCGGGGCGCGCGGCGGTCCCTACACCCATTTCATTCCGACCGCCGCACGGCAATATATCCATGGCGGCCTGCCCCATGCCGGTTTGTCCACCAGTTGGAGCGGTTCGCTGATCGAGCAACTCGACCGCTGCGCCGCCGATGGCCTGTGTGGTGGGCGGTTCAATCACTGGAATCATGAACTGCGGGCCATCGCACAGGAAAAAACCGTGTTGGGCCATCCGCGAGTGGACTTCGTCGCCTTCGGTTTCTTTCATCCATTGATGGCGCTGATCCCAAGCCGAAACATCGTCAAGCAGGTCGAGTGGCATCGAAACATCATTCGCTCGGCGTTCGGGGTGGAAGCGTCCAGCGTGATGTTCCCACCGGAAACCGCTTTTCATGTGCGCATGATTCCAGCCTTGAATCAGGCTGGAGTCAAGGCGGTGATCTATGACTCCATCCATCGTTTTCGGGCCTGCCAGGACTATCCCTACGCCGGCATCAACGAGGGCATGCTACCGCCTAATCCCGCCGAGCAAGTCAATCCACCGGTCAATGACTGGTTGCAATTACATAACATCTGGGCGGGATCGAAAATCTCGCCGAGTCTGCTCAAACCGGAATATGTGCAGTATGAAGATCCGGATGGCGAGATTCACCGGATCATTGCCGTACCCGCAGAACGGTATATCGGCAATGAGGACGCCCGTGGCGGCTTTGGCGCCTTGCAATATCCCGATGTGTTGGGACAGGTTTACCACCAGATCGTGGAGACCGGCCTGTTCGATCCGAAGCATCCGCCGTTCTTCCTGTTGCATTCCGATGGCGACAATCATGGCGGCGGCGCCGACAGCTATTACAACCATAATACCGGGGAGATGGTCAGATGGTTGCAGGGTGATCCGCGTTTCGAATTGACCTCCGTGCATGATTACCTGGATCGGTTCCCGCCTGACCCGGCGCAAGCCGCGCATATCGAGCCGGGTTCCTGGAGCGGCGCCGACAATGGCGATCCACAGTTCATGAAGTGGTTCAGTCGCTACGATCAACCCTATTCCCCTGACCTCAACTCTTGGGCGGTGCTAACCGCCTTCCAGAATGTGGTGCATTCCCTGGAGGATGCCCATCCTGGCCAACCCGGATTGGATGACGTCAACTGGCTGATGTTAGCCGCCGAAACCAGTTGTTATTGGTACTGGACCGGCCAGCAGGTCTGGGATCAACAGGTCACGAATGCCGCCAACCAGGGTTATCGCGTGGTCAAGAGCCAGGTGGACGCCCTGCTCGCCGCTGGCGGGGATCGCACTGGCCCGACGATCTTTGCGCCGTGGGTGACGCCGGAAAACCCTGGTGGTAAACGCTGGGGTCAAGGCTGTCTGCTGGAGGCGCCGCGCGAAGGAACGGTGCATACCTTCGTCTATGACATCAGCGGGTTGAAACGGGTGACGTTGGTGTTGCGCGACGCCCAGGGTGAAACACGCCTGGCGATGACCGATAACGGGTTGTACCCCACGCAAACCGGCGCAGCCATAGTCGGGAATTACTACACGGCCAAGCTGCCCGTCGGCGCCGGCGATGTTCGTTACTACATCGAGGCGGAAGACGCCAAGGGCAACGTCTCGCGCGGATCGCTGGAACGCGTCTATTTGGCATAGGCAAACGCGCTCGGAATCCAGGGGCGACTCTGGATTCCAGCTATCCACCCAGCCGGCGCTATCCAACCGACAATTCCCTTGATTTTACATCGGCAAATTCCCAAACTCCGGTAACACCGCCAACCGTAACGTTCCAGCGGCTCGCACTGGATTGGCGCCATAGGGGGTAATGCCCAGCAAGGGTGCTTCCAGAGCCGCAGATAGGGTCTCGACATTGGCCTCGAAGCGGCTCATGGCGGGATCGATCCGGTTGGCGACCCAGCCGGCGAATCGCAACCCCCGAACGGCCATCGCCTCGGCGGTCAACAGCGCGTGATTGAGACAGCCCAGGCGCATACCGACAACGAGAATGACCGGTAGATCAAGCGCCGCCACCAGATCGGTGGAGTCGGAACGTTCGTCGAGCGGCACCCGAAATCCGCCGACGCCCTCCACCCAGATCACATTTGCCTGTTCCCGCAATTGCGTGAACGCCTGCCGGATCGTCTCGATATCGATAGGCCGGCCTGCTTCCTGAGCGGCGATGTGCGGCGCGATGGGTGGGATGTATAGGAAAGGGTTCACGAGCGCCAAGGGTGGCTGAATAGAGCTGGCTGCCAATAGTTGGGTGACATCGCCATTGCGCCCATCATCTTCGACACCCGCCGCGATCGGTTTCATACCGATGGTCGTCAATCCCAACTGGCGAGTCGCATGCAGCAAAGCGCATGTCACCAGGGTTTTGCCGGCGCCTGTGTCGGTGCCCGCAACGAAAAAGGCTTGTCTCATCTGAATTCCCTTACCGTCATCCTCGCTCGGTTTCAAGAAACAAGGAGGCTGCACAGCGATCATGCTGTTCGCCAACGATCGGCCCTTGGGCAATCAGCCAAACCACATCGTAAGTCAATGGCAAACCCCAGGGTTCCCGTAGTTGCTCGTAGCGGGCAGTCACCGCTTGCCAGGCAGCGCGTCCGAATGGCGCGGGGCGACGTTGCTCCACCTCACGGGCGCCGACCGCCTTGACCCGGCGTAACAACAGGCGCAAGTCGGGATAATAGCGGCGCACCGTTTGTCGCTGCCAGACGTTCATTGCCCAACCACCGGCTTGGCAACTGGCCAGCAAGCGTTCAGGGGTTGGGATGGAGAGCACATGGCTGTAAGCATCGATCTCGGCGAAAGCGTGACGCAACTCCGGAAAGTTATCCGTCCCCAGCGTCGCCACCGCTAGCATGCCACCGGGACGAAGCACTCGTCCAGCCTCAACCAAGCACCGTTCCGGATCATTCCATTGCCAAGCCAAGCTGGACCAGTACAGGTCGAACCGCTGATTTGCGAAGGGTAACGCCTCGATATCGGCGCAAACGGGTCGCGCTTGAGGGCAGTGAATTTTGGAGGCCATCAACATGCCAGGAGCAAAATCGACTAGAGTAAGTTCAGCATATGGCCAACACCGTTGCAGCCAGCGCGCGCCATAACCGGTGCCACAGCCGGCCTCCAGAATCGCTGCGGGTTGGAAGTCGGTGTCGATCTGCTCGAAGTACCCGGCCAGCCGGTCGCATACCTCGCGCTGCACGTCGGCAGCAGCATCGTAGGTAGTCGCCGCCTGATCGAAGGCTTGGCGAATACGCTGTTTGGCCGGCAATATGGGAGGAGTACTCAGCATCAGGTCAATGTTCATCCTCTTGCATGGAAGGCATTCGCTCTCCTTGCGGGAGAAGGGATTGATCGGCAAGATTAATGCCTTCTCTTAACGCCGCCAGCAGAGCATCCACTTGATCGGTCGTATGCGCTGCCGACAGGGAAATTCGCAAGCGGGCCGTACCGGTAGGCACCGTCGGCGGGCGGATGGCTGGAACCCACAAATGGTTCATGAGCAGCCGCTCCGCCAGGGCCATCGCCGCTTGATTGTCACCGATCACCAGGGGTTGAATCGCCGTCGGCGACGGCAACAATCGCCACGGCAGACCTCTCAGCCCCGCACGCAGCCGCACGATCAAATCTTGCAGATGGGCGCGCCGATCGTCGCCCGCAACAATCAGCTTCAGACTGGCCGACAAGGCCGCCGCGATCACCGGACTGGAGGCGGTGGTGAAGATATAGGGTCGCCCACGCTGCATTAACCACTCGATCACCCGGTGGTCACCGGCGACGAATGCGCCGGAAACGCCGGCTGCCTTGCCCAGAGTACCCATCAGGATCAGGCGTGGTGATGCGGGAAGGGCAAAATGAGCCAGACTGCCTCGCCCACCGGGACCCAGGACACCGAAACCATGGGCGTCATCGATCACCAGCCAGGCATCGAAACGCTCGGCCAACTCCAGTAATTCCGGTAACGGCGCCAGATCACCGTCCATGCTGAACACCGCATCGGTCAGGATCAGCTTGCGCCGTGCTCGACTGCGCGCCAACCGGTCGGCCAGCCAATCTAAATCGATATGCGGATAGCGAATATGTTCGGCCCGCGCCAGCAGAGCGGCGTCGATCAGTGAGGCATGATTGAGCCGATCGGCGAAAATCGCGTCATGGCGCTCGACCAGCGCCGGTACGATCGCTAGGTTGGCCATGTAGCCAGTGGTGAAATACAACGCCCGTTCCCGACCGACAAAATGCGCCAAGCGCTCTTCCAATTCGGCATGGGGGCGCAAATGGCCGCTGACGACGTGCGAAGCGCCGCTGCCAACGCCCCAACGTGCGGCGGCTTGCTGAACCACGGCAATCAGGGTTGGATGATTGGCTAGTCCGAGGTAATCGTTGCTGCAAAAGGCGGTAAAGCGCTGGCCATCGATGACCGCTTCCGGGCCACAGGGCGCATCCAGCGTCCGACGCCGGCGCGTCAAATTCTCAACCGCCAGTCGGGCAAGACCGGTTTCCAGTTCATCCCAGATCATCCCAAGGCCGCGTCCAAGGCCGCGACCGCCCGCTCTGCAAGCAACGCCGCTTCATCATCATCGAGAATATAGGGTGGCATGAAATACACCGTTGTACCGAGTGGGCGCAGGAAGATTTCTCGCGCCAGCGCTTCGCGATAGAAGCGTAGCCGAAAATCGGGATGATCGGTCTCGATATCCGCGGCCCAGATCATGCCGCACCGGCGGAAATGCCGGGTCTGCGGATGATGCGCCAGGGGAGCGAGCAACACCGTCAACTGCTCGGCAAATGATCGGTTGCGTTCCAGAACGCGCTCCTCGGCAAAAATATCCAGGGTGGCCAACGCCGCCCGGCAGGCCAGCGGATTACCAGTGAAGGAATGGGAATGCAGGAAGCCACGGGTCACTGTATCGTCGTAGAAGGCGGCATAGACTGCGTCGGTGGTCAACGCTACGGACAACGGGAGATAGCCACTGGTCAGACCCTTGGACAGGCAGAGAAAATCGGGGCGAATGCTGGCCTGCTCATGGGCGAACAATGTGCCGGTGCGGCCAAATCCGACCATGATTTCGTCGGCGATCAAATGAATCTGATAACGGTCACACAGGGTGCGGGCCAGTCGCAGATACTCGGGATCGTACATCACCATCCCACCCGCGCCCTGCACCAGTGGCTCGACGATCAGGGCGGCGACCGAAGCATGGTGCTCGATCAACACCGCTTCCAACCCTGCCGCGGCCCGGTGGGCGACATCAGCGGCGCTTTCTCCGTCCGTTGCCTGACGAGCATCGGGAGACGGGACCGTAATGGCATGCCGCATCAGCGGCCCATAGGCTTCCTTGTAAAGCTCGACATCACCGACTCCCAGTGTCCCTAGGGTTTCACCGTGATAGCTGCCGGTCAGGCAAAGGAACTGGTTTTTCCCTGGTTGGTCCTGGTTACGCCAATAGTGCGACGACATTTTCAGTGCGATTTCCACTGCCGAGGAGCCATCCGAGGCATAGAAGCAGTGACCCAGCGCGCCGTTGGTCAGCGCCGACAGCCGTTCCGACAGTTCGATCACCGGCGCGTGAGTGAAACCGGCTAGAATGACATGCTCCAGCCGATCCAGTTGCTCGCGAATGGCTGCATTGATGCGTGGGTTGGCATGACCAAACAGATTGACCCACCAGGAACCGATGGCGTCCAAATATCGCCGTCCCTCGAAATCATACAACCACGCGCCCTGGCCACGGGCGACCGGCACCAGCGGCAAAACGCCGCTGTCGTGCCATTTCATCTGGGTGCAAGGATGCCAAACGGCATTCAAGCTGCGGGTCAGCCAGTCGGCGTTGGTCGCCATCGCCAGTGAGCCGCTTTCAGCCATCCTGATTGATATGGGCAATCAATTCGGCCAATACGGCGTCTGCCTGATCGTGATCGATTTGGCAAGTACCGGCATTTTCGTGGCCGCCCCCGCCATGGCGCAACATCAATTCACCGATATTGGTCTTGGACGTCCGGTTCAGAATCGACTTGCCCGTGGCAAACACCGTGTTCTGTTTCTGAAAACCCCACATGACATGCATGGAAATATTGGTTTCCGGGAATAACGCATAAATCATAAAACGATTGGTCGCCCAGATAGTTTCCTCGTTGCGCAGATCCAGAACCACCAGATTGCCATGGATTGTGCTACAGCGCTGGATTTGTTCCTTGGCTTTGGGCGCATGTTCGAAATAGATCCCTACTCGTTCCTGTACATCCGGCAATTGCAGAATGTCATCAATGTCATGGCTGCGGCAATAGTCGATGAGATTCATCATCAACTGGTAGTTGGAAATCCGGAAAGTGTGAAATCGTCCTAAACCGGTGCGGGCGTCCATGAGAAACGAGAGCAATTCCCAGCCTTTGGGTTCAAGGATGTCCTCCCTGGAAAATTGCGCAGAATCCGCCTTGTCCACCGCAACCATCATGGCATCGCTGATGGCGGAGAAGCGGGCCTTGCCACCGTAGTAATCGAACACGACCCGCGCCGCCGACGGCGCGTTAGGGTCGATGATATGATTGTCGTGCTCTTCGTTGCGCAGGACTTCCGAAGAATGGTGATCGAACGCGAGATGTACGCCAGGCACGTAAGGCAGATTGGTGGTGATATCGCGACCGCTGATCTCAATCTTGCCATCCTGCATGTCCTTGGGATGCACGAATTTGATATCGTCGATCAGTTTCAGCTCATTCAGTAAAACCGCGCAGACCAAGCCATCCATGTCGCTGCGCGTGACCAAGCGGAATTTATCAGTCATCAGTGACTCCGTTTACAGAGGATTTAGACGGCAGGCGCTCTACGAGTATAGCGGGCCAATGGCCCGTTGGAGCCGGTGGCGCGCCGACTTTGTCCCTCAGACGCCATATAAACCCAGTTTCTTGAACAACACGTTGTCGTAGGGCGTCTGTGGATTGCTGGTCGTCAGCAGATGATCACCGTAGAAAATCGAGTTAGCACCCGCCAGGAAACACAATGCCTGTTCGGCTTCGCCCATCTGTTCCCTTCCAGCAGACAGGCGCACGTAGCTGTGCGGCATGGTGATGCGGGCGGCGGCGATAGTGCGGGCAAACTCAAAAATATCGATCGGATTGCTGTTGGCCAGCGGGGTACCGGGGATTGGCACCAGATTGTTGATCGGCACCGATTCCGGTGGTGGATCAAGATTGGCCAGTTTGGCGATCAATCCGGCGCGGTGCTGGCGTGTTTCGCCCATGCCGACGATGCCGCCGCTACAAACCTTTAAGCCGGCCTCACGCACACTCTGCAAGGTATCCAGCCGGTCCTGGTAGGTGTGAGTGGTAACGACATCTCCGTAAAACTCTGGAGCTGTATCGAGATTATGGTTGTAGTAATCCAGCCCGGCTTCTTTCAATTGTTCAGCTTGACCGTCCTTGAGAATCCCCAGAGTGACGCAAGTCTCCAGTCCGAGTGCCTTGACGGCGCTGACCATCTCCATGACCGCCGGTAAATCTTTCTCCTTAGGGCCGCGCCAGGCGGCGCCCATGCAAAATCGGCCAGCACCTTGTTCCTTCGCTGCCTTGGCCGCCGCCAGCACTTCCTCGGTAGATAACAGGCGCTGCGTCTCCAACCCAGTCTGGTAACGTTTGGACTGCGAGCAATAGCCACAATCTTCCGAGCAGTTACCGGTCTTGATCGATAGCAGGGTCGAACGTTGCACCGCATTGGGATCGAAATTTTCACGCAGGACCTGCTGCGCCCGAAACAGCAAGTCGGCGAAGGGCAACTCGAAGAGCGCCAGCACCGTATCCACGGTCCAGGTCGGGTTGCGGAAAATCGGTTGCTGCGTAGGCGAAAGCGGTTGGGAAAGGATCGCTGGATTGTTCATAGGCTGTGGTTTCCAGGGAGGGTTCTAAAAGATTCCGACGGGTTGCTTAAGATAACATTCTCGGCCTGAAAAACCACGCCACGTTTGCCTGGGTCACCAGTCCTTGAGCTGCCGAATGCCTAGAATGTTTTTACTCAACGGGTGAGCAGATAGAGAAATCTACTACTCCACCCATTCTAGATGTAGGTGGGCGCTGAGCGTAGCTCAACCAATTTTATAATTTCAAGAGGTTGGACTTCGTTCCTCAGTTCTTAGTTTGGTCAAACACTACCAGAATGGATGGGCCACAATGGCTGGGATAGGAAGTCAATGTGGTTACCGGAATGGGAGTTTTCGTATGAAAAGTATGCTGAATCCATGGTAAAAGCGATGATCATCATCATTATTTCTGTGTATTTTGGTACAAGCTGCTGAAAGTGCTTTACCAATTTGCACGCCGAGTCAATCGCAAATGATCGTATGTAGAAGATCATTTGCTTGATTCGTTTTTCTATTGTCAATAATTCGGATAGTTTCGAAGCCATTAAATCAAGAGGTTGAGGTTTTGAAAAGGAATTAAATCCATGTCAGGGGGTTACCCTAACGGGCAAAAAGCCTAACTTGTTTATTTTTATCGATATTAAATATGGAAACCCACTAAAAACAGTCCGAAGTGTTGTTACTGTGAGTGTGATGGAAATATATTCATGAAGAGCCTAACTTCCTTAGAGTTGGCAAATTATTTGCTAAGTGTGGATTTAGGCGAGGCGCGGCAGGTTTTTCAGCACCTTAGTGAAGTTGTCTCTCGTTTCTACGCTCAGGCCAGCTTGGCGTATCGCCAACAAGATCATTCCATCCTCGACAATTTAGGTGTGTATCTATGGCCTTCAATTTTCTACGCGGTAGACAAATGATCATTCACGATCCTCGATTAAATAACCCTAATACCAATCCTCCTACTCCCTTGCGCCCACCTGCGGCCATGAACGTTTGGACTGTTTCATTGACCGACAGCGCCGACCATATTATCGGCTGGGCGGCTAGCGTCGCTAAAGGCGATTCGGGGACCAATCAGTTGGACGCCTTGCATTTCATGGCCCACGGCTCTGTCGGTGGCATGCAGATTGGCGCTGGCAACTTCGGCTGGAAGAATATCGATCTTTTTAAGAAATTGAACGGGCGTATCAAAGGCGCCATCATCTTTTTTTCCTGTCAGGTCGGCGGCGAACAGGCTCATCATAGCCTGTCCTATTCTCTGACTTTCGGTAACGTCGTCGCGCACCACGCCCAGTGCAAGGTATTAACCTGCAAAGTCAACCAGATCTATAGCTGGACTCCGGGGGTCAATGTCATTGATTTTGGCGAATTCGAGAATATTGTATATCTCTACACTCCAGGAGGTAATCCTAAGGTGCTGAATTACAGCGGAAAATCAAAAGCTGATCTCAATAGCATCATCTTTGGTTGACTTTCACTGCCTTGCTGGTCTTCAACGACACTCTCATCGGTTAATCGCTGAATTCAAATCACCCTGGCGCGCTGCCTGTTTGCCAAAAGGCGGGCGCCATCTCGCCTTTCCGATGAGGAGGATGACGCATCGTTTCTTGGATTATCAGGCTGACCCTTTCCTTGGAAACGGCGGCTGGCCGTTTTGATCGCTATTCGTTGAGTCATCAGTCTTATCCTGAAACTCCACCTTATCGTAGATTTCCGCCAGCGCCAGTTCGCAGTCGATCGAACGCAATGACAGCTTATTTTCCAGTCCGTGACTTTCCGTCAACAGCCATTGCCGATCCGATTGCCGCTGGTAGGACTCGACATGCGGTCGATGTTGCGCAATCAACACATACTCGACCAATGACTCCAGCTTGCGGTAATGCTCGAACTTCCGGCCTCGGTCATAAGCCTCAGTGGAGTCCGACAGCACCTCGATGATCAGGGTCGGATTCAGCAAGGTGTCCAGATGCGTGTCGTCGAATTCCGCCTTACCGCAAACCACAACCAGATCGGGATAGGTATAGAGTCCCGTCGGGCTAACCTTGACTCGCATATCGTTCGCGTAGAGTTTGCAGGGGCGCTTTTTGAGTTGCTGCCGAATTTCCGATCCGGCATTGATAACGATCAGGTTATGAGGCTCACTGGCGCCGGTCATGGCGAAGATTTCGCCATCGAAGTATTCACTCTTGAAATCGGCGCTGCGTTCGAGGGTAAGATAGTCCTCGGGAGTCAGATGGGGTTTGGGTTGCAGGGGCATGGCAAGGTCTCCAAGGGTCGGTAGCGTTTCAAATGCTCACGGCACCAACCGCCGCCGGTTGGATTCCGGGAACGGGTATTCCATGTGGCAGGCAGCGGCGCGGGCGATTGATTCGCTACAACGCTGGGCGATCATCCATTTTACACTGCATCGTTTCCCCGGTGACGCCGGCTATTCAAGCCATCGTTCAACTGATACCAGTCCACTTTGCGGGTTAGCACCATCGTTAGCGCCAGGAAGCCGAATAAGGTGCATGAGCCGGCCAGTAGCGCGTAATCCTCCAAACTGATCAGTACGTACAGGATACCGAGCACCCCGCCGAGCAGCGCACCGAAGCCCAGGCCCCAGACCATTCCGCCCAATACATGGATTAAATAATAACTCACCAGTGCTACACAACCGACAGTAGCGATCGCATAGGCTGGCGCAAAGCCAATATGTTCGGATAAGGACAGCAGTAACAGGTAGAACAGCACCAACGCGGCGCCGGTCAGTCCGTATTGCAAGGGATGGATCGCCAGCCGCTTGAGCACCTCGAACAGGAAGAAAGCGGTGAAGCTCAGACCGATGAACAGCAATCCATATTTGAGCGCCCGGTCACTTTGCACATAGCTGTCGGCGGGTTCGATGAAACGGACTCCGATCAATCCGTCCAGGTGCTGGTTATTACGCAACCAAGTATTGAGATGATAGTCCATATTGGTCGCCAACCGGGTGGTGGACCAGGCGGCGGTAAAGCCTTCAGGCGTGACCTCACGCGCTTCCGGCAGAAATTGACCAAAGAAACTGGGATGCGGCCAGCCGCCGCGCATGGCGATGCGGGTAGCGTCGCCGACCGGAGCCATGCTGATGGACTGGGTGCCGCGCAAATCGAGCGAGAAGGTGAAATCCGCTGTCCAGGATTGCTGCGGGTCGAGGCCATGCAGGCGGGCTTGAATGCCATTGGCCATCTGTTCTTCGCCTGTGCCGGGTAAGAAATCCAGGCGTTGTTCCGCCCAGTGTAACGCCGGCGCCCGCAGAATGCCGCGTGGATCGCTGATGCCGATGACCAGGCGCGGTTCACCATAGAGGATTTGCTCATTCGGACCGAATTGGATCGGCGCGCCTTCAGCAGCGAAACGGCCCTTGAAGGTGAGGTTGGCGCCGAAGACTACCGCTTGATAAAGACCGCGCCGAACCGGTTCGGTATGCAAACCGGTTTGGATTTCCAGTTCAGCGGGCAGCAAGAATAGCCGATCTGAGCTGCGCTTCTCGACCTCGACCATCTTCTCCGTGTCCTGGTCCGCTGGTTTCAAGGTCTTGACGATGCGGGTATAGGGAACGACTAGCACCGGTCCGATCAGCACCTGATCGCGAGCGGTGGAAGCAGCAATTTCGGCGACGACCCCGTCCCGGCGGGCCATCCGTTCGCTGACCAGGAAACTGATTCGGGCCAGACCCATCGCGAGCACCAGCGTGACCAGAAAAATCAGGACGATTTTGACAAACAGGCCGTATTTCATTGGGAGAACCCCCTGTGTGGAATAAACAGGGTTAGGCTAATCCGCCTTTTTGTCGTCATGATGCGCCAATCGTGAGGGAAGTAAGAAGATTGGGTGAAGCGATAGTTTTTTCCAACCGGGTCAACCGACATGCAGATTGGTCAACGAAATGTATTCACAGCACTACCGGTTCCGGCTCCAGCTCGACCCCGAACTCGGCCCATACCGTTTCCTGAATCGCCCGCGCCAACCGCAGCACGTCAGCGCCTCGCGCACCACCACGGTTGATCAGCACCAGCGCCTGGTGTTCGTAGACCCCGACCGGTCCTCGGTTCTGGCCTTTCCAACCGCAATGCTCAATCAACCAGCCAGCAGCCAGTTTGATGCGGCCATCCGGTTGTGGATAGTGCGGCAAGTTGGGATAGCGAACTGCAAGATGGCTGAAAGTCGCGGCATCCACCAGCGGATTCTTGAAGAAACTGCCGGCATTGCCGATGCAGGCTGGATCGGGCAGCTTGCGTGAGCGGATAGCCACGACGGCGTTGGCAATCTGCCGGGCAGTCGGTTGGGCGATGCGCCGCGTTTCGAGTTCTCGCGCCAAGTCGGCATAACGGGTTACGGGTTGCCAGCGTTTGGGTAGGCGAAAGGTCACGGCAGTGATGAGATAACGTCCCGCTGCTTCCCGTTTGAAGACGCTATCCCGGTAGCCGAACTGGCAGGCCGGGGAATCGAACATCACGCTTTCACCGGTTTCTAGGTCCACAGCTTCCAGCTGGTGAAATCGCTCGGCCATCTCCAACCCATAGGCGCCGATATTCTGGATCGGCGCCGCACCGACCGTGCCAGGAATCAGCGCCAGATTCTCCAATCCTGGCCAGCCGCACTCCAGGGTCCAGCACACGAAAGCGTGCCAGTTCTCCCCGGCCCCGGCGCGTACGATCCAGGCGTCCGTTTCTTCTGCAACCCGTTCCCGCCCAGCAATTTTCACCTGTAACACCAGCCCGGCAAAGTCGCCGGTGAGCACCAGGTTGCTGCCGCCGCCCAACACGAAGCGTTGCAAATACCGCCATTCGGGCTGGCGCATCAGGGCAGTGAGTTGGGCTGGCGCATTGATGACGGCGAGCCAGTCCGCGTGGGCCGGTAGACCAAAGCTGTTGAGGCGATGCAGCGGCACATGACGCCGCAATAAATCGGCGGGCATCAACGCTGCTCGGCAGCTGGGGCTTTGGTCAGCGCCCGTTGTAGATCGCTCACGAGTTGATCAACCGCTTCCGGTGGGGTATTCCAGGAGCACATGAGTCGGGCGCCGCCCACCCCGATAAAGGTGTAAAACTGCCAACCCTTGGACTGCAAGGTTTGGATGACCGATGGCGGTAATTCCAGAAACACCGAGTTCGCTTGGCGCGGGAACAAGGGGCGTAAACCGACCACTGCCTCCAACCGCTGCTCAAGATAAGCCGCCATATCGTTGGCCTGGCGGGCGTTGCGTAGCCAGGCGCCGGTCTCCAACAATCCCAGCCAGGGTGCAGCGATGAAGCGCATCTTAGAGGCCAGTTGCCCGGCCTGTTTGCAGCGCCAGGCAAAATCGGTCGCCAGCTCCGGATCGAAGAACAGGATCGCTTCGCCGACCGCCATTCCATTCTTGGTCCCGCCTAGACACAGCACGTCCACCCCCACTTGCCAGGTCATTTGCGCCGGAGTCTGGTCCAACGCTACCAAGGCATTAGCGAAGCGAGCGCCGTCCATGTGCATCTTCAACCCATACTCCTTGGTCAGTTTGCGCAGACCGCGTAGATCGTTCAGGGTATAGACCGTGCCCAGTTCAGTCGCTTGAGTGACACTGATCACTTTGGGTTTGGGGTAGTGAATGTCGGAACGGCGAATGATCAACCGCTCCACAGCGGCTGGGTCGAGTTTACCCTGTTCACCCTTGGCCAGTAGCAGCTTGGAACCGTTCGAGGCGAATTCCGGACCACCACATTCATCGGTTTCGATATGGGCGACTTCATGGCAAATCACGCTGTGATAGGATTGGCAGAGTGCGGCTAGTGACAGGGAATTGGCCGCTGTACCGTTGAAGACGAAGAACACTTCGCAGTCGGTCTCGAAGAGTTCGCGAAAGCGGTCAGTCGTTCTCTGGGTCCAGGCATCGTTGCCATAGGCCGGTGCGTCGCCTCGATTAGCTTCGAGCAGGTAGTCCAGGGCTTCAGGACAGACACCGGAATAATTGTCGCTGGCGAATTGGCGAATGGACGGATCGATTTTATTCATGGGATCAGTGACAACGCGATAAAGGAACGGGAATTTTGCCGAGCTTTGTAGAGCGACGCCCATCCACAATTTATTGTAGTTCAATTCATCCGCCGGGTAATCGTGATCGGTTCATTGACCTCATCTGGAACTCCATGGTGCATTTGCGAATCCATGTTCGAATTGCGGCGTTCTAGGTTTTTATCTATCTGACATCTTTTGATTATTAAATGAGGAGAAAGATCATGATGAGTCGCATGATCAAGCGTCTCTGGCTGTGCGGATTGCTCGGTGGCACAGCAACGACGCTGCTTACGGTTCACGCCGAGGAAATCGGCAGCGTCGATACGGCTTTCCAGTGGCTGGGTCCGAACCACAAGATCGTCATCGAAGCTTTCGACGACCCTAAGATCGATGGGGTAACCTGCTATGTCAGTCGTTCCCAGAAAGGCGGCATCAAGGGTGGATTGGGGCTGGCCGAGGATACCTCCGACGCCTCTCTCGCCTGTCGGCAGGTTGGGCCGATCGCGATCAAGGAAAAATTCAAGGATGGTGAGGAAGTCTTTACCGAACGGCGTTCGCTGTTATTCAAGAAGATGCGCGTCGTGCGCTTTCTCGATAAGGCGCGCAGCACCCTAGTGTATCTGGTCTATAGCGACAAGTTGGTGGAGGGTTCGCCGAAAAATTCGCTCTCGGCTGTGGCGATGATGCCGTGGGGCGACCAGCCACCCAAGACGACACCATAGCTCCAAATAATAGGTAATCGGGACTCTCAATAGGTATGACGTTTTCAGTCAGGTGGGCGTGGCCCGCCTCGCCGAAGTGCGCTGCTCAATTGTTGAGCAGCGCTTCGATGCGAGCGAGCAACATCGCCAACGCCCCACGATGGCGTTCCACGACTTGACACCCACGTTGGCCGGCCTCCCGCCCAAGTCGGGGGTCGGCGAACAGCCGGCTCACAGCGGCGGCCAGTTCTCTGGCGTCGGCGATCCGCCAAGCCGCTTCCGCCTCCAGCAAACGTGTTGCAGCTTCGGTAAAATTGAACATGTGTGGGCCAAACAGTACCGGCAATCCCAATAGCGCCGGCTCCAACACGTTATGGCCGCCGGTGGGAACCAGGCTACCACCGACAAAGGCCAGATCGACAGCGGCATAGAACAGCAGCAACTCGCCCATGCTGTCGCCGAGAAAGATCGCCGTCTCTGGAAGACACGCTCGCTGCTCTTTGCGCCGGACGATGTTGAAGTTTTTTTGCCGGCACAAGGTCGCCACACTATCGAAACGCTCCGGATGACGTGGGATCAACACAAGCAGCGAATCTGGCCAATCGCTTCGAACCTGGATCAACGCCTCCAGAATCAGCTCGTCCTCGCCGGCATGGGTACTGGCAGCGATCCATACGGGACGCTGTTCGCCGAGGTACTCACGCCGCAGCTGCCGGCCTTGCTCCAGCAGATGATCAGGCAATTGCAGATCGTACTTGAGGTTGCCGACCACCTCGACCCGCGGCGCGCCCAGCGCCCGAAAGCGTTCAGCATCCGCTTCAGCCTGAGCAGCGACCAGGGTAATATCCCGCAGCATAGATGCAGTCAGCCCGCGAATGCGGGCGTAGCCGCGCGCCGAGCGTTCCGATAACCGGGCGTTGGCGATCAGCACCGGAATTTCGTTGATCGCACATTGCCGCAACAGGTTCGGCCATAACTCGGTTTCCATGATAATCGCCAGTTGAGGATGGGTTCGGTGCAGAAATCGCCGCACGGCGCCTGGCAGGTCATAGGGAGCGTAGACATGTCGCACGCGATCTCCCAAAGCCTCTTGTACTTGGCGAGAACCAGTCAGGGTGGTGGTCGTCACCAGCAGCGGTCGTTCAGGATACCGGCCCAACAATGCGCGAATCAGTGGCAGAGCGGCGCGGACTTCGCCCATCGACACGGCATGAATCCATAGACCACCCGACGGCAGGTGTGGAATCCAGCCGAAACGCTCGCGCCAGCGTTGGCGATGTCCCGGATCGCGGCGCCCGCGCCAGTACAGGCGCAATAGCGCCAGCGACGACAACAGATAGAGAAAACCGCTATAGAGCAGGCGCATGGCGCACCAATTTGTTCACTCGTTCACTCGCGTATCGACCGGCAGATTCGCGTCGGAGTCGGTCCCGCTGGTCGATGCCAGGGGATCATGCCGGTTGCACCAAGGGTATTTCAGGAAGTATAAGACGATAGGTTCAAAAAAGGCTTCGGCTTTCTGTCGATGTCGATCATGGGTGTTCTGAACAATCGGGTCTTTCCGAAACCAGCAAGGCTCTTCGCACGATGACAAGCACGGTCAAATTTCTTTCCAGCATGAGCGACTCTCCGGTCTCGGAGCCGACGCATCGTTTCAGTGATACCGAAATCGACGCGATTTATAAGGCGATCGCCTTGCGCCGGGATATGCGCCATTTCCGGTCCGGCTGCGTCCCAGAAGAGCAACTGCAACGCCTGCTGGCGGCGGCGCATCGCGCGCCGAGCGTCGGACTCATGCAGCCGTGGCGTTTTATCCGCATTACCGATATGGCCTTACGCCACGCCATTCATGCCTTGGTCGAGGCGGAACGCATCCGCACGGCCCAAGCCCTGGGTGAGCGTGAAGAGGAGTTCATGCGTCTTAAGGTCGAAGGAATATTGGGCTGTGCGGAAGTGTTGGTGGCGGCGCTGATGGATGGGCGCGAACGGTATATCTTTGGCCGACGCACCCTGCCGGAGATGGATTTGGCTTCCGTGGCCTGCGCGATTCAAAATCTGTGGTTGGCGGCGCGCGCCGAAGGTCTGGGGCTGGGTTGGGTGTCGCTGTTCGATCCCGATGCGCTGGCTGACCTGCTGGGAATGCCGTCGGGCGCGCGACCGATCGCGGTGCTCTGCCTAGGGCCAGTCGAGCGATTCTATGACAAGCCCATGCTAGAACAGGAGGGTTGGGCGCAACGCCAACCGCTCAGTGAGTTGGTCAGTGAAAACAGCTGGCCCGGATAAGCGTACAAGGCTTGCGCCGTAATATGGCGCGCCCTTGCGGCACCAGCTGTAATGCCAGCGCTGTACCTTGATGTGAGTCATTTTGTGAGTCATTTAAAGAGGCCTTATAAAGAGGCCTTAGAAACTCCAAGCTTCAATTCAGTTGACAATTCCAGCAGCCATTCGTTATATAGAAAATAATATAACGATCCTTTGATGGAGGATGAGCGGCATGTCTGCAACCTCAGCTATTGAAATATCCGGTCAGCTCTGGGTGAATCGGGAAGGCTGCGGTTACCTTGGGGTCGGTCGCATCGAATTGCTCGAACGTATTGATGAATATGGTTCGATCACTCAAGCCGCTAAACACATCGGCATGAGTTATAAGACCGCCTGGGATGCGGTGGTGGCTATGAACAACCTGGCTGATCGACCTCTCATGGTGCGTGCGACGGGCGGCAAAGGTGGCGGCGGCACCTATCTCACTGATTATGGAAAGCAGGTCGTGGTTGGCTACCGGCTCATGGAGGCCGAGCATCGGCGCTTTCTGGCCCGTATGGAAGAAAGCATGCAAAACTTCGATCAGATTAACAATCTACTAAAGGCTATCAGCATGAAGACCAGTGCTAGAAATCAATTTCGCGGGCAGGTTAGTTATTTGGAGAAAGGAGCAGTCAACAGCGAAGTTAAAGTGGATTTGGGTGAGGGACTAGAAATCTTCGCGATCGTCACTAACGAAGCAGTGGTAGAACTTGGCTTAGCCTTGGGCAAGGAAACCATAGTGCTGATCAAGTCAAGCTTTGTACTGCTTTCACCTGACAATAATCTGCGCATCAGCGCCCGCAACCGATTGTACGGCATCGTGCATGAGATCACACCGGGCGCGGTCAACAGTGAAGTCAAGCTGGAGTTGCCAGGCGGGCGGATGTTGACCGCCATCATCACCAAGGAAGCGCTGCATGAATTAGGTTTCACGCCAGGGCAACACGCTTGCGCCTTGATCAAGGCATCCCATGTCATTCTCGCCGTCAATGATTAACGCATCCATCTGCCGGAGACGCTTGCTGATGAAACGGTGTTTTACTCCCCTGCTGGCGGGCTTGGTGCTCGCTGCTGCCAGCTTGACGACGCAAGCCGCCGAGGTGCAAGTGGCGGTCGCCGCCAATTTCACCGCACCGATGCAGAAAATCGCCGCCGGGTTCGAGAAGGACACCGGGCATAAGGCCTTGCTCGCTTTCGGTGCGACCGGCAAGCTCTACGCGCAGATCAAGAACGGCGCACCGTTTGAAGTCTTCCTCGCCGCCGATGATAAAACCCCGGCCCGGCTGGAGGCTGAAGGTGACGCCGTCCCCGGTAGTCGCTTCACCTACGCCATCGGCGCATTGGTGCTATGGTCGGCCAAGCCGGGCCTTGTCGATGCTCAGGGCGAGGTATTGCAGAAAGGCAAATTCAACCATCTGGCCATCGCCAATCCCAAGACTGCTCCTTACGGCGCAGCGGCGGTCGCCACGCTGACGAAACTCGGGTTGTTCAATGTCCTTCAGTCGAAGTTCGTGACCGGCGAGAACATTGCCCAGGCCCACCAATTTATCGTGACGGAGAACGCTGAATTGGGCTTCATCGCCTTATCGCAAGTCATGATCGATGGCCAACTGGCCGACGGTTCCGCCTGGATCGTACCCGCGCATTTGCATGAACCCATCCGCCAGGACGCCGTGATTCTCACAAGAGGCCAGGATCAGCCGGCGGCGCAAGCGCTGATCGATTACCTCAAAGGCGAAAAGGCCAAAGGCATCATCCAGTCCTACGGTTACGCGCTTTGAGGAAATTTGCGAGTGCTAAGCAACGTCAATCTCGCTGCGGTTTGGTTGACCCTTAAACTAGCGACGCTCACCACGGTGATCCTGCTGACCGTCGGGACACCTATCGCCTGGTGGCTGGCCCGCACCCGCTCCAAATGGAAAGGGGTAATCGGCGCAGTGGTGGCTCTGCCGCTGGTGCTGCCGCCTACCGTACTCGGTTTTTATCTGCTAATCGCCTTAGGGCCACAGGGGCCAGTTGGTCAGCTCACCCAGTTCCTAGGCTGGGGCGTGTTGCCGTTCACTTTCACCGGGTTGGTGGTGGCTTCGGTGTTTTATTCCATGCCCTTTGTCGTTCAGCCCTTGCAGCAGGCGTTCGAGGCGATAGGCGCTCGACCGTTGGAAGTGGCGGCCACGCTGCGCGCTAGTCCTTGGGATGCATTTTGCACCGTGGTGTTGCCATTGGCCAAACCCGGTTTCATCACCGCTTCGATTCTCGGTTTCGCCCACACGGTCGGGGAATTCGGCGTAGTGTTGATGATTGGCGGCAACATTCCGGAGAAGACCCGGGTGGTGTCGGTGCAAATCTACGATCATGTCGAAGCGTTGGAATACGCCGAGGCGCATGTGCTGGCGGGCGGCATGTTGCTGTTCAGCTTTCTGGTGTTGTTGGCGCTTTATTCCCGCCAGAGAGCGAGTGCTTGGAAATGACATCTGACCAAGCGATTCATGCCCGCTTCCAGGTCATCTGGCCAGGCTTTACCCTGGACGTCGATCTTGAACTGCCGGGTCGCGGTGTGACCGCACTGTTCGGCCATTCCGGTTCTGGCAAAACCACCTTGTTGCGCTGTCTGGCTGGATTGGAACGGCACAACATCGGATCTCTGCACTTCAAGGGTGAAGTCTGGCAGGATAGTGCGCGTGGTATTTGCCGGCCCACCTATCGGCGTCCGCTGGGCTACGTTTTTCAGGAAGCCAGCCTGTTTCCACATCTGTCGGTGCGCAAGAATCTGGACTATGGGCGCAAGCGGGCAAATGGCGGACACAAGGTGTCGCTCGGTCATGTGGTGGAACTGCTCGGTATCGACCACTTGCTTGACCGCATGCCCGACCGACTTTCCGGTGGTGAGCGCCAGCGGGTCGCGGTTGCCCGGGCGTTGGCGACTGGCCCGGAATTGTTGCTGATGGATGAGCCGTTGGCGGCGCTGGACTTGAAGCGTAAAAACGAGATCCTGCCTTATCTGGAGCGCTTGCACGATGAACTCGATATCCCGGTGTTCTATGTCAGTCATTCGCCTGATGAAGTGGCGCGACTCGCCGATCATGTCGTGTTACTGTCCGAGGGTCGAGTCATGGTGGCCGGGGGGTTGCGCGAGACCCTGGCGCGACTGGATTTGCCGACCGCCTTTACCGAGGACGCGGGAGTGGTCATCGAAGCGGTCGTGGCGGAGCATGATGCAGTCTATCACTTGACCCGACTGGATTTTCCAGGAGGCAGTGTGGCGGTCGCCCGCCGCCCGGAATCCTTGAAGCGCCGGTTGCGTTTCCGTGTCCACGCCCGCGACGTGAGCTTGGCGCTCGCCCGCGCCGAAGGGACCAGCATCACCAACCTGTTGCCCGCCACCGTGATTGAGGTGGCCGATGCCGATACGCCGGCGCATGTGCTGGTCCGGCTGGATGCCGGCGGTACGCCGCTCATCGCCCGTATCACCCGCCGTTCTCTCGACCATCTGGGTATTGCACCCGGCAAGCCACTGTGGGCGCAAATCAAGGCCGTTGCGCTGTTGACGTGATAGAGAAAAAACCGGCCAATCAATATTAATATTCTCTGGAGTCCGTTCCGATGTATGCCTCATGTTCCTCCGCCCTATCCGATGCAGCCTTGAGCCGCCTGCTGGCTGATGATGCGCCGGTCGGCGACTTGACCACAGAGTCCTTGGGCTTACAAGGCCAGCCGGGTCGCCTCGAATTTCATGCTCGCGGCGCGATGACGGTCTGTGGCGTTGAAGAAGCCGTGCGCCTGTTCGAGTTGGCTGGCGCTACCGCCCACAGAGCCATGTCATCCGGTACTACGGTAGATGATGGCACGCTGTTACTGACAGCGGCAGGGGCGGCAGATGCCTTGCATCGGGCCTGGAAGACTGCTCAAACTCTGATGGAATGGGCAAGCGGCATCGCCAGCGAGGCAACCGCTCTGGTTCGTGCCGCCGCACCGGTCCCGGTGGCCTGCACGCGCAAGAACGCCCCTGGCACTAAAATCCTTTCGATCAAGGCAATCCAAGCCGGTGGCGCAATCGTGCATCGACTTGGTCTATCCGAAACCCTGTTGGTATTTGCCGAGCATCGCCTGTTTCTCGACGAACCACCCAATGCAACCATCGCCCGCCTGCGGAATCGCCAGCCGGAAAAGAAGATCGTGATCGAGGTGAAGTCGGCAGACGAGGCATCGGTTTGGGCGCACGCTGGCGCTGACGTTCTGCAACTGGAGAAGTTCACGCCTGCCGCTGTCAATACCTGTCGAACGCGCCTGGAAGCAGAGGGATTGCACCCGATGCTGGTCGCTGCAGGTGGGGTTCGCACGGATAACGCGGCTGCCTATGTCGCCGCAGGGGTCACTTTGATTGCGACCTCGGCGCCCTACAGCGCCGCGCCGCGCGATGTGCAGGTGCGCTTCTTCAAAGCAGGCTGAAAGGGTTTTTTGTCCAGTTTCTCCCTCCCGCACTTTGTGGGAGACTACCTGGAACCGAAGCTGATGGAACGCCGCCATGTCCCCTACCGTCCAGGCTATCCACACCGTCTCCGAACTGGCGCAAGCGGTTCGTTGGTTGCTGGAAGATCGTTTCCCGAATATTTGGGTGCAGGGTGAGGTCTCAAATCTATCCCGCCCTTCTTCGGGGCATCTCTACTTCTCGCTCAAGGACCCCAAAGCGCAAATTCGCTGTGCGCTGTTCCAGAACCGTGCTGGGCTATGCCGCGATGGTCTGCGCAATGGGCAATGCGTGCTGATACGGGGTCGAGTGAGCCTGTATGAACCACGCGGCGATTTTCAGATCATCGTCGAATATTTCGAAGAAGCGGGCCTTGGTGCGTTGCGACAGGCTTACGACGAACTACGCTTGCGACTGGCGCAAGAAGGACTGTTCGCCCTGGAGCGGAAACGACCCTTGCCCCGCTTTCCTCAGCGCATCGGTGTCGTCACCTCACCCAGTGGTGCGGCTCTCCGTGACGTACTCGCGACGCTGCGTCGCCGCTTTCCCAGTCTGCCGGTACGGCTCTATCCGGTTCCCGTACAAGGCGAAGGTGCAGGAATACGCATCGCCCAAGCGATTCGGCGGGCCTCCGAGCGCCAGGATTGCGATATCTTGTTGCTGGTGCGCGGCGGCGGCTCGCTGGAAGATCTTTGGGCTTTCAATGAAGAGAGCGTGGCGCGAGCCATCTTCGATTGCGCGATCCCGGTCGTCACCGGCATTGGTCATGAGACCGATGTTACGATTGCTGATTTTGCCGCCGATCAGCGTGCAGCAACTCCGACTGCCGCCGCGGCACTGGCCAGCCCGGACCGCTTGGAATGGCTACAGCAGATTCGGTTGTTGGATGAACGGTTGGCGCGGGCGCTGCGCCATCGTCTGGAGACTCAGCGTCAGCGGCTGAGCGAATTGGTCCGACGCCTGGATCGACTGCACCCGCGCCAACACCTACGAGATCGCGCTCAGCGGCTCGACGAACTGGACCAGCGCTTGTTGGCGGCCACTCGTCAGCGGTTGCAAACGGCCGCCCGGAGTTTGCACATGCTGAGCGGCCACTTACAGGCGCTGAGTCCCTTTGCGACCCTGGATCGCGGTTATGCGATCGTGCGCCGGCATGCAGACCGGGAGATTCTACGTCGGGCCGACGAAGCCAATGTTGGCGATACCCTGGACATCCTGCTCGGTGAAGGTTGCCTGGATTGTGCAGTCCAGGCGATTTCTGCGCTAGACTCCATCCGATAACGGGGCGTAGGGCGTTTTGCGTAAGTCCTATTAAGCTGATTCCTGCGCTTTCAGGGCCTGAATCATCGTTTGTAACCTTTGCAAAGCCGCTTCGAAATGATAATCATTGGTCGCTTTCTCGATGGCCAGAAAAGGCTCGATGGGCAAAGCTCCCGCCAGCGCCGCCCGATGGGTGGCCAGATAATCGGCGGCTTCGGCATCGTCATCACTCAGCAACATTTCTAAACGGGTCAAAATCGGCTCCAGCTTACCCCAATCCACTATCGAGGCCGCTGGTGCCGTGGATTGGCCAGCCGTCGCCAAAGCGGCGCGCAAATGAGCCACCAGGGCATCCAGCGCTTCGCCGGTCTGCACCAACAACGGTTCAAGCTCTACGGTATCCGCCTGCCGCCCCAATGCCTGTTCCAGTGCGGCGGCCAGCTGTTGGATGGCGCTCGCGCCGAGTGTGCCCGACACTCCTTTCAAAGTATGCGCTAACCGTTCCGCCGTCGCTCGGTCGGCATTGGCCAGCGCTGCCCGGATGCGCGTCACCGCCTCGGCATGGCCGGCTACATACTTGCCCAGCAAATCCCGATACAGCCGGCGGTTGTTGGAAGAACGGCGCAGACCACTGGTGATATCGAGACCGGGCACCGAAGGCAATTCCAGCGAGTCACTGGATTGTGCTGAGATCACCCGGCGTCGACGCAGCGCCGGCGTCCCCAATTTGGACGGAAGCCATTGCCGGAGGGTATGAAACAGCGCCTCGGGTTCGATCGGCTTGGCGATATGGTCGTTCATCCCGGCTTCCAGACAACGCTGCCGCTCCTCGACCAGAGCATGAGCGGTCATGGCGATGATCGGTAGGCTTGCGAACCGCACATCGGCGCGAATTTGCCGCGTGGCCTCGAAACCATCCATCTGAGGCATCTGCAAATCCATCAACACCCCATCGAAAGGCTCGCCTTCCAGGCTGGCCCAAAGCTGCGTGACAGCTTCCTGGCCGTTGCTGGCCACAGTCACTCGTGCGCCAGCCGATTCCAGCAACTCAACGGCAATCTGCTGATTCACTTCATTGTCTTCGGCCAGCAACAGCTGCAATCCATCCAACCGCGTCTGCGGTTCCTCATGCCGGGCGTGATAATGTTCGCGGGCCTCGCCGTTCGTGGGCGGGAACAAACTAATCAAAGTATCCAATAGCAACGAGTAGCTGACCGGCTTGATCAGAAAGCCATCCACTCCAACCGCCTCGGCGTGGGTGCGCACTTCCTCGCGCCCAAAGGCGGTGACGATCACCAGACGAGGAGGCGTGGTCAGCGTTGTGTCCTGCTTGATCCGTTGGCTGACTTCGATGCCATCCATGCCTGGCATCTTCCAGTCAAGGAACGCAACCCGATAGGGATCGGTGCGGTCAGCAGCCTTGATTTCGGCGATAGCCTGCGGACCGGAAGTCACCGCCTTGACACGCAAGGTGAGAGAGGTCAAGGCTTCAGTGAGTATGTCGCAAGCCGCTGCATTGTCGTCCACGACCAAAGCGCGCAAGCCATTCAAAATGGCCGGCAAAACTGGTCGCCAGGCACGCGGTTCGTCGCCGACGCCCAGCCAGGCCGTAAAATAGAAGGCGCTACCGACACCGGGAGTCGATTCCACCCAGATGGCGCCGCCCATCAGCTCCACCAAGCGCTTGGAAATGGTCAACCCCAAGCCGGTGCCGCCGTACTTGCGGGTGGTGGAGCCATCAGCCTGAGTAAAGGCCTGAAACATCCGCCCGCGCTGTTCTTCGGTCATCCCGATACCGGTATCACCCACGGCGAATTGTAGTTTGACCTTACTGTCAGTCCGTTCCTGCTCGCGCACATCGACGATGATCTGACCCTGCTCGGTAAATTTGATCGCATTGTTGAGCAGATTGATCAGAACTTGCCCCAACCGCAGCGGATCGCCGATCAGATGCTGCGGCAAGTCGATCGGCTCATGAAACAGCAATTCCAACCCCTTGTCATAGGCTTTCTGGCTGACCAAGGCCGAGATATTGCCGAGCACGTCATCGAAACGAAAATCGATATGCTCCATGTCCAGCTTGCCGGCCTCGATTTTCGAAAAATCGAGAATGTCATTGATGATGCCCAACAGCGAGGTTCCCGCATCATGGATCTTTTGTACGTAATCGCGTTGCTTGGCGGTCAGATCGGTCTTCAGCGCCAAATGTGCCATACCGATCACTGCATTCATCGGGGTGCGGATCTCATGCGACATGTTCGCTAGGAAGGCGCTCTTGGCGCGGGTCGCCTCTTCGGCCCGCTGTTTTGCCCCGACTAGTTCCAACGTGCGTTCCGCCACCTTGCTTTCCAATTCAGCGTTGATTTGTTGCCAGTCGCAGCGGTTCACCAACAACATCTGCCGCATGTGCTCCTGAGCAACGGCCAACGTATCCATTTCCCGCCAGGAAGGCGGCAGCGCCACCGGTTGCTCCAGCTCCATGCGACTAATGCGCTCGCTGCTGATGACCAGTCTCTCCAGTGGCCGAGCCACTTGCCGGGCGAAACGGGTGGCGACCAAAAACGCCACCGTCAGCACGCCGCTCAACAGGACCAAGAAAACCAGACTGTCGTGTGGACTCAGCGTGATAAAATCGCGGCGCGGTGCGACGATCCCGATGATCAATTGCTGATTGTGCAGATTCACTGGCAGAAAATGCCCGACCCAGCTTTCATCGGCGGCCTGGAAGAACAGTACCTGGTTGATCGGCATACCGGTTTCACGCCAGCGTTCGATCCCTTTAGATAGGTGGATGAAACCATCCTCAGCAGCCGTTTTCAGTACGCTGGCGTTGACATCGGCTTCCGTTTGCAGGCGAGGATGGCGCGGCAAGCCGACTAGCCGACCGTCGGTCAGCATGATCGCCACCCGACCATGAGAGCTGATCTCGATATCGCGAGTGAATTGTGACAAATCCGCCAGTTTCAGGTCCAGAGCGATCGCGTAGGTATGTCGATTGGCCGAATCGCGCCAGTAGGTCGAGACGGTCATGCCCGGTTCCTGGGTCGTGGAAAAGTGATAAGGATCACTCCAGTACAGTTCATTTTCTTGTTTCAGACTTAACGCTCCTCGATACCAGGGCTGCTGACGAGGATCGTAATCACTGGTGCGCCATTCCTCGCCAAGCAGCGTGTAGCTTTCATCCCACCGCCGCCAGTATTGCTGGTGATCCCACCGTTTCCCGTCGGTTATCCGGTTATGCCACTCGCCGTTGGGCATGCGCAGCAACAGAAACTCCCGGCCACTATCCTCGGCCAGCAACAGCGAGGAGATGCGTGGATGCTTGGCCAGGACCGGAATGAACAAACGATTGAAACGTCCCAGATCCTCAAGGGTAAATGTGTGATTGCGGCCCCATTCTTGGGCGTCATACGCGACTCGGTCAATCTCGCTGAACAGCGCCTCAACCTGGGCCTGGACCACATGGGCGCCCTTACGCATGGCGCTGGCGGCCAATTCATCGACCATTCGCGAAAACACCATCAGGTAGGCGGCCACCGCAAACACCAGAATGGTCAAACCGACCAGCGACCAGGTTTGCCAAATCAGGTCGCGACGCAAGCTCCGACCATGTTGGAGTTTAGCTTCAGCAGGAATAGCGGCATCGTTCATGGGTAGCGTCCGAGTGGCTATTGAAAACAGTGCGGGAATTCCCTTATCAGACCCGTGTAATCTCGATATTATGGTAAACCTGCCATGCCGGTGAACCGGTAACTTAATAGTCTTTCCGCCTGAGATGCAGACCTCTCAAACCACCCCGGCGCTACGCGCCACCCCTCCTCGCCAAGGAGAGGAACAAAGATGTCGGGTGAGTATCACGAAAGACCATTCACCTTTACATCCAACATACTGCCTGTAGTGAAGAGGCTCACCATGCCCGACTCCTCTCCGCCCGTGGGTTTTGCCACCCGCGCCATTCATGCCGGCCAGTCGCCCGATCCGAGCACCGGCGCGGTGGTGACGCCCATCTACGCCACCTCGACCTATGTGCAATCCAGCCCAGGGGTCCATCAAGGCTTCGAATATTCGCGTAGCCAGAACCCAACCCGCTTTGCCTACGAGCGTTGCATCGCCAATCTGGAAGGCGGAAAGGCTGGCTTTGCCTTCGCCTCGGGATTAGCCGCCAGTTCGACGGTGCTGGAGTTGTTGGACAGCGGTGATCATGTCGTCGCCCTGGATGATTTATACGGCGGCACCCGGCGTTTATTCGAACAGGTGCGGCGGCGCAGCGCCGGATTGTGCTTTTCCTACTCCGACCTATGCGATCGAGCAACCTTGGAAAGCCTACTGACGCTGAAAACGCGCATGATCTGGGTGGAGACGCCCAGCAATCCGCTGTTACGCTTGGTCGATCTGGAGATGATCGCCGACGTGGCCAAAGCACACGACATCTTGACCGTGGCGGATAACACCTTCGCCACGCCGTGGGCGCAACGACCGCTGGAGCTTGGCTTCGATCTCGTGATTCACTCGGCGACCAAGTATCTAAATGGCCATTCCGACGTGATTGGTGGAGTCGCGGTGTGCCGGACCCAGGCGTTGGCTGAGCGACTGGGCTATCTACAAAACGCCATCGGCGCAGTGGCCAGTCCGTTCGACAGTTTTCTCGCGTTACGCGGCCTGAAAACCCTGGCGTTGCGCATGGAGCGGCACAGCGCCAACGCCTGGCAATTGGCGGAGTGGTTGGAGCGCCATCCGAGGATTGAACGCGTGCTTTACCCTGGTCTGCCCAGTCATCCGCAACACGCGTTGGCGCGACGGCAGATGCGCGGCTTCGGCGGCATGATCAGCGCGGTGCTGCGCGGCAATCTCGCGGATGTGACCCGCTTTCTGACGCGCTGCCGGGTGTTCGTGCTGGCGGAAAGTCTGGGTGGAGTGGAGAGTTTGGTCGAACACCCAGCGATCATGACCCATGCTTCGGTGCCGCCGGCCGTGCGGCGGGAACTGGGAATCGATGATGGGCTGGTGCGGCTGTCGGTGGGCGTTGAAGATATCGAAGATCTCATCGCCGATCTGGAGCAAGCGCTGGCGTAATCGCAAGAGCACCACGGCGGACGAACTTGGCAAACAAGCCGGTCTTGCCCCTAAATACTGATTCGAGTGAATCTCACTCAAAAATTCTATGCGCGGAGCCTGGAGGTAGAAACCGCCTCAGAACGCTACGCTGAGGCAGTGAGCTAGAGGCAATCACCTGATCGACATCTAAATCTTCCCCGCCTGTTGGGCGATGAAGGCCGTCTTGGCTGACAACTCCAGCGAACAGGTCCATTTATAGGCTAGGTTAAGGCTGTCAGCGCAGGCATAGACGCCATGGCCGCGCACCACCGCAATGGGATAGTCCGCCAGAATCTCAGCGACCATATGGGGGGAACAAGCTTCATACTCATCGTAGGGAATCGTCAAGACCGGCACCCGGCTGAAGTACGATTGCCCCTCGAAATCCGCTGGCAGGAATTCCTCGTTATCCATGGTCATTGCGACCGAATACGGGCCATGACTGTGCAGAATGGAGCGGGTGTCAGAATTAGCCTGGTAAACCGCCAGATGCAAGCGAGCATCCAACGAAGCGCCTTGACCGATGACGCCATCAAGGCGGCACTCGATCAACTCACCGCTGCTCAGGGTGTCGGCGCAGCAACCGGTCGGAGTGACCCAGAACGTCTCGCCATCCCGCACCGAGGCATTGCCGCTATGCGAGTCATTGAGTCCATACTGGCGCAGCCAATGATAGTGTTGAACCAGATCGTCTTTGATATTCATGGGGCTGGATTATACATGGGGAAGTCAGGCTGGGACACGCTGGGTCGGCTCATATGGGCAACTTATCCTATTGCTCCACCCAGGCTAAATGTAGGTTGGCGCTGAGCGTAGCGAAGCCCAACAAGCTTTTAGTTTCAATAGATTGGGCTTTGTTTCTCAGCTCAACCCACCTATCGCTTTTAATTTGGGCAAGCACTATAACGTCACCCGCTCTATGCCTGTGTGCAGTGTCCCATCTGGATCGAGCTCGAACCAGCGATAGCCGGGCGGCCGTTCATCCACCTGAGGCCCCGGGGCGTGGGGTTTGAACTGAACGCAGGTCGCCGGCGCCGCCAGCAAGTGCACACCATTGCGTTGGGCGCTGAATTCGGCATGAATATGCCCCCAAACCACCGCTCGGACGCACGGATAGCGATCCAGCACGGCGAACAGCGCCGCGTGGTTGCTCACCATCATGGTGTCCAACCAGGAAGTTTGGCTAGGGATCGGGTTATGATGCAAGCAAACCATCGTGTGTAGATCCGCACCTGTCGCCAGCAAAGTATCCAGAAAGGCCAATTCACCATAGGCCAGATGGCCCTTGGGAGTACCTGGAAAACTGGAATCCAGCAACACGAACTGCCAACCGCCGACCACGACATGACGCTCGCACCGCACCTGGCTTGCATGGAACGCCCGGCTCATGGCGGCGGGAAAATCATGATTACCTGGTAGGCAATAGACCGGCAGCCCTAGCGATCCCAATAACCGACGCAATCGCTCGTAAGCTTCCGGCTCGTCGCCCACCAGATCACCTGTGGCGAGAATGAAATCCGCATCAGAATGTTTTTCCTGGATACGCTCCAGCACCGCGTTCAAGCCGGCATCCACGTCCATACCCCAGAGCCGGCTACCGGGCTGAGTCTTGAGATGAAGATCGGTAATCTGAACAACCCGCAGTGGGGCGGTGATGGCGGCAGTCGGCATGAGCGATTCCTCAAGAAAGGACGATGCGAGCAGATTACAGGGTTTTGATGAATACTTTGGAGCGGCGTTGCCAGTTGTACAAGGTTTGCTTGCCCATCGGCAAGTCGCCGACTTCCGCTGGCTCGAAACCGCGTTCACGAAACCAGTGCGCGGTGCGGGTCGTGAGTACGAACAACCGGCTCAGATCCTGAGTTCGGGCCTGACGTTCGATGAAACTTAGCAGAGCATCGGCGCGACCACTATTGCGGTAATCAGGATGCACCGCGACGCAGGCCAACTCAGCCAGTCGTTCCTCGGGGAATGGATAAAGCGCCGCGCAACCGATGATCGCGCCATCGCGCTCCAACAGGACGAAACGCTCGATTTCCATCTCCAGTCGCTCCCGTGACCGCCGAACCAAGGTTCCATCTTCCTCCAAGGGTTGGATCAACTCCAATAATCCACCCACGTCGTCAATCGCCGCCGTACGCAACCCTTCGTAGATATCGGCGGCGATCAGAGCGCCCATTCCATCACGGGTAAACAATTCCAGTAGCAATGCACCGTCGATCTGTCGGCTCAGCAGGTGAACACGCCGCACTCCAGCCTGGCCCGTGCGCAAGGCCAAGCGTAGCGGACGGACCACATCTTCGGGTAGGTCAGGATGTTCGGCCAACAACTGCGTCGCCTCGCCAAGGTCAAGTTGCCGAATTGGCTGGCCTGCGGAATCACAACATTCCGACGCTTCGCTCAGCACCAGCAATTTGTCGGCTTGCAAGGCGATTGCGGTCGCAGCAGCTACATCCTCAGCGCTGAGATTAAAAATTTCCCCTGTCGGTGAATAACCTATCGGCGACAACAAGACGATGGCATCCTGATCCAACCACAGGCGGATCGCTCGGTCGTCGATGCGCCGCACTTCGCCGGTGAAGCCATAATCCACCCCATCCCGCACACCCAAGGGCCGGGCAGTGATCAAATTGCCCGACACCACCCGTAGATGCGCTCCGTGCATCGGCGAATTGGCCAACCCCATCGACAGTCGCGCCTCGATGCGTAGGCGCAAGCGACCGATTGCCTGCTTGACATAGCGCAAATCCTCCGCTTCCGTGATGCGCAACTCATTGACATAGCGCCATTCACGCCCTGCCTCGCGCAAACGCGCCTCGATCTGCGCGCGCGCGCCATGCACCAGCACTAGGCGGATACCCAGACTGTGTAGCAGGGCGAGATCGTGAATCAGGCTGGAAAAATTTTCCGCTTCAACGGCTTCACCGCCGAACAACACGACAAAGGTCTTGCCGCGATGGGCATTGATGTAGGGACCCGCCTGGCGGAACCATTGCACGAATGGATCGAGATGCATGATAGTCAACTATCGTAGCGAACGCGCCAAGGTCCGATCCAGCGCCCGGTAACTGATGGCCTCGGTGAGATGCGCTCTCTTGATGGCGATGCTGCCGGCCAGATCGGCGATCGTGCGCGCCACCTTGAGAATCCGGTGATAGGCGCGTGGCGACAGTCCCAACCGCTCCAAAGCCTGTTCCAGTAGCTGATGATCAGCATCGCTCAGGACGCAGTCGCGTTCAATTTCGCGGGTGCCGAGCGCGCTATTAGGTTTGCCCGCCCGCTGCAACTGCCGCTCGCGGGCGACGCAGACCCGGCTCCGCACCGTGGCGCTGTTCTCTTCAAGAGCGTCGCCACGCAGGACACGATGGGCCAAGCGGGGAACCTCGATGTGCAGGTCGATTCGATCGATCAGTGGTCCCGACACCCTCGCCCGATAGCGGCGCACCTGCTCCTGGCCACAGGCGCACTGCCGTTCGGCATCGCCCAGATAACCGCAAGGACAGGGATTCATCGCCGCCACCAGTTGAAATCTTGCCGGAAAATCGGCTTGACGCGCCGCGCGGGAAATCGTGATGCGTCCCGACTCCAAAGGTTCCCGAAGCACCTCCAGCACCCGCCGGTCGTACTCCGGCAATTCGTCCAGAAACAGCACCCCATGATGCGCTAACGAAATCTCACCCGGTCGCGGTTGGCCCCCACCGCCGACCAGCGCAACCCCAGATGCGGTGTGATGCGGGGCGCGAAATGGCCGCACGCCCCATTGTTTTAAATCCAAGCCTTGGGCGCTGACCGAAGCGATCGCGGCGGTCTCCAGGGCTTCCGCTTCGTTCATCGGCGGCATGATACCGGGCAATCGGCTGGCTAGCATAGTCTTGCCCGTGCCGGGTGGACCGATCAACAGTAGGTTGTGACCTCCAGCGGCGGCGATCTCCAACGCTCGTTTTGCATGATGTTGACCTCGCACATCGCTCAAATCCCGCTCCAGGATCACCTCCAGCGTCGTTCGGGGTTGTGCAATCGGTGGTTGCAGGGCGTTTCCGGTCGTCAATTGCCGGCAGACCTCCAGCAGGTGAGCCGCACCTAACACTTTCGCACTGCCCACCAGTATGGCTTCCCCGGCGTTGTCTTCGGGAATCAACAATGTGCGCCCGGCATCTCGACAGGCCAGCGTCGCTGGCAACACACCGCGAATGCGGCGCAACTCACCGCCGAGCGCTAATTCGCCAAGGAATTCGTACTGATCCAGCCGCTCGCGTGGAATTTGTCCCGAGGCCGCCAGCAAACCGAGTGCAATAGGCAGATCGAACCGCCCCCCCTCCTTCGGCAAATCAGCAGGCGCCAGATTGATGGTGATACGGCGGGCTGGAAACTCGAAGCCACTGTTCTGAATGGCGCCGCGTACCCGGTCCTTGCTTTCTTTCACCGCAGCTTCCGGCAAACCCACGATGAATAGTCCCGGCAGGCCGCCAGATAAGTGGACCTCCACGCTGACCGATGGCGCATCGATACCGACTTGGGCGCGAGTGTAAACAATAGCAAGCGACATGCAAATCTCGTTGACGAGTCATCATGCTTGCCCCTCGCCCGTCAAGGGCGAGGGATCGAAGAAAAAGTTCGAGACAGGTAGGGTCGGCGGCAAGGTCCTGCACGAATTGAGTGCAGCGGATATTACTCGTCGCTTTCCGGTTCAGTTGGTTTTTCTGCAGCCTTACGCCGTTTGCTACCGCCTGCGATCTTGATTTCCAAGTCAGCCATTTGCTTTTCCAGCTCCTCCAGCTTGGCGCGAGTACGCGCCAGCACACCTTGCTGCACCTCGAACTCCTCACGCGTTACCAACTCCAGCTTAGAGAAGGTAGCTTGCAACGCAGCATGGAAGTTTTTTTCCATGTCCGCCTGGAATTGCCGGAAACCGGGCGGTAACGCTTCGACAAAGCGCTTGGCCAAGTCATCAATAGCTTTGGGATCGATCATTGTCATGCCTCTAGAAGTGGATTGCGATCTTTACAAGTTTAACGGGAATTTTGGGTTTGTAAGCCTCCATTCCATTGCACTGAATTGGTGCGATAGCCCGTTTATCTGTGCGGCGAATAACCGTATGGAAAGATAATTTTGATTAATTTTTTATTATGATTTTGTTTTTAATAAATTTATTATGAATGGCATACGATGTGCTTTTTCTCGCAAAACGAATTGTCGGCGTTGATGGATAACGTTCGTCGAAACGTTGAAACAACACGTCGCCCTGCAGGGTGTTCGAAGCCATCAGGAGTCAAGCCATGAAATTGATCACGGCGGTCATCAAGCCGTTCAAACTGGATGATGTTCGGGAAGCACTCTCAGAAGTGGGTGCGCAAGGGGTCACAGTCACCGAGGTGAAGGGCTTCGGTCGGCAGAAAGGTCATACCGAACTCTATCGAGGCGCGGAATACGTCGTGGATTTCCTGCCCAAGATCAAGATCGAGGTCGGGGTCACCGATGATCTGGCTGATCGGGTCGTCGAGGTAATCAGCCGGGCGGCCAATACCGGCAAGGTCGGTGATGGCAAGATTTTTATCTATGACCTAGAGAATGCAATTCGTATCCGGACCGGCGAATCGGGGCCGGAAGCGTTGTAAGCGCCAACCACTCCCAAACCCTAAATCAGATCTGTTTCAACCCTTAGGAGAATTCCACTGATGATGAGAACGATGCAAGTGGTAAAAAATAGTCGCTGGCTGGCACTACTGGCCGCATTCACGTCGACGCTGGCGTTCGCTCAGGAAACGGCTCCGACCTTGAGCGCTGGCGATACCGCCTGGATGCTGACATCGACCGCTCTGGTGCTGTTCATGACGATTCCCGGATTGTCGCTGTTCTACGCGGGCATGGTGCGAGCCAAGAATGTATTGTCAGTGATGATGCAATGCTTCGCTATCACGGCGCTGATAACTGTGCTATGGGTACTTTACGGCTATAGCTTGGCCTTCGATACCACAGGTATGACCAAGGAAGCCATTAACCTGGCAACCTTCGTGGGTGGGTTGGGCAAAGCCTTCTTGAGTGGGGTAACCCGCGAGGGATTGACTGGGACCATCCCGGAAACCGTGTTCGTGACTTTCCAAATGACCTTTGCCATCATCACCCCGGCACTGATCGTCGGCGCTTTCGCTGAGCGGATGAAATTTTCGGCAATGCTGATTTTTATGGCGATCTGGTTCACTATTGTATATACCCCGATTTGCCACATGGTTTGGAGTGGCGACGGCGCACTGATGTGGGATTTAGGCGTCTTGGATTTTGCCGGTGGCACGGTGGTGCATATCAACGCTGGTCTGGCCGGTTTCATCGCCTGTTTGATGCTCGGCAAGCGCAGAGGCTATCCGACCACCGCCATGCCGCCGCATAACCTCAATTTCACTATTGTGGGCGCTTCGATGCTGTGGGTCGGTTGGTTCGGATTCAATGCGGGTAGCGCGCTGGCATCGAATGCCAGCGCTGGCATGGCGATGCTGGTGACGCAGATCGCGACCGCTGCTGCAGCGCTGGCCTGGATGTTCGCGGAGTGGGTGAATCATGGCAAACCGAGCGTATTAGGCATCGCTTCTGGCGCAGTGGCGGGTCTAGTGGCGATCACCCCGGCTTCAGGGACCGCCGGACCGATGGGTGCGCTGCTGATTGGCCTTGCATCCGGTCTCATCTGCTTCCTAGCCTCGACCAAGATGAAACGGGCGCTGGGTTACGACGACTCACTCGATGTATTCGGCGTCCATGCGATCGGGGGTATCGTCGGGGCGATCCTGACCGGCTTGTGCGCCGACGCTAGCCTGGGTGGTGCTGGTTTGGCCGAGGGCATGACCATTGGTTCCCAACTGTGGATTCAGACCCAGGGTGTGCTGTTCACCGTCGCTTATACGAGCATTCTGAGTTTTGTGATTCTGAAAGTCATCGATGTGGTGATTGGATTGCGTGTCGCGGACGAGCAGGAAACTGAAGGTCTGGATATCGCCCTGCACGATGAACGGGGCTACAACCTGTGAGATCAGGGGTGGATAGTGGGTGGAGATTGCGAAAAACCCAATATCCGCCCTGAATCGCGCATGACGACCATGGATTTCGGTTATATTCCCGCTCAGAACTTTATTTCAGATTAGGCGAAATGCCAGAGGTATCGATGAAGCTAGTCACTGCGGTTATCAAGCCATTTAAACTGGACGACGTGCGGGAAGCGCTGTCGGGTATTGGAGTACAAGGGATCACCGTCACCGAAGTCAAGGGATTCGGTCGCCAGAAAGGTCACACCGAGTTATACCGAGGAGCCGAATACGTGGTGGATTTTCTGCCAAAGGTCAAATTGGAAATTGCGGTCGACGACAGTTTGGTGGACAAGGTCGTGGAAGCAATCTGCTCCACGGCCAACACTGGCAAGATCGGCGACGGCAAGATCTTCATCTACGATTTGGAGCGCGCGATTCGGATTCGCACTGGGGAAATCGGACCCAGCGCCTTGTAATCGCGTTATGATGAGGTGCTTGCGACAGGGCGAAGCTTACACGGCTCCGCCCTGGTTGTTCGTGATGCACCGAATGTCTTCTGAATTGCTCGGTTCTAGCCGTTCAGACCGGCTACCCGCCGCACCTCTTCCAGGCCGCTCTCCTCATCGACGACCAACTGGCGCAATGCCCGGTTGACCGCGCTGATCACGGCGTTCAGCGACGCGGTGACGATATTGCTGTCGATACCTACCCCGAACAAAGCAGTCAGATCGCTATCCAGGCGTACTTCTACGTAAGACGCTGCTGTGGCATTGGCGCCAACGCCAATGGCGTGTTCATGATAGTCCACGACCCGGACATTCAAGCCAAAATGCCGATGCAACGCATCGATAAAGGCGTCGATTGGGCCATTGCCTCGACCGGAGAGCAAGCGTTCTCGCCCATGTTCGCGAACCGTCGCAGTCAACTTATGAATACTGCTGGCATGGCTATCAGGCGCCATGCGATATTCGATGAACTGAAACGGCTCATCCGGTTGCAGATATTCGGCCTGGAACGCCGCCCAGATATCCGCTGAAGTCAGCTCCTTTCCCGTCTCATCGGCAATGTTCTGCACCATTTGGCTGAACTCGATCTGCAAACGACGCGGCATCCGCAACCCATGATCCTTTTCCAGCAAATAGGCGACACCGCCCTTGCCAGACTGGCTGTTGACCCGAATCACCGCTTCATAGCTGCGACCCACGTCAGCCGGATCAATCGGTAGATAGGGGACTTCCCAACGCTCATCGCTGACTGCCCAACGCCGTTCCTGGGCGGCAAAACCCTTTTTGATGGCATCCTGATGCGAGCCGGAAAAGGCTGTGAAGACCAGATCACCAGCATAGGGATGTCGTGGATGCACCGGGATTTGGTTACAATGCTCGATTGTATGGACAACCTCGCTCATGGAGGAAAAATCCAATCTGGGATCAACGCCTTGACTGTAGAGATTCAATGCCAGCGTGACCAGATCGACATTGCCCGTGCGTTCGCCATTACCGAATAAGCAACCCTCGACTCGGTCGGCGCCCGCCATCATCGCTAGTTCAGCGGCGGCCACTGCGGTACCTCGGTCATTATGGGGATGGACGCTGACGAGGACAGCATCGCGGCGTGAAAGATGGCGGCAAAACCACTCGATCTGGTCAGCGTAGACATTGGGCGTCGCCACCTCCACAGTCGCCGGCAGATTGAGAATCACCTTGCGCTCTGGTGTCGGCTGCCAAATATCGAGCACAGCCTCGCAGACTTCCAGGGCGAAATCTAGTTCGGTAAAGCAAAACGTTTCCGGCGAATACTCGAACTGCCATTCGGTGTCCGGTTGCTCAGCGGCGCATTCGGCAAACAGCCGAGCGCCGTTACGGGCCAGTTCGATCAAGCCAGCACGATCGAGACCGAATACTACCTCACGGAATATCGGCGCAGTCGCATTGTAGAGATGCGGAATCGCGCGTTTGGCACCGCGTAGGCTCTCGAAGGTACGGCGAATCAACTCCTCGCGGGATTGGGTAAGCACCTGGATAGCCACGTCGTCTGGTATGTATCCATGCTCGATCAACTCCCGCACGAAGTCGAAGTCGGTCTGCGAGGCCGAGGGGAAGGCTACTTCGACCTGCTTGAACCCCATACGGACCAGCAACTCGAAAAACCGGAGCTTGCGTTCACGATCCATCGGCTCGATCAGCGCCTGATTGCCGTCGCGCAAATCCGAACTGCACCAGATCGGCGCCTGGGTGAGCACTCGCGAGGGCCATTGCCGGTCTGGCAAGCTAACCGGCGGGAAGGGACGATATTTACGAGTGGCGTCAGTCTTCATGAGCAAATCCTCTCTCTTCGATCGATGTTCAGTATTCCTCTTCCCGCCAAAGAAGGTCAGGATGAGGGAGCAAATGAGTGATTCAGGAACGCGATGCGGCGCAATACGGCCGCCAGGCCGCCGCTAAGCCTGACGACCGCGACTTAGTCGCCGCAGAGCCAGAGAAAGGGCGGGCGTAGAGATCGAGCGATGGGTATCTTCAGGGATGCAAAAGAAGGTAAGGCGAAATCGGCAAGGGCCAAGCATAGGGGCAATCCTCGTGAACAGTTCTAGTGCTAATCTGCAAAAGCAAACCCCGACGCTCCATTCAGGAGGTCGGGTGACTCAGTCGCAGCTCAAACCGTTCGGGGGATTGTGTAGGCTTCATGGGTTTCAAATTAACCCAAGTGACTATTCCAGGTCAAGGGAGTTATTGCAGCATTGCGAATCATTGTTATTTTCCCCTCAAGTGCAACAACACCCAGAGTTTATAGCCTTATATTGAACCCATATTCATCGAGGATACTTAAATGGCTGAACAACCAAAAACCCTGCACGCCGTCACCGTTTGGGATCTGCCAACCCGGCTGTTTCATTGGATTCTGGTCGCATTGATGCTCGTCCAGTGGTGGACTGCCGAGCAAAGCAGCAGCATGGATTATCACATCTGGGGGGGTTATACCGTATTGACATTGGTGTTATTCCGCCTAATCTGGGGGTTCGTGGGCAGCGACACCGTGCACTTCAGTGACTTTGTGCGTGGTCCTGGCACAGCGTTGGCTTATGGCAAGGCATTACTGCGCGGTGAAACGCCGCTTTATCTCGGACACAACCCGATGGGCGGCTGGTCGATCATTGCGATGCTGGTGCTACTCCTGATTCAGGCCGGCACCGGTTTGTTCGCCAATGACGACATCATGGTCGAGGGACCGTTATACGCCTGGGTATCGAAAGATACGAGCGACTGGCTGACCAGTGTTCACCACTTCAATTTCAATCTGCTACTGGCCGTGATCGCTATGCACATTTCGGCCGTGTTGTTCTATCTGCTGGTCAAACGAGAAAATCTGATTCATCCCATGCTCAGCGGTCGCAAACACCTGCCACCAGAGCAGATCGATCGGGCACCGCGCATGGTAAGTCCATGGCTAGGGTTGGCGGTGCTGGCAATCGCGGCCATGGCCGTCTGGTTGCTGGTGCGATAAGCGCCCAAAGACCTGCTGGATCAATCTAGCTCGGCCAGCAACAACCGGGTTTCGCGCAGCAGGACATTACGCCGCAGCAACAAACTGAGCCGGGCGCCGCCACTTTGCCGCCAGAGAATCGTCGCTCGAATCCCAGCCAGCAACAGCGCGCGAATTCGATTCGCATTTTCTGGATTGTTGAGGTGAATTTGCGCACCGCTGACCATGATGCGCCGCGATAGGGTACTGATCGTTTGCAGATAGAGTTCTGCAAACCGGGCGACAGTGTTGCTGTGCGTCACCGGAAAATGTGCCAGATTCCGGGTGATCTCCCCGACGCCGGTGCTAATGACGTTCAGCAGGTCCTTCCGCCGCGCTAGCGTGCGCTCCAAGCTCAATAGGATCACCACGTAGCGGGTCAATTCCTTGTCTCGCGGATTATGAAGTTGCTGTTCCAGCAAGCGCAGGCCGGAACGCAACCGGGCGACCCCGCCATACACGTCTGCGCTACTGGATGCGTCGATCTGGAGCAAACTGGTCATGCAGGTCTCAAAATCGTCTGCATCGATTTGCCCCCGGAGCGCGATGCTGCGCACCAGATCGACCGCTTGCATCAAGCCGGCCAGGGCGATAACACGATCATGATCAGTTTTAGGCATGAGTTTCGGGTCATGAGTGACAGAGGGGGCATTGGGTCAATTGTAGCCGGTCTCGATGATTCCACCGCCCAGACATTCATCACCCCGATAAAACACCACCGACTGGCCAGGCGTGATAGCCCGCTGCGGTTCAGCGAAATGGACCTCGGCACGATCTCCTTCCAGTGCTTCTAGCAGACAAATCTGATCCGGTTGACGGTAGCGGATCTTGGCTGTGCAACCCGCCAACGACTGAGAGGGTGACTCTCCAGCAATCCAGTGCAATTGTGAAGCGTACAGCCGACGATGAAACAGAGCTGGGTGCTGGCGACCCTGAGCGACGATCAGAATATTGCGCTCCAGGTCTTTTCCAGCCACATACCAGGGTTCGCCGTTGCCTGCGCGTTGCCCGCCGATCCTCAGTCCCTGGCGCTGGCCAATCGTGTGGAACATCAGACCAGCATGCTCACCGATCGACTGACCGTCCACGGTGTGAATCGGTCCGGGCTGGACAGGCAAATAGCGGTTCAGAAACTCTCGGAATCGACGCTCCCCGATGAAACAGATGCCGGTGCTATCCTTCTTGGCGTGCGTAACCAACCCAGCGGCAGCGGCTCGTTCCCGAACCTGGGATTTCAATAAATCGCCCACGGGAAATCGGGCGCTGGCCAGCTGATGCTGGTCCAGTCCATACAGGAAATAGCTTTGATCCTTGCTGTGATCGCGGCCTTTGAGCAGGTACTGGCGGTCGTTCCGCTGGATGCGCCGAACGTAATGACCGGTGGCGATGGCATCCGCACCTAACCGGCGCGCATGATCGAGAAAAGCGCGAAACTTGATCTCGGTATTACACAGAATATCCGGATTCGGAGTACGACCCCGGCGATATTCCTCCAGGAAGTAGCGAAACACCCGTTCCTGATACTCAGCAGTAAAATTGACCGTGTGCAGAGGAATGTTCAGCGCTGCACACACCGCCTGTGCATCGTCCAGATCTTCAGCAGCGGCGCAATAGCCGGCTGCGAAGGACTCTTCCCAGTTTTTCATGAACACACCGTGGACTTCGTGCCCTTGCTCGACCAACAACAGAGCAGCTACCGAGGAATCCACCCCGCCAGACAAGCCGACGACGATCCGAGTTCTGGACATAGGAAGAAGCAGAAAATGCAGAATCGGCTTCCCGCCGATGGGACGGGCGAGAAGCTCGTCCCTCGTTTTTCAATGCGTCATTTCCCTAACGGCAGACTTTCCTTGACCAGCTTGTCAAATTCGCTCTTGAAACGTCCCATCAAATCACCCAACGCCTTGGTGTCATCCATGAACTTCTGGTTCAGACTGGAGATCGTCTCCGCTTGACCGGTCAAAAAAGCCTGTAAACCGGCTGGATCACTGATGTCAGCAGCGGCTTTCATACGCGTCATAGCCATATCGACATACGACTGCAAAGTGCTCATCTGGAAATTGACCAGCGCTTCCAAGTTGGCGGCGGACAACTTGTTGGCTTTGATCACTGGGCTCAAAGCGCTTTGATACTGCTCGGACATTTTGGCCAACACATCGTTACTCATCATGCTTTCTCCTGGGGAATGATCGGTCATAGCGAAATTGTGCGGTTGCAGCATAGCGCGATTTTTGTTGTGGCGCAATATGTTGCTCTGAATTTTTTATCATGCGAAATAGACGTAGCCAGTTAACTTGGCGATAGTAGGGCATTGGCGGATAATCGGCATTTTCGTGAATACGGAAGCTTTCCATGTGGTTTAAAAATCTCAGCCTGTTTCGTCTGGTCGAACCGCTATCTCTGTCGATCGAAACATTGGCGACCCAGTTGGAGCGGCGCGCTTTTCAACCCTGTCCAAGTCATCAACCCAGCACGACTGGCTGGACGCCGCCCTTGGGGCGCAAGGCCCGCGATCAGGTTCATGCCGTGGCCGGGCGCTGGCTGCTGTGTCTGCGCACCGAGGAGAAAGTGCTGCCGCCGATCGTCGTCAATCAAGCGCTGGCTGAGCGCATCGCCCTCATAGAAGACGAACAGCGACGCCCCGTGCGGCGGCGAGAAAAGCAGGATTTACGCGATCAACTGGTTCAGGAATTGCTACCGCGCGCCCTCACTCGCAGCCGACTCGGTTATGTCTATCTGGACCTGGCGACTGGGTGGCTGGTCGTGGACAGCGCCAGTCCACGCGGGGTGGAAGAAATCACGGGAACTTTGCGTGAAACCATCGGCTCGTTACCCATTGCGCCGCCCAAAGTGAAGCAATCGGTAGCGGCGGTCATGACCGCCTGGCTGGTGGAAGGCCAGGCGCCGGCTGAATTCGCCTTGGGCGATAGCTGCGAGTTGCGCGAGGGCGGAGAAACCGGTGGTGTCGTGCGCTGCCGAGGTCAGGATTTGACCGGTGATGAAATTCGCGCTCACCTGGATGCCGGCAAACAAGTGACCCGGCTAGGCTTGATTTGGAACGAGCGACTGGCGTTTGTGCTCGACGAAGCGCTGATCGTGCGCCGCGTGCAATTTCTCGATGTGGTTCGCGAGTCATTGCTAGATATGGCGACCGATTCTCCTGAAGCCGTATTCGATGCCGAATTTGCATTAATGACGGGAGAACTCGCACTCCTGCTGCCTCGGCTGCTAGAGTTGTTTGGAGGCGAAGCCTGACCAGAGGCGGCAGCGCCTGATCTCGACAGTGTAATAGAGTGATCACAGTGACAGTTTACCGGATTCAATGGCTTGGACAGGCGGACCTATGAGTAGTTGGCAAATCACCAGCGTGATCGTGTTATTAGGAATAGCGGCGATTATGGGCGGCGGCGGTTGGTTGCTCCTGCGCTACAGCCGGCAGCGGAAACACATGATTGCAGAACGCTTGTCGGCGCTCAAACGCGCGACGGCGGAAAAGGCCGCTGCGGAAAAAGCGCTCGCCGACAAAGCCGCCGCGCACAGCGCAGCCATCGCACGGGCTGCAGCAGAACGACTGGCGATGAAGCGAGCAGCTGTCGAAAAAGCGATCGCCGAGAAAGCTGCATTGGAGAAAGCCGCCGTAGAACAGGCCATTGCCGAATGGGCCGCCGCCGAGCAGGCAGAGGCCGAACGGGCGCGCCAGCAACGCACCAGTGAAGACCGCCGAGAGATCGAGGCAGACGAAGAGCGACTACGGGCGGTCGAGGATGCCATTGCCGAGTGGGTCGAAGCTGAGCGAGAAGGCAAACAATTGGCTTCCGCGACGCTGGATCAGCCACAGACCAAGACAGCCAGCCGCGCCGAGGCGGTACATCAACAGGTTCGTTCGACCGCCGAACAGGTCGAAAAAGAAATCCGTGATCTGGAATTCATCAAGAATCGCATCGAAGCCGATGTGGACTTCCTACCGATTGAATTTCAGCAAACCATCGATGACTGGAAAGCTGGCAAGATTCTCCGGCGCAATACGTTCGATGATCTCAAACTAAAATTTCGCTATAAGGCCTATTCGATCGAAGATGGCTATGAAATGCTGTATTTGTACAACGAATGGTTAAGCCAGCAGCGTCAAAAATTACGGGTATTCATCCGCCTGCTCGGTACGCAAGTGGACAAGTCGGAGAGCATTCAATCCGCGATCGAGCAAACGGAGAGCATGGAGCGGGCAAAATACCTGGAAATGGATGTCGACGTGATTTTCACCCTGCGCGATATCCGCGCCATTCTGGAAAAATTGATCGGCATGGAGACCATCCTCAAGGATCTGGAAACAGTCTGCCGTAGACGCTCCGAGCAAATTATCTCGCCATCCTGGGAGGCGCGGGGATCATTATAGGTCGCACGAGTACACGCCTTGAGTTGTAAATACGTGCATAAAAACAACGCCCCTCCGACTGCGAACACCCCTCCCGCAGATATAACTACGCACGATAATGATGTGAGTTGATGCTGAAATCATCTTAAGAACCGGTCGTGGTTTTTTTAGCCACCAACAGAGTCGTCTGGTATTCGATGACTTGCTGGCCGCGCTGGTTAGAGGTGCTGTTTTTGTAGATCAACAGAAACCGTTCCGGGTTTTTAGTCGGACGCAGATCGACCACTTCGGCATCGGCCTTGAGAGTATCCCCAAACAGCACGGGAGAGGTGATCTTGAGCTGATCCACCCCAATGTAGGCATGGATTTCATAGCCATCCTGGGCCAGAAATTCGGCGACTGTGTCCGCATGGTGAACCAAACCGTCAGCGACGGCAAAGATGATCGGGCCGGCCAGAGAGCGTTCCTTGAACCAGGTGCCCTTGGCATATTCGGCATTGCTGTGGATGGCCATATTGAACCAAGTGAGTTGATGCAGGATGGAGAAGTCCCCGATATCCAGCGTTCTGCATACCCGACACGGAATTTTGGCGCCTGCTGCGACTGTACCCATAAGATGATGATTCCTCGTTATATTCATGTTGAAGAAAATAGCTCTTCGAGGATTCTTGTGGAACCTTCACCGCTGGTCGGGCATAAGCGTCGCGCTGCCCGACCGGCGCGCTGGTTGCAGCATCCATTCCACAGGAACCCTCGAAGAACCGATCTTCTCATCACTGGAGAAGTATTTCCATGAACAAGGACACACACTGTCCGAACTGTTTCCGGGAGCCGGTGCCGAAACCTGCCTGCCAGCATTGTGGATTTGACGTTGAGCGCTATGAGGGAGAAACCAATGAAAATCATCAATTTTCCCTATGGCATCGCTGATTTTCACAAAATCCGTGAGGGAGGTTATTTCTACGTCGATCGCACCGACCGCATCCCACTCATCGAAAAGGCGGGCAGTCAACTGCTGTTCCTCCGTCCACGCCGGTTCGGCAAGAGCCTGTGGCTGTCCACGCTGGAGAACTATTACGATCTGGCACGGGCAGACGACTTCGAACGGCTGTTCGGTGGGCTGAAAATCGCTCAGAGCCCCACCCCGCTGCGCAATCGCTACTTCGTCCTCAAGCTCAACTTTTCCGTGGTGGACCCCAGCGGTGATCACACCGCGATCCGCCGAACGCTCTTCGACCACATCAACACCCAGATCGAGAACAGTGTGGCCCGCTATGCGCCTTGGCTCCAACATCCGGTGCGTATTCAGCCGGACAATGCCATCGCCAGTCTGCAATCGCTGGTCGGCGCGATATCCCACACCCCCTATAAGCTCTACCTGCTGATCGACGAACACGATAACTTCGCCAACGAAGTGATGGCCAGCCCGCTGTGTGGCGCGCCCCGCTACGAGGAGCTGGTCCAGGGTGAAGGTACGATCAAGACCTTCTTCAAAGCGGCCAAGGATGCTGCGGAGGGGCGCGGCCTGGATCGGGTGTTCATCACCGGCATCTCGCCGGTCGTGCTCAGCGACATCACCAGCGGCTATAACGTGGCCGAAAACGTTTCCCTGTCACCGCGTTTCAACGATCTGTGCGGATTCCACGCCGAGGAAGTGCAAGAGGCTCTGCGCGGCCTCGGGGTAGCGCGCGTGAAAGAAGCGCTGGACATGATGCGAACCTTTTACAATGGCTACCGCTTCGCTCCACAAAACGTCGCGTGCGTCTACAACCCGACCCTGGCGTTGTATTTTCTCAAGCATCTGGCTGAGGATGGCGCCTACCCGACCCAAATGCTCGACGATAACCTGGCGATGGATCGCAATCGGATTCACTACGTCGCCCGGCTGCCGCACGGTGAAGCACTGGTCAACGCCGCATTGAACCCTGCCGAACTGCTCACCGTCGTCCAACTGGCCAACCGCTTTGGGGTGCAGGACATGCTGAGCGCGCCGCGTGACCCCGATTTTCTCACCACCCTGCTCTACTACTTCGGCGTGCTCACCCTGGACGGGCGCGACGCCTTGGGCAAGCTCAGGCTGACCGTACCCAATCAGGTGATCCGCAAGCTGTACGTCGAGCGCCTGCGCGAACAAGTGCTGCCGGATTACCCCGATCAGGAACGACGGCAAGCCGTGGTCGAGCGGTTCTACAGCACCGGCGATCCGGGTCCGTTGTGCGACTTCATCGAGCAACGTTATTTCAAGGTGTTCGATAACCGAGACTTGCGCTGGAGCAACGAACTAGTCGTCAAGACCGCCTTCCTGGTGACGCTGTTCAACGATGCCTTCTATGTGATGGATTCGGAGCCAGCCCTGGAACGGGGTTATGGCGACCTGATGCTGCGCGTGCGCCCCGACATGCGCCAATATCAGCTCCTTGACCACCTGCTGGAGTTCAAGACCCTGAGTCTAAAAACGCTGGGCTTGAGCCGTGAAGACCTGAGCCGATGCACCCGAGACTAACTGTGCTCCCTACCCCTCGTGGCCGAACAACTCACTGCCGCCACCGCGCAACTGACCCGTTACCGCTCAGCCCTGGAAGCTACTGGCGGCCCACTCAAACTTCAGACCCACGCCGTGGTGTGTATCGGGCTGGAGCGACTGGTCTTTACTAGCAGCGGGTTCGAAGCCTAGAGACACTGTTGACATCCTTCCCGCCTTGAAGCTCTTTCCTGTCGGGCAACGCGACGCTTTTGCCCGACCTACCGCGTGAGTTCCACAAGAACCCTCGAAGAACCTAAAATGCAGGTACTGCGGCACATTCCGCTCATTCCGCGAGATGACGACCATGCGTTTTCCCTACGGCATCGCCGATTTTCGCAAGATCCGGGAGGAAGGTTACTTCTACGTGGATCGCACGGATCGCATTGCCCGGATCGAGGAGGCCGGCAGCCAACTGCTGTTTCTACGGCCACGCCGCTTCGGCAAGAGCCTATGGCTGTCCACGCTGGAAAACTATTATGACTTGGCGCGGGCGGTGGACTTCGAGCGGCTGTTCGGGGGGCTGAAAATCAGCCGGAATCCGACCCCGTTACACAACCGCTACTTTATGATGCGCTGGGATTTTTCAGCGGTGGACCCCAAAGGCGACGCCGACGCGATTGCCGCTGCACTCCATCGCCACGTCAACGACGCCATCGAAGCATTCGCCACGCGCTACCGGGACATGATCGAGCATCCGATCGAATGTCATCCCAGCGACGCGCTGTGGTCATTCGGACGCCTGCTCACCGCCATCTCCACGACGCCCTACAAGCTCTACCTGCTGATCGATGAATACGACAACTTCGCCAACGAAGTGATGGTCAGCCCGCTACGAGGCGCCCACCGCTACGAAGAACTGGTGCAAGGCGAAGGCGCCATCAAGACCTTCTTCAAGGCCGTGAAATCCGCTGCCGGGGGACGAGGATTAGATCGGGTATTCATCACGGGTATCTCACCGGTGGTGCTCAGCGACATCACCAGCGGCTACAACGTGGCCAAGGACATCACCCATCTCGATGACTATCACGACCTGTGCGGCTTCACCACTGGCGAACTGGCCGAGGCGATAGCAGGCGTGCTGGCGGCCCGTTCGCTACCGGACGAACGCATGCCGGAGATTCTCGGCTTGCTCCAGCGCCTTTACAACGGCTACCGCTTTGGCGAGGGGGATAACCCGTTACTCTACAACCCGACCCTGGCGCTGTATTTTCTGGACTACTTCAGCCGCTATGGCCGCTATCCACGCCAGATGCTCGACGACAATTTGGCGATGGACCGCCACCGGATTCAGTATGTCGCCCGGCTGCCGCATGGCGAAACGCTGGTCAATCGCGCCTTGGATGCCAGCCACCCGATCACGGTCGCGCAACTGGTCAACCGCTTCGGGGTGCAGGACATGCTGAGCGCGCCGCGTGACCCCGCTTTTCTCGCCACTCTGCTCTACTACTTCGGCGTGCTCACCTTGGCCGGGCGGGATGCCCTGGGCAAGCTGCTGTTGACCATTCCCAATCAGGTGATCCGCAAGCTGTACGCCGAGCGGCTCCAGGAGCAGGTATTGCCGGACTACGGCGACCAGGAACAGCGACAGCGGGTGGTCGAGCGGTTCTACGCCACTGGCGATCTCGGTCCGTTGTGCGACTTTCTCGAACAACGCTATTTCAAAGTCTTCGACAACCGTGACCTACGCTGGAGCAACGAGCTAGTGGTCAAAACTGCGTTTCTGGTCACGCTGTTCAACGATGCATTCTACCTGATCGACTCGGAGCCGGCGCTGGGGCGGGGCTACGGCGATTTGCTGCTGCGGGTGCGGCCCGATATGCGCCAATACGCCCTGCTCGATCACCTGCTGGAGTTCAAGGCGGTGGGCCTGAAGGCGGTGGGCCTGACTGGCGCCGAGCTGGCGGCGCGCACGCAGGAGCAACTGCGCACCCTGCCGGCGGTGGCGGACACTCTGCGGGAAGCGGAAGCGCAACTGGCCCGTTACCGCTCAGCCCTGGAAGCTACTGGCGGCCCACTCAAACTTCAGACCCACGCCGTGGTGTGTATCGGGCTGGAGCGGTTGGTTTTTGCCGATCGCCGGCTTGAATGACCAGAAACATCGAGGTGATGAGCGGCCATCATTTGGATTTTGCGGTTATTCCTGCACCGCTCCTCAACCCCGCCCGCCCAGATACGCCCGTCGCACCTCGGGATTGGCCAACAATTCTTCGCCAGTGCCCGACAAACGGATTTCGCCGTTGACCAGCACATAGCCGCGTTGCGCCAATTTCAAGGCGTGATGCGCGTTCTGCTCCACCAGGAAAATGGTCGCGCCGCTGTCACGAATCTCGCGAATCGTGGCAAAAATGCGCTGGACCATGAGCGGCGCCAGTCCCAGGCTAGGTTCATCCAACAGCAGCAGCTGGGGCCGGCTCATCAACGCCCGACCAATCGCCAGCATCTGCTGCTCCCCGCCGGAGAGCGTGCCCGCTCGTTGGTTACGCCGTTCCTTCAAGCGGGGAAACAATTCGAATACCTTGATCAGGTCGGCGTCCATATGCTCCATCCCGACCGGTATCGCCCCCATCAACAGATTTTCCTCCACACTCATCGACGCAAAAATCCGCCGCCCTTCGGGGGCTTGCGCGATGCCCCGTCGGGCGATTTCATGAGTGGGCAAGCCGGTGATGTCGTGACCCTGGTAACGAATCCAACCCCTGGCTGGCGGCGGATCGCCAAACAGACTCATCAATAACGTCGATTTACCGGCCCCATTAGCGCCGATCAGGGTCACGATCTCGCCAGGAGCAATGGACAGGGAGACTTGGTGCAACGCCTGAATCGGGCCGTAGCAGGCATCCAACTCGTGGATTTGCAACAACGGCTCGTCATGACTCATCGTCATGCACCGCTTCGGTTCCAAGATAGGCCGCCAGCACCGCCGGGTGCCGCGCCACGGTATGCGGATCACCATCCGCGATCACCTCGCCATAATCCAGCACCACAATATGCTCCGATAAACCCATCACCAGGCCCATATCATGTTCGATCAGGAGAATCGTGACGCCATGCTCGTCGCGCAATCGGCGAATCAGTTCGCTCAATTCCACGGTCTCGCGAGGGTTCAATCCAGCCGCCGGTTCGTCCAAGCACAGCAACCGGGGCCCGGTGCACATGGCCCGGGCGATTTCCAGACGCCGCTGGTGACCATAAGGTAATTCTCCCGCCAGACGGTTGGCATCCTCCGCCAGCCCGAAAACCTTGAGCCAGGCGTAAGCACGCTCCAAGGCGTCGCGTTCGGACTGACGGTAGGCCGCCGTTTGCAACAGACCCGCCACCAAGTTGCGGTTCAGTTGCAGGTGCTGAGCGACCAGCAGGTTCTCGATCGCAGTCATTTCCTTGAACAGCCGCACGTTCTGAAAAGTACGCGCCACTCCAGCCTGGGTCACCCGATGAGTGCCACCGAGCATTTTGTAATACAACCGGTTGGCAAAGCTTGCGGGGTTGATCCAGTCGCTAGTCCGGAACGGTTGGCCGAGGATATTCATCAAATCGGTCGTGGCGCGCGGCGTGTGCAGCATAATCTGGCCTTCCGTCGCCTTGTAGAACCCGGTCAGACAATTGAACACGGTCGTCTTGCCGGCACCGTTGGGACCGATCAAAGCGGAAATCGAGCCGCGCCTGACCTCGAAACTGACATCGTTGAGCGCCAGGATACCACCGAAACGCATGGTCAATCCGGCCACCTCCAGAATCGGCGGATGGATCGGATCGGTGGTCACCGGCATAGTCCTTTGACTTCGAAAGCCCGCCGCCGGGGACGCATCAGGCCACGCGGCCGCCAGATCATCATCAGCACCATCAACACCCCGAAGGTAAATACCCGATAATCGGCAAAAGCGCGCAACAATTCAGGCAGGATGGTCAACACCACCGCCGCCACAATCACCCCAGTGGTGGAACCCAGTCCACCCAAGACCACGATGGCGACAATCAGCGCCGACTCGAAGAAATTGAACGACATGGGATTGATGAAACCCTGATACGTCGCAAAGAAGACTCCGGCGATTCCGCCCACCGTCGCGCCCATCATGAACGCCGATAATTTGACCAGGACATGGTTGATACCCAAAGCGCGGCAGGCGATCTCGTCCTCGCGTAACGCCTCCCAGGCGCGACCCACTGGCATATTGCGCAGGCGGGTGACCACTACCACCATCAGGCAGACGATCAGAAACAACGCCAGGTAGATAAAAATGAAGCGGTGCAGAGGATCGTAGCTGATCTGGAAATATTCGTGAAAGGGCATCCCGCCGTCTCTGGCGGTACGGGTGAATTCCAAGCCGAACAATTGGGGAGCCGGAGCAGAAACACCGTTGGGACCACCGGTGAATTCCAACCAGTTATTCAGCACCAAGCGGATGATCTCGCCAAAGCCCAGGGTGACGATGGCCAGATAGTCGCCGTGCATCCGCAATACCGGGAAGCCGAGTACGCCGCCGAACAGCGCGGCTAGCATCGCCGCCAACGGCAGCGCGCTCCAGAAGCCCAAGTCGAGATACTGCGCGCCCAAGGCCAATCCGTAAGCGCCGACGGCGTAGAAGGCGACGTAGCCAAGATCCAGCAAGCCGGCCAGTCCGACCACGATATTCAGACCCAAACCAAGCAACACGTAGATCATGGCTTGAATCAGTACGGTCAGCCAGTATTTGCTGGCTAGAAACGGCACGCTCAAGCTGACGACGACCATGATCAATAACCACCAGCGTTGCCGGTCGCTTTCCGAGGCGCTGACCACCAAGACGCCGGGCTGACGGCGGCGAGCATTGAAGCGTTCCAGCACAGCTTGACCGATCGAAGTCTGCAACGCTAGCGTCACCAGAAATCGGCCAGCCGCGATGATCGCAGCGATCAGCAACGGTCGCTGCAATTCGTTCTGGACTTGATAACCGTCCAGCACCAAACCGACGATCGGCCCGAGCAACAACAGCGCCAGCACGAAGGCCGCAGCGGCTTCCAGAACAGCTTGGCGAACCACGAGATTCCAATGAACCTTGCTGGTAGGCGACATCGCTTACACCTTCTCCACTTCCGGTTTACCGAGCAAGCCGGTGGGGCGGAAAATCAGCACCAACACCAGCAACGAGAAGGCGAATACATCCTTGTAATCCGTGTTGACCATGCCGGAGAACAACGCCTCCGATAAACCGAGAATCAAGCCACCCAGCATAGCTCCCGGTAACGAGCCGATGCCACCCAGCACGGCAGCGGTGAAAGCCTTGATGCCGGTGACAAAGCCAATGTAGAAATCGAAAGAACCATAGTTCAAGGTAACCAGCACCCCAGCGATCGCCGCCATGGCCGCGCCGATGACGAACACCGTGGAAATGATCCGGTCGGTGTTGATGCCGAGAATCGCCGCCATCCGCCGATCCTGCTGCGTCGCGCGGCATTGCCGACCCAGCGAGGTGCGTTGGATCAGCCAAGTCAACATCGCCATGCTGGCCAGGGAAACCACGATGATCATCAACTGCACCAGAGTAATCTGCACGAAGTCATTACCTTCGCCAAGGCGCAGTGTCGCCGGAATCAGGCTAGGCACCCCCTGAGTCTTGGCGCCCTGGCTCAGTTGCACTCCGTTTTGCAACACCAACGACATGCCAATGGCAGAGATCAACGGTGCTAGTCGGGGTGCGCCGCGCAATGGGCGGTAGGCGATACGCTCGATGGTCCAGCCGTAGGCGGCGGTGATCAGCAGAGTCGTCGCCAGCGTCGCCAACAGGGCGAAGGGCAGCGAGTCGATACCGAAGGAGAAGAGGACGGCCAGACAAATCGCGGTCAGATAAGCCGAAACCATATAAACGTCACCGTGCGCAAAATTGATCATGCCCACGATACCGTACACCATGGTGTAGCCGATGGCGATCAAGCCATAGATGGAACCCAGCGTCAGGCCATTGACCAGCTGCTGGGCGAGAATATGCCAGTCCATGCGGAGCGGATTACCGGATGCGTGATGAGAAAAAGCAGCGCCCCTCCCCCGCCAGGAGGGCGGGCGGGGCGCCTGGGACTATTACTGCATTTCCTTATAATTTCCGTCCGCTCCCCAGATGAACAACGAGAAGCTGGTTTCTTTGAGGTCGCCTTTGCTATCCCAGCTCTTGGGCCCTAGCACGGTCGACACCGTATGCGATTTGAGCCACTCGGCGAGCTTCATGCCATCACCGGTCTTGGCGCCGTTCATACTCGCCGCAATGGCTTCCAACGAAGCATAGGCGTATAGCGTGAAACCGGCCGGATCGAAACCGGCTTCTTTCATTTTTCTGACCACATCTTGGCTGGTGGGAATGTTGCGCGCTTCACGAACTGAGGTCATGTAGGCCCCTTCGACGAACTGGGGGCCGCCGGCGGTAGTCACAATGGCCGGGTCCAAACTACCGTCGCCAGAGAGGAAGTTGACCTTCAAGCCCTGCTCACGCAACTGCCGCAGCAGTGGGCCGGCTTCGTTGTACAAGCCACCGAAATACACGGTATCCGCATCCGCCGCCTTGATCTTGGTCACCAGCGCGTTGAAATCCTTCTCACCACGCGTCAGTCCTTCGTACAGCACCACCCGGTCGTCAGCCTGCAACTCCTTCAATCGATCGCGCATGGCGTCAGCGATACCCTGACCGTAGGTATCCTTATCATGCACCACGGCGATTTTCTTAGCCTTGAGTTCATTCACGATGAAATCCGCAGCCAAGGGTCCCTGTTGATCGTCACGCCCACACATGCGGAACATGGTCGGTAAGCCACGCTCGGTGACTTTAGGATTGGTGGAGCCGGGGGTAATCACCAGGACACCCGCGTCGGCGTAGACTTCAGAAGCCGGGATGGTCGAGGAGGAACAGAAGTGGCCAACTACCGCCGCCACCTTGTCCTGATCTAATAATCGGTTCGCAACCGCCGTTGCCTGCTTGGGCTCGCAAGCATCATCACCCTTGACCAGCTCGATTTGCTTGCCGCCGATGCCGCCAGCGGCGTTGATATCCTCAGCCGCCTGGCTGGCGCCACGCCAGAATTGCTCGCCAAACGCGGCGTAGCCGCCGGTCATCGGGCCAGCGACGCCGATCTTGATGGTGTCGGCAGCGCCCGCCAGACCGCTCAGACTGCTCAGTCCGCCCGCCAGGGCAACCGCCAACAAGCGGCGTGGGAAGGAAAGATGATTCATGAAAGCACTCCTTGGGTGTGCAGGTTGGGTACCAGAGATTTACATGGCGCGAAACAACTTAAGGGTGTCGCTAAACATCGAAGCGACGCAACGTGGTCAAGCTTTCTTAATTTTTGTTGAAGTTGCCCTATTTTGCGAATTTTTGCAAAGATTGCTATGTCGCCATCAGTAATGGCGGCCAAAGTTCGTGTCGAAAGTCGATTCCAGCGCATCCATATGCGAGCTCAGAATTCAAAAGGCCAGAATCAGCTCCAGCATGGCCAAGACGCTAATCCACCAGTAACGTCAGCGCCAGCAAGGCCAGCGTCTCCAGCAATTCGCAAGTGGCGCCAAGCGTGTCCCCCGTGACACCGCCCAATCGCGTTATCCAGGCATGACGCAAACCGAGAAAACCGATACTCAACACCACCAGCAAAACACCACCTGACCCCTCCAGTAGCGCGACAGTCGCAATGGCCACCAACCCCACCAGTAGAGCACTGGTCAATCGCGGCAACTCATCCGCATAGGGAGAGCCCAGCCCACCCGGTCGCACATAGGGCGTCGTGACCAGCAGCAAGACGATCATGGTGCGCCCCCACACCGGCACCAACAACAATACATCATACGCATCGCCAGCTAACAACATCTGCAAGGCAGCGAACTTGCTCAGCAAAACCAATACGACACAGGTGATCGCCGCTGGGCCGCTATGCGGGTCTTTCATGATCGCCAGGGTGCGATGGCGGTCACCCTGACCACCGATCCAGGCATCGGTGGTGTCGGCCAGACCATCCAGATGCAATCCACCAGTCAGCAACACCCAAACCACCAGCACCAATGCGGCCAGAACCCCTGGGTCCGCCCACCACAAGGCCGTATGCAGTCCGGCCAGCAACGCCCCAATGACCAAACCCACCACGGGAAAGAACAACACGGACCGCCCCAGCTCCTGAGGTTGCGGTGGTGAGGTCAGCGCCGGAACCGGCAGTCGGGTCAGCAGTTGCAAAGCCAGGATCAGTGCGCGGATCATGCCAGGCGGCCGTTGTGAAACACCAAGTGCGGTTCAGCTTCGGGATCGCGATGGATGCGCATCCGACTCAACGACGCAAAAGGCGCCTCGATGCGCCAAATCCGCCGTACCGGCATTTCCAGCAACTGGCGTAACACCATGCGGATGACGCCACCGTGCGCGACGAGCAGTACATGTCGACCACGATAGCGTTCCAGCAGGGCGCGCCAGGCGTGGTTAATGCGTCGGTCGAAATCGGTGACCGGCTCGCCATCGGGAATCGGATAGGCAATCGGATCACGCCAGAATCGCGCCAGCGCCTGCGGATCGGTTTCATGCACCTCAGCGACCGAACATCCCTCCCAAACGCCGAAGCGGATCTCGGTGAATTCCTCGACGATTTCCAACGGGCAATTCAACTGCCCGGCCAATGCTCGGGCAAATGCCGCGCAGCGCATCAACGGCGAACTGATAATGGTTTCCCATTCCCGATAATCGCCAACCGCCGCCTGCATCTGTTCCCAACCGCGCGGACTCAACGGATCATCAATCGCTCCTCGAAATTTCTGACCGCCTTCCGGCTCACCGTGGCGCAACAGATCGACGATTGTGAATTCGTTCATGCTTGCGAAACTCCAGCCTCGGTGAAGGTCGCCATGTGCGTGTGCAGAGCGGCGGCAACGCGCAGAATTGGCACCGCCACCGCTGCTCCGCTACCCTCGCCCAAACGCATACCGAGGTCGAGCAGCGGTTCTGCCTCCAACACCTCCAGCAATCGGCGGTGACCCGGTTCAGCGGAACAGTGGGCGTAGAACAGCCAGGTGGCTAGCGCCGGTCGCAGCCGCACGGCGACCAGCACCGCGACCGTCGCGATAAACCCGTCCACTAGCACCGGCACGCCCAGCTGACCGCAACGCAAATAGGCGCCGGTCAACGCGGCGATCTCGAATCCCCCTAGTCGCTGCAATGCTTCAAGCGGCTTGTCGCTGCGTTGTTTCGCTAAAGCACGCTCGACGACCAGCGCCTTGCGATTGACGCCGACAGCATCCAGTCCAGTCCCCGGTCCCGCCAGTTGCGCAGCAGGGCGACCCAGCAAGGAGCAGGCGACTGCGGCAGCGCTGGTGGTGTTACCGATACCCATTTCGCCACCGATGAACAGTTGCGCACCGTTAATCGCCGCCCGATCCGCCGCGTGGTGACCGACCAGCAAAGCATCCTGCAATTGGGCAACGGTCATGGCTGATTCATGCACGAAATTGGCCGTACCAGGACCGACTCGAGCATCCAATACGCCGGGCAACTCTTCCAGCGGTTGCGCAGTACCGACATTCACCACATCCAACCGCGCACCCCATTCCTGGGCCAAGACATTGATCGCCGCCCCGCCTCGGGCGAAATTGCGCACCATCTCGGCGGTAACCGCCTGCGGAAAAGCAGACACGCCTTCGACGACCACTCCGTGATCAGCGGCGAACACGGTGATCCAGATCTGTTCGATGCGCGGCCGTTGAGTACGCTGCATGGCCGCCAGGGTAATACCCAGTTTCTCCAGCCGGCCCAGTGATCCAGGAGGCTTGCTCAGTTGTGCCTGGCGTTCACAGGCAGCGGCATACACTCCATCGTCAAGTGCGAGAATGGGATCATCAAACCAGTGGTGGCTCATACCAAACAATCCTTAAGCGTGAGGGGTAAACCCGCGATGATAAAGCTAACCTGGTCACAAAGGGCGGCAACCGCCTGGTGCAGGCAGCCGGCTTCGTCACGAAAACGTCGAGCCAGCGGATTGGCGGGAACGATCCCTTGGCCGACCTCATTGCTGACTAGCAGAATGTGGCCAGGCAAAACCGGTAGCGTCTCCAACAGGGCGTCGACTTCATCGGTCAGACGGCCTTCGCCGATGGCCAGCAGGTTGTTCAACCACAAGGTCAGACAATCGACCAGCAAGCAGCGATCGAGGGCCGCGTGAGCGTTTAGGGCAGCCGCCAACGCCAGCGGTTCTTCCACCAAACCCCAGCCAAGAGGGCGCTCAGCTCGATGGCGGGCGATGCGCTCGGCCATTTCGGCGTCGCCGGCCTGGGCCGTGGCCAGATAAACGACGTGTAGACCACTGGCGATCGCTCGCCGCTGGGCGAAGGCGCTTTTGCCGGAGCGTGCGCCGCCGATGATGAATTCTTTCATATCTATCAATGGTTCGGACAGTTTTTGAGGAGAGTAAGCTTGGAAGTTGGCCACACTGGTCTTTCGGCAAGGTCAAAAATATCTCATATGCTACAATCGGTTGCAGTTTGTTGGTAATCGTGTGGCTCAAATGCCAGTAGCGCTTGCAACAACGCTTCAGCCGCTGGTGGCGCGAGTGGTCGTGACAGATAGTAACCTTGACCATAGTGACAACCCTGCGCTTTCAGACAGGCCCATTGCTCTGCGGTCTCAATCCCTTCCGCAATCGTCTTAATCTGCATCTCCTTCGCCAGGGCGATCAGCGTTTTGATCAATCCAGGCGGTTCGTCACTGGCGGTGATCTTGGAAACGAACGAACGATCGATTTTGATCGCATCTACCTGGAAAGTATCGAGATAGCTCAGCGAAGAGTAGCCTGTGCCAAAATCATCCATGTGAATTTCAAAACCCAGATTTTCCAACTGCTTGAGCATGGCGGCGGCATCCGCCGTATCTTGAATCAGCGTGGTTTCAGTGACCTCCATGGCCAGAGCCGAGGCTGGAAGGCCGGTACGGGCCAGGATCGCCACCGCGCTCTGTACGAAATGCTCATGCTGAAATTGCCGAGCAGACAAGTTCACGCTGATTTTGAGCGATGCGGCGGGCGGATAACGGTGCCGCCAATCCGCCAACTGGCGGCATGCCTCCTCCAGTACCCAGACCCCCAGCGGGACAATCAGTCCGGTATTTTCCAGGGTCGCCATAAATTCACCCGGCGCGAGTAGGCCGCGTTCTGGATGCTGCCAGCGCAACAATGCTTCAAAACCATGAATCTGTTCGGAAAGCATCGCCACAATCGGCTGATACCAAAGCCGAAATTCTCCAATCCTCAACGCTTGTTTCAGTTCGGTTTCCAGCGTCAACTGCCGCAGGATCTGGTCGCGCATGCCCACATCAAACAACTCATAGCGCGCTTTGCCCAACGCCTTAGCGCGATACATGGCGATATCGGCGTCTCGCAGGAGTTGTTCCGGTGTCTCATAGGCCAGCGAACTCAGGGTAATACCGATACTGGCGGAAATGTTGACCGTCTGTTGTCCCTGAAGGACCAGCAGCGGCAGGGCCAAGGTTTCAAGCAGACGGTCGGCGGTCTGTAGGACGTTTCGGACATCATCGAGATCTTCGAGCAACAGCACGAATTCATCACCCCCCAGACGAGCCAGAGTATCGGTCGTGCGGATGCTGCCGCGCAAGCGTTGGGTGACTGCAACCAAGAGTGCATCGCCTGCGCTGTGACCCTGCGTATCGTTGATGAGTTTGAAGTGATCCAAATCGAGAAACAGGACCGCGTATATCCGGTCGGGAAATCGCTTATGACGCTCAATGGCCTGATGTAAGTAATCCATGAAAGCTGTGCGATTGGGCAACCCGGTCAGCGTATCGTGTAGAGCTTGATGGCGCAGTTGCTCCTCGCCATGCTTGCGACGGTCGATGTCCGTGCTGGACCCAGCCATGCGGTAGGGCGCGTCGTTGCTATCACGCACCGCCAAGCCGCGACTGAGCACCCAAAAGTAATGTTGATCCTTGTGTAACAACCGGTACTCGCATTCAAAGTAGGGCGCCTGACGCTCCAAGTGGGCGGTGAGCGCATCCTGCATGTGGCGTCGGTCAGCGGGATGGATGCGCGACAGCCATTCGATGGGATCGTTGCTCAAATCGTTTTCCGTATAGCCCAGCATTTCCTTGAAGCGTGGCGCCAGATACAATTGTTGACGCTGCAAATCCCAGTCCCATAAACCGTCATTCGCCCCACGCATGGCGAGACTATAGCGTTCCTCGCTTTCCCGCAGCGCTTGTTCGGCTGTGCGCTGCGCCTGCAGGTTTTCCATGAAAAGATTGAACCAGCGCGTCAATTCGCCGATTTCATCCCGACTGTTCACCAGCAGCCGGGTATTGAGATCCAGACGCTCATCCCGCAGGCGCTTAAAGCTGTCGATAACGGCTTGAACGGGTTGTACCACGTGCCGGGAATACAGCGTGGCTACCAAAGCGACCATGCCAAAGCAAACCGATAGGATGAGTACAGTAACCCGCTGGATTGGGGAGGCTCCTGCGGCCAGGGTACGATTAGGGATGATGCTCTCCAAGTACCAGCCGTTTTGCGGCATTGCCACATGACTAATCGTATGAGGTTCATCGTTAATCACTGCGACCAGGCTCCAGTCCTGATCGAGATGCGTACGCCAAGACACTGGATCAAGCGAAGCGCCAATCAGCGTCCGATTAGGATGATAAATAAGACGGTTGTGTTGATCGATGACCTGAAGATAAGCGTCTTTGCCTAAGTCGATCTGGTGAAATTGATCATACAGATCATTGATGCCGTAGTTGGCGAGCAGCAGCGCGACCGGTTCCCGGTCCAGGGTTCTCCGGTTCACCCGCCGCAGTACCTTGGCGGCGGTGATGACCTGTTTCTCAGTGGAGTTGAGGTTGACGTTATTCTCTACTCCGCTCCATAGCACCAGGCGATCGCTGGAAATGGCGGCCTGAAAAAGGCTCTCCACTGTGCTGGCATCAGCCTGACTGACATTGAGCGTATCGCCGACATGGTAGTGATCGCCGCCGACAGTAAAAATGTCGATGGACACTAATCCTTTTAAGTTCAGATAATTGTTCAGTATATAGCCGATGTGCGCCTGGGTGGCGAGCTGGGTATAGGCATCGACTCTGGCGTTTGCGGTGCCGAGCGCTTCCAGAATGGCTTCGACACCGGAGATGTTGGCGATTAATGCCTCGACCTGTTCGAGTTGTAACGTCAGATAGCCCCGTTGATTGCGCAGCAACTGCAAGGTATGACGTTGGGCCTCCGCTTGCAGGGTGCGTTGAGAAATATGGTAGGAGCTGACGCCGAGGATCAGGAGCGGGATTACACTCAGAAATATCAAATAAATGATTAATTTATTTGATATTTTGCTGTGAAAGCGGAGCCAGCGCATCCCTGGAATCGCCTTATGGCAAAGTGTCAACCGTGATCAGACGGGTGTCGATAAGCGTTTCCTGCGGCAAGCTTTCCCCCGCCAGCGCCCGCACGGCATATTGGACTCCCAGGTAACCTTGCTGTGCGGCCTGCTGGTCGACGCTCGCAGTCAGCTTACCGGCGCGGATCGCCGCCAGCGCCGGCTCCAAAGCGTCGAAACCGGCGACCAACACCTGGTTGTTGCCTTGTTCATCCAAGTATTTCAAGGCGCCTAGCGCCATCATGTCGTTGGCGCAAAACAGCACACCGATATCCGGGTGGGTGCTGAACAGTTTTGTCGCCACCTGATAACCCTCATCGATCTTCCAGTGAGCGGTTTCGCTGGCGACCACGGTGATCGCCGAGTTTTCGGCAAACGCGCGCAAGGCTCCCTGCCGGCGTGCTTCGGCATTGGCCGCGCCGCGAATCCCTTCGATAATCGCCGCCTTGGTCGGTGCGCTGACGCGGTCGCTGATCCATTTTCCCGCCTTATAGGCGCCCTGCTCATTATCGACGCTGATAAACGGTATTCGGCGTAAATGGAGACGGGTGGAGTACTCTGGATCTAGTCGATTGTCGATATTGATCACTTCGATGCCCGCATCCTGCGCTTTTTTCAGCACGGGAATCAACTCCAGGGAGTCGCCGGGCGCGATGACGATGGCGTCTATCTTAGTGTGAATCAATTCTTCCACGATCTGGATTTGTTGTTCGATCGACGTTTCCTGAGCAGCGGTTCTCACTTGTAACTCAATGCCCAACTCCCGTTTCGCTTCACGAGCGCCTTTTTCCATGTCGATAAAGAAAGGGTTGGTCAGGGTTTTCATGACCAGGGCGACTGTCGGCGTAGACGTAGGTTGCGCAGCGGGCGCAGGGGATGCCGATTCCTGCGGTATCGGCTGGATCTTATCAACGGATTCACCGCACCCTCCCACGATCAAGGCTATCAAGGTGAGCAGGATTAAGAGACTTTCTTTACACATCAACAGGTAATTTTGTTTGAGAGTCAGAGCCTTGGAGGGTATTGTCAAATTGTATCCCCTGGTCGGCTGAAAGCGGTCTGAACGCTAATTATGGGCCAGTAATTTACAATAGCCACCCAGAAACCAGTTTAGGATAGCCTTTCATGCCACCCTCGCCCCGCGCTAAGACGCTCTCCTTTCCCGTGAGCGAGACAGGAGTTGGAGGAAAAGGGGGATTGCATCACCCTCCAATCTACAACGCAAGAAGAAAGGTCATAAGTCAATGGTTCGTTGGTTTTAATAGGTTCATACCACCCAGACCAGCACCGCTGGCAAGGTCACTAGCGCCAACGCCGTTTCGGCAGTCACGATGGCCGCCATTAACGCGGCGTCACCACCCATCTGCCGCGCCAGGATGTAGGCGGTGGATGCCCCCGGCAGGGCAGCGAAGGTCATCAGCACCGCAGTCTCCATCCGTCCCGGCTGCACGATCCCGCAGAGCAGCGCCGCCAACGCCGGTAAAACCAACAGTTTCAAACTGCTAGTCGCCACTAGCAACCCCGGACGAGACAATCCCTCCAATCGCAACCCTGCACCCACTGCCAGCAATCCCAATGGCAGGGCCGCCCGCGCCAGTATCTCCAGTACCGCCGCCGATCCCCAGGGCAATCCAATTTGGCTGAGATTCAGACCGATCCCGATCAGGCAGGCGAGAATCAGCGGGTTGGTGATCAAACCTCGCAATACCCCGGAGATCGTCGCTGATCCACCGGCATGCGCGCTGAGCACCAGCACACACAGCACATTGATCAGAGGAATCATGATCGCCATGATCAACGCTGCCACCGTGCCGCCCTCGGTATGAAAGACCGCCACTGCCACTGCCAACCCGACATAGGTATTGAAACGGATCGCGCCTTGATAAACCGAAGTGAATGCCGGTCCATCGATCTTCAACCAGGGCCGTAGGCTGTAGATCAACACCGTCATGCTCAACAGCACCACGACCGCCACGACTGCCACCGAGCCGACAGCATAATCGCCCAAGCGAGACAGCGCTAATCGATGCACCAGTAAGGCTGGAAATAGCACAAAATAGGTCAAACGCTCGGCGGCTGGCCAAAATCCGTCGCCGGGAAAGCCAACCCGCCGCAAACCCAGGCCGAACAGGATGAGCGCGAAAATCGGTCCTAGCGCGCTGAAAATAAGAAGGAGGTTATGCATGGATTCAAGCTACCTGGCGTCCGGCGCCGCCAGAACACAAAACCGCTCGATCAACCCCCGTAGCACTTCCAGCGTCGGTTGAATCGCCGCCAGCGGCAAAAACTCATCGGGCTGATGGGCGCAATCCACGCTACCGGGACCCAGAATTACCGTCTCCATACCCAGCGCATTCAGATACGGACCCTCGGTGCCAAAACCGGCTACCCCAGCCGGCGCGCCCGTCAGCTCCTCCGCCGCTCGCACAATCGCCGCTGTCGCCGGCGTCTCCAGCGCCTCGACTCCAAGAAACAGTGGCAAGAAACTCAGTGTCAATGCACTGTCCGCCAAGCGCCGGCTCAAGCGCCCGTGCAACTCCTCGCGCAAGTCAGCCAGCGCCATCCCTGGTAATGGCCGGATGTCGATATGCAACTCGCAGTCGGCGCAAATCCGGTTTGGATTGTCGCCACCATGAATATGCCCCAGATTCAACGTCGGCACGGCCACTTCGAACAGCGGATGGCGATAATGCGCCTGCAACTCTGCGCGCCAGCGCAATAACTCACCGATCACCTCGTGCATGCCTTCCAGCGCACTCACCCCCAGCGCCGGATTGCTGGAGTGCCCGGAACGGCCTTCCAGACGAATCGCCTCCATCAAAATGCCTTTATGCATCCGTACTGGCTTCAAACCAGTCGGTTCGCCGATCACCGCATGGCGTCCCAGGGGCCGTCCCGCCGCTGCCAATGCCCGGGCGCCATGCATGCTGCTTTCCTCATCCGCCGTCGCCAGGATGATCAGGGGCTGGCGCAGGTCACCCGCGGCAAATTCCCGCGCCGCGTCGATAGCCAGCGCCAGAAAGGACTTCATGTCCGCCGAACCCAACCCATAGATCCGATCATCGATGATCACACCGCCGAATGGATCGAAACGCCAGCGGCCCGCATCGAACGGTACGGTATCAGTATGGCCAGCCAGCACCAAACCACCGGACCCGCTGCCCAACGTCGCGATCAAATTGGCCTTGTCCGGTCGCTCCGGCAATGACTCGATACACACGCTGAAGTCAAGATCTTCCAGCCAGCCAGCCAACAGATCGATGACGGACCGGTTGCTCTGGTCGAACTGCGGTGACACACTGCTGACTGAAGGCGTAGCGATGAGCTGCTGAATACGCTGCAATAGATGGGCTGAAGGGATCGGCATGATGATTTTCGCTGGCGGTGACCCTGAATAGCGCGGATAATAGCAAGATTATTTCGGTTGGTACCCTGCGTTTGCCTCCGACCGCTGTCACCAAGCCGTTTCGCCTCCCTGACTTAATTCGTGATCATCTTCTGATGGCTCCCTGCCTGTGGAACCGCTCTGAACCGCTATGCTGCGTTACGCCACCCTGGACGACCTCCCTACCCTACTGGCCATTGAAAACCGTTGCTTCGACACGGACCGGCTGTCGCGCCGCAGTTTCCGGCATCTGCTGACCCGTGGCAACGCTGTCACCCTAATCGAAGAAGATGCTGGCCGGATTTGCGGTTACGTGCTGCTCTTGTTCTCGCGCGGCACTTCGATGGCCCGATTGTATTCCATCGCGGTCCACCCGGACTTCGTCCGACATCGAATCGGCGATCGGCTGCTCGAAGCCGCCGAAGCGGCTGCGCTGGAACACGACTGCGTGTCCATGCGCCTCGAAGTGCGCCGCGATAACCCTCCCTCGTTGGGCCTGTTCCGCCGTCATGGCTACCGTCAGTTCAAAGAGGTGCTGGATTATTACGAAGATCACATGGCGGCGCTACGCTTCGAAAAGCGCCTGATTCCGCAGATCCGGCTTGCCCTGATCAAGGTGCCGTACTACCAACAAACCCTGGAGTTCACCTGTGGCCCAGCAGCGTTGATGATGGCAATGAAGGCCCTGGACCCCCTGCTGGAACTGAACCGCAAATTGGAACTGCGGCTATGGCGTGAAGCGACGACGATCTTCATGACCGCAGGTCATGGCGGCTGCGGACCTTACGGATTGGCGCTGTCGGCCTATCGACGCGGTTTTGATCTGGAAATCCACGTCAATGAGGAAGGGGTGTTCCTGGTGGACTCGGTGCGCAACCCGGAAAAAAAGGAAGTGATGCGCCTAGTACAGGAAGACTGGATCGAAGAGTTGCAACAACTGCCAGTCGCCCTACACTGCGGCAACCTAGGGGTCGATGAATTGCGGCAGAAATTCGAGGCAGGCGGTATCCCGCTGGTGCTGATCAGCTCCTACCGCATCTATGGTGAACGCTTCCCGCATTGGGTGGTAGTCACCGGTTTCGACGATCATTACATTTACGTCCACGATCCACTGGTCGATGCCGAGAACGGCGAAACCGTCACCGATTCCGTCAACATGCCGATCCCACACCGGGAGTTCCAGCGCATGGCCCGCTATGGCAAGGCTGCTCAAAAGGCCGTGCTGATTCTTTACCGTTCCCACTGCCGATCCGAACTACCGGCACGGTCTTAACCGCACCCATCCGCTTTGTCAGGACGTTTTACACCGATGGCCGATCACATCATTCTGGTAGAGAACCCTACCGACTGGAAATCTCATTTTCCCAAATTGCCGGTGGTCACCGCCAAGGACTATCTGGCCAAACCCGAATACTCCACCGGGCGCAGCCTGCGGGTGCTGAATCTATGCCGCAGCTACCGCTATCTGAGCGTCGGTTACTACTGCTCGCTGCTAGCCGAAGCCCGCCGCCACCGGGTCATCCCCAGTGTGCGCACCCTGAACGATCTCAGCCGCAAATCCATTTACAGCCTCGACATCGAGGATCTGGACGATCACGTCCAACAGGTGCTGGGCAAACCCCGCTCCGGGTTCACCGCCACGGCTTTTGAACTGGACATCTTTTTCGGTCAATGCGTAGCCAAGGAGTTGCAAGAATTAGCCCGGCAATTGTTCGACGCCTTTCGCTCACCCTTGCTGCGCGTGGAATTCCGTCGGCAAGGCAAATGGCGGATCGCCACCCTCAAGGCCTTGCATCTGCATTCGTTATCCACGGAACAGGATGAAATGTTCCTGAGCGCGCTGACGACCTATCTCAGTCGGCGCTGGCGGCAACCTCGGGCACGCAACAACTACCGCTACGATCTGGCGGTGCTGCACAATCCCAAGGAGGAAATGCCGCCCTCCGACTCCAAGGCCCTGCAACAATTTATCAAGGCGGGCCGCGAGTGCAGCGTCAACGTCGAACTGATCGAGAAAAGGGATTACAATCGATTGGCTGAATTCGACGCACTGTTTATCCGCGAAACCACCGGCATCGATCATTACACCTATCAGTTCGCCAAAAAGGCGGAGAGTGAGGGCATGGTGGTGATCGACGATCCTGACTCGATTCTCAAATGCACGAACAAGGTCTATCTGGATGAGCTGTTGCGTACCCACCGGGTCCGCACACCGAAGACCGTGATCGTCCGTCGCGACAATCTGGAGCGGGTGGACAGCGAGATTCTCTATCCCATCGTGTTGAAAATCCCCGACGGCTCATTTTCGCGTGGTGTCTTCAAAGTCAATGACCGCTCGGAACTGCTGGATATGGCCGGCAAGCTGTTCAAATCGTCCGACTTGTTGCTGGCACAAGAATTTCTCTACACCGAATTCGATTGGCGGGTTGGCATTCTCAACAAAACCCCATTGTTTGTCTGCCAGTACTTCATGTCTAAGGAACACTGGCAGATTTACCACCACGAACCGGGTAAAGGACGAGGCTTCCGCGAAGGTGCCGCTAAGACATTCCGGGTCGAGGATGCTCCAGAGATCGTGGTCAAAAGCGCGATGAAGGCCGCGAATCTGATTGGCAACGGTTTCTATGGGGTAGATTTGAAACAAACCGCCAAGGGTGTCGTGGTGATCGAGGTCAACGATAACCCGAATCTCGACCATGGCGTTGAAGATACGGTGCTCAAGGAAGAATTATATCGCCAGATCATCGAGGATTTCGTCTGGCGGCTGGATCGAAAAAGAGGGAAGTGACATACCCTCATTGAGGAATAGCGAGAAATGACCGACCAAAAGGTTTTCGTAAGTAATGCCTTGGAGGCCACCATCCGCATTGGAGTTATTATCTTGCTAGCGGCTTGGTGTTTTGACATCGCCCAACCATTCATCATCCCCATCGCTTGGGGCATCATCATCGCCGTGGCTGTATACCCCGGCTACGCCAAACTACGCGGTATGCTGGGCGGGCGCGGCGGGATGGCGGCAACGTCGATCGCGGTACTCGGCCTGGCGCTGCTCATCACCCCGACGGTCATGTTGAGTACGACGCTGGTGGACAGCGTTCAGGGACTGGCGAAAGGCTTGCAGGAGGGGACGATCAGCGTACCGCCGCCCGCCGAGACCATGCGGGGCTGGCCGCTGATCGGAGAGAAGCTCCATGCTTTCTGGGGTGAGGCCTCTGAGGACCTCTCCGCCACCCTGACCAGGATCGCTCCGCAGCTCAAGGTAGCCGGCTCATGGCTTCTGTCGTCAGCGGCTGGTGTCGGCTTCGGCATCTTGCAGTTCGTCATCGCCATCATCATCGCCGGTTTCCTACTGGCCAGCGCCGAGGGAGGCGCCCAAGCCGCTCAAGCCATCGCGATCCGCCTAGCTGGCGACAGCGGCGCGGATTTCGCCAAACTGGCGGAGGCGACGGTTCGCAGCGTCACCCGTGGCATTCTCGGCGTCGCATTGATTCAATCCTTGTTAGCCGGACTCGGCTTCATGGTGATGGCAATTCCCGGCGCCGGGCTTTGGGCTCTGCTCTGTCTGCTGCTGAGTGTGGTTCAAATCGGCGTTGCGCTGATTGTCCTGCCCACCGTGTTCTACGTCTTTTCTACGACCGACCCGATTCCAGCCATCCTGTTCCTGATCTGGAGCCTCTTCGTTACGCTCCTGGACAATATCCTGAAACCTATCCTGCTGGGTCGAGGCGTCGAAGTACCGATGGCGGTCATTTTCGTGGGCGCCATCGGCGGCTTCATCAATTCAGGCATCATCGGACTCTTCGTCGGCGCGGTGGTCCTGGTGCTGGGCTACAAACTCTTCTTGGCGTGGCTGTATCAAAAACCCGGAGCTCAGGCTCAGTCCGCAACGACCTCCTGAAGAGGGGCAACTCCGTAAAGGCCAAGGGCTAAAAACAAGAAACAAGTTCAAGTTGGGTTGCCTGCCTCTTTGGCAACCCAACCTTTGCCGGCTCAGGAAATTCAGGCCGCCTTCTTGACCCAGGCCGTACACCAGCCATTAGCGTGGACCAGCTTACCCTGGAAAATCGCACAGGGGCCGCTTTCCTCACCCTCCTTGCCGGTATACAAGCCACAGTTGTGACATGCCGCGCTGGCATCGGTACGCTTGGTGGACTTGGTCGCGTCGGCGACGTAACCCAACGCCGACGCCTGGGGGTCGCTTTCGCTGACCATATCCGCCGCACGGGCGGCGCTACCCAGCAAAGCACTGGCGAATGGCGCCGCAGCCAGTCCAATAGCAGTGAGTTTGATGAAGCGACGACGACCACAATCAGGGGCACAATGATCCATAGCGGTTTCCTCAAAAATTGTTATTTAGAGCCATACTCACATGATGAGGCGATGCGAGCCGTAAAATCATAACATGCGCCCTTGGAAAACGGTTTGAGATTACGCAATGACGATACCTTCTGATTGGCGACGCTGGATATTCTGGATCGGTGGCGGCTTGTCGGCTCTACTGATCGGCGCTGTCATCGTGTTGTATGTTTTGCTACGCAGCAGTCTACCGCGCCTGGATGGAGCGGCCATGTTACCTGGATTGGAGGATGCAGTGACCGTCGAGCGCGATGCACTGGGTATTCCGACCATTCACGGAAACCATCGACTGGACATCGCGCGCGCCACCGGTTTCGTTCACGCCCAGGATCGTTTTTTCCAGATGGACCTGCTACGCCGCTCAGCGGCAGGCGAACTGGCGGAATGGTTCGGCCCAATGGCGCTGGAAGTGGACCGCTCCCACCGTTTACACCGCTTCCGACATCGCGCTCAGCAAGCGCTGGCGACGCTGCCGGACGAGGAGCGAGCACTGATCGCAGCCTATACCGAGGGGGTCAATACCGGCTTGGGCGATCTCTCCCAAGCACCGTTCGAATATCTGCTATTACGGGTCACGCCCAAACCCTGGCAACCTGAAGACACCTTGCTAGCGGTGTATGCCATGTACCTGGACCTGCAAGGTCAACAGTGGCGACGGGAATCGGCGCGCGGGCTGTTGCATGATCAGCTACCACCCGCACTGGCTGAATTTCTCGATCCGATCGGCACCGAATGGGATACCCCTTTGCAAGGCGAACCCTTCGTGACCTTGCCTCCGCCTGGACCCGAAATCTTCAGCACCCAGCAACTTCCTGCGCTTCCAACCCCTCTGCTCCCGGTTTCCCCTACACCTCAACTTCCGCTTCCTTACGAGCCGAGTGGCGTCTCTTCTTTCGCCCTGAATCTTCCCCCTGCGGCTATAGAATCCGACCCGCCACCAGGTAGCAACAACTGGGCGGTCGCCGGTCGTTTGACTGAGCATGGCAGCGCGTTGTTGGCCAACGACATGCACCTCCCGCTGCGCCTACCCAATATCTGGTATCGGGCGACCCTGATCTATCTTGACGCCAATGGCCGCGAACGGCGCGTCTCCGGCATCACGCTACCGGGTACGCCCGCTATCGTCGCCGGCAGCAATGGTCATCTTGCCTGGGGTTACACCAATAGCCAAGGCGATTGGGCTGATTTGGTGTTGCTGGAACCCGGTGATGATGACAATCACTATCAGGCGCCTGATGGACCGCGCGCTTTCGAACCCATCCAGGAGATTCTCGCTGTCCGGGACGCGCCGAATGAAACGCTGGATATCCTGGAAACCCTTTGGGGGCCGGTGCTAGATCGCGACCACCGCAACCGGCGGCGCGCACTACGTTGGGTAGCGCATGATTCACGAGCGGTCAATTTAGGCCTGCTGGCGCTGGAACAAGCCGACACGCTCGAGGCGGCGCTGGACATCGCCCATCGGGCGGGCATTCCAGCACAGAATTTGTTGCTAGCCAGCGCCGATGGCCACATCGCCTGGACGATTGCCGGACCCATTCCACGCCGCTTTGGCCACGATGGGCGCTTGCCTGTCTCATGGGCCAACGGCCAACGCGGCTGGTCAGGCTGGCTGGAGTCCTCCGAATATCCACGCATCGTCGATCCACCGGACGGTCGGCTGTGGACCGCCAATGGCCGAGTGGTGGATGGAGACTGGCTAGCGTTGCTGGGTGATGGCGATTACGCCCTCGGCGCACGCGCCTGGCAGATTCGTGATGGCTTGCAAGCCAAGGAACGCCTCGCCGAAGCCGATTTTCTGGCCTTGCAGCTCGACGATCGGGCGTTGTTTCTGGAGCGCTGGCATAGACTGCTGCTAGCGACGTTGACACCGGAACGGCTACGCGCCGATCCACGCCGTAAGGAGTTACGGAAATTCGTCATGGACTGGGGGGGGCGGGCAACGGTGGATTCCGTCGGCTATCGAGCGGTACGCACCTTTCGCCTAGCGGTTCGACAGCGAGCATTCGCACCCTTGATCGCCCCTTGTCAGCAAGCCGATCCTTTATTCGACTATGGCGCATTCCGCCAGCACGAAGGGCCGCTATGGCAACTGGTTTCCCGACAACCGCTGCACTTGCTCGATCCTCGTTATCGCGATTGGTCCGCGTTGTTGCTAGACGCCGCAGACACAACACTAGCCGCGTTGACCGCCAACAACCGCCCCTTGGCGACCTCCACCTGGGGCGCTGAGAATCAAGTTCACATCCAACATCCGTTCAGCCGGATTCTACCTTCGTTGAGCGGCTGGCTAGACATGCCGGCGCAACCACTGCCGGGCGATCAATACATGCCGCGCGTCCAGACCTCCACCAATGGTGCATCAGAACGACTGGTCGTAGCGCCAAGCCAGGAAGCTTCCGGCATTCTACATATGCCCGGTGGGCAGAGTGACCATCCCCTATCGTCCTACTACCGGGCGGGACATGAAGCCTGGGCCAAGGGGCTACCAACACCGCTGGAACCTGGGCCCGTACAGCACCGGCTGACCCTCAAACCGAAACCGCGTTGAATTTCAATAGGGCAAGCAGAATCACGTGTGCTAAATCATACTCTCACAACCAGCGCGGGATGACTATAAAACCTGTTTCAAGAACATCTGAGCCCGTGGTTCCTTGGGAGCGGTGAAAAATTTCGCTGGCGGAGCGTCTTCCAAAACCTTGCCGGCATCCATGAACAGCACCCGTTGCGCGACCTCACGGGCAAAGCCCATTTCGTGGGTCACGACGGCCATGGTCATGCCTTCGCTGGCCAATTGTTTCATCACATCCAGCACCTCACCCACCATCTCCGGGTCCAGCGCGCTGGTGGGCTCATCGAACAACATCACCTTGGGGTCCATCGCCAAAGCGCGGGCAATGGCCACGCGCTGTTGCTGACCCCCGGATAGCCGTGATGGGTACTCATTGGTTTTCTCGGCAATACCCACCTTGGTCAGCAGCGCCATCGCCTTGTCCGTCGCCTCCACCGCCTCGCGCTTACGCACCACCCGCTGCGCCAATGTCACATTCTCCAACACAGTCTTGTGGGGAAACAGGTTGAAATGTTGAAACACCATTCCGACTTCGCGACGCACGGCATTCAGGTTAGTAGCGCTGCCAGCAATGTCGATGCCGTCGATCACGACCTGGCCGTCATCAAACTCTTCCAGGCCGTTGAGGCAACGCAGAAATGTCGATTTACCCGAACCGGACGGACCGATGACCACCACAACCTCGCCTTTGGCAATCTGCGTGGAGACATCATCGACCGCCCGCACCACCTGGCCGCGACCTTCGAAGACCTTGATGAGATGCTTGACTTCAATCACTGCGGGCAAACCTCCGCTCCAACCAGAACAGCAGTTGCGATAATACCGAGGTCACCAACAGATAGAGCAGGGCGACCGTAAACCAAATTTCAAAGGTGGCGAAGCTGGAGGTGATGATTTCCCGTCCGCTCTTGGTCAGATCCGTGATCGCAATGACCGACACCAGCGAGGAATCCTTGATCAAACTGATGAATTGCCCAGCCAGTGGCGGCAGCACCCGTTTGAAAGCTTGCGGCAACACGATGTGGATCATGGTCTCAGCGACGCTCATGCCCAACGAGCGGGCGGCTTCAGTTTGCCCCTTGGGAATGGACTGAATCCCAGCGCGGATGATCTCGGCGGTGTAAGCGCCAACGAACAGCGACAGCGCACCGATGCCGGCAATGGTTCGGTCCAGATTCAATACCGTGCCGATGAAGAAATAGAAGATGAAGATTTGCACCAGCAATGGCGTACCGCGAATCAATTCGATGTACAGCACCGCCAAGCCGCGTAGCGCCGGATTTTTTGAGATGCGGCACAAACCCGCGATCAAGCCGATGATCAGCCCGATGAACCCAGAAGCAAAGGAGAGCCAGATGGTGACCCACAAGCCCTCGGTGAGCGGTCCAACCCGCCAGTGCCGGGTTGCGCCAATTTCTGCGTCTTCCGCAACCTGGGCGCCATCGGCAATCTTCAAGGTATCTGTCTCAACGGTGATAAGCACCGGTGAACCCCCGGCGCTTGGGAGCATATGCACCTGGCTGTAAGCGCCATCGGCATCGATCTTGACAACCCGACCGGCAAACGGCGCAACTTGCGCGACTTCATCCTGGTAGGCGAAATATTGCGGAACTCGTTCCCAGCGCCATTCATAGTTCACCTGCTTGGTGGCGATCCATAACCCGACCGCCAATCCCAGCAGGATAACGACCAGCAGCCCTTGCCAAGGCCACTGGGCGGAACGCCGTTTCAGAGGCACAGCTACTGCACGTCTTGCAGCCAGTCGGTATTCTTAAACCATTTTTGGTGCAGCTTCGCGTAGGCGCCGTCTTGCTTGATCTTGGCCAGAAAGCCATTGATAGCTTTCAGAAATTCTGGATTACCCTGGGCGACGGCCCAACCAATTGGCTCGTCAGTGAACGGCTCGTCCAAGAATACCAGTCGGCCTTCGCCACGCTGGACATTGGCTACCAGGTTATAGGGTGAGTCGTAGATGAAGGCGTCAACCCGGCCATTGACCGCTTCCATCACTCCTTCCGCTTCGGTTTCATAGGAGAAGTATTGCGCTTTAGGAATATGTTTCTTGGCGGCGATTTCTCCAGTGGTGCCCAGTTTGGAAGCGATCTTGTATTTCTTATTATTCAGGTCCTTGTAAGACTTCACCTTGTCGGCCAATTCTTGGCGAAGCAAAACAGTTTGTCCCACCAGCATATACGGTTCCGAAAAGTCCACCGTCTGGGCGCGTTCTGCAGTAATCGTCATGCCGCTCATGATGATGTCACACTTGTCGGTGATCAATGCCGGGATAATCCCATCCCAGGCGGTGCTGATCAGTTCCAGTTTGGGAGCGCCTAGGTCCTTGGCCATCAACTCGGCCAGATCGGGGTCAAAACCGACAATTTCTCCGCGCTTGTTAGTGATTTCGAACGGCATGTAGGCGGGTTCTAGACAGACCCGTAAACCATCTTTCTTGATTTGCTCAAGCTTGTCGGCCCAGGCAGGCGACAGGTTCAGACCGAAAAAAGCCAGTACAGCGACGAGCGCGACCAGGCGGGTTTTCATGCGAGGATTCTCCTTGGTGGGCAGGGATAGGACGGTCTTATTCAGCAGCATCCGCGCAGGAATCCGCTCCGGGCGAGCAGTTCCGACTCGGGCCTGGTGCATTCGCCAACGCGCGCGAGGACCCCGACGCTGACTTTTATGATAGTACAATTTCAGTTTCGTTAAGGATAGTTGACTTGAGCCATACTCAGGTCGACTTACCCTCGTCCAGCAATTCCTTGATGACCATCGATGTATTGCATTCCGGACAGCGCGGCATCGCCTCTAGGGGAATGTAGATGATCATGGTGTATCGACATTTTGGACATTGGACCTGGATGGGTTCAGTCTTGTCGCGTTGCATGAGCCAACTCCTTGCTTGAAAGATAAAAAAAGCCCGGTTTTGACGCCGGGCCTGCATCGGATCAGCCGCTAACGCATCAAATCAGGCTTGGACCTTGGCAAACGCCTCGATCACTTCCTGCGGCGCCTGGATCAACTCGATCAGCACACCCTCGCCACATAGCGGCGTGGCTTCATTGCCCTTAGGATGCAGAAAGCAGACATCAAACCCAGCCGCACCCTTGCGGATACCACCAGGGGTAAAACGCATCCCCTTGCTGGTCAGCCATTCCACCGCCGCCGCTAAGTTATCGATCCATAACCCGATATGATTCAATTGTGGCTCATGCACCTTGGGCGCTTTGCCGGGATCGATCGGCTGCATCAGGTCGACTTCGACCTTGAATGGTCCAGAACCGATGGCGGCGATGTCCTCATCCACATTCTCCCGCTCGCTGCGGAAGTTGCCGGTCAGGGTCAGGCCCAGGGTATCGATCCATAACCGGCTCAGCTTGCTCTTGTCCAAACCACCGATGGCGATCTGCTGGATACCGAGTACTTTGAAAGGTCTGTCGGACACAAAAACCTCCTGTAATTCAAGAGTTGAAGTGGTGGAATATAGCCCGTTCCGCCTCGTTCTCCCTTAGAACGAGGGAGAGAAGAATTGGCGGTGGGGGTTCACAAAGATCACAGACCATTTCAGTATGTCATTCAACCCAGCGATTGCAACCTCTCCCCTGGCTTTGCTTCACTGAATGAGAATTGGAAAAATCTTCGGTTATACTTTTTCACTATCGCCCACCCAACGTGTTCCAATCCCATTGGAGGATGTGCATGTCAAACCCACAAACTGCGGATCTGCCCGCTCCCACTTTCGATGAATTCGCCCCTACTCCTTACGAGGAATGGCGAAAGGTCGTCGACAAGTTTCTCAAGGGCGCGCCGTTCGAAAAGCGGCTGGTCACCAAAACCTACGAAAACATCGATCTGCAACCCATGTATCGGCAGGAGGATATCGCAGGCCTGCCACAACTCGACAGTTTGCCCGGCTTCGCCCCTTATGTGCGCGGCGCCGCCCCGCTGGGCTACGTCGCCGGTAGTTGGGATGTCGCTCAGGAAATCGCCTGCGGGACGCCAGCCGCTTTCAACGCAGCCTTGCGCGCCGATCTGGCGCGCGGACAAAACGCCGTCAATCTAGTGCTGGACCGCCCAACGCTGGCGGGCATCGATGCCGACCAGGCCGAAGCCGACGAGGTGGGCAAAGGCGGTTTGTCCATTTCCAGCGTCGATGATCTCGCCCAGGCGTTGGACGGCGTGGATCTCGAAAACACCCCACTCTTCATTCAGGCCAGCACCAGCGCCTTGACTTTCACCGCGCTGCTGGCGGCGCTGGTGAAAAAACAAGGCAAGTCGCTGGCTAAGGTGCGCGGCGCGATCGGCATGGACCCCCTAGGCCAGTTGGCGCGCGATGGCCGGCTACCCCGCGACCTGGAGGGCGTCTACGCGGTGATGGCGCAACTCACTGCCTGGGCCAAAGCCAACGCGCCACAGGTGCAGACGATCACCGTACAAGGCAGTCCCTATCACAACGGCGGCGCCAGCACCACTCAGGAGTTGGCCTTGGCGCTGGCCACCGCCGTCGAATATCTGCGCGCCATGCAGGCGCGCGGACTGAGCGTGGACGATGCGGCGCCGCGCTTCCGCTTCGCCTTTTCCATCGGCTCCAACTTCTTCATGGAAATCGCTCGACTGCGCGCTGCACGGCTGCTATGGGCCAAGATCGTCCAAGCGTTCGGCGGTCATGCCGAGTCGCAGAAGATGTGCATTCACGCCCGCACCTCGGCCTGGAACCAGACAATTTACGACCCGCACGTCAACCTGCTGCGCGGCACTACCGAAGCATTCTCGGCGATCGTCGGCGGCTGCGACAGCTTGCACATCTCGCCCTTCGACGAGCTGGTGCGCGTTCCGGACGACTTTTCCCGGCGCGTCGCCCGCAACGCCCATACCGTGCTGCGTGAAGAAACCCACATCACGCATACCGTCGATCCCGCAGGTGGCTCTTGGTATGTGGAAACCCTGACCGACGCAGTGGCTCGCCAGACCTGGGCGATCTTCCAGGAGATCGAGAAACAAGGCGGCATGATGCAAGCGCTGCAAGCCGGCTGGCCGCAAGCGCAAATCGCCGACACCGCCGCCAAACGAGCCGCTAATATCGCCAAGCGCAAGGACATCTTCGTTGGCACCAACATGTATCCGAACATGAAGGAAAACCGGATCGAGCCGGCGCCGGTGGATGCGTGGGCGATCCAAACGGAGCGCACAGCGGCGCTCAACCAGTTTCGAGCGACAGCCAACGCGGACCAGAAGCAGGCCGCCCTCGATGCACTTGCCAAGGCGGGCGCAAACAGCGTCGATGCCGCGATTCAAGCCGCACTGGCCGGCGCGAGCCTGGGTGAAATCGCTCAAGCCGCACGCACCGGCGCCAAGCCTGGCCCCACTACCAACCCCATCCATGCCCATCGCGGCGCGCAAGCGTTCGAAGCACTACGACAAGCGGCGGAAACTTATATCGCTCGCACCGGTCAGCGCCCGGTCGCGTTTCTCGCCACCATGGGACCGCTGACCCAGCACAAGGGTCGCGCCGATTTCTCGACTGCGTTCTTGGGAGTGGGCGGTTTTGAAACGATTTACCCATCCGGCTTCAGCACCCCTGAAGAAGCAGCGGACGCAGCGCTGGCTTCAGGCGCCAAAGCGGTGGTGATCTGTTCCACTGACCCGACCTATCCCGACCTCGTTCCACCGCTGGCGCAGAAACTCAAGCAGGCCAATCCAGATCTCATCGTATTACTGGCCGGCTATCCAGCCGACCACGTCGAAGCCTTCAAGGCTGCTGGCGTGGATGATTTCATTCACCTGAACGCCAACTGCCTGGCGCTGTTGAGCACGTTGCAAAAGAAAATGGGGGTTGCCCAATGAGTCAAACACCGGATTTCACTGCCATGGCCTATGGCCTGGACTTCCCCAAGCCCAGTTTCGCCGAGTGGAAGGCGATGGTAGAGAAGACCACTGGCAAGACCCTGGAGCAATGGGTGTCGGCGACCATGGAGCAGATCGACGTTCATCCGCTCTACACCCGGGACGATATCCAGGATCTGAAACATCTCGGCTATGTCGCCGGGGTGCCGCCCTTCCTGCGCGGCCCCTACCCGGCTATGTACGTCACCCAACCGTGGACGGTGCGCCAGTACGCCGGTTTCTCGACGGCGGAAGAATCCAACGCCTTTTATCGGCGCAATCTGGCGGCTGGGCAGAAAGGTTTATCCATCGCCTTCGATCTGGCCACTCATCGCGGCTACGACTCCGATCATCCGCGCGTGGTCGGCGATGTTGGCAAGGCCGGCGTAGCGATTGACTCGATTTTGGATATGGAAGTGCTATTCAGCGGTATCCCGCTGGATCAGATGTCGGTGTCGATGACCATGAACGGCGCGGTCTTGCCCGTCCTGGCTTTCTACATCGTTTCCGCGGAGGAACAGGGCGTTCCTCACGACAAGCTGACTGGCACCATTCAGAATGACATTCTGAAAGAGTACATGGTGCGCAACACCTATATTTATCCACCCGATCCGTCGATTCGCATCATCGGCGACATCTTTGCCTACACATCCAAGGAAATGCCGAAGTTCAACAGCATCTCCATTTCCGGCTATCACATGCAGGAAGCCGGCGCGACAGCGGATCTAGAGTTGGGCTATACGCTGGCGGATGGTTTGGAATATGTGCGCACGGGCGTCAAGGCCGGTATGGATATCGACACCTTCGCGCCGCGCCTGTCGTTCTTCTGGGCGATTGGCATGAACTACTTCATGGAAGTGGCCAAGATGCGCGCCGGGCGATTGCTGTGGGCCAAGATCATCAAGCAGTTCAATCCCAAGAACGACAAGTCGATGGCCTTGCGCACGCATAGCCAGACCTCCGGCTGGAGCTTGACTGAGCAGGACCCGTTCAACAACGTCGCCCGCACCTGTGTCGAAGCCTTGGCGGCGGCGCTGGGGCATACCCAATCGCTGCACACCAATGCCTTGGACGAAGCGATTGCCTTGCCGACCGACTTTTCGGCGCGCATCGCGCGCAATACCCAGCTTTATCTCCAGGACGAAACTGCGATCTGCAAGGTGCTGGACCCGTGGGGCGGTTCGTACTACGTGGAAGCGCTGACCAATGAACTGATCAAGCGCGCCTGGGGGCATATCCAAGAGGTGGAAAGTTTAGGCGGCATGACCAAGGCCATCGAAACCGGACTGCCCAAGATGCGCATCGAGGAAGCGGCGGCGCGCAAGCAGGCGCATATCGATTCCGGCAAAGAGACGATCGTCGGCGTCAACAAGTACCGGTTGCCCAAGGAAGATCCGCTGGAGATCCTCAGCATCGACAACACGGCGGTACGTGAATCGCAAGTGCAACGCTTGCAAAAACTGCGCGCCAGTCGCGATGAGAGCAAAGTCAAAGCCTGCCTGAACGCCATTACCGAAGCCGCCAGTGCGGGTTCCGGCAACCTACTGGAGAAAGCGGTGGAAGCCGCCCGCGCGCGCGCCAGTCTGGGCGAAATCTCCGATGCGATGGAGAAGGTGTTTGGCCGACACAAAGCGATCATCCGCGCCATCTCCGGGGTGTACAGCAGCGAGTTCGGTGATGCCGAAGAAATCGCCACAGTGCGCAAGATGGCCGATGACTTCGAGCAACGCGAAGGTCGCCGGCCACGCATTCTGGTGGCCAAGATCGGCCAGGATGGGCATGATCGGGGCGCCAAGGTCATCGCGACGGCCTTTGCCGACCTGGGCTTCGACGTAGATATCGGTGCGTTGTTCCAGACCCCAGAGGAAGTCGCTCGGCAGGCGGTGGAAAACGACGTGCATGTCGTCGGCATGAGTTCGCTGGCCGCGGGGCACAAGACCCTGCTGCCGCAACTCATTGGAGAGCTGAAGAAGTTGGGCCGCGAGGACATCATGGTCGTCGCTGGCGGCGTCATTCCTGCTCAGGACTACGAGTATCTCAAGGCCAATGGCGCTGCCGCCATCTTCGGCCCCGGCACCGTGGTGCCGATCGCCGCGCAGAAGGTGTTGGTGGAACTCAACGAGCGCTTGGCGGCGTGATCGGATGAGGAAAGAGCAGGATGGGAAATCCATCCTGCTCATATTGTCAGTGGACGTTATCGGAGTGGCGAATAACCGGCGAGCCTAGACAAAATGCAATTTTGGGTGGGCGATGTCCGATTGACCCGCGTGATTGTGCGGTGCGGAACGCCAAGCCAATCCAAAAACATCAAAATCCCAACCAGTACCTCGACACACTGAAATCAATGCAACCCTAGCGAAATCCATTATCAAGAAACTTGCTGACGCTTGATTCAGCGTGTAGCTCTACAACCCATGAAAAGCATCACGACCGACTACGAAAAGGATTTCCATGCCTGGACGCTTGAGAACGCGGAATTGTTGCGGAAACGGCGTTTTACGGAGATTGACGTGGATAATATCGCCGAGGAATTGGAAAACATGGGGCGTAGCGAACGGCATGAGTTAGTCAATCGTTTCGCCGTACTGCTTGCCCACTTGCTTAAATGGCGTTTCCAGCCCGAGCGACGCGGTAACAGTTGGCGATACACGATCGAAGAACAGCGGCGACGTATCAAGCGCCTACTGGATGAAAATCCTAGCTTAACCTCCAGACTAGAAACAGCTTTTGAAAATGCCTATGGCGACGCGATCCTGATCGCGGCGCGAGAAATGGACTGTGACAAGCATCTCTTTCCAACCGCTTGCCCTTTCACACAAAAACAAGCGCTAAACAGTGATCATTGGCCTGATTGAGCGAATCGCTTCCAGTGCGTAGAGGCGGATCAGCGCAGCGCAAACCACCAAAATTGAACGACTCCACAACTAACGGCGGAAAAGGGACCCAAGGCTAATTTTTCCCTATACTAAATAGGGTGATCACTGTTGCAGAGAAGGTGTCCCATGACCCAATCCACCACATCGCCCACCCCTGATCCTAAGAACGTCGATTTCAACAAGCTGGCTCAGAATCTGTCCAAAGTCGCCGAACAAAGCCAGCGGCTGTTGCAGGAATATCTCAAGCACCAGCAACGCGGCGCTCAAACGCCGCTGATCGACCCGGCCATCATCGGTAAATCGTTTCAGGAACTGTTCCAGCAGCTACTGAAAAACCCGGACAAACTGATTCAGGCTCAAGTCGATTTCTGGAAGAATTATCTCGACCTATGGCAGCATGCTTCCAAGCGTCTGCTCGGTCACGAAACCAGCCCCATCATCGAGCCGGAATCTGGCGATAAGCGCTTCAAGGATGCGCAATGGGCCGAAAATGTCGTCTTTGACTTCATCAAACAATCCTATCTGCTGGCCGCTGACAGTCTGCAAGGCATGGTACAGGATGTCGAGGGTCTAGACGATAAAACCGCCCGCAAGGTGCAGTTTTATACCCGCCAGTTCGTGGATGCGATGGCACCGACCAACTTTGCGCACACCAATCCCACCGTGTTGCAAGCGACCCTGGATTCCAGCGGCGAAAACCTGCTCAAGGGCCTGCAACACATGCTGGAGGATCTGGAGCGTGGTCGCGGTCAGTTGCAGATCCGGATGACCGACTTGAACGCCTTCAAGCCCGGCGAAAACATCGCTTCGACGCCCGGCAAGGTCATCTTCCAGAACGAATTGCTGCAATTGATTCAATACAACCCGACCACGCCGACTGTCCATCAGCGACCGTTCCTGTTCGTCGCGCCCTGGATCAACAAGTTCTACATTATGGACATGCGTCCGAAGAATTCGATGGTCAAGTGGATGGTGGATCAGGGCTTCACGGTGTTCATGACCTCATGGATCAACCCCGACGAGCGTTTGGCGGAAAAATCGTTCGACGATTACATGTTGGCCTGCGTGGCGGCAATGGACGCCATCGAACAGGCCACCGGCCAACGAGAAATCAACACCGCGGGCTACTGCCTCGGCGGCACCCTGCTGCTCAGCACACTTGCCTATCTCGCCGCGCAGGGCGACGACCGAGTGAAGAGCGCCATTTGTTTCGCCTGTATGACCGACTTCAGCGAACCGGGCGAGTTGGAGGTGTTCATCGATGAAGAGCTGATCAGCCTGCTGGAGAAACAAATGGACGAGCGCGGCTATCTGGACGGCAGCCAGATGGCCGGCGTATTCAGTATGTTGCGGGCCAATGATTTGATCTGGTACTTCGTGGTCAACAATTATCTGCTGGGCAAGGACCCTTATCCCTTCGATCTGCTGTACTGGAATTCCGACTCCACACGGATGCCGAAAGCCATGCACAGCTTCTACCTGCGCAACATGTACCAGAAGAATCTGCTGCGTGAGCCAGGCGGCATCACCTTAGCCGGAACGCCCATCGACCTACGCAACATCAAAGCGCCCGTGTATTTCCTGTCGGCCAGCGAAGATCATATCGCGCCGTGGACTTCGACGTATGCCGGTACGCAGCTGGTCGGTGGACCGGTGAAATTCGTGCTGAGCGGCTCCGGGCATATCGCCGGCGTCATCAACCCGGCGACCTCCGACAAATACGGTTATTGGATCAATCCCGATACCCCGCCCAATCCAGAGGACTGGCAAAATAGCGCCATCAAGCAGGAAGGCTCCTGGTGGCCAGACTGGTTGGCATGGTTACGGCCCAACGCCGGTCCGCAAGTCCCCGCTCGCACCCCGGGCGATGGCAAACTCAAGCCGATCGAGGACGCGCCGGGCTCTTACGTCAAGCTGCGGTATGACCAATCGACTCAAGTCGGCCATGCAGTGACGTAATCACGCCAATCGAGAGTAATCATCTACTTAGCGATCAACCGGAATCGAAGCCTCGTTAATGGGTGATAACGAACGGGCAACCCGCCTCCAAGGATTATTGATCGGTACGGCGGTGGGCGATGCGCTGGGTTTGCCCGCCGAAGGACTGTCTCGCCGCCGGGTGCAGCGGCTGTACCAGGGCCAGTGGCGGCACCGGCTGATCTTCGGACGCGGCATGCTCAGCGATGATACCGAGCATATGCTCTTCGTCGCTTAAGGTTTGCTGCGCTATCTCGATTTGCCGGAACGCTTCGCCCGCCGCCTGGGTTGGAGTCTGCGCGGTTGGCTGTAGTCGCAACCGCTGTCAGCCCACAGCTTCTGGCCGCTACTTCTGGCCGGCTATTTCACTGCGCAATCTGCTTTTTCTGCTGATCGTGCTGGTGCATGGTTTTCGGCGTTTGCTGCCAGCGTATTGACCGATTGCGTAGTCACTTCACGCTACATCCCCCACACCCGAATCGAATAGGGACCGTAGGATCCAGTGCGCTGAAAGATCTTCGCCTCCCAGGCGATGCCAGGCGTCCGGTCGAACACCAGCAAATGTCCTTCCTCCGCACCTGTCCGATCCAGATAATCGGCAGTCTGGGCCAAGCCTTCCCGCAAAGTCGCCTCCAGGGATTTGTGCAATAGCTTCAACTCGATCACCACCCGTTGCAGCGGTCCGAGGAAGCCCTGAGTTTCATCCAGCGGCCACTGCACCAAGAGATCGGTACGCTTGCGGCCTAACCCGTATTCTCGATCGATCCGTCCACTGCCGTTGACGATCCGTTGCAGGAAGGCTTGTAACAACAATTGCGGCCCGGCTTCCTGGTATTGAAAGCGTTCGATCCAGTGTTCGGCATGTTCCCGAAAGAACTGTTGGAATGCCGCCAATAGTTTCCCCATGTCCAGAGCATGATCGGGTTGCTGATACCAGGCGCTTTCCTGGACGGTCATCTCTTCGGTGCTGGCGGTCAGTTGCCGAGGGATCACTTCCCGATACATCGCGTTGGCAATACGTAGCGGTTTGTCGAGGGCGACTAGCCCTAGATCCCGGACATAGTCGATATCATCCAGGGGAAGATCCAGCAAGATGTCCTGGCCCGTCAGCAACGGTTCGATCACTCGCCGCACCCGTTCTTCACGCAGCTTGTCGGCCAGTTGATCCAGATGGGTTTCCCGGCGCTGGATCAGGTTCTCCTTGGCTTGTTCAATCTGCTCCACCATGATCGACTGCGTTCGATCCCGTCCGGCTTTCACCTTGAAACAGGCTTCATAGCCAAGGGCGTTCACCAGCCACGGCTGACCTTGGGTCAAACGCCAGACCTGCGCCAACACCCCTTCGGCAAAGACTTGTCCGGTATCCTCAGTATGCTGCCGGTACAAATCCTCCACTTCCGCCTGGCTGAAATTCCCCAACCGCAGCGATTCGGCTTTGACGTTGAAGGCTGAACCGCCGGTGATAATCTCCTGATCGGCGGTGTGGATGCGATAATCTCGCACGTCGCGCACTCCGCATAAGACGACGGTCTGCGGAAAGGCATGAGGTCGCTGGGCGTAGCCCGCGCGAATTTGCCGCAGCAGCGAGATCAAGGTGTCTCCCACCAGCGCATCCACTTCATCCAGGAGCAACACGATGGGTTTGTCGTTTGCTTGCGCCCAACTCGATAGCAACGCGTTTAACGCACTGCCGCCTTGTTCCGCCAATACCATCGATGCCCAGGTTCGGAGTCGGTCATCCTGCAAATACAGAGCGGCGGCGGCGGCAATTTGCGTCACAATCGTATGCATTGCTGCGTCTACATGGCCGCGATACGCTTGCGCTGCTTCGATGTTGGTGTACAGGCAATGATAGCGCCCCTCACGATTCAGACACTCCATCAGCGCCAACAGTATCGAGGTCTTGCCGGTCTGGCGAGGCGCATGCAGGACAAAATATTTCTGCTGCTCGATCAGCAACAATACATCATCTAGATCGATGCGGGACAACGGCGGCAGCGTGTAATGCCGCAGAGCATCCACTGGGCCAGCCGTGTTGAAAAAACGCATGGCCATGCTTCTCCCTCCAGGTGACTCAGAAGTATCCTGCGACGGGCGCAGCGATGCTGCTAAAGATTATGGTGTCCACGACCACATTTCCAACATCACGAACCGCACCAGCGCCTGAGTGAATGCCACGATCACCGGTTCTTCCCCAGCGGCTATTTTCGCATAACCGGTCATCTGCGCCTTGAGCAAACCGTCGGCATTGTCGATACGCGTGACCACCCGCACCACCCGCACGCCAGGATTTTCCGGCAACGGCTCGGCGATATCGGTGATCAAATGCACCTTCCCGATGAAATCACGCAGAGGATAAGCCCACACCCGCAGCTTGACGAGTGCATCTAAACGAACCGCGCCAATCTCGGTTTCAGGAACCCGCACTTCCACCTGGATCTGCCGGGTATCTTCCAGTGTTGCAAACAGATCGCCTTCCTTGAGAAAACTCCCCTGTTTGAAGCCCAGATTGGGCGTCACGATGTGCCCGGTCAAGGATGCACGTAACTGCGTCGCCTCCAATTGCTGTTCCAAATAGGCCAATTTCTCACGCAGTTGTTGCAATTCAGCCTGTTTCATCGCCACTTCCTGCGGCTGCGGCGGACTTTGCACCAAGGCCAGGTTGGCTTCGGCCACCGCCAACGCCGCCTGATCGACTTCGGCATCGCGCACGCTCTGCTGATACTGCAAGCCCTTCACGACGCCCTGCTTAAGGAAGGGATAGAGCAGTTCTTGTAATTTTTTACTCTCAACGGCCTTAATTTTCGCCAATGCCACCTGCTGTCGCGCATAAGCGATGGCCTCCGGCTTAGGACCTTTCAGCAGCAAATCCAGCTCGTTCTGGGTCTTTTCCAATTCAGCACGCAGCACCGCCAGTTCATAACGCAATTTTTCATCGCTCACGGTTGCCATCACCGCACCCGGCTCCAGCCGCTGATGATCCTGAGCCTGCACGGTTCTCACTACACCGGGCGCTATGGCATGCACCTCGGCGCGCTGACTCGGCAACAGGACCGCGCTGCCGGTCACTGCATAGGGATAGGGCAATAACGACACACCGACGATCACGGCGATCAGAACGAGACGTCGCCAACCAATCCAGCCCGATGTCGGCGCTGGTTTGACGGTCAACAACGCCGTTTGAAACGGTTCAGGTCGAGCATCAGTCTGCAAGCGTGGGCGCAACGCTAGTCGGGTGGTTTTGCCCGGTATGAGCAAGGGTTGCAACCGACGCAACATTCGCGCGGCGAACAAGGCAACCACCGCCAGAAACAGCAAGACACCCACACCCCGAAACTGGGTTTCCAGATAAATCGCCGCCGCGAACAGAATGGCCCCAAAGACCAACAGGGTATAAGCCAGCATAGCGACGCCATAAGCCAGCAGCGCATACTTTTCACGGGCCGACAACGCCCGTAGCGGATGGGTGTGGCGCAGAGCCAAGCGTAAGACCGTGAAGGCCCGTTCTCGTAGATGGGGAAACTCCAGATAAGTCGTCAACCAAGCATAGCCGGTGGCGCGCCACAATGGATTCAGCGTGAACAGCGTTTGGATCAACGCCAGATGACCGAATACGAAACCGTACCAACCCAATTGACTCGGCGCATGGTGCGCCAATCGCCAGACTAGAATGCCTAGAATCAGAAAACTCAGCCTGACCAGCAGTGGCGTCGCGATAATCCACAGCCGTTCCCGACGTGGTAACCCGTGCAGTGGCCGGTTCACGAAAAAATGTGGGACGACGCCGAACGCCAACCGGATGCCGAAGACCTCCACCGGGCGGCCATAATGCACGCACACCACACCTTGCAACAAACTACCCAGCAGATTGATGCAAAACAGCCCCACGGTCAGTTTGATCAGGATGTGAAATCCGAAGGAGCCAACGGCTTCCAGTTCCCGCAGATAATCCGGTTGATGGCGCAACAGGATCAACAAAACCAATGGCACTCCGGGAATCAATCCCCACACCAGCCAGCGGAATGGAGCCAAAAGGCTGGCTAGAAAGGTCAGCGCGCGTTGCGGATTGCATAATGACCAGCGATTACGTTGGCGTTGAGCTTGCCGTTCTGCTCTTCGGCTCGCCGCCTTCGGCCTGCCCGCCGCCGTTGAGAACTCTGCTTCCTCTTCGTCCTCATCCTCGACGGACACTGCTGGCTCCACGGCTTCCAACAGCCCCAGCGCCGCCATCTGCTGGTAAAACTGCGCCAGTTGTGCAGGCGTCACCGTCAATTTGAAACGCTGGGCGAAGGCCGTCTGAATGACAGCCGCATCGTCGGTCAGATCCAGTTGCTGGCAGAGAAACAGCTCTTCTTCGCCCAACTCGAAGCGCTCACCGCTGACCGGATGACTGAGCCGATAACGCCGTTTGCCCTGTCGGTCAGCGAACTCCTGGATCTGTAAATCAGGGCGCAAGTGCAAAGATGGCGTCGCCATGACCATTCGATACTCGATGTAGAACGGGTTTCCAGCTCGTGGCTGCCATCTCCCTACTCTAGGCGTTTCTGTGAAAACAGGCGGAACGCCCGTTCTAGGTCAATGCCGGCGACGGGATAGCCAAGCGCTCATCACCCGTTCCTGCTGCTGGAGAAAATCCTGCATGAGAGAGAAATGCCCTTCCAGGGCCGCCTGACGCTGGACTGGCGCATGGGCTTTGGGCCGTTGGTCGAGGGTGAGGGGTGCGGTCGTATTGCTCGTTTTTTCAAGCCGAGGTGGCGATACGGTCGCCGATGACGTGGGTGCGACGGTCAACCACTCCCGAACCTGCGCCGCTTCATCTTCCGGCAACTGGATGAATGGCAATGCGCTGGACAGATAGGGCGCGGGTTTCGACGGCGGCGCAGACCGATCCGGCCACGGCTCCAGATTCAAGGCGACCCCCTGTACAAACAGCACCGCCAACAACTGCTGAAACGGCGTCAAATCCGCACGGCGCGGATCGTCACTGGCTACGGCGACATGCGGTCGCCCACGCAAGCTATCTCGGACAAAACCGATCAGGTGCGCACTCGGACCTACTTCCACGAACAAGCGCGCCCCATCGGCGTACAGTCGCTCGATGCTTTCGCGGAATCGCACCGGCAAACGATACTGCGCCGCCGCTAGATCCCGTGCGGCCGCCGCGTCCGTAGGAAACGGCGCCGCCGCTACGCAAGAATAGACCCGCCCTGCCGGCGGGCCAATCGCCACACTCTCGAACAAACGGCGGAAAGCCTGGGCCATCGGTTCCATCAACGGCGTGTGGTAACCATGCCCCATCGGCAGCCGTACACAAAATGCCCCTTCCTGACGCAGACGCGCATGCACGGCGGTTATCGCCTCTTCAGGCCCGAATAGAATGAACTGGTGTGCACAATTATCCAGGGTCACGAACAGACGCTCATCGACTTCGACCAAAGCGCGCACCTGCTCCAGGGGCATCCCGCTGACCGACAGTAAGACGCCAGGTGGCAATTCACCGGCTTCCAGCAACGCCCGGTAGCGCTGATTCATTCCGCGAACGCACTCGCCCAATTGCGTCTCGCTCAACTGAAACAGCCCAGAGGCCATCAAGGCATCGTTTTCACCGGTGCTATGCCCCAGCAAAAATCCCGGCTGGATGCCGAACTGACGCAACAGAGCATCCATAGCGCGCCCGGCGACAAACACCGATTCCGACCCCAATTCCATCCCGGACAAGCGTTCTTCCAACGCCTGGCGCTGCCCAGCATTCAGCCCGGTGGGCGGCGGGAAAATCGCCTCGCCCGGCGCAATGTCCCGCTCCTCGCGAAACAGCCCATCCAGAAAATCGAACCAGCGCCGCACGCTGGGAAATTCCAGCGCCAGCGCCCGGAACATGTCCATGTATTGCGAATTCTCGCCGGGGAATAGAAAAGCGGGCGGACCACCCACCGGTTCGGCGCAAAAGTAAAGACCGTTGCGGGTTTGCCAGTTTGCTTGCTGCGACTCCACCAGTTTCCGCATCGCCTGTTCCAGCTTACCCAAGGCCTCCTCGCGTTGGGCCGCGACGACGGCCAACCGCATGTCGCCGGCTTCCTGTCGTCGCCACAACTCGCTCGCCACCTCGGCCAGCGGCCATTCCGGTTGTGCTTCCCAACGTTGCATAACCCGATGAGCCTGTTGACGCAATGCCTCCCGATCCGGCGCTTTGAACACCAGCACTTCACCGTGACGCCGCAACGGCGCGGGTAGAAATGCGGCTAGCGGCATCTCACCGCCCTGCGGGTCTTCTTCCAACAGCGCATGGCTGTTGACGCCGCCAAAGCCAAAGGCGTTGACGGCAGCCCGGCGCGGCGTCGGTCCACCCTGAATCCAGGGTCGTGCCTCGGTATTGACATACAGCGGGGTCCGCTCCAAACCCAGTTCGGAGCTGACTTCTTCGCACAGCGTCGGCGGCAGGATTTTATGATGCAATGCCAAGGCTGTCTTGATGAGCCCAGCGATGCCCGCTGCCGGGATACAGTGACCGATCATCGACTTGACCGACCCCAAAGCGATATGCGGCAACACTCTTTGCCGTTCACCCAGCAGTTGCAACAACGCTTGGGTCTCGGTTCGATCGCCCAGCGGGATACCGGTGCCATGCGCTTCGATCAGACCCAGCGTGGTGGGGTCGATACCTGCCTGCCGATAGGTACGCTGCATCGCCAACAATTCACCTTCCAAACGCGGGGCGGTCAATCCTTTGGCCCGACCGTCGGAAGACTGGCCGACCGACTTGAGGATGGCGTAAATCCGCTGACCATCGCGACGGGCGTCCTCCAAGCGCCTCAACACCAGCACCCCGCCACCCTCGCCGAGCATGGTGCCATTCGCTGCGTTGGAAAACGGGCGAATCTGCGCAGTCGGCGACAAGGCGCCCAACATGCAGAAGATCATGAACACTAACGGCGACGTCGAGGTATTGATACCCCCCGTCAGCATGATGTCCACTCGTCCGCGCCGTAACTCCAGCATCGCCGCTTCCACCGCAATCAGCGAGGACGCGCAAGCCGCATCGAGGACGTAGTTTGGACCCATAAAATTCAAACGGTTAGCGATACGCCCCGTCATCATGTTAGGCACCAGGCCGGGAATATTATCGATATCGAAAGGCGGTAACCGGCGCTTGAGCCAATCCCGCAACCGTTGTAACGCCATCGGTTCGAGAGTCGGCCACAGAGACTGAAGCAAGCCCACCTGCTGGTCGAGAAAAAGGGCGTGTTGCGCGCCGGTCATGTTGGCTCGGTTCGGGTGCGTGCCATGTCCCAGGATGATGCCGATGGCTTCCGGGTCATAGGTCTTTTCCGTCAAGCCGGCATCGATCAGGGCGGCCTTAGCCAGTTCCAGGGCATGAAACTGATCGGGTTCGCCGCCCGCCGTGGACACCGGCATGATCCCGAAAGGCTGCGGATTGAACCGTGATAGCTCCCGCAAAAAGCCACCGCGCCGGGTATAGAGACGGGTCGGTTCATCGCTAGCGGGATCGTAGTACAACTCAGCGCCCCACTCCGGCAATGGCTCGTCCATCGCATCGACCCGGTTGAGGATGTTGGCCCAATAGGTCGGCGCATCGGGCGCCTTAGGAAACAGCCCCGCCATGCCGATGATGGCAATATCGGTCGTATCCAATGGATTCATATCGAAATATCCGCAGGTAGACAGTACAGCACCCATCACCGCTCATGCCGCAGAGAGGTCATCCCCAGCGATGAGTTCCACGTCGTTGAGTGGACCGTAACACCATTCATGGCGAAACCAGCGACGGCCCGCCGCCGGCGAGACCAGTTTGATGCCCCGTTCTGCAAACTGGCGGCGTACTTCGGGCGTCACCATCCCCACGCCGTGGGTGGCCGCGTCCCACGCTCCCCAGTTGATCGCGGCGATTTTAACCTTCATTCCCCAACGGGCGTGGAGCATCCAGGCTAGCCGGTTGACGATCTCGTTGGCGACGGCGTAATCGGATTGGCCGCGATTGCCGGAACGGCCGGCCACCGAGGTAAAGAACATCAGAACACGCAAAGTCTCTGGGCGCAGATGGCGCGCCAACAGAAAAGCGCTGTCCGCTTTGGCCGCCAGAACCCGCGTCACACTGTCTAGGGTCTTGTCCCGTAACAGACGATCCTCGATCACACCGGCCCCATGCACCACAGCGTCGATCCGCCCGTACTGCCGATATAGCTTGTCTAGTAAGGCCATCACTGCGGTTTCATCGCTCATATCCGCCATTCGGTACTCGACCTGCGCTCCGGCGGCGGATAAATCCGCGATATTGGCGCGCATCTCGCGGGCATGCTGCACTGCCCGAATCCGTCGCTCGATGTCAGCGGGACGCGGGGATTGCCCTTGCGCCTGAGCGATGAAATACCCCCGCAACGCCGCTACCGTCTCCAGACAGCGCAAGTCCTCAGGCTCTTCGGTCTCCAATGGTCCGCGCCCAACCAGCACTAATCTTGATCGAGAGGGCGCTAGTTCGCGCAACACTTCCGCCGTGATGCCGGTCGCTCCACCGGTCGCCAACACTACCCAATCGGCATCCGGCTGGCGCTGAACGGTCAACGTTGCAGGTAATGGCGCCGGAACGCTGGAAAAAACGCTCCGCACCCCGCTGGGATAACCCACTTCGGCAGCGCCACCGAGCCAAATCAATTCCTGAAACAAAGCCGTGGCCAGCGCCTCCGGCGCTTCCGTCGCATCGAGATCGATCGCTTTCGCATAGAATCCAGCCGTTTCCTCACGCGGATTCCATTCCAGGTTAAGCGTCTTGACCAAGCCGACCAACCCAGCGCCTGCTGGAAAGCCCAAGGCGGCTTCGGCCATGCCGGGTCGATAGTCGCGTCCGAAACTGCCCCCCATGCTGCTCACGGTCAATAACCGTCCCTGCCGGCTTAGTTCGGGATAGAGGAGGCGTAGCAGTGAAAACAGCGCCACGACGTCCTGTTCCAAACGCGCCCGCCATGCCAGGAATCCTGTTTCCAGCGTCAGCGGCGGCTGTCCCAAAGGCAACAGATGAATCACCGCCCGTACCGCTTGCCTACCTTCCCGCTGATCCAGCCACGCCTGTAAGCGCGCTTCATCGCGCCAGACCGCATCGGGCAACAGCAGCGGTTGTCCTCCTGCCTGCCGCAGCTTTTGGCTCAGACGGTCGGCGACGCCGCACACATCGGGAGTCAACAGATACAAACCGCTCGGCAACGACGGCTCCGCCGTTGCTGGCAAAGCTTGTGGTTGCGCCTGCATCCGCCGCCGGGACAGGTCGGCGCGATCTTCTACGCCTGCCCCGGCTTCTTCAAAAGGGCGCGCATGCTCCTGAAGCGGTGGACTGGCTCCCGCTTGGCCATCCAACCAGCGCTGGACAAAGTCCAAAATGGCTTGAAAGGTGGGCAGACGTGCGACTGTTTCCATTTCACTGCGCAAGCCTTGGGCGAACGCCTCAGGCAGCGAACGGCGGAGCAGACCGAGAATCTCGACACGCTTGATCGAATCGATGCCCAGATCCGCTTCGATATCCTGGTCGAACGCGATCATCTCCTCGGGATAACCGGTCCGTTCGGCGATAATCGTCAACAATCGGGACCTAAGATTGAGTGGTGCAGCCGCTAGCGGCGACCCAGCTGGGCTAGGAAGAGGGGGTGCAACGCTTTGAGGCGGTTCCAGAGGGGCCACGACCGGCTGAGGTAGCTCGGCAGCAGCCACAACTGGCCGAGGCGGTTCGAGCGCCGCCGCAACACCCGCTGCTGAGGCCGACGACGCTTCCTCACTCGCAGCGGCGAAGTAGGCTAGCATCACCCGTTCCTGGATCTGTAGAAACTGGCGCATGGTTTCCTGATAAGCAGCCATCGCCTGATCCGCCATCGTGGCGGTGGGCGCGGACCCGGAGACAATGCCGGGCGTGTAAGCAGTTGGGGGTGACATGGCAACTCCAACGGACGATTCGGAAGAAGAAGGTAAGGGTGATGAGACCGGCCCGACGCCACGTTCGGCAACCACCGGTGGCGGACGGTCGACGATCGAAGGTTCATCGGCGCGGCGCACCCGAGCGCCGCTGATCAGCCAAGCAGGCGGTGCAGGCGGCGTCAGGCGCGTGGTTTCCACCAACCGGGATAAATCCAAGGTCGTCAGCGTGCGGCCCGCAAACAAGCGTGTGACGTCCAACACGGCCCCGTGCGCCAGCAACGCCGCCAAGGCGTGCAACAAGCCGATCAATCCGCCACCATGCGCATCGACCGCCACCGCTAGATGCGGCTGCGTCCCCAGAATCCGCCGGGTCAGGCGCGTCAGCACCTCTTTCGGACCGACTTCCAGAAACAACCGCGCTCCCGCCGCATACATGGCCTGAATCTCTTCCATAAAGCGCACTGGTGCGACTAAATGTTCGGCCAATCGCTCGCGGATGGCGTCCGGCTCACCGGGATAAGGTTGCGCGTTGGCGTTGCCATACACGGTGAAGACCGGCGGCTGAAAGTCCTGCCCAGCCATGCAAACGGCCAACCGCTCTCTGGCCGGCGCGACCAGCGGCGAGTGGAAAGCCGCCGCGACCGACAGTGGCGTCGAGGATAACCCCTGCTCGGTCAATCGCTGCCGGGCGAGCGCCAGATCGGCGGGACGCCCGGACAACACCAGTTGCCGTGGGCCATTATGATTGGCGAACGTGAGGCCCGGTAATCCGGCCAGCACAGCCTGGACCGTTTCAGCATCGCCGGCAACCGCCAACATGGTTCCCAACTCACCATCGGTCGCGGCCTCGACAATCAACCGTCCGCGCGCCTCGGATAGATTCAGCAGCGTCGCCAACGACACCGCGCCAGCGGCGTGCAGGGCAACGTACTCTCCATAACTGTGGCCACCAGCCATCGCTGGTTGCAACCCTAAACGCGCCAACCACGCCCATAGGCCGGCCATCACCGCACCCAGCGCCGGCTGGGCAATTTCGGTGCGCGTCAGTCGGTCTTGGATCGTCTGCACCTCGTTCTCGATAAAACGCCGGGGCGGATAAAGGAAATCGCTCAGCCTCGTCGGACTGATTTTCCGCCCGGTTGGAGAGGCGGCAAACCAGCCTTCGGCCCGATCTAATGTCTCACGTAACTCCGGCAACCACATCGCCAATTCGCGCAGCATCCCCGGATATTGGCTGCCCTGACCGGGAAACAGCACGGCCAGCGCAGGCGCTGCTCCCTCATCCTCTCCCATCAGAGACGAAAGGGTTCTTGAGTAATAAACGCCTTTTACTGCGAGCGTACCGGAACTCAATCCGACCAGCGTGGCGTCCAGTTGCGCTTGCAATTCCATGAGCGATCCGGCGACGATCACCAAGGTCTGGCCTTCTGCCGGCAAGGTCTGCGCCAGTGAAAATGCCAGATCGCTCAAGCGTGGCCGTGCGCCAGACGCCAGCGCTTCTCGAAGCGAACGCAGCAATGCCGCCAAATGTCCCGTATCCGCCGCCCGCCAGACCAACAATTCCGCTGGCCATTCCGCCAGGGTGGTCGAGGAAGCGGAATCGCCGACGTATTCTTCCAGCGTCGCATGGAAGTTGATGCCGCCAAAGCCCAGCGCGCTGACCCCCGCCCGGCGTGGTTGACCAGGGGCATGCACCCACGGTTGCGCTTCGGGACGCAACGCCAGCGGACTGGTCGGATCGCGCAGCAGCGGCAGCGGCTGACTGACCCCGACATGCGGCGGTAACACCCGCTGATGCAGCGCCAACGCCATCTTGATCAAACCGGCTGCCCCTGCTGCGCCCTTGGTATGACCGATCAAGGTCTTGACCGACCCCAGCGTGCAACTAGCCGGCGGCGTAGTGGCTTCACTCAGCAGCGCGGCCACCGCTTCCAATTCCGCCCGGTCACCCGCTACCGTACCGGTACCGTGCGCCTCCCAACAGCCAACCGTAGCCGGTGAATAACCTGCCTCGGCATAGGCGCGCCGCACGGCGCGCGCCTGTCCCTCCGGACGTGGTGCGGTCAAGCCCTTGGCGCGGCCATCGCTGGAGCCACCCATGCCCCGGATCACGGCGTAAATCCGATCCCCGGCGCGTTCGGCATCGGTCAGTCGTTTGAGCGCCACCAGCGCCAATCCTTCGGCAAGCACCGTACCATCCGCCTGTTCATCGAACGTT
>JACKNE010000013.1 GCA_024235035.1 Gammaproteobacteria bacterium
GCCCAAAGGATAAAATCCGGCTCGTTGTTCAACCGATCATTTCAGGTCATCAGCTTCCCCTTTATCGCCAGATTGACCCGATTGACCGAACGCGGTGACATGTTCAATCACCCTTCCCCATACTTTTTCGGTATGCAAAGTCCCTGTCCATGGGACGTATGGCGATAATAATTTGAATTACCAGTACTTTACTGAATGTCGTCGTTGAAAACATTCCCGAAATCCTCTACCAACAGACGGCTATGAGCCAAAACCTTATCAAGACAAACGAATACCGGAGCTTTATTGCCGACCTGAAAAGCCGCACAGATCAAAGCCGCCGTTACGGTCAATAACCAGCCTATTGAACTGTACTGGGATATCGGCAGACAGATTGCCGCAAAGCAGCAGGCCAGCGGCTGGGGGAGATGCGGTAATCACACAGATCGCTCAGGATTTAACCAAAGAGCTCGGCGGTCTCAAGGGATTTTCGAGATGCCTTCTATTTCCCGCACTGCGGCTCGGGCCAGAACATGCGAAGCAACCGGCAGCGTGATCAGCACTAATAGCGTCAAAAGCATCAACCGCCCTATCCAGGCCGGTTCCGGCATCAGTAGCCCCGCGCCCAGAATAAATACGGCGAGCGCTAAAGTTCCAGCTTTAGTCGCCGCATGTTGCCGGGACAACGCATCGGGCAACCGCACCACGCCCCAGGCGGCGATCAGCAGCAGGATGGCCCCCGCCATGCATAAAACCGCGCCTAATGTATCGATCAATTTTCACCCCTTGGACCGCCGGACTGCCGATCGATGAACCGCGCCCAGGCCAAAGTGCCGATAAAACCCACCAGCGCCAGTCCCAGCGCAATGTCCAGAAAGGCGATATGATTCGTCATGAGCGCCGCAGCCACCGCCAGCAACACCGCCACGGCAAACAGTACATCCAGGGCCACCACTCGGTCAGCTTGCCGGGGACCTTTCAACAGTCGGTAAAAACCGAGCAGCGCCGCCAGCCCGGCCAGTGGTATGCAAATCGAGAGCAGGTTCACGATGGAGGCTCCTTAACTGGCGCAGAAAGCGTAGAGCGGTCTTTGAACAGCACGCTGACCGGCCCAGCAAAGCGCCGGCGAATCACGTCCAGCGTTCCTGCAATATCTGCCGTATCCAACAGATGCAGCAGTAATTCCCGGCGTTCTGAATCGATGTCGACCGTGGTCGTGCCTGGCGTCAGCGTGATCAACAAGCCTAACACCACCGCGCCGGTTTCACTGATTTCGCCATAGCTCATCCGCGCAAAGCCTGGTTTTAACCTCTGGCCGCCGGTCAGGATCAGCCCGCCAGTGCTCCAGCCTGACAATGCTACCTCAACCGGGAAGCGCCACAACAAGGAACCGAAGGCTGCGATTTTCTTCATAGCGCCGCCTGTTGACTATCCATGAACCCGTAACTGGCAGCTTCGACATAACGCACCCACGGCTCTGGCATGAAACCCATCGCCAGCGTCAACACGGCCAGCAGCAGCGCCGCCGCATAGGCCGGCGCCAGATTAGCGACGGACACCACGCTATCCGGTCCTTCCGGATGTGGCTTCCAGAACGCCTCCAGCCAGATTTTGACCATCGAATACAGCGTCAGCAGGCTGACCGCCAGGGCGACCCCACCCCATACATAGTGTTCTTGAACGAAGGTTTCCCGCACCAGCAAAAACTTGCTCCAGAACCCGGATGAAGGCGGCGCGCCGACCAGTGAGAAGGCCACGACCAGGAACAGGAGCGCCAATCCAGGCCGCGCCAGGTAAAGACCGCCAATCCGGCGCAGATCGTAATGTCCGGCCAGCGCCCAGATCAGACCGGCGATCAGGAACAGATTGGCTTTGGCCAGGATGTTGTGCAGGGTGAAGAACAGAGTCGCCGCTGCGCCCGCAGCGCTGGCCAAGGCGATGCCCAATAGCAGATAACCAATCTGGCTGACAATGTGAAAAGCCAGAATGCGCCGTAAATCCCAGTGGTAGACCGCGCCCAGCCCGCCGGTCAGCATCGTCAACAGCGCCAGCCAGCCCAATCCCTCAAACAACAGGTCTGGCGCAGCGTCGAACACCTGCCCCAGTAACCGCAATAACGCATAGACGCCCACTTTGGTCAACAGTCCGCCGAACAGCGCCAGCACCGGCGCCGGCAAGGTGTGGTAGCTGGCCGGGAGCCAGGCGAACAGTGGAAAAGCGCCTGCCTTGAGCAGGAAAGCCAGAACCAGCAGGGTCACGTAGACCGGCAGCGCCGCCGCCAGCTCTGGTCGTCGGGCCGCCGCGCTTAAAGCCGTGAAATTGAGCTGCCCGGTTGCGCCGTAAATAAACGCCACCGCTGCCAGAAACAGCAGCGTGCCCACCATGTTCAACGCCAGATACTTGAACGCGGCCTCCAACTGGCGCGGCTCGCCGCCGTGAACCAGCAAGCCCAGGGCGGCAATCAGCATCAGTTCGAACCAGACGTAAAGATTGAACAGATCCGCCGTTAGAAAGGCGGCGCTGACCGCCGCCAGCAAGCCGTGAATCAGCGGGTGCAACAGAGGGGTTTCCGGCGCGGGATCGGCGGCGCTGGTCTGATGCCACAACACGGCTACGCCGAGCACAGCGCTGATCAGCACCAGCGCGGCGCTCAGCCGATCAGCAGCGAATTCAATGCCATAAGGCAGCGGCCAGCTACCCAGCGCCACCGATAGCCGGCCCACGCGCTCCACGTCAATCAGCAACAGGATGGCGCAGACCAAAAAGCATCCAGCGCCGAACAGGCTGACCACCCGCCGTCCCATGACCTGACGATACAGCAGGGCGGTCAGTAGAGCCGTTGCCAGCGGAATCAGCAGCGGTAATAGAATCAGCATGGTTCAGTCCAGTACCGGTGGTTTCACCGGGTCCGCCGGGAGTGGTTCGGCGTTGCGCAACTGATTGCTGTCGTCACTCCCGGACTGCTGACGAAGCCGCGCGCCCAACACCAGGGAAAAGCACAGCAGGGCGAAACTGATGACGATGGCGGTCAGCACCAGCGCTTGGGGCAATGGATTGGCCGCATGCTCTGCCAGTTTTTCAGCGCCCGCGCTAACGATGGGCGGTTGTATGGGTCCGAAGCGCCCGGCGGCGAACACCACCAGATTCACGGCGCTGCCCAGCACGGCCAGTCCGACGATGCAGCGGAATAGATCGCGCGACAAGGCCAAATACACGCCGGCGGCCACAGTCAACGCAATCGCCAGAGCCAATATCAGGCTCATGATTGTTCTCCGGGAGAGGTTGCATCGCTGCCTCGCAGCAGGGCGAAAATATAACCCGACAAGGTTCCCCACACTGCGCAGAAGACCCCGATATCGAACAGCAACACGGTGGATAGCGGCAATTGGGTAAAACCCAGGGGTACGTCAAACCACAGATGGGTCAGGTAGGGATGACCGAACCAGGTGGCCGGTAAACCACTGCATAATGCTAAAGCAACGCCGGTGACCGCCAGTGGCATGGGTCCAAGCGGCATCCGTCGCAGCGCGGAGGGCACGCCAAAGACTATCGCCTGAGCGGCGGTGGCGGCTAATGCGGTCAACCCGCCAATAAAACCGCCGCCAGGCGCATGGTGGCCGCGCCACAGAATCCATACCGCCGCCGCCAGGATCACTCCATAAAGCAACGGCATGACCTGTTCCAGGATCAGATTGCGGGAATTATTGATCGCCGGCGCCAATTCAAAAGGGTTTTTGCTGATCTTCACGTTTCATCCTTCACGCTTCACGCTCCGGGCCAGCGCCCCCAGCAACGGCAGGGCGGCCAGCAGGGAAAACATCACCACGGTTATTTCGCCCAGCGTATCCAGGGCGCGGAAATCAACAATGATGACATTGACAACATTGCGACCGTGCGCCAGCGGCAGGCTGGCTTCGCCAAACCAGGTCGCCAATTGGGCATCGGCGGGTAAGGCGAACAGATGAACCAGCAACAGCAAAACGCCGGCCCCGCTGGCCAGCGCCAGCAACGCATTGCGCAGCACCGGTTCGTTGGACAGGACAGGCGGCGCGCCGTAATGCGGCAGCAGCGCCGCAGCCACCACGACCAGAGCGGTTTCGACGGCGAACTGAGTAAAGGCCAGGTCCGGAGCGCCGGTGAACAGGAACAGCACAGCGCTGCCATAGCCCACCAAACCGCTGGCCATCAGCAGCGCCATGCGGTGGCGCAGAACCATGCTGGCCGCTGCTCCGGCGATCATGAGCACCGCCGCCGTCAGCCACGCCCAATGCTGCGCTGGCCAGTCCGCAAAAACTAGCGTGCTCCAGTCGAGCAATCCTCCCCAGCCTGGCTCACTGGCCTGATGCATCGCGAAACTGGCGCCGATGGCCAGCGCCAGCAGACCGGTCAGCGTCCAGCTCAGATAGCCGGCCAAGCGTCCACGTTGCAATAACCCAGTCTGCCAGGCTGCGACGCGCGTTAACTGTTTGAGAAGCAACTCGTAACAGGCGGTGGGGCCGATGCGATCCAGCCAGTGAATGCGTTGCAATAATCCGTGCAGCCAGTCCCAAATCAGAAACAATATCAGACCGACTAGAAGGGTAATTTCCGTCGCGGTAATCACTTTGCCAGAGGGGTAAGACGCATCGATATCTCTGATCACGCCCAGGCTTGGCGCAATGGCGATAGCTGCTGCGCCAAGCAGTGGATCAGCGACGCCAGGCAAGAACTCAAATTCGATGGCGACCAGGGCAATCAACAGGGGAGGTAACGCCATTCGCCAAGAAACCTCATGAGCCTCCCCTCGTGGCCAGCGTGGCGGACCGCCAAACACCCGAAGGGTGGCGATGCCCGCCACCGCCGCCGCGATCGCGTTGACAAACAAGGTGGCGTAGCTCACCACGGTCAACACTTCAGCATCGGCCTTGGCGACCGAGATCAAATCCTTGGCGACAAAGCCGAAGGATAGCGGCAGCCCCGCCATCGACAACCCGGCCAATATCGCCGCCATCGCTGTCCAGGGCATAGCGCGATGCAGGCCCATCAGATGATCAATAACCCGGGTGCCGGTCGCATGATCGATATTGCCCGCCACCATGAACAATGGGGCTTTATACAGGGCGTGAGCAAACAGGAAGGCTGCCACCGCCAGGCCGGCTCCTGGGTTGGGCAAGCCAATCAGCAGCGTGAGGGTGCCCAGCGCCGACACCGTGGACCAGGCCAGGATGCGTTTTAAATCGCGCTCCCGCAACGCCAGCACTGCGCCCCAAACCGCCGTCAGAGTGCCGATGCTCATCAGGGCGCTTTCCCAAAGCAGCAGGTGATTCAAAGCAGGGTCAAGCCGAGCTAATAAATAGATGCCCAGTTTGACCATGGTAGCGGAATGCAGATAGGCGCTGACCGGCGTGGGTGCGGTCATGGCGTTGGGCAGCCAGAAATGGAATGGAAACTGGGCGGATTTGGTAAAACAGCCGACGAGCAGCAGAATGAGCGCGGCGGGCAGCCGGGGATCGTCGGCCAGCGTCGGGCCTTGCGCGATCAGGGCCTGCAATGAATAGCCACCGCTGATCTCGCCCAACAGGAGGATTGCCGCCAGCAGGGCCAATCCTCCGCTCATCGTGACCAGCAGCGCCTGCCGGGCTGAAGTCCGGCTTTGCTCATTCTCGTGGTAGAACCCCACCAGCAGAAAAGAAGTCAGGCTGGTCAGCTCCCAGAACAGGAACAGCAACAGCAAATGGTCCGCGATCACCACGCCGATCATAGCCAGCATAAACACGGTTAGGATCAGGAACAGTCGGCCTTGACGCGGCTCGCCCGCCAAATAACCCGTGGCGTAGAGGAAAACCAGAGCGCCGATACCAGTGATGAGCGCCAGGAATTGGGCTGAGAGGCCATCGACGTAGACAGCGAAGGTCAGTCCAAGGCTAGGCGCCCAGTCCAGCGATCCCTGCCAAGGCAATGGATGATGGATCAAACCCCAGATCAGAAGGAGGAAGCCTGCCAGCGGCGGTAACGCCACCGACAAGTAGCGGGCTTTGGCGGCGTGTGGCTTCAAGTCGGTAGCTTGCATGAATGGTGATTGAGGTTTTAGGTCCCGAATGATGGAGAGGTCTTTTTTGAAAGAGTTCAGACGGGGTTCATCATAATCCCATCGCTCTAATTCTAGTTCGCGATCAAAGTGAGACTAACGATCCATGGCCAAGCTAACCGTATTGGCGGTTACGGGATTATCTACGGGTGGGCACGGCACGGTGCCATCGGGCGCGGGTCCAGGCGCGCGCGTGCTTGGGTCCAAGCGGTCGCAACAGCAGAGCCGACCTAAGGCTATCGGCGAGTCTACCAGACCCTCCGGCAACGGCACCGACCTATCGGGCGCGAGCGGGTTCGACGAAAGAAGCGCCCAACACCGACGGTCGTTGCTGAACACGACTGGCCTGAAGGACGGCGGCTCCAGATAGACGCCACCCGGTTTCGCCTGGACGATGGCGTGGCCTGGGTCTCTCTCGTGGAGGACGTAAAAACCCGTCAGTGCGTGGCAGCCAGTGCCGCCTCCACCCTGAGCCGGGAACGGGCAGCGGCGACCTTGCTGGAGGGTCATCAACACTGAACAGCCCTTGGATTGACCGGACTGCGCCTGATCCAGAGTGATGCCGGTTCGGACTTGACTTCCAGCCACTTCCAGCCGGTCTGCCGCCGCAGCGGACAGTGAGTCCGCTGTCGCGTCGCCCAGCCCGGCGGCATGGGTATCCTGGAACACTTGAAGCGCATCTTCAAGCACGAGTTCGTGTTTCGCCATGAGGTTAATACCCTGGCCGACCTCAAGGCCCTATGACCCACCTTCCAGTATTGATATAACAAACAGCGGTTACATCGTCGTTTGGAGTATCGTCCGCACGCTACCGTTTTGGCCGACGAGGTGGCCGCTATACTCTCTACAATTCACGAAAGTCTTTTGTGGGGCAGTACAGTCGTACCCACCCTGGGTTAGCATGTACCGGTAAATGCCAGCTGTGATAATAGCTAGTCGCTGCCTGGGTACACCTGCTTCAAGATGCAGCGTGATCCAGCCAGTAGCTCAACCCTTGGGCGTTAAGCTCGATATCCGACTGCAACACTTCGCGCCACTGCTCACGCTCCAGCTGCCACCCCTGCCGCGCGGCTTCCGCATCCATCAAAGCCCATAGCCCTTCTGCAATCCACGCTTCACGTTCCGGACCCCGGTCACGCGCCTGTTCAGCCACTGCCACATGTGCGTCAATCAATCGATGAAGTTCACCGCCTAGACGTTGCACCTCTCTAACCTGGGCAAAATGAGTCAAATATACAGCCTCTGGTTGATAGCTCAGAATTTGGTCGATGGAATCGTGCATGACGGGCGGATCAAACTGGGTTGGTGTCGTGGTGGGAATCACCGATGGCCGGCCATCCACGTCCAGCTCACGAAAGGACAAGCCAAAGATGTCACCGGTAAAAATGCCGCCGCTCAGGGTATCGCGCAGACACAGATGATGGCGGGCATGACCTGGCGTATCGAGACACAGCAGCGGGCGACCGGCTATGTCAAAGATATAACCATCGCCAGCAGCGATGATCCGATCGGCAGCGACAGGCACAGGATGGCCATACAGACGATCCGCTTCCTCCTGACCATACACCGCTCCTACAGCAGCGAACAGTTTGGTCGGGTCAACCATGTGTGGCGCTCCACGGGGATGCACGACCAGGCGTGCCTCCGGAAAAGCCTGCATCATGGCCCCGGCACCGCCAGCGTGATCCAGGTGAATGTGAGTCAGGAATACATAAGCGACATTGGCCGGCGTCAACCCCAGAACCTGGAGGGCTTCCAGAACCCGGGGTAGGGATGTGTGGCTGGCGGTGTCGATGATCACTACTTGGTCATTTTCGACGATAAAGTGGATAGCCGCGAGCTGAGGCCGGATGTACCCGGAGTCGAGGGCGTAAATACCGTGATCGTAGCGGAGCAGTTCGAGCATAGAGATTCTCATGGCCGTTGAAGAGTGCAACCCTGCGAAGGGCGCTTCGATGATTGAATGCAATGTTACAATTTTCAGTCTCCAATCCCTAATCCCTCACCCCTGATGTTTATTGTAAATGATGACCTTGATCGTATTGCCGACTCTTCTGACCGCACTGGCGCTGACCTTCCTGCTCTCTCGGCCAAATTTCCATTGGCAGTGGCTTGATCATCCAAATGACCGCTCCTTGCATCAGTATCCAATCCCGCGCACGGGTGGTTTGGCGGTTCTGGGAGGTGGGTTGGTGGGTGGCGTGTTGTTGATGCTATTCGTTCCAGGTACTCATGTTCTGCTGATGGCGCTACCGTTCGGACTCTTGCCGCTGATCGCGGTTTCGTGGCTCGATGATCGGTGGGGTATCGCCGTTGGATGGCGCTTCTCGATCCATCTCTGGACCGCCGTTAGTTTGCTGTTGGCCGATCTGGCCCCGCATGCGCTGAATCTGCCGGGTTTGTCATGGCCACTTCCCGCGTGGGTAGCTAGTATCCTGACCGTATTGTTCGTAGTCTGGATGATTAACCTCTACAATTTCATGGATGGCATGGACGGTTTTGCCGGCGGCATGGCGGTGATCGGATTTTCCACGCTGGCTTGGTTGGGACAAGCGGATGCTGGTTTGGCTGGAGTCTGCTGGATGGTCGCGGCAACTAGCGCCGGTTTTCTAGTTTGTAATTTCCCACCAGCTCGGATTTTCCTGGGTGATATCGGTTCCACGACTCTGGGTTTTCTAGCTGCAGTATGCAGCCTGTGGGGTCACCATGTAGGATTATTCCCTATCTGGGTGGCGATATTGGTCTTTTCGCCGTTCATTGTCGACGCCACGGTAACCTTACTCCGGCGTTTGTGGCATGGCGAAAAGATTTGGGAAGCACACCGTAATCATTACTACCAGCGCTTGGTGTTGCTCGGTTGGGGACACCGCTACACCGTGCTGGTGGAGTATGTCTTGATGCTGGCTTGTGCTGCTTCAGCACTGCTGGCAGTGCATTTGTCCCCTGCTGGCCAGACGCTTCTGGTCGGTGGCTGGCTATTGATGTACGGGTTGCTGATGCAAGGGGTTGCGTGGTTGGAGCGACGACAGATGGTTTAGAAATGTTTGTTGAAATAAAAACACCCTAAGAGGATTTGGCGGGTTGGAAATCGCCTTCAGTCTGGAGCAAACTGATATCAACAACAGTCCTAGAATATCATGACCAAGCAAATCGGCGTATTAACGGCAGGCGGCGACAGCCCAGGTTTAAATGCCGCTATTCGTGGCGTAGGCAAGACCGCGGACGGTTGTTATGGCATGCGGGTAATCGGCTTTCGTGACGGATTCAGAGGCCTAGCCGAGAATCGTACTCAACCGCTTGGCAGCGATGTCTTATCTGGCATCTTGACCCTTGGCGGCACGATTCTGGGCACCAGTCGTGACAAACCCCATAAGATGATCATCGGTGGCAAGACCCACGATATGACCGACGCAATCATCGAGAACTATCAGGCCCATCATCTCGATGTGCTAGTCTGCCTCGGTGGTGGGGGGACGCAAAAGAATGCATTACACCTGAAGCAGCAAGGCCTCAATATCATTACCTTACCGAAAACGATTGATAATGATGTGGCCCATACGGACGTAACCTTTGGCTTTGATACCGCGCTCGGGATTGCTACGGAATCCATCGACCGGTTGCATAGCACGGCACACAGTCATCACCGCATCATTGTGGTCGAGATCATGGGGCATCGCGCCGGTTGGCTGGCGTTAGGCGCGGGCATTGCCGGTGGTGCGGATGTGATTTTGTTGCCGGAACTGCCTTATGACGTGAATATCGTGGCAGAAGCCATTTGCAACCGAGTGCGTCGAGGAAAGAAGTTCAGCATCGTGGCGGTGGCTGAAGGGGCTCTGCCGAAAGAGCTAGCTGCTCAACGAGCGGCTGCACAGCGATTGCAGGAGCATGCCACCACTAAAAAAACGAAGAAGCAGGCCCAGAGTGAATGGGATCAGCTGGAACAACAGCACCGTAATCATGCCTTGCAACTCGCCATTCATCTGGAAAAACTGACTGGACTGGAAGCGCGAGTCACCATCCTGGGTTATTTACAGCGTGGCGGTACTCCCTCGGCGGCTGATCGCTTGTTGGCCACGCGGCTTGGTAGCGCCTGTGCGCGCCTTATCCATCAGGGTGTTTACGGCGTGATGGTGGCGGCGCACGGCGACCAAGCTGAACCGGTGCTACTGGAGGAAGTGGCTGGCCACCGCCGACGGGTTCCGCTGGATCATCCCTGGATTGAAACCGCCCGCCAGGTGGGTACCAGCCTGGGAGATGAGCGGATTGGATAACGAGTGAAGGCGCCACAGGCAGATTTTCTCAAGCCCAAAACCGGGTTCTAAGGATAGATAGCCTGACTGGTGTCGATAAAGCTTATCCGCCCGCTATTCTCAACTGACACGAAGCAATCAACGATTGTTTCGATATCGACCGATGATGGTGACTTTCTGCCCGTTGTGCGGTATCGGCATGGCTCGAGATCGCAGCGTCATCGCCTTCTGGTTCGCTTGGTATGCTTTTCATCCTGAAACCGAAATCTTTACAGTCAATCATTTCGCACTACGCACTATTAGGATAAGAGATCCAACAACCTATGGTTTCTACATTCTTTGGCCTGACTTTCTGGGGTTTCTTGATCTTTTACGGCGCCGCGCTGTACGCGGTGACACCGAACGCTCGCACGGTCGGCGCTTTCTTTCGCGGCGAAGACAACAGCGGGCGACAAGCGCAACAGTGGGCGCTGACCACCAGCATCTTCATTTCCTGGATCTTCGCCAAATCCGTGACCAACGCCGCCAATCTAGGGGCTAGTTACGGTATCATCGGCGGATTGGCCTACGCGACCTATTGGCTGTCGATTCCACTGGCCGGCTTCGTCATCTATCGCCTGCGCCGCCGCACCGGCGCGACCAGTTTGGTCGGCTTTCTGATCGGTAAATACGGTCGTGCCGCAGCGCTGGCGTTCACTGCTGCCATCCTGGTCCGGCTCTACAACGAAGTCTGGAGCAATACCGCCGTCGTCGGCGGCTATTACGGTCCCGCCGGCAGTCCAGCATTCATCGGTGCGGCGTTGCTGTTCACCGCCGCTACCCTGTTCTATAGCATTAAAGGCGGCTTGCGAGGCTCCATCGTCACCGATGTCATCCAGGCGGCGATCTTCGTGGTGTTCCTAGCGGCGGTCCTGCTGCTGGTATTACCCAAGCATAGCGTGGCGACATTGCTGAACGTCGGTGAATTCAAGCTGGCTGGCGGCGTGGACCTGCTACTAGTCGCTGGTTTGCAAATTCTCAGCTATCCCTTCCACGATCCGGTACTGACCGATCGAGGATTCATCACCGAAGAAAAAACGATGCTCAAGTCATTTATCCTGGCCGGCGTCGGCGGTTTCTTCGCCATCCTGACGTTCAGCTTCGTAGGCATTGATGCCCGGTTGATGGGTCTCGACATTGGCGGTAACGCGCCGGCGGCGATGGCCCAAGCTCTGGGCATCGGCGCGCTGTTCATCATGACTGTGTTGATGATCGCCGCCGCCGGTTCAACTCTGGATTCGACCTTCGCCTCGCTGTCCAAGATTGTCGCCCAGGAACTGCCTGCGGTCGCCGGACGACAACCGCCGACATCCGCATTGCGCTACGGCACGGTGGCAATGATTGCCATCGCCGTGTTGGGTAATCTGCCGATGATCGCTGGCGCTGAGATCCTCGCCGCTACCACCTTGAGCGGCACCATGGTCATGGGGCTAGCGCCGATCTTCCTGCTGCAACGCTGGACTGGCTATGCACCGTGGAGTTTTCACCTGAGTTTCTGGCTGGGCCTGATCCTAGGTGTCCTGTTGGCGTTCGGGTGGATTCCGGCAGCCTGGGCGATCGGCGAAGGCAAGTACGCGCTGCTGCTGGGAACCAATCTGTACGGTTTGCTGATCTGTACGACAGGCTATCTATTGCCTGAAATGGTGCGCCAGCGGCGCGGGGCGCTCGTGACTCAGGATGGGTCCGCATGAGCGATGCGCCCGGTCGAGTTTGCCCGTTAGGTTATCGCTACGGGGCAGCGGCGCTGGCTACAGCGCCCGAGCGGCGAGCAGAAACTCTGTATGTTATCGGCGGACTCTACGGCAATCTGCTGGCATTAGAAGCGGTGGAGGCATTGGTCGCTGGCGAATCCGGTGCGGTGACGCTGTGCTTCAACGGCGACTTTCACTGGTTCGATGTCGATGACACCACTTTTACCGAGATCAACCGCCGAGTGCTGTGTCATGCCGCCCTGCTCGGTAATGTCGAGGCGGAGTTGCCCACTGCCGGGGAGGCAGCTGGCTGTGGCTGCGCTTATCCGGAAACGGTGGATGCAGCGGTCGTGGAACGCTCCAATCGGATTCACGCCCGGCTCAAGGCCACCGCCCGGCGTCATCCCGAGGCGCTGACCGGTCTTGGTCGATTGTCGATGTTCGCTCGTTACCGGATAGGGGACATGCGGATTGGCATCGTGCATGGCGACGCCGAGGCGTTGGCGGGTTGGCGATTCGAAGGGAGTGCGCTGGACGACCCAGCGCATTGGGCATGGCTGGTGTCGACGTTCACGGAAGCGGATGTCGAGATCTTTGCCAGCAGCCATACCTGCTTACCAGTCTGCCGGCATCTTGCCGTGGGTGATCGATACGGTTGGGTCATCAATAACGGAGCAGCGGGAATGCCCAACTTCGCCGGTACACGATTTGGCGTCATCACTCGCATCGGCATCACGCCCAGTCCGCATCGATCGCTGTACGGTGGGATTCTCGGTGCAGTGCATATCGATGCCCTAACGTTGGAGTTCGATGCAAACCGCTGGGAAAAAGAGTTCTTGGCCAACTGGCCGGCGGGATCGCCCGCGTATATCTCCTACTTCGCGCGCATTCGGAATGGGCCGGCTTATTCGTTGGATCGCGCCTTGCCGCGCTCTTTGAGGGAAGGGATTTTAGATGAAATATAATTTATTGATATAAAATAAAATATTCTGTAGGGTGGAGCATTGCCACCCTACAGATAGCGCAATATCTGAGGTGATATCAGTGATCTAGTCCGGTAGTGGAAAAGCTCAAGGAACCAGGCCACAATCGAGCATCTTATTAGCCAATGGCCCGGCGATCTTGTTGATGAACGTGCGGCGTACTTCAGGATGGCGTTTGGTAGCTTGGCGGAAGCGCTCTTTGAAAGGAGGTTCCTTGTCGTTTTGCTGAGCACGACGTTGTTTCATTTTCTGCATCATACCGCTGAAATCTTCGCAGGATGTCGTGTTGAGCATACGCAACACCGCATCGGCGGCCATCTCAGCGAGTTGTTCCTGACGTTCCTGCGCGGGTGGTTGTGCCTGAATGCTAGTGGCTAGTAGACCGATAATGATCAAACTGGTCAATTGAGGCAATAAGCGCTGATAGTGTTGCATTGGGGCAATTCCTGAAATGGGTGAGTGGAGACTGTCCATGCCAGTATAAGGCGTTTCTATGTCCGCACTGTCCTGGCATCCTGCACTCTTTGAAAAACACATTGAACGTATCTACTTTAACTAAGGTTTAAGATGTTGATCTTGAATCAACCACTCGTTAGGGTGGGGTCATGCCTATCTTGCTGAGGAATCTGCTGATCAGCTTATCTATCGAAAAGTGGTATTACAGCCCCTCTAATGCGATTGATGAGGAGTCCCTCCATGAAAACACAACATAAACTGTACCAGCGTCACGCGGTTTCCCGTGCTGGCACAGACAGTCCCGATAACTGGCCTCGCTGGGATCTGTACAACGAACCCCAGGATGAAGGGGGACCAAATCCCTACTACGACATCACCTACCTGCCGGTCGTCGTGGAAACTGATCTCACACCGGTGGTGTACAGCGGAGGCGGCATCGAGTGGCAGGATGCTACCGGCAATGCTTTGACCACCGATGAGGCCGAGGCGCAAGATTGGCTGATCGTCCAAGGCACTCCTTGAATCTCTTAATCTCTTAGCTGTAAGAAATATCCCTCTTTCGACGACTAAACCGGCAAGTTCCTTGATGCTGATGAGAGAACTGGTATGCGCGACACCTTTCCCCTCCTGGTGAAAACCGATTTCCCTCCTCTTTACCGCGACCGCACCGACACCGTGCAAGCCAATCTGGGCTATCGTTGCAACCAATCCTGCACTCATTGCCATGTCGCGGCGGGTCCCCAGCGCACCGAGGAAATGAACTGGGAGACGATGGATCTGCTGCTTCGCTACCTGACATCGCACCAAGTGGCGACTCTGGACCTGACCGGCGGCGCTCCTGAATTGAATCCGCACTTTCGCGCCCTGGTCACGCGCGCCCACAGCCAAGGCATTCGCGTCATTGATCGCTGCAACCTGACGATTCTCAACGAACCCGGTCAGGAAGACTTAGCGACGTTCCTAGCTGACCACACGGTCGAGATTACCGCTTCCCTGCCTTGCTACCTGGAAGAAAACGTCGATCAGCAGCGCGGCAAAGGCGTCTTCGAATCCAGTCTGGCCGGTTTACGGCAGCTCAATGCCCAGGGCTATGGCCGGCCCGGCAGTGGTTTGGCGCTGAACCTGGTCTACAATCCACTCGGGCCGGTTCTGCCGCCCGAACAGGCTGGCCTGGAGGCTGCCTATAAACACGAACTGGCGACACGATACGGGATCATTTTTAACCGCGTATTGGTGTTGGCCAATATGCCGATCCAGCGTTTTGGCAGCCAGCTGGTCTCCAAAGGGCAATTTGCACCCTATCTGGATCTGCTCAAATCCGCTCATCGGGGCGAAAATCTCGATGTGGTCATGTGTCGAAATCTAATCTCGGTGGACTGGCAGGGATATGTCTACGATTGTGACTTCAATCAGATGTTGCAGCTGCCATTGGGCGCCAGTAGGGCGGGCCGCATCCATCTTGGTGAACTGTTAAACTGCGATCTTACCGGCGCTCGTATCCGGGTCGCCGATCATTGCTATGGCTGCACCGCTGGCCAAGGCAGTAGTTGCGGTGGAGCGTTAGCCGCGGCCACGGCCAGGAGAGCGGCATGAGACGACTGCCTGATCAAATCAAGAACGATGGGTAGGTCGCCATGAAAGTACAGACTTTCATCGTCCGGCGTGACGTTTCAAACGACATGATCGTTGGGCTAAGGAACGAAACCCAACATATTGAAACCATAATATTTGTTGGACTTGGTCACGCTCAGCACCAACCTATATTTAACATTATGTGGAGTAGTAGGCCATCACCTAGTCGTGCTGAGTGACGACATAAAAAACCCCTCTCCATAGGGAAAGGGGTAAGAATGATTGATCCATGAGAGCGCAGTAGGATACGCAATACGCTCCTAAGACTCTTTTATCAACAAGCCTCTGGTTTTAAAAATTCTTGTGCGGTCCCTAGGTATTCCTATCACCATCTTGATCGGCCACCACCGCCGCCGCCGCCGCGTCCTCCCCGTGCTGGCTTTTCAGTCGCCATATTTACTTTGAGGGGGCGCCCTCCCACGGGCTTGCCATTTTGCTCAAGGGCTTTTTCCGCAGAGTGCTGAGCGGCAAAAGTGATAAAAGCAAATCCTTTGGGTCGTCCAGTCTCTCTATCCATGATCAGGGCGAGGTCTTCAATATCACCATATGGCGAGAACAGCTCCCGTAACTGTGATTCATCGACAGTATAGGGGAAGTTGCCTACATAGATTTTATTTTGCTGCATTGCATCTCCAACATTCATCAATAGCGAAATGGACAAGATGGGTCGACATGTCACTAGATAAAAACCATCGTGTCATACATAAAAATCTTCTGTATAGCACCTTACCTAATCGTTTTGACCCCGGACAAGCCAACGAAAAGCTAGTCTATGGCTCGCAAAACGTCAAGTTTTTCCGACACAGCGTGCTATTGTGGAAATTCCTCTGTGGCATGACTGTTTCAGCATAAAAATCAGGCTATTTATCAAATCTACCTTTACTTCGCCAGTACCTGCATCCCACCATCTCTGGTTGCCAGGGCTTGTAAGATTTCAGTACGCGATCCGACTAAACTCGCAAAATCTTTTACACGACTCATCGACCGCTCGGTGCGGGAATCGGAGCCATGACCTATGAATACTCGTAAGCTACTGCTGATTCTGGCGCTCGCCCTGCTAATCGGCGTCTTCTTCACTCTGGATTTAGCGCGTTTTTTCAGTCTGGATCATGTGAAAAACCAACAAGCGGCTATCGATGCTTACCAGGCGACGCAACCGGGCCTGACAGCGGGAATTTTCTTCGCGCTTTATGTCGCGGTGACCGGCTTGTCGTTACCGGGTGCAGCGATCCTGACCCTGGCGGCTGGCGCCATCTTCGGGTTAATGTGGGGGACGATCATCGTTTCCTTTGCCTCGACCATCGGCGCCACACTGGCCTTCTTGGCTGCACGCTTCGTACTACGTGACTGGGTGCAGGGTAAATTTGGCGATAAGCTAAAAGCGATCAATGCCGGTATGGAAAAAGAAGGAGGCTTTTATTTGTTCACTTTGCGGTTGATTCCGATTTTTCCCTTCTTTGTCATCAACCTGGTCATGGGATTGACCACAATCCGTGTCAGTATTTTTTACTGGGTCAGTCAGATCGGTATGTTAGCCGGCACCCTGGTCTATGTGAACGCAGGCACACAACTGGCGCAAATTGATTCGCTGAAGGGCATCTTGTCACCCGAACTACTCGTTTCGTTTGCTTTGTTGGGTATCTTTCCATTGATCGCCAAGAAGATCGTGGCAATGGTGAAAGCGCGGCGGGTGTATGCGAAATGGCCAAAGCCGGTGCGTTTCGACCGCAACCTGATCGTCATCGGAGCCGGCAGCGCCGGGTTAGTGACCGCCTACATCGCCGCTGCCGTGAAGGCTAAGGTGGCACTGATCGAAAAGCATCGGATGGGTGGCGATTGCCTGAACACCGGTTGCGTCCCATCCAAGGCGTTGATCCGTTCAGCCAAGCTGCTCTCACATATCCGTCGCTCTGCAGAATTTGGTATCCGCAAGGCGGAAGCCGATTTTGCTTTCGCCGAAGTGATGGAACGGGTGCAGCGGGTTATCGAAGATGTCGCGCCGCATGACTCGGTGGAGCGCTATACCGGTTTGGGTGTGGAAGTCATCGAGGGGACGGCCAAGATCACCTCGCCCTGGTCGGTGGAGGTGATCACCGCCGAGGGAGCGCGGATGCTGACCACGCGTAGCATCGTCATTGCCGCCGGCGCTCGACCCTTTGTGCCACCGATTCCAGGTCTGGCGGAGATTGGCTATCTAACTTCGGATAATGTCTGGGCACTGCGGGAATTGCCGGAACGCCTGGTGGTGTTGGGCGGCGGTCCGATCGGTTCGGAACTGACCCAGACCTTCGCCCGTTTCGGCGCTCAAGTGACGCAAGTGGAGATGGCTCCGCGCATCATGATCCGCGAAGACCCGGAAGTTTCCGCACTCGTGACCCAGCGCTTCCGTGAGGAAGGCGTCGATGTGCGAGTCAACCACCGGGCCAAGCAATTCTTGGTGGAGAATGGCGAAAAGGTATTGATCGCCGAGCACGAAGGCCAGGATGTGCGCATTCCGTTCGACGCCGTGCTGGTCGCGGTCGGGCGCGTGGCGAACACCGCCGGCTATGGACTGGAAGAACTGGGTATTCCCACCACACGCTTGCGCACTGTGGAAACCAACGAATATCTGCAAACACTCTATCCCAATATCTATGCCGCCGGCGATGTAACCGGGCCGTTTCAGTTTACCCACACAGCTGGCCATCAAGCCTGGTACGCTGCTGTCAATGCGTTGTTCGATCCGCTCAAGAAATTTCGCACCGACTACTCGGTGATTCCCTGGTCCACTTTTGTCGATCCCGAAGTGGCGCGTGTCGGTCTCAACGAACAAGAGGCTAAGGCACAGGGTATTCCCCATGAAATTTCCGTCTATGGCATAGACGATTTGGATCGTGCGATTGCCGATGGTGAAGCCCACGGTTTCGTCAAGGTGCTGACGGCGCCCGGCAAGGACAAGATCCTCGGCGTGACGATCGTCGGTGAACATGCGGGTGACTTGCTGGCTGAGTATGTGGTCGCCATGCGCTACGGCATCGGTTTGAACAAGATTCTCGGCACTATCCATATCTACCCGACGTTGGCTGAAGCCAATAAATACGTCGCCGGTGTTTGGAAAAAAGCCCACACGCCCGAAAAATTGCTGGCCTGGGTGGAACGCTTCCACGCTTGGCGGCGCGGCTGAACATTTGGAGAACGTCATCGTGAAAAAGATTCTAGCGATCTTGACCTTGATCCTGATGAGCCGTGTGGCGTTGGCTTTCGATCACCGCCATGCTGATTGGGATGCACTGCTCAAACAACATGTCGTGTTGATCAGCGAGGGCCATGCTTCCCAGGTGGACTATGCTGGCTTCAAAGCGGATCGGGCGGTGCTGAAAAGCTATCTTGACGCCTTATCAGCAGTCAATGAATCGGACTACCGACGCTGGAGCAAATCTCAACAATTGGCTTTTCTGATCAATGCCTATAACGCCTTTACCGTGGAGCTGATCCTGACCCGTTATCCTGATCTCAAATCGATCAAGGAATTAGGCTCGGTGTTTCAATCCCCGTGGAAGAAGGCGTTTTTCACTTTACTGGGCCAGGAACGCAGCCTGGATGATATCGAGCACGGTCTGATTCGCGCGCCCGGCAGATTCGATGAGCCGCGGATCCACGTCGCGGTAAACTGCGCGTCTATCGGTTGCCCCATGCTGCGCAACGAAGCCTTCGTCGCGAGTTCGCTTGACACGCAACTGGAAGACAGTATGCGTCGCTTCCTGGCCGACCACAGCCGCAATCGATTCGATGCGGCGAATAAGACGCTTTTGGTCGCAAAGATTTTTGACTGGTACCAGGATGATTTTAAAAATGGTTATCAAGGATTTAGCTCGTTAGATGCGACCTTCGCCCGTTACGCGGACGTCCTTGGCGACACGCCGCTGGCGCAGGACGCGATCCGCAAGGGTGGTTTGAAGATCCGCTATCTGGATTACGATTGGGCGCTGAATGCCACGCGACGCTAACTGGGTCTTCGCAGTCGCCTAGAAACACTACACACGTAAACTTTCCTTATCTGGCAGACGGTTGATGGGGAAAGTCGAAATGTTGCGATTTTTTCACACTATTCAACACTACACCGCATCGACCGACTCACCGCGTTCCTCTCCAGGGATGACGGCAGTTTCCTTGCGCGCTGCTTGAATCCAATCCTGCACATGGACATCCTGGCGGATCGTATCGATGTAGGCCTCGGCCTCTTCAGACAAAGCAACCCCATATGTGTAAAAGCGTAGGGCCACTGGCGCGAACATCGCGTCAGTGCATGAGAAACGACCGAACAGCCAAGGCCCTTCCTCGCTGCTGATCGTCGAACGGCAAGTCGCCCATAAAGCGACCACTCGCTTGATTTCCGCTTGGGCCGCGAGCGAAGGCACAACGCCTGAACGTCGAGAGCGACAGTTGAACGGCAACTCCTCACGCAATGCGGTGAAACCTGCATGCATCTCGCTGGCGGCAGATCGGGCTAGCGCCCGTCGATGCGCTTCAGTCGGCCAGACCTCTGGATAGCGATCAGCCAGATATTCGCCGATCGCCAGCGATTCCCAGATGACCCGATCGCCATCCAGCAGTACCGGAACCCGGCCAGAAGGAGAGTAACGCGCGATCTGAGCTGCTGCATCCGGCGCATGCAAGGGGACCGGGATCTCCTGGAATTCCACACCCAAATGTCTCAACAGCAACCAGGGGCGCAGCGACCAGGATGAATAGGTCTTGTTGCCAATCACTAGAGTGAGAGTGGACATGAAAAATTTCCTTTTAGTTAAGAGAGATAGAAGTTATGGAGAGCATACGGATCTTCATGAACGCCAGAATGGCTTGCTCCCTTCCTGAAGCGCATCGGTGCGACTGATCCCGATATCTTTCAGCATCGCCTCATCAAGGGCCAGCAGGGCGCGGCGCTGATGGTAAACGTCGTAACGATCACGCAGCCACTTGAGCGCGCTGGCAAGCATGGTTTGCACACTAGGCGAACGTTTGGCGGGATGCCCCAAGCATAGAGTTGTATCATGAATCATCGCTTGATCCTCCAAGGTTTCATCGAGCTATGATTCATCATGGAGAACGCCCATTGATTTATCCAACGAATAAGTTTTATATGATCCATCATTTTTCGTGATGAACCTGGAGTGTTTCTATGTCCACCCAACTTGATCCGGATCTCCTACGTACCTTTGTCGCTATCGTCGATACCGGCGGTTTCACCGCTGCTGCCCAGCAGGTGCATCGCACCCAATCCGCTGTTTCCATGCAGGTGCGCCGGTTGGAAGCGATGCTCGACCGAGCGCTGTTCCAGCGCGAAGGTCGCGGTGTGCAACTCACGCCGGATGGCGAAGCGCTCCTCGGCTACGCACGTCGATTGCTGAAGTTGCACGACGAAGCTCTGGCGATGTTGGCTCGCCCGGATCTATCCGGTTTGGTGCGCCTCGGCACACCGGATGATTACGTCGGACGGTTTCTGCCCGAGATCTTGGTGCGTTTCGCTCGTGCTTTTCCGCGTGTTCAGGTGGAGGTGCATTGCGAGCCCAGCGTGAACTTGCGGCGGTTATTGGCTGAAGACCGGCTTGACCTGGCGCTAATTACCTGTACTCCCGGCGCAGAGACCGGTGAGGTGTTGCGTCGGGAACCGATGGTGTGGGCAACCGCTGAGCGGCATCTCGCGCATGAAGATGAGCCGTTACCGCTAGCGTTGTTTCAGCCCGGTTGCCCGATCCGCGACTGGGCGTTGACTGGTTTACGCGGACTAGGTCGTCCCTATCGCATTGCCTACACCAGCGCCAGTATCAGCGGTATCCTGGCTGCCGTGACGGCTGGATTGGCGGTCACGGTGCTCGGCCGCAGCATATTGCCGACTGGGGTGCGTCCCCTCGGCAACGCCGAGGGATTCCCGCTCTTGCCATCGGCAAGCATCACGCTGCACCGAGGCAGCACAGTCTCGGCAGTCGCGGAATGCTTAGCCGGCTACATGCGCGAGGGTTTTGCGACAGAAGCGCCGCCTGCAGCGGTATCGGTTTCCACTGCCAGCTTGGCGGTCATGGCTTGACGGTGGCCATTCGCTGCACCGCCCAAGCCAAGGCGCTTTCCAGGCGATCGTTGCCCCAAAACACCTCACCGTTGACGATGAATGTCGGGGCGCCAAAGATCTCCAGAGCCATAGCCTGTTCGGTCCGCGCTCGCAGCAGCGCCTTGCTATCGGTAGCTTGTGCCTGCTCAAGCAAGGTTATCCCCGGTAACCCAAGTGTATCCAGGCATTGCTCCAGTACAGCCGGCTGCGCGATGTCCCGATCTTCGGCGAAGTTGGCGCGGAACACGGCGCGGACGAAATCCGGTAGCCACGGCTCTGCAGCGAACCGGCAAGCGATCCGCGCGGCGAGTACGCTATGGCGTGGAAACCGACTGGGTCGGCGAAAAGGCAGTTCGAGATCGGCGCAGATGCGCTCCAGATCCCGCCACATATAGCGTCCCTGCACCGGAAACAGATTGAACGGTGAATCGTTCCAACCTTGTGTCTGAAAAATGGGACCGAGTAGGAAAGCTTTCCATTCCAGGGAAATTCCCTGTTGACGTGCGAGGCTCTCCACGCGCAGGGCCGCAGGGTAAGAGTAGGTGCTGGCGAATTCGAACCAGAATTGCATGATCTTTATCCTCTATTAGTCACGGGCAGACGTTGACCAGATGGGTATTCGATAGGGAAATCCTGCAACAGGATCGCTCCATCATCATCTGGTTCCATTTTTTAAACACCAGATCCATCAATCGCTCAGTGACAGCAAGAGGATTCCACTACCAGCGCAGGATTTCCAGATTGAGCATGGTTTTTTTCTCACCGGTCAAGGAATAGGTACGGTCGATCCCCAAGCTCCACCCTTGACCTTCTTTCAGGACGAACCGACTGCCCAGGGTGAGATCGTAGCGGTTTCGGGAATTGGGCAGGACCGGATGGAATCGGTTCATGAAACGGCCCACGGCCGGTTGCTTTTTATCCAACCATCCGACCACGGTCGCCCACCCCAGCTCATCGACGATGTGCTGAACCAAATCTGGGTTGTAGTACTTCTGACCATCCGGCGCGATGGCGACGAAGCCATAACTATCCAGATGGATGTTGCAGCGCTGGGCAGCAATCTGGCAATGCAGACTTGGAGCGCCGGTCTCTCGATAGCCCTCACCCTGAGTAGCAGCAGCAGCCAGACGATCACACAAGTCACTGCGATTGTCGTGCGCAAACGCTGGCATCTGCAAAAGACCTTTCAGACGGTCGCTGTCGACCGGTTTGAACGTGACGCCTTGGCCCGGACGGGCGCCGATTTCCAGCATAGTATCGACGTGCTCATCGAGCTTGATGTTGTGACGGTCCCGCAAGCGGTTGGCGATGGTCCGGTAGACACCATTAAAGAGGTAAGCCTGTTTTGTAATAGCCATGAGTATTCTCCTGAAGGAGTAAACACTGAAGTTCTCCAAACTTGCTGATCCAATTGTCCTTGCCGCATTGGAAATAGCATTTATCGTTCCCGATCGTAGTACTCTCGAAGAGGATTGAACGGTGAATAGGATACGCGCGCCAACGCCAGGCTTAGTGCGGGATGTTCCTTGCAGAACAGGTCAATCAATGCGCGATGCTTGGCATGGAAAGTGACTGAAGTCGTATTTTTGAGCTCCGAGAAGTCGGCATGTCGTTGACGAAGCGGTCGATGGGTTTCGGAGGAGTAGATATTGGTGACCAGGATCGCGATCTCTTCTTCCTGGCCGTCGTTCATGTGTTTGCCCATGGTCTTTGCCGCAAACCGGATTGCATGAACCAGTTCGTGAAATAAGACTTCATGGGCCGAATTACCTGCGGCTCCAGTCTTATAACACGCTGAGGTCGTAAACCACGTTTTTGGGGTAAAAGACACTTTATTGCGATACAGGCCCCAGTCCGTGGTGGCGTACGCGTTGCAGTGACCTAATGAGTCGTTGTACGGAAAGAGCAATACTTCACGGCCCACGGCGCGGAAAGCGCTGAACAGCACTCGCCCGGTTTCCGTCGCCTCCAAACCGCGTAGCATACCGAGCAGCTGTGCCTCGAACTGGAATGCCTTTTTCCCATCCAGCCCATCGGCCCGAATCGTCAGGTTGCCGAATTGTCGCGCCATCGTCTTTATCTCCACATTAAATTTTTGTTGATCAATACAATACGGTTCGGTCCTGGTGTTTTCCGTCGCCGGTAGGCTATAAATTGCCGTGCAATGCCCGGCGGCAATGCACTGTCGCCGGAACCGTTCCTTAATCGGGTATTCCCTGCTCGGAACGAAAGGGTTCAGATCTCAAGAAAGTCCGCCAACGTGGGATCTATCGGCGGCCAAGCAGTTGTGCTCTCCCTGGCCACCTCAATTGCGTCTGACATTCCATCATCCTTGCGTTCGTAGCCGTTCGATTAGAAAGTCGGTGAACACTCGCAGCTTGGGAGCAAGTTGTCGACCACTGCGATGGTAGATCGAGATCGCGACTGGAGGAATTTTGAGTTCCGGAAACAGATGCACCACTCGATCAGTGGCCAGCTCTTCGGTCAAGTGGTAGCTTCCGATAAGGCCGATGCCGAGCCCAAGGCGTACCGCCTCGGCGACCGCCTCCACGTCGTCCACGATTACTCGGCTTTTGCCGCCTGTTCGTGTTGGTCTGTCCGGATCAAGCATCCATTCTTGCACACGGCCGGTGGTCGGAGAACGCAACTGGATACAATCATGATTCACCAAATCGGCGAGTGAGTGTAGCCCACCGCGACGGGCGAGATAATCGGCGGCAGCGCAGAGAATGACTTCTACCCGCATCAGTTCGCGAGCGATCACTCGACTGTCGGGGTCGATGACGCTGCCGATGGCAGCATCGAAACCTTCAGCCACTAGATCCACCTGGCGATTTTCGAAATTCCAATCGAGGCGGATGGCTGGATAGGTGGCGAGAAATTCCGGCATGAGCGGCAGGATTTTGCGTCGCCCGAAACCGTTACCCACGCTCACGCGTAAGCAGCCAGCAGGTGATTGTGCGGGACCGCTTATTCCATTCAATGCTGCTTGTAAACCACGCCAATGCACGGTGCTGGATTCGTAAAGTTGCTCGCCAGCTTCGGTAAGCGTCAGACTGCGCGTGGTGCGGTGAAACAATCGAACACCCAGGCGGGCTTCGAGGCGGGCGATCTGCTTGCTGACCGCGGCGGCGCTGACCCCAAGTCGCACTGCGGCTGCACTGAAGCCACCTGTCTCGGTAGCGTGAATAAATGCCTCCAAATAGCCTAGCATATCGGCCTTACTCGTAACTATTGGTTGAAAGTCATTCTACTCGTTCATGACTTATCAGCAGTCGTCCCGACGCCCTAGAATCAATCCAATCGTTGCTATCGTATTCGGAGATACTGCCATGAATGTTCTGATTGTCCACGCTCACCCTGAACCGAAAAGCTTCAATGCTGCCATGACTGCCACCGCTCATGCCGCGCTCACCGCAATGGGCTGTACCGTAAAAGTGTCAGACCTGTACGCAATGGGATTCGATCCGTGCTCCAGCCGAGCCAACTTTCTAGCTAGCAAGGATCCGGATTATTTCAAACCACAAGTTGAGGAGATGCACGCTTCCGAAACCGATGGTTTCGCGCCTGATATTGCAATGGAACTCGATAAACTGACCTGGTGCGAGCTGATGATCTGGCAATTTCCTTTATGGTGGTTCGGTCTTCCAGCAGTGCTTAAGGGTTGGGTGGATCGAGTCTTCGTGATGGGGCGAGTGTACGGTGGGGGCCATTTTTACGAAACCGGCACCCAGCGCGGTAAGCGGGCCTTGCTTTCACTCACCACTGGCGGACCGCCCGATGCCTATCAATCTGGAGGTTTCAATGGCGACATCGATGGCATTCTGCGGCCAATCCATCGAGGCATGTTGCAATTCATCGGTTTCGATGTACTAGCACCGCATATCGTCTACCAACCAGTGCGCCTGACGAAAGAGGAACGTGCTGTCGCTCTTGAGGCTTGGACGCAGCGGTTGCGCGATATCGAAACCGAAGCGTCGCTTACAGTAGGCGTCTATCGCTGATGTCGATTTCAAATTTTTAACTCCCGAAATGAACCTTTTGGGTAGGACCTGGGAAGAGGAAGTGAGAACGCGATATTTCTTCACCTTGTCAACCTATGAGGTTTATGGCCATGAAAGAAAATGTTTTTTCTCACATCGCTCGATTCGATGCCAAAGCCACCGCTCTGACCGCTGCCTTGATGCTGCTGAACGGCGCCACCGCTCCTGTCGCCAAGGCGACGAGTGACGATTTCCAGTTCGAACTCGTGCCTTCTGGTGCTGTTCTGCAATGTCTGCCGGATGCGAAAGGCACGGTGCGGATCGAGTCCGACGGTGGTGCTGAGGTGATGACGATCAAGGTTACAGGGCTACCACCGCATACGGAATTCGATGTCTTTGTCATTCAGGTGCCGAATTTCCCCTTCGGTTTATCTTGGTATCAAGGAGATATTCAAACCAATGCGCGTGGCAAGGGTAAGGCGCGGTTCGTCGGACGTTTCAACGAAGAAACCTTCATCGTGGCGCCGGGTGTTGCCCCAGCGCCGATCACTCATGATGGCGCCTTCCCGGATGCTGATCTCAATCCCCAAACCGCGCCGGTGCATACCTATCATCTGGGGCTGTGGTTCAACTCCGCCGAGGATGCCCAAAAAGCGGGTTGTCGGGATGTCGTGACCCCCTTCAACGGTGAGCACCAGGCGGGAATTCAGGTGCTGAATACCAGTAACTTCCTCGATGAAGAAGGACCGTTGTCACAAGTGGAGCATTGATCGGTTTACGGCTCGGTTTCGAGGATCGTCGGTTCATTTTTGCTTCAAGGGTTGCTGCCGTCCGGAATCGGGCGGTTCGCTGATCGTTCTCGATATAGACAACGTTCGCTCTGCTCATCAGACTTTGACGGTTTGCAAAAGCGTATCGTCATCCTGGAGGAGAAATACCGGTGAGCGAACTCGAAACCGCAACGGACGATCTGGAGTTGATTCGCGCGGTGGCGCGTCAGGACCGCCAGGCGTTCAAGATGCTGTACGATCGTTATACGCCGCGAATCGGCCGCTATCTGTCGAGGTTGCTGAAGCGGCCCCAACAGGTAGATGAAGCCGTGAACGATACCATGCTGGCAGCCTGGCAGAACGCTGGGCGTTTCGACCCCAGTCAGGGACGTTTATCGACCTGGTTGTTTGCCATTGCCCATCACAAGGGGCTCAAGGTGCTGCGGCAAGCCGAGCGATTCCGTGCTGAGACATCGTTCGATACATTGCCATCGGTCGATCTCGACAACGTTGAGGAGCAGGATGGTGCCGCGCAGGTCATCGCGCCGCAGAATCCCGAGCGCACCGTGTTGGGTTGGGAATTGGGACAAGCGCTGCGCTGGGCGCTGGATCGTCTATCGTCGGAGCACCGCGCCGTCATCGAGTTGACCTTCGGCGAAGATTATTCTTATCCGGAGATCGCGGTGATCCTCGATTGTCCACTGAACACGGTCAAGACTCGGGTGTTCCACGCCCGTAAAAAACTGGCTCAACTGTTGGCCCAATGTGGCCATGCCGACTTTGCCACGGCCCGGGAGTAACCACCATGATCGCATCGACCACTGATTTTTCCAACGCTCATGTTCATATGGAGATCGAAGAGTTGCTACCCTGGTACGCGAACGAGACGCTGACTTCCGCCGAGCAGCGTGCGGTGGAGCAACATCTTGAGCAATGCCCAGCTTGTCGCGAAGCGCTCCAGGAATGTCGCGCCTTGAATCTTCAGGTTCATGCGCGGGCCGAGGAAGCATGGCAGCCACCTGCCGGTCATTTCGATCGGTTGATGGCTGATATCGATCGTCTGACGCCGTCACCGACTCCGGTCAAGACCGGTCTCACGCTGGTGCAACGGATTTCAGATTGGTTGCGGGGCACTCCATCGCCCGTGCGCTGGACCCTGGCCTTGGAAAGTTTGACGGTGGCCGCGTTGGTGCTGGTGCTGATCGTGACGCCCGCGCCGCTACCCGACTTGGGCTACGAAACCCTGTCCAGCATCAAGGCGCCGCCGGCCACCACGGAATCTGGGCTACAAGTGCTCTTCGCCGCGCCGATGACCGTCGGTGAATTGCAGGCGTTGTTACAGGATATCGGCGGTCAGATCGTCGCCGGGCCGACCTCGCTGGGTATTTATACGGTTGCCGTGACCGGTAACGAACCACCTGTTGCAGCGCGAAACCGGGCGTTGGCGACCTTGCGCGCCCATGCCCAGGTGCGGTTGGCGGAACCGCTGCAACCCGACTGAAGGCATTCCAAGAAGGACCATCGATGATGTATCAATGGCATGTAAGTCTGCGAATTGGTCTGGTCTGGGTTGTTTTGTGGGCGCTGGCGGCCTGTGTGAGTGCGCCGTCATCCGATCCTCTAGGGACCATCTCCGAACCGGGGGTACCCAAGCAATTGCGATCTCGCCAAATCATCGTGGCGCTGGCTGAAAAAGAGCGACCACGATGGTCGGCGATAGCTCAGGAGTTACGATCTCGCTATCGACTTCGATCGGTGGGTGAGTTTCTACTGACCTCTATCGGTGTGCAATGTCTGGTCTTCCAGGTTCCTCCCGATCAATCCTTAGAGGCCGTCCTGATGCAATTGCGGGCTGATCCGCGTATCGAACTGGTCCAGCCTAATCAAGCCTTCGAAGGCTTGCAAGCCACGGCCTACGATCCGATGGCGCGGTATGCCGCACTCGCCTATGGGGTGAAGCTGATCGGCGCCGATCGAGCGTGGCGGATCAGCACCGGTCGAGGGGTATCGGTCGCAGTGATTGACACCGGCGCCGATATCGAGCATCCGGCCCTGCGTAGTCGGGAGATCGAGACTGAGAATTTCGTAGAGGGTGGCGAATCCTCTTTCGCCAGCGACCGGCATGGAACCGCGATAGCGGGCGTGATTAATGCTTATGTGGCAGCAAGCGCGGGCATCGAGGGGGTTGCGCCGGATGCCACATTGACTGTAGCCAAAGCCTGCTGGTATGCGGACCCCGCTAATGCCAAGGCTCGTTGCAGTAGCTGGACCTTAGCTAAGGCGATCGACTTTGCCATCCATGGCGGTGCGCGCGTGATCAACCTGAGTTTGGGCGGGCGATCCGATGAGTTGCTGGCCCGATTATTGGCCGCTGCCGAGCAGCATGGAGTCACCGTCGTAGCGGCAACGCTGGAAAATCAAGAAAATCCTGGTTTTCCAGCATCCTTAGACTCGGTGATCCCCGTGATGGCTTGCGACTCGGATGGGCAGGTCACCTGGCCGCGCTGGCGCGTCACTCCTTTCGTGCTGGCGGCTCCTGGCGTCGAGATCGTCGTCCCTGCGCCACGTAACCGCTATGATCTGGTATCGGGGAGTTCGCTAGCCGCGGCCCATGTGACCGGGGTAGTCGCCTTGCTTTTGCAGCAGAGGCCACAATTAACGCCCAAGCAAGTCAAAGTGATCTTGCAGACCACTGCACAACGGCTCCAAGAGCCGGATCCGGCGTCATTGCAGGTGGGTCGGGTCGATGCCTGTGCCGCGCTGGCTCGGCAAGCACCCCAACTGACGTGCCGATGAAGCCGGGCGAGAAGAGCAGTGAGGAATTTTTCGACAGAAAAGCGGATATGCCGGGACGTTTATGGTCTTAATGGTTCGCACTGGTATGGCGCTTTTCAACCATTCATTCATCGAACGATCATCCTGACAAGGAGCCTCCCATGAAAACCCGTTTATTAGGTCGCCACGGACCGGAGGTCTCGGCCATCGGTCTCGGTTGCATGGGCATGAGCGATTTCTATAGCGGTCGCGACGACGCTGAATCTCTAGCCACGTTGCGCCGTGCGCTGGATCTCGGCATCACATTGATCGACACAGCGGATATGTACGGCCCACATACGAATGAGGAGCTGGTCGGGCGAGCGATTCGAGGCCAGCGTGATCGGGTATTTCTGGCGACTAAATTCGGCATCGTGCGCGATCCTCAGGACCCGACACGCCGTGGTCTCAACAGCCGCCCGGAATATGTTCGTACCGCCTGTGAAGGAAGTCTGCGGCGGTTGGGCGTGGAAACAATCGATTTGTATTACCAGCACCGACTGGACCCGAACACGCCCATCGAGGACACGGTGGGTGCGATGGCGGATCTGGTGCAAGCTGGAAAGGTGCGCTATCTCGGTTTGTCAGAAGTCTCAGCGGCTACTTTGGGACGGGCTTGCGCGGTCCATCCGATCACGGCGGTGCAATCCGAATATTCCCTATGGACCCGTGATCCGGAAACCGACGGTGTACTGGCTGCCTGCCGTCAATGGGGAGTGGGATTCGTAGCCTATAGCCCGCTCGGGCGCGGCTTTTTGACGGGTGCCATCCAACGACCGGAAGATTTCGCCGCCGACGACTATCGCCGGACCAGTCCTCGCTTTCAAGGCGAGAACTTTGCGCGGAATCTACAGTTGGTGGAGAAGCTTCAGGTGTTAGCGCAACGGAGAGGATGCCAAGCTTCTCAGCTCGCTCTGGCTTGGGTTCTGGCTCAAGGCGAGGATATCGTTCCGATTCCTGGTACCAAGCGGCGATTTTATCTGGAGGAGAATGTTGGTGCGATGGCTACTATCCTCACTCCGGAAGAACAGGCTGAGCTGGATACGGTCTTTCCGCCGGATGCGGTCGCGGGCCTGCGCTATCCCGAAGAAATGATGGCGTTAGTCAATGCCTGAAAACGCCGTCGCACCGGATCTCAGGCGCGAGGAACATACCATCGTGAATCCATTGATCGAAGCACCCCTACCTGATTGCCATGCCAATCGGCGGCGGCAAGCGCGGGTCGATACAACTCTCTTGAACTGGGAGGCTAGCCCCAGCGGCACGGTCTGGCGCAAGCCGTTGTACCGGGTCGGTGGCGAGAACGGCCCAGTCACCAGCCTAGTGCGCTATGCGCCGGGCGGGGCATTTCAGCCACACTCCCATCCTGATGGCGAAGAAATCCTGGTTTTAGAGGGAGTGTTCGCCGACGAGCATGGCGATTATCCAGCAGGAACCTACTTGCTGAACCCGGACGGCAGCCGTCATGCGCCTCGCTCCGATCCGGGTTGTGTGCTGCTGGTGCGCCTGCGTCAGTATCCGGGTGCGCATCGCCTCCAACAAGTGCTGGATACCACGACCGGACCGTGGTCACCGGGTCTGGCATCAGGCATCGAGATGCAGATGCTGTATGCTCAGGCTGGCTATCCGGAACGAATGCGCCTGGAGCGCTGGTGTCCGGATACGACACGATCCTGTCATCCTAACGGAGAGGAGATCTTCATCCTGGAGGGGGCGTTGCAAGACGGGGAAGGCGCCGCCGGGCCAGGATGTTGGTTACGCTATCCGCCCGGGGATTGTGGCGTACTGCATTCCATCATTGGTTGTCAGCTTTATGTGCGAGTCGGAGGTTGAGAAGAGCAGCGCAGAAATAAAAACCTGCAGTGTAGGCACTCCCAACATCGACCTTGTTATTACGCCCTTGAAAGAGTGGGTTGTACCCATCGTTATAAGGATTTGACGGTTGACAGATATGATCTTTTTGGGAATCGCTTGGATTTTTGCACGAGGCGCATCTCGGATCAGGAGCGTGATTCCCAGGCCAAGTGGTTCAAATACGCGAGGCGGGCCGTTTCATCGGGCAGAACTTCGTGCAGTGCATCCATGAAGGGTGGATCAACCTCCAAGCCATGCAAGAGCAACCGGGCTTGTGCGGCTCTCGGGACCCGGGTAGTGCAATTTGGCAAATCGTGAGGCTTTTCGGGCCGGCCTTCAGCCGAGGGGAAGTTGCACATGGCGGCGAGTCTCCTGTTGTAGGTCGAATATGGGTATTGACATGTTAGCGAGGTAATGATGCGTATTCTCCATACGATGTTGAGGGTGGGCAATCTGGATCGTTCCATCAAATTTTACACTGAAATCCTGGGGATGAAGTTGTTGCGTCGCCGGGATTATCCCGGTGGGGAGTTTACCTTGGCGTTTCTGGGCTATGGTGATGAGTCCGAGCAGGCGGTCATCGAGTTGACGTATAACTGGGGTGTGGATCGCTACGAGTTGGGAACAGGATATGGGCATATCGCTCTTGAAGTGGATGATGTGTATCAGGCGACAGCGGACGTTAAGGCGCGTGGCGGTGTTATTCTGCGCGAAGCCGGTCCGATGAATGCTGGGACAACGCTCATTTCTTTCATCGAAGATCCGGATGGTTATCCGATCGAGTTGATCGGCAAGAAGTGACAATCTTCTCCCTTGCTGAGAGATAGGGAGGAAGAAGCTCTACCAAAACGCTTTTTGAGAGGTGGTTGAAGCGTGGATACTGCGGTGGTCAAGGCCGAAATTAGCGAGAAGCTCCCTTACGGTGTGGGTGATGCCTCTTATCAGGCGGCTGGCGGCGAGGTGGGTATCAGAAAACTTGTGAATGACTTTTATGATGCAATGGAACGCTTGCCCGAAGCGGAAACCATCCGGCAGATGCACCCAGTGGACTTGACGGTTTCCAGAGATAAGTTGACGCTGTTCTTATGCGGTTGGCTGGGTGGCCCAGCTTTTTTTGGGCAAAAGTATGGGCCGATCCGCATTCCCCAGGTGCATAGTCACTTGGCCATCGGACGCAGCGAGCGCGACGCTTGGTTGCGGTGTATGGAAGAGGCGTTGAAAGTTCAGCCTTATGCCGAAGCGTTCAAGCGCTATCTGCTGGAGCAACTCTTCGTGCCGGCGGAGCGGAGTAGAAACCGAGAATAAGCGCCCTATAATCCCTTTTTTAGAAACCACCTTGATCTTCTGGAGTTCTTGATGTCCAAGATCGTTCATGTTGTTGCCCGTCTTGTTGCCTGCCCGGAAAAAGTGGCGGATTTGCAGGCGTTGCTGTTGAACCTGATCGAACCGACCCGCCAGGAATCAGGCTGTCGGCGTTATAGCCTGTTGCACAACACAACGGACCCGACCGAGTTCACTTTTGTCGAGGAATGGACGGATGAAGCGGCGCTGGAAGCGCATTTCACCACGCCGCATTTGCAAGCGGTGTTGGCGCAAGCGCCACCTCTCTTGGCGGTAGAGCCGGATATTCGCCGTTATACCGTGATTGCATAGAGATATCGCGCGTGTCTCGAATGTAGCGATAATGTTTCTTATACCGTCTGTTGCGGGCACTTTGTCGATGAGGGGGTTTTCCGGATACCGCTGAAGCTTTGATGCGTTCGCGCTATGTCGCTTGAATAACCGGATGCAGGTGAAACCAAATGACCCTGCCCGATCTGCGATGATAATGGGAAGGGTAATTGCCACATGAAACAGATTGATGAGTTTCAAGAATTCCTTGCGAAATTTAAGGATGAAGATATTGTTGAGCAACATGGCTTTTCTTTTAAGCACCCCGATACACAGGATGTTATTGAGAGGCTGAAGAATCGTATCAGTATTCCTATTCCGATAGATCTTGAGAATTTACTACTTACTGAGGGAGCTTTTTACCATCTGTATTTTGCTGACCTGTGGCAAACATTACAACTATATTCCGCAGAGGAATTATTGAATAACCGCCCACTAGGTCTGCTTGAAGTAATTGATTATGAATGGGGTGGACGCCCAGAACTTCAAGACTGGTTCACAGAGGATGCCGCCAGCCGTCTTAATAACGAGAATATTGTTTTTGGTTATCGTTATGAAGACGATAATGTTCACGATTATTTCTTTTTTAACTCGCTTGGCTGCTTCGATCATCTGTACTTTGATCAAGACAGTATGGAAAGCGCAAGATTGAAACTCTATACACTCTCGCAAGGACCTGGGTCAAGGATTTCGCTTGATGAATTACTTAAAAATCAACTTGATATCCTTATCAAGACCATTGAGGAAGAGAATTCGTAGTTACCTCGGCTCCACCAGGAATCTCGGATATTTTTCCCTCCAAGCTTCTATTACTGCTTCATTAGGTCCACTTCGCCGCAAGCATTTCATGGGAAGGGGTCGCTCATGCCCTACGCACGAATTATTGTCCTGACGTTGCTTGCCATGCTCGCTTTTGCAGGTAATTCGTTGCTCTGCCGGGTCGCTCTCAAACAGACCAGTATCGATCCGGCTAGCTTTACTGCAATTCGCTTGATCTCTGGGGCAGTGATGCTTTGGCTGGTAGTGTCCATAAGAAGCCGCGCAAATACCGGTGAAGGCAACTGGCCATCGGCGTTCGCGTTGTTTGTTTATGCCGCCGGCTTTTCTTTTGCCTATGTAAGCCTGCCAGCGGCAACGGGTGCATTGCTCCTCTTTAGCGCCGTCCAAACGACGATGATCGGTCATGGTATCTGGGCGGGAGAGCGCCTAAGAAAACCTCAGCTCGTTGGTCTCGTCCTCGCTTTCGGGGGGCTGATTGGTCTATTACTTCCCGGTCTCTCGACACCACCCCTGCACGGTTCCGTTTTAATGTTAGGCGCTGGAGTTGCATGGGGTATCTATTCTCTACGTGGGAAAGGCCTGGGAGATCCCATAAAGGTAACGACAGGGAATTTTCTGCGCGCCGTCCCTATCACAGCGGTGCTGAGCCTATTGATGCTGAAAAGCGTCTCTCTAGATAATGCTGGATTCTGGTATGCAGTTTCGTCAGGCGCACTGGCCTCTGGAATAGGATACGCTATTTGGTACACGGTATTACCGGCGTTGAAAGCCGCCCATGCGGCAACAGTGCAACTTAGTGTCCCGGTTATTGCCGCTCTGGGCGGTATCATTTTTCTCGGCGAACCTATGACGCTCCGTTTGATGTTGGCTTCCACAGCGATTCTTGGTGGAATTGCGCTGGTCATTTTCGAAAAGCAACCGGCGAATAACACCGACTTTTCAAGGTGTGAATAAGATCTACCTTCAACAGTATCTCGCCATATACGAGTGGGCCCATCCTCTCAAAGAGGTCTCTTTGAAGAATTTCCTTGGTGTTCTATGTGGCGTCATACAAACCGCCTCATGAGCCGTGATTTTTAGGGCTGCAGTTCCGGCGGCCTCTCAAATTGGATTCGTGGTGGTCTGGGGAAAAAGGCATGTTTCATTCATTAAGAAAACCCGACGTTTTGGTGACCACCCTAGCCGCCGCTGGGATTCTGATGGTGACCATGGGGGTGCGTCAGTCGTTCGGTTTGTTCGTCAGCCCGATGATGTCGTCAACCGGACTGGGAATTGCTACGCTCAGTTTTGCTCTCGCAATTGGCCAATTCACTTGGGGAGCGATTCAGCCGATCGCTGGAGGTCTTGCGGATCGCTTCGGTCCGCGCGCCGTGTTGATCGGCGGCTTGCTGGTCATGGCGCTCGGTAGCGCTGTGACGCCGTTCATGACTTCAGGGTTTGGCTTCGTCGTTTCACTGGGTCTGCTGTCAGCCATCGGTTCTGGAGCTGGAAGTTTCTCCGTCTTGATCGGGGCGGCAGCCCGACGTTTGCCGGCTGTGGCGCATGGCTCGGCGGCGGGCGTCATCAACGCCGGTGGTTCGTTCGGTCAGTTCATCTTTGCGCCAATCCTGCAAAGATTGATTCAGACCATCGGTTGGATGGGGGCAATGTGGACGATGGCGCTGGTAGCGTTAGCGGCGTTGCCGCTCGTCGGCAAATTGACTCAGCAGGCAGAAACGCCGGTACAACACATCGGATCATCGGATTCGGGGGTGCTGAAGGCGGTCGGCGCTTCCTTGAAAGATCCGAGCTATCTACTCCTTCATGCCGGCTTTTTTACCTGCGGGTTTCATATCGCCTTCCTCGTGACACATCTACCGGGCGAGGTACGGATATGCGGCTTGCCGCCCTCGGTCGCTAGTTGGTCACTCGCCATCATCGGTCTCGCCAACATTTTCGGGAGCCTTTACGCGGGCTCGTGCGTCGCCAAATATCGCAGTAAATACATCTTGGCTGTCATGTACGGCTCGCGCGCCCTGTTGATCGCTTGGTACTTGCTGATGCCAAGGACACAGCTCACCTACTATCTGTTTGCGGCTGGCCTGGGCTTCACTTGGTTAGCGACGGTGCCGCCGACCGCTGCGATCGTTGGTAAGCTGTTTGGCGTCCGTTATCTGGCGACCTTATTTGGCATGACTTTGCTTTCACATCAGCTTGGTGGATTCTTTGGCGCTTATTTGGGTGGTCTGGCGATCATGCGGTTTGGCGACTATAGCTGGATGTGGTACGCCGATATGCTCTTGGCCGCGCTGGCCGCTCTCGTCAACTTACCGATCCGAGAGATACCCGTCGCCAGGTCGTTAGCGGCGACGTGATGTTATCGCCGAATGGAGTCCAAGTGATTCGCTCGTCATGTTGGATTGTTCAACGAGCTTACATTCCCCATGAACCAGCAATAGCGGTGAACTGAACCTGGCCTCTTGGCTTCTCGATAGGAGAAATCGTGACGATTCGCACGTTGAAGTCGATGTTCAATCCAGGCTCGATTGCTGTTGTCGGCCAGGATCATCAGGAAGATGCACCAGCAGCACTGCTAGTGCGTAATTTGATCGACGCTGGATTCAAGGGGCCAGTGCTGCCGATCAATCCTTCTCGTCATGCAGTCTCCGGAGTGCTCGCCTACCGGAACGTAGCCAGTCTGCCCGAAGCACCTGAACTGGCTATCCTCACGACGCCACTGGCGGAAAGTCCCGATCTGATCGGTGAGCTAGGCGCCAAGGGTACTCAAGCTGTGCTGCTGATCCACAATGAATCACCACCAACCGGTCAGGAAGACGCGACTTTGCGACAACGTATCCTGACAGCAGCCCAACCCTACCGACTGCGTATCCTGGGGCCGGATCGACTGGGCATGGCCATACCGGCGCGCCAACTCAACGCCACGCTCAGCCAAACACCGCTGCTCCGTGGTTCGATCAGCGTAGTGACCCAGTCTTCCACGATGATGCACGCCATCATCCACTGGGGTCACTTGCGCAAGATCGGTTTTTCACACCTGATCTCGCTTGGCGACCAATGGGATGTGGACTGCAGCCATCTGCTGGACTATCTGGCTCGCGAGGCCCAGACTCGCGCTATTCTGCTTTACCTGGAGAATGTCCGGAACCCGCGCCGATTCCTCTCGGCGGCCCGTGCGGCGGCCCGCGTCAAGCCGGTCATTGCCCTTAAACCACGCACCCTTGGCGAGGGTGGCGCTGACGAAGCGATCTTTGACGCCGCCATTGGCCGGGTCGGCATGTTGCGCGTCGATACCATGGAGCATTGGTTCAATGCTGTGAAAGCTTTGGCGCTCAGCCCATCGCCCCAGAGAAACCGTCTGTTCATCTTGGGCAACAGCCACAGCATCGGATTAGTCGCTGGTGACATGCTCAGCCGAGAGGGAGGGCAACTGGCCACGATCGGTCCGGCGACCTGCACTGAGCTAGCCCGTCTCGTTCCACCCGGCTATGCTGTCGATAATCCGCTGGATTTGGGTGACCGTGCTGGCTTCGCGGAGTATGACCGAGCCTTGGAGCTGCTGCTGCAGGAATCGGGAGCAAGTGGTCTCTTGATCGTTCATGTGCCGATCTTCCCAGACCTGGATCGTGAAATCGCCCGGGCGATTGTCGCTCGCGCCGCCCGGAGCCGGCGTCCAATCCTGGTCAGCTGGGTTGGCGCTACGCCTGGCTCGCCGGCTTGGCAGGCTTTCCAGGAAGCCGGTGTTGCGACCTATCGCACACCCGAAGAAGCCGTCTGGTCCTGTCTGCGACTGGCGGAGTACGCGCGTAATCAAGCATTGTTGATGGAAACGCCTTCTTCCATTCCCGAGGCGTTCACGCCGGACATCGCCGCAGCGCGCCAGATCGTCGCCGCTGCTTTGGCCACTGGTCAGGACCCTTTGAACATCCAGGCAACCCGCGCACTGCTGACAGCCTACCAGATCCCCTTGGTGAATACCGGTTTTGCCGCCACTCCGGAGGAAGCCGCTCGATTGGCGACTGAATTGGGCGGACACGTGGCCCTGAAAATCTTTTCCCCACAAATTACCAATCGTGCGGATGTCGGAGGTGTCGCTCTGGCGTTGGAAGGTCCACGAGAAGTGTTTGAGGCGGCAACCACCATGCTCAAGCGGGTTCAGACCCTCGCGCCAGATGCTGTGATCGAAGGATTCGCCGTACAACCCATGCTCTCTCGACAGGACGCTTATGAAATCGCGATCGGGGTACGGACTGGACGTGACTTCAAGGCTGGTCCGGTGCTGTTCTTCGGTCACGGCGGGACCGAGACGCAGATCATCTATGATCTTGCTTACGCTTTACCACCGCTGAACATGCATTTGGCTCAGGAGTTGATGTCCCGGACGCGGATTTACACGAAGCTGCGTTCCAATCCCGGTCGCGCCGTCGATATGGATGCACTCGCCATGACCTTGCTCAAGGTTTCGCAAATGGTGATCGATTTGGGTGAACTCCTCCAACTGGACATCAATCCACTATGGGTCGGCCGCGAAGGCGTTCTCGCCCTGAGCGCTCGCATTCGCATCGCGCCCGCATCCGGATCAGCGACCGAACGGCTAGCGATTCGTCCTTACCCTAAGGAGCTGGAACAACCGATTGAATTATCAGATGGGCGTTCTCTACTCCTACGACCGATTTTGCCAGAGGATGAGCCAGCGCTTCAGGCGATGGTTGGACGTATGCCTCCCGAGGATGTCCGTTGGCGCTTTTTCCAATCGTTCAAGGAGCTGCCTCGCGATATGGCTGCCCGGTTGACTCAGTTGGATTATGATCGAGAGATGACCTTGGTTTTGACCGGCTCGGAGGTAGCTGGCAAAGCAGCGATGTGGGGATTGGTCAGTCTGAACGCAGACCCGGACCGGGAACAAGCCGAGTATGCCATCGCTCTGGATCGCAGCCTCGCCGGCCAGGGGCTAGGAGCGCTCTTGATGCGCCAGATCATCGCTTATGCCCGACAACGAGGCATTCAAGAGGTGGTCGGCGAGGTATTGGACGATAATCAACCTATGCTCCGACTGTGCCAAGCACTTGGATTCACCTTGGAAACCCATCCGAATGATCCGGACCTCACCCATGTTCGCTTATCTCTTTCGGATGGCGGGAGGCAGCCTCGTCGAGGAAGAGTTGCAGGCATTGGCGATTGACGCGGGGCAGAATCAGGGTATCAAGTTGACCGTCGGTCACCGAGACCGCAGCACGTCCTCCAGCGTACGGACGAACTCGGCGTCATTGAGCCAAAGCTTAAATTTTCCGGCCCCAGCGGCGCTGAATGGCGGTCGGACTCCCGTCGCACCAAGGCCAGTTGCCGGCGCGGCACGAGATCGGCGAACGGGTACATCCACTGGCGTAATTCTCCCGACTGGCGTACGAGGAGCTGTTGCAGCCCGGCGCTTCCCTAGTGGTCACCGACGCGTGATTCATCGAGCCGCGAAATTCACTATCATCCGGAGGGCATCTAGGTCGAATAATGCAACGAAACCTGCTATACGATGATCCAGTAATTCTTGTCGAAAAAGCCGATTCTGGAGGGTTTCTGCATGAACGGAACTGCTGCGCCACCCGCCGACAGACAATCCATGCCACGGAGCGACCTCGCGCTTTTACCCCACGACGAGCCGGACGACATGCACTTGGCCTTGCATGCCATCGTCGAGGGTACAGCCACTGCCACTGGCAACGAGTTCTTTTTCGCCCTGGTGCGGGAACTCGCCCAGGCGCTCAACGTGTGCTACGCGTTTGTGTGCGAACTGCTGCCGTGCAAGCGGCGGGTGCGGACTTTGGCGTACTGGTTCAACGGACGGTTCAACGACAACATTGAATTTGACTTGGACGGCACCCCTTGCGAAGTCGTGATCCGGGGTGAGACGGTCTACTATACCTCTAAAACTTGCGCGATGTTTCCTCATGACCGGGGACTGGTGACGTTGGGCATCGAGAGCTACTTCGGCGTGCCCTTGGTGTCCGAATCGGGCAACGATATGATGGGTCACTTGGCCATATTTCATGATCAGCCCCTGGTCAAGGAATTTCGCGGCATGGCGCTGCTGAGGATTTTTGCGGCCCGCGCCCGTGTGGAACTGGAGCGCAAGCGGGCTGAACAGGCACTGCGCAAAAGCGAAGAGCGCTTGGCTAGCATGCTCGCTAGCGCTATGGATGCCATCGTCACCCTTGATGCCAAGCAATGCATCACCTTGTTCAACCCCGCCGCCGAGAAGGCGTTCCGCTGCCGGGCGGCACAGGTCATCGGCCAGCCGTTTGAACCGTTTCTCTCTAAGCGCTTTGGCAATCTACTCAAGGGCTATTGCTTAGCGATCCAGCCCGCCACGGTCAACTCGCAGCAACTCTGGGCGCCCGAGGGGTTGACGGCTCGTCGCGGCGACGGCGAAGAGTTCCCGGTGGAAGCCACGATCTCGCCGCTGGAGATCGAGGGCCAGCAGTTTTTCACCGTGATTCTGCGAGACGTGTCCGAACGCTGGCAAACCGAGGAAACCCTCAGGCGGTTGCAACTGGAAAAGGTGTATCTGCAGGAGGAGGCCAAGACCCGGCAGAGTCCTGATCACATCGTCGGTGATTCGCCTGCTATGCGTGCAGTGTTCGCCCACGCCGAGCAGGTGGCGAGCACCGATTCGACCGTGCTGCTGACCGGCGAAACCGGTACCGGCAAAAGCGTCATCGCGCGGGCGATTCACGACTTGAGCGACCGGCGCGACAAGATGTTCGTGAACGTCAACTGCGCTGCCCTGCCGGGGGAGTTGGTCGAAAGCGAATTGTTCGGCCACGAAAAAGGCGCGTTCACTGGCGCAACCTGCCAGCGCAAGGGCCGTTTTGAGCTGGCCGACGGTGGCACTCTGTTCCTGGACGAGGTCGGTGAACTGACCGCCGGCGCCCAGGCCAAGCTGCTGCGCGTGTTGCAGGACCAAGAGTTCGAGCGAGTCGGCGGCGCACAAACCTTGAAGGTGAACGTGCGGTTGGTCGCCGCTACCAATCGCGATTTGGCAAAGATGATCAAAGAGGGTGGCTTTCGCGCCGACCTGTATTACCGGCTGAGCGTATTTCCCATTCGCCTGCCGTCCCTATGCGAGCGTCCGTCCGACATTCCGCTGCTGGCCCGGTTTTTTCTGGACAAGTTCGCCCGGAAAATAGGCAAGTCGATTCGTGATCTTTCCCCCAAGGCGGGCGAACGACTGCTACGCTATCCATGGCCGGGCAATATCCGGGAACTGCAAAACGTGATCGAGCGTGCGACCATTCTCGCACGTGGTCCTCTGTTGGAAATCGACGACGCACTCGAACTTCGCCTGGAAGATCAGGAAACGAACATCGTCCCGGACCAACTGATTTCATTTGAAGACATGGAGCGGTCTTATATCCTCAAGGTACTAGAGCGCACCCGCTGGGTAATCGAAGGCGAGCAAGGCGCGGCGGCCATTTTGGATCTCAATCCCAGCACGCTACGTTCCCGGATGCAAAAACTGAACATCCGCAAACCTAAATCCTGAATCCTCCGAAAGCCAGTTCCCACTTTGATCTCTCCTACCATCGGTTTTAGACCGATGGTTTTCGCGTCTCTCCACCTGCCTATATCCGCTTGGACAACCATTTTGTGGTTGGTCGAAAAAACCGAGTCATCAACGGTCACCCGCTCCCCCCGAAGCGTCGCCGACTGTCCGTAGCAATCCAATGGCTAGATCTCCGTTGTAGGGCGCTGTCGGCGTCTGTTCAGTCTGTTCAACCGGAGCGATTTGAGCAGGTCACCATGAACAGGTGAGCGGTCGGTCCAGATGCACATCATTTATGGTGTGGATTAAACCGCCGCCTCCGCACCGCTACCGCAAGCTACCCTCGGAAACGCTAGCCTTCCATTGAAGAGCATCATGATGTCATTAAAGACCAAGCGTTGCTCTGGGTCTTGGCAAGGGATGTGCTTTAGGTATCTCAGACTGAGAACAAGTGACCCAGGAGATGCTGCGATGTTGATCGAACAATTGTATTGGAAAACCCTTTGGAGCCGCACGGTTCGCTCGGTGGAATCCAGCACCCGTTATCAGGGGCCCAGCGCACAGGAATATGCGGCTTTTCAACGTTGCCGGGCCAAGAGGGCGAATGCCCAGTTTATAACCTATGCACGCTCAAGCTTTGCACTACCCTCAAAAGACTTCCATGGGTTAAGAGAATATAGTGGCCACCTCGTCGGCCAAAACGGTGGTGAGCGGACGATACTCCAAACGACGATGTAACCGCTGTTTGTTATATCAATACTGGAAGGTGGGTCATAGGGCCTTGAGGTCGGCCAGAGTATTAACCTCATGGCGAAACATGAACTCGTGCTTGAAGATGCGCTTCAAGTGCTCCAGGATATCCATGCCGCCGGGCTGGGCGACGCGACAGCGGACTCACTGTCCGCTGCGGCGGCAGACCGGCTGGAAGTGGCCGGAAGTCAAGTCCGAACCGGCATCACTCTGGATCAAGCGCGGTCTGGTCAGTCCAAGGGCTATTATAGCGTTGATGCCCCTCCAAGAGCGGAGCCGCCGCCCGTTCTTGACTCAAGGTGGGTGCGGCGCTGGCCGCGACGCACTGACGCGTTTTGACATCCTCGACCCGATAGACCCAGGCGACACCATCGTCCAAGCGAAACCAGGTGACATCGATCTGGAGCCGCCGTCCTTCGGGCCAGTCGTGTTCGGCGACAACCGCCGGTGCTGAAGCTTTTTTCTCGCCGTCATCCATGAAGGCTTGTGCAAACAGGGGCGACCATGTATGAGCCACCGCTTTAAAGCTACCTAGACCCCCCAAGTCACCCTTACCCATCATTCACTCTGCCCACACTTTTCCGGATGCCAGCAAATGCACCTGACACCGCTCAAGAGCATGGAACGTTACCAGCAGATTTTTATGCATTCGAACGATGCAATCTTCATTATCGATCCCCCCCAAGACCGAATCGTCGAAGCTAACCCACGCGCTTGCGCCATGCTGGGATATTCTCACGCGGAACTGTTGGCCACACCGATCAGTAACGTGCATCCTCACGAAATGTCGCGAATGCTGGCTTTCACCACGACCGTATTGAGCGATGGTCATGGATGGACCGATGAACTGAATTGCCTAACCAAGAACGGGAAGCTCTTGCCAGCGGAGATCTCCGCTTCGGTGATCGATATCGAAGATCGGGTATGTGTGATCGCGATGGTGCGTGATACCACCGAGCGTAAACAGATAGAAACCGCCCTACAAGAGAGTCAGGCATGGCTGACCCGGATTCTCGACTCCACCATGGATGCCATCATCGCTCTCGACGATCAAGGTTGTGTCACCTTATTCAATCATGCTGCCGAAGGCATCTTCCGCTGCTCAGCTAGCACGGTTCTGGGATTGCCATTGGCGCAGCTGGTTTCTGAACGGTTTCAACAACTCTTGGAACTCACCACGCAAGAATTTTCCCGGAGTGACTGGAAGCAGCATTACATGTGGGCTGAAGGGTTGACCGCCTTTCGCACCGACGGTGAAGCCTTTCCCGTGGATGCTTCTTTCTCACCGTTCAAGTTGGCGGAGAAACGTTATCTGACACTGATTCTTCGCGATGCGACGATCCGTCAGCGTGCTGAACAGAAATTAGAGCAGTTACAACAGGAAAACGTACGGTTACAAGCCGTGGTCCACTCGGAACCGGGCGTCACCGAGATGATCGGAGCTTCAGCGGCAATGCAGCGCTTGCTCCATCATCTGGAGCAAGTTGCCACGACTGACGCCACCGTACTCATCTTGGGCGAGACCGGAACCGGCAAGGAATTGATTGCACGCTCTGTACATCGACTCAGTCGCCGCCAAGATCAGGTCATGGTCACGGTGAATTGCGCCACTCTATCGGCAGGATTGTTCGAAAGCGAATTGTTCGGTCATGAAAAAGGCGCGTTTACTGGAGCGATCACGCGTAAGCTGGGGCGTTTCGAACTGGCTAACCATGGCACACTTTTTCTCGATGAAGTTGGCGAACTGCCTTTGGGTTTGCAGGCCAAGCTGTTGCGAGTATTGCAGGAAGGCGAATTTGAGCGGGTGGGCGGCGTGACCATGCACAAAGTCGATGTGCGCTTGATCGCCGCGACCAATCGCGACTTGCGCAAGGCAGTGCTGGAAGGCAACTTCCGCGAGGATTTGTACTATCGCCTGTGTGTTTTCCCAATCGCCGTGCCTTCCTTGCGCGAGCGTCAAGAAGATATCCCTTTGCTCATACATTATTTCGTCGCCAAGTACAGTAGGAAAATCGGTCGCTCGGTCAAGACTATCAGCTCTCAGGTGCTGGATGCGCTGATGGCCTACTCATGGCCGGGCAACGTGCGAGAACTGGAGCATGTGATCGAACGAGGGATCATTCTGAGTCGGGATGACCGACTCGACCCAGGAAACTGGGTACCGCGCGCCGCGCCGCTCTTGGCGCAACAACAAGCGCTCAAGACGCTGGACGCTTACGAGCGTGAACATATTCTGGAGGCGCTACAGCGAACTGATTGGAAGGTCAGCGGTCCACAGGGTGCGGCCAAATTGCTGGGTATCAAGCCGACGACCTTGAACGCGCGCATGAGCAAGCTGGGGATCGTGCGACCCCGCTGATTCAGAGATCGCTGTTGGCACTGAACATGCCTTAATCATGCACCATCGAATTCCAACATATTGGAATCTCCAATATGTTGGAGGTGTGGGCCATAAAACAGCTTACCGAAAAATAATCACCTAAGATAAATTTATATCGATGAAACAATAACATTAAGCATATTTGATTGGGTCATGCTGCTTGGCACGTCTTTTGAGAATGGTTTTTGGTCAGTCATTCTTGGTTTTCTAATATCCATTTTCAGGAGCTCTTCCATGTCGATCACAAGCCGCATCTGGCCTTTGGTCATTGTCGGTAAAGGCAGCTCAGCCGCTTATTACCTTTGCACTGTCGATACGAGAGAGTATCCAAGCATACTAGCCATCGGCGATGGCGATGCCTGGAGCGCGGCAGTGCGTGGGCATCATGGTAGCCAGGGTGATCCGACCCTTTACATCAATCACCCGCTTCATCTCATTACCCATTTCAATGAGACCATCCCAGAATTCTCCACTGTGAAAGTGGATCGATTGGATTGGGCGGAGAGAAACAAAGTGGTCTTTACTCGATGTGGGGTTCGCCTTTACGACAAAGCTAAGGTGAAGGAAGTATCGGAAGCGCCAACCTTCCCACCGCACCTAACGCCAGACGATTCTCGCGGACCGAGTGGCTTCAGAATCACACTGGAAAACGGCAAAACGATTTACGCTTATAAAGTCGTCATGGCTGCCGGTGCTGGAGGTCATCGCGTGCCAGATATGACCGTTAGACATGCGAAAAAGCAATGGCCGACTCAGGTCATCGACCTCGACGAGTTTGCCAGGCTGGATAGAACCCACCTACAAGGAAAATCAGTTATCGTCATGGGCCCTAATGCAGCCATCGATGCCGTTCAAAAAGCCCTGCATTACCAATGCAAGATTTATTGGTTACTCGGCCCCAATGACAAGCCTCCGGTCCTAGCAACGCAACCAACTGTCCAGACAGCCATAAAGAATAACAAGGAGATGATTCAAATATATAAAAATTTCGAATTCAAAAATAAGATTGGCAATGAAATCTCGGTAAAACTAGACACTGGAAAAATATTAAGCGGGCACTATTTTGTTTATGGAATGGGGCAAACCGGTGAGTCAGTTGATACCATTCATAATGACATCAAAAGAAAGCTCACACCAATCTATGATAAAAATCAATATCTCGGTGCGGGATCGGACACCATTCTAGGTTTCGAAGCCATTGGCACAGGCTTAAAAAGCGGATTTGAGGTCGTTGGAGCGATGTCTGCTCAAGTAGGGCGAGCCCTGCTGAATTCGAAAGAGCAATCGCTCAAATTTATCGCGGACTCTATTGGAGAAACCAGAAGGATAAAGATCATTCATGAAGCCATCCATTCATCTAATTTTCCAACCAAGCCTTTCTTGTTCAAAGATATTAATTTTCTTGCAAATAGGCCACGTATCCCATTGCTAAAACACCTCCAAAAAGAAGTAGATTTTATCTTGAACAAGCATAGCAATCACCACGATTTAAAGAAGGGGTTGGACATGCTTGTCGGCCTTCTACTCGCTTATCAAGCAGCGAAAACGCTTGATAAAACCAATTTGCAGCGCCAGTTGAATCAAGTCACGCATGATTTACCCAAAGGCACCGTTGCTGACTCAGGACAGCTGACCAGTATTCGATCGGCCATGGGCGCCAAGCACACAACCGTTCCCACTTACGCAGGTACACAGTCTTATACCGGAAATAATATCAACAATAACAGTAGCAATAACAATAGCAATAATGGTAAGAAATGGGTACAGGTTGAATCAGTACCTGGCGATGTCAATTTCAGCGTCGATAATGCGACGCTCATTCAAATCACTTTGAGCGTGCGCTATCCATTCATTTCCGATAAATTCTTAAATGAATGGGTTATGAAGCTGATGACGAAGCGTCACTTCACAGGGACCGGCTTTAAGAATGAAGAAGTCAAAGGTTTTCATGACGAGCTGTTCCGTGAGAACTGCCGAGCCCTGCAAAACCTCAATAAGCTTTAGGTACACTGATAGTTTTAATATGCGCCCCGTCGAGCGCACGCCGAAACCCCTCCGCGCTCGAAACCGCTGAAAAAAGCCTTAAAGCGGTCGTCACTCCGGCTCCTTCTCGTCAGCGGAATCGAGTACCGAGGTCACGCGCGACACGCGACTGATGGGCAATCCCGCCCGTTCGGAACATTGCCGCAGCACCTCCTCATCCGGGGCAAGATATACACAATAGGTCTTGTCATCGGTCACGAAGCTATATAGCCATTGCACACTGGCCACTGGATCATTCACCACTTCGCGGGTTTTCTTAGCCATGGCGTCCAAGGTTGCCGCTGGCAGACTTCCCACACCCACTATTTCCCGTTCGATGACAAACTGAGGCATATTGATTCTTCTCCTTAACTTTTCGGTATACCGACTTACTATCACAAGATACTGACCGATAGCTTCTTATGCCTTTATCATCGGGGCAAAACGTAGACAGATCGGGAGTAGTCACTTCTTATGGTATCAATCGCACCCCCGCTGTCTAGTAGCAACTCCGACCAGCGCCACTTGGTTGCATGACACGCTAATAGCACTCCTAAAGTCGGTCGGTGGATTGCGTCAAGATTAGCCTTAATTCCACGAATGACTCATGACATTAGAAATGTTATCGATTACGCTGCGCATGTGAACTAACCTCAAAATGATTAGCTACCGATCACAGCAAGTCATGTTGCAGTTTGGTCAAAATTTTGAGGAGTCCAATATGTCCAACATGCCCAATCTAACGCTCGTCGCCGCCGCGCCAGCAAACAGCACTTACGTTTACGAGGTGATCAAGGACTACACCACCAATCAGCTAATCATCGATTTTACTAAAGGCTACAACGGGATGTCGGGAAGTTATAAGCTTCCCGTGGGCTGGATCGATGAAGCCAATCCTTTCGAAAACTCACCGATGTGGGCGGGTATAGGTTCAAGAATCTGGTGTTCGAATCAATGGGCGCCTGCGCAGAACATCGGAATCTGGCGGCAGGGGGCGAATGTTTCAGGTGTGCGGAATTCACTGAACAATTTGGCGATCCGGATGTTTCTCGGGCGGCAGAATCCTAACGCGCAAACCGGTTTTGGTTTGGTGCATATTTACTGTCGGCACCGTCCTGTCATCAATCAAAGCGCCCACGTCACACGTTCCGATCACGAAGAGTTCGTCACCCGAATCAGAAATGCACTGTCGTCTCCTGTGCAAGCGAACGGCATCCGGCGCATCTGGCATAACACGCAGACGAGCCGTTACGGTCTGCTGGGCACCACTTCCGGCAAGCTGTACCTGATCGTTGTCAGTTCTACAAATGGCAGTATCACGACGATCTTCACGGCGACCACGACCCAAGGTCTTAGCCAAGTCCTTGGCTCGGAAGGGTTCGGCAATCAATCTACGCTCTGGAAATACAGTAACGCCTACTGATTCCCACACCGATCTAACGCCATAACCATTTTTCGTCAAATGACCGATAACTCAACTGTCAATGCTTGTCGGCCCGCCAGCCGAAGCGCTGTTTCCGGAAAGGTGACAGTGGACTTTCGATCAAACCCAGGGTCTGCGCAGTCATACCCAGCGTCTGGAATAATCGTTCCTGCCGCTCGGCTTCTGCCTCACCCTGGTTGATGACCAGCAGACTCCCGCCGGGCGCCAACAGCGCCCAGGCATGCGCCAACAAATCGACTGGTCTCAGGAGCTGACGTGGTAGACCCCAATCCCGCAGCGGTGTTTCATGGAGAAAAGGCAGAAACCAGGTTATGAAACCGTAACCTCCTTGGAGGTCCAACAGATCACCCGCGATGTAGCGACATCCTGGTAGGGAACCCGCCACGAATTCACCGCAGGCGCGGCGTGTCGTCAAGGTCCAGTAGCGACGATACGCATCGATTTCCACGCCATGCCACGGACCGCCGGACCAAGCCTGCAATCCCGGCAAATAGCCACCATTCTTGCAACCGATGTCCAAGTAAGGCGGGGGATCGTCGGGTAAACCTACATAACGATCCAATACATCCAGGACATAGAGGCTTTCGTGGAAACCGACTGGATCGCAAATGGTTGCCCAGCGGTGCAGGTCGTAACGGGCAGCGAGAAGTTCGGCGGGAGCACGTTGCGTGACTGGCAAGGTGCGCATCAAGGCGGGCAGCGTTCGAGGCCAGCGCCGCACCGGTGGTGACCAAGGAACGGCGTTGCGCAACCGCCAGGCCAGCCGGCGACCGAATTCACTGATCAGATCGTCCATACCCAACCCACATGGAAGCGATGAAACCCGCAGAGCCGACAGGCGCCGCAACACTCGACGATCAGGCACCCTGCCTGAGTTCATGCAGCACTCGCTGCGCGATCGCCAGCGATGCCGTCAGTCCTGGCGATTCGATACCGAACAGGTTCACCAATCCCGCCACTCCATGAACGGACGGTCCTTGAATCAGAAAATCGCCAGCCGCCTCCGTCGGACCTGTGATCTTGGGGCGGATGCCGGTGTAGCCTGGCTGCAAGGCGCCATCCGACAAATCTGGATAGTAGCGGCGAATCGCTCGGTAAAACTTATCTTCCAGGCCCAACTCGAAGACATCATCCGGCGCGGCTGGCCAACCGCTGACGTCTGGACCAAACTTGCATTGCCCTCCCAGGTCGAGCGTGACATGAATCCCCAAACCGGCCCGATCCGGCATGGGGTAAACCAGGTGCTGGAATGGGGTGCGACCGCTCATCGTAAAGTAGTGGCCCTTGGCGTAGAACGTCGGCGGCACCTGATCGGTCGGAAATCCAGCGAGGTGTCGCGCCATCTCCTGAGCGAACAACCCTGCTGAATTCACTACCGTTCGGCAGCGCAATGTACATGGCTCATCGCCTCCGGTTTGCAGCACGATCCCCTCCGCTGTAATACATCCAGCAACAACCGGTGTGCGGGTGATCAGCAGGGCCCCAGCCTGTTCGGCGTCTCCAAGCAGCGCCAGCATGAACCCATGACTGTCGATGATGCCGGTCGATGCCGAATACAGGCCGGCGACGGCGCGCACGGCGGGCTCGAGGCAATGAATGTCAGCGGCAGTCAACGGCTGCAGAGGGACGCCGTTCGCAGCCGACCGTTCCCGGTAACTGGCCAATTGCGGCAGCTCCGCTTCATCACAGGCGACCAGCAGCTTGCCGATCCGACGATGTGCAATGCCGTGTTCGGCGCAATAGCGATAAAGTCGCTGCTTGCCGTCTACGCATAGATGGGCTTTAAGCGAATTTGCTGGGTAGTAGATACCGGCGTGAATCACTTCGGAATTGCGCGAGGAGGTTTGGGTGCCGAAGCGCTCGCTCGCTTCCAGGATCAGCACCTCGTGACCGGCCAGCGCCAGCTCACGAGCCACTGCCAGGCCGACGACCCCCGCACCAATCACAATGGCATCGATGGTTTCCATGCAATGAATCAACTCACAGTTTCGATCAGAAACAAGGCTTGAAGGTATTTTTCCACGGTTTCCAAGTGAGCTGGTTCGATCGATGATCGACTGACGGGCTTTTTGAACCGGGATAGCAGAAGTTTTCCGCACAGATCGATGGCAGGATTCTCGAATCCCAGCTTGGGTGCGGGTTTCAAAGGTAGAATTGGGAACAGAGGAAGCGCCTTTCTGATGACGGGATTGAGCGAAATGCAGGTCGCTCGTCGAGCTTTGAGGTGTTCCCATCCACGACGCATCCAGGCATCCTCTTGGCGCCCGGCGAACAGGATGAAGTTGGCGGTTAGCGCGCGTTCGGATTCCAGAGTTCTCAGTCGAGCCATCTCGGCATCGATATCAGCCCATGCTCCCGGATGGATGAACAATAGAGGTTCCAAGCCGGCGCGACCCAGTTTTTTCAGTAATGCGTCCAAGGTATAAGTCTTCGCATACGGATGCAAAAACAAATCGGCCAGACCTGCATCGAAAGCCGCTTCAGGAGTCGCATCTAGGCATTCCCGAAAGCGGCTGCCAGCTTTCGCGCTCCGGCAAAGCGCTTTGAGCTTTCGCACATCCTGGATCTGGAGAAGCCGCATGGCCCAACGAATCGCCTGAATGGATCTTCTTGCCTGCCGGCTGTAGACCATGATTCTGGCAAAAGCACCTGGTTTCAGCAGGGTATGAAGGGTTTGCCAAGCTGAAGCGTCATCGCGCATATGATGGATGACGCCATAGCAATCGATAAAGTGAAAACTCTCCTCACCGAAGAGATCGACCGCTTCGATCAGATCGCCTTCGATAAAATCCACGTTGAAGCGTAAATGCAGCCATGTATGCTGCTTGGCTTTCCTGAGATTTGTCTTTGACAGATCGAGGGCGGTAATTCGTGCTTTTGGGTTAGCAACAGCCGTAGGATACGGAGAAAAACTGCCGCAGCCGGCGAGAAGAATTCTGCTGAGTGTCGGGTCAAGCGGTTCCCCATTGAAACGCGCCCAGAGCGATTCAAGATTGAGCGCATAGGTATCACAAACCCGGACCGATGCCAGCCTTGGAAAATCGGGATAAACATATTTTTCGTAATGCGCCTTGACCGTCATCGACATCGCGGAGAAATCGTCACTCATTGCAAATCGAGTATCCTGCAATGCGTGTGATCATTACCCTGGAGCTTTGGTCAACCGGTTCGAACCAAGGCAACGGCGCCATCTGCTTTGCCAGCCGGGTCGTCATAGGCTGTGACGCTTGCGGTAACGCTCCAAAAAATGGGCGAACCGTCCGATGGCCTCAGTGAGATCATCCTCGTGAGGCAAGAACACGATGCGCAAATGATCCGGGTGAGGCCAGTTGAAACCCGTACCCTGGACCAGCAATACCTTTTCCTCCAGTAAGAGTTCCAATACGAACTGCTCGTCATCGGTGATCGGATAAATCTCCGGATCAAGTCGAGGAAACAAATACAGCGCCGCCTGAGGCTTGACGCAATGGACGCCAGGGATTTCCGTCAACAACTGAAACGCCAAGTCACGCTGTTTACCCAAACGACCGGTTGGCAGCACCAGGTCATCGATGCTTTGATAACCACCCAGCGCAGTTTGGATAGCGTATTGTGCCGGAACATTGGCGCACAAACGCATCGAGGCCAAGATGTTCAACCCCTCGATATAGTCTTGGGCAAGGCTCTTCTCACCCGACACCACCATCCATCCGGCGCGGTAGCCGCAGGCGCGATAATTTTTCGAGAGGCCATTGAACGTCAGGCACAGCACATCATCGGCTAGGGACGCCATCGAAGTGTGCTGGGCGCCATCATAAAGCACCTTGTCGTAGATTTCATCGGCGTAGATAATGAGTTGGTGTTGACGGGCAATTTCGATGATCGCCCGCAGCCATTCCTCGGGATACAACGCACCGGTTGGATTGTTCGGATTGATCACGACGATCGCTCGGGTGCGGGGGGTGACCTTGTCGCGAATGTCATCGAGATCCGGCAACCAGCCGGATGACTCATCGCAGTGATAATGGCGTGGCGCCCCACCCGACAAACTCACTGCCGCTGTCCACAACGGATAGTCTGGGGCTGGAATCAGTACCTCATCGCCGTTGTTCAACAGCGCTTGCAAGGCCATGACGATCAGTTCGGACACTCCGTTGCCAATATAGATGTCCTCGATGTGTATTCCCGGAATCAGCTTCTGCTGGGTATAGTGCATGATCGCCTTGCGCGCGGCGAACAGACCTTTGGAATCACAGTAACCCGAAGCATCGGGCAGATTGCGGATGATATCCTGCACCATCTCGTCCGGGGCCATGAAGCCAAATGGCGCTGGATTGCCGATATTGAGCTTGACGATCCGCTGACCCTCTTCTTCCATCTGCTTAGCGCGCGCCAGCACCGGTCCACGGATGTCATAGCAAACATTGGCCAATTTGACGGATTTGAGGATGGTTTGCATGGAATCTCGATCCTACCTGGGAAAAGCGGACATTATTGGATAGTCTGTCGCGATCGCCAAGTTTTACGTGGTGGGTAACTACAGCAGTGGACAGTGCATGGCATTCATCCCACTGACCATCGATACACTGGCCATTCACTTGGAGAAACTCATGGCTCATCGCCGTTATCATCGCCGTACACTGGATGATTCCACCGCACAGCCCGACGAGGAGAGAGACGCTTTGGATTTTCTGTCCTTCGGTTTAGAGGATGACGATCTCGAGTTTGACGATGACGCTGAGGATCTATTGGAGGAATTGGCGCATCTGAGCCCTGACTATCCGGTTATCCGACGCCGTTGGGTGTTACGCGCCTGGCTGGGGGTCCGCCGCGAACGTGTCGAACTTTATCTGCGCCAACGCCGGCAGAATCGATTGCTGGCGGCGCTGGGAGTTGGTTTGCGTGGCCCGATTGAATCTTCGTTGCAACGGCAACTGAGCAAATTGGACCCGGAACGGCAAACTCACGATCATCGCCCACCTTTCGGCAATGCCGCCGCGATCGCCGCTACTCTAGGTTTAGCGCCACTGGAGTGCGATTTGTTGTTGCTGGTGGCGATGTTGCATCTCGACCCCATCTTTTACATCGCGTGCCGACCCTTGGGAGAGTTCAATCGCCGAGGCGCTTGCACGGCGTTGGCCACAATGCTCGGAGTGCGTGCTGAAACAGTGTATCGGGCGCTGTTACCCAATGGTTTGCTGGCACGCACCGGTCTGATTCGCATCGACGATAGTCATCGCTATCATCTAAAAGCCAAACTGGATATCTTAGATCGCCTGCCGCATCTGTTGCTCAACGAACGGTTAGATACCGCGACCCTGTTCCAGCATTATGTGGCGCCCGCCCGGCCAAGCGCTTTGACCATCGATGACTTCGCCCATCGGGCTGAGGATTTCGATTTGGCGTGCCGACTGCTGGCTCGGGCGGCGTCAGATGCGACGCCAGGGGTCAATCTGCTGCTGTATGGTCCGCCAGGCACCGGCAAGACCGAGCTGGCGCTGACCTTGGCCAAGTTCGCTGGCATATCCCTGTTCGCCGTCCAGGCCAGCGACGAAGACGAAGATCCTCTCAATGCCTGTCAACGTCTATCCCGCCACAGTCTGGCGCAACACCTGTTGGCCCGGCGCCGCGAGTGCGCCTTGCTGTTCGATGAAGCAGGCGATGTACTCTCGGAAAGCAGCGAGTTGGATTTATCCTTCTTGATGCCCCAGCGTGATAGCGGGATCAACAAAGGCTGGTTGAATAGTGTACTGGAGCAAAATCGGGTGCCGACGATCTGGATCGTCAATCGCATCGATACTATCGATCCGGCTTTTCTACGGCGTTTCGATTTGCAATTGGCGCTGGATATCCCACCCCGACCAGTGCGCGAGCGCATCATCCGTCGCCATCTCGGCGAATTGGAAGTCGATGCGCGCTGGATCGCAGAACGGGCCGAGGATCCCCACCTCAGTCCGGCGCTCGTGCAAAAAGCAGCACGACTGGCGCATCTGCTACCAGAAGTCTTCGCCGAACAAGGTGCAACACTATTGGGCCGGGTGCTGGATCATGCGCTAACCGCCATTCGTCACGGCGAACCGCTCTTTCAGCCATCCACGGTCGGCATCGGCGATGATTACGATCCCCGCTTGATCAACTGCGACTGTGATTTGTCGAAATTGGTGCAGGGATTGACACGTCAGAGCCGAGGTCGGATTTGTCTGTACGGACCTTCGGGAACCGGCAAAAGCGCCTTTGCCGCCTGGTTGGCCCGGAAGCTGGATCGACCCTTGTTGCTGCGGTCTGCTTCCGATCTGCTCAATCCATTGGTGGGCGTCACCGAGGAACGCATCGCTCGGATGTTTCAGGAAGCCCGCCAAAGTCGAGCGGTGCTGCTGATCGACGAGGCGGATTCTTTTCTGCGCTCGCGTCAGCACGCACGTCAGACCTGGGAAGTGACGCAAGTCAATGAGTTGCTGGTGCGGATGGAGCAGTTCGACGGCATTCTGCTGTGCGCGACCAATCGGGTCAGCGACCTCGACCCAGCAGTACGGCGACGATTCGATGTCAAGGCGCGATTTTGGCCATTGGCCGCCGAACAGGCTGAACAGTGCCTGCGTCGTACCTTGGACGAGATGGGGGCTACTGAAAATCTGTCCGAGGATTTTTTGACCCGATTCTGGGCGTTGGGGCCGCTGACCTTAGGCGATTTCGCTACGATCCGCCGCCGCGCAGCGCTGCTGGATCAATCCCTGACACCTGACTTGTTGTTGGCGGCGTTGGCCGAAGAGGCCGAATTGCGCCGACAAATGGAAGAGCTTTAAACGATAGCCGGACATGCGATTATTCGCCCATCCCTTCCCGCCAAGGGAAGGGGATCAGCCACCTAGCACCTCTCGCAGTTTGGCGAGCCGGATTGGCTTGGCCAACGTCGTCACCGAATGCAAGCCTTTGAACTCAGCCAATAACTGGGCGTCTCTGGCGTATTCAGGGCTATAACCGGTGATGATGATGAGATCGGCCGCGTAGTGTTGCTCCATCAGCCACAACACCAGCTCGTTGCCGTCCATCTCGGGCATCACCATGTCCAATACGACCAGAGTCGGGTGTAACTGATGATAGGCGCTCTGGAAATCTCGGCCATTGGTCGTCACCTGGGTTTCGTAGCCCAAACTAGCGGCGACCCGCGCCACCAGTTCGCCAAATTCTGGCTCGTCGTCGACGACCAGCAAACGTTTTTCGTTCATCATCGAATTCAACCTACGGACATACCGATATCATGCAGTTTCAAGATCACATGTTTTAGGCTAGGATCGTCGGGATCGGCATGAATCGTGAAACCCAACGCCCGATTCAATTGCAGCATCGGTTTGTTCTCCTGGAGAACTTCGCCGTAAATTTCACCGATACCACGCGCCCGCGCGTAGTTGATGATTCGCCGCATCAGCCGGTTGCCTAGTCCCAGGCCGATCATGGCCCGATCGACGATGATCGAATATTCCGCCCGATCCTGATTCGGACCGGTGCTGAGATTGACGATTCCATAGATCTGCGCTTTGCCGGGCAGACCCGGACCGACCGCTACCAGCGCCATCTCCCGATGATAATCGATCTGGGTCAGGGTTGCCGCCATTTCATGGCTGAGTTCACGGATGGGCTGAAAGAAGCGCCGTCGTAAATCTTCGGGTGAAGCCCGCGCAACCAATGCCTGCAAAGAGGGCTCATCTTCGGGCAACACGGGGCGCAACAGCAATTCCTGCTCGTCAGGCAGGCAAATCGTTTCCTCCAGTTCCTTGGGATAAGGCCGGATGGCCAAACGTCGGACCGGGTCGCCACTAGCCGGCGCAACTTCCACACGCACGTCCAGCGCTATGATGCCCTGAGCATTGCTCCACAGGGGATTGATATCTAGAGCGACCAGTTCGCCCAGATCGATCACCATCTGTGAAACCTTGACCAGCGCCAGCGCCAAGGCATTGAGATTGGCGCGACGCAACAAGCTATAGCGCAACCGCTGATAAATCCGGGTTTGCGCCATGATCTCGCGGGCCAGATGCATATTGAGCGGCGGCAGGCCGTAGGCCAGATCGTCGATCGCTGCGACCTCAGCACCGCCTTGGCCAAAGAAGATTACCGGACCGAAGCGCTCACCGGACCGCACGCCCAAAGTCAACTCATAGGCACCATCACGCGCCACCATGGGCTGTAAGACAAATCCGCCGAATCGCGCCGCCGGTGCGGCCAGCCGCAATCGGTCCAACATGACGGTTGCAGCTTGCCGCACCGCATCTGGCGTGTTCAGATAGCCGATCATTCCTCCCACCAGTGACTTGTGCGGGACATCCGGCGAGAAGATCTTCAGGAACACCGGCGGATTCAGGGCCGCCGCGATTTCAGCCGCTTCCTCAGGGGAGTGAGCCAAGCGGGTATCCACCATCGGGATATCATAAGCGGCCAGCAGTTGTGCAGCCTCATGTTCGTCGAGCCAGCGCCGCTTCTGCGCCAATACCCGGTTGACCAGGGTCCGCGCCGCGCCGATATCGGGAGTGAACGCTTCGGGCAGAGACGGTGGCGTTTCCATCAGGAGCGCTTGGTTGCGCTTGTACTGGATGATACGCATGAATGCTTGGACTGCCGCACTGGCGGTTTCATAGGTCGGAACCTGCCGTTTCAGCAAACATTTCCGCGCTTCCGCGCCGGTTCGCGGACCCGGAAAACTGGCAATCAGGCAACAGCGACTCTGAGCAAGGCGCTCAACCAATGCTTCGGCTAGTGGCGCCGTTTCACCAAATGCGCTGGGTGTCTTGATGACCAACACACCATCCACTCCTGGATCGGCGAGCAATAGATCCAGCGCTCGACGATAGGCCTGCACATCCGCCTGATCACCCAGATCCACAGGATTGAGCAGGGCGCTGGGTTCGATCAATTTTTCCAAACCTTCCTGAGTCGCTTCGGAAAACTGCGCCAGGCGTCCGTCGAAGCGGTACAAGGTATCGGTTGCCAGCAAACTCATGCTGGAGCTATTACTGAGGATAGCCAGTCGATCATTGTTCACCTGCTTAGCTGCTTTCAGCACCTCGACCATTTGCAACAATTCATCGCTGTCCTGTACTCGCAGCAGGCCCGCACGGCGGAAAGCAGCGGCATAGACGGCGTCATCCGGCTCTTCGGGATAACGACGTGGTTTCAAGACAATCACCGGTTTCAGACGCGCCGCGCGACGCGCCGCTGACATGAATTTGCGAGCGTTGCCAATCTGCTCCAAATACAACAGGATAGCGCGGGTTCGATAATCTCCGGCTAGATAGTCGAGAAGATCGGCGAGATCGACATCGAGGCTATCGCCCAGGTGAATCAAATGACTGAAACCAAATCCATGGTGGTTGCCAATATCGAGAGCCGTCTGGCCGATAGTGTCCGATTCGGTGATGAAGGCGATTTCACCGGGTAACAGCGGTTGACAGCTCAAACTGACATTCAGTTGAGATGAAGGGACGTTGAACCCACAGGAACCCGGTCCCAGCACACGCAGTCCATAAGGCTTGGCTGCGTTCAAGATGGCTTGAGATAACGCGCTGCGCTCGTTAGACGGTATGCGTTGCTGGTCGTTGACCAGTAACGCAGCGCGCGTGCCACACGCACCCAGTTGCTGGATCAGCGCGGGAGCCTGTGGCAACGGACGGGTAATCACCGCCAGCGCTGGAGACAGTGGTAGGCTGGCGATGTCAGGGTAGGCCAAGGCGCCTTCCAGCGCCCAACGTTCAGCGTCCACCGGCATCACTGGTCCTTTAAAACCGCCCTTCATCAGATTACGGGCGATCATGACCTCACTATCGCCGCCTCCGCAAATAAGGGCGATGGTGTCCGGTTTGAAGAGGGCATCGAGATGATGGATCGTCATGTTCCGAGTTTCAGGGTTCAGGGTTCAAGGTTCAGGGTTCAGGGTTCAAGGTTCAGGGTTTAGGGTTTAGGGTTCAGGGTTCAGGGTTCAGGGTTCAGGGTTCAGATTTCTTTCATATCGGGCGGACAAAGCAGTAGGATACAATCTAATTGAACGACGATGAGCTATGAATGACCCATAGGCGCCACGGTGGCTCTTTATTTTCTACTGCTAAATTGATTCGTCTGCCGCTATGACAGGCGTGGATTGAAACCATGCAAGATCAGAATCATCCCTCGTCCGCTATCGACATCCCCAACCCGATTTATTATGTGGGCGTCGGTGCATCGGCCGGTGGCTTGGAGGCGCTAGAATCTTTTTTCTCGCAGATGCCCGCCGAAAGCGGCATGGCCTTCATCGTCATTCAGCATCTGTCGCCCGATTACAAGAGCATGATGGTCGAGCTGTTGTCCAAGCGCACCGCGATGACCGTTCGACGCGCTGAAGAAGGCATGCGGGTCGAGGCCAACGTGGTGTATCTCATCCCGCCCAAGAAGAACTTATCGATTTTTCACGGCAAGCTGTTGCTGAGCGAATCCGATCACTCACGAGGATTGAATCTACCCATTGACGTGTTTTTACGCTCGTTGGCCGATGACCAGACGGAGAAAGCCATCGGTGTCATTCTGTCGGGCACTGGCAGCGACGGGGTGCGCGGCATCCGGGCCATCAAGGAAGCCGGCGGGATGATCATGGTGCAGAGCGAGGAATCGGCCAAGTTCGATGGGATGCCGCGCGCGGCCATTTCCACTGGCTTAGCCGATTTCATCCTGCCGCCCGAGGAGATGTCAACCAAGCTGCTGTCGTTCATTCGCCATCCCTACGCCGCTGCCAAGGTCGATCGTCCGCAAACCTTGCTGTCCGATGAAGATCGGTTGACGCGTATTTTCGCCCTATTGCGCGAGCGGACCCGGGTGGATTTCACGTTCTACAAGCCTAGGAGTCTGTCGGACTAATGAATCAATAAAAGGCATTCGACTCAAAATTTGACAACAGGAGGGCAACAAATCGGCTTTATGCGGTCACAATCCGGCGAATTAGGCCGATTCTCCCCCTTTTTGGGCCATCAAGACGCACTCACCCCCGGACTCAGTACGCACAGCCGCTTGAGGTTGTACGCCAGGCACACCAACCGCCATTCCCCCTTGACTTTCTCCAAGCCTCGTAAGCCGAATCGCCGAAAGCCCATCACTTCCTTGATGATGCCAAACACCGGTTCCGAGGTGGTTTTCCGTTGGGCATAGCGCGCTTTACCCTCTGGCGTTTTCAGCCGGTGTTGCATCGCTTGCAGGGGGGTGGGGTTTTCGGGTGGCGCCGGGACCGGCGCCAGGCGGGCTTCCAGGGCTTCATAGTGCAATTGACGACCCTGTGCGATCAGCGGTTCGATCCCCGCATCCACGACCCGATTGACATTGCTCTCGCTCAGATAGCCGTTATCCGCATTCAGACCGACGACGCTTCCCAAGCATGTCGGCAATGTGGCCAACTCCGCCAACGCGGGTTCCATCTCTTTTTTATCATTAGGGTTTTGGGTGAGGTGAGCACCCACAATCAGTCGGCTGCTGACGGTCACGGTCGCCTGGGCGTTGTAAGCTTGAGCAAAGCCCCCGCCGGAGACCGGCATGATCCGCGACTCCCCATCCGTGAAATTGACCTGATCCGTCGCCCGGGGTCCTGGGACCGGCGCCTGCGGTGGTTTACCCCCCAGCTTCCGACCTCGCGCCACTTCCTTGGCCGCGCGTTCCGCCAGGTTCGCTTCGTAGGCCGCCTGTTCGTCGGCATCCCGTATCGCCGCCCGTCGGCTGATCTCGGCCTTCACTTCGGCAATCTTGGTCAGCCGGTCCTCTCGCCGTTGCAGTTCCTCCGGCAGATCCACCCGCTCGTCCTCGGCTCCATCTCCCGCCGTCGCCCGCGCCAGCAAGGTCTGCACTTCCGCCCGTAATTGTTGCTCCAACTGTTCCGCATAGCCCCAACTCATTGCATGATGTTTGCTCGCGTTGGCCATGATCTTGGTGCCGTCCAAGCTCACGTCTCCCAACTTCAACACCCCCAGCCCTTCCGCCAGCACCAGAATTTGCAGAAACAAGCCTTCCATTTGCGGTAAAAACCGCCGCCGAAACGTGTTGATGCTATCGTGATCCGGATGCGTTCCGCCGGTGATGTACAACACCGGGATGAGTTCATAGGTCGCCCGCTCGATCTTGCGGCTGGAGAAAATCCCTTTGACATAGCAGTAAAACAATAGCGCCAGCAGCATCTTCGGCAGGTAGGGCGCACTCCCACCACCCCGGTACACTGCTTCGATCTCCCCGGTATCCAGCGTCTCCACCACTTCCACGATAAACCGCGCTAAGTCGTTCCCCGTTAGCCAGCCCTCCATCTCCCCCGGTAGGGTGATTGGTTCACTACGGTCAATCTCCAGAAATTGGTTACTCATGAGGGGTCACCTTCGTTCCAGGGTCCAGCGCGCTTGAGTTATTCTAATCCACCTCAGCACTATGTCCGACAGACTCCTAGTACGGTGATCCGGCGCATCGAACGGCGCATGACCGTCAATCAAATCCATGAATTACGCGATTACGTGAAATTCATGGAACGCTACTCCAGTGAAGTGACGACGTTGTATCGCGAACTGCTCATCGGCGTCACCAGCTTTTTCCGGGATCGTGAGGTTTTCGAGGAACTGGAGGAAAACCATCTTCCGGCTTTGTTCAAACGCATCGAAGATCGTGAAATTCGTTTCTGGATTGCCGGGTGTTCCACCGGCGAGGAAGCGTATTCGCTGGCCATCTTGAGCCACGAGGTGATGGAAAAAATCGATAAGCGGATCGATATCAAGATTTTTGCCACGGATATCGACCGCGACGCCATCCTGCGCGCTAGTAATGGCTTATACCCTGAGAGTGTCGCAGTCGATCTGCCGCCAAAATTGCTGACCAAGTATTTTCATCACCGTGATGAGCATTATCAGATCGATCGCTCGATTCGAGAGATGGTGGTGTTTGCCCAGCATAATTTGATTAAGGACCCCCCTTTTACCAACATCGAACTGGTCAGTTGCCGCAATCTGTTGATCTATCTTCAGCCGGTCTTGCAGCGCAAGGCTATGGAATTGATGAATTTTTCACTCAATCCACAAGGTATTCTGCTGCTTGGCAGCAGCGAAACCACCGGTGAAGCCGCCGATTTGTATGAAGCGCTGCACCAGAAATACAAAATTTATGTATCCAAGGGTAAGCGCCGTCCGACCAGTGGCCCAGAGTTTTTATCTGTCCCTGAGATGCGTTCCTGGCAAAATCGCGCTCGTTCCACGAATGGACCTTGGCCGCGCAACCAAGACGATGAGCGCTTGCTCGAACGCTTCCTGCAAGCGCTGGCCGGCGACTATGTTCCCTTAGCGGTGGTGGTCAATGAGCAATTGGAAGTGTTGCATATCCTGGGCAATGCAGACGGGTATTTCCGATTGCCATCCGGCAAGCTGATGAACGATGTCACGAAGATTGCTGTGCGGGACCTGGCCATCCCGCTGGCCACCGGGCTGCAAAAGGTGTTCAAGACCGGTGAGGAGCTGAAATACACCAGCATCCGATTGCAGTGGAACAACGAGAGCAAAAGCGTACAAATGCGGATCCGGCCCTTGCCTGGCAAAAAAGGTCAAGAATTGCTGGTAGCTGTGTTCATCGAGGAAACTGCGCCGCTGCTCAAGGAAACAGCCTCGGATGAGATGCAGGTTTACAATGTCACGGAGGAGGCTGAACAACGCATTAACGATCTGGAGCAGGAACTGCAGTTCTCTCGTGAAAATTTGCAGGCCACCATTGAAGAGTTGGAGACCTCCAATGAAGAGTTGCAGGCGACCAATGAGGAGCTGCTGGCCAGCAACGAAGAATTACAAAGTACGAATGAGGAGTTGCAATCGGTCAATGAGGAATTGCATACCGTCAACGCCGAATATCAAAGCAAGATCATTGAGTTGACCGAGATCAACAACGATCTGGACAATCTGATGGCCAGCACCCGAATTGCTACCTTGTTTCTGGATGAAAATCTGGCCGTTCGTCGCTTCACTCCAGAGATTCGTCGCATTTTCAAGATCTTGGATAGTGATCTGGGACGCCCGGCGAACCATCTCATACATATGGTACAGGTAAATCTTTTTGAGCTGATCGACGAGGTGGCGCAGAGCGGCGTCGAGCAGGAGCAGGAAGTCCGTACTCAGGACGGAGCATGGTTCCTGATGCGCATTCTGCCCTATCAGGTCGGCATCGGCGCCGTGTCTGGGGTAGTGTTGACCTTCATCGATATCGGTCTGCTCAAGACTATCCAGCATGCGCTCCTGGACAGCGAAAGTCGGCTGACCAGCTTGTATCGCGCCGCCCCGGTGGGCATCGGGCGGATCGTCGATCGCACCTTCCTGGAAGTCAATGATCAGTTATGTCGGATGGTAGGTTATACCCATGAAGAGCTGATTGGCCGGAGTTCGCGCCTCCTGTACGCATCGCAGGAAGAATTCGAATATGTGGGCAAGGAACTGCATGCGCAGATTCTGGAGCATGGCGTGGGAACGGTGAAATCGGATTGGCGGCGCAAGAATGGCAGCCTCTTTCCAGTGCTGATCAGTTCCGCACCCTTGGATGCGGCGAACCCGGATGAAGGCACGACCTTCACAGTTCTGGATCTGTCCAGTAGCATGCGAGCGACTGAGCAGATCAGAGCCAGCGAGGAGCGCTATCGCCAGCTGTTCAATACCATGGCGGAGGGTGTGGTGTATCAGAATGCCTATGGCGAAATCATCTTCGCCAATCCAGCGGCGGCGAGTATTCTCGGTTTGCCGATCGATGAGATCGACGGTCAAGTTTCGTTGCGCTACTCCTGGCAGGCAATTTATCAGGATGGCTCGGAGTTCTCTGACGATCAGCATCCGTCCATGGTTGCGTTGCGAACCGGTCAACCGGTGACCGATGTGGTAATGGGCGTGTTCAACCCGCAGCGCCGCCAGACGCGCTGGCTGCGTGTCAGCGCCATTCCGCTGTTCAATCCCGGCGAAAAAAAGCCGTTTCAGGTTTTTGCGACTTTCAACGATATCACCGAAATGATCGGCGGTATGTGTGAGCTGGATCGTGTCCGGCGTGGTTTGGAGTCGCCTGGCCGCGGGAGCATTTCAACGTCACGCTGAACCGGATTTCGGATGTCGGATTCCAGGTTGAGAAACCGATGTCTTTCAATCGACGGCTGCATGAACGATAAATAACGATAGGGTGAAGATGCAATATGACCCAGGATGAAAAAGACCGGGCGAGAATTCTCAGGAAGAAGGCGGAAGCCAGCGCTAAACAACACCAGTCGGATATACCGGAGCTTTCGGTTGAAGACGCTCGCCGATTGGTTCATGAACTCCAGGTCCATCAAATCGAACTGGAGATACAAAACGAAGAGCTGCGCCGCATCATGGCCGACTTGGAGCAATCCCGGAATCAATTTTCTCTGCTGTTTCATCGGGCGCCTGTGGGTTATTTGGTGTTAGATGAGGTTGGCCTGATCCATGAAGTGAACGAGACCTTCTGTCGGATGGTGAGTCAGCATCGGAATCAGTTGATCAGTAATCCTTTTTCGGAGTGTATGGAAGGCGACGACCGTGGGGTCTTTCTGGCACGATATCGAGCGCTCTTCAAGAATCCGACGGGCAAAAGCCTGGAAGCGTTGATCCTGCGCGCCCAGGGTCCAGCGTTTTACGCGCAAATGGAAGGAGCGGTTTTCAGCACACCTCTGGAAGGGGAGCGACATCGGGAAAAGAATGCTCCGTTGCTATTATTGGCGGTTACTGACATCACGGAGCGCAAATGGGCTGAAGATAAGCGTTTGCAACTGGAACGTCAGATGCAGCAAACCCAAAAATTGGAAAGCTTGGGTGTGTTGGCTGGAGGCATCGCTCACGATTTCAACAATCTCCTCACCATCGTCCTGGGCAACGCCAGTCTAGCATTGGATGAACTACCGCCTTTATCCCCGGCGCGCGATAGTCTGCGGGCGATCGAAAAAACCTCGCTGCGGGCCGCTGAACTGTGTCGGCAAATGCTGGCCTATTCGGGCAAGGGCCGGTTCATCATCGAAAATATCCGACTGGATGACCTGATCGGAGAAATGGTTTCGCTGTTCAAGGCCTCCATCTCGAAGAAGGCGATTTTGAACTTGAACCTGAAGGAGTCGTTACCACCCATGCGCGGTGATCCCAGCCAGATTCGCCAAGTGGTGATGAACCTGGTGATCAATGCCTCGGAGGCGATTGGCGAGCGCAGTGGGGTGATCACGATCTCGACCGGCATCATGGAATGTACCCATGATTACCTGTCTGAAGCCTACCTGGATGAGAATCTCGCTGAAGGAACCTATGTTTGGCTGGAAATTTCCGATACCGGCTGTGGCATGGATCAGGAAACCCGGCGGCGTATTTTCGAGCCGTTCTTTACCACCAAGTTTACCGGTCGTGGTCTGGGTCTATCAGCCGTGCTGGGTATCGTGCGAGGGCATCGAGGCACGCTGCGCGTTTACAGTGAGCCGAGTCGGGGGACGACCTTCAAGATCTTGTTTCCCGCCGTTCCGGAAAAACCAGCGCCTGTGGTTCGACCGAGTATAAAGTCGGGTGAATGGAAAGGTGTCGGTACGGTGCTGCTGGTGGACGATGAGGAGTCGGTTCGGTCATTGGGAACCCGGATGCTGGAGCGAATCGGCTTTCAGACCGTGGTGGCCTCGGATGGTCAAGAGGCGCTGGAACTGTATGAGACACAGAGCGCAGACATCGTACTGGTGTTGCTCGATTTGACGATGCCCTACATGGATGGTGAAGAAGCGTTCCGGCAATTGCGGCAGCTCAATCCAAATGTACGGGTGGTAATGACCAGTGGCTACACGGAAACGGAAATCGCGCCACGCTTCGCCGGCAAACGGTTATTCGGCTTTCTGCAAAAGCCCTATACCCTGGATACGCTGACCTTGTGTCTGCGCAATGCTCTGGGTGACGTCGAACCGAATGCGTAATCCACATGCTGAGGACATGACGGACCTCTTCGATGAAAACCAGGCTTCGATGATCAAGAACCGCATGCTGCTCAAAGAGCAGGTTCTGATACAGCCTCGCGTCGGAAGAAAATGACATGAACTGGAAAACCGCTTACCGGTCGTTCTACTACGAGAATGCGCCTGAACCGGAAGATTTGATCCTGAACCCGGTTGAAACCGTCATGCTCAGCATCGATGTGCAAAACACCTACACGCAACTCTCCAAAGATCCGCTGGAGATGGCGCGTTGGGAGCCTTTCCGGCGACGAATGCGCGAGATCGTGATTCCCACCACCCGTGCGCTTCAGGATGCGTTCCGCGCCAAGGGCATCGATGTAATCCACGCTCGTATCGCCTGCTTGCTGGAAGACGGGCGCGACCGCTCCCTCAGCCAGAAAAAGCCAGGTTGGAATAATTTGCTTCTGCCAAAGGACAGCGAAGAAAGCCAGTTGATCTCTGAACTAGCGCCGAAACCAGGCGAAATCGTGGTCACCAAGACCACGGATAGCGCCCTGACCGGCACCAATCTGCGACTGATCCTGGCCAATATGGGCGTTCGAAATGTGGTGATGACAGGTATTTTCACGGATCAATGTGTTTCATCCACTGTGCGCAGCCTGGCGGACGAAAGTTTCAATGTGATCGTTGTGGAAGATTGCTGCGCAGCAGGCACCGATGCGCTCCATCAGCGAGAATTGGAAATCATCAACATGATTTATTGCCATGTCGTCTCCAGCCAAGCGCTTCGCCAGATCATGGCACTCTGAAACTATACGACCAACACTGGCGCATCGAGCCGTATCGCCGCCTGATCAAACAGGTCTGTCATGTCGAACGGTTCCAGGTGCGCGGTAAAAGGGCCAATACTCAACCATATCTTCGCCGTTCTGTACGGTTGCGCGATGGGCCAGGGCTTGCGCCCGAACACATGATGCATCTCACCGAGCCATTCTGTCGGGTCGCTCCCGCCCGACGCCGTCATCCAAGGCATTCCACAACCGCCAGCAGCTCTTGCCAGCTTGCTTGGCAGCGTACATGGCCTGATCAGCGCAACGGACCAGCTCAGACGCCGTATCGGCATGGTCAGGATACAAGGCGATGCCGATGCTGACAGAGACGTGTGCTGGCCCTTGTGACAAGATGAAGGAGGCTTGGATCAAATCGATGATCTTGTTCGCCACGCAGGTAGCGTCGCTAACCTGAAGCACTGTGGTCAGCATCACGGCAAACTCATCGCCACCTAGACGCGCTGCTGTGTCGCTGTCGCGGAGACCAGCCTGTAGGCGCTGACCGACCTGGTGCAACAACTCGTCGCCGGCTGCATGCCCCAGTGTGTCATTGATCGCCTTGAATCCGTCCAAATCCAGCCACAGCACCGCCACAAGCTGGGAATAGCGATTGGCCAACCGCAACGCCTGCTCCAGTCGATCCCAGAACAACAGGCGGTTGGGCAATTGAGTCAGGCCGTCGAAGTGAGCCAATCGCCAATTTTCCTGTTCTCGTTGTCGGCGTTCGGTGAGATCGGTCAACATCACCAGCGCCCCTCGCGTTACTCCACTGCCGTCGTACAGAGCGGACCACTGCACGCCCAAATAGCGTTGAGCTGGACCTGGAAACTCGCTATCTCCGACATGCAGTTGCCGCGACATTTGCCACAAGCGTTCCATTTCGGTGCGTACCTCAGGATGCACACACTCCCACCAGACCCGCCCCAGCGCCTCATGGGTGCTTTGCAGGTTCAGCAGCAGACACCAGGCGAAATTGACGTACTGGCAACAGCCGGCGGTATCCACCTCCGCTACCCCGATAGGCGCCGTAGCCAGCATGGTCCGGTAACGACGCTCGCTGAGGGTCAATTGTTGATTGGTTTCCCACAACTGAGCGGTGCGAATCGCAACCTCGCGCTGCAGCCGTTCAGCATATTCGTACAGAATCTGTTCGGCTTGATAGCGAACGGTGACGTCGGTAGCTGTGCCATAATAGCCCATCAGGTGATGCAGACGATCCCAGTAGGGTCGGCCACTGATCTGCAACCAACATAATCCGCTGGTACGGGTACAAATACATACTAGGACCTCCCGAAACGGTTGGTGAGTCTGTACCGCTTCTCGCAACCGGATTCGTGATGTCAGTGGAATTGAATAGACGCTGCACCGCCATCTTTGACCGAGACGTAAGGCCAATGTTTGGACCAACTTGCCTTGAACACGCGCTAATTGCCCGCTGGTATTGATGGTCCACAACAGATCGTTGGAGATCCGACTCAGATCACGAAATCCATCGAGGGCCTGGCGGCGAGCCTCGATAGCGGCTCCCAGTGGTAGCCCTACAAGCGCGATAGCAATCATGACAATTTGATAGTCAACCGCTAATTCCCGGTGCCCGGATGTCGCGACCAGTAACATCAACTCGATGTTTAGCCCAAATATGGCCGAGGTTGCGATGGACAAACCGCCAGTAACCATGCCCCAAGCTAAGGGCGGCAGAACCAGCAATATCAAGAAGGGTCGAGACATCGCACTTCTCCCAACCCACTCGGGTAAAGAGAAAAGCATCCACAGCATCAACAGCAAAGCTAGAAAGTAGGTGAGCCAATGCCAACGGTGCTTGTTTCCCGGCAGCGACTGGAGGAGCCAACACCCTTGACGCAACCACTGTTGCAGTCGAGGCTGAACCTGCCACATCAACAAAGGCGTCACCGTGATCACACCGATGAAATCACCGATCAGCCAACTGAAAGCCACCTCAGGCAGCTGTGTAGACGGCATCAATCCCAGATACCACAGACGGCTCACGCCACTCAGTGTCGCGAGTCCACTCGCCAATCCCGCTGCGATCAGCAAGCGGATGATGGCCGCCAGATCCGCAAGTGCGTCACTGATACGCCCAGCATTCCAGGCTCGCAACCCGAGCGCCGCGATTCCATAAGACGCTACCGGTGTAATTGCGCTTTCCAAAGGGTCGACCAGCGATAAGAGCGAAACGGCAACCAAGGGAGATTTTAACCACCATAGTCCCATTTCTAGCGTTACTTCGGTGAGCAACACCGGCAGCAGCGCTGCTCGGCCAAAAGCAAACAAAACAAAGAAACGCAATCCGGCTGACGGATACCACAAGCTGATAGGGTTGCCGAATATATCCAGCAGCATTGGTGTGCTGAACCAGATTGCGGACCAAAGTAAATAATAGGCGAGCCAGAACTCAAGGCGCCGGATTTGTTCCGCTCTCCAATTCCTTAAGAGTCTTAATTGCATTTAAATCCTTGTATTAACATGCATCAATTTATTTTCATACAACTAGAAACCCAATGAGACTATAGAATGTACAGGAATAACGGTCATGTCTGCAAATGGATACATTTTCATACAATAAAAGCGTTATGAAACACTGCAAAAATAAGGAGGTTCAATGTGGATTTCAGACAGTTGAGGCTGGCGTGCACCGATGGAAATTAGGGGCTCCTCTGGATGGGCTGCAAATGGTAGCCACCGAAGGTTTCTCTCAACGATGATCACAACTGATCATTCAGACCTTCATCATCCCAGGAGCTCGGGTTCATATCGATGAATATGCAATCTATCACCAATCAACTCTTGCTTTTTCGCATCCTGCCGCCATGTTGCACGCGTTGATCGCTATCATCTTTCCTCTGTTCGCCCTCGTGGCGATTGGCTTCTTCTACGGTCGTCGCCATTGGCCCGACATGGCGGTCGCTAACCGGATCAATCTGGATATTTTTACCCCGGCACTGATCTTTTCGGTGATGTCAGCCAAGGATTTCCAGATCGCCGCCTATCGTGAACTGGCTCTGGCTGGCGTGCTGGTGATCCTGGGTTCGGGACTGATCGCCTGGCCGATCGCTCGTTTGGCCGGTTGGCGAGTCAAGGTGTTCGTGCCGCCGATGATGTTTACCAACTCAGGGAACATGGGGCTTCCCCTAGCGGTGTTGGCGTTCGGTGAGAACGCCCTGCCGGCGGCCCTAGTGCTGTTTCTGGTGGAGAATACCCTGCACTTCACCGTCGGCAACGTGTTGCTGGAAGGCCGTGTTCATCTGGGAATGTTGTTGCGCATCCCGATGCTCCAGGCCACGCTGGTCGGGTTGGTGGTGGCGCTGCTGGACATCACGGTGTGGAAACCTTTGGCAGTAGCGTTGGACCTGCTGGGGCAAGTGGCCATTCCGCTGATGCTGTTCGCCTTGGGTGTGCGCATGACGCGTATCGATTTTCAGGATTGGCGTATCGGGTTGGCTGGGGCAGTGATCTGTCCGGTTTCCGGAATCGCCATCGCCCTGCTGGTCGCCCCATTCCTGGAAATGACCGATCAGCAGTACGCTCAATTGCTGGTGTTCAGTGTGTTGCCGCCTGCGGTGCTCAATTTCATGCTGGCTGAAAAGTTCGGTGAATCGCCTGAGGCAGTCGCCTCCATCGTTCTCATGGGCAACTTGGCCAGTGTGGTGACGCTCCCGGCGGTGTTGGCCTGGGTGCTTTGAAGAGAATATACCTCGATGCCCCAGCGACTGGCGTAATCGTGCACCGTCGCGCGATTGGGCAGGTCATTCATCGCGATGATTCAGGGTTCCGGGATCGTCCCCACCGCCAAGGCTACCTTCGTCACCACGGTCTTACGCAACGTCGGGTGAGCTTCGGCAACCCTCGTTCAATTTCGGTCGCCAGCCACCGAGCCGTTCCCACCCACCTCTCCGATCTCCGTTAAACTCACTCTCGGCTTTCCCAGCAGCATTCTCAAAATCAAAGCAGCACCAGGGTTGCTAAGCCGAGAAACACGAAAAAGCCGACGACGTCGGTGACGGTTGTCAGGATCACGCTGCCTGCCAGGGCCGGGTCGATGCCTATGCGTTGCATCAATAATGGAATAGCAACGCCGGCCAGCGCGGCGCATAGCAGATTCAACAGGATGGCGACAGCAATGACGCCGCCAATCACCCAGTTGCCGAACCAGATGACCGCCAACAGCGCCACGACCAGTGCCCAGAGTAGACCGTTGAGCAGGCCGATTCCCAGTTCCTTGATCAGCAAGATCCGTCGATTGCCGCTTTCCAGTTGTCCCAACGCCAACCCACGGATGACCAAGGTCAGAGTCTGACTGCCAGCAATACCGCCCATGCTCGCCACGATAGGCATGAGGACCGCCAGAGCCACCACCTGCTCCAAGGTGCTCTCGAACAAACCGATAACCCAGGCTGCCAGAAAGGCGGTCGCGAGATTGACGCCGAGCCAAATCGCCCGCCGCCGACTGCTGGCAAGCACGGGCGCAAACATATCCGTCTCTTCGTCTAGGCCCGCCATGCTCATCAAGGAATGATCGGATTCCTCGCGAATGACGTCCACCATATCGTCTACGGTGATTCGACCCAGCAAGCGGCCATCCGCGTCCACCACCGGAGCAGATATCAAATCCTGTTCCGCAAAGTGTTGCGCGACTTCCCGGCTTGGCCAATCGATGGGTATCGGCATGAAGTCCCGATCCATCAGAGTGGCTGCCGCCATATCCGGGGAGCTGGTCAGGAGTCGACGCAAGGGTAACACGCCCAGATAGCGCTGGGCCTGATCCACCACGATCAACTTGTCGGTATGAGCCGGCAGATCATCGAAGAGTCGTAGATAACGCAGCACCGTTCGCACCTTGAGATCTTCCCGCACTGAGAGGTGATCCATATCCATCAGTCCGCCAGCGGAATCTTCCGGGTAGGACAGCATGGATTCCACTCTTTCCCGCTCACGCCGCTCCAGGGTTTGCAGGATTTGCCGTCCTATGGTCTCCGGCAAATCCTGGATCAGGTCGACTAAATCATCTAATCTGAGCTTGCGTGCAGCGGCGACCAAATCCTCCAAATCCATTTCCCGCGCCAGCCGCCGGCGTACCTCCTCATGCAAGTACCGCAACACTTTGGTGGTCCGGTCGCTACTCACCTGTTCCCAGACCGTAAAGCGCTCTCGCGATGGAAGCGATTCGAGCAGTCCAGCAATCCGCGCCGGGTGGACTTTCCGCAGGAGGCGCCTAACCCGCTTGAGTTTTCCCTCTTCAAGCGCATCAAGCACTTGTTGCAATTGGGTCTTACCTTCGGGTGCTACCGTGTCATCATCCGCGCCCGCCTCCGAATCGTGAGTCAGTGGCAAGCGAAGCTTCTCGTCCAGATGGGCCAGAACCTTCCCTTCCACCATCTCATCCACCTGCTGCCAAGCCGCAGCACGTTGGGAGGTCGGCAGTAATTCCAGCAAGCTGGCGATTTTTGCTGGATGCATCGGCTTCAAGATCCTGCGTACCCGTTTATGCTCACCTTTTTCCAGCGCTTGAAGAACCGCATTGATCCCAGTGCGAATATCTTCATCAATCTCAATCATGATTTACTCTTTCGAAGTCAGTTTTGCATATTGTTGACGCATGATGACTGATCAGATTATCGAGCAAGCTATTGATCAATAAGAGGTAAGAGTAGGCAAATGGGGGGTGTTCGATAATTTTTTCAGACACGGCGTTGATATTCCTCTGCTGTGTTGAGAATCTGATATTTCATATTCGGGTCCATCATTGATGAGCAGGAACGCAACGACTCTTCTATGGAAAACCGTGCCTATTCTGACCAAACCGTGTTTGAACAATTCACAACCGTAGATTTACACTGGTACGCATCTTTTCATGATTGCGGCTCAAATCCGAGAGGAGGCATATGGACAAAGCGCTTGCCATTCCCAGGATCATCCATCAAACATGGAAAACTCGGGATTTGCCTGCCGATTATGCACACTACCACGAGACTGTGTGTGATCAGCATCCGGCTTGGGATCATTGGTTGTGGACCGATGAGGACAATCGACGCTTTATCGCGGAGCAGCACGCCTGGTTTTTGCCAACCTACGATTCCTACAAGCACTCGATCGAACGTGTCGATGCAGTTCGTTACTTCATTCTTTCCACTTATGGAGGGGTTTATCTGGATCTCGACATGGAATGTCTCAAGCCGATCGATCTCCTACTGATCGACGACATGCCGCATTTTTCCCTATTGGCGTTGCCGTCCATCGAAAATACGATCATCGGTAATGCATTTATGGCCTCACCCAGGAATCATCCACTTTTCGCCTACTTGTGCAAACGCTTGCCCTATATCCGAGAGCGGGATGTGACTCACGCCGATGTCTTCAAGAATACTGGTCCGAATATGCTGACCAAGCATTTGCAGTTTCTTGGACAAATTTTCGAGTATCGGATCATTGGTCTGGATCAGGTGTGCTGTCGCGGTGTTCTCGATCAGAACCCGGCTATGAACGGCAAGAGTCTTGACCAAATCAGAGCCCAGAAACTTCTCTATCTGATTCACCACCATACCAACGTGTGGAATATCCAACATCCTAGTCCTGGTTCACCGATTGGCGGATACGAACTGTTCGTAGGCTGTGATATCGCTGGGTTCGATATCGACTATGTCGAATATGGTCCAGGAGCCTATCAGACGATCGCCGACGTATGCAATCGTAATGACGATGCAGTTGGCTTCAATTACAACGGTTATATCAAGGGGGCGGGAGGGAAGCTGACGCGTTGCCAAAGCGAACATCAGTGGTTGAAAAAGGGCATCGTCACCTGGATCTGTATCAAGAAGGACAAGCTGCATTTGATCACCTGTGAGCAGGATCCGTAGATAAATCCTGAAGATCCGTCAATGACAGAACACCCTGAGCCAACAGACGGATTGCGATCTCTCGAGGCGGGATATGGGTACGCGTATGATTAAGGATCTGATGCATTCGGTCGGGATGACCCAGAGCGACAAAACTCGACGGGATACATTCGAGCGAGTGCTGTTTGGTCAGCAAGCTGAAGATCGATTGGTCGTGCCGGTGTGTAATGAAACCTGAATAATCCGGCAAACCACAGGTGTTGGGTCGGTCGGTCAGGATTCTAGCATCTTCGGCATAGGCCAGAAATTGAGCGACGAAGCGTCGTGACCACGCACAGTTGCGCAGCATGAATGCGCTGGCGAATCGCTGTGGCTGCCTGGCAAAAACTTCGCTATCCGCTTCCATCAATACAAAAGCATCGCGTTTCGTATATTGCGCCTCGCTGAATCCTTCTCCGAGGATTAGCAGATCGAAATTTCGCTGCTCCATAAGCTCGATCATCGGGTCAATCCGGTTGACGAAGTGCATCGCCGCATCGGCGTAAAACAGTAAATCACCAGTGGCCAGCCCGGTAAGCGTCCTGGCTAGGAAATAAGGTTTCCAAAGCCAGTAACCGGCCCCACGATTCGCTTCCAGTATCCTGGCATGACGCTCCCGGAAAATCGGGTCGATATCGTCAGGACCGTAGCTGTAGCATTGGTCAAATCCATACAGCCGGCCAGTCAGGGTATTGAGGTGCTGGTAGCTTGCAAAATTAGCATCAGCATAATTGAGCAGTACGGCTTTCATTCGAACGGCCTATCGTTTGCCATTGCAGGGCCTGGACAGCGGTGGCAAGAACACGCAACAGAATGACCAGAAAACTATTCGCTCAGCGACTCAGGGGCGAGATTTTCATTCGATCTCACCAAGTTCTCGCAACCGCCCACCGCAGCGACAGCTTTTATCACAGCCGTGAGTCAGCTTGACCGCCATACGTAACTGAGAATCGATGCTGCCGAGATCCACCAATCGCCGGAAACGTTCAGAATAGCCATCGCGCTTCCAACTCAGATGCTTCTCATATGCTACGTCGTTTGCGTCCAGGTAGCGCAAGTAATCAGCTAATTCAGCTACCGAAGAAAACTCGGATGCGATGATCACCGCATCGTCGTCGGGCATGAATTCGCGGACATTCGCCGCGCCCAGATAGACCGGTACGACCCCGCAAACCAAGGCATGGAAGGCCCGTTCTGTGACATAATCGATCGTTTGCGAGTTTTCGAAAGCGAGATAAAACTTGTAGCGTGGCAGCACCGACAAAATGCTGCTCCAGGTGCCTCTTGACGACCAGCCACCGGCGACGAAATCCTTGATATGTGCGTTGTTAAGGCAGGAACCGAGGCTATCGACAGGAATATATTCCATCAGCTCGCGTACATAAGTATCGCGATATTCGACTGGATTCGAAGCGATGTAGACGGCTAACGCTCCGCTGGATTTTCCTTTATGCACCGGAGGTGGCTCGAGAAATGTTCCATAATGGCGCCAGTTCGGATAGATGCAGGGTATATCCGCGTCGAGCCGGTAAGTCATCGAGAGATCGAAAGCCAACCGGGTATAGGGATTTTTCAGTGCGGGGTAGTTGGCATCGCTTTCCATGCTCATGAGGATCCACGGCTGGTTCTTGGCTCTTGGTAGGTCGGTTATCGAGGGAGCATGGAACCAAACGGCATTGGCTTCCGCCAATCGGCGGCGATCCTGGGTAAAATACAACTCGATGTCGTCACCGTCTGGATTGGCGATGCGTCTGGGAGCCAAATAATCGGAGCCGAAGAAGTGCCCGGTCCAGGCGAGGACGAGCAATTGCGTGGATTTTAGCGATCCTGGAATCTTGAGTCTGGCTGAAGTCATCATCCACCCACAGAAAAACCCATCAAGTCGGCAAGCTGCCTACAGACCGCGGTCGGCGCGAAGCGGGTTTGCAATTCGGTTTGCCGCGCGCGCGCCATACGTTTGGCCGGCTCCGGATTATCGAACACCGAGCGCATCAATTCACCGGCATGGCGACGATCGGCACAGGCCCAGTAAGCGTCTGGCGCATGGAGGAAATAGCCATCATCCGGCGCGTGAATCGTCGCTTCGAGCCGATAACGAACCAGCAGCGGGTAGTTCTCACCTAGATAGTCCAGCGGTCCACTCCAACCAGTGATGATGACCGGGTTACCGAACAGCGCGGCGTCGAAGGCGCCCAGGCCCCAACCCTCGCTATGAGTCAAGCTCACGAAACAGTCTCCGCGTGTGTGTAAACGGTCGATTTCCCGAGGCGGCGCCCGACCCGAAACCAAGTGTATCTTGGCCGGATTCCGGTAGTCGGCGAGGATGCGCGCCAGTGTCCACCAGGTCGTGGCTAAGTGAGCGGGGGCAGTGGCCCGGGTCGCTTTCGGTAGGGTCCGGTACTCGATCTGATTGACCGGTTCAGTTTTGACGATCAGAGCGACTTTTTCATCACCGGAGAAAGTTTCGAGATAGGCTCGGATCGTTTCTTCCATCGCCTTTCGGGTCGTCCAAGCACCAATGGTATAGAAGACAAAATCCTCATCGCTGATATCTCCCCAGTTTGGACCGCCTGGCATCGGATCGATTCGCCGAGCGATATGGGGGACGACATCGACTGCTGTCGTAATGCCGCCAGCAATAAAAGTCTGGCGATTGAATTCCGAGGGTACGAATACCCGCTCGTACGGATTCAGAGCAGGCGGCCAATCTGCCGGCAGGCGGTCGACCTCCCAGGCAACGTAGGTGAACGGACGCAGTTCCGGTTCGGCATGCAGCCAGTATGTATGCCAGTAACCAGGCGGCACGTTCAACAACAGAGCATTACAGTCCATCGACCGTCCCCACAAGTAGCTGACTCGTTCATTGATCGCATCCTGCAAGTCACGGCAACTTCGGGTCCGGTCCAGACGTTCGGCGGTATTGTCGATAGTGGGCATCCAGGTTACCGGTATTCCCAGCGCATCAAGTCCTGCGAGGTACTCGCCAGCGGCATCGCCATAACCGCAGCCAGGTGTCAGCGTGATGAATTTGAGGCCGTTAGGTTTGCTCAAGGTTCTTGCTCCAATCTCATGAGTTCCGCAAAACGGCGGCAGACGAGGGGGGGCGCAAAGCGCTGCCGTAACCGCATCTGCATCTCGCGTCCTAAAGCCTGTGCGACCTTGCGATCTTCAAACACCGAGCGCATCAATTGACCGGCATGATGGTTGTCTGCGTACGCCCAAAGGGCATCCTCTAGACCTAGATAATGTGGGTCTCGTGGCGCCTTGGCCGTTGCTTCGAGCGTGTAGCGGACCGCCAAGGGATAATCTGCACCGAGATAATCGATCTGCCCGCCCCAGCCAGTCATGATCACCGGATTGCCGAACAACAAGGCATCGAACGCACCAAGACCCCAACCCTCGCTGTGAGTGAGACTAACAAAACAATCCCCGCGCGCGTGCAACTGGTCGATCTTGCGAGACGATAATCGATCCGTCATCAGCAGAATCTTGGCGGGCTTTGGGTAGTCCGCAATGATGCGCGCCAGTGTCCACCATACCGTTGCGAAATGTGCCGGGGCGCGTTTGCGCATCTCGTCCGACATCGCCATCAGTTCGATGGCGTTGACCCGGTCGGTTTTGATGATCAGCGCAACCTTCTCGCCCGCAACGAAAGTCGAAAGATAGCAACGCACCGTCTCTTCCATCGCCTTTCGGGTCGTCCAGGAACCGATGGTGTAGAACACAAAATCATCGTCATCGATACCGTTCCAACTTGCTTCGTTTTCGTTTGCCATCGGCTCCATCCGACGGGCGATATGAGGCACGGTGTATATGGGTCTCTCGATGGTGCTGGCGAGAAATGCCCGACGATTGAATTCTGACGGCACGAACACGCACTCGAATTGGTTAAGCACAGGCGACCAGGTTTCGGGTAGACGCTCCAGTTCCCAGGCAACATAAGCGAATAGATGAACCCTCGGTTTTTCATATAGCCAATCGGCATATCCATGCAGCGGGGGCAGATTCAGCAGCAAGACCGTGTAGTCGATCGGTCGGCGCCACAGACGCATGACCTGTTCACGGACCGCACCATGCAATTTATTTTCGAAAGTCGCCTTGTGCTCATGTGCTTGCGAATCGAAGAAGGTTGGGGTCCAGGTCACTGGGATACCCAAGGCATCGAATCCTGCGATATATTCATAGGCGGCATCGCCGTAGCCGGTGCTCGGCGGCAGCGTGACCATCTTGAGACCGGGTAGCTGCATAGCACTTTCAAGCATTCAGGTCATCAACATCAATGTCAGGCAAGAACGGCCTGACCATATCGCCGAGCGGCGTGGTCGCCTGGCGCAAATACGCCAAGCTCAACTCGCCAGCATGGCGCCTGGAAAAATCGATTCTGTCGAAACTCCACCACACATGCGCCCACAAATGCACTGAGTAGCTACGACTGATATCGATCGGGCCGTTTTCAAACAGCGCATGCAACCCCTGTGGCGAGCAGGGAACCGGAAAAAAAGACGCTATCGGTTCTACATGGACATGATCTGGCAATTCCTCACTAAGGGCCTGGGCAAGAAAACCTGAATGGTTGCTCCAGCTGCCATTGATAGCGGCGCCCATGCGCTGGCGCCAGGTCTTGGCATACAACGATCCCGGTCGGGACATCAGCAATGCGTTGCACAGCGATGGCCGGATTTCCCCGGTCTTTTCATCGGCTACATCCTGTTCTCGGCCGATCACGAATGGTTCGTGGTACAACGTCTCAGGCAGAGGACGCAGAAATAGGGTATCGATATCGGCATATATACCCCCGTGTTCGATGAGCGCATCGAGTCGCACGAAGTCGGCGTGATGGGCATAGCGATACTGTTCAGGCACCAATCGGTCATCATAATCGGCGCTCAATACCTCATGCGCAAGGTCGACCCGGGCCAGCGTCAAATGTGGTCGAATGGCATCCCAGTACACGCCATACGGTAGATGATGATAGTGCAGGTATACTGTGTCCGGATGCAGGACTTTACGGCATGATTCAATAGCGAGATAGTGCAGCAAATGAAAGGGCTGCAACTGTGGTCGCAGGCCGAAAACAAAATGAACGATCTTTGGGATTTTATTCATGACATGCTCTCCAAGAGTAACGTCGCATCGCCCAAAAGTGCTCTTGCTGACCCCTATCACCCCGGCCCCGACCGGAAACGGTCTTGCCATGAGAGCGGCGCTGGTTGCTCAAGGGCTGGCGCGGGCCGGTGAGTTGTGGACAGCGATTCTTCCGGTTTCCGATCCCGCTACCGATGCCCAGCGCATGCAGTGGATTACCGCATGCTCTACGAGGGTCGTCCTCGTTCCCTTGCCAGACCCGATGACCGCAATCCGTGGCTGGCTCACTTATTCGGCAGGCCGTCAGATAGTGGCGTCGGTACAGCCGTTGCCGGCGCGGGCGCGGTTAGCCTCACCAGTTTGCGGTGAGCAGGTGACGCAATTGCTGGAACGTCGCGATTTCGATCTGATCTATGTATTGCGTCTGTATCTTGCCGGCGTAGCCATACCCTGGTTCGAACGAACGCCCAGGTTATCAGTAATCCTCGACGTAGACGAGGACGATGCGACGGTGTTGTATGCGCTCGCCGATCTGCAATGGAATCGTGGCAATCCACAGGTTGCTGCCAAAACCCGGATTGAAGCACAGGCTTACGATCGCTTCACCAGCGCCTGTCTTCCCTGGTTCGGGTCCATTGTCACGGCGAGCACTCTGGAAAGCAGAAGGCTGCGCGAACATCATGTCTTGTCGAATGTGGCGACCGTTCCAAACGCGATACCTTTGATGGAGAAAAGCTTCGTGGCGCCTTCTCAAGACCGGCCACTGAAACTTGTCTATGTCGGCAATCTGGACTATTTGCCCAATCTCGACGCCGCAGAGCGTTTGGCAATACGGATCCTACCGGCGATTCGGCGCCGGTTGCCTGACGCACAGCTCGATCTCATCGGTGCCGGTGATGAAATAAAATTGGCCAGACTCGCCACCCTCCCTGGCGTCAACGTATGCGGGCAGGTTACGGATCTGAAGCCTTTTTATCGTCGTGCCGACCTGACGATTGTTCCACTGCGGGCTGGGGGTGGCAGTCGTTTGAAGATTCTGGAAGCGTTCGCCAATGCAATTCCGGTCATTGCGACGCCTGAAGCGATTGCTGGACTCGAGGTTTGCGCTGGTGAGGCGCTGATCGTCGCCGAGACGGACGAAGCGCTGACACATGCCGCGCTGCGTGTGGCGACGGACGCCACCTTGGCCCAACGGATTGTAGCTCGGGCCCTATCGTTCGTGGCCCAATACCACGACTGCGAGAAAGTCGCCGAATACTTGGCCGAGTGGGTGCGTGGTCAACAAGCGCTTCGACATAGGAATACTATAATCAGCTGAATAATTCAAACCCAAGCGTAGCCCGTATGAACGATACACCAACATACTACACCCGTGCCACTGGACTGGAAGTACATGAGACCAAAGACGGTCTCATCGTCTTCAATCCGGCAACCGACCGCGTACACCACCTCAACTACACAGCCGGTGTCATTTTCGAGCTGTGCGAGGAGGCGCTCTCAACAGCTGCGCTGATCGATTTGATGGCGCAGCTGTTCTCACTCGAAGACCCGCCACGAGCAGCGATCGAAACGGGTCTGCGGCAGCTTGTCGACGAGGGGGTACTGGTTGAAGCTCCAATCGCATGATAGGTTGACCGCGTTTCAATTGCTCTCCTGTCGGGTGGAAATCCGACACGAAGATCCTGCCTTGGCCAATACACTGCGGTATCTTGCAGGAAACGCGCAACAAACGCTGCGTCTGTGCAAGATCTTGCGCTATGAAATCCAGGGCTCTGGCCCGTACCTTCTGTTAGAAGAAGGTGACTTTCTCGAAGCAGTTGGAACCCGTGAAGATGTACTACATGTCATCTACACACGAGTTTACCGTCGAATGCTCGAGCGCTTCGTCCTTGCAGGATGGACCGTATTGCACGGTGCAGTCGCGAAAATCGGCGACCATCGATTGTTGTTGCTTGGTCACAAGGGGGTCGGAAAAACAAGCTTGGCAACCCGTCTGCTTTACTCTGGACATTGCATTGAGGGCGATGAAATCGCGTTGGAGCGCAGCTCACAAGTGATCGCCTTACCAAGATTATTCCACCTCAAACCCGGTATCGAACGACAGGTTCCTGAATTAGAGCCTGTTATCGGACAATTGCCAACCCAGCCGAGTGGAGCGATCGATATTCTCGCGCTTGATCCGACGGTGTTAGGGTTCGACTGGCGGATCGACGCCGGCCCAATCGATACCCTCATCTGGATCATCGCAAATCATGGTGGGCAGACCCGGCTGGAACCATGCGCGCCTTTCGAAATGATCCGGTATATTCTCGAAAGCTCGCTGGGCTGGGGAGAGACGCGTGACGTGCTGGTGGCGGCGGCAAGCCGGCTCGGGAGAAACGGCGGTTACACGCTGATATTGGGAAATACGCATGATGCCGCCCATCGACTGGAGTCGGAATTTTTATGCGCTTGTTGATTGAGTCGGATTCTGATACAAGTATCCTCGCCTCATTATCAGTGATATCTAATCAATATTGAGAGGTTGACAATGGCAAAGTTGAAGAGTGAAGATGTAATTGAAAAAATATCCCCTGCGCGCCGCGATTTCGTGCGCAAGGCCATAAGTGCAGGCTTCGTGCTCCCGATGGTGGGTACATTCTCAATGTCAGGGTTGCTGGCGCGTCCAGCTTCGGCTCAATCGAATTTGTCATAGCCGATTCGGCAACGACCTAAGCAGCGATGGTGCGTATCACCGCATCGCTGATTGTTCGCGATGAGGAGGCGCGTCTTGGAGCCTGCCTGACACATCTGACCGGTATCGTTGATGAGATTGTCGTCGTCGATACCGGATCTTGTGATCGTTCTCCAGAAATAGCGCTTGCGCACGGAGCGCGACTCTACCTTGAACCCTGGCAGAACGATTTTTCACAGGCGCGCAATACTGCTCTTGCCTATTCTACGGGCGATTGGATTTTGTATATCGACGCGGATGAGCGTGTCGTGGCTAACGAAGCACTGCATCCGGTACTGGCCAACCCTGCTGTGGTTGCCGCCCGCGTTCGTTTTCGCGCCTCTCCTCGCCTCACCCCCTACCCGGAATATCGTTTGTTTCGCAACCGGGCCGATATCCGTTTTCGCGGCTGTATTCACGAAACCATTCTGCCAGATATCCAAACCATTGTGGCCTGTGGGGGCGGTAGTATCATCGATGCCCCGTTGGCGATTGACCACTATGGCTATGAAGGGAATTTACAACTCAAGCATAAGCGTAACATCAGTTTGTTGCGACAGGCGGTCGAGGACAACCCTAAAAGGATCTACCTCTGGCACGCCCTGGGGGAGTGCGAGTTAGGGCTGGGTAACGTGCAGGCTGCTGAGCGCGCCTGGCGGTTGGGTTTGGCTTGTGTACGCCAAACAGCACCGCGTCCTGGTGATGCCTTGATCTACGCGGATCTGTTCGATCTGCATTTCGCCGATCTCGGCCTGGTTCTCCCTGATATCGAGGCGTTGCGCGAAGAAGCGGTTGGTCGCCATCCCGACGATCCATTGATCTTATGGTGGACTGCACGCCAACTGACAGCAACCGGTCGCTTCGCTGAAGCGCGAAAGGCCCTGACTCAGTTGCTTAGCTACAGCCCGGAAGGGCCATCACCGGCTGAACTGGGTTATGACAAACGCCTGTTCAATGAATTTACCTGGGGCCTTATGGGCGTTTGCTGGCTTTGTGAGGGGGAACCCCGGTATGCGCTGGACTGGCTGAGCCGCGCCCATGCCGCCAATCCGGAGAATCCAGAGATCCGGCTCAAACGCGCTCTGGCGGAGGCACAATTGTAAGCATGTTCGACTTGATCGGGCATGGTTAGCGGTTATTCGTGCTGCGCTCGTTTCCAGATCGACCAGCCGGGTAGTAATAGATAATCGTGAATCCAGCGGATGGGATAGTAACAAAAGAATAAGCTATCAGGCACAGGAATTCGCTCGAAGAACACCAGCCTGGGAGCAAGTTGTGTCCGCAATGCATAGCTCAGTTTATCCCGTAACCGCTCGCGACCAAGGAGATGGAAGACATCGATCGTCCAAATATCGTGTATCGGCAAATCAATTTGAAACAAATTGCTGCGAATACGCGCTACAAGGGCTGCCACCTGCGGATCAGGTGAATGCACAAGGTGGTCGGGTACAGGAGCATCGAGTAGGTCGTTTGCCAATGTGAGTCCGAGCCGGAGGATCCGTTCGCAACCTACCAGGCGAGCTTCTCGAAAGATTGCACTCCAGTCGAAGCAAACGTTTTGCCGCAGCAGTTCGGCAATATCACAAATCCATTTCAAACGCCGCCATTGTTCACGGAACCCATGCACGCAAAGCACTAGGGGCTGATCATGTATAGCAAAAGTACGTATAAGCGTGCCCTCCCACGATATCTGGATAGATCGTTGCCAAAGCGCCTGATAATCCAGGTCGATGGCGAAAACCCGCTGGGCGAGTGTCCAATGTGGCTCGATCCATACTTCGCCATCGTGTCGCCCGATTTTGTACTGACAGGCGTATCGTCGAAAATAACGTTCTTGCTTACCTGTACGGGACGACGGAGCGACATAGCCGAGTGATTCCAACAATCGCAAAGCTCGATCCACATCGGATGGATGCAGCAAAAAATCCAGGTCACTAAACGGTCGCAGCGACAGATCGTCGTAAATCAGCCGAGCCAGAGTCGGACCCTTGAAAGAGATCACGGGAATCCCGTTGCTCTCGAGTCGTTCGATGATATGGAGAAGTTCATGAAACTGTTGCCGGTATTGCTCGGAGTAGCGTTGGATATGCAGCTCGAATACCAGCTTGACGGCGGAGGGAATATGATCGGGGATAAATCTCGATAGTGTCCTATATAGCATTGGAGTTATTTGATGCCAGGCGGCATAGGCGATCACCTGATTCCAATTCAGGTTTGCATGAACCAGAGACTCAATTTCAGAAACCACATCACTGCTTACCTCAAGGCGCGCGCAACACAGCAACAAGCGTTGTTCAGGCGAGAAATCGATTTTGTTTCTCATGACATTACCTACGAGACTGAGGTTTCGGTTAATCTCGGCTATCAGCGTATACAGAAAGATTATTTATAATAATAACTTACCGGATTTATCATTCTTGGCCAGGCCCTTTAATCGCGCCCGACCCGAAAGGATAACGGCCAAGTTATCTGCCGCCGGATGGATGGATCACTCCATAGTAGCGCGAGTTCTTCTCCCAGTCCGTTGACCGGGTCTGTACCATGCACGGCGAGATAGCGACCTGTCGCTGACCAGCTTCGCAAGTAACCAAGTAGCTCTGGCAAGGTCCAGGCGGTGGCCATATGAAATTCCGGAACCGGAACTTCGTGGAATGGGAACGGCAAGGTCCGATAGCCGCTCTCGACATGCCGGCGCTCAGACGGCCAGTAAGGGCCTACCGTCTTCTGGTAAAATTTTTGTACGCAGGCATCGATACACGCGTCGTCCAGCGTCAACACGCCATAGGTCCATGCCGCCAGGATTCCGGCGGGTTTCAAGACCCGATGAGCTTCCGCATAGAAACGTTCCAGGTCGAACCAATGTAAAGCTTGCGCGACTGTAATGAGGGCGACTACCGCCTCGGGCAAGCCTGATGCTTCAGCAGGCGCAATTCGGTACTCGATATTTGGATGAGAAGGAGCGGCGTCGATTTGCGCTTGGCTAGCATCGGTGGCGATCACACGCTTGAAGTGCCGCGTCAAAGCGAGCGTGGCTTGGCCGCTTCCCGCCGCGCAGTCCCACACCAGATCTTGATCGGGTGCAGCGGCGGCTAACCAAGCGAACAGGCCATCCGGATAAGTGGGACGAAAGCGAGCGTAATGGGAGGTTACTGACGCAAAATGATCATTGAATGTGAAGTTCATAACTGCCTTTTGAAGTTAACCAGCGAAAAAGATCAAGATGTCATCCATGTTAGCGTTGCCGACTGGATGCGTGAAATCCTGCTTGGGCACCGCAAAATATCGAGCTGAGTACGATGGATCACCGACTTCGGTAGGATCAGCGGACCAGGTTGGCCCACCAAAACCCATGACTATGGTCGTGATATCTCGTGATCCAGCCCGTTCTCTAGACTTAACAGCCTAGAAGAATTTATTATAATTATTTGAAAAATAAATGATAAAAAAATTTAGCTCTTGATCTCAAGAATGGCATGTCACTTGCGAAAATCCATCACACGCTGCTCAGGAGACAACGCCATGCCCACCAATCACTTATCTCGAACCTCGGATTCTTCGTCCTTTCCTCAGGAAGCGACCTTCCGTTTGACCGCTCAGACACTGCGCCGACAAAATCGCCGCTTCCGTGGCACCGGCGGGGTCAGTTCAGAAAATCGAGCACTGGGATTCGCCCCAGCCTTTCTGGATACTGCAACCGACCGAGTCTACCGCGCGTGTTTTGCCGATGGGCGACCAGCACCCATGCACCTGCTAGAAGGGTTGCCACCGGCGGTGGTCGCCGCCCGCGATGCAACTGGCCGGATAACCGCTCTCAAAGCGACCGTTCTAGCTGGCTTCGTACGCGAGGAGCGGTTCTACACTCGCGAGCAAGCCGCCGCCAGCATCTAACCTTAACTGAGAACGATCGGTGAAGTCCGCTGGCCATACCTCAGCGCATCGGGTTGGCTGCACTGATTCTACCTGTCGAACCTCTATTCGATTTCATCGAGATATTCAGCAGGATGACATGAACTCAATAAAATTCTCAGTCATTGTCAGTGAAGCGTGCCAAAATTATTAAACTCAACATTCAACCGAATTGTTCGCTCCGGGGTTCTGTGAAAAAGCGTGTCCTGTTTCGATACTTGGGAAAAGGCTTGTTCTTTGCCCTGCTAATCACTCTCATTGCAACGGAAAAGGCGAGTGCCATGAGTAAATTCTGCTTGTTTTCTGCGGTCCAAGGGATCGTTCTCAGCCAAGACAAACCGGTGACCGGCGCCGTCGTGGACCGCAAGTTCGTCTGGGCTTGGGGCAAGGAAACCGGGATCGACGAAGCGGTGACCGACACCGACGGTACATTCCAGCTACCTGCTATTTTCAGGAGTTCTCTGCTTGGCTCGATCCTGCCACACCAGCCGTTCATCGAGCAAACGCTGTTGATCAAACATCAAGGCAAGGAATACAAAGCCTGGATGTTCGACAAGATGGATTACGAAGAAAACGGCGAACTCAAAGGAAAGCCAATTTCCTTGGTTTGCCATCTCGAAAACGAGCCGAGTCGTCACGGCGAGGTTTATGGTATTTGCGAAATTCGTTGAATCCCGATCAAATCAACCAGGAGTCAATCATGAGCACTCTGAATCCTCAACAGACTGCGGCTATCGCAACCGGCGTATACCGCCTCATGAATCGATCCGTATCCGAGTTACAGGCCCGCGGTGGCGAACTCGGCTGCGAAGACCTGTTCGACGTCAGTGATTCGTCGCGATTTACTGGCAAATCAGGCGGCTTGCTCGTCTGGAAAGAAATCACGGGATTCGGCTACGTCGCCGCAGGTAAAGGTCCGTATCAGGGTGAGGTTTTGCTAGTCACGCGCGGAACTCAGAGCAAACCCGACTGGTTGAGCAATCTAAATATCGGGGTGCAGATGGGGCCTGGCGGCTACCCCGTCCATGCCGGTTTCAATGACGTATGGAAATCGTTCTCAGCGGAGATTATCGCCTTCCTGCGGAATCGCAACCCGACAACTATCCATTGCGTCGGTCACAGTCTCGGCGGCGCTCTCGCTAACCTGAATGCGGATTATCTTTCCGCCGCTGGTGCTGGCCAGATCAAGCTCTATACTTTCGGCGCTCCTCGCACCGGCGTGTCGCTTTTTGCCGAAAGCCTGTCATCACGCGTGGGAAATGACAACATTTTCCGTGTCTACCATGCCGCCGATCCGGTACCCATGATTCCGGTCTTTCCCTTCCAGCATGCACCGGTTGGCGGACCTGGCTTGGCCGTGAAAAACGGCAACCGGGGTTTAATCAGCATCGATGCCCATTTGATGCCCAGCTATACCAGTGCGGTCGCCTCGCTCGACTGGGCCGGTCTGGCCGCCGCTGCCCGCGAAGCTGCCACGTCTCCAGGGAAACTCGAGACCTGGCTGAACAACGCTGCGGCTGGCGGCGGACCAGCGATTGTCGGAAGCGCTTACGCTTTGAAGATGATCGGCAAGGTCATCGGCTGGATTCTTGCCAAAGCCGGTGCTTTGGTCATTGGCGCTGTCGGTCTGGCGCTGACAGGCGCTTTCACCTTACTGGACCATTTAGCCTGGATGTTGCATCGAGCAGCGCAATTCTCCAAGGAAGTAGCCAGTCACGTCGAAAGCCTGATCGTGGTCATTTTCAAATTCCTTGGCCGGCCGATCATCAAGGGTGCTTCTCTGACACTGTTTTTTATCAGTTTTGTGCTTAACCTCCTGTTTCGGTCGCTACAAAACACCAGCCTTTGCGCACTCAATGCGGTCGGTCGATAACGCAATGATAAAATGATAAGGAGATCGTTTCGGATGAGGCCGACCCCACAGTGAGCCGCGGGAAACTCAAGTCCTAGCGATTAAATTTCCCGCCGGTAGTACCAGTACTTATAAGGAATGCTCGATTTTCAAGTTTCTTAAGTGCTTATAGGGCGATCAAGATGTAGACTGGATAGGTTCTCAGGCAACAGCAGCCCTATATTGCGGGGCTGGGATGGGTTCGAGCCACCCCCGATCTTGGCCCACCAAGTGCTTTTCCGAGTACACCAAGGAAAAGTGCTGGGTTAAGGTGTTAGTGCGGCGCTGGAAGTGGTACTCGACCTTGGTGTCAATCCATCCTGCCAAGGAATGCATTCTTCTAACCTTTCCTTTCCATTAATTGACACACGGTTAACTCTCCGGCGAAATCCTCAATTCTCCACATGACTTTGGTCACATTTTTCGGCAAAACCACATGGTGCTTCAGTAGTCTTGCGTACTCGAGAGCATCCATCAGAAACAGCGGCTCTTCGCTCATTTTGGGCTGGGTTGGGTAACGACCATCAGAGTACGAGCTACCCCAAAGAGTGCATGGTCGATAACGCGAGCCGTAGCTTTTTGGAAAAATAACCTCAAAGCGATTGTACTTAGGATCAGTTGTTTTTCTGGGTTTGCCCGTTTTTTCATCAACCGGTGAAAATCGATGGCGCGATTCCGGCAGATCGAGACCCGTGAGCTCGACAATCAGAGAGCCATATGGCGCCCCTTCGAACAAGAGTGGCCCAAACAACCAGATATCCATCATTTTTTTCGCTTTGTTGATGACGATAGGTTGTGCAACTCCGCCAGTGGTCAACTCAAGATCGGAGTGAACGATATTCTGATAAATATACCGATCTTTTTCCGATTGCTTTCTTTCGAATCGCTTGATTTGATTTGGCGAATCTTTCGGCCCGGAATAGACTCCTGATTTGCTGATCAATTCAGGTGGAACACCACCCAAATGAATATCGCAAAAATTGATGGATTCACCATGGCGTGTAAAGTAGTAAAGACCGATTCTCATATAAGCAAACCAGTCATATCTTTTGTCACAATTCTTGAACAAATTAGCAGCCATCGCTTGACCTTCGGTATCGGTTTTGATCTTCCGCCTGCGGGAAAGACAGCGCATTAGCGCGAGGTGAGGGGGCCGCGAACGGCCACCACAACTGATTTGGCAGGGCTATGGTCATCAGGTGCTTTTCACGATTACGACTTCAAGATACTCGCCGGGTACGACCAGCGAATTCGGTCCACCCACGTTCAGACGCTCAAGGAGAGCAGTTATTTCTTCAGTCAAACGTGCTTGGCGAACCGGATCTAGCGTGGCGTAAATCTTGTGTGTCGGTCCATAGAAGTCGCGAAACACCTCGATCCAGTGTGCAGCGGAACGATAGCGAAAATTGAAGTGACGTCGCACACAGCGAATATCGGCTGCGTCTGACCCGAACAGTTCGACGATACGCGGCTCAGTACCCCAGAGCATGGGGGATGGCAAACCCGCCGGCGGTGGAACGTAATTAGCAATCACGCGAAAAAGTTGGCCGATGAAACCTTCCGGTGTCCAGTTCGCCATGCCGATGCGACCACCGCCGCACACTACGCGCATCAGCTCACCAGCTGCCTTGATATGATCAGGTGTAAACATTACGCCGAACGTGGAGAGTGCTACGTCGAACGCTTCCTTTTCAAAGGGTAGATCTTCCGCGTCCGCTACCTGAAATTGGATGTCCAATCCTTCTGCTTTGGCCCGATTGGCACCTTTTTCGAGTAGATGCGGCACATAGTCGGTCGAAGTGACTTGCCCAAAGCGGCGTGCGGCTGCTAACGTGGCATTACCATTGCCTGCAGCGACGTCCAACACGCGCTCGTCAGCTCGTACATCGACCGCTTCCGCCAGTGACTCGCCGACCATCTGAAGCGTCGTACCAATAACTGCGAAGTCACCGCTAGCCCAGGTAACCTGTTGGCGCTGCTTGATCGCGTTGAAATCGATACTGGTCGCGGTCGTCTGCGTCGATGCAGCCGGAACACACACCTTTAATTCTAAGCCCATGTCAATTTCCTCAATGGTGGATGGTGAATGGCAACCTAATCTACCGGTCGCTTTGGCTGAATAGATACATATGCATCAATTTAGTGCGACACTGATAGCTGCCGGTGAGTACCATTGTTCCGTAAAGAAGGGTGTTGACGCTTCACTAGGCATCCAGCAAACTTGATCGAGCGTCGCGAATAATTCACGACCAAACTACTTGCCATGTTTTCTAGGCATTCATCTGCTGTCGGTCTCCTTGTCATGTCATGAGCCGAGATACGCTTTCCGACCTGCTGCGCACCGTGCGCCTGCGCGGTGCGGTGTTCTTCTATGTGAGCTTGCGCGATCAGTGGTCTGCAGAAGCTTCGGCGGCGGCGGAGATCGCCGAGGCAGTGATGCCGGGCTGCGAGCATGTGATGGAGTACCACATGATCGCGAAGGGTGAAGGCTGGGCGGCCGTGTCAGGATTGCCGCCGGTACGGCTCGCCACTGGCGACATCGTGATGTTTCCACAGGGGGATCGTCATGTGATTTCGAGCGCGCCTGGCTTGGAGCCAAATCGGCGCGAGCCCGAATGGGTCTTCGCGCGGCGTAACGATCCGAAGCCCCTGCCGATCTCAATCCGTCATGGTGTCATCGACGACCAGGCGAGTATGCCGATTGAAGACGCCGACGCGGTTTTAGTGTGTGGGTTCCTCGGCTGTGATCTCAGGCCGTTCAATCCGTTGATCGCCGTATTACCGCGCATCCTGCATCTGCCAGCGGCGTATGCCGGTGACTGGGTTGCACGCGTGATTGACCATGCAGTGATAGAATCGAATGAGCGCCGGCCTGGTGGAGACGCTGTGCTCGAACGGCTTTCGGAAATGATGTTCATCGATGTCGCCCGTCGCTACCTCGACAGTTTGCCTGAGGAAGCGACCGGGTGGCTCGCAGGGCTTCGCGACCGCTTCGTCGGCAAGGCACTCGCGCTCCTGCATGAGCATCCCGATCGTTCGTGGACCGTCGACGATCTCGGCCGCGAGGTCGGCTTGTCGCGCTCGGCGATTCATGAGCGGTTCGTGAATCTTCTCGGCCACCCACCGATGCAGTATCTCGCCAACTGGCGCATTCAGCTCGGTGCCCGGCTGTTGCGTGAATCGCATCAAACGGTCGCAACGATCGCGCTCGACGTCGGCTACGATTCCGAAGCGGCTTTCTCACGTGCATTCAGGCGGATCGTCGGCATGCCACCGGCAACATGGCGGAAAACACAGGCCCATGTGAGAGCATAGTTGGAATTTTTGGCCGTCATGTCAACGAGAGGGCATGGTATGCCGGTGCAGATCATTAATGGCTCTAATAAAGTAGTACTCCACCCATGCTCAATGTAGGTTGGCGCTGAGCGTAGCGAAGCCCAACCAGTTTTGTGGTTTCAATTGCTCAAGCCGTAGTGTGCAGAGGTGCATAGAAAGGTTGGCATAGTAAGTAGACAGTAGGCCTTGGAATTCATTCATCCTGGACATTGCTCTCTCATGCACATCTTGTTCAAGCTTTTCAAGTTTTGTTTTTATTTGCTTATCTTGAGCGTCGTGTTTGGTCTGCCGGCCCTGCTCTGGCTCATGGTCGAGGAGACGCCTCAGGTCAGCAAGACTGACCCACTGGCTGTCGAGGATGTTGAACGGGCCAAGCGCCTGCTGCGCGATCTCGATCCTCGTCAACTCAAGGATGGTGAGGCTCGCCGATTGACCTTGACGGAACGGGACGCCAGTCTGCTAATCAACCAGACGCTCTCGCGATGGCCAGGCGCTACCCAAATCAAGATGCTGACCCGGTTCACTCCGAACCATGCACAGATCAAGGCGACGCTGCCTTTGCCGGATAATCCGATAGGCCGCTATTTGAATGCGCGCGTAGAGCTGATGCCGGGCGAATCAGGACCGCTGCTGACAGAAGTGCAAATCGGACGTCTATCCATCCCAGGCAGCCTATGCCACTGGCTCATCGAGCTGGCCAGCGGCTACTTAAAAAATCGTTTAACATACCAGGAGTTGCAACAGGTCTGGGCTACTCTCTCAGATATCCAGATCGACAGCGGCGCGGCGGCGGTCACGATCCGTTACGACCAGGATCTCGCCCGTCGCTTGGAAGCGCAAGGACGTGATTGGGTGTTACCCAAGACCGACCGCATCCGCCTGGGTGTTTATAACGATGTCCTAGTGGCGGCAACCCGAACCCTGCCCAGAGACAGTTCACTGATTTACCTATTGAATCCTCTATTTACCCGCGCGGCTGAGCGCACTGCGTTGGGCGCCGACCCGGTCGAAGAAAACCGCGCCGTACTGGTGGCGTTGGCGCTCTATTTATCCGGTAAGAATCCAACGCGTATCCTGGGTGAAAGATACGATGCGCCGACGCCTATTCATCCCACTCTGGCCGGACGTGGCGATCTGGCCCAACATTTCGCCATTTCTGCTGCTCTCGCCGGTGTCACGGATAGCCATATCGCTAACGTCATCGGGGTATTCAAGGAGGTGCAGGATTCGCAAGGCGGCTCTGGCTTCAGTTTTGCCGACCTGACCGCCGATCGCGCCGGGGTACGGTTCGCCGAGCAAGCCACCGCTTCGGCGCATTCGGCGCGAAGCGTGCAACAGCGGGTCACAGCGCTCGACGTCGAAGCCGCCATCATACCGTCCATCACCGCCCTGCCTGAAGGCTTGCAGGACCCCGAATTTCGACGGCGCTTCGAACGCCGGGACAGTGCCGCGTATAACGTGATCAAAGACGAAATCGAGCGTCGCCTCGATCGGTGCGACTTCTATCGTCCCACCTCCTGATGGGCCGCTGCCGTTTCACGATCGTACTATGTATTCTTCCAACCGCTGGATAAGCCCATGCCCGATTCCAATACCGCCGGTCTAACCCTGTTAGGCCGGTCGCAAACCGAATACCCTCACGAATACGCTCCACAGGTTCTGGAGCGATTCGCCAACCGCTATCCCCAGCACGAATACCTGGTGGAGTTGGATTGTCCGGAGTTTACCTGTCTGTGTCCGGTCACCGGTCAACCCGATCTGGCCCGCATCACCATCCGTTACAGTCCGCATGACTGGCTGGTGGAATCGAAAGCGTTGAAACTCTATTTATTCAGTTTTCGCAATCAGGGCTCCTTCAGCGAGGACAGCATCAACCGCATTGCCCTCGATCTGTTCGCATTGTTGCAGCCGCGCTGGCTAGAGGTGCGCGGCGATTTCGCGCCGCGCGGCGGCATCGCCATCAAACCTAGTGTGCGCCTCAATGGCGAGTCCGGTGACTGGGAGCGGAGATGAGCCAAGCCCTCGTTGTCCTGTCCGGTGGACAGGATTCCACGACCTGCCTGTACTGGGCGCTGCACCGGTTCGGCGTCGGACAGGTAGAAGCCGTGACCTTCGACTATGGTCAGCGGCACCGCATCGAACTGGATTGTGCGGCGCGGATTGCGACCCACGCCAGCGTGCCGCAAACCGTGTTACCCATCGATACTTTTGCAGCGCTGGGCGGTAATGCGCTGACGGATGCTGGGATCACGGTCCAGGCTGACATGGATACGCAGACCCGGTTACCGAATACCTTCGTACCCGGTCGCAATCTGATTTTCCTGACCTTTGCCGCCGCCTTGGCTTACCAGCGAGGTATGTGCGCCCTGGTGACCGGTGTGGCCCAAACTGACTACAGCGGTTACCCAGACTGTCGGCAGGCAACGATTCAAGCGCTGGAGCAGGCGCTGCGCTTGGGAATGGAATATGCGCTCACGATTCATACTCCACTGATGTTCAAGTCCAAGGCCGATACGGTGCAGATGGCGCGCGATCTGGGGGCGTTGCCGGCGTTGGCCGATACTCATACCTGCTACAACGGCGTTCAGCCGCCTTGCGGTCGATGTCCAGCCTGTCGGTTACGAGCACAGGGCTTCGCCGAAGCGGGCATCGCTGATCCTTTAGTAGAGCGATTTCGAAACCCTTGAACGCTCGACTGTACTTTACAGCGGCGATGGCGTTTGAGGCGGCCCGCCAGTTGAATCACCATGCAATGGATCACCGAGAACGACGATTGCATGGGCACAGCTTCCTGGCACGGGTTCGGGCGGAGTTGCCGGCAAACTGGGCGCCATTCACCGGTATCGAAACCGAAACTTTGGCTGAACGACTGCGAGAGGTGGTTGCACCGCTGGATTACACTTTGCTCAATGAGCATCTGCCGACGCCAACCGACGAGCATCTAGCCCGCTGGATTCGAGCGCGACTGGATTTACCGGGTATCGAACGCGTTCACGTTCAGAGCACCCGCGACCGGGGCGTTATCCTGAATAAGGACGATCAGGTTCATGGTTGGCGACGCTTCCGTTTCGAAGCCGCGCATCAATTACCGAATGTTTCTCCTGGTCACCCATGCGGACGGATGCACGGACATGGTTTCGAGGTGATCTTGCGGGGGGCTGAGTCGAATGATACCCAGTTGGAAGCGGCGTGGGCGCCATTGTATCAGCAGTTGCATCTGGCCTGTCTAAATGATGTATCTGGGTTGGAGAATCCGACCAGCGAACGACTAGCGGCTTGGCTGTGGCAGCGATTGCAGCCAGCCTTGCCGGAACTGTCTCGGGTGACGGTGTATGAGACGGCGACGGCCGGCTGTCATTACGATGGCAGCCGCTATCGCATCTGGAAAGAGCGCAGTTTTGAGAGCGCTTTGCGCCTGAATGGGGCTTCGATCGGAGATCTCCATCGCCGGTTGCACGGGCACAGCTATACCTTGCGTTTGTACCTGACTGCACCCCTCGACGAGATCATGGGCTGGACCGTGGATTACGGGGAGGTCAAAGCTTTGTTCGAACCATTCTACCGTCAACTGGATCATCATCGACTGGATGAGTTGACCGGTCTGGTCGAACCGACCCTTGCGGGATTGCTGCATTGGATACGTGAACGGATGGGAGCAGCGTTGCCGTCATTGGATCGGATCGACCTGGAACAAACTCCCGATTGTGGGGCGATATTATGCTGGAATCGCGAGGAGCCGGCGTTGCCGGAACAATAAGGATGGGCTACACCGTCAAGGAAATCTTTTACACCCTGCAAGGAGAAGGCGCTCGAACCGGCCGGCCAGCGGTGTTCTGCCGTTTTGCCGGCTGCAATCTGTGGAGTGGACGTGAGCAAGATCGAGCCTCGGCGATTTGCCAGTTCTGCGATACCGATTTTCTGGGAAGCGATGGTTTGAGCGGGGGAAAGTTCGCAACGCCAGAAGCATTAGCCGATGCGGTTGCCGCCCACTGGCCGGCAGGTGCCCCTCACGCTCGTCCCTACGTGGTTTGTACGGGTGGAGAGCCGTTATTACAACTGGACGAACCCCTGGTCGTTGCCTTGCATACCCAGGGGTTCGCAGTGGCGGTAGAAACCAATGGCACACAGCCAGCGCCGCCGGGATTAGATTGGGTGTGCGTCAGCCCCAAGGCCGCTGCGCCGTTGCACCTGGTCCGGGGCGATGAGTTGAAACTGGTCTATCCGCAGCGTGAACCGGAAGCACAGCCGGAGTGCTTCGCGGGGTTGGATTTTGCCCATTTTTTCCTGCAACCTTTGGATGGTCCCAATCGAGAAACGCATACTCAGGCAGCTATCGCCTATTGTCTGGCTCACCCACAATGGCGGCTGAGTGTGCAGACTCACAAGTGGCTCGATATTCCGTGAATCCTGTCGCACCACGCCTACCACGAGGTGGTCAGCTCCGCTCACCGCGATAGAGCTGGGTCGAGGGTAATCAAGACATTTTTATAGGCGGGGGTGTGCGATTGCGGATCGACGTCGCGACCGACTAGCATGTTCGCCTCGGGATAATACATCAGCGCATTACCGGCTTTGATCGACTCGAAGGGGATGACCCGAATGCCTGACAAGGAACCGATCGGACTGCGTACCGTCACCCGCTGGTGCGCCGCAAGTCCATGCTCGCGTATATCCTCCGGATGCAGGAGGATCACATCGCGTCCAGTGACACCCCGATACAAATCCTGCTCTTCATACACCACAGTGTTGAACTGTCCTTCACTGCGGACGGTCATGAGTCGGAACACGCCATTCCCGCCGCCGATAGCGGGCAGATCATGGACGTGCAGCCGCGCCCGCCCGTCGGCAGTGGCAAAATGTGGCGTGCGAAAAAGACGCCCCTGAACGTGAAATTCCTCTCGTGTCGCATCGATCATGGCCATTTTCTCGAAACCAGGGATAGCCGCCGCGATCGCTGCCCGGATTCGTCCGGTGTTTGCCATGACTTGCCAGTCGAGTGGCTGCTTAGCATCGCGCAGAACATCCGCCGCGAGCGTCGCGATCACTTGCACCTCGCTACGCGGGCCGGCGGGCCGGGTCGGGCCGCCGTCGCTCAGGCGCACATAGTTGAACATCGATTCCTGGGTGGTCGGCTGTGGTTCCTCGTCGCGGGCGAGGACCGGAAGAATCAGCGTCTCCCGGGCCAGCCCATGAACATGGCCGGTATTGAGTTTGGTGCTGAGGTGGACGAGCAGGTCAAGCTGAGCCAAAGCATCGCGGGTGAACACCGCGTCGGGCGAGGCGCCGTAGAGATTGCCACCGAGACAGAGCGCTGCACGCATCCGTCCGCTCTGGGCCGCCTCCAGGCATGCCAGGGTGTCGAGTCCCGGCGTCGTCGGCAAGGAGACGCCGAAATGGGATTCCAGCCGCTCGACGATCGCCTCCTTGAGCTTTGGAGTCACGCCGATCGATCCCATCCCTTGAACGTTGGAATGACCGCGGATTGGTAGCAAACCGGCATGAGGACGGCCCAGCATGCCTCGCATCAACGCCAAGTTGGCGATCGCCTGCACATTCTCAACCCCGTGTCGATGATGGGTGATGCCCATGGTCCAGGCAAAGACCACCTTTCGACCAGCAGCGTAAACCTGAGCAGCGCGATGTATCAGCTCCTGAGTCACTCCACTCCGGGCACAGAGTTCTGTCCAGGAAAGGTGACGTAGCTGGGCGCGCAGCGCCGGCCAGCCGTTGCAATGCTCGTTCAAGAACGCCTCATCGCTGGCGCCGATTTCGTCGATGCGCTTGGCGATACCGGTCAAGAGCGCCAGATCACCGCCGATGTCGGGCTGCAGATACAGGCTGGCGATTTCGGTGCCGAACAGCAGGCTGCGCAACGCACCGGGCGAGCTGAAGTTCACCAACCCGGTTTCGATCACCGGATTGATGACCACCACTTGGCCTCCGCGTTGGCGGATGTGCATCAGCACATGCATCAGCCGTGGATGGTTGCTCGCCGGATTGCCGCCGATGACGAAGACCACGTCGGCATGTTGGAGATCGTCGAGGGTGAGAGTAGCCGTTCCGCTGCCGGTGACGCTGGTCAGACCGACTCCGCTGGCTTGATGGCAATAATAGCTGACGTTGTTGACATGATTACTGCCGTAGAGTCGAGCGAACAATTGCAGCAGAAAACCAGCCTCGTTGGAGCTGCGGCCACTGAAATACCAGAAGGTTTCCAGCGGTGGTGTAGCGCGAAGTTTCGTGGCGATCCGGTCGAGGGCCTCCGTCCAGGCAATCGGCTGGAAATGCATGGCTCCCGGGCGCAGCAACAGCGGCTGCACTAATCGGCCACTGTGTTCCAGTTGGTGCGATGTCCAAGATTGGAGATCGGCAACGGTGTGCTCGGACCAAAATGCAGTGGGGATCGCGCTTTGCAAATCGCCCACCATCGCTTGCAATGATTTGATACAGACCTGCGGAAATTGACCCGCCTCATTCACCATACCGCCCTTCTGGCCACCCATGCCGAGCGCACAACTTTTGCAAGCATTCCTGCGGCGCATGGCGCGGTAGAGCCGTAATGGCCCCCCTTCACACGCTTTCCGCCAGACGTACCGGATAGCCGGCCAGCCCCCGCCAGTTTTCACTCGCTTCATGACCCTGATCCTCGATACACTGCGTTTTTGAGTGTTTCCAACAAGGATAGCTCATCGTTCATGACCATCGCGCACTTCATAAGATCTTATCCCTGCACGATTGTTGGCTAATATTTAGCCGATTTCGTCATGCTTCGTAACTTATTATTTCGATTGATAGCTTGATCCGGTTAGGCCGAAGTTATCCACCGATTCTGTTAATAACCTTTAATGTGCTATTCTCAACAGTTCTCGCTAGTCAGCGAGGACGCCTGATGATCTTCTACCTGGTATTTATTCGCTTGCCTCGCCCATCTGTCGCCAGCCGTCAACTGCGCTAGCAAGGCCAGTATTACGATCAGATGGGTGTACGTAGATGGAACCGATGTCGATAACAACGCCAACCTTTACCCTGTCCTCCAAATGGAATCGCACCTCACTGATATTACCCGCGTGATCCAGCTTTCGGTCGCTCCAGCATTCCTGCTGGTTGCAATGGGTACCTTGATCACGATCTTGAGTAACCGGCTGGGGCGAATCGTTGACCGCCGACGTGTGGTGCAAGAACGATTATGTACGCTCACCGATGAAGTGGCGGCGGAACAGCAGCCGGAGATGGCCTTACTGATTCGCCGGGGCAATCTGATTTACTTCGCTATCTTGTTCGCCGTGCTGGGTGCGTTGCTGGTATGTCTGGTGGTGGGGGGGACATTTCTGGGGGCGCTGTTGTCTGTCGCGCTGGCCCAGGTTATCGCCGGTCTGTTCGTGCTGGCGATGCTCTCAATGGTGGCGGCCTGGAGTTTTTTCCTGTATGAGGTCTCTCTGGCCGTCTGGGCAGGTACGCATAATCGCCGGTGAGAAAATTCGCGAGATGGGACTTCTTGAAAGGAAGTAAGGGTCCGCTAGATGCGACGCTATGCCTGTCATCCACGTGTTTCGAGCTGAGTACCCTATTTCCGAACAGACTCATTCAAACCAGCGGAATCTCGATAAGGCGATCGAGATTCCCTTGTTTCTCCGCGGTTGCCACCTTTTCCAAAGCCCTCCCTGCGGCTTGCAGTAAGGCCTGTAATATACAGTCGTCATGCGCGTAGCTTGGAATCATGAACCCATGGTACGTCACGACACCGGCCTTGAGCAGTTCCTGAAAGTAAAGTGTGCGTTTGAGGCGAAGGCGATCGGCATCGTCCCCGCGAAAAACCAGGTTCATTCGGAAAGGTGGTCCTGCACACTCCGCTGTCACACCGGTTTCCATACACAGATGGGCGATGCCCTGCTTGATCTGTTCTCCGTGATGCCAGATGTGCTCAGCGACGGATTCCTCTCGATAGATCTGCAACGCAGCCTTAGCAGCGGCAAGCGAGTAGATCTCTCCTCGAAAGGTTGGGCCATAATGAGTACGATGCATCGCACGTTCGAATATATCGGCTCGCCCGACGAGGGCCGACAACGGCATGCCTCCGCTCAACGCCTTACCCAGGCAGGTAATATCGGGAACGATACCTGTGGCTGCTTGCACGCTGCCTCCTAGGTAACGAAATCCTGTCATAATCTCATCGTAAATGAGCAATGCTCCAGTACTTCGCGTAGCAGCGGCGATCGTGCGCAGAAAATCAGCGTCCGCATCCCGGCTGAATCCCTGCGGTCCCTCGGCAGGCCCGGCAGGTTCCAACATGACTGCGGCAAGATCACCCTTATGCCGAGCATAAAGTTGCAGGAAATCTTCAAGATCATTAAACCTGAACCGGTGCGTCAGCGGTTCGGATCTCTCCGGGACGCCTGTATTTGTAAAACCGATGTGCTCTACCCACCAATCCTGCCAGCCATGATATCCAGAAAATAGGATGATTTTCCGACCAGTGAATGCCCGCGCCAACCGGGCAGCCAACGTACAGACATCTGAACCATTCTTTCCGAACATCACCCGCTCGGCGCTCGGGATATCTTCCGTGAGTATCTGTGCGACCTCGATTTCCAGAGCATGTGGCAAGGGCACAATGGCGCCTGAATCGAGACATTCACGTACCGCGTCTTGAATTCTTGGCTCCGCGTAACCCAATAATGCTGATCCCCATCCCATCACGTAGTCTATGTAGGATCGGTTTTCCGTATCCCAGATTCGGCAACCTTTGGCTTTCGACACGAATAAGGGAAACGCGGAGCCATCTGCAGCGAACTCGATGCCGCCAGAAGGACGATAGTACCAGGGACACAACCTGTTTGCCCGTTGCTGCAACACTGTGCTGTAACTGGCGCCATCGGTGGTGACGATCATCGTGTGTCGCAGTGGCTGAATGCCCTTATCCGCAAATTGCGCCACGTTCTGTTCGATGAGATCGATGACGATATCATATCGCCCAGCTACTTGCGGAACATCGAGTGCAAAATGAAACGATGCCTGTTCTCCGGGGAGGATCTCGTCACGCGGCAGCGGATGTGTACCGTTCAATATCCCGTCGATGTAAACCACTAAGTCGATGCATCGACCTTCAGGATGATATCTCCGCCAAGTATGCTGGCCCTGGTTTTCGACCATGATCCGGACACTACGAGTCGATGTGCCAGCCACCAACGACGGTAGGTTGTGCTCAAGGTAACGCACGCCGAAGGTAGAATCTGGTCCTGTAGACATGTCTGACGATTGCCCTATTCGATGAGTAAGGGACATGTGAGCAAGGGTTCCGTTTGATCCGTGATGCGCTCATCTTCTTTCACCAGGAAGAAGCGCAGTGTGTATTGACCTGGATTGTCGGGGGATTCGAACTCAAAGCTGAAGTGGGTGCGTGTGCCTGGCTCTACTTCATGCCGTAGGCGGACGTTCTGGCGCGTGCGTCCAGTATCGATTACCAGTGTCATCGGGCGGTGATCTGCGGCGGCAGCCAGCGAAAGCCATTTGAGGGGTCCGACATTCTCTAACCATAGACGCAGAGTGCGGCGGGCGCCTGCCGGCAGGCGATCGGGAATATCGCGACTGATGACTTTCGACGGCCATGGCCCGCGGGGACGTTGCACATTGATTTGGTCCGGTGTTTCAGGTAGCAATCCCCGTTCCCGCAATATCTGCATTTGCTCGTGGACTTCGATAAGACGATATGGAATGTCGATACCTTGTGGACACCAACAGCTTCGGTTATCGCACACGCTGCAAGTAGCGATGTCTTGGGGGTGTAGATGAAAGTACTGTAGCCGATCCAGGGTCTCGAACGTTTCGGAACCGCCATTCGAGATATAGGCGTCGCGGAACAACCATGAGACTGGTAGGTGACGGCTGCACAGGAGATCGCAATGACCACACCGGCTGCACAGACTCGCAATCATTTCCGCCGTCGAACATTGTAAGACAGCAATCTGGTCAGAGGGCAACGGGGATTGCACCCATCCAGCCGCTGCATTTTCCTCAGCTTCAGCAACCGACGCAGTGCCAGGCACCACACAAGTAACGTCGGCATCCATGAGTAAGGCACGCAAGATATCTTCACTGCGCAAGAGAGTTCGCTCAGTCGAAAAACGCCGATGCGTTGGAAACGCTTTTCCTGGACACATCAACCCCCCGCCGAGCGGTTTCATGAGCATTAGCGCGATGCCATACTGCCGGGCCAGTGGAAAAATTTCCTTTTTGTTGCGTGGGATATCTTCAGGGATAACCGGCGAACTTGGGAAATAGGACAGAACGTGGAAGCCCAGAAGATTGTAGGGCAACAGCATTGCATCGAAGACGGCGGATCGGATTAGCTTACCGATATATTCAGGCGTGCCGTGCGTCTCGCAGAAGATCGAGCCGAGCCGGCCTTGTTGTTTTTTCTCCAGGAGAAATTCGATTATCCCACCCTTTTTCCAGACGTTCTCACCGAGATATTCCCGGTCCTCCACACAGGCGATACCGAACACATCGAGACGTTTCGTCTTCAGTTTTCGGCAGGTACTCTCGAACAGCCATTCGAAGTGAGTACGTTCGCCGTATCCTTGGGAAAACACGATAACCCTTCGCCCCGATTCCTCAATCGCCTGGGCGACCAGATCCTCAGCGCCCTCATAATCTGGGGCGGTATGCACAAAATTGACGCCGAGTTCGAATCCCTTCTTGAGCGTGTCGAGGGCCTGTTGCTCAGGGATCATGCGCAATTGACAGGTACCGAAACCAACCGCGCTTACGGTCAGTGGGCTGCGACCGAGTCGCCGATAACGCATATAGGGGACCGGGTCCGTAGGATTACGGCGCATTTGTTCTAGAATCATGTCTTCTTTAACTTACAAATATGACTTTTTAAAATCATACTGAAAATATAGTTTACGCATATGTCGGTACATCATCGACATGATTCAAGGCGAAAAAATATTTTATTTTTTAACATTAGGAGTTACGCAGTTGCTGGTAAGGTATAGAGTGGGTTAGTCAAATACGCTCGAATGGCGGGCCGAATAATGGCGGTTTTGGCCGCAAACATATTTAGGAGGACCAATATGGCGATTCACCAATCTGATGACGACGACGACGATTTTGTTTCCGAAACTCGCATCATCAATGTTCAAAACCGACGAGTGAAGCCTGGCGTAATCCGAGCCAATACCGAAGAACAACGTTCCCCGGTAAAGAACACCGTTAACCGTCAATCCACATCACCTCGATTGAACCCTACGCTCCCCGACAAACCAAGAATATGGGCTTGGCTGCAAAAACTCTTTCGATAATCACAGGAACTGCGACATTCCGATGCAAGTGCGTAGGCTCTAATGATATGGACAGTCGCTGTTGCGTTCCTGGCCGCGACCTTATCATGGATTTCGCAAGAGACACTGCCACCTTACTTGAGTTTCTTTCAGTTCGTGCAGAACGCGCGCATCCGGGATGCGTGATTCATCAGCGCCTCTGACTCACCATCCGTGAATCGGACCATGATGGACCGTCATGTTCAACATGAGCCCATTTTCTGGTTTGATATGATGTATTTATGATAATAATCATATAATTATAAATTGGCATGGGGTTCGCTAATTTCAGAGTAATCCGGAAGGTTTCTTCCGATGCGATTTCTGGACAACCACCACGAGGAACCCCATGCCATGTCCATTCTTCCCCGTCCCGTTCGTTCGATTCCAGTGCTGGCCTGCGCGGTGGCGTTCCATGTCGGCCTGATCAACTTACCTGCTCAGGCCGACGACAAAGATCCTTTGTCCGCTATGAACGGTCAGGAATCTCCCGAACTGTTGGTGTATTTGGCGGAAAAGACCGACGCTGAGCAATGGGCCGCCAACTATGGCCTCAAGATACAACGCAAATTGGTGGGTAAAACCGATGCCTATGTCCTTGCCACCTCCTCGGTCGAGGATGCGCGCAAACGATTGTCGGTCATTCGCCAGGACCGAGCCGTAACCCATGCGTTTAATAACCGCTACGTGGCAGCCATGACCCAGGAAGCTAAACCTTGCGGTGATCCTTGGGAGGAACCGCACTGCTGGGATGAGCCGGATCTGCCACCCATTCCACCGTTTATCCCTTTTGAAAACTATTTTTTGCCGCAACTGGGCGTTCACGCGGGCCAGTGGCATCTGTACAACGATTTCGGCTGGATACACATCGATGCACCTGACGCCTGGCAACAGGGAACAGCGGGCACCGGCGTGGTCATCGGTGTGGTCGATTCCGGGGTGGAGATGACCCATCCCGATCTCGTGCTACGGCCGACGCTCAGTTACGATTTCGTCCATGAAGACGACGATCCGTCACCGAATCTTTTTACCGGCTCCGGTTACTATCCTCACGGCACGGCGGTCGCCGGCGTCGCGGCGGCCCGAGGCGGCAACGGTCTGGGCGTCACCGGTGTAGCGCCATATGCGTCCATCGCCGCCTTGCGCGTCCCGCTCGCCAATACCTTTGCGCCTTCGGAACTGGGCAGTCCTTCGGAACTGGGTGGCGTGGTCTCGACCCTCGATCGCTTCGTGGACGCGATTTATTTTGGTGCTCAAGAAATCCACATCAAGAATCACAGCTACGGTTCGCCTTATCCGTATTCGATACGTGATGCACGCGTCGTTGCCCTGCAAGAGACCTCCGCCAACGGCATGGTCCATGTCGTGGCGGCGGGCAACGGCCAGCGTTTCGATGATGGCGGTTTCACACGGCGTGACGCCAGCGCCCGAACCTACTCCATTCCCGAAGTCATCACCGTAGCCGCGGTCGGCCCTGAGGGCTATCATGCCGATTACAGCAACTACGGCGCCAGCATCGTCGTATCCGCGCCCTCTAGAGCTTGCGCCGATTGCGACCCTGGATTGCTGACCACCGACGTCACCGGCGGCCATGGCTACAATAATCTCAGTGGCAACCTCTTCCCCGATCCCGACTACACCGACACCTTCGGCGGCACCTCCGGCGCGACGCCCGTGGTGTCCGGCGCGCTGGCCTTGGCCAAACAGCTTCGACCCGAACTGAACAGCCGTTGGGCCAAGCACCTGCTGGCCAACAGCAGCCAGATCGTCGATCCCGAAGATGATTCTGCGGAAAGCGATGGCGGCTGGCAGGAGAATGCCGCCGGTTGCCGTTTCAATCAGAATTACGGTTTTGGCTTGGTCAATGCCGACCGGCTGGTGGCTCTGGCGGGCCTGAAGGCGCTGGAATTGACACCCCTGCTCACTTGGGATCAGGCCTTGCGCATCAAGCCGACGGCGATTCCGGACGCCGATAAAATCGGGGTTCATTTCCTCGTTGATTTCGATAGCCACAAAAATCCGGCGGACAAACTGGAAGAGGTCGGCGTCAGCCTGCGCGTCGATCATGCACGGCGCGGCGAAGTGGAAATTTATCTAGTTTCACCCAGCGGCAGCAAACGCCGCATGATGCATCGCTACGACAGCGACCACGATCCTCTCACGACGGGCATCGGTACCGTTGACGACGACGGTCAGATCCAACCCTGGACCTTCTGGTCGCACGCGTTCTGGGGTGAGAACCCTCACGGCCCATGGACGGTGATCGTGATCGATACCGAGCGCGGAACCGTCGGTACGGTCGATGCGATCCAGCTCCATCTGCATATGGGTCGCCTGAAGGCGGGGGATCTTCAGTTCGAATCCTGCGATCTCGGCCAATACCTGCTGTCCTGACCTTCGGGGCCGAGGTCCCGGGAGCTATGGAACAGTCATCCGGGCTTAAAGGGGTTTGAAGTCCTTGGACTTCAAACCCCCTGTAGGCTCGAAATCATCGATCATCAATGCTCTTCACTAGGTCTTTCGACCCCAATCCCTGCGCATCTTGCCGCCCGCGGGCCATCATCACCGATAAGCTCAAGGGCTACGAAGCAGCCCGCAAAGAATTGATGCCAAGCATTGAGCATCGCCAGCACATTCCGTCGCACTGCACACCTTCGGCGTCGCAATCAGAAAATTGATGTAATCTTTCTCAGTCACTTTCGATCGGTTCATCCCATCCTCTTACTCCATCGCTTCCAATTACTCCATTGCTTCCAACTGCGTAACTTCTAAATAATATATGGCTCACATTTACCTAGTCATTCCAATAGCACATAGTAAGACAACGCCTGACCAGCTGGACCGACATAAGATTTTGTTGAAGCGTACACTTTTATCAGGCGATTCACCGCGAACCGCCATGATGTTTTTAGTCAGCCGGCTGGTCGAATTACTGGCGCACCTCAGCAAGCAACCTCCCGAAGTCATCGGTATAGATCCTACGACAGGAGATATCTTCTCCATTCCTGGTATGCACCCCTTGTCGCATCGAGATCTCTTTAGTAGAGATTCCTCCATCTTTTTGGCAAACGCATCATATTTGCTGGAGACGCAACAGCCATATGCAGAGGTGATCGGTATGGCCCACTCAAGCAAGTTGGCCATTTATCGGTTGGGGAAGGCCCTGCTTTGTTGTGCGGTATATCTTGAGTGGCTAGACGTTTGTGATGATCGAATACAAGATTTTCGCAACATTCTCATCCAGTTGGTCGCTCAGATAGACACAGTCGCACCCATCTCATGGGCGTCTGTACCCGGAGCATCCGAAGTGTTGCCAGACAACGGCAATTTGCCTATGGCTCCATCGGCTGCGGATTTCCCATCAGTAGCGATGCGAGATGCCCCGACCGCCCCGATCTACCTGAATACCGCGTTCGCCGAACTCGTGGATGAAGCCACGAACGACATTCCGGGAGATTGTGGGCCAGAGCACTTGCGGCAGGTGTTCCTGGCCATGCGCGCGCAATCTTCGGTGCTGTGGATCTTCAATGCCTTGGTCAATACGATCGAATATCGCTCGGGAATCTCGACTGTCGATGGCTTTCCCACGGAGGTGCATCTTGCTCTTACGGGAGCGTGCAACATTGCATGTACATTCTGTAGTTACACGCACCAAATCTTCGAACGGTGTTTCGTGAGCCTCGCACAAGTGGCGCATCTCGATTTCTTGGGCTATCTCATGAGTCTGCGTTTGTCGAGTGGGCTAGGTGAACCAACGTTGGACCCGCATCTGCCCCAGATAATCGAATGGCTCGCCCACACATACCCGCATCTCGGTTTGAACCTCTTCACCAATGGAATCACGCTCGGCAAAAATGACCTTCTCAACGCATTGATAGGACGGGTGCGTTGGATCAATGTGTCGCTCAATGCCGCAACGTCCAGCACATGGCGCGATTTATGTGGGCAAGATTTGTTTGCACGGGTGTGTGAAAATCTCCGGACATTGCATGATTGCAAGCGCAAGCACGGAGTATTATTCCCCATCGCGCATGCCTCGATGGTCCTCACCAAGCGCAATCTCAGCGAGCTGCCACGTATGCCGGCGTTGTGTCGATCATTAGGGATCGATCGCTTCACCGGATTCCCGTTCGCGGCCTTCAACGCCCAAACAAAAGATGGCGATGCTGACACGTTTCATCTCGCGTGCGCGAACTACGATGTGATCTACGCAAAAACCATTCGGGAAGCACAAGAGCACCGAGTGAGTGTCGAAATCCCTTTGCCAGAGCGCGCAACGCAGATTGCTTTCGGTCTAGAATTGCGCGCCTTTTACGATTTCGCAGGCATCGAATCACATCACAATCCACTAGCACTGCTCGTGGACAACCTGAACTACAAACGGGAAGGGTCAGCAGCGTGTCCTGCACTCTGGCAGACTGCTTCCATCAGTGCAACGGCGAAGACACATGCCGCCGGTTCGGGTAAACATTTCCTCTATCCTTGCCTGGGCCCTTTGGGGAGCCTCGACTTATCAAGACAGACTAGATTCAATTTTCCAGACGCCCTAGAATTCCTACACCTTTGGAATAATCCCATCTATGTCAAATTGCGCCAAGCACAACATCACCCTGGAGGACAGGTGACCGTATGCGATGTTTGCCGGTGTAAAGACAGTCGCGACCCCAGCAATTTCGCTGAACTCAGCCGGCTTGTCGTCGAATGGATGGCGCACAACGGTATTCCAACCACAGGGTGAAAAACGAAACCCAGGTAAAATGGATTGAGTCGGTAGTTTTGCGGTGTGGGAAAAGTCACTCAAGCTGCGAAAAAATACCGGGTTAGATGAAAAAATATCGGCGCTGCGAAACTGACGGAATCCATCCGGTCCATCATGCCACCGTGGCCTTCGAGCATCGTACCCCAATCCTTCGCACCTAAGCTTCGTTTGACGGCGGAAAGCACCAGACCACCGAGGAAGCCCATCAATATCGTCACGAACGCCATCCCCGCTGCTTGCAGGAAAGTGAAAGGCGTGATCCACCACATGCCGGCACCGATGAGCGTAGCGCCAGCGACACCTCCGACAAAACCCTCGACGGTCTTCGATGGACTCACGACCGGGGCAATTGGGGTTTTGCCAAAAATCTTGCCAAAGACATATTGGAGCACATCGCTCATCTGCACCACGAGCAACAGGTAGAACAGCAGTAGCGCATTTTGTCCCGTGTAACCTGGGATATCGAGCAGCAGCAAAGCCGGCACATGGCTGATGCAATAGATGGTCAGCATGATGGCCCATTGGATTTTCGCGCAGCGCTCCAGAAAGCGCTCGGGATCTTCGTTGAGCGCGGACAGGGAGGGCAGCAGCAAAAAGCCGTATACCGGTATGAAAATCGCGAACAGCGCATACCATTCGATGCCAATCAGGTAGTACTGCACCGGTATGAGGATGAAGAAGGCCAGCGACAATGCCCGATGGTCGCTGGCTCGCGTCGGTGTCAAGGAGAGGAACTCTCTCAACGCAAAAAATGAAATGAGTGCAAACATGATGATCGTCGCGAATTTACCGAGGAGAGAGGCGATGGTGAACACCGCGACCATGACCCACCATGCCCGAACGCGAGCGTTCAGGTTATCGACCACTGCTCGCCCACTTGCGCTCTTGACGCGAAGAGCCAGGAACCAACCGGTCATCGAGGCGATGAGCAAGATGCCGACAACGCCGCCGATTAACCAGAGAAACTGAGCGTGTGCGATCATGCCAACTCCACTATCGCTTGACGGGCGCGTTCTAGGAACGCCGATTTGCTTTCATCAGCAATGCGATGGAAGGCCGCACCAAAGCGGACGGTGCAGACCAAGGGCACAGGGAAAATCGTTCCCTTGGGCATGCATCGATGCAGGTTTTCCAGGTAGACCGGGATCAATTCCACATCCGGAAAGTACGCAGCGAGGTGGAATAAACCGGTTTTGAAGAGGCCAGGCAATGCTTGTCGATGGCGCGTTCCCTCGGGAAAGAAAATCAGCGAGTCACCGCGCTTTAGCGCTTCGATCAACGGTTGCAACGGGTCCATGCTACAGTCGATGTGCGTTCTTTCTATGAAGATGGCGTTGAGCCCTTTCAAGGCCATATACTTTCGAATAATGCCTTTGTTCCAATAGTCCGCCGCCGCCACGGGGCGCGTTCTGATCCGCAGATGAGGCGGCAGCGCCGACCAAAGGGCGACTGCATCGATATGGCTCGAATGGTTAGCGAAGTAAATTCGCTGCGCGTAAGAGGGTGTCGAACCTACCCAACGAGGGAAGGCGCCCACGAATATCCGCACCAGGCCGATCAAGAGATTCGAGAGCCACATGGCATCAAAGCTCATTTTGGCGCAGTTGAACCGCCATCGCTCTGGATCGGGTCACGCAGGTCGCCAGTGATCCGAATGCAATGACGATGCAGGCGACCATGAGGACGTGTGTGGTGCCAACCGATGCCTGCTCGATGGCCCCAAGCACGCAGCCTCCCGTCATCACCGCCATCCGATGAGGTTTGGCCATCGGGCCGCGAAAATCCTGCGCTAAACCCAGCGAGCCACCAAAAGCCCGCACATAAGCCGTCGATATTGCCGCCAAAGCGCCTAACCAGCCGATGGCGGGCCAGTCGATCGCATAACCCAACGCCACAATGAGCACGGCATCGGCGATCCGATCGGGAAATTCATTGAAGAGCTGCCCCAGAGGAGACTGCTTTCCTTCCTCGATCGCCACCATACCATCCAATAAATTGCAGACGAGTCTGCCTTGAATGGCGACAGCGCATCCGAGTAGTCCAACCGAAGTTGGATGCCCCACCAGTAAAGCAGCCCCGATTGCGGCGAAAAAGACACTGGCCACCGAGATTTGATTGGGTGAAACACCGGTTTTCGCCAAAAACGAGGCCGCTTTTTGCGCCCACATGCTGGATCGCGCCTTGATCGGGCGTCGGTTACTACCTGCATCGTTCATTGTCATGAGTACCTAACGGGCGGCGGATGATCATGCTCAGTGCTGCATGCCCGGCACAATTATGTAGAGTTTCCGTTGGCTGTCCAATTCTCACCATCGTTCCGGGCGTATTCGCCCTGACCAGGGCCTACGGTATGATGGCCGAGGTTTCTCCACCTACCGATGGACATATGATGAAAGAGGTCGTTCTGGGATGGTGACCCATCGCCTGCAGCAGGCCTTGGATGCCGGCGACCGCACGGTGATGCTGCATCAAGAACGGCTCGCATTCGATTGACGAATCGTCGCCGAACTCAATGACAGTTCCCGCATTCGCGATAATGAGCGCCGAAAAATTGAATCGAGGCTTCTGGTGGGTCATCATCGCCACGGTGATCGGGTTGGGACAAACGCCTGTCCACGCGAGTTGTTTCGGGTCCCGGATCGCGCTGGATGCTGGTCATTCACTGCAGCGACCCGGCGCGCGCAGCGCCCGAGGGCGGCCCGAAGTCGCCTTCAATCTCATGCTAGCGCAAGTCGTAGCCACGACCCTACGTGCTCAAGGCGACGAGGTGGTCTTGGTCAACCCGGAGGGTACGGTCCTCAATTTGGTTGCACGGACCCGCCAAGCACAGGCGGCTGGCGCAGACCTTTTTCTATCGTTGCATCACGATTCGGTGCAGCCGCGTTATCTACAGCCCTGGCAACCCCAGCCCGGTCATACGGAGCATTACAGCGACCGCTTCACCGGGTTTTCGCTCTTCGTCTCGGCGCAACAAGCCGATCCAAAACACGTCGCGGCCAGTCGGGCGTTGGCGATGCAACTGGGCGCGGCGCTGCGAGCTGCAGGCTTGACACCCTCGCTGCATCACGCCGAGCCGATCCCAGGCGAAGGGCGCATTCTGTTGGATGCTGATTGGGGGGTTTACCGTTTCGACGAACTGATCGTGCTCAAGACTGCCACCATGCCAGCGGTGCTGCTGGAAGCCGGTATTCTCGTCAACCGAGCCGAAGAGGAACGTCTGCGCGATCCCACTTACCAGCAACGGATCGCTACTGCCATCGGTCAAGCGCTGCATAGGGATTGTACAGATCCTCACAACGACTGAGGAGGCTTACAGCGATCGCTGCAAACAGGCGATGAGATCGCTCACCCTTCCCCTAACACCCGGCGCCGTAACAATCGTTCGTCGACCGGCACCAGGATCAAGATCATCAGCAAGAACAAACCGCAAGCGGCGGCCAAATGGTGATTCACCTCGCCGACCAGCAGCAGGAGACGAATCCCTTCCGCCAAATGATGTAGGGGATTTAGGAACAACCAAGCCTGCACCCAGAGTGCATCACCCTCCATTGGGAAGTAGGTGCTGCTGGCAAAACCAAGAGGCATGATGACCAGGAAGAAGGGAATGTTCATGTGATCGATGCTGGGTACGATGGCAGTAAACAACAGCCCCAGCGTGGCAAAGGCCAAAGCGGCGAGGAACAGTAGAGGCAGCGCCAAGAACGCATTGACCCAATACAGATGTAACCAACCCGTCAAGGAAAATCCCACGAGCACCAGGGTCACGATCAGTGCGTAGATCGTCCCTAGGGTGGCGGCCCACAGTACCTCGCCCCAAACGACATGTTCCAGACGCACCTGAGTGATGAGCTGACCTTCCCAGGTTTTCTGGTAGTGCATACGGATGTAGGCCGCGAACAAGGCTTGAAAAAAAGCCGTCATAAAAGCGGTATACGCCAACATGCCCGGCGCCAGATAAGCCAGATAGGACACGGGTTGTCCACGCCAGGCGAACTCCGGGATAAAGCCACCCAGCCCTACTCCGAAAGCCAATAGCAGAATAATCGGCTCCAGCAAGGGCGGCAGCGCCGCTGTATGCCAGTTGCGTCGATACACGCTCAGATGCCGCCCCAGGACAGCGCGGCTTTGCCACTGCAAGGCGGCTCGATAGTGGAGAGTCATGGCTTCTCGGCGAGCTTCAAGAACAAGTCATCCAGGGTCGGCGGGCGGACCTCGAAACGCAGATCGCCAAATCGGGCGCTGAACCGGGCCAAACCCGGCCCATCCAAAGCGAGATGCAAGGTAGAGAGCACCCGGGTCGGCTCCGGCAAACCGACTTGCCGCGCCCAGGCACAAACGGTCGCCGCCGCTGAATCGTGGGCGTCCAGCACCAGCATGTGTTCACCGACCAGATCCCCCAACACCGCTTGGGATTGCCCTGTCGCTACGACACGACCCTCGCGCAAGACCAGCAACTCGTCTGACAGGCGCTCGGCCTCATCCATGTAGTGGGTGGTCAGGACGATCCCCAACCCCTCTCGCCGCAGCGTATCGACCAATTCCCAGACCTCCAAACGCGCCTGCGGGTCCAGTCCCGTAGTTGGTTCGTCCAGAAACAGCAGCTGTGGCGCATGAATCAAGGCCCGGGCGATCATCAGCCGACGCCGATAGCCGCCGGAAAGGCTATCCGGTTTGGCGTTCGCATAGCGGTGCAAGCCAAAGCGTTCGAGCAATGCCGTCACCCGCGCTTTCACCCCTGACGGTCGTGGACGAAAATAGCGACTCATCTGCTCCAGATTGCCACGCACGGTAAAATCCGTGTCGAAAGTGTCATCTTGGGTGCAGACGCCCACCCGCCGAGCGGCTGCCTCGGGGTCAACGCGCCGATCGATTCCAGCTACGCGAATGGTACCGGCATCGGGCTGCAGGAAACCGTAGCACATCCGCAGGGTCGTCGTCTTGCCGGCCCCGTTGGCGCCCAGCAGGCCGACGACTTGACCGGCCTGGCAACGCAAACCAACGTCATCGACGACCCGGCGGCCCGCAAACTGTTTGCTGAGACCGGTCGCCAGTAAAACGGGTTCGTCCGGGGAATTGAGATCGTAAGTATGCATCGGTAACAGTCATACCATTTCTTGATGGACATCGTGTTATACACCATTAAGACCATATATGGCACGCACCTTGCTAAATTTTTGCGATCCACGCCCTATTCACCTTGAGAAATACGCCATGCTGAAAACAATCGCTATTGTTCCGACTCCGCATATGATCGAGTTGCTGGAACTCATCGAGCTGGCGAATCGGTACGATGCCGAATCGCGTCTGGTCGATTACCTCCACCAGTGTCGCCGCACTGGCTACGAACCGCCTCCCGAATTGCTGGAGTTAGCGCGTGACCATATTGCGAATAAACGCCGACCGGTGACCCCTTGCGTCGGTTTCCGCCCGGCGCTAGCGACACAATGTTGATCCTAACGAACCCCAACATAGCTCGACAGGACTCCGGCAGTCACCCCAAACGATGACAACCTCCTCTTTCATCGAATCAGGCTGACCCAGCGCCCCACTTTGGTGACGGCAAGGCATTTGTTCGCAGTCAGCTCATTTTAAGTGGGCTGGCATGACTCTCCTGATCCAATCTGGACCGGAGGGCCATGTTCTATCTACGCGGCATAGAGATACGAAATTGGAGTCCTTAGTGCGATATCCAAGTGTTAGGACGCTACTCTTCCTTTTCGGCATCCTCACTTCGGCCACCACGCCACACGATTATCCCCTATGAAAATCGTACTTGCTCCTAATGCACTCAAGGGTTGTTTGACCGCTAGCCAGGCGACGCTGGCCATGGCGCGCGGCGTCGCCCGAGCCTGCCCGAATTGTGAGATCGCGCAGGTTCCCGTCGCCGACGGCGGCGATGGGCTAGCCGACGTGCTAATCAATGCCCTGAACGGTAAAGCGCATACCGTCACCGTCACCGGCCCGCGTGGCGATCCTGTGTCAGCTATGTTCTGCCATGTACCCGCGCGGCGGCTAGCGGCTATTGAGATGGCGACCGCCAGCGGCCTGGCACTGTTGCCCCGAGACCGGTTCAATCCCATGCTGACCACCACGCTTGGTACGGGTGAACTGATCTCAGCGGCTCTGGATCTAGAGATTTCCCATCTGGTGGTCGGTATCGGCGGCAGCGCCACCAACGACGGCGGCATTGGCATGGCCGCAGCGCTGGGCGCGCGCTTCCTGGATAGGGGCGGGGCACCAGTCGAACCGGTAGGTGGCGTGCTGGGGAGCATCGAACGCATCGATCTCGGTGGCCTCGATCCACGGTTGGTCGGGCTGCGGGTGGAAGCGATCTGCGACGTGAATAATCCACTGCTGGGTGAACGCGGTGCGGCCTGCGTCTATGCGCCCCAGAAAGGCGCTACGCCCGAACAGGTGCGAGTGCTGGATGCCGGACTGGCCCATCTAGCGGCGGTGATCGAACGCGATCTCGGTCTGGACGTGCGCGAGCTACCGGGTGCTGGCGCAGCCGGCGGCCTGGGCGCAGGCTTGAAAGCTTTTCTCAACGCTGAACTGCGGCGCGGCGTCGATCTGGTACTGGATCTGACCGGCTTGGACGAGCACTTGCATGGCGCGGATCTGGTGTTGACCGCCGAAGGCCAGATCGATTTTCAAACCACCTTCGGCAAGGCTCCGGCAGGCGTAGCCGAACGCGCCCGCGCGCGCGGCATACCCTGTCTGGCTATCGCTGGCAGCGTCGGCAGCGGGCTGGAATCCCTGTACGAACGGGGCATCGACGCGGTACTCAGCCTGTGTCCGGGTCCGCTGAGCCTGGAGCAAGCGATGGTGGCTGGTAGCGATTACCTGGCTGCCGCCGCCGAACAGGCGGTGCGTATTTTCCTGGCGGGTCGTCGCTAACCCAACAGCGGGCTCGCCCCGCTTCCAGCGCCTTGGCTGCCGCTCGTTACCCAATGGCCGCACCAGAATACAGTTACCCAATGGCCGCACCAGAATACAGGTAGCGCTTTTTCTCCGCGACTACACTTATTTTGGAGAGACGATTTATCAACACCTTACACCATGCCAGGAGCTCTACCATGAATAACACCGGCGCTTTCCAGCGCTTAATAGTGCTGTTGCCGACGACTCGTCTGGCCACAGGCTTCGCGTTGTTATGCACCTTGATGGTCGCTACGCCTTCTCTTGCGCAGGAAGCCATCCTGGAGGGAGATCGCAGTATTCCCGCCGAGGCGAAGAACGGCATGGTGGTGACCAGCCATTATCTGGCAACGGATGAGGCCCTGAAGGTACTAGAGCAAGGAGGCAACGCCGTCGATGCAGCCGTTACCGCAGCATTTACGCTGGCGGTGACCCAGCCGCGGTCCGGCAATATCGGAGGCGGCGGATTCATGCTCATCTCCTCCGAACAGAAAAACGAAGTGGTGGCTATCGACTATCGCGAAAAAGCCCCAGCTGCGGCCAGCCGTGACATGTTTCTTGGGGCGGATGGCAATGCAGATGAAGAACTGAGCCGCTATTCGCACAAGTCGGCTGGAGTTCCCGGCACCGTGGCTGGGCTGGCGCTGGCGCTGGAGAAGTACGGCACCCTGTCTTTGGCAAAGGCGCTGGAACCTGCGATCAGATTGGCGCAAGAGGGATTCATCGTACCGGTTCGTTTCAGCGACGGGATCAAGAGTGCCGCCGACCGATTGCAGAAACACGAGTCGAGCCGCAAGGTTTTCTTCAAGCCCGATGGCAGTCACTATCAGCCGGGAGATCGCTTCGTGCAGAAAGATCTGGCGGCAACCCTCAAGCGGATCGCGGAGCAGGGCAGCGAGGGCTTTTACCAGGGCCGCACCGCCGATCTCATCGTCGCAGAGATGAAGCGCGGAGGCGGATTGATTACCCTTGATGATCTCAAACACTACCAACCAGCTATCCGTCAGCCGGTGCATGGCAACTACCGGGGTTACGACATCTTCTCGATGGGTCCACCCAGCTCTGGAGGCACCCATATCATTCAAATCCTCAATATTCTGGAGGGGTTCCCGATAGGGTGGACCGGACATAACTCGGCAGAAACCATTCATCTGATGGCGGAGGCGATGGCGCGCGCTTACGCCGACCGCTCCAAGTATCTGGGCGACTCGGATTTCGTGCAGGTGCCTATTCAGGGGTTGACCTCCAAAGCCTATGCGGAAAAGCTGCGCCGCACCATCCATCGGGGACGGGCGACCGCCAGTGCAACCCTGCTGCCGGGTGATCCCGCACCCTACGAGAGCAACGAAACCACCCACTTTTCCATCGTGGATAAATTCGGTAACGCGGTCTCTAACACCTACACGATCAACTTCAGCTATGGCTCCCATATCGTGGTCGATGGCGCCGGCTTCCTGCTCAATAACGAGATGGATGACTTCAGCGCGAAGCCAGGCGTGGCGAATGCTTACGGACTGATCAGTGATGAGGCCAACCAGATTGAGCCGAACAAACGGATGCTCAGCTCGATGTCCCCAACCATCGTCAAACAAGGTGGTAAAAATTTCCTGGTCACCGGCAGTCCTGGAGGATCACGCATCATCACCACCACGCTGCAGGTGCTGCTGAACGTGATCGATCATCACCTGAATATCCAGGCGGCGGTTAGTGCGCCCAGGATACACCATCAATGGTTGCCGGATGAGATCCGGATAGAAGAAGGCATTAGTCCGGATACGGTGCGGCTACTGGAAGGCATGGGACATACGGTGACGCGCCAAGCGGCGATGGGTGCTAGCCAGAGCATCCTGGTGAGTAGTGACGGTACTAAGTATGGTGGCGCAGATCCACGCCGCAGCACTTCCTCGGCCAAAGGCTTCTGATCCGGCGGGATCATGAGCAACCAAGCCTGACCGTGGATGATCTTGACCCGGAACGCGCGACCACTGGCGAGTGGTCGTCCGACGATCGAAGCTGATCCTCTACGGCTGGACATTCATCGCCATCCGCTCCGCGGTGCAGGATGGCCCAACCCAAAGGAACCTCTTGCAGCATGGCCACTCCCCAACACTTGCTGGTTATCGACCTAGAAACCCGACCCGACGCTGCAATCTTGCCAGCGAACTGTGACCCTGAAACTTTTCCCAAGCCGATTCAGCACGAAATCGTCACACTGGGTTTCCTGCTGGCGCGGATCGAGCGCGATGGCGAGCGGGAACGTTACCTGATCCGCAAACTGGGTTCGGCCAGCATCGCCGACCGGGGCGAGCGGGAAATCCTGACCGGATTCTGGCAGATGATCGATAAACAAAGGCCGCGCGTGGTGACTTGGAATGGGCGCAGTTTTGACGCCGCCGTTCTCAAGCAACGATCACTGATCCACGGACTGACCGCTTTCAACTGGCATCGGAGCGATCCGCGCTTCGGTTACGACTATCGCTACGAATCCAACTGGCACTGCGACCTAATGGACGTACTCAGCGATTTCGGCGCTTCACCACGCCTGGGATTGGATGAAGCCGCCCAGGCGTTGGGTCTGCCGGGCAAATGGAATGGTCATGGAGAAAACGTGGCGGAGCAGGCAGCCGCTGGCGACTATGCCGCCATCGACCGGTATTGCGAAGGTGACGTTCTCAATACTTACCTGCTCTATTTGCGCTGGGCGTATTTCACCACCCGGCTCAGCGTGCATGGTCACAATACCAGCGTGCAAAATTTACTGGATTATCTTGTAGCGGGCCAGGAACAACATCCGCATTGGGGCGAGTTCGCCGAACGCTGGCAGGCCAGCGCCAGGCCCTGCCCGGTCTTCATCCCCGAGGTGTGCAACGAACCAGAGCCGCAACCGCCGACGTCGCATCTACGCAGCGAGGATGTGTTGCCGTAGTGCTGGCGGGCGGGTGCGAGTCCGCTACAACACCTGCCAATGGGTCTGGTACAGGGGGCGAACCGGCGGTGTGGCGTCGGTGGTGGGCTGCATGCTCACCCATAAGGCGCCTTGAACCGGTCGCGGCATACCAGCAGGCAGAGACAGGATGCGGGCATCGCCCTGGTCGGGCAACACCCCCAACATCGTCGGTGGCTGGTCGCTGGCCTTCAACCATAGAAGACATCGCTGGTCAGCAGGCATATCCATCGCCCGCAAGCTGTTGACATGCAATCGGCCATCGTCGGCCAGCGCCACGGTCCACAGCACATCACGATTAGGGTCACGGATCGCCGCGAAAGACAAACCTGCTTCAGGCGGCGCCCATTGGGGCGCCAAGGCCACAACTGCCGCCAATACGCCGGCCAGGGCTAGGCCACGCCAGAGGGCTAGGCTGTTCCACCACGAATGGCGCGGCTTAACGGGAAACAGCCGCCGTTCGAGAGCACGCCAAACAGCGGGAGGTGGTGGTTCGGTCGCACTCGCGGCAGCCAGCCGGTTCAAACGACGCTCCCAATCACTCACCGCCCGACGCAACGTCGGATGTGCCGGCAACAGATTTTCAAAACGACGCCGCGCTGCGCCGTGCAGGGTGCCGAGCACATATTCGGCGGCAAGTGCGTCGCACAACGGGGGGTAATGCAGGTTCATGATGATTCATTCCCCCAGGCAGGTTTTCAGACGTTGCAGGCTGCGCCGGACCCAGGCTTTGACCGTGCCCAGTGGTCGGTCCAATCGCTGAGCGATAGCGTCGTGAGTGAGTCCTTCGTAATAAGCCAGCAATACGGCGCGGCGCGGTTCTGGGTCGAGGATTTCCAGACAGCGGGTCAACTGGGTTTCACCCTGTTCCGCGTGCAATCGTTCCTCGGGACCCAGCCCTGTATCGATCAATAAGGCCCAACCTTCCTCGCTCAGTTCCCCTCGCCGGCGCTGATCGCCACGCCGCGATCGGTCGATGGCCAAGCGACGGACAATCGCGCCCATCCAGGTCAGCGGCTGGCCGAGATGCTGCCGGTAGTCGCCCGCCCGCTGCCAGATACGGACAAAACTTTCTTGCAGCAGATCTGCCGCCAATTCGCGGTCTCGGGTCACGCCCAGTAACAAACCGTATAGCTTCGGCGCGGCCTGCTGGTACAACGCCTCAAAGGCGCGCCGGTCATTCAATGCGCAACGGGCCAGCAAATCAGCCAGTGAATCAGGAGATGCCATGATGGATGCTCACACCAGGGTAGGCCGCCAACCTGTGGTGTCCATGCGCGGTAAGACGCCAATGACATTTATGACACAGGTCTGGGATTACAAAGCACCCATTATAGGCGGTCCCAGCGCTCTTTCATTCAGCCAACATGCCAGCGCTCTGCTCAGATCGAAGGTCGGATCTCGCTGGAGCGCCGCCTCGGCGGCTTCAGCCAGCGGTCGCTGGGTGGCGAACGCTTTGAGCAAGGTCAATTCGCCGATGGTTAGCTCGCGCTGATGAACCACCCCGTCCCGACGCCAGATCATGACCCTTTCGGCCTGTTGGAGATCGATGGTTTCCAACAGGTCTCCTTCGGATTGATGCGCGGTCCAGATAGCGTGGATCGGCCAAGCCGATTCTAGCCACTGGGTCGCAGGATGCACCGAGATGCGCAAACTGGCCAATTGGTCTGCTGGAATCGCCGCCAGCCGATCCGGCGTCAGCGACTCACCTTCAGCAGCGAACAGCGCCTCGTTGCGCGCCCATTCCAACCGCGCCACATCCGCCAGCCAGGGCAGTTCCGCCAGAGGTCGGAAATTCGCCAAAAAATCTGTAAAATCATGGCCGTAAGCATACAGTATCGGTTGTTGCGGCGGGCGCTCCGCGATGAAGGTCAAGGTCGTGGCGGTAAAACACTCGGTGCCGATCAGTTGCCGGACCACGGGAAATGCAGCTTCCAGCACACTCAACAAGGCATGGCGGACATTGTTGCGATAGACCGCCAGGCGGCGTCCGCGCTGTTCCGGCGGGTCGGCCAGCAACCCGGACAGCGCCGGATCGGAACCGCTGGCCGACAGCAGCATGCGCTGCATCTGAGTTTGCAATTCAGCCAGCCGCATCGGTCACCTCCTGTAGATAGCGTTCCGCCCGCTCCGCCTCAGCCAGCAGTATCGGCAATTCTGGGATATCGGTGTCCCATTCCATCAGCACCGGGCAGGGACCGGTCCGGCGTAAGGTGGCGGCGAGCAGCGCCCAAACCGCTTCGGCGACTGGAGAACCGTGGTCGTCGATCAGCAATTCGCCCCAGGAGGTGGCGACACGGGCATGGCCGGCAATATGAATCTCACCGATCGCCTCCAGCGGCAGTGCATCCAGCATGGCCCATGCGTCGCCGCCGTGGTTGACGGCGCTAACATAAAGGTTATTGACATCCAGCAACAGACCGCAGCCGGTGCGATGCACCAGTTCGCTGAGAAAAGCGGCTTCGTCCCAGTCGGTGTGCTGGAAGCGCAGATAAGTAGACGGGTTTTCCACCAGCAGGCGCCGACCCAGCGCCTCCTGCGCCTGATCGATGTTGGCGGCGACGAGGGTCAACGCTTCATCGGTATAGGGCAGCGGCAGCAAATCGGCCAGAAAACGCCCATCCGGGGCCGTGGACCAGGCTAGATGTTCGGAGATCGCCTCCGGTTCCAGTCGGTCGTATAAACCCCGCAACCGCGCCAGATGCGTTGCGTCCAACCCGCCTGCCGATCCCAGCGACAAACCCACCCCGTGGCAACTCAGCGGATAATCGCCGCGTAATTGTTCCAGGGCCGCCAAGCGGGGGCCACCGGGGGCGAGGTAGTTTTCACTATGGATTTCCAGCCATGCCACCGGTTGGGGTGTAGCCAGGAATGCCGGCAAGTGGGGATGACGCAGGCCAATGCCGGCCTGGGCCGGCAGTGTGGCGCGGTTGCGGGTAAACATCGACGTATCAATCAGCTCGCAACCGGTTTAGCCATGCCCGGCTGGCTTGCCCATGCCCTTAAACGCTTCCAACTTGCCGCCCATCTGCTCACAAGTGCCCTTGGCGGCATATTTCCAGTCTTGACCATCGTAGTCAGACGCCGATTGCCCGGAACAGGCGTGGGTGCCCGCCGCGCTGGCGCAGTCGTTCTCACCGGCTTTGCTGACGCCGTAACATTTTTCCTTACCACCCTCGGCGGCAAACACCGGGCTGGCGGCGAGACCCAGGGCGCCAGCGACGGCGGCGGCGAGTGCGATCTGGTTGAAAGCGGTCTTGACCATGATGAATCTTCCTCTGCAATGGTGTTGAAAAAAGGTTGTCGGTGTCGGAATAGTCCGGCTGACAAATTTAGCTTACGTAGGAAATGTGGCTTTAGATGCAGCGTGCGGAAAAAAAGTTGATTCTTTTACTGGGGTATTATGGCGGCGGAATGCGAATTCAAAAGCAAGAGTCGGAGTGTTTTATCGGTGCGTAAAGTCCAAGCTGACCGAGTCATTCGAGAGAAACCGAAGCAGGTAGACAACTATGGCCATCAAAAATGCACAGCGGGCGGCGGAAACGACAGGCGATCCACGTTGGACAGCGCTAAAGGCGCGCGACCCGGAAACCGACGGCTCCTTCGTCTATGCGGTGCGAAGCACCGGCGTATATTGCCGACCCACTTGTCCATCACGTCTGGCCCGGCCCGAGAACGTCGTCTTTTATGCCACCTGCGAGGAAGCGGAGCGCGCCGGGTTTCGCCCTTGCCAACGCTGCAAACCCGACCGACGTCCGCTGGCGGCGGAACAGGCCGCCAACGTGGCCGCATGGTGTCGTTTCATCGAAGCCACCGAACCAGCCCCGACCCTCGGCGAACTGGCCGCCCATGCCGGCATCAGCCCCTATCATCTACATCGTCTTTTCAAATCCTTGACCGGCTTGACTCCCAAAGCTTACGCGATCGCGCACCGGGCGGCGCAAGTGCGCCGCACCTTGCGCTCCAGCGCGACGGTGACCAAAGCGCTCTATGACGCCGGCTACAACTCCAACGGGCGGTTTTACCAGGAATCCCATCGGATACTGGGCATGACGCCCACCCGTTACCGCGCGGGTGGTATGGATACGGAAATTCGTTTTGCCATCGGTGAATGTTCTCTCGGTGCGATCTTGGTCGCGCAAAGCGAACATGGCGTTTGCGCCATCCTGATGGGCGACGATCCGGATGCGCTGGCCTGCGATCTTCAGGACCGTTTTCCCGCCGCCCGCCTCATCGGCGGCGATGCAGGCTTCGAGCAACAAATCGCCGACGTGGTGGGCTTGGTCGAAATGCCGCAACGAGGTTTCGATCTGCCCCTTGATGTACGCGGCACCGCATTCCAGCAACGGGTATGGCAAGCGTTGCAAGCTATTCCGGCAAGTCAGACGCTCAGTTATCGAGAGGTCGCCCGACGCATCGGCTCGCCCCGAGCGGCCCGCGCCGTCGCCCAGGCTTGCGCCGCGAATCCCTTGGCGGTGGCGATCCCCTGTCATCGCGTCGTGCGCCACGATGGCGGTTTGTCCGGTTATCGCTGGGGCGTGGAGCGCAAACGGGCTTTATTGGCCAGAGAGGCTGATCATACTACCGACGAACTTGACCTTGCTGAAGCACCTATCGGCGATGAGACAGTGGAGACTGGCCAGATCGTGCTTGGGAATCACCCGGCTTGATGGTCGCTCAATTGGAAAAAAGCGAGTGATTGTTGAAGCTTACGGGCCTGATCGCCCATCGCTTGGCTGGTATTGTCGGCTCTTTGTTTCACTATGCTGTTATGCGTGACATTTCAGACCAAGCGGTGATTGGTCCAATCCTGATGATGTAGGAGCTGATTTACAGGTAGTTAATTTTATAGTACGGCTTGCAAGCAAAGATTCATTTTAATAAGACGGTAAAAGAGTCTCCGTAGACTAAGGCGCGTTTTTGAGAAGCAGAAAGTCAGCAGAGCGATACAGATCGCCAGATCGTCTGATGCCGCGCATTCCACTACTTGCCTTGCCTTGGGGAGTCTTGAATTCATGAAGTTTGCTAAGAAATCTTTAGTGGCCGCCATGGCCATCGCCTTGTCTGCTGGAGTTGTCGCATCTGCCGAGGCCGAAGACGCTTCCACTTGGTACGACGCTGGCCAACAAGCCCTCAAGGAGGCAAAACGCTTGAATTCGAACGAGCGCCGCGCCAAGAATGTGATCTTGTTCGTGGGCGATGGCATGGGCATCTCCACGGTGACCGCCGCGCGTATCCTGAGCGGGCAGTTCCAGGGCAAGGATGGCGAGAAGAACTCGTTGTCCATGGAAACACTGCCCTATGTTGCTCTGTCCAAGACCTACTCCGCCAATCAACAGACACCGGATTCCGCGCCCACCATGACCGCTATGGTGACGGGCGTGAAGACCAACGACGGGGAATTGAGCGTCGATCAAGCCGTTGAGCGCAAGGAAAAGGACAATACGGTCATCCAGGCGCACAAACTCACCACCATTCTGGAATTGGCCAAGGCTCGCGGCATGGCCACCGGCGTGGTTTCCACCGCTCGGTTGACCCACGCCACCCCCGCTGCTACCTATGCGCATACTTCGGAACGCGACTGGGAAGCCGATAGCAATCTGCCCTCCGATACGACGGTCAAGGATATCGCAGCCCAGTCCGTGGATAACTTCGCACCCAACGATGGCATGGACGTGTTCATGGGGGGTGGCCGTACCTATTTCATGCCCAATACTCAATCCGATCCGGAGTACCCGACCACCAAGGGTCGTCGCAAGGACGGACGCGATCTGATCGCCGAGTGGCAAAACAAGTTCGGTTGCTCCTATATCTGGAACCAAGCGCAGTTCGATGCCATCGATCCTGCCGAATCTCAGTGTGTGCTGGGTTTGTTCGAGCCTTCGCATATGCAATATGAGGCGGATCGCGCCAATGATGGCGCTGGTGAACCTTCCGTCGCTGAGTTGACCAGCAAAGCGATCGATATCCTCACGGCGAACAGTCGCAGCCGCCGTGGGCAGGGCGCGGAGCGCGCCAGAAGGGATAAAGGTTTCTTCCTGATGGTGGAAGGAGGCCGTATCGACCACGGTCATCATGCCAGCAATGCCTATCGCGCCCTGACCGACACCATCGCCATGGACGAAGCCATCAAGGTAGCGATGGAGAAGACCGATTCCAGCGACACGCTGATCATCGTCACCGCCGATCACAGCCACACGTTCACCATCGCCGGTTATCCCAAGCGCGGCAATCCGATCCTGGGCAAAGTCGTCAATCCAGGGCAAACCGATTTCGCTACAGCCGCCGATGGGATGCCCTACACCACCGTGTCCTATGCCAATGGCCCCGGCTTTCATGTCCTGCCAGTGGGTGGCGACACGGTCTACAGCGAGCCTGTCCAGGCAGGTCGTGTGACGGACTTGACCAGCGTGAATACCGAAGATCAAGGTTTCCATCAGGAATCCCTGGTGCCATTGTCTTCGGAAACCCATGCGGGTGAGGACGTGGCCATCTTCTCCGGCGGACCCAAGGCGCATCTGCTGCACGGTGTGCAGGAACAGAACTACATCTTTCATGTGATGAAGGATGCGCTAAGTCTTTAATCCACTTTTTTTTAGGTTTTTCGATAGCGTTCCTGTCGGGCAACTTATGCCCGACCTACTACGGTGTGGGTTCCACAAGAATCCTCGCAGAGGGGAAATCGGTAGTCGGGCACAGGACGTGCCCAACAGGCTACTTTAAATCCACCTCCTTGTTTTAGTTCTTCGATGGTTCTTGGAATCGGTAGGTCGGGCACAGGACGTGCCCGACAGGCGCGTTCTTGTCGGGCAACGCGGCGCTTATGCCCGACCTACTACTTTTGGAGAGGCCATCGAGCCTCTCTTTTTTTATTACGGAGAACTTCATGTCGCTGCGTTTCATCTCGATGATTCTTGGCGGGTTGGTTTTGTCCAACCTGGCCTTTTCCGCGCCGACCGAGCCTGTCCAGACTCCGGCTGTGACCGTTTATGGAGAGATTGCGGCGCGCTTCACCACGACTTCTTGCGCGCTTCCTTGCCAGCAACCTCGCTCCAGCGACTGGTATTTCTGGCGCGCCAACGATCGGGTGGAAATCCGCGCCGATTCCAGCGAGGTCGGCGAAATTTGGCGCCGGGACGCTAAAGGACAGGTCAGCTTCGTCTATGTCGAGCCGCTGCATCGGCGCGGCATCGAATACAGTGCGGTCGATCTGCGTATGATCCACCATCGACGATCCTGGGATGAATTGGCCAGTATCGTCCCACCAGCGGAGTTGGCTCAACTGGCTCCTGTGGGCGAAACGGAAATTCTAGGCCACAAGGCGCAACGCTATCGCGGGAAATTGGGCGCACGCACGCTGGAGGTGGTCTGGGTACCCGACCTGCAATTGGCAACTCAGGTGATCAATACGGGTTCGGACCGGCAAGTGACGACCGAGCTGAAATCCTTGCTGACCGATCAAGATCCTATCGCTTCGATTTCCGACGATACACTGAACGATTTCCAATTGGTGGATTTCGCGGATGTGGGGGACATGGAAACCAACGAATCCATGGCGTGGTTGAAGCAAGCCTTGGCGGCTCCCGGCCACGAGCATCACGATCACTGATCTCTCTTTTTTGTCACGTCTTGTCACGTTACAAATCTTGGCTTATCCTTCACCTCGATTCGTTGCCATCGATCGAGGTGAAGGCTCATGTCTGCTGAAAATCTGCCCGCCTGGCAAACGCTGCAATCGCTGCTGCCTAAACTCAAAACCGCGCAACGTGCTTTAGCCCAGTCGTGCATTGACTTGGCCCAACGCAGTGGCATCGAGCGCATTCTACTGACCGAGTTGGTGCAGGAACATTTCGGCGCTGCCGCGAATGCACGCACCCTGAGCAGCTTGCGCCAGACCAAGAAGCGTTTGAATGAGGAATTGGCGACGCTGGGTGCAGGCATCGAGTTGGCAGTGGATGAAGGCGGCAAGCTGGAAACCCGCGCCTGTTATCTACGAGCACCCGGCAGGGGCAAGGAAAAGGAGATTGAGGAGCTGGCGGATGCGCTCAATTACGACCGCGACCGAGGAAAACATGTCCCGCCCAAGGCTCGACCGCTCAACGAGCCAGCCCCAGTCGAAATTCCCATTTCCTACAGTCATGCGGATAAGCAACTGGTGCGCGAACTTCATGCGCGCCTGCAAGTGCTCCTCAATGCCCGGAAAACCAAGCGTCCATATCGTCTGCGGCGTGACGAGCGCGATGTCGAACTCTCAAGTCCGCTCGATCCGCAGATTGCTGCACTCTTCAAGGTGGGAACCATCGCGCTGTTCATGTTGAGCTTCGATTTCTTCAAAAGCAATTACTGCCAAGCCAATGAAGTTCCTAAATTTATCGATTCGAAGGGCAAAAATAAGGATGGCAAAAGAGCCATCTGTATCCCGGTCGCCCTTGAACACCCGTACCTCCAGCATGTACCCGAAAAATTCAAGCAAAGAGTCATTGCGTTCCACGAAGGGGTGAACGAACGGCAAAAATCCTGGCGGCAATTATGTGAAGACGGGCTGGAATCAGAAAAAGATGCTTTTCTTCATCGCATTGCCGATGAAATCATCGCGGCGGCGGATGCCTTGGCAGAACCAGACGATCTTCCTCCCGATGGCGGCTCCTCGCCAGATCGGCGTGATAAGAAACAGCGTATGGAAGAGGTGATTGGTGAGCTGGCCGAGTTCATCCCGAAAGACATTCTGTCAGAGCACTGTACCCCACTGCGTGCGAGACATTTAGGAACGCTGGACCGCAAGAACGAGCGTGATTTGACGGTCGAGGCCGACGAAACCGGGGTGGATTTGATTCCGGCATTGGTCGAATGGAGCAAAGACCCCAACGCACCGCCGTTTTGCGCGCTGTTGGGTGAGTACGGGACTGGCAAGACGGTGAGCTGTCAGATGCTCGCCGAGCAGGTCAACACCGAACGCAAGCAACAAACAGCCGGCGCAATACCGTTGGTGCTGTACTTCGATTTGCGGCAAGTCGATGCGCGGCGGCTTACCGATTTTGCCGTCGAGCCGATTCTCGAACAGTTGCTCAACAGCATCGATTATGCGCACAAGCTCAAGGCGCGGGCATTGATCGACTGGGTGCGCACCCACCCGACGCTGGTCATTTTCGACGGTCTGGACGAAGTGTTGGTGCATCTCGACCCCAAGCAGGGCCGGGACTTTACTCGGGCGCTATGGGGGATTTATCCGCCGGCCTATTGGCAACCACCTGTCCATAAAGACTCGGCTGCAATCGGGCCATCGCCCACCCGGACGCATGCGGCCAGCAAGCTGTTGCTCTCCTGCCGCAGTCACTACTTCCGCACCGTCGCCGATGAGCGGGCGTTGTTCGCCGGGCAGGATCGCGAGTCGATCCGTTCCAGCGATTACCGCGCTTATCTGATGCTGCCCTTCAATGATGAACAGATCCTCGATTACCTGAAACGCCATTTTCCGCAGCGCGACCCTGAGCAAACGATCGAACTGATCGCCAGCATCCACAACCTCAGGGAACTGGCTCAACGGCCTGTGTTGCTGCGCCAGATCGGCGCTGAATTGGCTGAACTGGAACAGCGCAAGATCGCCGGGCAACCCATCAATACTGCCGTGCTGTACGGTTTGTTCGTCGAACGCTGGTTGCACCGCGACGACACCAAGCACCAGCTCAGTCTGCCGCACAAGCAGATGTTGATGGCTCATTTGGCCGCGGAATTGACACGACGCGGGGTGCGCGAACTCGCCTACGAGCGGGTCGAAGACTGGCTGGATCGGTTCATCGCCACCCGGCCTGCTTGGGAAAGCGTCTATCGCGGCACTGATCGGGAAATCCTCAAGGAAGATTTACGTACTGCGACCTTTATCGTGCGGCCCGACGAAAAGAAGTTCCGCTTCGCCCATACCTCGCTGCAAGAATATTTTCTGGCCAACTATCTGCTGCACACGCTGATGGCCGGCGATGGGGAAGGATGTCGTTTACCGTTGCCGTCACCGGAAACCTTCGCCTTCTTCGCCGAACGCTGGCAAGTGGCCGCCGCCGATGAAGACGACCGGCTGCCGGAGGCCGAGCGTACCTTGGCCGGGTTGTTGGAGCAAGCTGCGCCAGGGCGCAGCGAAACCGCCCTGGCTGCCTGGCTGGCCCTGCATCGCCTGGGGTTGACGCCGCCTCGTCCTGCTCGTTTCGATCTGCGGGGTTGCAATCTGCGCGAGTGGACGGTGGATGGCGGTGAAAAAGGCTTGTCACTGGGAGCCGTCGATTTCAGCGCTGCCGACCTGTGGCAAAGCTGCTGGCGACGGGTCCAACTAGCAGGTACACGGCTCGACCGGGCCAATACCTCAGACAGTGAATGGCATGAGGTCAATCTGGAACGCGCCACCGCACCGGGGGCGGATTTAGATGGAGCCATCTTTCGCCATTCGCATTTGATCCATGCCGATTTCAGCGCTGCCGAACACACGGGAGCACACTATCTATTCTGTGAGCGAACTGCTGCCCGACTGCCGCTGACGCCGTCGATTCGTTTCGCCCCAAGTGACACTGGTGTCGCGTTGGCAACTCTCCAACCACAGGTGTTCGCCGGGCATTCCGGTTCGGTTTTGGCCTGCGCCTTTTCGCCGGACGGGCGCTGGCTGGCCTCGGCGGGGGACGATGGCACGCTGCGCTTGTGGGACCTGGCCGGGCGGGTGGAGGCCCACGTCTTCGCCGGGCATTCCGGTTCGGTTTGGGCCTGCGCCTTTTCGCCGGACGGGCGCTGGCTGGCCTCGGCGGGGGACAATGGCACGCTGCGCCTGTGGGACCTGGCCGGGCGGGTGGAGGCCCACGTGTTCGCCGGGCATTCCGGTTCGGTTTCGGCCTGCGCCTTTTCGCCGGACGGGCGTTGGCTGGCCTCGGCGGGGGACGATGGCACGCTGCGCTTGTGGGACCTGGCCGGGCGGGTGGCAGCCCATGTCTTCGCCGGGCTTTCCGGTTCGGTTTGGGCCTGCGCCTTTTCGCCGGATGGGCGCTGGCTGGCCTCGGCGGGGGACGATGGCACGCTGCGCTTGTGGGACCTGCCCGGGCGGGTGGAAACCCATGTCTTCGCCAGGCATTCCGGTTCGGTTTTGGCCTGCGCCTTTTCGCCGGACGGGCGCTGGCTGGCCTCGGCGGAGGCCGATCGCACGCTGCGCTTGTGGGACCTGGCCGGGCGGGTGGCAGCCCATGTCTTCGCCGGGCATTCCGATTGGGTTTGGGCCTGCGCCTTTTCGCCAGACGGGCGCTGGCTGGCCTCGGCGGGGGACGATGGCACGCTGCGCTTGTGGGACCTGACCGGGCGGGTGGAAGCCCATGTCTTCGCCGGGCATTCCGATTGGGTTTGGGCCTGCACCTTTTCGCCGGACGGGCGCTGGCTGGCCTCGGCGGGGGACGATGGCACGCTGCGCTTGTGGGACCTGCCCGGGCGGGTGGCAGCCCATGTCTTCGCCGGGCATTCCGGTTGGGTTAGGGCCTGCGCCTTTTCGCCAGACGGGCGCTGGCTGGCCTCGGCAGGGGTCGATGGCACGCTGCGCTTGTGGGACCTGCCCGGGCGGGTGGCAGCCCATATCTTCGCCGGGCATTCCGGTTGGGTTAGGGCCTGCGCCTTTTCACCAGACGGGCGCTGGCTGGCCTCGGCAGGGGATGATGGCACGCTGCGCTTGTGGGACCTGGCGACCCGGCGTTGCCCGGCGATGTTGTGTCATCTGCCGGAAGGGGAAGCGGCCAGTGCTGATCTCGACCAGGGCCGGTTCATCGCCGCCACCCCGAATGCCTGGCGCTATCTTGGCTATAGCGGGCTGATCGACGGTGAAGGACAGACCTATCCAGCCGAAGTGTTCGGCGCGATTCCGGAGATGCGGGGATTCAATTGACGCGCCCGCGCGACGAAGGCATCGATCATCGTCAAACCCATTTGCGCGATCAAAACATCGTTGAACGGATTCAGCCAGAGCGTACGAATCTTACAGTCAAGGGCAAAATCGACGCGACAATGTCCTTCGGGAGTGGGCGTAAAGGACCAATCGATCTTAAAACGACGAAAGGCCCAGTCGGCAGAGGTCACCCGGATGGCGTGTGGCCGGTTCAACTCGGTGCGGGTGCGAAACTGATAGATCAACATGCCCAGCGCCAGGGTTTGCTGCGTTTCGTAAGCACTGGCGTCCCGGCGCACGATCAAGGCTTTTCGCATCAAGGGCAAAAATTCGGGATAGCGTTCCACATCGGCGATGAGATCGAACATTTGCTCGCTAGAAACTGCGACCACCCGATGTTCACGATACGGCATCAGCATCCTTTCACCTCACAGACCCCCATTTCACGCGGCGTTCTCCTTAGCAGAGAACACACCGAATTTGCTCATTTATGCGGCGCTTCGCAATTCCCGCAAGAGCGAAAGCCACCCATTGGTTGGCTGAATACCCACTGCCCGGAGTGTAATTCCCGGCGTTGAACGGGTAAATAGCCAATGTGAAGATGCACCCCTGATCAGGTTGGCTACCAATTTGGCCCGTTCATAGAGAACCGATCAAACCATTTTGCTTTCCAAGGGGCCGTTTAACCAATAAAACTAAAGCAAAATCATTGATATTTAATTTGGCACGGATGCTGCTTTGAGGATAGGCAACGGTGGGCAGCGATCACTTGGTCTGATTCAAGCCGGATATTCGATCTGCTCAGCCGGTAGAACCTTAACTCTGTTTTTAACTTGACCATCTGTGGAGAACGATCATGGCATTTGATACCTTTTTGAAGTTGGAAGGCCCCAATGTCGAGGGCGAATCGACCGACGCCACCCATGCGGGTGAGTTTGAACTCTATAGCTTCAGCTTCGGCGGCAGCAACCCGGTCACCATCGGCTCTGGCTCGACCGGTATGTCCGGCGGCAAGATCGTGATGTCCAGCTTCAATGTGATGAAGAAGACGGACAAGGCCTCGCCGATCCTGGTGAAGATGTGCGCCAACGGCGAGCACTTTGACAAGGCCACTGTGACCTTGCGCAAGGCCGGTGGTGCGGGCGGTCAGCAGGAATACTTGATCTATACCTTCGAGAAGGTGTTCGTCGAGTCCATCCAGTGGTCGGGTTCGTCAGGCGGTGATGACACCCCCACGGAGAGCCTGTCCCTGGCCTATGGCACCTTCCAGATTTCCTACAGCCCGCAGAAGTCCGAAGACGGTTCACTGGATGCGGCTGTGGTGGCCGGTTGGGATCTGACCACCAATACCGAAAAGGCTTGATCGACCCGCGGTCGCTCACTTTCGGAGTTTCCATCCCCCCCGGTGGGCGTCGCTCACCGGGCGTTTCGCCTCAGCTGGAGTGCATTGCGAGTCGCTTTGTATTTCACACTGTTTAGACCCTTGATGTCATTCCAGGGCGATAGATCACACTCTGCTCGAAGGAGATTTCAATGGCTCAGTGGAATGTCCCTGCAATCGCGCAGCGCACGCTGAATCTGTGTTGGGAAGCCTGCGCTCAGATGATGTGGCAATGGCATTATCGTACCAATCCTGGTATGCGCGCTCAGTACGCAGCGCGCGCTGGCCGGTACGCACGCCTGAATCAAGGTCTGACCGAGGCGCAGATGAACACGTTCTACACGCAGCTGGGAATGCGGTCGCTTCAGAATTCCCGCGGCGCCAACGTGCTCCATGCCCTCCAATGGACGCCGGTCATCATTACCTCCTCGGACCAAGTGACTGGGCATGCCATGCTGGTCGCCGGGAATCAAGGCGCGAACTATATGATCGTGAATCCTTGCGGCATTCAAGCTGTGGATTTTGCTAGCGGTGTGGATAGCTGTACCGCTACCACGGTCCAGCTGCCCAGAGGACAGGTAGACGCTAAGCTCGGTAGCTACATCTGGTACTGGTGATTCTTTGCAAGCGTAAGCTTTTCCATCCCCTCCTGGTAAACCTGATCCTCTTGAGATCTCGGGCCTTGCCTGGCCGTTGAATCATCGCCGACAGAACAAAACACGGGCAAGATGCCCGTGCTTATAGGTCGCCTTCAACTGACCGGGTTACTTCATTTCCCAGCCGGTAGATGCCCAATAGTCAGCAGGATGTGTGTCTGGCATGGTCTCCGCCCCTGTATTGGCCACCATCAACACCAGTTCAGCTTCGCCTTTGATGGTTCTGCCATAGCCTTCGACGGTGACTCCTTCGGGAACCTTGACGGAAATGATCGCATGGTCACGCACCTTTTCTTCCGGCATCCCAAAATATTGGGTCGAATTGACAAAACCGGACATGAATTTCTCATTCTTCGCCTGCTCTTTGGCATACGCGGATTCCAACAGCTTGATGTTGGAACCAGGCACGGTCACGATAGAACCTGCCTTCATCACCTCACCTTTCTTGTTGGTGATAGTGACTCCCTCAGGCACCAGGAACCGGTACATCATATCCGACATGCCGATGCCATCTGGAAAGCTCTTCATGTTGAATCCCGCCGCATGAGCGGTCATCGCACCCAAGGACAGCACCAAAACCACCGACAGAATGTGTAGGATTTTCATCTTTGCTCACCTCAACTTTGCATAAAACAGTTTCAGGATCGAAATCAACCGTTTCAATCCCCCAATGCGGGAAACGCTCCTCCCGCCTGATCGAGCAGCGTGGGCATCCAACCACAACCGCTGCTTTCAAACTCCCCCAACGAATCGACTCCTCGATCTCTGCCTACTTGCGGGGGAAATCCCGCTGTGCGGGGCGTTCGTTACCACAGTCCCTCCTTGACATAGAGCTTACTCAACAAATCCACCTGTAACAGCATGGCTTTCAACAATGCATACTGCATCTGTTCGATACCTTGCTGATCTCCCCCTTCAGTGACCAGAAAAGAACGCACCGTGGTTGCTAACGGCAAAGCCAGCACAATGGTGTAGCGGAACTTGGGTAATCGTGTCGTAATCAACGACTGCCCCGATGAGTCTTGCGCCAAGTCAAAGTACAATTGCTTGATCCAAGGCGGTTCATACGGAAATCGGCAGGTCTCGAATAACCATTGCCGAAACTGGTGACGGAGAGTCGCAGAGTCATCCGTCATCGCCTCCGCATCCACACCACGCAAGATACTCAATACTTCAGCCAAGGCCGGGTAAGCGGCTACCACACCGAGCAGCATGTCCAGATAATCATCCGTCTGCCCTTGCAAAATCCGCCAAAGCTTCCGCAACGCACGCGCATCGTCGGGCGAAAAGAGGCCGATGCGCCAAAGCCACTCGATTTCATCGTGATCTGGAAATCTAGGCGGCGCCATCAAAGTCTCCTCGTTTGCGTTGGAAGCTTGGGCCAGAGGATTCATGATGGCGTTATTCTCCTGTAGCGATCCCCAGGCACATCATGAGCGACGCACCCACCGGTCGATCAGATAATCCAGAGACAGCTTGCCGGGGCCGTGGCAAAGCGTGATCAGCAGCAGCAACCCCCAGACTTGATGCTGGGCTATACCGGCAGCCTGCAGATCCGGATAGGAAACCACAGCGATGATATTGAAAATAAATGTCGCCAATGCGACATAGCGCGTCCCGAGACCCAAGAACAAGAACACCGGCAACAACAATTCCGCCGCCGTGCCCATATAAGCCGCCAACATGGAGGGCAGCACAGGCACGTGATATTCATATTCGAACAAGGCAAACGTGCTTTCCGTGGGCAATAGACTCAGCGGATATTTGAAAGTGACTCCAAACAGCGTGAAGCTGTCGCTGACCGTCTTGGTCAGCCCAGAACTGAAGAAGACGCTGGCGACCCAGTAACGGGCCAGAAAATCGGCGATCGGTGTCAGCCAATCCGCCGTTTTGCGAAATAGCGTATTGGCCTTGCTCAAGGCAGGGACAGTTCTCGCCCACCACGACGCAGCAGGTGGGTTAGTCATGGTATCGCTGATGGTGGTCATTGCAATCTCTCCTCAAGATATTAGGGTCATCACATCGGTTGTTAAAAGGTTGTTAAAAATCGGTCAGGGAATAATCGACCAGGACACCTTGCAAAACATGCCGGCGAAAACCAGCCGGCAAATCGAAATCCGGTTGTACCGTCATCGCCTGCTCACAGGCGGTCGCGAAATCGCCACCCTCAACTAAGGTGCGCAGCAGGTGGAATTCTCCTTCTGGCAACGGCTGCAATTCGATATCGAGATTCTCGTTACGGAACACCAGCAACTTGATTCCGCCTTCATCCAATTGCACGGCCAAATCGCCGTTGTAGTCGTCCTGATTGACCTGCCAAATACGCAAAACAGGAAAGGCCGACTCCACGAATCGAGTGGCGGGATGTAACTTGAAGCGCAACTCTCCCTGTCGCTCAGCGGATACTGTCGCTAAAGCGCTTGGATCAAGCGGCGGGTGGCGCTCGGCATGGAATACCTCATGACAAGCCCACTCTAGGCGGGCCATATCGGGGAGGTAGCACAGTTCAGTAGCCGGCTCGAAGGTTTCGAGGAAAGTAGCGAACGACCCGCCGAATCGGTGCAAATCACCGGAACGCGAGGGATCATAGGCGATATATTGAGCAGCGGCGTACTCGAAGAAGCCCTCGCCTACCAATCGCTGCACCACCGGATAGACGGCGCCAAGCGCGCCGGTCAGACTGAGCCGGGTATTGTTGCGATAAACCTGCAAACGCTGGGCGCCGGTCAGACCCAATGTATGGATGTGGCGCTCGAAGTCACCGCTGTCCTCGCCGAACACTGCAGCGGCGAAGCGTTGTTGGGATTCATGCAGCGCGAGCATGGCGTTCCTCCAGGATGGCGTCAGCCTGCTGGGCCTCGCTGACGAGCACCGCCAGCTCTGGCAAGTCGGTATCCCACTCGATCAGGGTGGGCCGTGGACCGAAATGTTGCACCGCCTGACGATACAGCGCCCAGACATCCGGGCAAACCGGCTGGTTGTGGGTGTCGATCAGCATCTCACCGCCCGCAACCTGCTTGACCGTAAACCCAGCCAAATGGATTTCCTGAACGGCGCGTTGAGGAATCGCTCGCAGGTAAGCACCAGGGTCGAAACCGTGATTGCGGGCGCTGACGTAGATATTGTTGACATCCAACAAGACGCCACAGCCTGCTCGTTTAGCCAATTCAGCAAGAAACTCCCATTCAGGAATCGTCGAGTGGGCGTATTGCAGATAACTGGAAACATTCTCGATCAGGATCTGCCGGCCTAAAGCGTCCTGCACCCGCGCGACCCGTGCGACCAGGTGATAAAGCGCCTCTTCCGTGTAAGGTAGCGGCAACAGATCGTTGAGATAGCGCCCACCAACCGAACTCCAGGCTAAATGCTCCGACACCAGCGCCGGCTCGAAGCGCCGAATCAGGCGCTTGAGCTGGGTCAAGTGCCAGTCGTTCAATGGATCGGTCGAACCGATCGATAGGCCGACGCCGTGCAGGCTCAAGGGATAGTGGGCGCGAATGCGCTCCAGATAATCCAGCGGCTTGCCACCGGCTCCAAAGTAGTTTTCGCTGTGGACTTCCAACCAACCGACCGCTGGCAGGACTTCCAGAATGGCGTCGTAATGTTCAGCCCGTAGACCGATTCCGGTGCGTACCGGAATCGAACCCGGGCCAAGCCTGGACGCTGCCGGCTTGGCGCTCATGGCGAATTCCTCAGGCCTTCGGTTGCATGCTGCCGCCGATGATCTTTTCACAAGTACCCTTGGGGACGTAAATCCAGGAATCCCCTTGGCCGTCCTTGCCAGCCTGACCAGCACAAGCATGAGCGCTGGTTTGACAGTCGTTCTTACCTGCCTTGACAATGCCATAGCACTTTTCAGCGCCTTTCTCTTCAGCGGCGGTGGCCTGACTGGCAGTGGCGACCAAACCCAGGGCGAAAACGCTGGCGAGGGCGGAATTGATGAGAGTTTTGCTATTCATGACAAGAGGCTCCTTTATGGTCGAGCGTGTTGAAAACAGTGTTGAATGCGCCGCTCATCTCATCGGATCTCTCAATTTCAGTTTGCCTTGAGATTTCGATCCACGATGGCGACTTGATATGTACTATTTCAAACCTCGTGCCAGTTTTGATAATTTTTTATTTTATATTTAAAATCAATATATTAAACTTTATTATGTTGCAAAATAGGATCGGCGCCGAAAAGATACCGCCACGATATTTCATGGCAACTACCAAATACCGCGGCAAATCTTGGATTGCTCCTAAATACCGTGGCGAACCTTAGATTGCTCCTCGTCGGCGTGTCGATGCACAATGAGAACCGAATTCGCGCCTTGCGAAGCCACCGACTGGAGGACACCATGCTCGAGACTGATCGCTACGCCTTGGTCCAACGCCTGTTGCATTGGTTGATCGCCTTCTTGGTGCTGGGAGCGCTGGGAGTGGGTATGACTTTGGGCTTTCTGGGTTTCGAAGGAACCCAGGCGACCTTTGGGAAAATGATGACCAATGCCCTCTACACCGGCCACAAAACGTTCGGCGTCTTGATCCTAGCTTTGATGCTCTTGCGCCTGGGCATCCGGTCGATCTTGGGCGCGCCTCCGTATCGGTCGCCCCTGAGTGGATTCGAACGGGTGGCGAGCCGCGCAGTGCATAGCCTCCTGTATGTAGCGCTCCTGCTCATGCCGGTGCTGGGCTGGCTCGCCACGGCGGCGGGCGGCTACCCGGTACAGTTCTTCGCCTGGAATCTGCCGGGGCTGATCAGCAAGGACCAGGCGCTTAGTGAAGTGTTGTTCTCGCTGCACGGCATGGTCGGCTGGGTCATCGTAGGTCTCCTCGTCCTGCATATCGGCGGCGCGATGCAGCATTGGTTGATCAAGCGCGATGGCGTGATGCAGCGGATGAGCCTATTTCGCTAAGCCGTAGGGCCGAGATACATCGACAGTCCACCGAGGTCACACGTCATAATGATGGTGAGTCTTTGATTGATGGTCAAAGATGATGACCGAGTGGCCATTGATATCGCCGGAGTAGTGATAGCGACTACCATGGTCGTAGCCGCTCAATTTCGTGCCTTGCACCACAAGTGAGAGGTGGGCTCTTTGGACATGGTCATACAGGCTCGACGGTGGCCCCGTCAGATAAGAATCCCGATCGTGCTCGTGGAGATTGACTGATTCGGCGGAAGCGTTACCTGAAATGCGAATGTGCTTCGCCTGCGTGTGATCGTAGACCGTCGAGTTGACGGTTTGGCCTGCAAGGCGCGCGGCGAGATTGGCGATACAGGCTCTCAGACTTGGATTCATTACTTGTCCTCCTCAGCATTTGGAAAGGGGTTTGACGAGACGCAAAGCGTCCGCAACAACGCGGCGTTAAGCGGCTGCGGCACAGCCGACAGTCAGGAAAAATCATAGCCTTTCCTCTGTGTTCCGCTCGAACGGCGTATCGTGAGACAACGAAACACAGTTGCGAACCGAATGCTCAAGGAACCGTGCTACGCGAGTTAAGACGTCATCCGGTCTTTCGCGATGCGGGACGTGTCCACACCCCGCCATGATAGCCAGCTCTGCCGCTCCTCCGACTCGGCAGCTGATCAACCGAGGAAACTCGACAGAGCCGTACTCATCCTGATCGCCATGAATGACGAGGACCGGACATCGAACACTTTCAAGATCTGGCTCAAGACGCCAATTCGCGAAATCCGGCGAGAGCCAAATCTCGACCCATGCGTTTAAGACCCACTGCGCCTTTCGGCCATGGCGCTTGAGCAATTTTGCAAATTGTGCAGGGTCTTCGAATTCTCTCTTCGCCGCCAAGATGCCGGCGCGGGTACGCTCCTCAACGAAGGCCTGCGCGGACTCGCTCACGACCGCATGGCATTGATGCGGCGACAAGGATGCCACCAGCAACGCCATGACCCCACCCACACTGTGCCCGAATAAGGTGTAAGCGTTGATGTCCAATTGATTAATAATACAAGGGAAAAACACTTCAGCTTCTTCGCGGATGAAACTCAGGGCAGGAAGCTCTGTCCGTTCGCTGGAGTAGCCAAAGCCCAGTCGGTCATAGGCGACAACAGACCGGGCCAGTCGCTTGGCCAGCATGGCCGGGAAATCGCGCCAAAGCTCCACGCTGCCTAGAGAGTCATGCATGAGCACGATCGGTAAACCGCAAAGAGCAACTCTTGGAGTCCATGTTCGGACGAAGACATGGCCACCGGGAACCTCTACATACCTGCTTTCGATGCTGACATCACTCATACTGTCCACCTCACTAGTGCTCCACCCATGCTCCATGTAGGTTGGCGCTGAGCGTAGCGAAGTCCAACTATTAGCACCAGCAACCCCATCGCCACCTCCAGCTAAAAAGATCCGACCATGAACTTTCATCCTACCGTAGCGGCGGTGACTGAACGCATCCGCCAACGCAGCGCAGCGACCCGATCCGCCTACCTGGCGCGGATCGAACAAGCACGAGCGAACGGTACGATCCGCAAGAGCTTGCCATGCGCCAACCTGGCGCATGCTTTCGCCGCCAGCGACTCGAACGACAAAGCGATCTTGTGCGAGGCGCGCTGGCCCAACATCGCCATCATCTCGTCATACAACGACCTGCTCTCGGCCCATCAGCCACTGGAACGTTTTCCCGCTTTGCTCAAGCAAGCAGCGCGCGAAGCCGGGGCAGTCGCGCAATTCGCCGGCGGTGTGCCGGCTATGTGCGACGGTGTTACCCAAGGCGAACCGGGGATGGAGCTGTCTCTGTTCTCGCGCGATGTGATCGCCATGGCGACGGCGGTGGCGCTGTCGCACAACGTCTTCGATGCGGTGCTCTGTCTCGGCGTCTGCGACAAAATCGTACCGGGACTACTGATCGGCGCGCTGCATTTCGGTCATCTGCCGGCGATCTTCGTGCCGAGCGGACCGATGCCCTCAGGCTTGGCCAATGACGAGAAGGCCAAGATCCGCCAACGGTACGCCCAAGGTCAACTCGAACGTGATGCGCTGCTGGAAGCGGAATCCCAGGCTTACCACGGGCCAGGCACCTGCACATTCTACGGCACAGCGAACTCCAATCAGATGCTGATGGACATTCTGGGCCTGCACTTGCCCGGTGCGGCCTTCGTCAATCCCAATACGCCATTGCGCGATGCGCTGACCCAGGCAGCGGCGCGGCGCGCGGCGCGCATCACCGCCCTCGGCGATGAGTACCTGCCGGTCGGGCAGATCGTCGATGAACGGGCCATCGTCAATGCCATCGTCGGCTTGCTGGCGACCGGGGGTTCGACCAATCACACCCTGCACCTGGTCGCCATCGCTCATGCCGCCGGCATTGCGATCAACTGGGACGATTTCAGCGACCTATCCGTCATAGCGCCGCTACTAGCGAAGATCTATCCCAATGGCCAGGCCGACGTGAACCACTTCCAGGCGGCAGGCGGTATGGGTTTTCTCATCGGCGAGTTACTCGATGCCGGACTGCTGCACGGCGACGTGCAGACCGTCGCTGGCGTCGGTCTAGCGCGTTATCGCGAGGAACCGACGCTGGATGACGGGGTGCTGTTTTGGCGTCCGGCCCCACGGCAAAGTGGCGACCAGCGCGTGCTGCGTCCCGCCGCACAGCCGTTCAGCACGGATGGTGGACTCAAGCTGCTGACTGGCAATCTCGGTCGGGCAGTGCTCAAGACTTCCGCCCTCAAACCCGAGCATCGTGTGGTGGAAGCCCCCGCCTTGTTATTCGACAACCAGGAACAACTGATAGCCGCGTTCGAGCAAAACGAACTCCAGCGTGATTTCGTCGCCGTGGTGCGTTATCAGGGGCCACACGCCAACGGAATGCCCGAATTACACAAACTCACGCCACCGCTGAGCGTGTTGCAGGACGCAGGCTTCCAAGTGGCGCTGGTCACCGACGGCCGCCTGTCGGGCGCGTCCGGTCAGGTGCCGGCGGCGCTTCACGTCACACCGGAATGTCTGGCGGGTGGGCCGCTGGCCAAGGTCCGCAACGGTGATGTGATTCTGCTCGACGGCGAGCGAGGTCTTCTCGAAGCCCGCCTCTCAGCAGCGGAACTCGCTGAACGCCAACCCACACCGGTGGATTTAAGCGCGTGTCAATCCGGCTCGGGACGCGAGTTATTCAGCGTATTCCGCGCTAACATCACTGGAGCAGAACAGGGCGCGCTGACTTTCGCGATTCCAGGAGCGGCTGACGCTTCTTCACCCGATGCCGCGCTAGTCCATCACTCTTTGTCTCCACCGAGCGAAGCATCATGACCATCGGGGAAATCATGCGCGTCGGCCCAGTGCTTCCAGTCCTCGTCATCGACGAATTAGCGCAGGCGGTGCCCTTGGCCAAAGCGCTGATCGCCGGGGGTGTGCGGGTACTGGAAGTGACCTTGCGTACGTCGGTCGCGCTGGCAGCGATTCGGGCCATCACCCGCGAGGCGCCAGAGGCCATCGTCGGCGTCGGTACGCTCACCCACCCAGCAGAGTTCATTGAAGCATCGGCCGCGGGCGCCCGGTTCGGGGTCAGTCCGGGCTTGACTCCAGCCTTGGTTGAAGCCGCCCGAGACAGCGGCTTGCCGTGGTTGCCCGGCGTGATGACGCCCTCCGATGTGATCGCTGCCCGATTGGCCGGCTTTCGTGAGCTGAAGCTGTTCCCGGCTCAGCAAGCGGGTGGAATTGCTCTGTTGCAAGCGCTGGCCGGACCGTTCCCGGATGTGGCCTTCTGCCCAACCGGTGGAATCACCGCACAGATCGCTCCGGATTTTCTGGCCCTACCCAACGTCGCCTGTGTCGGCGGGTCCTGGTTGACGCCTAAAGCCGCTTTGGCGATGAATGATTGGAGCGCGATAACCGCATTGGCGAAACAGGCGAGCGGCTTGGGACGATGCTTCATAAGCTGATGGAGACATGGATTTGGGTCAGTCCGGTTTCAACTCTAAATCCTCGTAAATCGCTGAGGTGAATCGCGGAGTACAGATGGCCAGGAAAATCAGATCGGTATCCCCAGTATTGGCGATGCGCTGACGAAAGCCGGGTGGAATGAGAACGACCGTACCCGATCTAACGTTCTCGGGTGTTAACGCGCCAACCTCGACTCGCCCCTGTCCTTCCAGAATCAGGTAGCGCTCGGTCACCCCATGCAGACGATGCCAGTGGGTAGTCATGCCAGGTTCCACGCGGGCGCGCGCCACCGAAACCGATGCATCCTGGCGTACATTCCAGCATTCGACAATGAAACAACCTTCCACAAAGAAATATTCGGAAGCTACTGCGTGATGGATCAATGGAGATTGGGATATTCTGTGACCGCCTTCCAAGTCACTCAGCGGTGGATCGACAGCGCAAGCACTAACACCGTTTTTCACGAGGACCTCTGATGCAAACGGTTGATCAGCTCATGCACCGCGCCAGCCATCCTGGATAAGGCCTCAGTGGGCGAAGCCACGGGCAAGTCGCCGACCTCCCAATACTCGACTACCGGCGCATAGCTTGGGAAGAACCGCTCCACCATCGGTTCATGCTCCACCCGACTCAGGGCAATGATATGCTGCGCTTTAACCCAGTCACTTGATTGCACCGAGAGTGGATCGCGTAGCGTCGCTTCGAGGACGACACCCAATGCGTTTAGACCCTGATAAGTATGCGGCGACAGCGGTCCAGGATTGCGAAATACCGTGATATCTGGCGCTAATCCGCGTGAACGCGCTCGCCAAGCGAGCGCGTGACGGGATGCCAGGTGATTGAAGTATTCCTCGCAAAACCGGCTGCGATAATAATTACCTGTGCAGAGAAAAAGCAAGTTATTCATCAAGATATCAACTCCTTAATACGTCTTAGGCGCTGCGCCCATTACCTAGCGTAGCATTCGCTCAAAGGCGATGACATTGCCCGCTACGCCCTACTATCATCTACTGACGATCATGAGTCAGATATAAGAACCGCCTGATTCCTAACTACGCAATGAGGATATCCGCATGTGGCAGGTCTATGGTTGTCGTAATAGCCGTTCGAACCGAGTCGTTTGGGCCTTGGAAGAAGCGGGCGCCGCTTACGATTATCACAAGGTGAATCTGTTTGCCGGTGAGGGCCGGAGTCCCGAGTATCTGGCGCTCAATCCTGGCGGCAAGGTTCCCGCGCTGGTGGATGGCGCGCTCATCCTGACCGAGTCAGCGGCAATCTGCACTTACATCGGCGATTGCTTCCCCGATAGCGGCCTCACTCCAGCCATCGGCTCCCCCGAACGTGCTCAATACAACCAATGGTGCTTCTTCGTGCTCAGTGAACTGGAACAATCGCTGTGGACCATCGCCAAACACCGTTTCGCCTTGCCGGAAAAGCGGCGAATACCCGCCGTCATCGAAACGGCTGTTTGGGAATTCGACGTGGCTGCCAAAGTGCTGGCGATCGGGTTAGGTGAAAGGGAGTTTTTGGTGGGTCACCGCTTCACCGCCGCCGATATCTTAACCGCACATACCTTGGCTTGGGCGCGAGCATGCGAGATAACGCTTGGTCATGCGTATCTGGACGCTTACGCCGATCGGTTGCTGGCCCGACCGGCGCAAACGCGGGCGCGGGAGAAAGAGGCTTGAACAAGGCGGTCGAGTCAACCCAATTCAGAATCTACCTAATCACGGGGCCGGATGGGTATAACGCAAGTGAATCTTCTCGATCTCGGCCAGCACTTCAGGCGCTAACGATGCAGCGCAGGCGGCAATATTTTCCTTGAGCTGCGCCAAGCTCGTCGTTTTGCTGGCCAAAGGTCATTGTGCCAAGACAGACCGGCGAGACTCGCAAATCGCTGGCGCCTAGAGTGAGAAAATGTATGGTATGAACTCCAGTGCAAGGGATATGCAGATTCAATCAAGATGATGATATAAGAACTTTTTATTTTCGTTTCATCAGCAGTGATCGATCACCAACGACTAGCGCCCCACACCCATGCGCAAGCGTAACGAAGAAGCCCAACAAATTGTTTTTTCAAGATGTTGGGCTTCGTTCCTCAACCAAACCTACCTATCGCTTTCAAATTAGCGATGAAGCGCCAGATAGGCTTCTTTTCAATCTCCATGCCTCTCTCCTGATCACCCAGCCCTTCCAAAGCAGATACACTGCCGGAATCACGACAAGGGTTAACAAGGTGGCGCTCACCATGCCGCCGATCATCGGCGCAGCGATCCGCCGCATCACTTCCGATCCCGTACCAGTACCGTACATGATTGGCAACAGGCCGACGATGATCGTGGCGACGGTCATCATCTTGGGCCGCAGTCGCAACAATGCGCCTTCAATCAAAGCTTCACGCAAGTCAGCCAGGATCATGCTCCGCCCTTCCGCCTGAGCGGCGCCCAGCCGGCGGGCCAGCGCTTGATCCAGATAGACCAGCATCACGACGCCGGTTTCCGCCGCAACCCCGGCCAGGGCGATAAAGCCCACCCCGACCGCCACCGACAGATTGTAATTCAGCCAATAGAGTAGCCAGACCCCACCCAGCAGGGCGAACGGCAGGGTGGCCATGATCAACACAGCCTCGCCTAACCGACCAAAGCTTAGATAAAGCAACAAGAAAATAATGACCAAGGTCACCGGCGTGACCACTTGCAGCTTGGCCAACGCCCGGCTCAGGTATTCGTACTGACCTGACCAACGCAAGGAGTAGCCCGCAGGCAATGTAACCTGTTCCGCCACCGCCTGCTGTGCTTCGGCGATGAAGGAGCCAATGTCACGGCCTTGAATATCCACAAAGGTAATACCAATCAATCGGGCATTTTCGCTTTGCAACATGGCTGGCCCATCAACAATCTTCACCTCGGTGATCTGACTCAACGGCACGGTCGCCCCGGTCGGGGTCACGATGGGCAGGTTGCGCAACCGTTCCAATGAATCGCGCACCGCCTGTGGATAGCGCAGATTGACCGGGTAACGCTCCAAGCCCTCGACCGTTTCGGTGACGTTCATCCCGCCGATAGCCGTGTTAATGACTTCCTGCACATCATTGATGTTCAGCCCAAGCCGAGCGGCGGCCAAACGGTCGATGGCGACATCGACATAACGACCACCCGCCACCCGCTCGGAAAAAACCGATGCAGCACCGGGGATCACGCGCATCACCTGTTCCAACTTCTCTCCGACCTGCTGGATGACTGCTGGATCGCTGCCAGCCACCTTGATGCCCAACGGCGTCTTGATACCAGTGGCCAGCATGTTGATTCGATTCTTGATCGGCATCACCCAAGCATTACTCAGCCCCGGAAATTTGACGATGCGATCCAGCTCGGCGATCAAATCAGCCGTCGTCAGTCCTGGTCGCCATTCCGAACGCGGCTTCAACTGGATCGCGGTTTCGATCATGCTCAACGGCGCCGGATCGGTCGCAGTCTCCGCCCGGCCCACTTTGCCGAACACCCGCTGTACTTCCGGCACGGCGCGAATCAGCTTGTCGGTCTGCTGCATGATTTCCACCGCCTTGCCGATGGAAACAGCGGGAAAAGTCGTCGGCATGTACAGTAAATCGCCTTCGTCCAGATCCGGCATGAATTCAACGCCCAGACGTTGCAACGGCCACCAAGCAGTCAGGGTTAGCAAACCCGCCAGCAATACCACCAACCAGGGATGGTGCAGCGCCAAACTCACGAATGGCCGGTAGCCCGCCATCAATACCCGATTCAGCGGGTTACTATTTTCGGGCAGAATGCGGCCACGCACCAGCCAACCCATCAGCACCGGCACGAGGGTGATGGCCAATCCAGCGGAAACCGCCATGGCGTAGGTCTTGGTGTAGGCCAGCGGCGCGAACAACCGTCCTTCCTGTGCTTCGAGGGCAAACACCGGCAAAAAACTGAAGGTGATGATCAGCAGCGAGAAAAACAAAGGCGGTCCGACTTCGCAAGATGCCTGCTGAATGATACGCCAACGTTCCGCGCCGTCTCGGGGCTGCGCGTGTTCCAGATGCTTGTGCAGATTCTCGATCATGACGATGGCGGCATCGACCATGGCGCCAATGGCGATAGCGATGCCGCCGAGCGACAAGATGTTAGCGTTGATCCCCTGCCAGCGCATGATGGCGAAAGCAGCTAGAATACCAACGGGCAGGCTGATCAGGATCACCAGCGAGGAGCGCAGGTGAAACAGGAACACGGCGCAGACGATCACGACCACGACAAATTCCTCGACCAGCTTCTCACCCAGATTCTTCACCGCCCGCAGAATCAGATCGGATCGGTCATACGTGGGAACGATTTCCACGCCCTCCGGTAGACCACGCCGCAGATGCTCCAACTTAGCCTTGACGCCCTCGATCGTGGTCAGCGCATTCTCACCGGCGCGCATCATGATGATGCCGCCCACCACCTCCCCTTCTCCATCCAATTCCGCCGCGCCACGCCGCAATTCCGGCCCGAGCCGGATATCGGCCACATCGTCCAGTAGAATGGGCGTACCCGCGTCGCTGACACCCAGTGGCACCCGTCGTAAATCCTCGATCCGTTGCAGGTAGCCACGCGAGCGCACCATATACTCGGCCTCGGCCAGTTCGATCACCGAGCCACCGACTTCCTGATTGGCGTTCTGAATGGCCATGCGCACCCGTGAGAGTGGCAAGTTATAGGCACGCAATCGATTCGGGTCGAGCACCACTTGATACTGCTTGACCATGCCGCCCACCGTGGCGACTTCGGCCACGCCATCTACCGATTGCAGTTCGTATTTCAGGAACCAGTCCTGCAAGGAGCGCAATTGCGCCAGATCGTGACGACCCGTGCCATCCACCAGGGCGTATTCGTAGACCCAACCGACACCGGTGGCGTCCGGCCCCAGCGCCGGCTGCGCCTGCGGTGGTAGCCGGGGCGCGATCTGGCTGAGATACTCCAGCACCCGCGAGCGCGCCCAATACAAGTCGGTACCGTCGGCGAAGATGACATAGACGAAGGAATCGCCAAAACCGGAATAGCCGCGCACCGTCACTGCGCCCGGCACCGCCAGCAGCGCGGTCGCCAGGGGATAGGTGACTTGGCTTTCCACCACCTGCGGCGCCTGACCGGGATAGTTGGTCTTGACGATGACCTGCACGTCGGACAGATCCGGCAGAGCGTCCAACGGAATATGACGAGCCGACCAAGCGCCCCAGCCTGCCAGCAGCACGGTCATCAGGATAACCAACAACCGATTGTGGATGGACCAGCGAATGATAGCGGTGATCATGGCTGGGTCTCCGCCGGTTCGATAGCGTCAATCTGGTACCGCCCATCTCCACCCTCGCTGATCCGAAAACGCAGCTTGCGATCCAGTGGCAACTGGTCCAGCTCGACACTTCGAGCAGTGGGGAAATCCATGCTCATGGCCGGCCAGTGCAATTCCGGGATCGGCTCATGGGTCACGTTCAGCGTGTGCGAGTCGCGTTCGACGGTATTGATCACGCCCTCAGCCCAGATTGGCTGAAAAACATCCCGGTTTTTCCCCGCTTCGGCGCTAGCATGTTCCAAGCCGCTTCCGGCGGATTTGTCCGACCTCGGCGGCGCGGTCAAGCGTTGGATGCTGGCGCGGACGCTGCTCTCCGAGTCCAGCAGGAACTGGGCGGAGGTGACGACTTGCTCACCTTCCGCCAATCCCGAAAGGATCTCCATCCGGTCGCCAGACTCAATACCGGTTTTTACCGGCCGCGCCTCAAACCGGCCCTCGCCAATGGCCATGATGACCCGTTGCTCGACCCCGGTGGAGATCAGCGCCTCGCGAGGAATATGCAGCACATTGGCGCGCGGTGCGGCGTGAATGACCACATCGGCGAACATGTTAAATTTGAGTCGCTCACCGGGATTGGGAAAACGCAGCCGAGCACGAATCGTGCGGGTCTTCGGGTCCACGTCCGGATAGATATATTCCACCGAACCTTCCCAAAGCTCGCTCGGCGCATGCGGCAACCGCACCTCAGCCTTCTGGCCGACCGTCAACCAGCCTGCCTGCTGCTCGAACACCTCAACCTTGATCCAAACCGTGGAGGGGTCCGCCAACGTCATCAGCTCGGTTTGCGGCATGACATACATGCCTTCGCGAATGTTCAGCGCCGAAACGATGCCATCCTGTCGAGCGTACACGGCCGTCAACTGGCGTACCCGCCCTTCCTTTTCTAGTTGCTGGATCTGATTTTCCGACACACCCAGCGCCAGCAACCGATCGCGAGCGGACACCTTCAACAACGAGATGCCACCGCGCAGCGATTGCAGATATTCTTCTTGGGCATTGGTCAGATCGGGTGCATAGACCTGCATCAGTAGGTCACCCTTACGCACCCGCTCGCCCAGAGTGCGCACTTTCAAATTCTCCACCCAACCGCTGGCGCGCAAATGCACATGGCTTAGGGCACGCTCGTCGTAGTCGATATAACCCACGGTCTCGATGCGCCGCGCCAGATCGCCACGCTCCACCAGGGTCGTGCGCACGCCTAGATTATTGACCACTTCCGGGGCAATGCTGAAACCGGGACCAGCGTTATCGCTCCCATCGCCATCGGCATAGACCGGAATGTAATCCATGCCCATGTCATCCTGGGCTGGCGTATCCGAAAAGATGGTCGGATTCATGGGATGGCGGTATTTGACCGGCTTGCGCTCGGCAACAGCGCTTTTTCCTTCCGACTGGGGCAGAGTTGGGCTAGCAGACGCGAACACGGTCACGTTGAGATCGGCCAACCAAGGCTGTAAACGGGGCGCCAGCGACACGCCAGCACCAAACAACAGTATGGCGATCACAGTCGCCAGAAAGATTTTCATACAAACAGGACTCCCTAAAAAAATCGCATACAGCGGCACTAGGCCGCATGCTTGGCAAGATGCGCAACGACAGGGAGCGCTAGAGACGCAGGACTCGGGAACGCTGCAACGGTGACAGGCCGACAGCGATGGTGAAGGATGGCAACAAATCAGGCCGGTTCGACCAATCTGGCGGCAGCCACCCACTCGTGATATTCAGAGCCAGCCGGTCCAATCCGGCGGCGGGCAAGTGATGCAAATCCACCTCACCCTGACGGCTGAACGCTTGCGCGCAGGCGCCATCGTGACAAGGCGAGCGCAGAGGAATCGTGAGGACATCCGCTATCGCAGCCGTATCGTGGTGACAGTCGTGGGTGCTTGATAGTGAGGGAGCGGCATCGAACGGCATCGGACAGGCGTGAGTGCGGAACGCCAGCAACAGAACTAGCAACAGTATCGCCACGATACCGCCAGGTTGCCAGGTAAAGCTGCACCGATTCGCCATCTTCAACGCTTAAACCTCCGTGATAGCCCTTCCGTTGGATTGTACCTGACCACGCTGGTTCCAACACCCGCCGCAGGCGATAAACCTCTGTGAACACTGCGAGCAGTGTGACAGGCAGAGACCGCTGGAAAAACGAAGCAGCATCGACTCGTGGCCTACTCGCGATGCAATCCACCCCGGAGCAAGAAAGTCGAGTTTCCTATTGATTTAACGAAATAATCTAAAAACATGCTGTGCTCATCAGAATGAGTGAATTTCACAATATGAAATAACCTACTCTTCAACTCTAAAAAATTGGTCATTTTTTAATCAATCTTGCCTACCGCAACCAACCTCTCATTTTTCAAGCCTTCCTATGATGCCTCAATTTCCAGGGTTAACAGTTATCCACAGCTTTTGTGGATAACTTTAACGATCACTGTTTCTTCACCAAGAAAAGCACCCGAGTTCCGCCTAGTCACATGGATCTTGACAAACCCAATCGTATATATTAAGTATTCACTTCGTATATACAAAACATCGCTTTTCGCTATGGGTAAAAATAAAAAACAAAAATCCAACGAGGATAAGGAAGTGAAGTTGGTGGTTCGAATCGAGGCTGGTTTGCGCGACGCGTTCATCGAAGCCTGCCAAGACTTGGACACGACCGCTTCCAGAGAAGTACGGCGGTTCATCCGTGACTTTCTGGCGCGCTCAGGTAAGGAGGCTTGAGATTTTGCGAACGATATTCGGAAATTCCACAAGAAACAGGACAATACTCATTCCACAACCGCTTCTTAAGGCAAGTTGAAACACCATGCTCCATCCTAACCTCGCGACCACCGATCGGCAGCAAACCCAAGCGGCTCTGGAAGCCATGCGCAACTACTTTGCCGCCACTGCTCAAGCCCAACCCCGCAAGGAACGGCAACGGTTGGCCCAGGAATGGCTGACCGCAGTTCGCCAGATGCGAACTCGCTCCATCACTCAGTCAGAGACAGAGACGCTATAGTGACATTCTCAATGTCCAGCCGCCTGGGCGATAGCGTCCCCACATGATTTGGATTTGCGGGTGGGTTAGGCCATAGACCATCACCCACCGCTGCTCGCGGACCCCTTCCCACCTTGGACGACCGACCCTGCTAAACAGCGGGCTGGATGGTTGACGCGCAATCGTTGGATTGTAGAGTATAGTTAGGCTCGGCATTATCAAAACTGCAACGAGAAACCATTATGCCGCTAGCCGACAAAGTCAGAGATGCGGTCATAGGCAAACCGCAAGATCCGCTGCATGCAAGCTCCCGCCATGGTCTAGACACTCGCCACAACATTGCTCTAGTCGCTTTTCTGGCCTGGATCAGCCTGGGCGCCGATGGCTTGTCCTCCGCCTGCTACGGCCCACAGGAAGCTTTTCTGGCGCTGGGTCGCTACACGCATCTTGGCCTGTACCTGGCTGTCGCCACGTTCCTGACGGTCTTCATCATTGCGCTGGCCTACAACCAGGTCATCGAATTGTTTCCATCGGGTGGCGGCGGCTACAAAGTCGCCACCCAGCTACTGGGTTCCCGAGCCGGGCTGGTGTCGGGCTCAGCACTGTTGGTGGATTATGTGCTGACCATTGCGATCTCCATCGCCGCTGGGGTCGATGCCCTGTTCAGCCTACTGCCGCTCGGCGTCCAACCCTATAAATTGATCACCGAAATAATTCTGGGCGCCCTGTTGATCGTACTCAATCTGCGCAGTATGAGAGAGTCGCTCCAAGTCTTGTTACCGATCTTCATCGGCTTCATCCTGACTCACGCCGGGTTGATCATCTATGGCATCGTTGCGCATTCCGAGGGGTTGCCGGCACTGATCCCAGACACCCTCGCCGAAACCGAGCAACTGACCCAACAAATGGGCTGGATATTCGCCGCTTCGCTGTTCCTAAAAGCCTATTCACTGGGCGGAGGCACCTACACCGGTTTGGAAGCGGTTTCCAACAATGCTCAACTGCTGCGAGAGCCGCGAGTCATTACCGGTCGCTATACCATGCTGTACATGGCAATTGCTCTCAGTTTCACAGCTGGCGGCATCATCCTGCTCTACCTGCTTTGGAATGCCCAGTATGTTCCTTACCAGACGCTGAATGCGGTCACCTTCAGCGCCATCATCGATAGTTGGCGGCTCGATCCTGCGCTGAGCCATAGCTTGTTGGCGCTTGTGCTCCTGCTAGAAGCGGGGCTGCTATTCGTCGCCGCCAACATCGGCTTTCTCGGCGGACCGCGCGTCTTGGCTTATATGGCAGTCGATTCCTGGGCGCCGCGTCAGTTCCGAAATCTATCCGGACGACTGGTCACCCAAAACGGTATCCTGCTGATGGGACTGGGCGCGCTCGGTATCTTGATGTGGACCGAAGGCGATGTATCGGTGCTGGTCGTACTTTACAGCATCAACGTGTTCATGACCTTTTCGCTGTCGCTGCTCGGTCTATGCAAGCATTGGTGGACCAACCGCTATGACGAGCCCCATTGGAAGCCACGATTATTGCTATCGTTGGTCGGCTTTGCCGTCACCGGCGGCATTCTGATCGTGACCATCGTGGAAAAATTCACCGAGGGCGGCTGGCTGACGATCCTGCTCACCGGCTTGATCATCACGCTCTGCGCACTGATCAAACACCACTACGAAGGGGTTCGTCAGCAGTTACGCACCGTCGATGCGCTTTACGCACCGCGTCCAGGCTGGGGCGAGGATTTGCCAGAACCCCCCCTCGACCCCACTCAGCCGACCGCTATCTTCTTGGTCGGTAAGAACCGTGGCTTGGGCATGTATACCCTCAAATGGCTCAATGAAGTATTCACAGGTCACTTTAAGAATTTCATTTTCCTGAGCGTCGGCGAGGTCGATGCGGAGAGCTTCGGTGGCAAGGGCGCGCTCCGTTCGTTGCAGTACCAGATCGAGAATTCACTCCGCTATTACGTCCATTACTGCCACAACGAAGGCTGGGCGGCAGCCTCCTATGCCGCTTACGGCACTGATGTGGAAACAGAATTGGAAAAACTGGTCGTGCAGGTCACCAGCGAGTACCCCAACAGCGTGTGTCTAGGCAGCAAGCTGATTTTCTCCCATGAAAACTGGCTGATTTCATGGTTGCACAACCATACCGCCATCGCCATGCAGCGCCGCTTGCACTTACGGGAAATTCAGATGATCGTGACCCCGATCAAGATCTAGACGCTAGATAAAAGCCCACTCACTGATGGTAGAGGCCAAATTGCCATGTCATGTAGAGAATCGACTCAAGGAAGTGACGCCAATCCGCCAAAAACAGCGAGTAGGCTGGCGTCGAAAGCCTAATGGCGCCATGCCGCTGCATGTTCACACCCGCTTCATGCTCGACCCTCGCTCACGTAATTCCCCACGTAACACCACTCGGCGCACGGACTGGGACGGGTGGGCAATCCGCTGAAGCAACAACTCAATCGCGGCCTGACCGATATCGTAAGTCGGCTGGGCGATCACCGTGATGCCGGGTCCCACTAATCGAGTCCAGGGCAAGTCATCAAAACCAGCTAGCCCGATCTGCTCGGGAAATTGAAGGTGCGTTTCTCGCAAAGCTTCGACCAACCCCAGCAGAATGAGGCCATTACTCCCCACCAGCGCATCGGGTAACGACTGTCTTTGCACCAGTTCAATCGCAGCTACACGAGCAGCATCTACCGTCGCCGGCGCTGCTTTAGTCAACGTCTCCAATCCATGCGTGGCCATTGCCATTACATAACCCTCCTGCCGCTGCCGACCAGTGGCGCTGTTCGCCCCGGAAATAAAGGCGATACGCCGGTAACCCTGCTCAATCAAGTGGACGGTCAGGCGATAGGCGGCATCGACGTTATCCAGCACGACCGCATCGGCTGTGGTCTCGCGGTCACAACGATCGACCAATACGATTGGAAATGGGTAATCACCCGTCCGGAAGCGTGCGAGGATCGAGAGTGAAGGCGACAAGATAACCCCACTGACGTTCTCATCCCGCATCAGGTCGAGATAGAGCGCTTCTTTCTCCGGATCTTCGTCAGCGTTGCAGAGAATCACCCGCATCCGGTGTTGATAGGCCATATCCTCGACCGCGCGGCTGATCTCGGTGAAAAACGGGTTGCGGATATCCGAGACGATCAAGCCGATCGTGTCGGTACGGCGCGAACGCAACCGCCTCGCCGCCAAATCGGGTCGATAATCCAGCGCCTGGACCGCATCCAGCACCCGCTGGCGGGTCGCTTCAGTGACTCCGGTATGCCCGGCCAACACTCGTGATACGGAGGCCACCGAGACCCCCGCCTGTTTGGCGACATCCTTAATTTGCGCCATTAGCATGCCTCATTTTTGCTTAAAGTAATCGATTACAATTATCATCTCACGTTCAACCTGCTTTTCATACTGGTCAATTAATTCTGCTTTGTCGGATTACCCATCAAGCCTCACTCCCTGAGTTGCTTTCTGCTGGGCGAAGCAGATAGCCGGCGGATTTCTGTGGTTACGTTCCCCTGCAACGGCTGCAGATTACTGCACTCATTGGCGGTATCTACCAGTGGCAATGGGAATTGGAGCAAAACGTCGTCGTCTCGTTTATCAGCCACTTTATCGCTGCCAAGGACTATCCCAGCCCATCATTTCGTCCTACCATCAATGCGTAAGTCCTATTTCTGTAAAAGGTCGGCTCTATCGTGAACAGCATCAGCGCGAATCCTCCGGATGAAACTCAAAGCTTAAACTCTTTTCCCATTGTCGGCATTGGGGCATCAGCCGGCGGGTTAGAAGCGCTCAAGCAGTTTTTCCGGGCGACGCCACCGGACACGGGATTGGCTTTTGTCCTGGTGCAGCATCTAGATCCCAATCACCAAAGCCTGATGGCAGACTTGTTAGCGAAGTACACGACCATGCCCGTTGCGCAAGTCATCGACGGACTCCCGGTCAAGCCCAATCATGTCTATGTAATCCCACCCAATCATTATCTAGTGATTCAGGAGAGTGTATTGCGGCTAAGTCCACCAACGGAACGCCGGGGCATGCGGATGCCGATTGATCACTTTTTACGCTCTTTAGCAGAGGATCAGGGCGAAAAAGCCCTTTGTGTGATTCTCTCGGGAACCGGCAGCGATGGGACCTTGGGTCTGCGTGAAATCAAGGGCCGTGGCGGCATGACTATCGTGCAAGAACCGGCCACCGCTCAATACGGGGGGATGCCGCACAGTGCGCTGGCGACCGGTCTGGTGGATTACTGTCTGGCGGTGGAAGATATTCCGCAAACACTTGTGCGTTACGTGCAACACCCCTATGTGCGCGGCGAACTTCCCTTGCCCACAAAGACCGTCGAACCGCCTGACGATCTGGACGCCGTGATCTCGATCATCCGAGCACGAACCGGTCATGACTTCCGCCACTATAAGAAAGGTACGCTGGGTCGCCGCATCGCCCGCCGCATGGGGTTAGCCACTATCGAAAAGCCGCCTGACTATCTCAAACTGCTCCAGGCTTCGAGAGATGAAATTGACAAGCTGGTGCGTGATCTTCTTATCAGCGTTACCAGTTTTTTCCGAGAACCCGAAGCCTTCGAGACGCTGAGAACCGAGATTGCACCCTCCATCGTGGAGCAGATACGACCGGAGGAGCCGATCCGCCTTTGGGTGCCCGGTTGCGCGAGCGGTGAGGAAGCCTATTCCCTGGCCATGTTGTTCATCGACGCCATTCGACAGAGCGAAAAATCGGTGGGCTTACAGGTTTTCGCCACGGACATCGACGTCAAGGCGCTCGAAATCGCGCGAGCGGGGATCTATCCGGCTGCGGCTACCACAGAATTGCCGCCGGACTATCTGCAGTACTTTTTCACACGCGACGGCGAACAAGTCAGCGTGAATAAATCGGTGCGCGAAACGGTGGTGTTCGCAGCGCAAAATTTGATCACCGATCCGCCTTTTTCGCGCCTGCATTTGATCAGTTGCCGCAATCTGCTGATCTATCTGGATAGCGAAATCCAGACGAACGTGATTCGCCTGTTTCACTTTGCTTTGCGGGACGGCGGCTATCTGTTTCTGGGCAATTCCGAGACGATCGGCCCGCACACCGATCTGTTCCAAACCCTTTCAAAAAAATGGCGTCTCTACCGTCGGCTCAATGGGCCTATCAGCGCCTATGGCCCCGACTACTATAGGATAGCGAGTGATACGGTCATGGCAGCGCCACGCAATGTCCTTGGGCGCGCGAAGGTCGTGACCGGGCGGCGCATAGGTGAACAGATCGAAGCCAAGCTGCTCAAGGAATATGCCCCCGCCGCTGTCTTGGTAGATCGGGCGGGCCAGGCGCTGTTTTTTCATGGCGCCACGTCGCGTTACCTAGAAATGCCCACAGGCACCGCCACGCATGAGCTGATCGCATTGGCGCGCGAAAGTTTGCGCCCTGCCTTGCGCACTACCCTGCAAAAAGCGATGCGGACACAGACGGTCATCGAAGCTCGGCGTATCGCGCTGCACGATGCGAGCAGCCGCTACGAAATACGCCTCAAGATATGGCCGGTCAATGAGACGGAAGGTACGTTCCTCATTTGTTTCGAGGACGAAAAGGAAACCGAACCCACCGCCTATCAGGTACCGATGGGTGAAGAAACCTTAGTCAAACATCTGGAACACGAACTGAAAGCTACCCGAGAGGATTTGCAGACTACCATCGAAGAAGCCGAAACCACGAACGAGGAATTAAAGGCAGCCAACGAAGAAGTGATGTCCATGAATGAGGAACTCCAGTCCACTAACGAGGAACTGGAAACCTCCCGGGAAGAGCTGCAATCCCTCAATGAAGAGTTATCCACCGTGAACAATCAGTTGCTCGACAAGGTTCACGATCTGGAATCGGCGAACAACGATCTCGCCAATTTGCTTTCGAGCACCGAGATTGCCACGATCTTTCTGGATGCCGACTTGCGAGTGCGGCGCTACACCCCGTCAGCAACACGCCTATTCGCGTTTATCGAGGCTGACCACGGTCGGTCCATTGCCGACGTGGTGCAACGCTTCCAGGACGGGGTTCTGATTGACCATTGCCAGCAGGTCATGCACACACTCCAACCCTTTCAGGAAGAGGTATGCGACCACCAGGGTAACTGGTTTCTCCTACGTATCCTGCCCTATCGAACCCTGGATCAGCATATCGATGGGGTTGTGATGACCTTTTCCGATATTACCGAGATCAAAAATGCGTATGCCGCTGTGCAAGACCGCGAGCGACAGATCCGGGTTATTACGGATGCCTTGCCAATTTTGATCGCTCATATCGATGTGGAACACCGCTTTCAATTTGTGAATGGCGCCTATGAGCGCTGGTTTGGGTTATCGCAACAGAACCTGCTTGGCGAACCGCTTTGCCAAATTTTTGGCATCGCGGCTTATGAGAGCCTGTGCCCGCTGATCGAGCGCACGCTGCAGGGCGAAACCTGTGAAGCCACGGCGCATTTGACACATCGCCGCCTGGGTGAACGCGATATCAGCACCACCTGTGTGCCGGAGTTGACGAGTGCGGGTCAAGTGATGGGCTTCTACTTATTGATCCGCGATGTGACGGAACAGAAGAAAATTGAACAACGCCTGATGGCGGCCAATACGGTGTTTCGCAGCACGACAGAAGCGGCGGCGATCCTGGATGATGAGCGCCATTTCACCATGGTCAACCCGGCCTTTGAAGCGATGACCGGCTATGCCCTGAATCAATGCGTTGGCGAGAACTGGGGGCTGCTCATTGCCGATCATCCGTCACCGACTGTGTCCAGTGCGATTTGGGAATGTGTAAAGACTCAGGCGAGTTGGCACGGTGAAGCTTGGTTGCGACGTAAGAGTGGTGAAGTCTTCGCTGCCTGGTTGACGGTCGATGCGATTCGTCCGGAAACGGGTGGCGTGCGGGGGTATGTCGTGGTGTTTGCCGATATCAGCACCGTGAAGGAGACGGAGAAACGATTGGAATTTCTGGCCCACCATGACCCGCTGAGCGGTCTGGTCAATCGCGTGATGTTTCATGAGCGCTTGGCGCATAGCCTGGCGCGCGCCCAACGTCAAAACAGTCGGGTTGCCCTGCTGTACCTGGATTTGGACGGTTTCAAGCATATCAATGACAGCTTCGGGCATGAAGTCGGCGATCGGGTGTTGGAACTCGCCGCCGCGCGTCTCAAAACATGCATGCGGGCAGGCGATACCTTGGCGCGGCTGGGCGGCGATGAGTTTGGCGTTCTTCTCGAAGAAATCACCGAATCCTGGAGCGCGGCCTTGGTCGCCGCAAAGATTATTGAGGAACTGGATGCGCCGTTCGTCGTCAATGAACGCGAACTGGCGCTAGGCGTCAGTGTTGGGATCAGCCTGTTTCCCGCCGATGGCGATGAGGCCTCGGTGCTCATTCGCAACGCTGATACTGCCATGTACCGGGCCAAGGCACGGGGCGGCAACGTCGCCCATTTTTATACACCCTCGCTTACGGAGAACGTGCAGCAACGCGTCGCAACGGAAACCGCCTTGCGACAAGCGGTGGATACCCACGAACTAGAACTTCATTTTCAACCGATCATAGCCCTCGACACCCAGCGGATTATCGGCGCCGAGGCGCTATTGCGCTGGCGTGCGCCAAGCCGAGGGGTTCTGTTACCGGACAGCTTCTTGCCGATTGCCGAACTGTCCGGTCTGATCCTCCAAATCGGCCGACAGGTCATCGAGCTAGCCTGTACGCAGCTGGCCGCCTGGCGCGCGCAAGCGCTGGTCGTGCCGCGCCTCTCGATCAATGTATCCGCGCGTCAATGTATGGATGAAAACTTCCCGGTTGTGTTCAAGCAAATCCTGGATAAACACAGCATATTGACGACAGCGATCGATTTGGAAATTACCGAGAGCTGTTTCCTCGATAGAGGCACCTCACATCAGGTCCTGCTAGCGCTTCAACAGCTTGGCGTGACGCTGACCATTGATGACTTCGGCACCCGCTATGCGACCTTTACCTCTTTGCAGCATGTCCCGGTGAGTGCGATCAAGATCGATCGGGCTTTTGTCAACGATATCACGGGTGGAAAGAGTAACGGCGCGATTGCCAAAGCCATCATTGCCTTAGGCCAAAGCCAGAATCTACGCGTGGTGGCGGAGGGTGTAGAAACCGAAGTGCAGCTGCAACGCTTGGCCCAAATGGGTTGCGATGCGGGTCAAGGTTATCTGATCGCTCCACCCTTGTCAGCGGATTTGTTCTGTAGTTGGTTGCAGACCCATGCACAGCGCGTTGATGCCTTTTGAAAATAGGAATGATCGCTCGTGGGTCGGCTGGCGGGCGATCTCTGCCACGCTTTGGCGCTTGCTCAAGACCGCCAGCACGATCGCTCACTTTTCCTCAACACTCCAACTGTTGCGTTGCTTCCCCATCACGACCTCCATCAATCAGCCTCTTCAGTTTGATTCCCATAGAAGGAATTTTTGGGGCAGTACAGGGCTACCTTCGCGCACCACGACCGCCTTTTCCAAAAAAGCCCGTTCCACATCAAGATCAAGCGGATGCTCTTCACCCGGCGCTTGTGCGATGAGCGCCTCCTATTCTCCATTGATCTTTGGAAAGCGCCGCTCGATAACGTCTGATTTCATGTTTCTCCGCCCTTCGCAACGATTCGGCGACGCCTACCGCTAGGCGCTTACGGGATCGTGGTTGTAGCGTCCTTGGATCGAACTGCGCGAGTGGATGAAGTGCAGGAGAGCGGTCCCCGCGACACCTCGACTCAACGAACGGGTCGATAACGAAGTGCTGCTGCCGGGCATCGTCGAGGACGGCGAGCTTCTGGATAGCCAGTCTACTGGCTTGCCGCGCTTTGATATTACGAAACCGACTACGAGTCCACTGACAAGCAAGAGCCAGGTCGTCGGCAGCGGAACAGCGGAAACGAGCGGTGTGACTAGAACCTCTGTCATAGTAGCCAGGTTAGCAGCGCTCGAGTCAATCATTTGGTCCACGGTGAGGGTGTTGAAGAAGTCCGATTCTAACAGGATGTTGACCGCCGTCGTGCCTTCGATGAAAGCCTCGGTCTCGAGATACCAGTTGAATCCGATTGGCACACCGATTGGCGCTTGATAAGCATTTGCGAAGTTTTCGAGGTAGTCAATATCGTAGACGTTGCCGAAGAAGGCCCCCCCTGGTGTAGTGTCGGTAAACGAATTCGACCACTTGCCGTTGGCTGCTGCGCCGAGTTCGCTGGTCAGGAGCGTCCACCGGGGAAGTCCTCCTCCCGGTGCAAATTCGCTGCGGGCGGATACCTCAAAGACGTTTGTGATCAGAGCACCGCTGATGTCAACAACATCGAGGCCTAAGGTCACCCGCGCGTTCGAGGCGGCGCTGAGAATCTCGTAGCCCGCCGTCGTCGTCATCTCGCCATCCAGAAAAGCGGTGAATGTGACAGGCACGGTGCCGAGCGTACTCGAGTCAAACAAGAAAAAACGTGTGATATCGGAGCGGTTCGTTGCCCGCACACTGGGCATCGTCGCCCCCGGTGCCCTGGCGCCGAGCGAGCCCGTCACACGACTCACGCTTTTGAGCTCGGTATCGGAAGCAATACCGTCGGCGACCGTTGGCTGCTGAGTACCCGGAACGGTGATCAAGATCGGACCATTCGAAGCGCTGGTTGCGCCAGTGCTTTTCCAGGTTGCCGAACTGGCGCTGTGGTTGATGGCGTTCGTTGCCTGGAGCGCGCGGTCCTCGGTGATCTGCGAGACCGTCGAGAAGGTCGGAGGCCCCACAAGGATGGGTTGTGCGTAAACGCATGCCGGCAAGATTACGAGCGATAGAATAGCCGTAAACGCTAGTGAATGGTTCTTTTTTTGCATATTAATCTCCTCATTATCGATTAAAAAAACCTACCATACTGATATCATCTATTCAATCGAAGGAACAATCTCGATAGCTGCTTTTAGCGAAAGCATGGTTTGACAAAAAAATAATCGAAGTTTATTTAAGAAAAAAGTCAGGCGGATTATAGCAGCGGTTATCCGCCGCCCCACTAACACCTTAAGGTGAGTCTTATGCGAGATTTCTACGATGAACTATCTCCGTATTACCACTTGATTTATCAAGATTGGGAGGCCAGTATCGAAAGGCAGGGGCAGCAGCTGGCTCAGTTGATCCGAGGGCGCTGGGGTGATGAAACTCGATCAATTCTCGATGTCGCGTGCGGGATAGGGACTCAAAGCTTAGGCCTTGCCGCGAAAGGATTTTCTGTAACGGCATCTGATTTATCGGAGAGGGCAGTTGCCCGAGCACGTCAGGAGGCCGAAGCTCGAGAACTCGCAATTCAGTTTTCAGTTTGCGATATGCGGAGCATTGAATCTCACCATCCCGTGGGATTCGATGTGGTTCTATGCGCTGATAACTCGATACCGCATCTGCTTACAGATGAAGAGATATTCACGGCACTCCGGGCAATGCATTCTCGGTTACGTCTAGGTGGTGGTTGTATCTTAACGATTCGCGATTACGCGAAGGAAGAGCGAGGCCAAGGTATTGTGAAGCCGTACGGGGTTCGAGAAGTTGGTGATGTCCGTTATCTCATCTGGCAGGTTTGGGATTTTTATGGAGAGCAGTACGCGGTCTCCATGTACTTCATCGAGGACAACATGGCTGGCTCGGAGCCACACGCCCATGTCATGCGGTCGCGCTACTATGCCATTCCGGTTGATCGGATGTTAGTTCTCATGGCAGAGGCAGGATTTAAAAGCGTGGAGCGCTTAGAGCCTGTTCATGATCTTTTGAGGAGCAGGGCAAGAAAAGCCAAAACGACCATGTTAAGGCTGGTGTTGAGTTTGCGTTCGCAATTTTTCCAAAGCCTGCGACATTTTTCGAGCCAGCCAAAAGCGCGTTCGACGACCCAGCGTTTTGGAATAACGGCAAACTGATGAAGCTCACTGCGTTTGGCGATTTCAACAGACGCGCCGATTGCAGATAAAGTCCCGGAAGAGAACGATTCACCCGTGTAGCCGCCATCAGCCAACACTTTGATGACGCGTGTTAAATTGCCTTTGCAGGCGGCAAACATGGCCAAGGCTCCGGCCCGATCGGTGACATTGGCGGTGGTGACGTGAATGGCATGAGGCAGCCCGTTTGTATCTACGCCGATGTGCCGTTTGATTCCGGAAACAAGCTTGCCACCGTCAAAGCCTTTTTGTTCCGCCGTGTCTGTATTCTTGACGCTTTGCGCGTCAACGATAAGAAAAGTCGTCTTCGCATCCCGCCCAAGGCCGCGTCGAACGTCGCCAACCCCATTTTTTTAAGGCCTCTTCCAAGAGGCTTTGTTTCCCGTCTTCTTTGGCGCTCCATTTTTGCCAGTAGTCATAGCAGGTGCGCCACTTCGGAAAGTCAGATGGCAGCATTCGCCATTGGCAGCCACTTTTCAGCACATACAAAATACCGTTGAAAACATCATACAAATCAACGGTTGTCGGCTTCGTTTGCTTCCTCGCCCGTCTCAACACTGGCAGAACTTTTTCTTCAAATACTTCGCGGCTGATGTCGCTCGGATACTTCTTCTCCACGGTGTCCTCCTTCTGTGAGGACTCCTTGAATCAATTCCACGTTAAAAGATCATGAACAGGCTCTTAGACGGGGTGTATTTTCAGCCTGTGTTGGTGGGTGTAAAAGGTGCCTAGCTGTAGCGGCCTGCAAATAATCCTCTCACGAAATTCGGTAGTGGTTCAATTAGAGGCTGTATAAATTTTCATGGGAAATTAATTGACAACAAAAATGTAATCGTTTACAAATAATGGCTGTTAAAAAGCTCTTAAGCCAATTTTATATATATGAAAACGATTTCATCGTCACCCTTCCGCCAGGAGGATTCAAACCATGCAAAGAGTCGCCATCTCCCTAGCCGTCACTACTGCCCTAGCGACCCCGTTGCTTGCCCAAGCTGACACTGTTCTATACGGCGAGGCCAAGGTTTCGGTGGATTATATCGATAACAACCGTGATCCCGACCCCTACTGGGATGTAGTTAATAACGGCTCCAAACTAGGCATCCGAGGTTATGAAACGCTCGGTGGTAATCTGAGCGCCTTCTACCAATACGAGTTTGCTGTGGACATGACCGAGGGAGGTAATTTCGCTGGACTCGCCCAAAAGTTTGTCGGCCTCAAGGGTGAGTTCGGGGCGGTGACCCTAGGCACCCAAGACACGCCCTATTGGAAGGTGCTGAATGTGGTCGATATTTGGAATAGTTCCAAGATGTTTGACGGCACGGTTTATCTGGGTTCCGGGGTCGATCGCAGGACCTCTGACAATGGCGCTTTGAGCACCCTGGCCAACAGCATCGATTACCAGACGCCGATCTTCAATGGCTTCAGCGTCGAAGCCTTGTTCGTACTGGATAGCCGGATCAACGCCTCCGAGGGCTTTTCAGACAACGTCGATATTTGGAACATCAACCTCAAATATATGCAGGGTCCGTACTTCGCCGGATTGACTTACATCAAGATGGACGGCGATAGCAACGTCGCTATCGGCGACAACCAGACCGTTGATCTCAATCTGGACAATTGGGGATTCGGTCTGGGTTACAAAACGGATGTGTGGTTAGTCGGCTTGATTTACGAGCAGGGTAACTTTACCGACGTCAATTTCCAGCGCCAATACCGTGAAAATGGCGTACCGCTCGCCACCGGCGATGACGCCAAAAGTTGGTTCCTCACCGGCCAGTACGCCTTCGGTAACAACATCGTCCGGGCCGCTTATGGTCAGACCGACACTGGAATGGATAGCGAGGACACTATCGATAACTACCGGCTCGGCTATCAGTACAACTTCAGCAAACGGACTTTGCTATGGGCCGAGTACATCGGGCGGAACGCCGACACGCTCCTCTATGGCGACCAGAACGTCGTGTCTATCGGCGTCAAGGTCTTGTTTTGACCTAAATGGCATTCGCCAATGGATGCCGCGTATTGAAAGTTCCGTGGCATCCAATTTCGCTGAGAACGCCGCCAATCGATTTCACTCGCTGATCGCATTGGCGCACTGCCCAGTGCGTTCGAACTCGGCAAAGTTACCCAAGGTGGTTTCAGCGATGTTACGGAGGGCATGATCGGTGAGAAAAGCCATGTGCGAGGTGACTAGCACATTGGGGAAAGTCAGCAGTCGCGCCAACTCATCATCGGTCGGGATCTTGTCGGACAAGTCCTGGTAGAAATAATCGGCCTCTTCCTCGTACACATCGATAGCTAACAGGCCGATCTTACCGGTTTTCAAAAACTTGATCACCTTATCGGTCTCCAGCAAAGCACCGCGACTGGTATTGACGATGAACACACCATCCTTGAGATAAGGCAGGGTTTGCTCGTTGAGGATGTGATGGGTGTCGGGGGTCAGCGGGCAGTGCAGGGTGATGATGTCCGCTTCGCGGGCGAAAGTGGGACCGTCCACATAAGTGGCGTATTTTTTCGCTTCCTCGTTGGGATATTGATCGTAAGCCAGGATGCGACAACCGAAACCGCTCAGGTTCTTGATCACCATCCGGCCAATTTTACCGGTGCCGAAGACCCCAACCGTCTTGTCACGCAGTTCGAAGCCTTCCAAGCCAGCGATCTCGAAATTGAACTCACGACTGCGATTGTAGGCTTTATGAGTCTTGCGCCCCAAGGTCAAAATCAGGGCCAAGGTAAATTCCGACACCGCGTTGGGCGAGTAAGCTGGCACCCGCGCAACCGTGACGCCATGCCGGGCCGCCGCCGCCAGATCGATCTGGTTGTAGCCGGCGCTGCGGGTGGCAATGAAGCTTGTGCCGTGCTGGGCTAGATCATCGATCATCGTAGCGTTGCAAGCATCGTTGACGAAGATGCATACGCCGGGAAACCCCCGCGCTAGCGCCACCGTTTCCAACGATAGGCGCGGTTCGAAGAAGGTTAGTTCATGGCCAAACGACGCGTTGTAACGCTCTAATGAATGGCGATCGTAGGATTTACTGCTGAAAACGGCGATTTTCATGAGAGATGATCTCCGGTTGAGAATTCAGACCACGTCGGAGTAGGAATGCCGGTCGAGCTTGCCAAAAAATCGAATAACCATCTAAAGTTATATCACTTTTATTTCGCTATGCATGTGAGGGCATCTTTGACCCTATAACCTGTTACGTCAGTTCAGCCATCCTTAGCATGTAGACTCCATGAAAAAAAACCCACGGACGGAATCTGCGCCGTCCGTGGGAAAGCATGGAGAACTGACTTCCACACGCACCACAAGGAGGAGTTTAGGATGCGCTTACCACCTGGGTTTCAACCGGTCGCTTGAGAAAGAACAGCGCAGCAGTCGTCGCCAGCGTTCCCACGGCGATCGCGGCCAGATAGGGACCCAGGTGGGTCACGGCATTGGGAATCGGCAACACGAACACCCCACCGTGTGGAACCCGTAACTCACAACCGAACACCATGGACAGCGCACCGGTCATAGCGGCACCGATCATCAGTGCTGGAATCACCCGCAGCGGGTCCTTGGCGGCGTAGGGAATTGCCCCCTCAGTGATGAACGCGAGACCCAACACAGCGGTGGCGCCGCCCGCCTCCCGCTCGTCCAGCGAGAAGCGATTCTTGAACAGAAAAGTGGCCAAAGCCAAGCCTAGCGGCGGCACCATGCCCGCCGCCATAACGGCGGCCATCGGTGCATAGACTTCACTGACGATCAGCCCGGTGGCGAAGGCGTAAGCCGACTTGTTCACCGGCCCGCCCATATCGAAAGCCACCATCACGCCCAACAGCAGGCCGAGGAAAATCGCACTACTGCCCTGTAAGCCTTTCAGCCAAGCAGTGATGGTGGCGAGAGCGGCGGCCACCGGCTCGCCCACCACGAAATACATCAGCAAGCCGACGACCGCCGTACCGAGCAAAGGTAGGATCAATACCGGCTTGAGGCCGTCTAGAGTGCGCGGCAAACGGATATGATCGCTCATCCACTTGACGCTATAGCCAGCGAGGAAACCTGCAGCAATGCCACCCAGGAAGCCAGAACCAATGGTGCTGGCGATCATGCCGCCGATCATGCCGGGGGCGATACCGGGCCGGTCGGCGATGGAATAGGCGATATAACCAGCTAGCACCGGCACCATTAACGTGAATCCCGCTTTCGCGCCGATTTGGAACAAGGTCCAGCCCAACGTGCCGGCGTTGACATTCTCGAACACATTGATGCCGCCGATGGCGAAGCTGATGGCGATCAGCAGTCCACCGGCGACCACAAACGGAATCATGTAGGACACGCCGGTCATCAGATGTTTGTAGGCGCCGGTGCGGGTCGCCGCCTGCTGCGCCTTGGCCTGCTGGACCTGGTCATCGTCATTCACAGCGCCGACCTCAGCGCTCTGCACCTGGGCTTGCTCAATGGCGGTGCGTACCAACGCCGCGCCATCGTGAATCGCCGCTTTGGTGCTGGCTTCATGCAACCGCTTGCCAGCAAAGCGGGTTTTATCCACCTGGGTATCGGCGGCGATGATCACCAGATCGGCGGCAGCGATATCCTCGGCGGTCAGGGTATTTTTCGCTCCGACCGAACCCTGAGTTTCCACTTTGATCGTGTGGCCCTGACTCTTGGCGCCCTGTTCCAAACCCTCTGCCGCCATGAAAGTATGCGCGATGCCGGTCGGGCAAGAGGTAATGGCGACGATCTTCAAACCGGCAGCAGGCGATGAGGCGGGCTTCTTCGCTACCGGTAGGCTGGCCAACGCGGTTTTGAGCACTTCCACTCCGTTGCGAATCGCAGGTTCGGTGGTGGTTTCGTACAGCGGCTTGTCAGCGAAGCGAGCGATGTCCACCCGGGTATCGGCGGCGATGATCACCACGTCAGCCGCGGCGATGTCGGCTGCGGACAGCGTGTTGCGGGTACCCACCGAACCTTGGGTCTCGACCTGGAGGTCGTGACCTAGTTGTTTGGCGGCTTGCTCCAATCCCTCAGCAGCCATGATGGTGTGGGCAATGCCGGTCGGGCATGCAGTGACAGCGATGATTTTCGTCATGTTCGGTACTCCTCAATTCTCGATTTTCTCTTCAAGCAACGGGGGTTACAACGACTTGCTCGGCCAAGGCGCGGACTTCCGCCGGACGTGGTAAATGCGGTCCCAACCGGGTCAGCTTGGCGGCGGAAAAGGCGGTCGCCAGTTGCGCGGTTTCAGCCAGCGACAAGTCTCCGAGACGGGCGGCGACCAGCCCGGCGACCATCGCATCGCCCGCGCCGACTGTGCTGGTCACCGCAACCGGCAGGGGATGCGCGTGCAGCGCCTGCTCGCGAGTCAGGAACAGCGCACCGTCGCCGCCCAGCGAAACCACGACCCACTCCGGAGCAGGCGAGCCGTGCAACAATTCTCGCCCAGCGGCAACCAGCGCAGCCCAACTGTCGAGTGGCCGGTTGAACAACTCGGCGAGTTCATGTCGATTGGGCTTGATCAATCGGGGACCGGCGGCCAACGCCGCTTTCAAAGGGGCGCCGCTGGTGTCCAGCAATACCGATACACCCGCTGCCTGAGTCTGTTCAATGATGGTCGCGTAAACGTCCACAGGCATCCCCGGCGGCAAGCTGCCCGACAGCACGATCCAGTCAACGTGTTCCGCCAGCCGCTCAAGCCGCTCCAGGACTTGGTTCAGCAAATCCGCTGCCGCCGCCGGTGCAAATTCCGGCCCCGGCATATTGAGATCGGTGGTTTCACCGCTGACGGTATCGACCAGTTTGGTGTTGATCCGGGTCAGGCCATCGAGATAGCAACAGTGGTTGGCGATCTTCTTACGCTGGAACAATTCCTCGAACAGCGCCGCATTGTCGCGGCCCAGTTGACCGGCGACGGCGGCATGCACGCCAAAATCCGACAGGCAGGAGGCGACGTTGACTGCCTTGCCGCCGACATCGATCTGCATTCGTAAAGCGCGGTTGACCACGCCAGGTTGCAGACCAGCCACTTCAATGGTCTGATCCAGCGCTGGATTGAGGGCGACGGTGACCACTTGGGCAGGATGGGCAAACGGATTCAAGGGATTCATAGCGCGCGCACCTCGTCGGCGGTGCGGGCACGCAAGGCGCGCTGAGCCAGTTCCTGCATTGCCGTTCGCGATTCGCCGCGCAATGCGGCTTTCACCGGGGCGATATCTTGAGCACTCATGCTCAATTCATCGACGCCGAGGCCGGTCAAGATGCGGGCGCCCAACGGATCGCCGGCCAGTCCGCCGCAGACGCCGACCCAACCACTGCCGCCAGATCGACTGGCGGTTTGCGCGCCGCGCACCGTCGCATCGATCAGATTCAGCACCGCTGGGTGCAGACTATCGGCTTGAGCCGCCAACTCTGGATGCTGACGATCCACCGCCAGCGCGTACTGAGTCAGATCGTTGGTGCCGATGGAAAAGAAATCCACTTGCGCGGCGAATCGATCGGCCATGACCGCCACGGCCGGGATTTCCACCATAATCCCTAACTTCACCTCGGGAGCGTTGACCTGCTGGCGGGCGCGTTCACAGTGCTCACGCAAGGCCTCGATCTCACCGAGATGGGTGACCATCGGAAACATGATCCACAGCGGACCATGCTGCGCGGCGCGGTACAAGGCCCGTAACTGAGCGTAGAGTAAATCCTGACGTTGCAACAGCAGCCGTGCGCCGCGCACCCCGAGGAATGGGTTCTCCTCCTGCGGCAGATTCAGATAGGGGACCTGCTTGTCGCCGCCAATGTCCAGCGCCCGGATAATCAAGCGCCGTCCAGCCAACACCTCGGTCATTTCACGATAGACCTGGTACTGTTCTTCCTCGTCCGGGGCATGGTCACGCTCCAGAAACAGAAATTCAGTGCGCATCAAGCCGACACCCTCAGCGCCAGCGTCGATGGCGGCGGCGGCCTGCTTCGGGTTGGCGACGTTGGCGGCGATTTCCACGGTATAGCCATCGGTGGTGGTCGCCGGCTGGTGACGGACCGCGCGCAATGCCTCGCGAGCAGCCTTTTGCCTAGCGATCACTTCGGCGACGCTGCGCTGATCCTGTTCGCTGACCTCTAGATAGAGACAACCACTACCGCCGTCGATAACGGCCGTACCGCCTTCTGGGGCAGTCATCAACGTCGGGCCGGCGGCGACGATGGCTGGCAGACCTAGGGTGCGGGCCAGAATGGCAGTGTGCGAGGTGGGACCGCCGACACTGGTAGCCAGCCCTAGGACGTGTTTGGTATCGAGATGCAGGGTATCGGAGGGGGTCAGATCTTCCGCCACCAGGATCGACGGTTCCGACAGCACCATCTGCCGCCGTTCGATCCCGAGCAGCCGGGCCAGCACTTGCTCGCCGACGTCGCGCAGATCCAGGGCCCGCGCCGCCAGCAGGGGATCAGCAACCTGTTGCAGTTTATCGATCCGCGCCCGCAACGCCCGCTGCCAGGACCAGGCTGCGCCGTGGCCTTGCATGATCGTGGCCAGTGCATCCCGCATCAGGACCGGATCAGCCAATAGTTCGCGCTGGGCGGCGAAAATCGCGGCCTCGGCGGCGCTCAAGCGCTGGCGAGTGCGTGTTTCCAGTTCTTCCCGCTCGGTGCGGACCGCTAACAGCGCCTGTTCTAGCATTTCGCCCTCGGCCACCACGTCGCCGGGTTGATCGGTGACCTGGAAGCGCTGGGAGACGTGACGCACCAACTTGCCGACGGCCAGCCCAGGACTGGCGCCGATGCCGTACAAGGTGGTGGGAGAACCAGCCGGGGTCCAGTCTGGCGTAGCCTTGCGCGCGGTTAAGGCATTACGGCGCGCGCGTTCGGCGTCGGCTTTTTCCTCGGCGGACAGGCCACGCACCGTCTCATGCAGGGCTTGCAGTGCTCGTTGGGCGTCGGCGCCTCGGACGGCCAGCCGTAGGATGGCGCCACAGGTGATGCCGAGGGCCAGTAATTCGGTCAGCGCCTTGGCGTCGGCATATTCATCGCCTTTATAGATGCGAAATTCGCTGGGGAAGCGTTTCGCAGTCTCCACCCAGCGGCTGGCCGGCCGGGCGTGCAGACCGTTGGGATAATCCACCGTCCACGCCACTTCGGCGTCGGCTGGCCAAGCCGGCTCCGCCAGCGTGACGACCGGCGTCGGTTCCGCCGCGTCGCCTAGAGCGGCAATCAGCACCAGCGGGTTTTCGGCGTGGAACAGGGTATCGAGCGCCTCGGGTTGTTGCATCAAGCGGGTCAGGCGGCGCAACAGCGCGATATGTTCATCGGATTGGGCGGCGATGGCCACCACCAGATAGGCTTTTTGACCTTCGTTCCATTCCACCCCGTTAGGTACTTGCAGGATAGCGATGCCGGTATGGTGGATCAGGTGACGGTCTTCGATCATCCCATGCGGGATGGCGACGCCACCGCCGAGGAAGGTGTTAGCGACCTGCTCACGCTTGCGCAAGCTGTCGATGTAACCGGGTTCGATGTAACCAGCATCGGCCAACAGTTGGCCAGCGGTGCGGATCGCCTCGTCTTTGCTCTGCACGCGAACATCCAGGCGAATACAGGATCTAGTAATCGTTTTCATATTTATCTCCGAGGTGGACTGCGCTTTTAACGCAATAAATTTGTAAACGATTACATTTTAGATGTCAAGCAAAAATTGGAGAAGCAACGCGCTACTGAAGGGCCAGATAAATTGTCGCCTTCGTGACGATCGGTTTCGCCCATGGCGGAGAAATGTTTCGCAGTGGCAGTTACTGCACCGAACCTGGTATGCGGGATACCATCTCTACGAGCTCAGTTTCTAACTTCTAGGCCAGAACTCCGATCATAGCCCCGCACAAGCAGGTGGCGAAGGTGCCGGCAAGGATGGATTTCATCCCGAGCTGAACGATCTCGGTCTTGCGCCCAGGCGCCATCTGCCCCAAGCCTCCGATCATGATGCCGAGCGAGCCGAAATTCGCAAAGCCACACAGAGCATACGTCAAGATCAGGCGTGAGTGCGCCGAGAAAGCGTCGGCCTGCCTGGCAAAATCGACATAGGCGACGAATTCATTGAGCACGGTCTTAGAGCCGAGCAACGCACCGCCAAGCGTGGCTTCCGCCCAAGGCAGGCCCAAACACCATGCCAGGGGCGCGAACAACCAGCCCATGATCCGCTGCAAGGTCAGTGGTGCGCCAGCTACTGCAGGCAAAGCCGCAAGGATGGCATTGGCAAGACTGACCAGTGCGACCAGCACGACCAACATGGCGAGAATGTTGAGAAATAACGTCAAGCCATCGGTAGTGCCTCGGGTGATCGCATCCATAGTGCTGCCGGAGCGCAGCGTTTCATCGAAAACGCCAGCGGTGGTCTCCTCCGTCCCAAACGGGACCATCAGCGCCGAGATCGCCAGTCCCGCCGGAGCGGTGATCACCGAAGCGACCAGGATGTGGCCCAAAGCTCCCGGCACAATGGTCGCCAGCAGAGAAGCGTACAACACCATCATCGTTCCAGCGATGCCAGCCATGCCGACTACCATCACCGCGAACAGTTCACCTCGGCTCATGCGCGCCAGGTACGGTTTCACCAGCAGCGGCGCCTCGACCATGCCGACGAATACATTGGCCGCCGTCGCAAAACCCAGCGCACCACCAATTCCCATGGTCCTTTGCAACACCCAGGAGAAGCCACGCACGACCCATTGCAGGACCCCCCAGTGGAACAGCAGCGCGGACAGCGCCGACATCACCAGCACCACCGGAAGAGATTGAAAGGCAAGGATAAAACTTGAGCCTGGCCGGTTCTCGGCAAAGGGCAACGGGCCACCGCCAAGATAGCCGAAGACCAAGCCGGTACCTGCCTGGGTCGCAGCCTGGATGGCCTCGACCACGGTGTTGAGACCGAGCACGGCCTCGCGTACCCCGGAAATTTTCAAGAGCGCCAGCGCGAATACCAGCGCGAGTGCGACACCGATCAGCACCGGCTGCCATCGAATGGCGCTACGATCCTCGCTGATCGCCCACGAGATCATCAGGATCAGCACGACGCCCACAAGTCCCTGCATCTATCCTCCAATTCCAAAATGAAAGCGTATCTTGAAGATCATTTCAAATTGAAACACCCCTTTTGCTTCCCCGCATCCTCTCACTTCGGCCATAAAAACATATCCATTTGAATATAAATATGATTATTTTTTAGAGTGAAACTGAATGATTGGCCCATCTCTTGATTGGGATTGGCGCCTTGCTCTAAGAGACAAAGTGATTCTTTGAAGAGCAGAATTGGCTGGAAATACTTACATGAATCCAGCGAGATTGCCAACACCACCTCAAATCGAATCGGCTATGGAGATAAACCGTGGAAACCCTGCAAGCGACCCTGCTGGTCATCATTTTGATCATGGTCACGTTACTGCCCGGCATCGCCAGTCTTTTTTGAAGCATCCCATCTCCTCATCCTTGCCAACCCCATATGAATCCTGCCAATTCTACTCCTAACTCCCTGCAGAACGCCGCTATTCAGGCGGTGGACACCTTATCCGACTTGCAACAGCGCCTCGCCGCAATCATGCTGACCGAAAGCCTCGACGAGTCGATCTTTACCAGTTTGATCAAGATCGAAAGCTGTTTAGCCAGCGTTCGCGGGGCTTTGCATGATGCTTGTCGGAACAGCGCTGGCCAAGAGTGGTATCGCGAGACGGAACTACTGGCGCGTTTTCGAGCACTGCCGGACCACGTCATGGCGCGGATACTGGTCGGCTTGATCGACGGTGACTTCACCTATCAAGAGCAGTTGGCGATTCTCATACCTGACCGGGCTGACAAAAGCGCGAAAATGGCTGGATTGCGCCATATAGCGGGAGTAGCGTCCTGACCACTCACGATCGAGGATGAACGGTCCGGCGGTCCGTTCTGAGCAGCCCCCGATTTTTGCGCTTCTCGCCCGTCGCCCCAGGAACAGACATTTTTATTAGGTCAGCACCGCTTCCACCAAGTGCGCCAACCGATCCAGCGCCCCCGCATAAAAATGATCGGCGCCCGGTAATACATGCAAGCGGCCGGCTGGATGCCAAGATGTCATCCGTTGCCGTAACAAATCCAGTGGGGCGAACGAATCACGGTCGCCAACGATCACCACCGGCTCGGCTGACACCGGAGGGATGGCGTCGAACTCCAGGTACGCGACCGGCGGCGCGACCAAAAGCAATCGACGAACCGTGGCCAACGGTGGACCCAAGCGCAGATTGATCCAAGCGCCGAAGGAATAGCCGGCCAGCTCGGTGACGCGCTTACCCTGGCCGGCCAGAAATTCCGTCGCGGCGCGTAGGTCATCCAGTTCCCCGCCGCCATCGTCGTACGCGCCCTCGCTAGCGCCGACTCCGCGAAAATTGAAGCGCAAGGTGCTGTAGCCCAGTCGCTGGTACCCATCGGCCAGCACCGCCACCACCGGATTGTCCAATTCGCCGCCATACAGCGGGTGGGGATGTGTGATCACGACCGCCTCCGGGCCAGGGGCGAGATGCAACCGGCCCTCCAGTCGCAGCGCACCTGCCTTGAAAAAGAACGGATCTTCGAGTGTGGACATGGATCGGCGACAGCTTACTTCCAGGCGTAACCGACGCCGACGCCACCGCTCACCTGATTGGCGTCGCCGTGCTTGACGATCGGGCTATCGGCAGCATCACCAGAAATTCGCTGGTATAGCAACCCAGCGCCCGCGTACCATTCCGGAGTGATTTGGAAGACCACCGCCGGCCAGGCATACCATTGCGTCAATCCGCCGCCCGGATTGAACGCTGGCAAGCCACTGGCCAGGGAGTCACGCGAACTGATTCCATAATAAGCTCGATTGAAGCTCGAACTGGCCCACGAGGCGCCGCCGCCGATGCCCACGACGGCCCGATGACTGATCGGGAACCAGAAATTCGCCCACAGCGAGCTATGCGTCCCACTGTAAACGTCGCCCAAATCGCCCAGTACCTGGGCGCCAACTCGCAAACGCCATGGAATGCCCTCGAAGTTATTATGTGTGTACGAGACGATCAGTCCTCCCTCAATCGTGCCATCCACATCCGACAGGCGTGCAATGACATCATCGTCCACATCATTGCGCCCAAACTGGTAAGCGAGAATCGGTCCTACCTGCCAAGTCGGCGAATCGAGCAAGTTCATATCGGCGACCGGGCCATACCACTCGATAAATCGGTTGCTATCCTTGAATTGATAATACAGACCGGGCGCCGCGCCCCAAACGTAATCGTCGGAACCACTGTATTCCGGCGTCACTCCCACGCCGAGACCGATGAAGTTAGGGATAAAATTCTTGGGTGGCTCCTCGGCGCGCACGGACACCGAACCGAAGAACACACCCACCGCCAGAAAAGCGGCGGCGACCGTAGCTAAAACCCTTGGTGCATAATGCTGCATGTCTTGATCCTGAAAAGTGGTAGTGGAAGTTTTTTATTCAACATCATAATGCATCGTTTATCCATGAGTCGGTCAATGCTCATTTCCGTTTGCGCTCACCTTGAAAAAACAGGGTCGGCGTTCACGTTCAAATCATGCCCTTCGCATTGATGCCCGTTTTGGAGGCTCAGACATCCCTGCGGATGCCGGTCAAGCGATTGACCAGCACGTTTTCGCAAACCTTGAACAGGGTATAAAACAACAAGCTGAGATAGCCGTAACTGAGTAGCTCGATCAATTGGCGCAAAGCGCCATCGGCGATCACCATGGCGCCATGTTCGATATACAGATCGATATTTGCCTTGAGCAGGACAAATAGATTCAGAGAGGTGACCCCAAACAGAAAAAAGAAAAGCCCCATCAATAGAAAAGTCAGCCACCAATGCTGAAATAGAAATTTAATCAAGGTCTTTCGCATCGATTTACTCTCGACTATGGAGCTGGGCAAGATCGGCAAGATACCTCAAGGAAAACAACAACACTAGCCTGCAAATGAGCAAACAGAAACCAAAAATTGGTTGGGCTTCGCTGCGCTCAGCACCAACCTACATTGAGCAAACAGTAGGTTGGGGTGAGCAAGCGAACCCCAACAGCCCGCTCTTACATTGAGCAAACAGTAGGTTGAGGTGAGCAGGCGAACCCCAACAGCCCGCTCTTACATTGAGCAAACAGTAGGTTGGGGTGAGCAGGCGAACCCCAACAGCCCGATTGAGCAGGTCATACAAATCTCACATGCCTGCATCACTCTCCGAACCCGGTCTCTTCCGTAGCCTCCGACGCCCAATCTGACGCCACCAGACCTTGCCGGATATAGCGATGGATCGACGAATACGGCCAATCCACCGCACGTATCACGAGCCCATGCTTGACTGGATTGAAGTGAATGTAAGCGACATGACACGCGAAGTCCTGCTCGTCCCGAATCAGGTGTTCCCAGTAGCGACGTTGCCAAATGCCGCGCTCACCCTTGGTCGTGCGGCTGAGTGAGCGGCGCTCCACTGGAGGCATTTGCCGGGAAAACCCCGCCTTGATGAGCATCCAGCGTGTGGCAAAATCCGCATCGTTGGTCGGCAACATCCAGATCGCGTGCAGATGCTCGGGGAGAATGACCATCGCATCGATACCGAAAGGATGCTCACGCCGGACGTGCCGCAGCGTTTCTCGCAATGCATCAATGTATTCGACGAGCAAGCTGGATTGGCGATCGGCCAGGTTGACCGTGAAGAAGTAGGTTGCTCCAGCAATTCTGGCGCGGCGGTATCGCATCGTGCATGTACCCCGGATAGGTTGAGCATTGAGATTAGTACACGACGCAACATTCCGTGTTGGGGTTCCTTCGTCACCCCAACCTACTCCTCCTGCTAGCCTGCCTGGCTCACGACTGGACCTGGGCCAGACGAAAGCCGAAGATGCGGTTGCGGAGACCGGGCTCGAAGTGGTAGCGGTACGCGGAGCGCGCGTTGCGACCGTGGATGATCCAGGATCCGCCCCGCAGGACGCGCCTCTCGCCAGGAGCACCGCCCAACCAAGCCGAACCGTCGGTGGGAGCACTTTGGTAGTTATCATGCCAGTGATCCTGGCACCATTCCCAAACATTACCGTGCATTTCATGCAGACCCCAAGGATTAGGGGGTAGGCTACCCACTGGCACGGTCTTTTCCCGATACAGGCCCTTTTTGCCGCCCGCATAGGGAGAGCTGCCGTTATAGTTGACCTGCTCCGGCGTGATGTTCGCACCGAAACTGAACGGCGTCGTCGTACCTGCGCGGCAGGCATACTCCCATTCCGCCTCGCTGGGCAGCCGGTAGCCACGCTCGGTTTGTCCGTTCAACCAGTCACAGTAGGCTTGGGCATCTGTCCAGGAGACGTTGATCACCGGTCGGTTGCCCCGACCCCAGCCTCTATCTTCTGGCTTCGCCTGCCTCGTAGCATCGCAATAGCGATCATAGTCGTCGAAGGTCACGGCATGTACACCCAAGGCAAAGGGCTTGGCGATGCGCACTTCATGTTGCGGGCCTTCATCATCAAAACGCTCCGGCTCGTCCGGCGGCGAGCCCATGAGAAATCGACCCGCTGGAATCACCACCATCAATGGACCTTCACCACCGATCTTTAAAGAGTCACGGAAAGTTTGGCCCGGCTTTGTCAGTTCAAATCTCCCATCCACCTCTTTTGCTAAAGAAGAGGACGCCAAGCCAGCACCATTCAGATGCAGCCGCAAGGATTCCAGCAGTTGCGCCAGACCGGGATGCTCTGGCTCTCCCGTCCAACTCACCAAATCCGCCGTTTGAATGCGCCCAAATCCGTAGGGAAACGCCACGCGCTCAATGAACGCGGGAAACAACATGTCTTCGCGTTTGCCGTACTCAGCCTCTTCCAGCACGTAATCGCTATCGCGTGATTGAGCCGACCAGAGCGTCACCACCGCCCGCGTTGCATGAAGTTCTTTTTCGATTTCCCGGTGCCAGCGTCGGCCCACGGGGGTTTGAACGTCCATGAACACCGACCATCCTTCCGCTCGCAATCGTTCGGCCAACCGGGTGGCAATGACACTATCCGTTCGTGAATAACCAATGAAAATGTCGCTCATCCCAAAGTTCCATATGACGCAAAAGCTAGTGTGGCCCGTTCACGGTATCCCACGCGCTTGGAAGCGGTCGCCACCACTGCCTATACTGGCGAGTATTATAGGTAATATATCCTGCAACGATAGAGAGACAAAACCATCATGAAACGGCGCGACTTTCTCGAGCAATGGGGCCTCTCCCGCCTGAAGATCAACCTCGGTGTTCTCAACGGTGAATTCGAACCGCACGATCCCGACCGAGGAGCCGCCTGGGATCTGTACGTAGAATTGCTCACGCGCATCACCACCCAGGGTCTCCCTCCCGAGCACGGCGACGAAAAAACCGCGCTGGACAGCGTCCATGCGATCTTCCCGTTGACCCGCGAGATTCTGAGACGACACGGCTCGGGCTGCGGAGAATTCGCCAAGCTGGCGATCCCGGTGCTCAACCAAGTCATTCGCCCGTTTACCGCAAAATGGCATCGCCTGTCACTGGCGGGCGCTTTCCAGGATGCCGACCGCTGTTGCGAATTCCGCACCGAATTGGCAGCCCTGCAAACGATCTTGCGCAGCTATACTCGCGCCCTCGCCGCCTTGGCCAACGTCGAGGACTGGACGGACTTGGAGGAATCCGGCGTTTAGGCGATTTTCGCGAAAGACCTGACAAAAAAGGAACCCCCTGACTCATGAGTCCCGATGCTCTCTTCGTCTTCGGCCTGTTGGCCGTGACCGTGGTATTGTTCGCCAGCGACCGGCTACGCCCCGATGTCGTCGCCCTGTTGGTCATTCTCGCCCTGATTCTCGGCGACATCCTGCCCGTCGCCCAAGCCGTGGCTGGCTTCGGCGATTCCTTGGTACTGCTGATCGCCGGCCTGTTCGTGGTCGGAGAAGGTCTGGTGCGCACCGGCATCGCTTATCAAGTCGGAGTCTGGCTGACGCGCATGGCCGGCGCCAGCGAAAGCCGATTGTTGATTCTCCTGATGTTCGCGGTGGCTGGACTGGGCGCCTTCATGAGCTCCACCGGCGTCGTCGCCATCTTTATCCCGGTCGTGCTGAGCATCACCGCTCGGCTCGGCATCAGCCCCAGTCGATTGATGATGCCGATGGCCTTCGCAGCTCTGTTCAGCGGCATGTTGACCTTGATCGCCACACCACCCAACCTGGTGATCAATGACGCCTTGCGCAACGCCGACCTACAACCGTTTGGCTTTTTCGACATCACCCCCATCGGTCTACTGGCGCTCGCACTGGGCATCGTTTACATGTGGATTGTCGGCTCCCGCCTGCTGCCAGCCAGCTCCACGAAAACAGGAACCGCTGGCCGCCGGCAGACGCTCCTGGAACTGGCTGAAAGCTA
>JACKNE010000014.1 GCA_024235035.1 Gammaproteobacteria bacterium
TGTGTATGATGCGGAAAATCGGGTCATAGACGCCCTTGCCTGTGAGATGCTGGTGGAGCTTGTCTTCTACATCAGCAAGATCATCAGGATGGACATGGGATTTCCAATAGTCGTAATAGAGGCCGGTGTCGCGCAGGCTGCTCGGGGCGCTGTACAGTTCGAACATACGCTCGTCCCAGATCAGCTGGTTGTTTTGGAGCTGCCAGACCCAGATGCCCAACCCGGCCGCGTCAACGGCCAGTTGAAAACGCTGGGCCATACGAGTTTCCTCGGTGATATCGCGCACGATTTTAGCGACACCCACTATCTGTCCATTAGCGGAGCGAATGGGGGATGCTGTAATGGAAACGTCGACCAAACTGCCGTTTTTACTATGCCGCATGGTGATCAAACACGGCACGGTTTCCCCGCAGCTGACCTGGGTAAGAATGTCTTTTTCCTGATCCTGGAGGGGTTGCGGCACGGTCAGGCTATACAGTGTTTGGCCGATTGTTTCGGTGGCCGTGTAACCGAAGATCCTCTCTGCGGCCTGGTTCCAACTGATGACGCTGCCCTTCAGATCCATGCCGATGATAGCGTCACTGGCGTTTTCCACGATCGCTGCGAGTTTGGCATGGTCCAGCGCGGTTTGCCGACGCTGCACGACAATCTGCACCATCAGGAACAATAATCCAGACAGGATGGCGGTCCCCAGTACGATTTTCCAAGCGACTTGGCGCGGATCCTGGTGGTTGAGGCCGGCGATGAAAGGAGGCCGAGCTTTAACCTGAACCTGCCATTCACGGCCGTAGAGCAGGATGGAAATGTGCTGGATCAGATCATCCAGAACCGGCTCGTCTGCCCCCTCCGAGGCATAAAAGCGATCCGGCGCAGAGGCCGCGCCGCTATCGTCCAGCGCCAGAGAGAATTCGCCGCTGTGGAAATCGAAATCAGCGAGCACTTCGTCGATCAGCAAGGGTGTATAGGCCAGTCCATAACTGGCTTGCATCCGTTCTTCCGGTGACTCGACCGGCATACCAGGATGATAGATGGGAATCAGGAACAGAAAGCCGCGACCAGGTTTGCCACTGGTCTGCACCAGCGTGATCGGATGCGTCAACGTTGGCGTATCGTCGTGGATTGCCGCCATCGCCGCGGTCCGGCGGTTGTTTTCCGAAGCAATATCCAGGCCGACCGCCTCACGGTTGTTGGCCTCCGGTTCGATGTACTGGATCACTAAACGTTCACCAGAATGTGGGGATAATTGTCGGATACGAAACGCCGGCTTACCATCCGCGCGGGCTGCGCGCAGAAATTCCGCTTCATCTTCTGGATCGACCCGGCGGATGAAGCCATAACCGCGCGACCCTGGGAATTCTCGTTCCAACTCGCGTGATGCGCTGTAGGCGCGAAACTTCTCGCGAGTGATGCCATCGCTGCCGGCGGTTATGACAGCACCGCGTGTACCGCGCAAGCCGTATTCATAGATTTGCAGGCGCTGGATGAGTTGCTTTGCAGTACGCTCCGCCAGCGCCTCAAAACGTTCAGCCTTCTCGATTTTCTGAATTGCTTCAAGATGAAGGCTCTCGTAGAGGGCGATCGAGCAACCGATTGCAAATAGCACCAGCGATGGCAGAACGGATCTTTTCAGGATGTTCATGGTGAGTTTGCTTGTGATCTAGTCCTGATTACCGTTTCTCAATAAGTTTCGAGCAATAGCGCTGTAAACCTTCAGAGGTGCAGTTCGCAAAATATCTGGAAATATATTGAGAACCAGTATTACTAGGGTGTTTTTGCACAACGCCCTCAAAAAGGCGTATCTCAGCTATTGTGCCGAGATATCATCTAAAAATATTGGTCTAGCGAACTCGGCTTACGGTACTGAATATAGTGATTTTACTGACAATCGTAATTTTAATTTGTCAGATTGACCGGGCCGGCCTGTTCCAGGATGGCATCGATCTGTGTCTGTTGGTGGGCGGTATATAGATACTGAGTTAAGGCGCGCAGATTTTTGAAGAACGTGCGGCGCGGAGGTCAGTGCTGGCGGACCGCCCGGTAACGTCGGTCGAGAAGATCGAGCACGGTATGGGATGGGCGAGAAAGGCGAGTAGTATCAAACTGGCCAGCAAGGCGGCAAGAGGCTGTTTGCCGTGGCCATCATTGTGCTCGATAAGCCGGCCATCAAGAAGGTGCTTGGCTCAGGAGGGATAGCAGGCTTGAGTACCATCAGACTCTCCCGTACATTCTGAAATATCCTTCATGGCATCATGGTCTTAAATTTGGCATTGCTGTCCCTCAACCAAGCTATTGACAGTCCAGGCGCGCTTTCTTCAAATAGGGCAGTCGCTTATCATGAGCTGTGCCCTGATTTACCCTGACCGAATATTCCCTGCACCAGTCAGAAACTGCCCACCCTTCTGCGAGGTGCGGCCTAATTTTCCTCACGAGTGATTTCTAAACGGCGCTTGGAGAGAAATCGAAAAACTTCACCAATTCCACCCGAGGCGTTCCAGAAGTGACGCGGCCGATCGTGAATCATCAATCGGTAACATGAGCTGCCAGTGAACATAAAGTCCAGCATATTATCGCCGACCACTTGGATGTCCCGCAGAACTCCAGAAGTATAGGCGTAGGCTAGCCGCGCAGAGTCAACGATTTTATGGTTGGTATTTAACAGGTAGACGCGAAGTGTCTCTTCATAAGGACAATCATCGCTAAGCATTAAGAGATAGGTATCTGTATTTACAGTAAACTGTGCTTCAAGTATTGCGCCATTAACCGTAAGACCCGTAGCTCGACCTTGATGTAACACTGCTACTCGCGGTACTTGATAAGGAGTTTCGTTAACCACCGAGCTTTGTCGCACAAGGCTGAACCAATCAGTTATTATTATCATCTTTGTAAAAATTACTTTTAAGGTATTTGGTGTCCCGTAAGCCAAAGAGCGACTCTATTAAATTAATAACTTTGATATTATAGACAAACAGGCGCTATACAATTTCATAAGGTGCGAGTGTGCTCCAATCTGATAAATCAATTAATGCCTTGGGCCGATAATCTGGTCGTAACTTTACTTTTTTCAGCACGCTCCCATGAATTCTGACTGTATATGTTTTATCTGTTACCGCACGTCGACCGGTTCGCGCACCTTCACCGTGCTGGCCAGTGTCATCACGACCTGCCGACAGCGGGGCTATTCCCCGTGGCCCTATCTCCGCGCCGCCATCGCCGACCGCCGCGCCGGACGCCCATTAGCCCCTCTGCCGGTTCCCGTTATGCAGGGGGAGTGAACGGTTACGTTATGACTTAATGATGATCCTTTTTAATTCAGTCATATAGAGCGATGAAAAGCCGGCAAGGAAGGTAAGGGAGCTAAAGCCAATGTTCCAATTTGAAATGACCTTGTTGAACAAGATTGCACTTTGAAACAAGAGTGCTCTTGTACTGACTCCGACTTTTTGGACATTCAAATCGGGATATTTAAAAACGTCTAGTGTTGAAATGGATACAAATTGATCTAGGAAGGCGGCAGGCGTGGATATGGGTTGATCAAGCCAAGGCGTGACAGGCGATTATCGTGCCGTTGAATGAGGATGCCGTGCAGATCCTTAGGCAACATTGGGGACAACATCCGCAGTATGTCTTCACGTACAAAGGAAACCTGATTACCTCGCCAAACGGAAAAGCATGGCGGAAAGCGGTGAAGCGAGCTGGGATTGACAATTTCCATTTCCACGACTTGCGGCATACTTGAGCGACATGCCATATCCAGGCGGGAACCCCGCTTCATGCGCTCATGGAAATGGGAGGATGGGACGATGTCAACATGGTGCGCAAGTATGTCCATTTTAGTGCGGCACGCTTGCAAACCTATGCTGAGAAACATCAGTCACCCCGCAAGCCGCGACACAAATCCGTCACGGCCTGCCCAGGCGATCTAGGTAACTTATTGAAATTGGTCGGGGCGAGAGGATTTGAACCTCCGACCACCTGCACCCCATGCAGGTGCGCTACCAGGCTGCGCTACGCCCCGTGGTCGATGGAGAATTCACCATCGGAAGGAAGGCGAATACTAATGCAAACTACCTAACTTGCCAAGCATTGACGATGGAATTTAGCTTTTGAGCTGGTCAACGCGAGCCTTGAGCTTCTGCCCTGGTCGAAACGTCACGACCCGTCGTGCGGTGATGGGAATTTCTTCGCCAGTCTTGGGATTGCGCCCTGGTCGCTGGTTTTTGTCGCGCAGGTCAAAATTACCAAATCCAGATAATTTCACTTGATGCCCCCCCTCCAATGCACTGCGGATTTCCTCAAAAAAAATCTCCACGAGTTCCTTAGCTTCGCGTTTGTTAATGCCTAATTCCTCGAATAAACGTTCCGCCATATCGGCTTTTGTCAGTGCCATACCCCTAAACTCCTAGATCCTGAGCGTTGCGTCAAATTGTTCCGTGAGTCCCGCAATGATGCCGGATACGGTCTCATCAACCATGTTGTCGGTAAGATTGCGTGAAAAATCCTGTAAATTCAACCCAAAAGCTAAACTTTTCCGGCCTTCGGCAATACCTCTACCCCGGTAGATGTCGAATAGCCATACCTCGCGCAGCAAAGCACCACCACATTGGCGGATACAATCGAATACGGCTTGAACAGCGACATCTTCACTCACTATGATCGCCAGATCACGGCGACTAGCTGGGAAGCGGGACAATTCCTGGAAGGCGGGTAGCCGCGCTGGTCTTAATCCCGCTAACTGCAACTCGAAGATGAAGATATCGCCTTCGACATCCAGCTCTCGGGCGACTCGCGGATGCAGTGCACCCAGCCAGCCGATCGATTCACCAGCCCGTTCGACGCGGGCGCTTTGGCCTGGATGCAGTGCTGGATGTGAAGCAACGACGAACTGAAATGCCTCCGGCTCACCGGTTAGAGTCAGCAATGCTTCGACATCAGCCTTCAGATCGAAGAAATCCATTGTGCGCGTGGGTACACCCCATTGCTCGGATAGAACAGCGCCTGTAGCGACACCCCCTAGAAATGGCTCCTGCCACAACCCCTCCTCAGTGAGCAGGAAATTCAAGCCATTCTCAAATAGTCGTACTCGTGATTGTTGATGTTTTTGATTATAGATCAACGCCTTCAATAGACCAGGCCATAAACTGGTGCGCATGACCGCCAGATCGGCGGAGATTGGATTAGCCAGCGCCAGTGGTTCGCATTCAGGGTCGAGGCGTTTCTGAAAGTCTGGATCGACAAAACTATAGGTGATGGCTTCCTGAAAGCCGCGCTGCACTAGGGTTTCCCGGAGTCGTTCCAAACCGATTTGTCCTTCCGGTTGCGGGGGCATCTGCAACCGGGTCAACGGTTGATTACTGGGTACCCGCTGATAACCGTAGATGCGGGCGATCTCCTCGATCAAGTCCGCTTCCAGAGCAATGTCGAAACGACTGCTTGGCGGAACGACCAGCCAATGGTCGATCTCGGCCGCCACCGCCATGCCTAGCCGTCGCAGGATATCCTCGACCTGAATCGCTGGAACATTCATGCCCAGCAGCTTGTGGATGCGTGTCGATCGCAGATGGATGGCGGGCTCTACCGGTAAATGTTCGGGTGATATCGTTTCAACGATGGGGCCTGGCTGGCCACCGGCCATGTCAATCAGCAGTCGCGTTGCGCGTTCGGCGGCGCGCCGTTGCAATTGTGGGTCTACGCCACGCTCGAAACGGTAGGAGGCATCGGTGGTCTGCAGGCTGTGACGACGGGCGCGCCCGGCGATGCTGGTCGGTGTGAAGAAGGCGCTTTCCAAGAATACATCGCGGGTGGCGTCGGTGCAGGAACTGATTTCGCCGCCCATGATCCCGGCCAGCGCCAAAGGTCCTTGATGGTCGGTAATCAGCAGCGTTTCTTCATCCGGTTCAATGAACACGCCATTCAGTAGTTCCAGCCGATCTCCGGGTCGAGCGCGGCGCACTTCGATACCGCCGGTCAGTCGCTGCAAATCGAAAGCATGCATCGGCTGACCAAGCTCCAACATGACATAGTTAGTGACATCCACCAGCGGTCCCAAGCTGCGGATGCCGGCCCGGCGTAACCGTTCCTGCATCCATAAGGGTGTTTCAGCAGCAGGATTGACCCCGCGAATCACTCGGCCGATATACCGGGGGCAGTCGACAGGATCGAGCAGCCGCACCGGGAAAGTCGCATCCAGTACCGGCTTCACCGCCTCCGTTGACAAGGGGTGAAACTCACAGCGGTTGAGGGCGGCTACCTCGCGGGCGATGCCCTCCATACCCAGGCAGTCGCCCCGGTTGGGCGTCAGTTCAATGTCGATGATTGCATCATCTAACGCCAGCAGCTCACGCACGCTGTGGCCAAGTGGGCTGTCGGCAGGCAGCGGCAGTAGTCCGTCGGCATTCTCCGCCAGTCCCAACTCCTTGGCCGAGCACAGCATCCCTTGCGATTCGATACCGCGCAGCTTGGATTTTTTGATTGCCAATCCACCCGGCAGCACCGCACCGATCAGGGCGGTGGGCACGTACATTCCGATGGCGACATTGGGTGCGCCACAGACGATTTGCAGCGGCTGGGCCTTGCCTACGTCTACAGCCGCGATTCGCAATCGGTCAGCGTCAGGGTGGGGGGTCAAATCCACGACTTGGCCCACCACCACTTGGTCGAAGGGCGGCGCGGCAGGTTCGATATGGTCTACTTCCAGGCCGGCCATGGTTAGTTGCATGGCTAATTCGTCACCGGAGATGGGGAGATCGACCCATTCCCGCAACCATTGTTGGCTGACTTTCATACGGTGAGCCTCACTGAAATTGTCGCAGGAAACGCAGATCGTTATCGAAGAACAGTCGCAGGTCGTTGACGCCATAACGCAGCATGGTCAGTCGCTCGACGCCCATGCCAAAGGCATAGCCAGTGTAGCGCTCGCTGTCGATACCCACTTTCTCAAATACTGCCGGATGCACCATGCCGCAACCCAGTATCTCCAACCAGCCACTCTGCTTGCACACGCGACAGCCTGCGCCACTGCAGATCACGCACTGGATATCGACTTCGGCAGACGGTTCAGTGAATGGAAAGTAGGATGGACGGAAACGTACCGCCAGATCGCATTCGAAGAAATGGTGCAGAAAATCATCCAGAACACCTTTTAGGTCAGCGAAACTGACATCTTCATCCACCAGTAATCCCTCGACCTGATGGAACATCGGGCTGTGGGTGACATCAGAATCACAGCGGTAAACTCGGCCAGGCGCGATGATTCGTATCGGCGGCGCTTGGTCTTCCATCACTCGGATTTGCACCGGCGAAGTATGCGTGCGCAGCAGGGTATGAGCGTCGAAGTAAAAGGTGTCGTGCATCGCTCGTGCTGGATGATGCGGCGGGATGTTAAGTGCCTCGAAGTTGCGGAAATCGTCTTCGATTTCCGGCCCTTCGGCGATGGTGAAGCCGATGCGAGCGAACAGCGTTTCAATGCGGGTCAGGGTGCGACTGACTGGATGGTAACCGCCCGGGTGGTGGCCTCGCCCTGGCAGAGTGACATCGATAGCTTCGTTAGCCAGTCGGGCGCTCAGCGCGACGGCCTCCAGTTCAACCTTGCGGGCGGCGAGGGCGGTTTCCAGCGCCTGCTTGACCTCGTTGATCGACTGGCCAGCCTGACGCCGTTCTTGAGCGGGCAGCTTGCCCAGTTCCTTCAGTCGTTCAGTGAGTAAGCCTTTTTTGCCCAGATAATGGATGCGAGTCTGATCCAGAGTGGCGAGATCGCCGGCTTCAGCGATAGCGACTTGGGCGGTTTGCAACAGTTTGGGCAGTGCGTCCACGCTGATAGTCTCTTAAAAGATCACAATGAAAAAGGGAAAGACCGCAGTCTTTCCCTATTCGAAATCCTGCCTCCTGCAAGCGTCCCCACTGTCTAGTGGGCCAAGGGTAGAATGGGTATCTCTGCCCGTTAGCGATTCGATCGCTAGACTACCTGAAGTTACCTGGTTCGAAAGCTGAACAAAATGTTAGTGTTTCACGGGTGAGAGATGAGCGTCCAACTAGCGATTCAGGCAACGCTCAGCGCTGCTTTAGCACGGTTGGCTAGTTCAGCGAACGCGGGTTTGTCGAACACCGCCAGATCAGCCAGCATTTTGCGATCGACCTCGATAGCCGCTTTTTTCAGCCCATTGATCAGCCGGCTATAGGACAAGCCATTCTCATGGGCGCCAGCGTTGATGCGCACGATCCATAACGCACGGAAATCACGCTTCTTTTGGCGGCGATCGCGGTAGGCGTATTGGCCAGCCTTGATGACCGCCTGTTTAGCGACGCGGTACACTTTACTGCGGGCGCCGTAATAGCCTTTAGCCTGTTTCAGGACCTTCTTGTGACGGGCATGGGCGGTAACGCCACGTTTCACTCGGGGCATAGCTTAGTTTCTCCGATCCAGGGGCATCAAGCGTAGGGCAGCATCCGGCGCACTGCCGGAGTATCCACTGCCGCGATAGTGGTCGTGCCGCGCAACTGACGTTTCCGCTTGGCGCTCTTTTTGGTCAGAATGTGCCGGAGATGTGAGTGAGAGCACTTGAACTGGCCGGAACCGGTGCGACTGAAGCGCTTAGCCGCGCCGCGATTGGTTTTCATCTTAGGCATTGCATAAAACTCCGCAATTTTCAAATAGTCAATTCAGGGATCAACCCCGATATGCATCGGAGGACGAGAAGATCAGCACTTGATAGGGAAGGTTATTTCTTTTTCGTCGGCGCGATGGTCATGACCATTTGCCGTCCTTCCAGCCGGGGCCGCTGCTCCACGGCGCCATATTCGATCAGATCGTCTTCGACGCGCTTGAGAAGGTTGGTGCCAATTTCCTGGTGCGCCATTTCGCGGCCTCGGAACCGCAGCGTCACCTTAGCCTTGTCACCTTCGCTCAGGAACCGGATCAGGTTGCGCAGTTTGACCTGATAGTCCCCTTCGTCCGTTCCCGGACGAAACTTGATTTCCTTGACCTGGATCTGCTTTTGCTTTTTCCGGGCTTCACTTTGCTTCTTGGCTTGCTCGAAGCGGAATTTGCCATAATCCATGATGCGGCATACAGGCGGCTTAGCGTTCGGGGAGATTTCCACCAAATCCAGTTCAGCCTCCTCGGCCATCCGCTTGGCCTGGATCAAGGGGACAACCCCCGCCTGCTCACCGTCTTGATCAATCAGGCGTACTTCGCGCCCGGTGATCTCTTCATTGAGCCGGAGTTCATTATTCGCAGCGATGTTGCGGTCCTCCAGTGATTATTCGGTACGCCCACGTTGGGCGATGTCGGCCCGCAGCTCTTCGGCGAAGGCGGCCAATGTCATGCTGCCCAAGTCCTTGCCGGTGCGGGTGCGCACAGCGACGCTCTCGGTTGCCATCTCCCGATCGCCGACAACCAGCAGATAGGGAACGCGCTGTAGGGTATGTTCGCGAATTTTAAAACCGATTTTTTCGTTTCTCAAGTCAGCCAAGACCCGGAAACCTTGTTGTGAAAGCGATTTTTCAACCCGTGCGGCATATTCAGCCTGATGGTCGGTAATATCGAGCACAACCGCCTGCACCGGCGCCAGCCAAGTAGGCAGCGCGCCGGCGTATTGCTCGATTAAAATGCCAATGAACCGTTCCAGCGAGCCGAGAATCGCTCGGTGCAACATGACGGGTATCCGTTTGCTGCCATCTTCGGCGATGTAATGCGCGTCCAATCGGCCAGGCATGGAGAAATCGACCTGAATCGTGCCACACTGCCAGAGTCGATCCAGGCAGTCGCGTAGCACAAATTCGATCTTGGGACCGTAGAAGGCGCCTTCACCTGGTTTGAGTTGCCAGGGTAATCCAGTACGATTCAAAGCCAATTCCAGAGCTTTCTCCGCTTTATCCCATACGTCATCACTGCCAACGCGCTTGTCAGGGCGGGTCGCCAAGGCGAGCTGTACCTCGTCGAAGCCGAAATCGGCGTACACTTGGAATAGCAGGTCCATGAACGCCGTGACTTCCGACTGAATCTGCTCTTCGGTGCAAAAAATGTGGGCGTCATCCTGAACAAAGTTACGCACTCGCATCAACCCATGCAGGGTGCCGGACGGTTCGTTGCGATGACAGGAGCCAAATTCGGCCATGCGTAATGGCAGGTCCCGGTAGCTCTTCAGCCCCTGGTTGAAAATTTGGATATGGCCGGGGCAATTCATCGGTTTCACCGCATAGTCACGGTTTTCCGAGGCCGTGGTGAACATGTCTTCACGGAACTTCTCCCAGTGTCCGGAACGTTCCCACAGGCTGCGATCGATGATCTGCGGTGTGTGAACTTCCTGATAGTCATGTTCCCGTAGCCGCTGGCGAATGTAGTTCTGCACCTCGACGTAGATGCGCCAGCCTCGGTCGTGCCAGAACGCCATACCCGGCGCCTCTTCCTGGACATGGAACAAATCCAGCGCCTTGCCTACCCGGCGATGATCGCGTTTCTCAGCTTCTTCCAGTCGATGCAGGTAGGCTTTCAGCGTTTTTTGATCGGTCCAAGCCGTACCATAAATGCGTTGCAGCATCTCGTTGCGGGAGTCGCCGCGCCAGTAGGCTCCAGCCACTTTCATCAGCTTGAAGGCTTTGAGTTTACCCGTGGACGGGACGTGCGGGCCGCGACAAAGGTCGATGAAATCATCCTGTCGGTACAAGGAAATATCTTCGCCGGATGGGATATCAGCGATGATCTGCGCCTTGTACGCTTCGCCCATATCGCGGAAGAAAGCCACGGCTTCGTCGCGGGGCATGACAGATCGATTGATCGGAATATCCTGCGCTGCCAATTCCTCCATACGCGCTTGGATGCGTTCCAAATCGTCGGGGGTAAAGGCGCGCTCGAAGGCGAAGTCGTAATAAAAACCATTCTCAATCACTGGGCCGATGGTGACTTGGGCGCTGGGATAAAGCTGCTTGACCGCATGAGCCAGCAGGTGGGCGCTGGAATGGCGGATGATTTCCAGTCCTTCCGCGTCACGCTCGGTGATGACGGTCAGCTGGGTATCTTGGGCGAGGACATGCAAAATATCGACCAGTCGGCCATTGACCTTGCCCGCCAAGGCGGCTTTGGCCAGTCCAGAGCCGAGCGCGGCGGCGACTTCCCGAACGCTGACGGGATTCTCGAAGACACGCTGGCTGCCATCGGGAAGCGTGATGGTCGGCATCGCTGCAATTCTCTTGATCGGCTGACGGTTTTTGGGGAAGGAATAACAAAGGGCGCACCATGAAACCTTCTTTTGGAAGGAAGGCGCGCCCTTTGCTGTGATCGTTTTGCTTTGAAGCTGCAAAATCTGGTAGGCGCGATTGGACTCGAACCAACGACCCCCACCATGTCAAGGTGGTGCTCTAACCAACTGAGCTACGCGCCTAAGCGATAGGAGCGGAAGGTTACCCAAAGAAGATTGAGTTGGCAAGGGGTAGGGAGAAAAAAGCTATTTTCATACATTACAGATGATGAATATAAGTAAAACTAAGAAGACGATGATTTTATTGTTTTTGTATTAAATGTAAATGGCGTATCGGAGGTACTATGTTTCCAACTGGTTAGCTAAATTAGTCAATAATTGAAGCGAATTGAGCGACAATCGGGCGGTCATATATATAATTATTGATACATACCTAAATTTAGAGACTTATGTAGAGGCGAGCAAGATGAAAAAAAATTCTCTATTGACGCGCATCAGCATTGGCAAGCGTCTCTGGCTATTGCTGGGCGCGGTTATTCTAGCGATCGCTACTGTGACTATCCACGATCTGAGTAGCCTCAGAGCCCAGATGCTCGAAGACCGGACCATTGCCACCCGACAACTGGTTGAAACCGTCTATAGCATTCTCGTTCGGTACCACGATTTAGCGGCCAGTGGCGGCATGCGTGAAGCGGACGCCCAACAAGCGGCTTTGGAGGTCATCCGGGATCTACGCTACGGCGCCAAGGACTATTTTTGGATCAACGACTCATGGCCCCGCATGGTGATGCACCCCTTCAAGCCGGAGCTCAATGGCCAGGATTTACGGGATTTCAAGGACCCGACCGGTCAACACCTCTTTGTCAGCATGGTGGACGCCGTCAAGTCGGCCGGAGGTGGCATGGTGCCCTATCTATGGCCGAAGCCGGGAGCGGAAAAGCCTGTCCCGAAAATCTCCTACGTCAAACGATTTGAACCCTGGGACTGGATTATCGGCACGGGCATTTATGTGGACGACGTGGATCGGCTATTCAGAGCGCAACTGTTGGAGAATGGCGGTTTAGGTTCCGGGCTGGTTCTACTCCTGGCGCTACTAGGCTACTGGGTCACGGCCAGCATCGTGCGACCGCTGCGTCAGGCGGTGGCGGTGGTGCACGAAGTGGCCCATGGTGATTTGCAGGTGCGAGCTGCGGTGACCGGACGCGACGAGGTGGCGCAGTTACTGACGGCGATGCAGGAGATGACGGGGCGCTTGAATCAGATCGTCTCGAACGTCGCGCGTTCGTCCTGGCGCATGACCGGGGTGGCCAATGAATTGGACAGCGACAGCAGCGGTCTCTCCAAACGCACCACGGAACAAGCTGCGGCCTTAGAAGCCACAGCCGCCTCGATGGAACAACTGACCGCAACCGTCAAGCAAAGCGCCGACCATGCCGGGCAAGCCAACCAACTGGCGACGGCGGCGCGCGCGCAAGCCGAACAAGGCGGACAAGTGGTGGAACAAGCGATCGTCGCGATGGGGACGATCAACCACAGTAGCCGCCAGATCGCCGACATCATCGGGGTGATCGATGAAATCGCCTTCCAGACCAACCTGCTGGCCCTGAACGCCGCCGTCGAGGCGGCACGGGCCGGTGAACAAGGCAAAGGGTTCGCCGTGGTGGCCGGCGAAGTGCGTAAGCTCGCCCAGCGCAGCGCCGATGCCGCCAAGGAGATCAAGGCCCTGATCACCGATAGCGTCGCCAAGGTCGATGACGGTAGCCATCTGGTCGAGCAATCCGGGAAAACCTTGCGCGAGATCGTCCTGTCAGTCAAGAAAGTCAGTGACATCGTCGCCGAGATCGCCGCCGCCACCAGCGAGCAGGCCAGCGGTATCGAGCAGGCCAACCAGGCCATCCTGCGCATGGATCAGGTCACCCAGCAGAATGTGGCCTTGGTCGAGCAGACCGGCGCCGTCAGCCAAACCATGAACCGCGAGGCCAGCGAACTGCATCGCTTGATGGAGTTCTTTAAACTGGATGAGAACGCTTCCGGTAGAGAGGAGATATCGGACGAACAGGATCGCTTTGTCGATCTGATCACTTGGAGCGATGCCTTTAGCGTGGGCGATCCTACGATCGATCAGCAGCATCAACAACTGGTCAGCATGATTAATGCGTTACATAAAGCGATGTTGGCTGGGCAAGGTAAGAGCGCCATCGGCGATTTGCTTGATCGGTTGATCCAATACACGGCTCAACATTTCCAATATGAGGAAGAACGGATGGAGGCGGGTCATTATCCCGAGCTGAATGCTCATCGGAAAAAGCATGCCGATTTAGTCAGCAAGGTGCTCGACATCCAAAAGAAAATGCAAAGTGGCAAGCATCTCGTCGAGATGGAAACGATGCGGTTTTTGAAGGCATGGCTCACCGAGCATATTCAGCATAGTGATAAGAAATATGCACCGTATATATAAATCAGCAGGTTAGAGGGTGGGCCAAGCTCAAGGGTCAATAGATGGATTCCTTGGCGTTGGATTGCACGAACATGTCCACGGTGATGGTTCCACTGTGCTCAAATTTAAGCACCAAGGGAAAATGGCTTCCTCTATCCAGTGGCTTTTGCAAATCTACCAGCATCAGGTGTGACGCCCCCGGTTTCAGGCGGACGGTTTTGCCCGCAGGAACTTCGAGAGCATCGACCCTTCGCGGCTTCGATGTGCTGCCTGCACCGATCGAGGCGTAAAACTCGATCTTCGTGGCGATATCTGCGGAAACCGAAAGCAGCTTGTCAGGCTGATGGCCTCGGTTCTTTAGCGTCAGATAGCCTGGGTTGTTAGCGCGTCCAGCAATCGATGACCCAGTGGGCGTGGTCCAGGGATGAGTGATTTTGATGTTACCTAGTACGTAACCGTGACTGTTGACCTGAAACGGCGTACTGAGTAACACCCATCCAGTGAGAATGTATGAAAACCTTAGCCGATTCATGAAAGCGTTCAAAGTTAGGATACCGTCAATAGTCATTGGTAGCAGCGGGCATGTTGTGCAAAGTTACCGGACGGGTCAGAGAAACGTGGATCACAGAGAAACTGCCAGTCCGTCAGACTTTTCAAAAACTCAATGACATCCTGTTTTTCCTGATCAGTGAGCGAGAAACGCGCCGGCATCAGCTCGCTTTTAAATGGATTCAAAGCGCCATCCCCGGCCAGCGGTCCTTCGCGGATCAACCGCCCCCCCCGGGCGTAGTGCTCGATCACTTCTTCCAGGGTGGCGATGGAGCCATCATGCATGTAAGGCGCGGTTAACTCAATATTGCGCAAAGTCGGGGCGCGAAATCGGCCCATATCAGTAGACTGTTGGGTGAATTCCCACAAGCCCCGGTTATCCAGTGGATAATCGCCTTTGCCACCGATATTGTAGAGACCATTGTTGTGGAATTCCGCCTGCGGCAGCGTCGTTCCGGAGTGGTTCACGGACTGGCTGAAGTTGAAGCCACCGTGACAGTGAAAGCACTCCATGCGTTCGGAGAAAAACAATTCCTGGCCGCGCCGGGCGGCTTCGCTCATGGCCTCACGGTTGCCCTGAAAAGTCGCCTGATCAAAAGGTGAGTTGCCCGAAATCAGGGTGGATTCAAAAGCAGCGATAGCCTTGGCGACTCGGGCCACATTGAAGGGGTCGGTTGCGCCCGGATAGGCCGCGGCAAAAAGCTTTTGATACAGAGCGTCATGGCGAAAACGATCCAGAATCTCCATTTCGTGATCACTCCAACCGAGTTCCACTGGAAATTCGCCGAATATCGGGACCAACGCCTGCACATGAAGTTTGGTGAGGATTGGGTTGGCCCAGTTGAACGTGGCGTTGTAGACCACGTTGGTCAAACTCATGGAATTGCGTGGATGCACCTCGCCGGTAGCGCCGATCGCGGTAGCGCGGCCATCGCTGAATGCCCGCGCTGGCTGATGGCAGGAAGCGCAGGCCACCGTCTGATTGATCGACATCCGCAGGTCGTAGAACAGATGGCGCCCCAACTCTACCTTGGCCTCGGAGAGTCGGTTTTTCTTAAACACACGGGGTTTTGGAAAACCCTTTGGCAAGGACCACACGTAGCTGGAACGAGCAGGATCGGCTCGCGCCACCACGAGTGACTGGTGGCCCTGAGCGATCGCGGCGTTGCCCCCAACCACCAGCGCCAGACTTAGCACCAGGATATCGCTCAGCCTCCAGTTCATGGCTTACGCACGCTGAACAACCGCTGGGGAACGATTTTAGGGTATTGCTCGGGCGTCGCTTCCGCCCCAGCGACATAAGTAAAGTCCAGATTCAAACGCGGCATGATGGTGATACACTCGGGATCGGCATTACCGGACATGCAACCCGAAGCGGTGTCAGGCGTGTTGAACGCCACATCGGACGCTTCCAGCGCCGCACCCATATTCATGATGATGCGATCCTGATCAGCGTCGAAGCCATCCAGGCAGAACTCGGCGACATTCGGATAACCGCAGGCGGCGGTGGGGGGTGCATTAGGATCGGAACCGGGGCATTCGGTGCTGCCCAGATGCACGACAAAAGCCACGGCGTTATCGCCGTCGCCAGGCGCGCCCATGCCGTCGATCCGGATAAATTTCCGTCCCCCACGCCAGTTCCACAGCATCCCGGAGTTGTTCAGGGGCGAGGGCGCAGTGGCATCGTTAATATGATTCAGCGTGTAGGGTACGCCGACCTTGAAGCAAATGCCGGTATAGTTTTCGTTGGACACCGCGCCCGCTACCTCGGCATTGCTCGGCAACGCCCCGCTGCCGCAGTCCCGGCGCAGGTCCAGCAAGGCGACGTTTTCATATTGCCAGACTCCATCCTGATCCAAATCAAGCGCCCGCCGCGCGCCATCAACCTTGACCAATTCCACATCGTGGATGTAGAAACGCCAGTCTGTTACCTGATAGGTTCCCGGTTGACCTACGCCCACATTGGCATAAGTCGCCCCGCAGATGAAATCCTGACCATTGACCTGACCCTGGAACTGGATTGCCGCGTGGCGCACTGCCGGTGAACTGTCGTTATCATCATCATCATCATCGCCGCCGCAGCCTACCGCCAGTGTCGTCATGACGCCGACCATCAGAGCGCTGCGCAGCGAGGGTAATGAACACCGGTTGCGTGGATCAATCATGCGAGGATTCTCCTGAGTCAATTCACCATGAAATGGATTCGCCAAGCACGCCGCTTGGGGTCATCTTTTTTATGCTAAATCACCAGGAGCAGTGTGATAATGCGACAAATTGTCGCATCCCAGAAACCTGGAAAACCGCTACCATTCAAACCCGCGATGAACGAGGCGATGGAACGAAATGACCCACCGAGATGGGCTGATAATGATCGGAACCATAGCCGGATTTTTCTTATTGGGGAGTTCGGTAAGCCTGCTTTATCCGCGCTTGAAACAGGAGTTACAGTCTCCCGCTCACGCCGCCGTTTTAAACGCCGATCCCGCCTGTAATCCAATGGGCGCGACATGTATGGCGAAGGATGCAGCGTTGACCCTGACGCTTGGGCTGGGGGACCGTATCCAACCCTTGACTGCGTTCCCGGTTCACATTGAGCTTGACGGAAAGGACGCCTCCAAGGCCGAAAAAGTCACGGTATCTTTCACCATGCTGGACATGGATATGGGCTTTAATCGCTTTGAGTTGCGCCAGCAGGCGGACAAAACCTGGCAGGGACAGGCGATATTGCCGGTTTGCTCGGCGGGACGACGGGATTGGCGGGTGACGGTCGCTGTGATCGGTAAAATGCCTTATATCGGGGAATTTCACCTGCTAACCGATTTTTGAGGACGGGTTTCTCGCTGGTCGGTAAAAATATGGTCGCTGTTGTCGCGTTAGAAGCGGTGAGCGTGAAACGGAACTGGATGAATGGAAGATTTGAGACGGCTTTTGTTGCTACGTATCCTGGTGGTGCTAGGACCGGGCATCATGTTGTTGTGGCTGCGTTTTGGTCTGACGCCCCCAGCGCCGTTGCCTGGGTGGCTGGTGGCGCTGTTTCTGGGATGGGCGCTGCTGGCGTTTGCCGCGCTGCAACGCAGCGCTCGGCGCGAGAAGCCGGTAACTACCTGGGAGCTGTTCGCCTACCTGCAACTTGATGTGCTGGCGCTGGCGCTGTTGCTGTTTTTCAGCGGCGGCGCGAGCAATCCGTTTGTTTCACTGTTGCTGCTGCCTCTGATCATCGCCGCCGCCGCCCTGCTGCCTACCGGCCAGGTCTGGGCGACCACCGTGTTCACGGTGGCGATCTACACCGGGTTGATGTTCCACTATTTACCCTTGCCCGGCGCGCTTAGCGGGCATGGTTCCGGCTTTGAGGCGCATCTGTGGGGAATGTGGCTGGTGTTTGTCATCAGTGCCCTGCTGATTGCTGGATTCGTCGCTCGATTGGCGACCGCTCTGCGAAACCAGGAGCGCCAGGTGGCGCAACTGCGTGAACGCGCGTTGCGCGATGAGCAAATCCTGACCTTGGGCATGTTCGCAGCGGGCGCAGCCCATGAACTGGGCACCCCTTTATCGACCATCGCCGTGCTGGCGCGAGAGCTGGAGCTGCTGCATGGCGAAGAAGGTCTGCCGCTCAGAGAGGATTTGCGCACACTGCGTCAGCAAGTGGAAGTGTGCAAATCCATTCTCGGCGATTTGCTGCGCAGCGCCGATCTAGCGTCTGACCGGGAGACCGTACAGACACTGGATGTGTTGCTGGAATACACTCGCAATCGTTGGCAATTAATCCGTCCCCAGGTATCGCTGCGGATCAGTTGTACCGGTTCCCCGCCGCCGCCAGCGATCGCCGCGCCGCAGACCATCAGCCAGACCTTGATCAGTTTGCTCAATAATGCGGCTGACGCCTGTCCCGCTGGGGTGGATTTGACTGGGTACTGGAATCAGCAGCACGTTATCATTGAAATCCGCGACCAGGGGCCAGGTCTGGCGGATCGCGCCGGTGAAGCGTTTTTCTCCACCAAGAGCGGTGGGGCCGGCATCGGTTTGCTACTGGCGAACGCTGCGCTGGAGCGCCTGGGTGGACAGGTGCGTTTGTTACGCCATCCACAAGGAGGAACCTGCACGCGCATCGATCTACCGGTACGGGTGGGTATCGCCTGATGGAATCGACAAAGTCCCTGGCAGGGCGATCTGCATCGGCCTGCTTGCTGCTGGTGGATGACGACGCGATATTTTGCCGGGTGCTGGGATTGGCGCTCAGTCGGCGCGGTTTTACCGTCACGACGGCCCACGACCAGGCGGCAGCCCTGCAATTGGCGCAAAGAGCGACGCCAGACTATGCAGTGGTCGATCTCAATCTGGCTGGCGATTCAGGTCTTAGCCTTATCCCGCATCTGCTGGCGCTGGATTCCATGACCCGCATCGTAGTGCTCACCGGCTATGCCAGCATCGCTACCGCTGTCGAAGCCATCAAGCTGGGAGCAGTCAATTACCTAGCCAAGCCAGCGGATGCGGATCAGATTTTAGCCGCCTTTGTGACGGTTGATGGGAATCCTGCAGCGCCGGTCAATCTGCGTCCTCTGAGCGTGAATCGTCTGGAATGGGAACATATTCAGCGAGTGCTGCACGATAATAGGGGTAATATCTCAGCGACCGCCCGGCAACTGGGGATGCACCGTCGCACTTTGCAACGTAAACTGGCCAAGCGGCCAGTCAAATCCTAGCGACGAGCTGTCAGTCGTCACACTAATTCTGATCAACCAAGAGCGCTTTGGAATCCGGGTCCGAGGCTGGCGTACTCGCAGTCGGCGGGCGCAGCACTCTCCGTCGTCGATCGACAAACAAACTATTGCCGCTTTGTTGCTTGGCCTGATGTTTGGCACCGGTGGCCAGGGTCGCCACCTCATGGTGGGAATGGCAGGTGTCGAGATCGGGCTGCACCACACCGATCGACAGGCTCAGCAAGTTGAAGAATTGTTCATGACCCTGCCGATCCTGGCTGATGATGCCACCTCGACGACGATCTTCCTTGTTGTAAAAGCGTGGCGCTTGATGAGCGAATGCCTCCAACACCTGCTCGCAGCGTTGTCGCCAGTCTGGGCTTTTAAAGACCACGATGAAATCGTCGCCGCCGATGTGGCCGACAAAATCTTGGGTCGAATCCGCCTGCTCCATCAGGATCCGTCCGACCATCTGGATGACTTGATCGCCCTTTTTATAGCCATAGACATCGTTGAATGGCTTGAAGCAGTCCAAATCGCAATAAGCGACCTGGAAAGGGTGGCGAGAGCGGAGCAGGGCTTCGATATGATTCTGAATCGGGACGTTGCCCGGTAATAGCGTCAGTGGATTGGCGTAACGGGCGCTATGCACGCGTAGATCAGTGATTTTTTCCAGCAAATCCATGGTCCAGCCCAGTCCCTGGTAACAGCCGCGGCGGGTGATGATGAACGCGTGAGGATCGACATGCCGGTTCATGCTGCTGGTCACCAGGCGGCTGGCGTCTTCAAGCAACAGATCTTCCTCAATCAGCAACGGTTGGGGATCCATGAAAAAGGTGGCGGGCTTTCTGCCATGCAGTTCCCGACCATAGTTCGAGAGAAAAATATCCATGAAATCCAGTCGCCGGATCAAACCGATCGGATGCTCTTCCTGCACCACAGGCAAGTAGCACAAATCCTTTTGATGACGCAACATCGAGCCGACATCTTCCACGGTCATCTGCGGACTGATGCTCGGATTAGGCGTGATGAGGCAATTGACGGTTTTTGGTAATTCCGAGAGGCTGATCGGGGTATCTGAAGATTGAGACATTCGCGACCTCTAGGGACACAGAATCGATTAAAATTCCCAACTTGGTCAATAGGATAAAGAGTGATGATGACGTTATGATGATAGCGCCGGGCGCTGCTTCAAACCGGATGACCCGCTGTGTATTCAGCAGTCACAATGCCCTGCGCCGCTGCCCATTGCGCCAGATTGCGCCGCTCGATGGCGGCAGCCATCAGATCGGGGAACTGGTCGGGTGTACAAGCGAAAGCAGGGGCGCCCATCCCCGCCAGCGCGCCGGCGATGCTGTGGTCATAGGCGGGTGCGCCCCGGTCGGACAGAGCCAACAAGGCGATCATCCGTACCCCGGAAGCCGTCAGGCTAGCGGCGCGCTTGAGCATCTGCTGGCGGTTGCCGCCTTCGTACAGATCGCTGATCAGCACTAGAATGGTGTCATGAGGCGTGCGTACTAACCCTTGGCAATAGCTCAACGCGCGATGAATGTCGGTGCCGCCACCCAGTTGTGTTCCGAAGAGCACCTCTACAGGATCATCCAGTTGCTCGGTCAGATCCACGACGGCTGTGTCAAAGACCACCAGTGCGGTGCGCACCGAGCGAATCGAGGCCATCACTGCCGCCATGATGCCGGCGTAAACGACGGAAGCCGCCATCGATCCGCTCTGATCGACACAGAGAATGATGTCGCGCAAAGCCGTTGTGCGGCGGCCAAAACCGATCCGGGTTGCCGGGATTACTGTGCGATATTCCGGCTGATAATGGCGTAGATTGGCGCGGATGGTGCGATGCCAGTCGATTTCGGCATGCCGTGGGCGGCGGTTGCGAATGCTGCGGTTCAGACTGCCGATGATTGCTTGGCGCAAGGGGCTGGCCAGCTTGCGCTCCAGCTCCGTGACCACCTGACGCACCACTCGTCGCGCGGCATCCTTGATCTTGCTGGGCATGACCCCGCTCAATGACAGCAGCGTGGCGACCAGATGAACGTCCGGCTCGACCGCTTCCAGCATTTCCGGCTCCAGCAACATGCGTTGCAGGCCGTAGCGATCCAGCGCATCCTGTTGTAGCACACGGACGACAGAGGTAGGAAAGTAGTGGCGGATATCGCCCAGCCAGCGAGCGATTTTTGGCGCGGAACCGCCGAGTCCACCCTTACGGTCTTCGTCGTAGAGACTTTCCAAACAGCGATCCATGCCCAAATCGGCAGCGCTCAGGGAGCAGCTGACGCCATCTGCGCCGCCGCCGCCCAGGATCAGCCGCCAACGGCGCTGGCGCTCATCAGCAGACGGGAGTTCGGTGACAGATTGATGATCAAACGGTGTGGTATTCATGCGAAGAATGTTCAAATACATTCTTTCCAGAATCAAGAATCTTTTTCTAAGGAACCTGTTCCATGAAATTTTGCAGCCAGTGCGGTGCTTCCGTCACCTTGCGTGTTCCTACAGGCGATAATCTACCCCGGTATGTCTGTGCATCTTGCCACACGATTCATTATCAGAATCCAAGAATCGTCGCTGGTTGTATCCCTGAATGGGAAGGGCGGATTCTACTGTGTCGGCGCGCTATCGAGCCACGTTACGGTTTGTGGACATTGCCTGCCGGGTTCATGGAAAACAGCGAGTCGGCTGTGACCGCGGCGGCGCGCGAAGCGTTGGAAGAAGCCAACGCAGTGGTCGAGAATCTCAGTCTGTATGGTGTCTATTCGCTGCTCCACGTCAGTCAGGTCTACCTGATGTTTCGTAGCCAGCTCAAGGATGGGCGAGCCAGTCCTGGCCAAGAGAGCTTAGAGGTGCGTTTGTATACGGAAGATGAAGTTCCCTGGGAGCAGATGGCCTTCACCGTCGTGCATGAAATCTTACACCAGTACTTCGCGGAGCGACGGAGCGGCGTTTTTCAGCTCCATGTGGGCGATATTATCCGCGAAGCCGATACCTTTCGCATTCATCGCTATTCCTGAGTTGAGCTACTTTGAAGTGATCCCTCTCTCCTGGTTGAGGATGAGAGGGTAGGGAGAGGAAAAGGCCAGATCAGCTCCGTCGGGCCGCTTGGCGCAGAGTATCGTACGGATCGTCGGCAAAATGCGCCGGCATGATGCCTTCGACCGAGTGAGGCGTGATGCCCAATGCTTCCAAGCCGTTGCAAGAACAGACGCTATCCACTTGTAGAGAGAGATAGTTGTCGGTGGTAAAAATTTTTACCGGTAGCATGCCAAAGATCTTCGCCTGCAACTGTGCCAGTGAATCGGGCAAGCCGACGACCAGGCGCTTTTTGCCCAGCATCCGGGCGATGTCTTCGACCAACTCCTTGAAAGCGTAAATACGCGGCCCACACAGTTCATAGCTTTGGCCGATCGTGGCATCGTTCTCCAGAGCGGCTTCGAATGCCCCTGCCACGTCGCCGATGTAGACCGGTGCAAAACGGCTGTTGGGGCAGGCCAGCGGCAGCACCAGAGTCAATTTCAGCAGGTTGGCGAACTGATTGTAGAAGTTATCGTCCGGCCCAAAGATGATCGAGGGCTTGAAGACCGTCACCGCAAGCTCCTTGGCTTGCAGGATCATCTGCTCGCCTTCGCCCTTGGTGAACAGATATTGGCTCGGGCCCTTGGCAGCGTCGGCATGCAGGGCGCTCATATGCAACAATCGCTTGGCGCCGGTTGCCCGGCAAGCGTCCATGATCTTGCCAGGCAATTCGACATGGACGGTGCGGAAGCTTTGGTTGGAGTGTTCGTGCAGGACGCCGGCCAGATTGATGGCAGTGTCACAACCGGTCAACAGTTCTCGGAGCGTTTGGGGATCATGAATGTTCGCACCCACCAGCTCTGCGCCGGGTAGAATTTCGATTTCCCGATGGCGCTGCGGATGACGGGTCGGCACTCGAACCGTATGTCCCCGATTCGCCAACCGGGCTACCAAATGCCGGCCAACGAAGCCCGTGCCGCCGAATACGCAAATTTTTTGAACTTTCATGCCAATGCTTGCTCCTCACGGTTCTTGTCTGTCCACAGCAGACCGAGCGCTGTAGAATTTTTCGTGATCGGGATGGGAAATGCCCGAATCTATGCCTTATAACCATAGCCGCTGGCTGTAAATGCGCATTGCGGCCGCTCCATAGCAAAATCTATCATAGATTTGGTTACCGGCTGCTCTCAGAGACTGCTGAAGACATTAACGCATAAGGATAACGCTCTCTTGGATTCGATCCTTTCGACTTTACTGCTTTATTTCACGTTGGGCGCGTTCGCTGGCATCATGGCTGGGCTGCTCGGCGTGGGTGGTGGCCTGATCATCGTGCCCGTGCTGGCCTGGATTTTTCACCACCAGCAGGTGAGCGATGCGGTCATCATGCATTTGGCCATCGGCACTTCGTTGGCGACGATCGTAGCGACCTCGATTTCCTCGGTGCGCGCGCACCATCGACGGGGAGCCGTTCTATGGCCGGTGTTTTGGCGGTTGACGCCGGGTATCGTGATCGGAGCCTGGCTGGGCGCAGCAATTGCCGACGCTCTGCCTAGCGCGGTCTTGAGCAAGGTTTTCGCGGTGTTTGTGTTGACTGTAGCGGTGCAGATGGGTTTTGGCGCCAAGCCCGCGCCGCATCGTGAACTGCCGGGCACGATAGGTATGGCGACTGCTGGCGGGGTTATCGGCGCAGTGTCCGCTATCGTCGGTATCGGTGGCGGTTCACTGACCGTGCCTTTTTTGACTTGGTGTAACACGGTGATTCGTCAAGCGGTGGCGACTTCCGCCGCCTGTGGCCTGCCTATCGCCTTGGCGGGCGCATTCGGTTTCATTGTGACTGGATTGAATGCGCCCAACCTGCCTGCCTGGAGTTTGGGCTATGTATATGGCCCGGCGTTGTTGGGGATCGCCGTGACCAGCGTATTGTCGGCTCCACTGGGCGCCCGCTTGGCGCATACACTACCGACCGAGATGCTGAAAAAAGTGTTTGCGGTCTTCCTGGCGGTTATCGGTGCTCGAATGCTATGGAGTTAGTGTATATGTAAGGTTATATAAGAATAAAAACAAAGACAAAAAGATAGCTCAAATGCCTTGCTGCTTCTCCAGTCTGATCTTTACTTTCTATCAAGTGAAAGATAAAAATGCAGATAAATAGAGACAAATACCCCGAGGAGGAAAATCATGGCGCTGAAACTCAAAGATTTGAGACTGAGTATCAAGCTATCTGTGGCATTTCTCTTGATCGGTGTCTTGCCGGCTTCAATCATTGGATCGATTGCCTTGCTCGAAGCAAGCGACTCGCTCTCAAAACAGACTTTCCAGCAACTGGAGAGCTTGCGCGAACTCAAGAAAAAGCAGATTGAGAACGTCTTCGAAAAAGTCAAAACTGACCTGGATGTGCTGGTCAATACGCAGCAATTTTTCCGGATTTATGCTTTTAAACATCTTGATCGCATTGAAAAAGAAGCAAAAAATAAAGCAGAGCAAGCCCTCCAGCGCCAGTTCAACACGATCAACGCCATGGCGCATAGCACGCAAATCGCCGATGCGTTGACTGCCTTCGAGCGTGCTGCTGCTAAAAGTACCTCATCGGTCAAGGCCGATCCCGCTTCCAGCGAGGTGACCGAAAGCGGCGCTCCTTCCGCTGAGATAGCGCAAGGTGGCAGCGAGACGACGCGCACTGCCGAAGAAGGCAGCAGCAGCAGCGCCACCGTTAAGATTGCTGGTAACGGTGATTCCACGGTCGAAGTTGCTGAAGGCAATACCTCCTCCGTCGATTGGAACGCGGCAGCCCAGCGATTTGCTCCGATGTTGAGGTCCTATGCGCAAGGGCACGGCTTCGATGATTTGTTGTTGCTTAACAGGGAAGGTGTCGTGATTTATAGCACTGCCGGTCAATCCGAACTCGGCCAGCGTATCGATGCGCCCGCTCTCAAGGACAGCGCGCTTGAAAGAGCGTTTCAGCAGGGACTCTCCGGTGTGGCGGTGCAAGATTTTGCGCCTTATGCCCCCAATGAGGGTCGTGAGCTGGCTTTCTTCAGCGCCCCTATCAACCGGGAAGGTCACACCCTGGGTGTGCTGGTGTTCAAGTGGTCTCCGGCGTCGTTGAACGCGATCGTGCAAGATCGCGAGGGCTTGGGCAAGAGTGGTGAGACCTACTTCGCCGCGCAAGTGAGCGATCATGTGGTTTTTCGCAGTGACATGCAGACCATGGGCAACGGTCAGTTCGTGGTGGGTCATGACATCACTGAAATCGCTCCTGCCTATTTACGGCAAGCACTGGCTGGCCAAGCGGTCAGCGATGTTTACACCGACAGTGCAGGTAAATTGGTGATGGTGATCGCCAATCCTTTGGATATCGAAGGTTTGTCATGGGCGGTCGTCACGAAGATGAATTTTGAAGAGGCCTTAGCCCAACATCTGCCGGGGACCGACCAGGATTTTCCAGCTTTTTATAAGGCAAGAATGGGATTTTATGATCTGTTCTTGATTCATCCCGAGGGTCAGGTGTTTTATAGCGTGGCCAAAGAAAAGGATTATGGCACCAATCTCCTGAATGGCCCGTATAAGGATTCCGGTTTAGCCAAGGTGTTTCGTAAGAACCTAGAAACCCGGCAGTTCGAATTTCAGGATTTTGAACCGTATGCGCCCAGCAATCATGAGCCCGCTGCTTTTGTCGCCCAGCCACTGATACATGCAGGCAAAATTGAATACATCATCGCCTTGCAATTTTCCCTGACTGACATCGACGCCATCATGCAGCGGCGTGACGGTCTGGGTCAGACCGGCGAAACCTATCTGGTGGGACCCGACAAGCGCATGCGTTCGGATTCTTTCATGGATGCGGAGAATCGCTCGGTCAAGGCTTCATTTGCGGGCAGCATCGAGAAAAATGGGGTGGATACCGTGGCTGCCCGTGAGGCGCTCGCTGGTGGGGCCGACACGAAAATCATCGCTAATTACCGAGGGAGCTCTGTGTTGTCGGCGTACACGCCGGTCAAAATGGGCGAATTCACTTGGGCGCTGATCACCGAGATCGATGCAGCAGAGGCTTTCGCGGCAGTGCATCGTTTGCAATGGTGGACCGGCGGTATTCTGTTGGTCAGCTTCGGTTTTATCATCCTTATCGCCTGGTGGTCGGTACGCCAGATCACCCGTCCGCTCCACGCAGCGGTGGCTGCATCCAGCCAGATTGCCCAAGGCGATCTGACCACATCGATTGAAGTGGCTTCCAAGGACGAAACCGGACAAGTGCTGGCGACCATGCAGGACATGACGAGCAAGTTGCGAAAAATTGTCGGCGACGTCCAACAAGCGGCTGGGCAGGTGAGTTCGACGGCGGCGGAGATTGCGCAAGGGAGTGCGGATCTATCACAGCGCACGGAAGAGCAAGCCAGCGCATTAGAAGAAACGGCCTCCTCGATGGAAGAGCTGACCTCCACGGTCAAGCAAAGCGCCGACAACGCTGGGCAAGCCAACCAACTGGCCGGTGCGGCGCGAACGCAGGCTGAGCAAGGTGGGCAGGTGGTGGAGCAAGCGGTGACGGCGATGAGTGCGATCAGCACCAGCAGCCGCAAGATTGCTGACATCATTGGCGTGATTGACGAGATTGCCTTTCAGACCAATTTACTGGCGCTGAATGCGGCGGTGGAAGCGGCCCGGGCGGGTGAACAAGGTCGGGGGTTTGCCGTGGTGGCCGCCGAGGTGCGCAAGTTGGCCCAGCGCAGTGCGGATGCGGCCAAGGAGATCAAGACGCTGATCACCGACAGTGTGGCCAAGGTCGAAGATGGGGGCAAGTTGGTGGAACAATCCGGTCAGACGCTTCAAGAGATTGTCACGGCGGTCAAGAAAGTCAGTGACATTGTGGCCGAGATGGCGGCGGCGGCCCGGGAACAGGCCTCGGGGATCGAGCAGGTCAACCGAGCTATTTTGCAGATGGATCAAGTCACCCAGCAGAACGCGGCCCTGGTGGAAGAAACGGCCGCCGCTAGTCAGGCCATGGGCGATCAGGCTCGCGAGCTGCAAGGATTGATGACCTTCTTCAAGTTGGACGCTCACGAGAGGATCTCGCCGGCGGCGATTGTTGCGACAACTTCCTCGCGAACCGTCAGCCAAAAGCGCCCATCTGCCTTAGCTCCTAAGCTTGCGGAAAAACCCAAACCTGCCCCTGCTAAGTCAAAGTCAGCGTCTGCGGCACAGGAACCGGTGACTGTTCACACGGCATCTGAGGAATGGGAAGAGTTCTAGGTAATTTCCTTGAGTGAAAATATCCGTAGGTTGGGTACCACCCATCCTTTTTAATGAATTTAGATGATCTTTTTTGAAATCGCCTTGGTGGTGAGATAAAGCAACCTCATTACTGTAAAACGAAGAACTTATTTTTCGATCGATTGATTGGTCTGATCGGTTCGATCATTGAAGAAGAGAAGCGATTATGCGATTTTTTCGGATCAGTATTGGTGCCAAAATTTCTTTTGGTTTTGCGGCAGTGCTGGTGATATTTGCTGTTTCCAGCGGGTTTTTACTCTGGAAGTTGAAGCAATTAGGTGAACTGCAACATGCTCAAGCAGGGCGGGCAGCGGATGCGTTGGAAGTGGGTGATATCGTGCAACGAGTGGAAGGCGTTTACCCTGTCGTTGCCGACGCGATTATCAACCGTAATCTGACGGAGACGAAAAAAGATTTCATTGAGATCAAGACCAACGCTGAACAAGACATCCAAAAGGTTTCTAAGTTGGTGGATACTGATCAAGAACGTGAGTGGAGCAGCGCTTTTTCGACTCAGTATCGCCAGTATCTGAATCTATTTGAAGAACAGATGCTGCCGGTTTTGGACAGGGAGCAGATCACGGGTGCGGACGAGCAAAAGATACGCGAGTTGGACGGCGCCATTGATGTAATTCGTGGGGCGACGCTGGAGCCTCTTGGTCAGATTACTCGATCCTTGGGTGAGGAAAGTCGAGAAGCCGATCAGATTTTTAATACACACCTTTCAGAAATAGTTACAGAAATAACTGTGGTTTTTTTATTGGGTTTGGGGATAGCGGCAATCGTCACCTTTTTGTTGGTTCGCAACCTCGTCCGTCCATTGCGAATTGCCGTAGCCACATCCGAGCAAATCGCCCAAGGCGATCTATCTGTGGCTATCAAAGTGCATTCGACCGATGAAATCGGGCAATTGCTGACGGCTATGCAGAAAATGAGCGGAGAATTACGACATATCTTCAGCGATATTCAACAAGCGGCTGGGCAGGTGAGTTCGACGGCGGCGGAGATTGCGCAAGGGAGTGCGGATCTATCACAGCGCACGGAAGAGCAGGCCTCGGCGCTGGAAGAGACGGCCTCCTCGATGGAAGAACTGACTTCTACGGTCAAGCAAAGCGCCGACAACGCTGGGCAAGCCAACCAACTGGCCGGTGCGGCGCGAACGCAGGCTGAGCAAGGTGGGCAGGTGGTGGAGCAAGCGGTGACGGCGATGAGTGCGATCAGCACCAGCAGCCGCAAGATTGCTGACATCATTGGCGTGATTGACGAGATTGCCTTTCAGACCAATTTACTGGCGCTGAATGCGGCGGTGGAAGCGGCCCGAGCGGGTGAACAAGGTCGGGGGTTTGCCGTGGTGGCCGCCGAGGTGCGCAAGTTGGCCCAGCGCAGTGCGGATGCGGCCAAGGAGATCAAGACGCTGATCACCGACAGTGTGGCCAAGGTCGAAGATGGGGGCAAGTTGGTGGAACAATCCGGTCAGACGCTTCAAGAGATTGTCACGGCGGTCAAGAAAGTCAGTGACATTGTGGCCGAGATGGCGGCGGCGGCCCGGGAACAGGCCTCGGGGATCGAGCAGGTCAACCGAGCTATTTTGCAGATGGATCAAGTCACCCAGCAGAACGCGGCCCTGGTGGAAGAAACGGCCGCCGCCAGTCAGGCCATGGGCGATCAGGCTCGCGAGTTGCAAGGATTGATGGGGGGTTTCAGGCTGGATGGACAACAGACGGAAGTGATGAATGTGGCGACTTCCAACAACCAGAAAAGCGTCTTTCCTCCTGTTGCGATGCGGCAACCACGCGGCCAGGCTCTCCCCGCTCGTTCATTGCCTGGTGCGACACATAGGAATGGAGGATCGGCGTTTATCGAATGGAGCGATGCGCTGAGCGTCGGTGATCCGGGACTGGATCAGCAACATCAAAAACTGGTCAAGCTCATCAATATCCTGCATGACGCGATGGCTACACATGGCGCGGAAAATCAAATGAAAGGGATCTTGGATCAGCTGATCGCCTACACCCAGGAGCATTTCAGCTACGAGGAAGAGCGCATGCGGTCGGCAAACTATCCTCATCTCGCTAAACATCAGACGCTTCACGCCGAGCTGCTTAAGCAGGTCAGCGCGTTTTACGAAAAATTCCTGCAAGGAAAACGGATCAACATGAAGCTGATGAAATTTCTCAAGGGCTGGCTGCTCAATCATATCCAGAAAAGCGACCAGCAATACGGCCCTTATCTCAAGAGCCATTGAATCGATATGCAGGATCTCAAGAGAGAGTGATGTTGGCCGACAAACTGGATTTCCGGTGCTGGGAACCTTAGTCAATACGGGGGCCGTGGTGGCAGGCAGCGCCGTTGGTCTGGCGGCGGGAGCGCGGTTGCCGGAACGAATCAAGATGATCCTGATGCAGGCATTGGGGCTGGCAACGGTCGCCATCGGTCTGCGCATGGCTCTGGAGGCGCACCAGGTCTTGTTGGCGACCAGCTGCCTGCTATTGGGTGGTGTAACCGGCGAATGGCTGCGCATCGAACAGCGCCTGGATCGTCTAGCTGAAGCCTTGCGCCGGATATTGCGTTCGGATTCCAGTCGCTTCGTCGAAGGGTTTGTCACCGCTAGTCTGCTCTATCTGACCGGAGCGATGACCATCGTCGGCTCGATTCAGGATGGCACCCTTGGCGATCCCAGCGTATTGCTGGTCAAGTCATTGCTGGATGGCGTGGCCTCGGTGACGTTGGCTTCGTCGCTGGGAGTGGGGGTGATGTTCTCGGCGCTGCCGGTCTTGTTGGTGCAGGGCAGCATCACCCTACTGGCGGCGCAACTGGCTTTCCTGTCGCAACCGGCTGTGCTGGACGCCATCGATGCCACTGGTGGACTGCTGATTCTAGGCATTGGTATCAATTTACTGGATATCGGTCGGATACATATCGGCAATCTGTTACCGGCGTTGTTGTACGCAATCGGCGGTGCGTTGCTGTTTTCCTAATCAGCATTGAATTTGCCGCCTTGGCTGCTCAATTTTCCTTATCTTTGCCCAACAGCGCTGCTACACTGCTTTGCCAAGTCGATTGCAGCGACGTGACCGGCGCCGTTTCCTTGAAAGCGCCGTAAGCCATCAGTCGCTGGTAACGTTGCTCCAGCAGAGCATCGATCGACAGGTTATCCAGCGACTGAAGATTCTCCCGCAACGCGATGCGCACATTCTCCGTCATCAGCGCCACATCGCGGTGCGCACCGCCTGGTGGTTCGGGGATAACGCCATCGATCAGGTTTAGTTTCAGTAAACGATCAGCAGTCAGTCCCATCGCTTCGGCAGCGTCTGGCGCCTTGTCGGCGCTCTTCCACAGAATCGCTGCGCAGCCCTCCGGCGAGATGACCGAATAGGTACCGTATTGCAACATCAGCACCCGATCGCAGACCCCGACCGCCAGCGCACCGCCGGAACCACCTTCACCGATCACAACGCCGATGACTGGCGTCCGTAACCGACTCATCTCGAATAGATTACGGGCAATTGCCTCGCTCTGGCCGCGCTCCTCGGCGCCAATGCCTGGATAAGCACCCGGTGTGTCGATAAAGGTCAGCACCGGCAATCGGAAGCGTTCGGCTAGCTTCATCAAGCGCAGCGCTTTGCGATAACCTTCCGGACGCGGCATGCCAAAATTTCGGTAAATTTTCTCCTTGGTGTCTCGCCCTTTTTGATGGCCGATGACCAACACCGGCCGGCTGTCCAGACGCGCCAACCCGCCGACAATGGCATGATCGTCAGCAAAGGTCCGATCCCCATGCAGTTCCTGGAAATTCGTGAACAGTCGTTCTAGGTAATCCAGCGTGTAAGGTCGCAGTGGGTGACGGGCGATCTGGGAGATTTGCCAAGGCGTCAAACTAGCGAAGATCGACTCGGTCAGGGCCTTGCTTTTGGCTTCCAACCGGGTAATTTCGTCGTTGATGTTCAAGTCTTGCTCGGTACTGAGATGCCGCAGTTCCCTGAGCATCGCCTCCAGTTCGGCAATCGGCTTTTCAAAATCAAGACAATTATTCGGGTTCATTGGTGTTTTGACAGACTATTCTCTTTCAGCCGGCATGCGTACAGCTAGGTATAGCGATTCACTTTCCCGTCGCACCAGTACTGGCACAGCTTTCCCATTTGGCAGCTCCTTGGCCAACTCAACGAACTGGCTGGCGCTTTTGACCGGGGTATAGTTGAGCTGCAGGATGATGTCATCCGGATATAGGCCGGCGTTGGCGGCAGGTCCCTCATCCAGGCCGGTGACCAGCACCCCCTGATCGTCAGCGCCCAGTCCGCGCCGCTGTTCGTTGCTGAGATCGGCGACGACGATACCCAGCCGCGGATCACCATGCTCATCCATGGTGGTGACTCGCTCTTCAGTGGTTTCTAACCGGGCAATCGTTGCCTTGATTTCTAATGGTTCACCGTTGCGCAAGATCGACATCGCCACGGTCTTACCGACAGGTGTTACACCGATCATGCGTGGCAGTTGCGAGGAGTCTTCCACCGGCTCCCCGCCGTAACGCAGGATGATGTCGCCCGGCTTGAAGCCAGCGCTAGCGGCTGGGCTGTCTGGCAGCACCTGCGCCACCAACGCTCCACGTGGCCGATCGAGTTTGAATGCTTCAGCCAGATCGTTGTTGACCGCTTGCAGTAGGATGCCCAGCCAGCCGCGCGTGACTTCGCCAGTGACTTTCAACTGTTCGGCAACCTGCACCGCCAGCTTAATCGGGATGGCGAATGACAGACCCATATAGCCACCCGTGCTGCTATAAATCTGCGAATTGATGCCGACTACCTCACCGCGTAGGTTGAACAGCGGCCCACCGGAACTGCCGGGGTTGACCGCCACGTCGCTTTGGATGAAGGGCACGTAGGTGCCGCTCGGCAGGTTGCGTCCGACTGCACTGACGATGCCCTGGGTTGCCGTGAGTTCGAGTCCAAACGGTGAACCGATAGCCAGCACCCATTCACCGACTTCCAGCATATCGGAATCGCCGACCTTAACCGCGGTTAGATTCTCGCCTTCGTCAATTTTGAGCACGGCGACATCGGTCAGCTCATCGACGCCAATCACCTTGGCGGGGCGTTCCCGTTGATCGCTGAGCCGGACGATGATCTTGTCGGCGTCTTGGGCAACGTGGGCGTTGGTTAGGATATAGCCATCCGGAGAGATGATGAACCCGGAGCCCAGTGAATTAGCTTGGCGGTCGCCTGGTAGCTCGGGACGTTCCTGAAAGAAGCGTTTGAAAAACTCCAAATAAGGGTTTTCGTTGCCCGGTAATTCCGGTAGACCAGACGAGCGGGACCGCCGGCTGGGGGCTTGCGTAGAACTGATATTGACGACCGCTGCTTCATTTTGTTTCACCAGCTTGCGAAAATCAGGTAGCGGTTGTGCGGTTTCGGGACGTGCTGCTAGCGTGACCGCCGCCCAGCAAAATGAGAGCAGCAGTGCCAACAGTTGCGGCAAGTAACGGGAATCATTCGCGTTCATGCAAAAAACATCTCCAGCGTAGTGAAGGGGTTGAGGTCGGTATGGGGTGTAGTGACAGGGGGTGGTGGCGCGCGAAATCACTGAGAGCGGCTGGGAGGTTTAGGCGGTGATGCCGGAACATTCAAGCGCTAGTGCAATTTGCGCAGTATAGAATACTTGGCAATACTCAAGAGAGATGGGGAATCGAACCTGCCATCCGGTAGCCGGAATGTGCGGAGGCCGTCAGGTATCGCCCGCTGGTACCGAGCGCCGCGGCGTGTGCCAATCAGCCAAAAGAGGATGCAGCATGGAAAAAAATTCGGCGTTGGAAGTCAATGATTATGAAAAAGCCACCCAGTATCTTTATGATTTGGCAGTTAAACTATTGGACGTAGGTGGATCGGATATCTTCATCACGGCGGGCAGTCCGCCGGCGCTCAAGGTCAATCAGGTGATTCACCAGGTCGGTGACCGCAGGTTGACTCCCCAACAGACGACGCTACTGACTCGTGCGATCATGCGCGATCGCCATGTACGCGAATTCGACCACCACCGTGAGGTCAATTTTTCCCTGAATTTCCCCAATACAGCGCGCTTTCGGGTCAGCGCTTTCACCCAGCGTGGCAGCGCCGGCATGGTGCTGCGACTGATCCAGCAGCGAATTCCGACCATTGAGGAACTCAACCTGCCACCCATTCTCCAAGAGATCGCCATGGTCAAGCGTGGATTGGTGATTTTCCTGGGTGGTACCGGTTGTGGTAAGACGACTTCCATGGCCGCCATGCTGGATTATCGTAACGAGAATTGCCAAGAGCATATTATCACTGTCGAGGATCCCATCGAATTCTTTCATCGTCACAAACGATGCTTGGTGGATCAGCGTGAAGTGGGAACCGATACCGACTCCTATGAGGCAGCCCTGAAAAACACGCTTCGGCAAGCACCCAATGTGATTATGATCGGCGAAGTGCGGGATCGGGAAACCATGCAACATGCGATCAACTTCGCTGAGACCGGGCATTTATGCTTGACCACCCTGCATGCGAACAACACCGATCAGGCTTTTGACCGCATTGTCAATTTTTTCCCGGAAGAGAAACGGGCGCAAATTCTGATGGACCTGTCCTTCAACATGAAAGCTTTCATTTCACAGCGGCTGTTACCGCGTGAGGATCGACCGAGTTTGATCCCAGCGGTAGAGGTTTTGCTGAACACACCGCTGATGACGGAGCTGATTTTTCAGGGGCGGGTCAAGGAACTGAAGCCGGTCATGGCCCGCTCCAGCGAACAAGGCATCGTGACCTTCGATCAGGCGTTGTTCGATCTCTATGAGATAGGTCATATTAGTTATGAGACTGCCGTTCGCCATGCCGATTCCGCCAATAATCTACGGTTACGCATCAAACTGGAAGGCAAGCGACCGCAACCACAGGTAGCCAGCGAGGAGTCGCTCCGGATCGAGGAAGATCGGCGGCGCTGAAGGTCATTGTTCGCTGATGCATGGAAGATGCAAACTACTTTGGTGGTGTGCGGCCGTCTTGTCCGAGTAGCTAATCCAGCGGATGCTGGTCTCTTCGGTAATCCTTGAGCATTTCGGCGATCAGAAACGCCAGCTCCAGACTCTGCGAAGCGTTCAGGCGTGGGTCGCACTGGGTGCGATAGCGGTCGGCTAGGTGCTGCTCGGTGATATCTTGGGCGCCGCCTAGGCATTCGGTCACATCTTCACCAGTCAGTTCAAAATGCATCGCGCCGGGGATGCTGCCTTCGGCGCAGTGGATGGCGAAAAATCGCCGCACTTCGTCGAGAATACGAGCAAAAGGCCGGGTTTTATAGCCAGCACTGGTTTCCAGGGTGTTGCTGTGCATGGGATCACAGGACCAGATGACCTGCCGGCCCTCGCGTTGCACCACCCGAATCAATGGCGGCAATACGGTCTCGATCCGTTCGGCGCCCATCCGGATGATCAAGGTCAGCCGGCCCGGCTGGTTGGCGGGATTCAGCACATCCAATAACCGCAATAGCGTATCAGGACCCACGGTCGGTCCCAGTTTGACGCCAATGGGATTGGCGATACCGCGCAGAAATTCGACATGCGCGCCATCCAATTGCCGGGTGCGTTCACCGATCCACAGAAAGTGCGCGGAACCGTCATACCATTGGCCGCTGAGCGGGTCGCATCGGGTCAGCGCCTGTTCATAGCCGAGCAGCAACGCCTCATGCGAGGTGTAAAACGGTACCTGCCGTACTTGTGGATCAGTGGCGGCGTCCAATCCGCAGGCGCGCATGAAGGCTAAGGACTCATTGATGCGTCCGGCCAAGTCGCGGTAGCGTGCGCCCTGCGGGTTGGCGCGCAGAAAATCCAGATTCCACTGCTGAACTCGGCGTAAGTCGGCGAAACCGCCCTGAGCCAGCGCCCGCAACAGGTTCAGCGTCGCCGCCGACTGCGAATAGGCGCGTAGTTGTCGGCGTGGATCAGGTTGGCGAGCCTCAGAGGTAAAATCGAGACCGTTGATGATGTCACCTCGATAACTGGGCAGAGTGACTCCGTCACGGGTCTCGACCGGGGCGCTGCGCGGCTTGGCGAATTGCCCGGCCATCCGTCCGACCTTGACGACTGGGCAGGCGGCGGCGAATGTCAGGATCACGGCCATTTGCAGCAGCACTCGGAAGGTGTCGGTGATCGTGCATTCATTGAAATCGGCGAAGCTTTCGGCGCAATCGCCACCTTGCAGCAGAAAGGCGCGGCCGGCAGCGACTTCGGTTAAATTTTTCTTTAAATTATTGATTTCTCCTATAAACACTAAGGGTAGCGAATGCGCCAGCCGCGTTTCGACCTCGGCTAATGCCACAGTATCGCCATAATCTGGCATCTGTGTCGCTGGCCGGTGACGCCAGCTGCTGCATGTCCAGGGGAGCTGATCCTGCTGAGTGAATTCGGGCATCGTTATTCCTGAAAGTTGCGTATGATCTAGTGGGAAAGAATAACTGATCATATTTGCAATGAATCTATCGACCTGGCATCCCTCTCCCTACCTGCTGCTGGTGCTGACCACGCTATTCTGGTCGGGGAATTTCGTATTGGGTCGGGCGGTGCATACCGTGTTCACGCCATTCACCCTGTCGTTCTGGCGCTGGGCGGTGGCGCTGCTGATTCTACTGCCCTTTGTCTGGACCTCCTTGCGTCAGCAGGGTTCACAGCTGCGCCGCCATTGGCCGATCCTGCTGCTGCTCGGTGTGCTAGGCGTGGTCAATTTCAACACTTGCGTCTATATCGGTCTGCAAACGACAACCGTCACCAATGCTGTCATCATGCTGTCTATTACACCGGTATTGATTGTCGCTCTATCGTTTCTGTTGTTGCGCCAGACCGTGACCAGTTGGCAGGTGCTGGGCATTATCCTGTCGCTGTCAGGCGTGTTAACGATTGTCGGTCACGGTGACCTGGGGAGCTTAATGAGGTGGGGAGTGAATTCCGGCGATCTGTGGATTCTGGCGGCGGTCTTCAGCTGGGCGTTGTACTCAGTCTGTCTGCGCTGGCGGCCAGCGGAACTTGATCCGCTGAATTTTCAGGCCGCAACGATGATCATCGGCGTGGTCATTCTGGCGCCGCTATACGGTTGGGACCTGGCTCACGACCGGATTTTCATCCTCAATACCGCAGCTGTCGTCAGCATCCTCTATCTGGCGCTGTTCCCGTCGATTCTCGCCTACATTTTCTGGAATCGGGCGGTGGCGGAACTGGGCGCCAATCGTACGGGCCAGTTTCTGCATCTGATGCCGGCCTTTGGTGCGGTGCTGGCGATGATTTTCCTCGGCGAGCGGTTGTACGCCTTCCATGCCGCCGGCATCACGCTGATTGCCACGGGGATTTGGCTAGCGACGGGGTACAGGCGAAAAATGGCTTGCTAGCCTGCCCCGTGCCCGAGTTTCAGAAGCCGTACAAACTCCCCGCGTATGTTTGCAGTCTGATCAGGTTTGGTGGACGTGGCAGCGCGATACCTCTCTGGGAAGCTAGACCCCTCTCCTTAGCGCTATACAGGGCCTCAATTTCCCAGTAACCAATCGCGCACCACGGTGATTTGATCATCGGCCATTAGCGCCGGGGCATGGCCCATGCCGGAAAATTCGATCAACTTCGCCTTGGGGCCACGCTCGGTCATAGCGATGGCGTCGGCATGATCCAGCACATCGGAATGCTCACCACGTAACACCAGGCTTGGACATTGCACGGCGTCCCATACTGGCCACAGGTCGATGTCCTTCAATTCCAGCGTCTTGAAGTTCTCGGCAATGCCTGGGTCATAGGCTAATGTATAGCGACCATCCTCCAGTTGTCGGGCGTTGTGGAGGGTCATGTGCCGCCATTGTTCGTCCGTCAAGTTACCGAACGTGGCGGCGATCGTGCGTAGAAAGCGCTCCATTTTTTCGATGCTTTCATAGGCGACGACTTGGCCGACGTAAGTAGCGACCCGTTGCAGTCCAGCGGCAGGGATGCGCGGGCCAATGTCGTTGATCACCAATTTATGAATCGGTGTCCCAGCGTAGCTGGCCAGAAAGATGCCAATCAATCCGCCCATTGAGGTGCCGATGTAATCCACGCGCTCGGCGTCAATACGCGCCAGCAGCATGGCCATGTCGTTCACGTATAGTGGATAAGTGTAGTCGGTCTTATCGTGCAACCAGTCGCTCTGGCCACGTCCGACTACGTCTGGGCAAATGACCCGATATTCTTGTTCCAAGGCCGCCGCTAGGAAGTCGAAATCACGGCCGGTTCGGGTGAGACCGTGGACGCAAATCAGCACCTTCGGGTTGTCCGGATCACCCCATTCCGTGAAGTGGACACGATGAAAGCCATGTGGACCGAGAGCGCGGTAGTGATGGGATGTCATGGTCATGAATTCATTACTCTCTGGTAGTAAGTGATATTTTGGCATTATGCCGGCAAGTAGAGCACAGTGACTATAATAACGACCATCCACTTCTGAAAGGAGCAGATCGGCGTGACCATGCTGCATTACAGCGAGAGCGGTGAAGGTGAACCACTCATCTTGTTGCATAGTGGTGGAATGAGCAGCGCAGAGTGGAAACCGCAAATTCCCTTGTTCGCTCGCCATTTTCGGGTGATTGTCCCAGACCATCTGGGGCATGGTCGCAGTCCGATGGTCGCTGATCGGTTGCGCGTCAGCGACATGGGCCGCGCTGTATTGGAGATCATGGATGAATTGATGCTTCCGGCGGCAAATCTGGTGGGTTCTTCCATGGGCGGAGCAGTGGCGCTGTGGCTCACCGTTCACTATCCTGAACGGGTGAGTCGGTTGGTGCTGTACCGGATTGGTTACCGAAAAGACCAGGTGACCCATGCCGGTACGCGCAACATGGCTGATCCGGCTTATTGGCGCGGCGTTGGGATGCATAAGTGGCTGAGCGATGTTCATCGTCCGCAAGGTGGGCCAGACGCTTGGGAAGAAGTGATTTTGCGAGTGTCCGAGGCATTGGAGCCAGCGACTAGTGATCATGCCCACGATCTAGAGATCTTAGAGCGCATCACCCAACCGACGCTGATGGTCGTTGGCGATCGTGATCCTGTAGCGCCGCTCGATCAGATTCTGGAGATGTTCGGTGCGATTCCCAACGCTGGGCTATGGATCATGCCTTACGCGACCCATGTCACAGCGACCAGCACTTGGCGGGCAGAGTCGTTCGCACTGGAAGTCACTCGATTTTTGCAGCGGCGGGAGTCATAAGCAAAATCGCATGATTCTTTATTCATTAAACTCAATAACCCTCTATGGGAATAGCAATGCTCCGATTTGAAAACTTGTTTATCATTCAAATAATCGGCTTGTTGATAAATCGCAAGTTCTCTGGAGATTGCCACATACGCATTGACTCTTTACCGGCACATCTTCAGTTTTCCGGAGGGACTCTCATTGATGCTTCCTATCAGGACTTGGTAAGAGCGGATGCACTGGAAAAAATACTTTGGACTTGCAAGGGGGGGATTGAGCTTTCGCCTATGCCCTATCCAGAAACCGGCTGGAATTACATCCCTGATATGGATCGATCTATCGCTAAATCTAGTTTATCGATGCCTGACGATTGTCCGTTTATGAAAAATCTTTTCCTGGAAAGAAGCAAAGTTGGTTTGCAGGATAAATCCACCTTCATGGAGATAGGACAGCTTATTTATAATAGGGTTCGCAGTGGGATTAGCACTAATATTATTGAAGCGCAAAAAGGGATTTTACCTTCAGATTTTTGGGGCAGTCTCTTTCATCTGATGGGCACCGGACAAATCATGGGCGATTATGGACAAAATCTCAGCGTTTTGTTACTGAAGGTGCAAGGCCATATCGTTAATAATCTGCAAAAGATGCTAGGAAAACGAGTCGCAGAACTCTATCAGGATCGTCTATCGCAAGAAATGGATAGGCAATGGCCAAATTTTCCTGCGCATAAGAACTATGATCGAATCTATGGCGCTTATGATCGAATCTACGGTACAGCGCCCTACCAGACATGGGCGAAATTGCTCGGCGAGGCTGTGGCCAAGGCGGCTTCGACGGCAATGGGCCATTCTTGTTATAAAAAGGCTTTGGCTTCGTTGAAGCTTGAAGAGAATGATCTTTTACAACAATTACTTGATTAGGAGACGGGTCAAATGACCGGCGTGGTCGCTATTCTTTGGATTATTATGTGCCTTCCAATTGGATTATTTCCTCTGCTGAACATCAATCAGGAAATTCTCTTTAGTTATTCGCTATTGGCGCAAATCATTACGCCGACCGTCGCAGCTCTGTGCTGTTATATCACGAGCGTTGTTTTCCCAAAAGATGATGCGATGCGTAGGGTTTGGAGCTTGTTGGGTACAGGCGTACTGTGTTGGGGAATAGGAGCGATATTATTTGCTGTATACCCTTTAATGCATGATGGGGAAGAAACGCCTTATCCATGGTACGCTGATGTGGGTTATCTGCTAATGGTGCCGTGTGTCTTGGCTGCATTCTATGTTTTCAAGAAGAGCCTGCATGTTGATTCGCCGCTATGGGGGCGTATTAGCGCCGTTTTCTTCTTCTTGGCTGCGCTGGCTCTTTCTATTGCCTTCAATCTCAGTAAATTTACGGATTCTAACGCTGTTCTCCCCTATTTAGTGACTCTTTTATATACTTTTGGAGACCCGTTGTTATTGGGCGGCACGATTTTTGTTGCATCTCTATTGGCCGGCGGTGCAGTTGCTCGCCCCTGGTGGTTGGTGCTGATCGGCCTGATTCTTTATTACGCGGCTGATTTGAGCTACACCTATTTGGTGGTGAATGAGCAGTATGCTACCGGAGATCTCATCGATGTCGGTTGGTTGCTCGGGTTTGGTTGCATCGCCGTGGCCGCATTGATGACTCGTTCCCTGTTCAAGGAATTCTAGGCGAAACGCAGTGCGAGTCTCGTATGGCCGATCCAGCCTGCTGGGGAGGGATCGGTACGCACGAGTGGTTATTCGGAGCCTTGCAGATTGCAGGGTACTCGACATGAGAAGTCATTTTGCAGGCGATAAGATGGGCGTTTCGGTTTCCTTGTCGCGTTCGATCATGGCATAGGCCGAATGATTGTGAATGGACTCGAAGTTTTCCGATTCCACTGCATAGGCTGCTACTCGATCGTCCTGGTTTAGCTTGGCGGCAATATCGCGCACCATATCCTCGACAAATTTAGGATTCTCGTAGGCTTGTTCGGTCACATACTTCTCATCAGGTCGTTTGAGCAATCCAAAGAGTTCGCAAGATGCCTCCTTTTCAGCCAGATCGATCATATCTTCGATCCACAGGAAGCCTTTTACCCGCACATTGATCGTGACATGAGAGCGCTGATTGTGAGCGCCGTATCTAGAAATCTTTTTCGAGCAAGGACACAAGCTAGTCACTGGCACCACCACCTTGAGATTCATGGCAGGCTGTCCATTGCGGATCTCACCGATGAAGGTCACCTCGTAATCCATCAGGCTCTCCACGCCGGAAATGGGCGCTGCCTTGTTGACAAAATAGGTGAACGTCATCTCGATATGTCCGGCCTCGGCCTCCAAGCGCTCGGTCATTTCCACCAGCATGTCCTTGAATGAGTCGACAGAAATCTCGCGTCCCGGTACGTTCAGGATTTCCACGAATCGCGACATGTGAGTGCCCTTGAAGTTATGAGGCAGGTTCACATACATGTTGAAGATCGCGATGGTATGTTGTTCGCCGCCGCTGCGGTCGCGGACCCGAACCGGATGACGAATATCCTTAATGCCCACTTTATTAATCGCCAGTCGGCGGGTGTCGGCGCTGTTCTGCACGTCAGGAATAGGGATCACCGTGGACATGGCCGCGGAACTCATGATCAATGGCTTCATGTAATCCTCTCAAGGTAAGTGTTCGCCTTAGCTCTTCCCATATCTTCTGCTCCAATGCATCGGTCTTAGTGAATCGGATTAGACATTGACATCCCCATTGGATGATGGATCGAGCGGTTAATTCCCGATGAGCATACTCAACTTATCGCTGTTTCCGCCAGTCAACTAAGCGTTGCAATACGCCATCGACGTCCAAACCGCATTCGGCTAACAGCTCCACTCGCTCGCCTTGCTCGATGAAACGATCAGGTAAGCCAATGTGTAAAACTGGAATCGAGATACCGCGCTGCGCTAGGCAATCGCTGATCGCATCGCCGGCGCCGCCGGCGATTGCATTGTCCTCCAGCGTCACCAGTTCGTGATGCTCAGCGGCTATCTGTACGATCAGCGCCTCATCCAGTGGTTTGACAAAACGCATATTGACCACAGTGGCATCTAGGTGTTCTGCTGCCGCTTGCGCGACCGTGACCATATCGCCAAACGCCAGCAACGCTAAATCCCGGCCACGGCGACGAACCTCACCCCGGCCCACCGGCAGCATTCGCATCTCCCGCTTGGGAACTACACCGGGTCCTTTACCACGCGGGTAGCGCACCGTTGCTGGCTGATTTAGCTGGAAACCGGTGTAGAGCATCTGTCGGCACTCGTCCTCATCTGCTGGCGCCATCATGACCAGGTTGGGAATACAGCGTAGATAGCTGTAGTCGAAGCTGCCAGCGTGCGTCGGCCCATCCGGCCCGACCAATCCAGCGCGATCGATAGCGAAAAGCACCGGCAAATTTTGCAGTGCCACGTCGTGAATGAGTTGGTCATAGGCGCGTTGCAGAAAAGTGGAATAGATCGCTACTACAGGCTTGAGTCCTTCGCAGGCTAGCCCAGCGGCCAGAGTCACAGCATGTTGCTCGGCGATGGCAACATCAAAATAACGGTCTGGGAAACGTTCGGAAAATTCCACCAGCCCCGAGCCTTCGCGCATAGCCGGGGTAATGCCGATTAACCGCTCATCCTGAGCGGCCATATCGCATAGCCATTCGCTAAACACCTGAGTATAGGTTGGCTTGCCTCCGGATGTGGCCGGTTTCAAACCACAAGCTGGATCGAAGGCGCCAACCCCGTGATAATCGACAGGCTCTTCTTCAGCGAGTGGATAACCTTTACCCTTGCGGGTGACAACGTGCAACAGGCGTGGCCCCTTGAGCGCTCGCAGGTTACGCAAGGTCTGTACTAGAGTCAGCAGATCGTGCCCATCTACTGGACCGAAGTAGTGAAACCCCAATTCCTCGAATAGTGTTCCCTCTGGTGCAAACAGGCCCTTGACATGCTCCTCGGCGCGGCGCGCGACTTCCAATACTGGGGGTACATGACTGAGTACTTTCTTGCCGCCCTCGCGCACCGTCGAAAACAACTGGCCGGATAGCAGCTTGGTCAGATGAGCCGATAGCGCGCCGACATTCGGTGAAATTGACATCTCATTGTCGTTGAGCACCACCAACAGGTCGCTCTTGAGGTGACCCGCGTGATTGAGTGCTTCGAAGGCCATGCCAGCCGTCATCGCGCCATCACCAATAATGGCGACGATCTTGCGGTCGCTACTCGTGCGCTCAGCGGCGATGGCCATGCCTAGCGCCGCGCTGAGCGAAGTGCTGGAATGACCGACCCCGAAGGTGTCATAGGGACTTTCACAACGTTTGGGAAAACCGGCGATGCCATCCTTGCGTCGCAGGGTATGCATGCATTTGCGGCGACCAGTCAGGATCTTATGTGGGTAGGTTTGATGGCCCACGTCCCAGATCAGCCGGTCTTCTGGAGTATTAAAGGTATAATGCAGGGCGATGGTCAATTCGACGGTGCCTAGATTGGCAGCGAAATGCCCACCGGTGCGGGCGACGGTCTGGATCAGAAATTCACGCAGCTCCTCAGCCAGCGTCGGCAGACGCGCTTCGGGTAGATTACGTAAATCTTGTGGAATATTAATCTGTTCCAGCAACGGTGAGGTAGATCCAGTGAGGGGCATTGTAACAAGGTCCGTGTCTGTGAACGGTATCGTCAAAGGAGAAGTGGCCGGCATGGGATTTCTTGACCCGCAGCAGGTGTTTCAGGAGTTTCAGTAGGTGCGCTCGACGATATAAGCAGCGATCCAACGCAGGGGATCAGCTTTTGTATCCAGTGGTTCCAGGCTGGCCAGTGCTTCTTGATACAGCATCTGGGCGTGCTCACGGGCGCCTTCCAAGCCTAGCAACATCGGGTAAGTCGGTTTATTGAGAATTCGATCCACGCCGGTCGTTTTACCCAATATAGTGGTATCGCCCACGACATCGAGAATGTCGTCCTGGATCTGAAATGCTAGCCCAATGCATTTGGCGTAGCGATCCAGCCGTTCCAGAATAGTAGGCTCAACAGCTGGCTGGCTAAGCGCACCCATCAGGACGCTGGCACGGATCAGTGCGCCGGTTTTATGGATGTGCATGTTTTCCAATTCCGCCAGGGTTAATTCCCGGCCAATCGCTGCCAGATCGATGGCTTGGCCACCGGCCATGCCTCGGGAGCCAGCAGCCTGCGCCAATACCCCCTGCATCCGTAGGCGGATAGCCGGATCCGGAATCATTGCCGAGTCTTGAGCGAGCACCTGGAATGCCAGCGCCTGTAAGGCATCACCGGCCAGAATTGCCAACGCTTCACCAAATGCCTTGTGGCAGGTTGGCTGGCTGTGACGAAAGTCGTCGTTATCCATCGCTGGCAGATCATCATGGATCAGCGAATAGGCATGAATGAACTCTACTGCGCAGGCTGGGCCATCTAGCATTTCCGGATGCGCGCCGATGACATGGCCGGCCAGATAAACCAGTACGGGTCGGATGCGTTTGCCGCCGCCCAGCACTGCGTAACGCATGGCTTGGTGCAGGTTTTCGGGATGCAGATCGATTGCCGGCAGACGCTGGTCGAGAGCTTGGTTAGCACGGATCTGATAGGTCTTGATCAATTCCGCTGCCATCGCGTCAATCCACGGCTTCAACGAATGGCAGGGTTTCCAACTGTCCGTGTCGTTCCATCACTTGCTCGACTTGCCGCTCGACATGTTGCAACGTTACCTGACAATTTTTCACCAAGCTGACGCCCTGTTTGAAGCACTGTAGAGTCTCCTCAAGACTCAAATCACCTTGCTCAAGGTGCTTGACCAGATTTTCCAGTTCCGCCAGCGCTACCTCGAAAGGGATAGGGGGGGATTTTTTGGCTGTCATGCCTGTCCGTCCACTTTATAGGTAAACGCTTACGTTACCTTGTGGTTAGTAAACGGTCAATTTCGAACATCTCAACGACGATGCCAGCTAACCTCCTATTTGGAGGAGGATGAACAGGGCTCATGGTGAGCGGCGCCTACCCTGCAGGTATTTTTATCTAAGGAAATCACCTAAAGAGCTACTAGCTTTTTTCCCCCTGCTGAGGTAAGGGGGGGCGAGAGGATTCGCTGCGGCTTTGCAACAAGGTCATGCCCTTAAGCATATTCAGCGCTTCATACAATTGGTAATCGCTTTTCGCTAATTCGCTATCAGGGCCAGTGGTAGTCTTAGGTACGGACACAGGAGGCGTAGGTACGGGTTCGTCGGTAACGGGGGTAACGCCATTGCCACCGTCATTCTGCAGATGGCCGGTTAAATCTGCTTCCTTGATCAGACCAGCATCGACGCTGTCGTCAGCGACCTTGAGCGAGCTGAGTTCGATATCAGGCTTGATGCCTTCGGCCTGGATTGAGCGGCCATTTGGAGTATAGTAACGGGCGGTGGTCAGCTTGACCGCTGCGCCGTTGCCGAGCGGCAGAATCGTTTGCACAGAACCCTTGCCGAATGTGCGTTCGCCCAACACCAACGCCCGCCGGTGGTCCTGCAGCGCACCAGCGACTATCTCCGAAGCTGAAGCTGAGCCGCTATTGACCAAGACTACCATGGGTGCTTTTTCAAGCAGATCGCCGGTAGTTGCCTTGAAGGTTTGTTCGGAATCCTGATCACGACCCTTGGTCTGCACGATGATGCCTTCATCAAGAAAATCGTCGGCTACATCGACTGCACCGCTCAGCACCCCACCGGGATTATTGCGCAGATCCAGGATCAGTCCCTTGAGAACGCCCTGATTCTGCTTTTGGAGATCTTGTAACGCCTCCTTGAGGTTCGCCTCGGTCCTGGCCTGAAACTGGGTGATGCGTAGGTAACCGAATTCCGGTTCCAGCAGGCGACTTTTAACGCTCCTGACCTGAATGACTTCACGAATTAGCTTGACTTTAAAAGGTTTTTTTACTCCTTCGCGGACAATGGTCAGAACGATGGATGTATTAGGTTTGCCGCGCATCCGAGTGATGGCGTCAGATAAGATCATGCCTTTGACTGAGGTGTCATCCAGCCGAATGATCAGATCACCGGTCTGGATACCGGCTCGCTGAGCAGGGGTATCGTCAATAGGCGCGATAACCTTGATGAAGCCATTTTCCTGTCCGACTTCGATACCGAGTCCACCAAATTCGCCAGAGGTGCCGATCTGCAAATCCTGGAAGGCTTCAGTATCCAGATAGGCCGAATGAGGATCCAGATTACTCAGCATACCGCGAATAGCGTTTTCCAGCAGAGCCTTGTCTTCGACCGGTTCGACGTAATCCCGCTTGACTGCGTCGAGGACACCAGTGAAGGTACGTAACTCATCAAGCGGCAGTTTGCTTTCCGGGGGTGCATTCTTCTCGGCCCAGGCAGTATGGCCCATCATCAGCGAAATACCGGCCAGAAAGCTTAGCGCCAGGCCATATCGGATTACAGCACTCATCTTCGCTCCGAAACACTCGAGGTGGGGATTAAAACGGAGGGGAATTTGGATTATCGGGGTGATGTCGATCTATGACAACGGGAGAGGTCTGGAAATTGCGTGACAGGAGAGGGAATTTTTTCCTGGCCTAGGGGAACTCATGTGGGCTCCCCTAGGTAATGAGTAATGAGGTAGAAGTGTGAGGTTCCTGTCGTGGAAGCATCGCCATCGGTCCGAGGGTATGCCTCCCACGTCAAGATCAACTGGGCTAACAGTGTCAACCCAATTGATCTTGCTTACTTGGCCTTACCCTGGTTGGCGACGGCGTCCATCAATTTCTTCAGCTCTTCGGGGTCGGCGAGGTAGTAGTTCTTGATAGGCCGCATATTGGCGTCGAGCTCATAGACGAGCGGTACAGCGGTCGGGATATTCAAGGCGATAATTGCTTCATCGGACAGGTCATCCAGATACTTGACCAGCGCTCGTAGACTGTTACCGTGCGCAGCGATCACGACCTGCTTGCCGGAACGGATGGTCGGTACCAGAACGTCGTGCCAGTAGGGTAACACCCGGTCAATGGTCGTCTTGAGGCTTTCCGTACCTGGCAGCACGCGTGGATCATGACCTGCATAGCGTGGGTCATGGCTAGGGTGGCGTGGATCGTCGGCTTCTAGCGCCGGGGGTGGAATGTCGAAGCTGCGCCGCCAGATCTTGACCTGTTCCTCGCCATGCTTAGCAGCCGTTTCCGATTTGTTCAGGCCGGCCAGGGCGCCGTAGTGGCGCTCGTTAAGCCGCCAACTCCGGTGTACCGGAATCCATGCCTGATCCAATTCATCCAACACCGTCCACAAGGTGTGAATAGCGCGCTTAAGCACTGAGGTGTAGGCGACATCAAAGGCATAACCTTCCTTCTTCAGAGTCTGACCAGCTTTTTTCGCCTCTTCGCGGCCCTTATCGGACAGATCGACGTCTACCCAACCGGTGAAACGGTTTTCCATGTTCCACTGGCTTTCACCGTGGCGGATAAGCACAAGTTTGTACATGTAATGCCTCCTGATATTTGGGAATGGTTATTGTCATCGCATTGTCATCCAGTCCCCGCCGCCGAAAGCAAAGACTGGGGTGAGGAACTGGAAATGGCTGAAAATTTAACGATGCGATCATACGCCCAGCTGGTCGATTCCACCAGTCGCATCCAGCTGGAAGCCCATTACCGGTACCATAAAGCGCTTCTCAATATCGCTATATTCGGTTACGCTAATTTAACAAGTTTCTGGAATAATGATTAGATTTATGACACGCAATGAGTGGATCGATCTGGAGCGAGGCCATGTTGGCGCCGGCAATTCACCGGTGAATGTCTTGATTAGTCGCGATGAGGATATCGAAAGGGCTTCTCGTTCGCTGAAGGCGATGTCGCATCCATTGCGTCTCAAAATTCTATGTACACTGGGTGACCAAGAGTTTAGCGTCCAGGATATTGTCGAACAGGTCGGTACTTCTCAGAGTAATATCTCTCAGCACTTGGCAATCTTGCGTGATAAAGGCATTCTGGCGTGCCGCAAGGATGCCAACCGGGTCTATTATCGAGTGGGTGATGCCCGCACCCTGCGCCTGATCGGTATGATGCGGGATGTTTTTTGTACGCGGGAGTTTTAGAGGCGACGATTCGGGATAAGGCCTGGGTTGTATTTGTTGTAGTGAACAATAACAAGTTGATAAGTATATTTTTATGAATAGTGAACGGGTTATTCGAATTATGGCTGGCTCTTTCGTTCTGATCTCCTTATTGCTGGGGGCAGATGCGAGCCCGCTTTATCACAGCGGTTATTGGTTGTGGTTCGCTGCTTTCGTTGGATTTAACCTATTTCAGAGTGGCTTCACTCAATTTTGCCCGGCAGAGATAATCTTATGGAAACTAGGTATTAAGAGCGCTATTGAGCGAACCGATAATGTGACACATTGAGAAAGCTGACTTTATGAGTGATTTCACTGAATTTGCTTTACATAATTGGTTTTTGTTCGCAGCGGCGTTCGCCATTCTAGGTATGTTGGTCGGTAGTGAAATTCTGCGTCGAGTACGCGGGATCAGTACTGTCAATGCGACCGAGGCTCTGCGTCTGATCAACGATCAAGAAGCTTGGGTCGTGGATATCCGCGATGCTGGAGAATACAAGAGCGGCCACATTCCACAGTCCCGGCATATTCCAGCTGCTGCGCTCAAGGAGCGATTGGGAGAGTTAACTAAAGCGGGTGGCAAACCGATCATTGTCTATTGCCGCAGCGGCGGAATTGCACAATCATCTTGCGCACTACTCAAAAAGAATGGTATTCCCAATGTCCATAGCCTAAATGGTGGTTTGTCAGCTTGGCAGGATGCCCATCTACCGATCGGCCGCAAGAAATCCTGAAGCTGCCTAACCTTCTGAATCTAGATTGTGACCACACCCAGTATTGTCGTATATGCGTCTGACTATTGCCCGTATTGTCGTCGGGCGCGTGCGTTGCTTGATAGTAAGGGAGCGCGATACACGCTTATGGACGTGGATAGCGAGCCGTGCTTATGGGATGAAATCCTTGAGCGTACTGGACGAGATACCGTACCGCAGATTTTCGTCGGCGACCAGCATATCGGTGGTTGTGACGACCTGCTCGCATTGGAACGAAGCGGCGCACTGGAATCGTTATTGAAAGTGGGTACCTGATACCTGATGTTTGAAAATCCTGTCACCACAAGGCATTCCGCATGAGTGAGCAACAACCTCCCCAGCAGCACTTCGAAATTCAAAAGGTTTATCTGAAGGATGTGTCACTGGAAACACCTAATTCCCCGATGCTCTTCACCGAGCAGTGGCAACCACAAACCGAGGTACGTCTGGAGACAGGCGCTTCGCCGCTGACCGAAGAATTGTTTGAGTCGGTGCTGACCTTGACCGTGACCGCCAAACTCGCTGAGCGGACCGCTTATCTGGTTGAGGTGAAGCAGGCTGGCTTGTTTACCTTACGGGGCTTTGATGAACAGCAAAAAGGACATATGCTGCATGCTTTTTGTCCCAATATTCTGTTTCCCTTCGCCCGCGAGGAGCTGGCTTCGCTGATTGGCAAAGGCGGATTTCCAGCGTTGCTACTCAATCCTATCAATTTCGATGCTCTTTATCTCCAGCGCTTGCAGCAGCAACAGGCACAGGCTGCTGATCTGACGCCACCCGTCCACTGATCGATGGCGATTGCGGCAACTGTTGCTGTGCTTGGTGTCGGTTCCTGGGGAACCGCACTGGCGTTATTGTTGGCACGCAACGGCCATATGGTGCGCTTATGGGGCCATGATCCAGAGGAGGTTGCACCACTCGGGCGAGAGCGGGAGAATCGTCGTTATTTGCCCGGTATCCCTTTCCTGGCGTCGCTGATGGTAGGCACGGATCTGGATAAGATAGTCGCCGACGTCGATTGGGCATTGGTGGCTACGCCGAGTCATGCTTATCGAACGACGTTACAGCGCCTGCAATCAGTATTGCCAGCGGCGGCTGGTTTGGCTTGGGCTACCAAAGGGTTGGAGCCAGGCAGTGGGCGGTTTCTGCATGAAGTGACTATAGAGGTGTTGGGCGAATCCTGGCCGGTGGCGGCGATTTCTGGTCCTAGTTTCGCTGGTGAAGTTGCCCGAGGGTTGCCGACGGCTGTTACGGTTGCTGCGCGTGATGCGGACTATGCCCGCCGAGTCGCGACTTTGTTGCATGGTTCTAATCTGCGTGCCTATACCAGCACTGATGTTGTTGGTGTCGAGTTGGGGGGTGCGATCAAGAATGTGCTCGCTATCGCTGCTGGTATCGCTGATGGGCTGGGGTTCGGCGCCAATGCTCGGGCGGCGTTGATCACGCGCGGGCTGGCTGAAATGACCCGATTGGGTTTGAGCGTTGGCGGCCAACGCCAGACATTCATGGGGTTGGCTGGTATTGGGGATCTGGTATTGACCTGCACCGATGATCAGTCACGCAATCGTCGTTTCGGGTTGGCGATCGGCCGGGGTGAAACGGTTGAGGCAGCGTTCGCAGCCATTGGCCAGGTGGTAGAAGGCGCAGCAACGGTGCGGGAGTCTTTGCGATTGGCGCGACGATATGGCGTAGAAATGCCGATCACCGAGCAGGTGAATCGTGTTCTGCATCATGGTCAGGACCCACGCCAAGCGGTAGAAATTTTGTTGGCGCGAGATTTGAAACCAGAGGCGGTCTGACTCCTCTATCTCTTGCTCTCTCACGTCAAGCAATCGTCGATCAGGGGTTGGTGCTGCGTATCGATCTCCTGATCCCGGCCGGTGTAGGCTTGTGGCCAGTGCTTTTTCACTACCAAGCTGTCGTTGGCTAGGGCGTGGCAAGTATTCAAGACCGGTGGGGTTTCCCGTTCGGCCGGCGGCTTGGCATCCTCTCTGTCATAATGCTGACCATAGACTGTCTGAAAAAAGGTGGTCGCTATCGGTCCCAGTAGTTCAGTCAGGTGTGTACAGCCATTAACTCCGCTCAGCAGTTCCTTGATCTGGAGCGACCATCCAGGGCCGATGCGTACACCGATCAGCTTTTGATAGCGATCAATAATAGCCGGGCAAAGGTTGAATGGCGCGCTGTCGGTGCGAGCCTCGATATGACGAACTACGAACGCATCATCCACTGTCAAGCGCATCGATATGTCATGCAGGGGTTCTCCGATTTGGATAGCGCCGCCACGATCTTCATTGGGGAAAGCATAGGTTTTGGTGTCCACCATCCGCCCTTCGATTTCCCACAAACCATCGTCACGCTGGTAGCCCTGGCACTGAATAGTTCGTTGATGTAGTAAACGGCGGGGGACAGTGGCGGAAAGCGGCATGATCTCCTCTCAGATACCATCCATGATATGGGTCAGTCGGTCTTCCAACTTGCTGAGGATTACACGTTTTTGTTGAGGGGTATAGTCCCACCAGGCAGCGATTTCATCCAAGGTACGGTAGCAGCCTTCGCACCATTGGGTTTTAGGGTGGATGGTACAGACTCCAATGCAAGGCGAGGGGGGGGCATCAGGTGAGGATGAATAATCGTCAATCATATCGAATATTGGCTTTTGGAGCAGATAACCATGGTTGGTGGCTAAGCGTGAAATTCATAAGTGACCAATCTTACTGCTTTCGAGGGGTACGAATCTATGTATGATTTGGCCGAGTAGCGCCAATAACTCTCTAGCTATTTCCCTCTCGTCGAGGAACCTTGCAAGGTAAAACTTCCGGTAATATTTTCGGCACAGGCTTGATTGTCATCAAGATATTGATTATTAATCACTTTTTCATATAAATTACTTTAGCTTTTAAGGTGTTTTCAAAATTACCGCAGATCGAAAGAGCGGGTGAGCCGCGAAGACTTGGGGGAGATATATTATGGGGTTATCGAGTGTGCTTATGGTTATGAAGCACGCGCTAACGCGCTTTGGCCGGATGGTGGTAAACAGGCCCTCGATCCTGTGGTGGTGGGAAACTCCCCCTTGGTCTTCGCGGCTACCCTGGGCTGATCGAGATGGGGTTATCATTCTGCGCTTTTTCCAAGATAGCCCTAGTTTGATATTCGATTTTTCTAAAATAGCTAGGAACTTTCTAACTCGTAAATAGGGATAAACCTTGATTAATATTAAGGGATTTACGTCAGCTCCATGATCGGTTTCGGCTGGCACGAATTTTAATGTAAAAGTCCTGCGATTTGTGCTTGTCTGGATGAGGTGCCGGGTTTAACCTTTACTTTGTAAGTGATAGAGAGGATGGGTTAGTCCTTCGGGGGCAGCACCCTTAGCTTGCATTCCTTATTGTGACTTGTTGAGCCGTAACGAATAACTCAGGAGGGAGTATCATGTTGTCATATCAAGACTGTGTGGAATTAAGTGACCTGACTGAAGAAGAAATTGCAGCTATCGCTGAACACGAACATTTGCCGGAAATCGCCGCACTGGAAATGGGGAGCTACTTGGTGCATACGCCGGAAGGTATCCCGATGATCAAACGTATCATTCTGGACGATATCGAAGAGGAGCGTCGGCGTGGGCATAATGAAAAGATTTTGCAGCTGAAGTTAGTACTCAAGCATTTCATTGATACCCATCCGCAAAATCCTGCTAATGCTTAAGGGTTTCTGGACTGGTTTCGGGTGGGTAGTCCTAAGATTAGGCCATACTCGGAAATCCCAGCTTGGAAGGCATTAGCGCATTGTAAGCCTGATGATTTTGAGGAAGAGGCAAATGATCCTCCCCTCCTTCGGGGGAGAAATTGAGAGGATGCTCAAACCAGATCTTCGCCCAGCAGTGCTTGTACCTCGACCAGGCTGGCCCGACGCATGGGCCGGCCATCGACTGGGCTGCGTGGCGCTTCTCGCGCAGCTAGCAACGTGAACACAGTGAGATCAAGACCATGATTGCCCGAACTGAAGCGAAAGACTGGCAAGCAGGTCAGGTCTCCATTGCTGAATCTCAACCGCCGATCGGCCGCTTCAAATGGAATGCGATGCTCTATCAGAAACAGCGCAACTTCCTGGGGTGCGTCGGTAAACAGATGCAACTGAATGTCGGCATTCGGGCTAGCGGTTCCGCTCAAGACCGAGCCGACCAGCCGTGGTCGGAAATGCGCCAAAAAGCGCATGGCCTCCACAGCCGTTTCTCGCAGATCCTGGAGCCATAATGCTTGGTGATCTGCATAGAATAGCTGCTGATGATCAACGAGGGCTTTTTCAATTTCGCGGTTATCCGGTAGCAGAGCTTTATCAGCGATCGCTAATCGTAAAGCTGCTTTGCGCTTGGCGGTTCGAAAGTCTAGGATACCTTCATCGGCTATCAGCCGAGCGCATTCCTGGGCCAGCAGGATTCTCAGTCGATGAGCATCACGATAGCGGTGGCGATGGGCCATAGGTGAACTCCAAGAGTAATCGGGAACCAGCGTCTATTGTGATGAAGGATAGATAGAAAAGTCATCGGGAAAAATAAGTCATATCATGCTCATGAAATAAGATCATGAAAATAATACAGTATTTTCATGATAATTAACCTTCATGGTGTTTGATTCGGTAACTATAAGACACAATAACAATTTTATTTTATGGGTATTTTGGGGATGTCTGATCGGTTTTTAATCATGACTGCCTAAAAAAAGAAATATTGTATTGGCTTGCCATCTTGGAACCTAAGATGTAGTAAGTTGAGTGATGATTATCTTTGAGTAATTGTCATTTTGATAGCTGTTGAATTTCTGTCGGTATGGGGGTGATGGAATGCGTAGCTCTCAAGGCCAATTTTCTGATGCTGGGCGCCGGGTGTTTGCTATATTCTAAGTAAAATGAAGACTCGGGTTTGAGTTCATCCACTCTGATCAGTTGTAAGGAAGGGTAACTTGGCTCTGTTCAAGCGTAAAGAACCCATGTTGGGTATCGATATCGGCCCCTCGGCGATCAAGGTCGTTGAGTTGAGTCGCTCTGGGACCCGATTTCGGGTCGAGGCGTTCGCCATTGAACCACTAGGCGAGGGCATGCTGGAAGACCGCAATCCTGTCGATCCAGAAGCAGTGGGCGAGGTGATCAAACGGGCTTGTCGCAATGCCGGTACTCGGACGCGCCGCGCCGCAGTGGCGGTTCCGACCTCGGGGGTTATCACCCGCACTGTTCCGATGCCAGCCGAATTTAAGGAAGGCGACATCGAGATCAATATTTCCATCGAAGCATCTCAATACATTCCCTATCCTGTTGAGGAGGTCTATTTAGACTTCGAGGTCAAGGGACGTTCCCAAGCGAGTAGTGAGATGCAGGATGTGGTACTGGTGGCGACTCGCAAGGAGAATGTAGATACCCGGGAAGCGGCTCTCAAGGAAGCAGGCCTGACGCCAGTAGTGGTGGATGTAGAGGGTTACGCTCTGGAAAACAGCTTCGGGTTGATTATGGACAATCTTCCACCTAGGACGGGTGAGAGCGATGGAGGGTTGAATTTAAGTAAGGGACGTGAGGGGTTGGTAGCACTGTTTGATATTGGTGCGACCGTCTCCACTTTATATATTCTGCAGGGAAATCAGATTATTTTTAGCCGTGAACAGGGCTTCGGTTGTGATCAACTCACTTTGCGGATTGCTGAAGCGTATGGTTTATCCCGAGAGCAGGCCGAGCGCGCCAAGCGTTCTGGCCAAGTGGCTGATGATTTTGCTGAGATGATCCTAGAGCCGTTCAAGCAGATGCTGGCTGAACAAATTGGCCATACCTTGCAGTTTTTCTTTTCCTCCGATGTGTTCGTTTCGGGCCGCTATACTGTAGATAGTATTGTTTTGATCGGTGGGGGGGCCATGATCGTGGGACTGGATCGAGTGGTGGCCGACGTGTTAGGGATCGCGACGATGGTAGTCAATCCTTTCAGGAATATGGGAACCGCTTCGCGGGTGAACAGCAGTGCTTTGTTGCGCGATGCGCCATTGCTGGCGGTCGCCGGTGGGCTGGCCCTGAGGAGTCTCGACTGATGATGCGCATCAACTTACTGCCTTGGCGTGAGGCGCGCCGCGTCCAGCGCCAGCGTGATTTGATCGGGATGCTGGTCGTGGCGGCGCTTGTTGCATGCGGAATGGTGTTTCTGGTCCACACTGAAATCGCCAACCGCATTGAGTTTCAGCAGCAGCGCAACGAGTATCTACGTGGCGAGATTGCCCGACTTAAGAAAGCGGCTGAAGAGCTGGCTGAGTTGCAGAAGGCGAAGAGTCGGTTGGTCGATCGCATCAATGTCATCCAAAAATTACAGACGAGCCGTCCCGGTATGGTGCGGATGCTGGATGAGTTGGTTCGATTGTTGCCGGAGGACATTTTTCTGACAGCATTCAAGACAGCCGATAACAAGGTGACGCTTAACGGTACGGCCCGTTCCGATCTAATCATTTCCGAGTTCATGCGTGATATTAAAACGTCGAAGCTGTTTGGCGAGCCGGTATTGCAGATTATTCAAACCAAAGATGTGAACAACGTGCAGGCGCGGGTCTTTGAGTTGAGTATTCCGCTTAAGCTGGGTGCAGGTCAGGCGGAGATGGGAGGAGGCAAGACATGAACCTGTCCGAAATCAACCTGAATGATATTGATCTTCGTGAAGCCGGTGATTGGCCGTTGGCGGGCCGGTTGGTACTGGTCGTGTTGGTAATAGCTGTCGTGTTGGGCGCTGGCTATTATTTTCTCACTAATGATCAGCTTCAGCAGTTGGAGACGGTCCAAAACGAAGAGCAGACGCTACGGCGAGAGTTTATTGAGAAACAGCGAGTAGCGGCTAATCTAGAAGCATTCCGGACGCAATTGGCGGAGATGGAAGAGAAGTTGGGCGAAATGCTGCGGCAATTGCCGACAGGCACTGAAATGCCAGATTTGCTGGATGATGTCTCGAATACGGGTAAGCAAAATGGTCTGGAGTTCGAGTTCTTTAAACCCGAGGTTGAACAGCCCCGGGATTTTTATGCCGCTAAACCGATCACGATCAAGGCTAAGGGGACCTATCATCAATTTGGCGCGTTCGTCAGCGGAGTAGCGGCATTGCCACGCATTGTGACACTGGAAAATGCGGCGCTGGCAGGATTGAGCGACAAGGGCAAACGCAACGCAAAGAATCAAGAACCGGTGGATATTCAAGCGACTTTGCAGACTTATCGCTACATGGATGAGGGAAGTGCGCCGGCAACGAGCAGCCCGCAAAACAGGGGAGCTGTTAAGAGATGAATATGCGTTTGAAGTCTCTCTCGCTCCTTGAGGGGGAGATCTGGGGTGGGGGGGGTCGGCCTATAACTCTGGCTATGGCTATATCGCTGGGCTTATTGGCTGGTTGTGCGGAGCGTGATATGAGCGACCTGCGAGGTTTTGTGGAAACCACCAAGCGCACCACGCCGATCAGGAAGCCTGATCCACCGCCGACAATAGAACCTTATCAGCCATTTGCATATACCGCTCAGGGGCTTAAAGATCCATTTTTGGTATCACCGTTTGCTCAGGAAGAGGAATTGCTGGTGACGGGGGATGTGGCGGCGGTGCCGGATGGTAGTTACACGGGGATTCGGCCTGATCCGAATCGGGTGCGAGAGGAGTTGGAAAAATATTCGCTGGGTTCACTCAAGATGATGGGGACGGTGCGGATGGGCGGCACCGATGAGTTGTGGGCGTTGGTGCTGGCGCCCGACAATGTGGTGCATCGGGTACAGAAAAACAATTACCTGGGCACCAATCACGGCAAAATTATCAATATCAGCGAGCAGCGAATCGATCTGAAGGAGATCGTTCCGGATGGTCCCGGGCGCTGGCAGGAGCGGGAGTCGTTTCTGTCGCTGACCCAATGATTGAGGGGGAAATATCATGAGAAGCAGATCCATGAGCCAAGATCGAGGCGGCCAGCGGTTGGTCGGGGGGAGGCGGCTACCAGGGTGGGTAGCGTTGAGTTGGATTTGGGGAATGGTGTTGCTGTTGTGTACCAATAGTTGGACCGAAGCGCGTGCTGCGCCGCCAGACGCCGAGCGGCAACCGATTTTACAGGCGGTCGATATCAGTCCATTGGCGGGCAACCGCTTGCAGCTTCGGTTTCGTTTGTCGGAGCGGATCGATGCGCCACCGAGCAGCTTTACGATTAATGAGCCAGCGCGCATTGTGTTGGATTTTCTGGGCGCCCGCAATGGCTTGGCGACACGCCAACAGCCGATCAATGTCGGCGTGGCGGAGAAGATCAGTGTGCTGGAAGGTGCGGATCGGACCCGAGCCTCACTGAATCTGGCGCGGCTGGTGCCGTATAAGGTGGATGTGCGGGGAGATTCGGTGGTGCTGACGCTGGAAAGCGCCGGGACGGCTACTCGGAAGACGCCGGCGCCGAGTCCAACGGGGTCGGTGGCAGCGTCCGCGCCGCGGCGGAGCGAAGCACCTGCATTTGTGGCCCCACGCAGCGTGAGTGACGTGAACTTCAAGCGCGGGCCAGCAGGACAAGGGATCATTACGGTCAAGTTGTCGAGCGCCAGTACAGCGGTGGATGTGCGTCAGGAAGGCAACCAGATCGTGGCAGACTTTCAGAATGCAAAACTGCCGCGTGGCCAGCAGCGGCGTTTGGATGTAACCGACTTCGCGACGCCGGTTACCACGATTGAAGCGTTGAATCGGGGCGATAACGCCCGGTTGAGCGTTCAACCGATTCCGCCCTTCGAATATCTGGCTTATCAGGCTGATGATCTCTATGTGATCGAAGTGCGCCCGCCGCAGAAGTCAAGAGAAGAAGAGGAGCGGGAGGCAGAGCTTGATCCGTCCAAGAAGAAATATCGAGGCGATTTGCTATCGCTGAATTTCCAGGACATTGAGGTGCGGGCGATCCTGCAAATTCTAGCGGATTTCACTGGCTTAAATATTGTGGTCAGCGACACTGTGAAAGGCAATTTGACTCTGCGCCTACAGAATGTGCCTTGGGATCAGGCGCTGGATATCATCATGCGCACTAAGGGTTTAGCCATGCGTCAGAATGGCAATGTGATCTTCATTGCGCCCACTGAAGAAATTGCGGCTCGTGAAAAACTGGATCTGGAATCGCGTAAGACGGTGGAGGAATTGATTCCGCTGCGCACTGAGATCGTCCAGGTCAATTATGCTAAGGCGGAAGATTTAAAGAAATTGCTGGAAAAGAAGACCGGAGATAAAGGTCAGGAGCAAAGCATTCTGTCACCGCGTGGTTCGGTTGAATTTGATCAACGAACTAATACGTTGATTGTGAAGGATGTGCCGGAGAAGTTGGTGGAAATTCGGGATCTGGTCGCTAAGCTCGATGTGCCAGTTCGGCAGGTGCTGATCGATTCGCGGATTGTGATCGCCAACGATGATTTCGCCAAGGATATTGGCGCGCAGTTTGGGGTGACCGGCGTCAGTCAGTCAGGTGATCGGTTGAATGCACTGGCAGGTAAGCTCAGTGGGACCAGCACGATTGTCGACAGCGCAGTGGGTAATCTGATTGGTACTGGACAGCCTTTCCCCGTGGCGGTGCCAGCACTCGGTGATCGGTTAGGGGTTAGTTTGCCAGCGGCAAATGGCGCTGCACCGAGCATTGCCTTTGCTATCCTGGGTGCCGATTATCTAGTCGATCTGGAATTATCCGCTTTGCAGACTGAAGGCAAGGGCGAGTTGGTTTCCAATCCGCGCGTAGTAACGGCTGATGGGAAGGAAGCTAAGATCGTCCAGGGTCAGACTGTGGAGACCATTCTGCGGGGCGCTGATAGAGACGCCACGCTTAAAACGGATGCATTCTTGGAGCTTAGCGTGACTCCTCAAATCACCCCGGATGACCGGATTACCATGGATTTAATGGTGACCAAAAATGATATTGCTCAAAGCACTGACACCAGAACAGTCACTGACAAACGTGAAGTTAAAACACAAGTGTTGGTGAATAACGGTGAGACCGTAGTCTTGGGTGGTGTGGTTGAGCAGAATAAGACTAGCGACAAGAGTCAGGTGCCTTTGCTGGGTGATATTCCATTGCTAGGTTATTTGTTCCAGAGAAATACCACCGGTAACACCAAGCGCGAACTCTTGATCTTCGTCACGCCGCAGATTTTGAAAGAGGGGAGAGTCGCGGAGTAGTTGTCGTAGCCTCACGCCCTGCCTCCCCTCAGGGGATGAGTTTCCTTGAGTAATTAAGGAAGCAGGGTGAAGGGAGCGACTAAGGGTGCCGAATATTCAGCTTTTCCAGATAAACGATGAATTTGCGTTGCGGGGAGTCAAGCCATGCGAACACTGATAAGCAGGCTAAGAAGTTTAACTGAATGGTTTTTACTGACCATGCTGTTGATGGTCGGTGGGGGAATGGGCGCAGTGCTGGCCCAGGGTTTTACCAATCCTGGCGGCGGCAGTGGCGGCTTTACTGGCCGACCGCTGATTACCGTCGAGTTTTACGTCAACGATGTTGACACGGGCGAACCCGTAACCAGCACCCGTATCCCGGTCAATCTGGCCGGTGTGGGACCTAATCCGAGTTTACCGTACACTCGCACGCTCACGGCGGTGGTGAAGCAGGATGGGCGGTTGTTTCCATCCAGTATCCAGTTCGATCTGGCGCCCACCCTGGCGTCCGGTGCGTTGTTCGATCCTGAGGATTTGACGCAAGGCTTCCGCAGTCTGCCGGTCGAAAGCACCAGCGGTTTGGCCACAGCCTTTTTCCATGCTTTTGAGACACCGGGTATCGTAACCATCACGGCCTCGGCGCAGGATCCGAACACCGGACAGGTGGTCAGCGCCAGTATTCAAATTGAGGTTTACAACGAGGAGCGTCCGCCGGCTTCCATCACCTTCACCGGGCCGTATGTCAATGCTGTACTGGCCGGTGAGTCGCGGTTTGGCGATCCACCCATTCAGGATGGGACTTACAGCCGAGTAGTCAGCGTGGTGGTGAATGACGCTAATGGCAACCCGACCAACCCGAATACGCAGATCAAATTCTATGTGATCGATGGGCCGTTGACCGGCTATCCGAATAACCCCGGTGAGTTCTTCATTGCAGGCAGCAATGGCGATCCAGCGGAAGGTCAAACTCAATTCAGAGCCCGTAATGGCAATTTCAAGACAAAGGGGGTTTTGCCCTTCGACTGGTTGATGCTGGATGGACGGTTGCTGAGCGCTTCAGGCCCGAACAATATCTATCACACCAGCCTGCGACGAGTGCAGCAGGTGGTGCGGCCAAACGTACTGGCGGTTCAACAATCGTTCAAGACTGGCAAAAACAATCGTGGGACGGTGCCGTATATCATCGGGCGCGCCGAGAGTGCGGCTATTCTGTCGCCGTCTTTCACCAGTCTGACCGGCGTAGCCAGCACGGTATTGACCTATCCGGTGGAGAAACTGGGTCAGACAGCGGTGCTGATGGCCTGCACTACCGATATGAATGTGTGTGGGTTTCTGAATACCTGTGACGCCAGCGGTGCCAATTGCAAATCGGTGTATTTGGGAGTGACCAATGGCTCTGACCGGACCCTAACTGTATCGACGATCAGTCTAGGGCCGAATCGTAGTACCGATGTACGGATGTGTTTGCGGGATGTGAATTTCACGCCGTTGCCGGCCACGGCCATTCGCTATGATGTCGGCGCACGGGGTCCAGCAGTCGTGACGCTGACGGCCAACGGTGTGACCAATGCCAATGTTCGCGGTTCATTCCTGACTGGCAGTGATGGATGCACGACAGTGGCGATCGCCAGTAGCGGCCAGATTCCCGGCAGCCAGGAAATTCCTATCGAGTTTACCTCGGATAATGTTGCCACGCCGGCGGTCGTGACCATTCGTTCGCCAGGTGCGGGCAAGATGGATGGTCTGTTCGATTGCCAAGTGAATCCAGAAGAGGGGACTGGCGCATGTACCGGCACCTTGCGGCTGACCGATGATGAGGGTTCGCCGATTGCGGGGATATTGATTGCTGTCGGTGATATCCAAGCAGCAGGCCGGTTTACTTTGACCTTCGATCCTGCAGAAGGCAATTTTGGCAAGACCGATGACCAGGGTGAAGTGCAAGTCACCGTCAGTATGGAGCGACCAGGTGATTATGCCTTCCCGTTCCAAACAGCTTCAGGTGGTACGGCCAGTTTCACGCTGAATGTCACGGTGCCGGAGCCTGGAACTTTGGCGATCGATTTGTCGGCAACTGATGCAGAAGTGGGTGTGCCGTTCAGCGCCGCTTTGAGCGCAACCGGTGGCGTGCCACCGTATGAGTGGAGCCTATCCGGATCTCTACCGCCAGGTTTGGGACTAGACCCCAAGACGGGAATCATTAGCGGGACACCGACGACCGAAGGGACTTTTAGCTTCGTGATTCAAGTCAAGGAAACTCGTCCGGATGGCGATACCAGTGCCTTGACCGGTTCGGCGGCGTTTACCATCACGGTGGGCGCACCGCAGACCGAGCCGCTGGAGGTGACTCTGACGGGGCCGACCGAGGGGACCGTGGGGATTGCTTATAGCGCTGTATTAGAGGCTACAGGCGGTGTGGATCCCTATACCTTTGCATTGGCGGCCGGCACATTGCCAAGTGGCGTGACATTGAGTTCGAACGGTACTTTGGCGGGAACGCCGACAGCGGCGGGTACCTTTACCTTCTCAGTGCGAGCGACGGACAGCCTGGGAGCGACGGGAACCGGCGCGTTCACCCTGACCATCGGCAGTAGCGGTGGCGGCACAGGAGATCCTCTGACACTGGCGTTGAATACGCTACCCACAGCCACCGCCGGTGTTCCCTATTCCACGGTTATGGGCACAGCATCGGGGGGTACAGCGCCTTATGCATGGTCCTTCGAAAGTCGGGGTAATCTGCCGACCGACATTGCGCTGAGCAGCAGTGGCGTATTGTCGGGAACCTTTGGCGCGGCGGGGACTTATAACTTCGTGGTCAGAGTGTCCGATTCGAGCGTCCCGGCTCAAAGCAGTATCGCCAATGCCACAGTGACGGTGGAATCCGCGGGTGGCGGTGGCGGTGGCGTCACGCCCACCCAACTGACTCTGTTGACCAGCAGTCCCGATTTGCCGTCCTCCGGTCAAGAGCCGGTAACATTGACCGCCATTGCGCGAGATAGCGGAGGCGTGTTGTTGCAGGATGTGACGGTCACTTTCCAAATTACGAGTGGAGATGGTGCGATTCAATTGGTTGACGGAGGAGTGACCGACGAGACTGGCAGAGCTACCGCAATTCTGTCAACCGGCGGCAACCAACGTAATCGTGATATCGTCGTAACTGCAACTTCGGGAAGCGCCTCAGCGAATGTAACAGTCACCGTGTCGGGCACGACTCTGACGATATCAGGTGTCGATCCAGGGGCATCAGTATTGGTCGGAGATACCTTAAAGCTGATTTTGGAACTGGCGGATTCCTCAGGTACGGGTATTGCGCGAGAGACGCTGAATGTAACTTCAGTACTGAACGGTTTATCCTTGCTCACAGATGTCGATTCTGATGCGCTAGGTTCAACGTTGCAAGTAACGACGAATTCCAGCGGGGTGGCGGAACTCAACCTGAAGATCAATCAGAACGGCCAGGATACTATCACAGCAACTTGGCCAGGCGATGCAGCTGACCCTACGACACTACAGCTGACTGCTTCTTCCGATAAGATTGTGATCAAGGTGGTTGATGCTACGACTAATCAAGCTGATGTGATTGGCATCAGTTCCGTAGGCAATATCGAAGTCACCTGGACGACTCTGGTCAATTGCGCTGATCCGAACGGCTGCTTGGTATCGCCAGCGGATATCACTTTGGTCACGACCAAAGGCACCTTGACGGTGACCAATCCTGGAGGTAATCCGCTGCTCGGTACAATTGCTTCCAGTGTGCCGGGAGGATCGACGATTACGGCAACTGGGAAGACGACCAGGAATGGTCAGACGGTTACCGTGACGTCAGCCCCGAAAAGTATTCAATTCGTTGCGCAGACGCCGTTACCCAGTAAGTTTGTCGTACAAGCGAATCCATCGACGATCCCAGTGAATGTGCCCCCAGCGACATCGAGTCAAAGCACCATCACTGCGATAGTGCGCGATGCGAATGACAATCCTGTGCCTGGTATTCAAATCACCTTTAAAGTCACTAAGGATACGAGTGGTGGGGTGCTGAACTCTGCGGTGGCAACGACGGATTTTTCCGGGCAAGCAAGCGTTGTCTATACGGCCGGCTCCAGCGCCACGCCTGAGAATGGCGTAGTGATCGAGGCGACTGCGACAACTCCCGTCAGCTTGTCGGCGACAACAGCGTTGACCGTCTCCAAGCGGGAAGTCTTTATTACGCTGGGCACGGGTAATACCATCGTTGAACTGAACTCCACGACTTATGCTCTGCCTTATAGCGTGTTAGTGAACGATATTGTGGGTGGTGCGGTTCAAGGGGCCGTTGTGGCCTTGGATACCGTTCCTTCGCAGTATCGTAAGGGGCAGTATTTTTGGAATGGCGTGGTGTGGGTGCCGGTAGTCGCTGTCGTCTGTGACAACGAGGATATCAATAGCAACGGTATTCTCGATTCGGGTGAGGATGTCAATGGTAATGGGCGATTGGATCCAGGTAATGTGGTGACGCCATCAGTGGCGTCTATCGTGACGGACGAGGATGGCTTCGGCGATTTTGATGTGCTCTACGCCCAGCAATATGCAAACTGGATCAACAATGTGTTGACTGCGCGCACCAAGGTGGGAGGTAGTGAGGATGTCGAAGTTGCTAACTTCGTCTTGCCCGCGCTGGCAGCAGATTTGGCTGCGGAGACGCAGTCGCCTCCAGGCCAGCCCAGTCCATTTGGCGTGTTGCCGAACTGTACGGTGTCCGCTGAAACGGAGAATTCTCTGAATCTGACCGCTGCGCCGGGTGCAGGCGTACCTTCTAATCCTCCGCAGGATCTCGAATTGTCTGTGGGTACATTGTTTACCCCGGCTGAGTCTGCAAGTGGCACTGTGACTGTGGTGGTCAACTTGAGCGGTTTCGCGGGTGATCTCACGGGAACCTCTGTGATCGCCAATACGAGTTCGGTTGTAGCTAACGTTGATATCTCTACGTCTCCAGTTCTTACGACCACGGGATCGCAAGTCGTGTTTCCGGTCACTGTAAGCAATACCAGTACAACGGATAGTGTGCCTGTTTCATCTGCAGGGATAACGGTAGGGAATATCACGTTTGCAGTCGGAGACGCGAAAACTGTGATGAGAGTTGTCTTAAAGCAATAGTCATGGGGTTACGGGATAACGGTGAGAGATGGCTCTCACCGTTATTTTCAGGGATTGATCCTTAGTTAGCTGACTCGCCAGCATGCGAGTGGGCTGGTTTGAAGCCTCTACGAGGAAAGGGCGAAACCGCTCCCTGAAAAGATTCAGGAGCGGTTTTTTTGTAGATGGATTTGCGGTATGTTGTTTTCAGCTTGACTGAAGTTGTAGAGTTCTCTGATCGTTGCAACCTTGGAGGGGATATCAGCCTTGCACTGTAAGCTGACCGAGTTCCAAAGAGCGGATCGTCTATGACCATCTCAGCATTTTCTTCACACCGACTAGCTGTCACCGGTATGAGTTGCGCGGGTTGTGTGGCGGCGGTGGAAAAGGCATTGCGCAGCACACCTGGTGTTGCCACTGCTAATGTGAATTTTGCTGAACGCACCGCGCAGGTCAGTGGCGACGCTTCTCCAAGCATCTTGATTCAGGCAGTCCGCGCTGCTGGTTATGATGCCGCCGAACTCAAGGATGCCGTCGCCGAATCCGAACGCGACGCAGCCGAACAAATCCGTTACCGGCGACTCATTCGCAATAGCATTGTGGCCGGTGCATTGGCCGCGCCGCTGATGATTGCGGAAATGGTTGGCTGGCTGCCCGCGCTGACTACGCCCGCTGGCCAAGGCTTTTGGATGGTCACCGGCTTGCTGACACTGGTGGCGCTGATTTACAGCGGCAGCCATTTTTTCACAGGGGCCTGGCGACAATTTCGTCACCACAACGCCAACATGGATACCCTGATCGCTCTGGGTACCGGCGCGGCCTGGTTCTATTCGATGCTGGTCACATTGTTGCCTGCCAGCGTTCCCAGCTTAGCGCAACATGCTTACTTTGAAGCCGCAGTCGCTATCATTGCCTTGATCAACCTCGGCTCCGCCTTGGAAAGCCGCGCGCGCGGCAAAGCCTCAGCAGCTATCCAGCGTCTGCTCGGTCTGCAACCGAAAACTGCCCGACTGATCGAGGGTGATCAGGAGCGAGATGTCCCCATCGAAATCTTGCAACCCGGCGCATTGATCCGAGTGCGCCCTGGCGAGAAAATCCCGGTGGATGGCGCCATCGTCAGCGGCCAGTCGACGGTGGATGAATCCATGCTGACTGGCGAACCGCTGCCGGTGGCCAAGCAGGTTGGTGATTCGGTTACTGGTGGCGCCCTCAACAAAATCGGTACTTTCGTGTTTCGCGCCACCCGGGTCGGTGAGGAGACGGTGTTGGCTCAGATCATCGCCAGTGTGCGTCAGGCGCAAAACAGCAAGCCACCCATTGGTCGGTTGGCGGACCGGGTGGCGGCAGTCTTTGTCCCCTCGGTGCTGATCGTTGCCGTGCTGACGGCTCTGGCCTGGTTCAATTTCGGTCCTGAACCTCGGATTGGCTACATGTTGGTCGCTACCCTGACCGTGTTGATCATCGCTTGTCCGTGTGCGCTGGGACTCGCTACGCCGATTTCTATCATGGTCGGTGTCGGCAAGGCGGCTGAACATGGGATCTTGGTCCGTGACGGTGAAGCTTTGCAACGCGTCGGACAGTTGACGACCGTGGTGCTGGATAAGACCGGTACCATCACGACTGGTCAGCCCACTGTGACGACCGTGGTCGCCGCCGCTGGTTTCAGTGAGGACGAGGTGTTTGCCGTGACCGCTGGGCTGGAAGCCGGTTCCGAGCATCCGCTGGCCCAGGCTATTCTCGACGCTGCTCGCGAGCGCGGCTTGGTCATTCCTGCGGTGGAACAGTTCGAAGCCATCGTTGGCCATGGCATTCGCGGTTCGGTCCGTGGTCAGGTGTCGCTGGTGGGCAACCGTCGGCTGCTGGAGATGCAGAAAATCGATGTGACCCCGCTTCAAGCAGAAGCCGAACGCTTAGCCGTTACTGGGCAGACGCCGATTTTCGTTGCGGTGAACGGCCAGGCAGTAGGCATCGTCGCAGTGGCTGATCCGCTAAAGTCGGATTCCACGATGGCGATTACCCGGTTGCGGAAGCTAGGCTTGAAAGTGGTGTTACTGACCGGTGATCATCTCGCCACGGCTCAGGCCATTGCTGCACAAGTTGGGATCGAGCGGGTCTACGCTGAGGTAACGCCGACCGATAAAGCCCGCATCATCGTCGGATTGCAAGCCGACGGCGAAGTCGTCGGTATGGTTGGCGATGGCATCAACGATGCTCCAGCACTGGCCCAGGCCGATGTCGGTTTGGCAATGGGGACCGGGACTGACGTCGCGATTGAAAGCGCCGGCATCACCTTGGTGCGTGGCTCCCTATACGGTGTCGCCGATGCCATTGCCCTGTCACGCGCTGTCATGAGCAACATTCGGCAAAATCTGTTCGGCGCTTTTATTTACAACATCTTGGGTATTCCGCTGGCAGCGGGCGTATTTTATCCTGCGATCGGACTATTGTTGAATCCGATGCTAGCCGGCGCGGCTATGGCGCTGTCGTCCTTGACCGTCGTCAGTAACGCCAATCGATTACGAGGTTTTCAACCGTAGAGCCGGTCTTCGCAGCCGACCTAAACGATAGGAAACCTGCTCCACATTCCGTTGAGCTATAGAAATGAGGCGACCAGTAATTTGACATGACTGCCTTGATCGTCAACCTTGCCGGATTGGGTCTGATTGGCCTGATTGCCTGGTGGTTCTGGATCTCTGAGCCATGAACCGGTTACCTCCACCTCAGCCCTCTTGGCTCGGTCGTTTGGGGGTCGCTCTGGTTTCGGTGGCCACAGTGGTCATCGGTTTGGTCACGGCCTCGCTGTTATTTGCCCTACTGCTGACGGTCGGGCTGGTGCTGGCTGGCTGGGTGTGGTGGCAATTTCGCCGATTGACGCGCAAGGCGCGGGCCATCAAGCCGCATGACCTTGAAGGCGAATATACGGTCGAATATACGGTGGAGAATGAAGGCGCGATCGAGCCTGCCCGACCCGCTCTGGAAGATCGGAAGGCATTGGATCGGAGAGATTTCGATTCGTTGTCGCACCGTTCTAAGCCCGATAAAAAACGCCGTGCATTTCAATTTCGCCACTGATTCCTACACACAGTACATCCGCGCTTGGCAAGTACGGATGCTGCCCGCGCAATTTCCATTGGATGCTGTCGCTAGCCTATTCAGCGCGCCCACGCTGGTGTTGCTTGTCTGGAACGTCATTCCTCACCCGGTGCTGCTGACTTGGCTGGCATTGTTGGAAACGACCGTCATTATTCGGTTGATGATAGCCCTTGCCTTCCGGTATCGCGCCGGTGTGGTGGATGATCCACTGACAGTGTGGGCCGCTTGCTATACTTGGGTGAGCATAGCGACTGCAGTTTGCTGGGGAGGGACGGTGGTTCTGCTGGCCCACTTGCCCTTACCAGCCTATGACGCTCTCATCGCCCTGATATTAGCTGGTTTCCTCATCGGTGGGATGTTGAGCTTGACCCCGGCGCTGAGCGCTTATTTGGCCTATGCCTTGCCGTTGTCTCTGCCGCCGATCTTCTGGTGGTTGCTACAAGACGACTTGATCTACGTCGCCTTGGGCGTGGGTGGTTTTTTTTATCTGTTGCTGGCAGTAGGCGTAGCATACCGTTACCAGCAGACTCTTGCCCAAGCACGGCAACTGGCGTTGGAGAATGGTGAACTGGTTCGATCCTTCACGGCGGCTAGAAAGCGAGCTGAAAAGGATCATCAGCAGCTAGCCGAACAACAGGCGGCGCTGCAGGACAGTGTGGATGCGATGCGGGAATTGTATCGAGTGATCTCCTCCTCCGCTCGTTGCAGTCAACGGATGCAATCCATGCTGATGATGGGCTGTCAGCGCTTTGGATTGGCGATTGGTATCTTGGCTCGGATCAAAGGCGATCGCTATGAGATTATCCAGGCTCAATCACCCAATGGCGAAATGAATCCAGGGGATGTCTTTGCCTTGGACAATACCTACTGTCGCGATACCCTACTTCAGGGACCGGTGGGATTCGAGCATGCTGCAACGGGTATCCAACGCGATCACCCCTGCTATCGAAAATTCAAACTGGAAGCTTATTTAGGCGCTTCAGTGTGGGTGAGCGGTTCAGTATACGGAACATTATGTTTCTCTGATCTTCAGCCACGCGCTAAACCGTTCACGATGGTCGATCGGGAGTTGATCCAGTTGATGGCTCAATGGGTCGGCAGCGCATTGGAGCAGGAGCACATGGCGGCGGCTGCACAGAGACAGCAAACCCTGCTGGCGCATGCCTCGCGGCTTAATACCCTTGGAGAAATGGCTTCTGGACTGGTTCACGAAATCAACCAGCCGATTACCGCGATTGCGCTCTACACCGAAGCGGGTTTGACGCGATTGCGCAGCCGCACGCTCGAAGGGAATGAGCTGCGAGAGATGCTGGAGAAAATCGCTGCGCAAAGTGCGCGAGCCAGCGCCATCATTCAGCAGATTCGTCGTTTTGCCCGCCAGGGCAAGCCCCAGTATGTCCCGGTGCGTATCCAGGATCTGCTGGATGAAATCGCCGACTTTCTCAATTTGGAAGCCCAACGTCATACAGTTCGTATCCGCTATGATACTCCTTTGGAATTACCGCCGGTGCTGGCTGATGCTCTGCAGATCCAGCAGGTGATCCTTAATCTGGTGCGCAACGCCATCGATGCGGTAAGCAGCCGAGAAGAAGTCGGTAAGATCATTCTTTCCGCCCGCCTCGATCAGGAGATAGTGGAGATCGCAGTCCAAGATACAGGCCCCGGCCTGGAGCCAAATATCATCAGTCAGTTGTTGCATCCCTTTTTCACCACCAAGCCTCACGGTCTCGGCCTGGGTCTGCCAATCAGCCAATCGATCATTGAGGCGCATGGTGGCCAGCTGTGGGTGACTCCCAATTCCGGTCCGGGTGTGACCTTCCACTTCACCTTACCGGTGGCTAAAGGCGCTGATTTGCCCGAATATGCGCCGGATGTCCTGTCCGTCGAAACGAGTTAGCGAGGTCGAATCTTGGATTTTCCACCATCGCCTCCTCCATCTTCATCAGTGGGCGAGGGCCATGAACGATGGTTCGGCGATCGAATGGCTCGTCTCTGGTTCGAAGGGTGGCGCCGCTGCAACTCTCCGGCCTTGCTGAGTTTGCTGTATATCGTTGCGAGTTTGCTCTGGTTGGGAGCTGATCATCTGTTCTTCCTCATCGGGCTGAGTAACGTCCTGTCGTCATTGCCTAGCTTGTTCAAGAACAGCATAGGCGTCATGGTGAGTGGTGGTCTGTTATACGGTCTGCTGCTTGCCCATGCCCGCAAAGCTCGCCGCGCCCGCCAGATGCATGAATATGTCGAAGATCGCTTGCGGGGCGCGCGCGATGAGATGGAAAGCCGGGTCCAGGAACGCACGGCGGAATTGCAGACCATCAATCAGACTCTGAAGCGGCAAATTGCAGCCCGCGTCCAGGTGGAAATCGCTCTGCGCGACAGCGAGGAGCGGTTTCGCCAGTTGGCCGAGCATATTCGCGAAGTGTTCTGGGTTTACGGGATTGTCGAAGAACGCATGATCTATATCAGCCCGGCCTACGAGGAGATTTGGGGACGGTCGGTAGCCAATTTTCATGAGCGACCGTTCGATTGGCTGGAAGCGGTCCATCCTGACGACCGATCACGTATCCAGGTAGCGCACGTCGCCAAGTCCCAGTCAGGTCATCTGGAAGAAGAGTATCGGATCGTGCGGCCTGATGGCGCTGTGCGTTGGATTTGGGATCGCGGTTTTCCGGTGCGTGACGAAACTGGCCATGTCTATCGCATCGCCGGGTTAGCGGAAGATATCACTGCTCGCAAACTGGCGGATGATCAGTTGCGTCGGCAGCAGGCGGAGTTGGCGCGGACGTCACGGCTCAGCTTGGCCGTCGAACTGGCATCCAATCTGGCGCATGAGTTGAACCAACCCTTGGCAGCCATCGTTGCTTACACCCAGGCCTGCTTGACCCTGTTGCGGCAAGGTAAAACCGATCCTCGCGAAATCACCACTACCTTCGAGGAAGTGGTCAATCAGAGTTTACGAGCCGGTGAGATCATCCGCCATCTACGAGAGCTGGTACGGCGACACACCACTGTACAGACCGTTATCGACCTCAACACGGTCATTCATGCGGTTATCAGCTATGCACAGCTGGAATTGCGCCAAGCCAAATTGGACTTGAAGCTGGAATTAGCGGAACCTCTCCCCAGGGTGCTGGCGGATGACCTGCAGATTCAATTGGTCGTGCTTTACTTGCTGCGCAACGCCATTGAGGCCATGCAGGAGACTGACGGTGGACCGCATCAGTTAGCGATACAAACGGCTCTGCTCAATGCAAATGTCGTGTTGGTGACCATCCGTGATACAGGTCACGGTTTCAGCGGAGAAATCGCCGATCGGTTGTTCCAACCTTTCTTCACGACCAAACCCGGTGGAATGGGTCTGGGGCTGTCGGTCAGCCGATCGATCATCGAAGCTCAAGGTGGACAGCTGTGGGCGACACCGAACCCAGATCGCGGCGTATCTTTTCACTTTACCCTACCGACTCCTGTGACGGTTTATCCTTCTTATTCCAGTCATGAACTCGACTCCGACCGTTTTTCTCATTGACGATGATCAAGCTATCCGCGATGCAGTGGGATTGTTGTTACGTGCTAATGGCTTGGCGGTAGAATCTTTCGCTAGCGCCGATGATTTCCTGGCATCCAACGCCATTCGATGGCCGAGTTGCCTATTGCTGGATGTGCGGATGCCAGGCATGAGCGGTCTGGATTTGCAAAAACACCTGCAAGCGCGAAATCAACGGATTCCGATCATCTTCATCACGGGCCATGGTGATGTGCCGATGGCGATTCGGGCCATGAAGGCTGGCGCGTTCGACTTTGTCGAAAAGCCTTTTCAAGCGGAGATCCTGCTGAACCGAATTCGCGAAGCGCTGGTGTTCGACGCCCACGAGCGCTGTCGGCAAGCGCAACGAGACGAGGCGGCAGCGCGAATGGCATTGTTGTCGCCGCGCGAGCGAGAAGTGCTGGAACGAGTGGCTATCGGCCAATATAACAAAGTGATTGCCGCTGAACTAGGTATCAGTATTTCCACTGTGGAAATCCACCGTAAGCGGGTTATGGAAAAGCTGCAGGCTGAGTCATTATCGGATTTGATTCGGTTGCAGGCGTTGTGCGACGGGGATAATCCAGAATGATTTTTGGCGCAGGCTTGGACTAACCAGCACTCCATGCATAAAACCATTGATCGGTTATCGCGATCAAGCTAACACTATACCATTACTGACAGTATGCCCACCGACCGACTGATATCAGCGCACCATGCAGGTGGAAAGTCGGCTGATCGAGCTGATTCATTGAGGCGAGGTGATCCATGTTCGGCAATGACCGCGACAGTCTGCGTCGTTATTACTGTACGGTTTGGGAAAAAGTCCGCGCTGGCCGGCTATTGGAACCGCTAGAGCAGCTCATTGCTGGAGTAATCAGCGAGCATCCTGAATATCAGTCCGTGCTGATCGATGCTGAGACCATACTGGCTCAGGAATACAGGCCAGAAGAGGGGCAAGCGAATCCTTTCCTGCACATGGGCATGCATATCGCCATCCAGGAGCAGTTGGGTGGTAACCGCCCGGTGGGCATTTTGGAGGTGTATCGACGGCTCTGCCAGCGGATGGGCGATGCGCATGCCGTTGAACACGCCATGATGGATTGTCTGGGCGAAATGCTATGGGAAGCACAGCGTAACGGCCATGAGCCGGATGAGCAGGTTTATCTGGAGCGATTGCGACGGTTGACCTGACATAAAACTTCCTCCCCTGTGTGGGGAGGGTTGGGGTGGGAACCGCTTGTCAGGCTGGTTGTTGTTCGATAGCGTGGTTGTCGACCAATTCCTGGTAAGCATGCCAGGTCGCGTGGCCGATCAGGGGCAAGGCGATGACTAGGCCGATGTAGAAAGAAAGCAGGCCAATGCCGGTGAAGATTACGATCAGCGCCGCCCACAACGCCATCGGCGCCGGGTTAGCGCGAACAGCGGCGAGGCTGCTCAATACCGCTGTGATAAAGTCGATCTTGCGGTCCAGCATCATCGGAATCGCGACCACGCTGATGGCGAAAACCACGGCGGCAATGACGGCCCCCACTCCGGTGAAGATTAGCAGGAAGGTCAATCCACTCCCTGAAAAGAACAATTGTGATACGGTGCTGCTCAGAGTCATGTTCTGGCTGGTGACGATCACGCCGAACAGAACCGCCGACAAGCGCGCCCAGATGATCATCAGCAGACCGATCGTGATGCCGAAAAGCAGAATTGGGATCGTGTTGTGTCGCCAGGCGGTGAGCGCATGTCCTAGGGTTGCTGATTCACCCATCTGCAAGCGACGACTGATGTCGTACAAGCCCATGGCCAGGAATGGACCCGCCAGCAGAAAACCGGTCGTTAAGGCCAATGCGTAGTGAAATTGAGCTTCGACGAGATAGACCAGCACATAGCCCATGATCATGAAGATCAGCCCATAGGGAATACTCGCCGCTGGCGCCTGCCACAGGTCTTTCCAGCCAGCGCCCAGCCATTCCCATGGCCGATCAATAGTGATGATCCGAACTTTAGGGGTCGTCAACGAACTTTCAATCACGCGGATAGTGTCAGCCATCGCAGTTCCTCCTTCAATGTTCGAGTAGTGAGTGGCGCGATGATGATAAGGCTGGAGTTTCTAGTCGCTGTTCCCGTTCCGCTGCGCGCGTAGTCGACGATAGAGGTCATAAGTTTGCTGAGCGATGCTTCGCCAACTATAGTGGCGCTCGACCCGTTCGCGGCCAGCCTCGCCCATTTGTCTGCACAGCTCCGGATCGTTGACAATGCGGTTGATGGCCTCGGCCATGCCTCGTTCGAACCGGGCGGGTGAAATCGGATCGTGCGGCAGTTCAGCGGATAGATGCGGATCTACCAGCAGGCCGGTTTCTCCATCTACCACGACTTCACAGATGCCGCCTACAGCGCTGCCGACCACCGGGGTGCCGCAGGCCATCGCTTCCAGGTTGATGATGCCGAACGGCTCGTAGATCGAGGGGCAACAGAAAATGGTGGCGTGCGAATAGAGGGCGATCGTTTCCTGGCGCGGCAGCATCTTGGGGATCCAGACGATTCCCGAGCGATGGCTTTGCAGTTCTCGGACGATCTCCTCGGTCTCACGCTGCATGGCTAGGGTGTCGGCATCGCCAGCGCACAGCACGACTTGCAGCTTGGGATCGAGGTGAGGGATGGCTTGGAGCAGGTAGTACAGCCCTTTCTGCCGAGTGATGCGCCCGACGAATAGCACATAGGGACGATCAGGGTCGATATCATGTTTAGCTAGCACTTCAGGCGCGTGAATCGGCTGGTATTCTTCCGTGTCGATGCCGTTGGGGATGACCACGACCCGCGTGGGATCGACATCGAACAGTTGCAGGATATCCTCGCGGGTGCTGCGTGAAACGGCGATGATGGCGTCTGCGGTTTCTAGAGCGCTCTTTTCGATCCAGCGTGATAGGTCGTAACCATGTCCGAGTTGTTCGCGTTTCCAAGGGCGCAGCGGTTCCAGTGAGTGGACCGTGATCACCATTGGGATGTTGTAGAGGATCTTGGCGAGAATACCGCTAAAATGAGCGTACCAGGTGTGGCAGTGAATGATCTCAGCGTTGCCGCCTTCCAGATCGTCACCGATGCCTTGACCCACGAAAGCCAGGCAGGTGCTCAGGGCCTTGAGCGGTGAAACGAAGGATTGTGGGCAACCGGCAAAATGGGTAGTGTCCATTTTGATGCCGCGCACATGCAGTTGGCCCTCGTCGAGGGTCTGATCGTGGAAACTGCGCACCTCGACCGGGGTTAGCTTGGCCAGTTCGCGGGACAAGTACTCGACGTGAACGCCGGCGCCACCATAGACATACGGCGGATATTCATTTGTGGTCAGCAGGACGCGCATTGTTGTTATGCTCCCTTAGCGGGGTAGATGGCAATGGAGGTCGATTTATATCCACCGGGACAGCAGGTGAACAATGCCAGCCATTATGCCAAGCACTACAGGGTTTTTGAAAGGGTAAGACAGGCATCCTGTCGATACCGCTGGTTTTCTGCTATCTATCAGCTCTCAGCTCTGAGCCTTGTTTAAGGAACTGCGCAAAAATAGCTTATGCATTTCTTCGTATTGAAGGGCTTTTTATAAAAATATTATTTATTCATCATCTTACATGAAGATGACGAGTGGCAATCTCTCATGTATAACCTTATCCGGCGTTCATCGTTCATTCTGAATGCAAATTGTTCAGCCTGCACGCTGACTTGGCTGCTGGGATTCATCTTGGGATTAGGAGTTTCTAGCCCCTCAGTTTTCGCTGAGCATGCTTCGATAGATCTGACGCGCTTCAGTCTCGAAGAACTCATGCAAATCGAAGTGTATTCGGCTTCCAAGTTTGGGCAGAAAGCCAGTGAAGCACCTTCAGCGGTAATGGTCATTACCGCCGAGGACATCAAAACCCAAGGCTACCGGACCTTGACTGACATCCTACGGAGTCTCCCTGGTGTTTATGTTAGCTATGATCGCAACTACAGCAGTGTGGGTGTGCGTGGATTCGGTCGCCCTGGCGATTACAATGACCATTTATTGTTTCTGATCGATGGTCATCGGCTTAACGACAACATCTATGATGCTGCACTGATAGGCACCGATTTCATTCTCGACGTGGATTTGATCAAACGGGTTGAGTTCTTGCCAGCCGGTCCCGCCACGTCGCTCTATGGCAATAATGCTTTTTTCGGCGTGGTGAGCATTACTACCAAACGGGGGCAGGATATCGATGCCCTAGAACTCTCCGGCGCGGTCGCCAGCGCTGAGACCAATCAAGGCCGGGCGACCTTTGGCCGCAAACTAGATAATGGATTGGATGTACTGTTGTCCGCAACCGCCTACGACAGTCAGGGTAAAAATCTTTATTTTCCTGAGTTCGACAGTCCGCTGACTTCTAATGGCGTAGCGATGGATCTTGATCACGATAGTTCCCAACAGTTCTTTGGGAAGCTGTCTTTCGAGGAGTGGAGCTTGGAACTGGCTCACTCCAATCGTGAGAAAGGTATCCCCACTGCGTCTTACGGTCAAGATTTCAACAACCCCCACAGTCGCACCCAAGACCAGCAAACTTTCGTGGATCTCGCTTATCGCGCCTCGTGGAACGCGGATTTTGATATACAGGGTCGACTGTTTTATGGGGCGTACGATTACCAGGGACACTATATCTACGAAGATGCCGATTTTCCCGACCAGGCGATAGGCCGATGGTGGGGTACTGAACTCCAGTTTGTGAACACTGCTTTCGAGCGGCACAAGCTGGCGTTCGGTGGGGAATACCAACGTGATTTGCGGCGCGATCAAACTACGTTTGACGAAACCGGTGCCGTTGATTTCGATAGCCGTACCCATGGGGATCGCTGGGGACTTTATATCTTGGATGAGTTCGCACTGGGTGACAGAACAAGCTTTGGCATCGGAATCCGTTACGACCGTGCCGCCAACAGCGACGACAGTGTTAACCCTCGACTCAGTCTCGTCCACCAGTGGGATAAGCAAACTACCTTCAAGTTTTTGTATAGTAAGGCCTTCCGCGCACCCAATGCCTATGAACTCTATTACACTCCCTCTGGATATTTGCTGAACCCCAAGCTTCAGCCTGAGACAATCAACACTTACGAATTTATTCTGGAGAAGCGCCTAGACGAACATACTCGTTTCAATGCTTCTATCTATCACTACGGCATCACTGACCTGATCGATCTGACTGCCGATCCTGACTCGGAGTTATTGACCTTCCGCAACCTAGGCCAGGTACGGGCTAACGGCTTTACGTTGGAAGCTGAGCGGCACTGGGCCAATGGCGCCCAGCTTCGGGCCAGCTATAGTTGGCAACTGGCCGAGGATGAAACTGGAGCATGGCTTGATAACGCTCCCCGCCATCTCGCCAAGCTGAATTGGAATCAGCCATTATTCGGCGATATCTGGCGCATGGGATTGGAATTGCAATACGTTAGTAAACGCCGTGCAACTCAGGGCAATGAAGTGGCTGGTGCGCTAATCACTAACCTGAATCTGCTCGGTCAGCCTTTCGGCAAAAATTTGGATGTTGCCTTAGGTATTTACAACCTGTTCGATCGAAATTACGCCGACCCTGGAGGGGACGAGCATCTCCAGGCGGAAATTCCCCAGGACGGTCGGACTTGGCGCTTGAAACTCGATTACCGGTTTTGAGCATATGCATGGTGGCTTCCAGATGCATCCCCTTGGGCAAGGTTTATCGCTGGTTGCGATACTGATCAAGAGCTAGGAGAAATGCTCAATTTGCAAGTCGCCAATTCAAGGTCTCTCCAGCCCGCAATGGAATCAACTCGTCAGTGCTGAATGGGAAGGACTGAGGTACAAGTGTCTCCAAGCGTTGCAGGGTGATGGTTCCGGTATTGCGTGGCAACCCGTAAAAGTCCGCGCCGTGGAAACTGGCAAAGGCTTCTAATCGATCCAAGGCCCCAGCTGCTTCGAAAGCTTCGGCATACAGTTCCAGCGCAGCGTGAGCTGTGTAGCAGCCGGCGCAACCACAAACGCTCTCCTTGCCTTGGCGCGGATGCGGGGCGCTGTCGGTGCCGAGAAAGAACTTGGGGTTGCCGCTGGTCGCCGCTTTGACCAGTGCTTGCCGATGGCGCTCCCGCTTTAAGATAGGCAAGCAGTAGTAATGCGGGCGGATGCCTCCCTGAAAGAGCGAATTGCGGTTGTAGAGCAGATGATGGGCAGTGATGGTTGCCGCAACCGTTGTTGGCGCATCCCGCACGAAGTCCGTCGCCGCCTGCGTTGTGATGTGTTCCATCACCACTTTCAGCTCCGGAAAATTGCGAGTGAGCGGGATCAACACCTGTTCGATGAATACGGCTTCGCGGTCAAATATGTCCACTGTCGGTTCTGTAACCTCGCCGTGAACCAACAAGGGTATGCCTTGAGTCTGCATCGCTTCCAACGCAGAGTTGATTTTCCGAATATCAGTGACGCCAGCATCGGCATGAGTGGTTGCGCCAGCAGGATAAAGCTTGATGGCGTGAACGTGGCTTGAATCCTTGGCGCGGGCAATTTCAGCGGGTGGAGTGTGGTCGGTCAGGTATAGGGTCATCAATGGCAGGAAGTTCAGTCCGGCGGGTACGGCCTCCAGAATGCGTGTCCGATAGGCTAGGGCTTGCTGAGTCGTCGTCACGGGTGGGCGCAGGTTGGGCATGATGATGGCGCGGGCAAACGTGCGAGCGCTATGCGGGACGACCGTGCGCAGTGCAGCGCCGTCACGGACATGCAGATGCCAATCGTCGGGGCGAGCGAGAGTAAGAGTATCTATGACCGGCTCCGGTGTAGTAGTTGAGAACGACGTGATGGATTATACGCTGGGCTCGCCTTGACGCGCCTGGGCAAAGCCTTAAGCTTAGCGGCTTAGTGGTCTAGGCCGAGTGGTTTGGGCTGTTTTTGTGGGTTATTTAGCGCATGAGGAACATTATGTCGGACGTTAAGAAAGTCGTGTTGGCCTATTCAGGTGGCCTGGATACTTCGGTGATCCTGAAATGGTTACAGGATGTCTATCAATGTGAAATCGTGACCTTCACTGCTGACCTGGGACAGGATGAGGAACTGGAGCCTGCACGACAGAAGGCACTGATGTTTGGCATTAAGCCGGAAAATATCTTTATCGACGATCTGCGCGAAGAGTTCGTCCGCGATTTTGTATTTCCCATGTTCCGGGCTAATGCCATCTACGAGGGTGAATATCTGTTGGGTACCTCGATCGCCCGGCCACTGATCGCCAAACGACAGATTGACATCGCTGTACAGACCGGAGCCGACGCGATTTCGCACGGTTCGACCGGCAAGGGCAACGATCAGGTCCGCTTCGAGTTGGGCGCCTACGCGCTGAAGCCGGATATCAAGATCATCGCACCATGGCGGGAATGGAATCTGCTGTCACGGGAGAAGTTGCTGGCTTATGCCGAAAAGCACGGCATCCCGGTCGAGATGAAGCGTGGAACTCAGTCGCCTTATTCGATGGACGCCAATCTATTGCATATCTCCTACGAAGGTGGCGTGCTGGAAGACCCATGGAACGAGCCGGATGAGGCGATGTGGCGCTGGTCAGTATCGCCAGAAAAAGCACCTGACCAGCCGCTTTATGTGGAGTTGGAATATCGTAATGGCGATATTGTGGCCATTGACGGCGAAGCACTCAGTCCAGCGGTGGTGTTGACTCGATTGAATCGACTGGGCGGTGAGCATGGCGTCGGTCGGCTGGATATGGTCGAAAATCGCTATGTCGGTATGAAGTCGCGTGGTTGCTATGAAACTCCGGGTGGTACGATCATGCTCAAGGCGCATCGAGCGATGGAGTCGTTGACCTTGGACCGGGAAGTTGCGCATCTCAAGGATGACCTGATGCCGCGCTACGCCAGCCTGGTTTACAACGGCTACTGGTGGAGTCCCGAGCGGAAGATGTTGCAGACTCTGATTGATGCTTCACAGGCGCCGGTGAATGGTACAGTGCGGGTGAAGCTATACAAGGGTAATGTGATCGTGGCCGGCCGTAAATCCGATGACAGCCTGTTTGACATGAACATCGCGACTTTCGAGGATGACGCTGGTGCCTACGATCAGAAGGATGCCGGAGGCTTTATCAAGCTCAATGCGTTGCGGATGCGTATTGCGGCATTGAAAGGGCGGCGATAATAATCCAGAAATCGGCAGATTAATCAAGCTACTATCAGGGGAATAGTTTAGCTGAGCTTAATTATCAGTACGAGAAGCGCCAGAAAGATCTTGCCAAGAAAAAGAAACAGGAAGAGAAGCGCCAACGGAAGGAGGGGAAGGTCAATGTTCTGTCGGTCGAGACGCCGAGTCAACATTATAGCTGAGAACGTAAAAGTTCGAACTAACAAGAAAGCCGGCTTTCCGCCGGCTTTCTTTCTTAAGACATTACCGCTTTATCATCCATGAGTGATCCATACTTCAGGCGGCTTCGACTGTCCATACTTCAGGGGCTTTCTCAGCACGCTTGCCGAATTCCTGACGCTGATTTTCGAGCTCCGGCGGCAGTTTCTCGCCAAACTTCTCGAAGAAGCCCTTGATCTCCTCAATCTCGCTGAGCGCCTCCGAACGGTTGATGCTGGTAATCATCTCGAACTGTGCCTTGGAGAAATCCAAACCTTCCAAGTCCAGATCCTCATAACGAGGCATCAACCCGAACGAGCTTTCCACTGCACCGACCTGACCATTGACGCGCTCTACGATCCACTTGAGGACTCGCATGTTCTGACCGTAGCCTGGCCAGGCGAATTTGCCGTTCGTGTCCTTGCGGAACCAGTTAGTGCGGAAGATCATAGGCAGCTTGAGGCCAGCTTTCTTGCCCATGTTGATCCAGTGTCCCCAATAGGCCGCCATGTTGTAGCCGCAGAACGGTAGCATGGCGAAAGGATCGCGCCGGATGCCGGTTACACCGATGGCCGCCGCCGTGGCTTCCGAACCCATAGTGGCTGCCATGAATACGCCGTGGTTCCAATCGAAGGCTTGATAGACCAGCGGGAAAGTCTTCGATAGGCGACCGCCGAAGATGAAGGCCGAAATCGGCACGCCGGCCGGATCTTCCCAAGCCGGATCGATGGTCGGGCATTGTCCTGCGGGTGCGGTAAAGCGCGAGTTAGCGTGCGCGCCCAAGCGACCACAGTCCGGCGTCCAGTCGTTGCCCTGCCAGTCGATGCCATGCGCCGGGGCTTCCACGCCCATGCCTTCCCACCATACGTCGCCGTCATCGGTCAGCACGACATTGGTGAAGATGGAGTTAGCCTTGATCGATTCCATGGCCATGGGGTTGGAATCGTAGGAGGTGCCGGGCGCAACACCGAAGAAACCCGCCTCGGGGTTGATGGCGCGCAACGTGCCATCGGCAGTGGGCTTGATCCAGGCGATGTCGTCGCCAACGGTCAGCGCCTTCCAGTTACCAAAGCCCTTGGGCGGCACGATCATGGCTAGGTTGGTTTTGCCACAGGCGCTGGGGAAAGCCGCCGCGACGTAGGTCTTCTCGCCCTTGGGCGATTCGAGGCCCAGGATCAGCATATGTTCGGCCAGCCAGCCTTCGTCGCGGGCCATGGATGAAGCGATACGCAACGCCAGGCATTTCTTGCCCAACAGCGCATTGCCGCCGTAGCCTGATCCATAGGACCAGATCTCGCGCGTTTCGGGGAAATGCACAATGGCTTTGCGGCCAATGTCCGGCTCGCATGGCCAAGGGACATCCTGCTGACCGGGGGCTAGCGGTGCGCCCACCGAATGCACGCACGGCACGTAGAAACCATCGCTGCCCAGTGTGTCGAGCACCTTCTGGCCCATGCGCGTCATGATCTTCATGTTGACCACGACGTAAGCCGAGTCAGTAATCTCAATGCCGATCTGGGCGATCGGGCTGCCGATCGGCCCCATGCTGAAGGGGATGACATACATGGTGCGGCCGCGCATGCAGCCTGCCATGAGATCCTTCAACTGCGCCCGCATTTCATCCGGCGGCGCCCAGTTATTGGTCGGGCCGGCATCGTCCTTGGACACCGAGCAAATGAAGGTGCGATCCTCAACTCGCGCCACATCAGACGGATGGGAGCGAGCGAGATAAGAGTTGGGACGTTTTTCCGGATTCAGCTTGGTGAAGGTTCCGGAGGCAACCATTTCGTCGCACAGACGCTGGTTCTCTTCCTCCGAGCCGTCACACCAGACAATACGATCAGGCTGGGTCAGGGCGGCTATTTCGTCCACCCAGCTGAGTAGTTTGGTGTTGCTAGTGCGGGTTGCACCGTCGTGAGCAATTGCCATGTAAATTTCCTCTGCTGATGTTTGGGTGGTTTGGGTTGAAGGGCTACCGGATAGGATAAATGCACCGGCGCCCGGATGGGAGCGGTGATGAGAAGTAATATTGTATGAGATTAGTTGTACCACAAGGCATCAGGTTAACATCAACCGATTTAGGTTGCTACTGGGACGATAGCGATTCACGGTTTCAGGGCGCCATTGTCCCAGTTTACGCCAATGGTTGTCTACGCTGGATGTTCCATATCGTTGCCTAATCTCGCAGCCGACGTGGCGGAGGGATGGTAGAGGAGCGGCTGCGACGGGACCAATAGTCGCGACGCTCGACCTTTGCCCGCCTATTTGTATTATTACGTGTTAGCGCCCGTTGAGTGCTGTCCAATTCGCGTTGAACTTCTGTGCCGAGCGAGGCGCTGGTGTGACTCATCCAGTCGGCGAGCGCTTCGACATTACGACGGAGACTTACTGTAGCGCGGGCAGCGTCTTTCTGAAACTGGGTTATTGGATCGGTAGAGCGGCGGGCTGGTTTCGTCGGTCGAGAAGCGGAACGCCGGATTGGCGTTGATAGGGAGTGCGTCGAGACAGGAGTCGAGGTTGTCGTATTCACCGGATAAGGGGGGGGAACAGGTGTTGCCGCCGGTATGGGGTCAGCACGGCTAACCAGTTGAATAGGTGGTAGGGTTGGTGATGCGGGTTGTGAACGGGACTTCAGTTCGATGGGCGGTAAAGCCAGCAATGTGGGTTGTGAGCGGGATTTCAGCTCGATCGGGGGTAAGGTTGGTGGTGCAGGTGGTCGGCGTGATTCGATGCGGGTGACTGGGTTGGATGGCGCTGCGCTGGATGACCGGCTGCTGATCACTGAGGGCGATGTAGGGGAGACTTTGGCTGTTCGTTGAGTGGTGCGAGTTGCCAGTGGTTTGGAGGTTCGATCCCGATATGAGGGGGAGACGACCTTCGCAGTGGGCATCTGGGATGGCAACCGGTGAACCGATTGTGATTCGGGGGGAGTGGGTGTTTTCGGCGCTGGTTTCACTACCAAAGGAGCGACAGGCGGAAATTCAGGTGATGGCTCTGACGATGAATCAGATGTAATGCTATTCGCCAGGGGTTTGGGTTTGGAGCTATGAGTATGAGCGAGTTTCGCGGTAATGCGAGCGACTGGTTCAACGACTGGTTCAGCGATTGGCTCAGCGACTGGTTCAGCGACTGGTTCAGTGACTGGTTCAGCGACTGGTTCAGCGACTGGTTCAGTTGCCAAGAGGGAAGTGAGTTCAGGCCCTGAGGACGGGATATCGACCCGTTTGATTAGATTTGTTGGTGAGGCGGGTGTGGACGATATGGTGACGGCCGCAGTATCTGGCGCTTCGATATGCGCTTGCTGAAGTTTATCGGTCGGTCTGATATCGGCGACCCAGGCCAGGGCGCCCGCCAGTCCAAATACTCCAGTCAGCACCATCGTTCGCCATGTCCAGCGTGAGTGAGTGACTGTTCTGGAGTGGTGTGAATGCCGATTTGGCGGTAGGGTGGGTAGCGAAGTATCCCAGTTTGGCGGCGTGCGAGCTGGGAAGATCAGCTCCGACTCGCGTACAGGCGTGATCAGTTGGTTAGCGCGTGCTGCGTCCAATACTGCGCGGATTTCCGTACTATCCTGAGGGCGCTCATTAGGATCGCGGGCCAGCAACCGGACGATCAGATCAGTCAACAGAGCTGCTGTTCCACTATCGGGTTGTGTCAGGGCTGGAACAGTCCAGAATTCGATGGAACGCTGCAATAATTCCTGTTCATCTTTGCTCAATTCTCCTAGTTGCTCGCGGTAGCAAGCGGCGCCTTCCTGGCCATGCTGAGCCAGTAACTGACCCAACCGGCGTTGGGCGACGGTCGCTGGTTGATCGGTGAGCAAGGCAAACAGCAATAGTCCTAGCGCATAGTAATCGGCGCGCCGATCGACGACATATTCATAACCTTCAGGACCAAAGCGCGCTGGTAGCGCCTGTTCCGGGGCCATAGTGGCAGGAGTGCCGATGAATGAGTAGGTGCTGTCGCTATCCTGGCGTTTGAGTGATCCAAAATCAGCCAACTTGAGCAGAGTTCCATCATCGTCGACCAGAATGTTGCTGAATTTCAGGTCACGATAGACGAAACCGGCATCATGGATGACATCTAAGCCACACAAGATTTGCCCAGCCCAGTCGAGAATACGCTCCAATTCTAGTGGTAGCGCATTTTCTTGCCGCCGTTGTGTCAGCCACTGGCTGAGATTGGCTGATAACCGTTCCATGACCAGCACCGGTTGACCGTTGATCTGGCCGTGATCAAATAAAGCCACAATGTGGCGAGATCGCTCGTTGTCTAATTTCGACAGGAAAGCGATTTCTCGTTCCAGGTGCGCGCGCCAGTGACCGCGGAGGCTAGGGTCAGCCTGAACCATTGCTTCGGTGTTGATCAACTTGAGAGCGACTGCGTGTCCAGTGGCGTCGGTAGCCGCCCATACTTGCCCATAGCTGCCAGCGCCAGTCGATAGAACAACGTCTAGCCGATAATCCTGCTCTTTAATGACGATTCGTTCGCCACTTTGCATCAGAAGTTCTCCAGGCTCGTTTCTCGGAACGCGCTGAATACCCAGTTCATCCGTTAGGCATTACTCGGTCAAGTCATGCCAGTTATTTCCTTAGTGTTTCGCATTGAACCCAAATCCATGCTGAATCATGCTGTCTATCGAGACTTCAAAGGCATTGCGCTCTTGGTCACCGAGGCGCAATTTGCTGATGTGAAATTCTTCCTTCTATCTGGAAATTGCCTAAGCAGGTCGATAGAGAATATGGAGCCTAGTTTCCAATCGATTTCTGCGTTGGAAACCAGGCTGGAACCGTTTTACGGATGATTAGAATCGGAACCGTCGGAGAATGGTTAGCGAAGATAGTGAACCAACCAGTTTGCGATCCGGTCCGACCACTGGCAGTCGGATATAGCCTTCCGCCAGCAAGCGCAACGCATCCGACAGCGGCGCTTCCGGTTCGACGACCGGATGGGGAGCAGCAAAATCTCCCACTTTGCGATGTAGATGAGGAATCAGCCGGTTGTCTACATCTTCAGCAGACTCCTTTTCAGCATCATCCGGCAACTGTGGCTCCCCCGGCAGCAACATCTTCGAAAACATGAACGAGTTAACGGTCCCGATAAATTCATGTTGGTCGTTGACTACCATCAAATCCTGCATGTGTTTGCGGACCATGATGGATACCGCTTCCGACAGTGGCGAGGTGTCAAGTATATAGGTAGGCGCGGACACCATGTAGTGTTTGCACTTCATCTGTAGGTCTCTCCTGGTGATGTTCCATGAAAGGGCTTTCCCTACCTTATTTTAAGACAGGGTCACGGGATGCAACGTTATCGTTGCGGCGCCCACCCGATTTTAGACCTTCTACAGGTTCGTACCCGAGAATTATCGTTTCGCGATACCTCAGTAAGGTATTATTGATCAATTGAGCGTGACCTGCTCATGATCATGCACTTTTGATTTTTATCTTGCTCATCGCTTTTTGTCGTCGCGTATCATCATTTGGCTAGATCGAATTGCAATTCAACCATCCTCATTTGTTTAAGTAGGTTGGCTTTGGTGATCAAGAGGGATAAGAAGCAAATTTTTTACCGGCTTTCGGTGGCCGCTTCGGTGGCCGACTACCGGTGTCAGGCCGTCTGCTTAGGTGGACGGTATAGAATTCAAACCATCTTGTGGAGAACTCTATGGCCTTAGGAATCATATCGCTACTGGCAGGCCTGCTCGGGCTAGTTGCCGCCATGATGCTATACAAAGGGATCGTTCGCCAATCCACCGGTGATGCAGTGATGACCGCAATCTCCGATGAGATTCATCTGGGAGCGATGACTTATTTGCGGGCGCAGTATTTCAAGATTGCCATTTTCGCGTTGGTCATCGCGATTCTGCTGTCGGTGCAATACGGTTTCGGTACCAGTTTGGCCTTCCTGCTGGGAGCGCTGGCCTCGGGATTGGCTGGTCTTATCGGGATGTATGCAGCGACCAAGGCCAATGTCCGCGTCACTGCGGCGGCGCACGAGCATGGTGCTGGACAGGCGTTGCTGGTCGGATTCGATGGCGGCGCAGTGATGGGCTTAGCGGTGGCCAGTTTCGGGTTATTGGGGTTAGGTCTGCTTTATACGGGCCTGGCTTCCAGTCTCGCAGTCGATCCGCATTCGATATCCGTGGTCTGGGGCTTTTCGATGGGCGCTTCGTCCATTGCACTGTTCGCTCGGGTCGGCGGCGGCATCTTCACCAAGGCGGCGGACGTCGGCTCTGACCTGGTCGGTAAGGTTGAGGCCGGCATTCCCGAGGATGACCCGCGTAATCCAGGCGTCATCGCCGATAATGTCGGCGACAACGTCGGCGATATTGCCGGTATGGGCGCCGATATCTTTGAATCCTATGTTGGGGCGATGGTTGCATCGGTCACGTTGGCCGCGACCCTTACAGCCGCTGAGTTGACTCAGTATTTCGGTGATGACGTCAGTCGTTCTATGTTACTGGCGCTGCCGTTGACGTTGGCGGTGATCGGTCTACTGTCCTCGCTCGTGGGCATCTACGGCATGAACACCTTCAAGAAATATGGACCGGAACAAGCGCTGGCGATTTCTGAAACCAGCGCCGCCGCCGTCTTCCTGGTGCTGACGCTGCTGACCATGCTGGTCTTCGGCTATGGTTGGCCACTGTTCTTCGCTATTCTAGCGGGTAATCTGGCGGGTGTGGCCATTGGTCGGGCCGCTTGGTATTACACCTCGTCCAAGCCAGTGACACGGATTGTGCAGTCCTGCAAAACCGGCCCGGCAACCAACATCATTACCGGGCTAGCTGTGGGCCTGGAAAGCTGCGCAGTACCGATGCTGATCATCGTGCTGACCATCTTTGTCGCTCATCAGACTGCAGGTCAATATGGGATCGCAATTGCTGCGGTCGGGATGCTGGCGACAGCTGGCGTGACCATGACGATCGACGCCTCCGGCCCTATCTCGGATAACGCCGGTGGTATTGCCGAAATGTCGCATCAACCCCCGGAGGTGCGGGCGATCACCGATGAACTCGACGCGATCGGCAACACCACTGCCGCCACTGGCAAGGGCTTCGCCATCGGCTCGGCGGCGCTGACGGCGCTGGCGTTGTTTGTCTCCTACAAACAGGCGGTCGAGTTGAAATTGGGTCAACCCCTGCTCATGGATATCACGGACCCCAAGGTCATCCTTGGGGTGCTGCTGGGCGGTATGGTCATTCTGCTCGCGGCAGCTATGACCATGAGTTCGGTAGGCCGGGCGGCTATGGAGATGGTGACGGAGATTCGTCGCCAGTTTCGCGAAATCCCCGGTTTGTTGCAAGGCACCGCCAAACCGGACACTGCGCGTTGTGTGACGATCTCGACCGACGCTGCCTTGCGTGAGATGATCCCACCGGGGATGCTTGCTGTGGTCTCGCCGGTGATTGTCGGTTTCTTCTTCGGGCCAGTGGCGCTGGGTGGTATGTTACTGGGTGCTCTGCTCACCGGCATGACCATGGCGTTGCTGATGTCCAATGCCGGCGGCGCTTGGGACAACGCCAAGAAGGCTATTGAGGCCGGTAAGCTGGAAGGCGAACGCAAAGGTGGCGACGCTCACGCGGCGGCGGTCATTGGCGACACCGTAGGTGACCCCTTCAAGGATACCAGCGGCCCGGCCATGAATATTCTGGTCAAACTGTTGTCCATCGTGTCGCTGATCCTAGTGCCATTTATTATCTAGGACATTCATCTTGCACTCACCCCTCCTTTCTGGAGGGGATTTGAGATGCTGACGTTTCTATCCTTTCGAGAACTGTGGTTGACTTGGCACCAAACTAGCTCGAAATCCAAATCGTAGTTATCTCAATGTATTCTGTTAAGTCTTTCGGGAAGGGCTAATCATCATGCATTTCATTTTTAGGAGATTGATTTCTTATGGGCTCTTTATAGGGTTTTTGCTGTCTGTTGGCGTCTCATCGCTGGTAGCTCAGGAATCGAAGCCGGTCTTGATTGGTCTCGATGGAGAATTTGGCCATGTCAGCAGTACTTCAGCGGAAGCGATCCGCCAAGGTATTCAAATTGCCATTGACGAGATCAATCTATCAGGTGGTGTGTTACATGGGCGTCCGCTTAAGTTGGTAGAAAAAGCCAATCAATCCCTACCTGCACGCAGCTTCAAAAATATTGAAGAATTCGCTGCCCTGCCGGATTTGGTCGCAGTGTATTGCGGTCGTTTCAGCCCAACTGTGCTTGAAACTCTTCCGTTAATCCACAAATTACGTATTCCCTTGCTTGATCCTTGGGCGGCAGCCGATGAGATTATCGATAATCATTATCAGCCTAGTTATGTATTTCGTTTATCTCTTAAAGATTCCTGGGCAGCGGACGTCATGCTGTCCTATCTCGAACAGCGCAACCTTAAACGAATCGGTCTGCTGATGCTCAATACAAGCTGGGGGCGTAGCACTAAAAGAGCTGCCGAAAATTATGCTAACCAAAAGCCTGATATTTCTATTGTAGCTACCCAATGGATTAATTGGGATGATAAAGAAGATTCCATGCTGGCTAAGTATAAGCAATTGCGAACGGCAGGTGCCCAAGCGATCCTTTTGACAGCGAATGCTGAAGAAGGAGCCATTCTTTCTAAAGTTATGCTTGGATTGCCAGAATCTGAACAGGTACCTATTGCAAGTCATTGGGGTGTCACAGGAGGTCATCTACCTGAATTGGTTGGGGAAGATTTTTATAAGCTCGATTTTCGTGTAGTACAAACTTATTCGTTCATCGGGCAGGAGTCGCTGGTTGCGATGAAAGTCATTAGTGCTTACAACAAAAAGGTAGGTGGCGAAGATGCTCGTTCCATCATTTCTCCAGTGGGTGTGGCTCATGCATATGATCTGACACATATTCTGGCACTGGCAATTGATCTTGCTGGAAGCACGAATCGTGATGCGATCCGTGATGCATTGGAGAAAATTCCAGCGTACTCCGGTTTGATCAAGCAATATTTACCGCCTTTTACTAAAGAACGCCATGAGGCATTGAGTGAGAGCGAGGTTTTTATGGCGAAGTACGCACCTTTGGATGGTGCTTTGGAAAGGCAACCTTAGCTAAACTGCGAGAATAAGAGTTGCATGCTATTCGCCTTGGCAATTTATTTCGGGTATTCGGAAACCTGAATAATTGGCTAGCCAAAAGCATTACCCACCGAGCTGTATTTTCCAGTGTCTTATTCAGCCTATCCTTGATTTTTTTTCTCGGGATGACAGCAACGCCGGTAATTTACTATCAAGTAAATGAAGCTCTTGAAAGAGATAATGGATACCAGGCAGCTAGAATCCAGGAGCAGATTAAATATCGTTTTGATACGGTTTTGGAAAGTATCGAGACGCTGGCTAGAAACAGTTTTGTTGTCAATGCCTTCGTCGATTCATCCGGGCGGGAAATCTATCTCCAACCCTTGTTGAGGGACTTTCGACTACCTTTTGATATAGAAACTAAAATCGTTGTGATTGATATGAATTTAAATCCAATTGCATCGAATGTATATCAGGATCTATCTGAATATCCTAAGCTCCCTATTGTTATTCGTGCTCTTCAGGCTGATTATCCTGGATTTTCTGTTTCAATCAGTGGTCAACAGCTATTTTTCGCTTCACCGGTATTTTTCCCACCAGCTTCTTTAAATGTAGGTGTAGTACTTTTAGAGATTCAATTAAGACCATTTCTTATAGGTCCACAGGAATTTCTTGTAGGTCCACAGGAAATTGTCGATAAAGATCTCTGTCATCTAGTCAAAATCACTGAGCGTATTTTATATCAATCTCCATGCAACCAAGACTTCTGGAATGACGAAAATGATAGAGGTACACTAAAATTGATTGGGTATTCTATCACAGGCGAACCGCTAAATATTTTGTTTGAGAATCATAAACATTCCATCTTATTTTCTATAGGAAAAATACTACTCTCATATATAGTCTTAGCGATAATTTCTGGATTATTTGCACAGTTTATCGCCAGGTGCCAAATACGGCGACTTACTCAACCACTGGTTGATCTTAGCAACATGGCTCAAATGATTGCTAGTAATCCTGAATCGAATGCAATAGCACCGGTTGTAGGGAGAGATGAAATTGCCTATTTAGCAATGTCATTCAATAAAATGTTATCAGAGTTGCGCCGTCTCAAGACAAGCTTGGAGAACCGTGTCCTGGAAAAAACCAGGGAACTCATGGAGAGTGAAGAGCGGTTTCGTAATATGGCAAATGCTGCCCCAGTATCCATCTGGATTGCCGGAGTAGATCGATCTTGCAATTGGTTCAATCAAACCTGGTTGGATTTTACCGGGCGAACGATGGAGCAGGAGATAGGCAATGGCTGGGTCGAGGATATCCACCCAGATGATCTTGAGTACCGCTTAGAGATTTACCAGAATTGTTTTAATCAGCGCAAGGTATTTCGTCTGGAATACCGCCTCAGGCGACATGATGGCGAATATCGTTGGGTACTCGAAAGCGGGTTGCCTCTCTTCGATCGAAATCACAATTTTACCGGCTACATCGGCTCGTGTATTGATATCCATGACCGCCGGGTAGAGGAAGAAAAATTGCGTGTGTTATCTACTGTCGTTGAGCAAAGCCCAAGTTCAATCGTGATCTCTGACCTTAAGGGTAAGATTCAGTATGTTAACCCAAAATTCGTGGAAGTAACGGGTTATTCCTTAGAGGAAGTCTTGGGAAAAAACCCACGCATTTTACAATCCGGTCTAACCTCGAAAGCAATTTTTCTGGAACTATGGGATAGCGTGACCAAGGGCCATGTCTGGCATGGTGAATTTCTGAATAAGCGTAAAAATGGTGACCTCTATTGGGAAGACGTCCACATCGCGCCGGTCATCGATCCCGCCGGTATAGCAACTCACTATGTGGGTATTAAGAATGAAATTACTACTCGTAAGAAAATTGAGCAGGAGTTAATTGCCACTAGAGATGCAGCAAATGCGTCAGCCAAGGCGAAAGCCGAATTTCTGGCTAACATGAGCCATGAAATCCGTACACCGATGAATGCCATCATTGGGTTTTCTGTACTGGCGTTGGATAAACCGCTTTCTCCTGAATTACGAGATTATCTGGAGAAAATTCATTTATCATCCGATAGTTTGTTAAGAATCCTCAATGATATTCTGGATTATTCAAAAATCGAAGCAGGCCGGATGACTATTGAAAAAAATCGCTTTGATCTGGGACTGTTATTGAATGCTTTACGCAATCTTTTTGCCCTGCGTGCCGAAGAAAAAGCACTCGATTTTCAGATTGATATTGCTCAAGAAGTGCCCCGTCAGTTGTTTGGAGACGAGTTGCGCCTGCAACAAATCCTCTCGAATTTATTAGGCAACGCCATTAAGTTTACTGAACATGGTCAAGTCACTTTGCAAGTCACGGTCCAAGCCGTTGAAGATGCGAAAACCCGCATCGGATTCATGGTGAAAGATACCGGAATCGGCATGGATACAAAGACTGTGGCGCATCTATTCCAAGCATTTACCCAAGCCGATACTTCAATTTCTCGGCGGTTTGGCGGCACTGGTCTAGGATTGGCTATCAGCCGCGAACTACTCTTGCTGATGGGCAGTGATTTCCTGGTGGAAAGCACTCCGGGTCGAGGGAGCGCTTTCTCCTTCGAATTATCTTTGGATATCTCTACTGATACACAGCAACAGGCATTCGATAACCAACCTCAATCCCGGATGCAGACCCAGTCCTTGACCCAGGCGCTTCGGGAATACCGTCGCTATTTGCAGGGAACGCGGATACTGGTTGCGGAAGATAATGCTATCAACCAACAAGTCATCCGGAAGTTGCTACAACGATTTGGTGTTGTTGTGAAAATTGCGAACGATGGGCAGGAGGCATTGGATCGGCTGATCCAAGAAGATTTTGACGCCATCCTGATGGATGTTCACATGCCAGAGATGGATGGTTTGGCGGCTACCCAGCGAATTCGACAGATGGAACGGTTTATGGCGTTGCCAGTCATTGCGTTGACGGCGGGCGTGACTACTAAAGAGCAGGAGGAGGCACGAGCCTGTGGGATGAGCGATTTTCTGGCCAAACCCGTCAATCCACACGATTTGGCGGTAACGCTCCTGCGTTGGATTCCCAGTCGAAAAACCATGGTGATGCGGTCTGCTCCGATCAAAGAGCGTGACGAAATGGGAGGCAGGGATTCAACAGCAACTGGTTGGAATGAAAACGATTCCTAAGGAAGCGCTGGCAAAATTGGCAGCGGCAGTTCTCCAGCAGGAGAGACCGTAAAACCGGTGGATAAACAGATCGATCTCAGCCGAACTTTAGCTAACCTGCCGCTTTTTCAACAGTTGCGCGAAAGTGAAATTGCCAATTTAGCCGCGAGCGCACGGGAAATCAGGTTAAGCAAAGGGCAAATACTTTTTCAGAAAGGCATCCTGTTGGATGGCTTCTACATCACCGTATACGGTCAGATCAAGCTGGCGTTTTCTTCGCCGCAGGGCAATGAGAAAGTGGTCTCCATTGTTGGGTCGGGGCAAAGTTTTGGTGAAGCGGTGATGTTCATGGAGCGGCCTAGTCCAGTATTGGCACAGGCGCTGGAAGACTCCCGCCTGCTGTATGTCGCCAAACAAAGTCTTTTTGCCGCGATCGACCGCGACAGCGCCTTTGCCCGGCGGATGCTGGCCGGATTGAGCATGCGTTTGCACAGCCTGATTGAGGATGTGGAGAATTACTCCTTGCGTTCCTCTACCCAGCGACTGATCGAATTCCTGCTGCAACTGACGGGAGCCTCGGAAAGCGGTTCCATTGAATTAAAACTACCAGCCAGTAAGCATGTTATCGCTTCGCGGCTAAATCTGACCCCGGAAACCCTATCGCGGGTGCTTCATAATCTGAGCGAATGCAACCTGATCACGGTAAAAGGTCGGTATATCCTCGTGCAGGATGTGGCGCGCTTGAGGTGTTTTGATGGTTTGTCGCGTGCATCAGAGGCTGAAAGCGATTAACAGGGCATTGACCCATTCCGCTGTCATGAGCAATCGAACGCTTCCTGCAACAGCTGTTGCATCGTTTCATGCCAACGCCGACGGGGTTGTTCCTGCCAGAATCGGGCGTTGGGTCGACAATCGAACTTCTGTTTGTACACGGCTAGGCTCGCGACGAGCATAGCCAGTACGAAAGCCAGTGTCGCATTCTGCAAACCGGCAAAGGGTAGAACCAACCAAGTGAGAAAGCTCAGCCCTACAATCCAGCCCCATGGAATGAGTAGGTAATAGTCGATCTCAAGCTGGGCGCCATCGCGGCGGATACTGACTTGCATGGGCCAGTCATCCTGTAACAGATAAGCCCGCCGCCGCAGCTCCAAGCGGTTCTTATGCTCAGTGGTGATGATGAAATTCTTGAGCAACAATGCATGGCGAAGCTTCTTTAATTGAGCATCGCCGCCCCGAACGGTCGCGCGGGTGGTCCGTCCCAAATGCTGGATCGTCAATTCAGACTTCATGTCCATTCACCGCCCTGGTCTCCGCGTTTCACTTCGCACTTTCCATGAGGATGACCACCTTCCCAGTGGACTTTCGGGCAATGACCTGATTAAGTGCATCAACCGCCTGCTCCAATGGATAGGTCGCTGATATATGAGGCTGAATCGCGCCATCCAGATACCACTGCAGCAAGGTATGGAAGCTCTCGGTCATGACCTGGGGATAGAGTTCCGCATAAGCCGGCCAGTTGACGCCAATCACATCCACATTCTTGACCAGTAGATGATTGGCAGGAATCTGCGGCACGGTGCCGCCCGCAAAACCGATGACCAGGATGCGTCCTTGGAAGGCGATACTACGCAGGGAAGCGGTGAACAACTCGCCACCGACTGGATCATAGACGACATCCGCACCACGCTCGCTGGTCAACTCCTTGATTCTGGTTCGTACTTCTTCGGTATTGGTATCGATTAGATAATCTGCGCCGTGCTCACGGGCGACGGCGAGCTTTTCGGGGCCGCTGGCGGTCGCAATGACTGTTGCTCCCAACTGTTTGCCGATGGCCACTGCCGTCAGACCTACGCCGCCGGATGCGCCATGCACAACGAGAGTCTCGCCATCCCGTAATCGCGCCCGATGCCACAAGGCGACATGCGAGGTGCCAAACACCACCGGAAAAGCAGCGCCATGCTCCCAGGACATCGCTGTTGGCATCAGTACGCAACGGTTGACATCCACGACCACCTGTTCGGCATAGCCGCCATATGGAGTGATCGCGATCATACGGTCGCCGACTTCGATGCCTTCGATACCCATTCCCAGTTCCAATACTTCGCCAGACACCTCAAAACCAGGGCTGAAAGGAGGTGGCGGCTGCCTTTGATATTGACCTCGGGTAATCAGGCTATCGGCAAAATTGACGCCGCAAGCTCGGATCTGCAATCGAACTTGACCCGGACCTGGTCGCGGCTCAGGCACTTCGTCCAACTGCAGTGTGGCGGCGCCAGTAAGTTCATGACAGACGATGGCTTTCATAGCAGGATTTTCTCCATCGTTTTAGGCTTTTTAGCGAATGCCCCAGTGGATACTCCCTCCTCACTGTTCAAGACAGAGAAGGGAGTTTGGGAATTCCTCTCCTTCAGTATAAAAGCACTGAAGGAGAGGAGGCGCAAAACACCGCGGTGGTGCGATGGCCACCTACGGCAAGGGCGCGTTAAGCGCTTACTCCCCGATGATTTTGCGCACCACGTCGGTCATGGAGATGACACCGGCGGGCTGATCGTTTTCGGTGACCACCAGTCGATGCATACGCCGACCGGTCATCAAGCTGACGGCGTCGCTCAGCAGCATGTTCGCGTCACAAGTGGCGCAGCCTGGGGTCATGATGTCTTGGGCCAGCATCGTACGCGCCTCGTCCGAGGTTCGACCTTGACGCGCCAGCACCATGTCGGTCTGCGACACGACGCCGATCGCCTTGCCACCAGCGTCCATCACTACCACGGCATGCACCTCCTTGTTGACCATAATCTTGGCCACGGTGGCAACCGTGTCGGTTGGCGTGCAGGAAATGATCCCGTGGTGCATCAGATCCTTGACTCGGGTGCCATCGTCGGTGATGGTGATCGCTTCGGCTTGGGCCACGCTCGGTAGCGGCTCGGACATCGGGTAGGGATGCGGGGTGGTGTGCACATCATCCTTGGGCAGGGTGGGATGGGCGATAGCCACTGGCGGCTTGCCGCTGGCGCCCAGGCCAAATTCAGTCGCGCCGACCAGCACCGCCATGTTGCCGTGAGGGTGCTTGTTTTCGTACATCAGTTGATGGGCGACTGGGATTTCCTCGTAAGTGAACGCCCGCGACAGGCAAGGATCGAGCAGGCCGCGTAGGGCCAGTTCGTTCATCTGGTTGGATTGCTCGGTGTTGGCGAAGTGCGAGCCTTGCAGACGCTTCTGGCGCATCCACAGATAGCGTAGATCGACGGTGGCGTTGTAACCGGTGGTGCCAGCGCACACGACGACCATGCCGCCGGTGTCGCAGACGAAGATCGAGGTGGGGATAGTGGTTTCGCCAGGATGTTCGAACACGATGTTCGGGGCGCGCTTCTCGCCCAGGACTTCCCAGATTTTCGCGCCGAACGCCCGCACTCCCTTCATCCACTTGGCGTAGCCGACATTATCCTTCCAGTGCGGCAACATACCCCAGTGATCGAACTCGTTGCGATTGATGCAGCCTTTGGCACCCAACTTCATGCAGTAGTCGAACTTGTCTTCGCCCGACACCATGGCGACGGAAGTCGCGCCTGCCGCCTTGGCGATTTGAATGGCCATGGAGCCAAGACCGCCCGCGCCGCCCCAAATCAAGGCGACATCGCCTTTCTTGACCGCATTCACCCCCCAGCCATGCAGCATGCGCCAGGCGGTGGCCGCGACCAGGGTGTAGGACGCCGCTTCTTCCCAGTTCATATGTTTGGGCTTGGGCATGCACTGCTGGGCCTGCACCTTGGTGAACTGGGCGAAGCTGCCCCAGTTGGTTTCATAACCCCAGATGCGGAAGGTCGGTGAGTACATCGGATCGCCGCCGCTCTTGACCCATTCGCAATTGCGGCTGTACTGACCACAATGCATCACCACTGCATCGCCCACTTTCACATTGGTCACATCCTTGCCGATCTTGTACACGATGCCGGAGGCGTCACTGCCGCCGATATGGAAATCTTCCGGTTCGCCGGCTTTGTTGCGCGCGCCGATGACGTTGACCGGAATGCCCAAGCCCGCCCAGACGTTGTTGTAGTTGATGCCCGCCGCCATCACATAGACCAGTACTTCGTCATCGGCGATGGGTGGAGTATTCACTACCTCCTTTTGAAAGGCTTCCGTCGGCTTGCCGAAGCGCTCGGCGCGAATCAGCCAGGCGTGCATCTTGGGAGGGACCACACCGAGTGGGGGCATTTCACCGAGGTTGTAGAGTTCTTTAGCCATGTTTGCTGTATTCCTCTCTGTTGGGGTTGTTTATTAGGGATCAGGGATGAAGAAATCAGGGATTAGGGATTACCCGGGTACGCAGGTCTTCGTAGGCGGCAATCGGTGAGCGACGCGGTGCGTTGGTTAATTCCGCAAACAGAGCATCTTCGCCGCCCAGTCGATTGATACCGTACCGGCCAAATTCCTCGCGCAGGTGTTTAACCAGCCATTCCGCTTGACAGCGTTGGCGGCGGGTAGTGAATTGCCCCCGCTCCAGCAGCCAGTTGCGGTGGCTATCCAGCGCATCGGCCAAAGTATCAATGCCGCTGCCCAACGCGGCGCTAGCGGACAGAGCCGGCGCTTGCCAGCCGTCGAGGTCCGTGCGCCGACCTAGCGTCGTTTTCAATTCGGACAAGGTTTTGCGCGCCGCCATACCGATGTCTTCTTTGTTGACGACGATCACATGCGGGATTTCCATGATACCGGCTTTGAGAAATTGGATGCTGTCACCGGAAGCTGGCTGGGCGACGAAGCAGGTGGTGTCGGTCATTTTCGAAACGTCGATTTCCTTTTGGCCAACGCCCACCGTTTCCACCAGCACGATATCGAATGCCGCTAGCATCGCCAGGCTCATCGGCCAAACTTCGGCGCTGAGGCCGCCGAATTCACCGCGGCAGGCCAACGAACGGATAAATACCTCGCGATCCGCCCCACTAGCATGCATCCGCAACCGGTCGCCCAATAAAGCGCCACCACTGATCGGACTGGATGGATCCACCGCCAGAATGGCGACCTTCAAGCCGCGTCGCCGCCATACTTGGATCAGCGCCGCCGTCAACGAAGATTTACCCGCACCCGGCGGACCCGTGATGCCGATCAAGTGTCCGCCCGCGTCCAACCTTTCTACCGGCAAAGCGTCCAGGAACGCCGCGGCGCATTGCCGCGCCGCTGGTCGGCGGTCATCCAGCAGGTTCAGCGCCTGGGCCAGCGCCAGCCGATCACGGACGCTGACGGCGGATGCCAGCGTCGTTGGGTCAGGAAGCGCTGGAATCATGCCACCGTGACCGGTTGCAGATCGTGGGCTTTGCGGATCAGATTGAGAATGTCCACCATGATACCGTTCATATCGATATCCTTGGGGGTGTAGACGGCTGAGATACCGCGCTCTTTCAGTAGCTTGGCGTCACTTTCGGGAATAATACCGCCGATGACCACCGGCAGATTTTTCAGCCCGACCTGGCTCAGTTGGTTGAACACGTCTTCCACCATCTCCACATGACTGCCAGAAAGCACCGACAGACCGATCAGGTGCACACCTTCCTCTAGCGCGGCCTTGGCGATCTGCTCCGGGGTCAGGCGGATACCTTCATAGACGATCTCAAAACCGACATCGCGGCCCTTGACGGCAATTTGCTCCGCGCCGTTGCTGTGCCCGTCCAGACCTGGTTTACCGATCAACAGGCGCAAGGGTCGGCCCAGTTCCTCACTGGTCTTGATGACTGCAGTGCGAATCGACACTGCTTTGGCTCCCCGGCTGTCATCGTTGGCGGGAATGTCGATGCCGGTGGGCGCGCGGTATTCGCCAAAAATGTCACGCAGGGTCTGTGACCATTCACCGGTCGTAACTCCTGCATGGGCGCATAGGATCGACGCCGGCATGATATTCGCCCCGCTGCGCGCCGTTTCGGCCAGATTAGCCAGCGCTGCCTTGACCTCCGCATGATTGCGCTGCGCGCGAAAGGCGTTGAGTCGTTCGATCTGTTCGCGCTCGGCGCGCGGATCGACCTTCATGATGCCGCTGTCAACGCCACCGGTGAGTGGCGATTGTTCGGTTTCCGTATAGCAATTCAAACCGATAATCTTCAGGCTGCCGTGCTCGATGGCGCGCATCCGCTCGGTGTGACTGGTGACCAGTTGTCGCTTGACGTAGCCGGATTCGATGGCCTGCACCATGCCGCCCTGCTCCTGCACCCGAGCCATTTCCTCGGTCGCACCGTCCACAAGCGCCTTGACCTTGGCGGCGATCACCGGCGAACCGTCGAAAATATCACCGTATTCCAGCAAATCGGTTTCGAAGGTCAGCACCTGCTGCATGCGTAGCGCCCATTGCTGATCCCAGGGGCGCGGTAACCCAAGTGCTTCATTCCAAGCCGGAAGTTGGATGGCGCGCGCGCGGGCTCTCTTGGACAGGCTCACGCCGAGCATTTCCAGCACGATGCGCTGTACGTTGTTTTCCGGCTGCGCCTCGGTCAGACCCAGCGAGTTGACCTGCACTCCATAGCGGAAGCGGCGCATGTCCTCACTCTGCACGCCATAGCGTTCTTGAGTCAGTTTGTCCCACATCTCGCCGAACGCCCGCATTTTGCAGGTTTCCTCGATAAAGCGGATGCCGGCGTTCACGAAGAAGGAGATACGCCCCACCACTTGCTCGAAGCCTTCTGCGCCGATTTGTCCAGAATCGCGCACGGCGTCGAGGATGGCAATGGCGGTGGACAGGGCATAGGCCAGTTCCTGGGTCGGGGTCGCGCCCGCTTCCTGCAAGTGGTAGCTGCAAATATTAGTCGGATTCCATTTGGGAATACTCTTGACCGTGTAAGCGATGATATCGGTAATCAAGCGCACCGAGGGTTGGGGTGGGAAGATATAGGTGCCGCGCGACAGGTATTCCTTAAGGATGTCGTTCTGCGTGGTGCCTTGTAGCTGTGCCGGGGATGCGCCTTGCCGCTCCGCCGCCGCGACATACAACGCCAGCAACCAAGCGGCTGTTGCATTGATCGTCATGGAGGTGTTCATCTGGCCGAGCGGAATCTGATCGAACAGGGTCTCCATATCGCCGATATGGCCGATCGGTACGCCGACTTTGCCAACTTCGCCTCGCGCTAGTGGATGATCAGAATCGTAGCCGGTCTGAGTTGGCAAATCGAAGGCAACCGATAGGCCGGTTTGTCCTTTGCTCAGATTGGTGCGGTACAGTTCGTTGGACGCTTTGGCGGAAGAATGGCCGGAGTAGGTCCGCATCAGCCAAGGTTTATCGCGTTTGATGGGGGTGGTCATGGGAGCCTCTTTGTAGAATAACAGTGGGTCGTTGGAATCGGGCTAATTGATTTTTTTCGGGAACACTTGGGTAAAGTCAACCTGTACGCCTTCGTTTTCAATCAATGCTTCGTGAAACAGGGTATCGCTCTCTGATGTCGTGACAAAGACGGTTCGACTGTAAGGTTCAACCGTCCAGACTACTGGGATGCCCGCATTAACCAGTTGCGTCGCTTTTTGCAACATCTCCTGAATGGTTTGGCTGGATGAAACCACTTCAATCGCCAGGATCGGACGCTCCTGAAATCGGGGAATATCATGGAACGGGTTAGGTTGGATCTGAGTCTTGTGGAAAACAGAAATATCTGGCGTTAAGCCATTAGCGATATCCAGGGTCAACTCGGGTAATGGTTCAATATCTTGATTGCTAATCAGTTGCTTAATGATCTGTAGGAAAATATAGCTATGATTTAGTGAAGGCATGATAGGGTCTTCATGATTCTGCAAGGATTTTACTGGTTGATAAATAGCAGAAGCTTCAAGCATCAGCATTCTCCTGTACGGCCGATGTTTCAATCATATTTATCAATATCCCGACAATTTTCTGAGGATTCTTAATATAGTAATCTTCAATATCGATATGAACGATCTGATCCTGCAATTTCAGGAACTTCCAGGCATGTCCGGTCGTAACAGCGCCATAAATAGAGGATATAACCCGACCTTCCTGCTGGTTATAGATTCTAGCAGCGATCATTTCGGCAATGCATTGGCCTAATCCACTGACAATTCTTTCGTTTTTTGCTTTTTTCCTTGTCAAGTATTTTGCTCATGTGTTGCCAGTGCCGATTTTTCTCTTTCTGTTATCTTGATGAGAAATCGTAATGCTTCATTAACCGATGCAGGATCATCAAAAACTGTTTTAGCCTCCTCAAATGAAATACCATGCTTCGCTAAATTCGTTGCTGCTTTATTCGCATCCCATTCAAACGCCATACGGACATTCATACCCCTCCCTCTTCCGAGGGAGGGACTCTACTCAACTCACACCAGTCGCCGCTTGATCAACAGCCGTCGTTCGATCTCGAAGATCTTGCCACTGATCTTTTCCTTACTCAGTTTCTGCTTATCATTTTCTTTGATAAACAGATCTGGACCGTAGGTCTCCAGTGCGGCAGCGGCGCTGATGTTCTTCACACCGATAAACTGGAAGGTTACGATGCCGGCAGCATCATTGTTAGGTAGGGTCTCGGTCGCCACCACCCGCGAGAGAGCCGCCACCGTATCGCCGGACACTGCCGGTTGCGTGTGGTAGCCCTCGGTGAACCCCAGTTCCCATAGGGCGTTTTCGCTGACATCGCGGCTGGCCAGTCCCTCCAGCCAGGCGAACACCAAACCGCCGTAAACGATCGGCTCACCGCTCATCTTGCCCGATAGGCCAGTACTGTACACCCGGTCGAAGTGCAGCGGATGGGTGTTGCCGACCAGGTAGGTCCAGGCCATGTGCTCATCGGTGATGGTGCGGCCATTGGTATGTACGATCAGATCACCGAGGGAAAAGTCCTCGAAATAGGTATTGGGGCCGGTCAATTGGCTTGGATAGCCGCTGGCGTTGATCGGTAACTCCGCCACCGGATGCTCTACCCAGGGGAACTCGACCGGCGTGGTCGGCGCCGGGGTGGTCGGCAAGCGGTCGCCGCGATAGCCGACCATAATCTTGCGCTCGTACTGCAACACCACTTGGTGATGTTGATTGACGCCCAGGGTGCGAATCAGCACGATACCCGGCTTGTCTTCGCCACGCGCCTTGCGATCCACGACTTGGGTGTAACCGCGTAAAGTGTCGCCCGGATAGACTGGCCGCAGGAATTGCACATTGTAATAGCCGAGATTGGCAATCGCTTTCTCGGAATCGTTATGCACACCCAGCGACAGCACCACGTTGAACACCATCTGCGGACTGGCCGGCAAATCTGGGAAGCCATGAGCCTTGGCGTATTCCAGGTTCAGATACAGCGGATTGCATTGCATGAACACGCGGGCGAAATCTAACATCGGGCCACGTTCGAAGGTGTAGCCGCGTGGGTGGACAAAGACCTGTCCTGGTACGAATTCATCCAGATAGCGCCCATACTGTGGCTGGCGCACCCATTCCAGATTGACTGCTACGGAACCGGCGACTTCTGTCTGTTCGCCTAATCGCATTGAGAAACTCATGGCTTAACCCCCCACCTCAGCCTTGCTCTTGGCGTTGTCCACCAAGGAACGAGCGATGACCTTCAAGGCCAGTGTTTCCTCGGCGCCTTCGAAAATCGATAACACCCGGGCGTCGATGAAATAGCGACTGACCGGCACTTCCTCGGCGTAGCCCATGCCACCGTGAATCTGCAGGGCTTCGCGGGTGACCCATTCGGCGGTCTTGCAGGTGAAGAATTTGACCATACTGGCTTCCATGTCACCCTCGCCTTGATCCATCAACCGTCCTACTGAGTAAGTGAACTGCCGGCCTACGGCGAGATAGGTCGCCATCCGCGCCAACTTAACCTGGGTCAATTGGTAGTCACCGATCGGGTAGCCAAACACCATGCGCTCTTGGGAATAGCTCAGTGCTTTCTCATAAGCGGCCTGCATGATGCCGATGGCGCGGGCCGCCGTCTGGATACGTCCACCAGAGAAACCAGCCATGGTGAAATAAAAACCCTTACCTTCGCCCGCCGGTCCGCCGAGCATGTTTTCATCCGGTACGAACACGTTGTCGAAGAACAGATCGAAGGAGTGCATCCCGCGATAGCCGATGGTGGAAATCGCCTTGCCGCCCAGCTTGCCACCGCTTTCCTGGATAAATTCGAAGGCATGGCCAGGATAGCTCGGCTTCTCCAGCAGGAACATCGACAGGCCGCGATGGCCCAGCGATAGATCAGGGTTGGTGCGCGCCAGAATCAGCAGCACACCGGCTTTGCCGCCGAAGGTACACCAGGTTTTGGCGCCGTTCAGCAGCCAACCGCCCTCGGTGCGAGTCGCTTTCAACCGCATGTTGGCGACATCGGAGCCATAGTTCGGCTCGGTCACCGCCACCGCACACAACAGATCGCCAGAAGCCAGTTGCGGCAACCATCGTAACTTCTGTTCCTCGGTGCCGCCTTTGAGCAGCGCCTTGGAAAGGATTTCAGGTCGGGTGATCAGGCTGCCCGCCGCGCCGAGCGAGCCCCGAGTCAGCTCTTCGGTCACCACGATCATGCCTAGATTGTCTTCCTGCTCGTCGCTTTGGATGCCGCCGAAGCGTTCCGGGATGGAAATACCGAAGCAGCCCAGTTCCTTGACTTGTTCTAAAATAGCGTCGGGAATGTCGAGGTCATGGCGGTGAATCTCTTCGGCCAGCGGCATCACCACTTCCTCGGCGACGCTACGGAAAGTTTCGCGCATCATTTCGTGATGACCGTCGAGCAGATAAGCGCCAGTCACGCCATCCTGGGCGCGCATGAGTTGTCCCAGTTCCGCGACCCGCTCTGCGGCTAACTGGGTCAGGCAGAATTGCCGTGCTGCTGGATAATCGATGGTCGCTCCCAACCATTGCTCATTCAGCCCGAAATCCGCCGGGCGAGCGCTGAGTCGATTGCGCACGCCTTGCAGGGCTTCAGCGGTGAACAGAAGGGCGAAGCGTTCTTCCAAAGTGAGCTCTTTGGTCTGGTCGCCACTAGCCTGTCGCGCCCGTTTCGCATAATCCAGTGCAAAGCGAGCGCCGGTCATCTCCGCGCAGGACAATGCCAAGTCATAACTAACCAATTGATGCTGATCCAGTAGCGCTGCGGAGATTTTGCCATCGGCTTTCTGCGAGCGTTCCTTCAAGTCCGCTAAGGAGTAATCAAGCGCCTTTTGGACGGCGTCCAGCGCCAGGGTGGCTTGCTGTAATTGTTCGACTGGATTCTGGGTCGATGCGGACATCGGGTTACCTCGTTTGGTGACTGTGATACATGAAAACCTTAAATTTAGTAAGCTCTCGCTGCGAATTGTAAGCGGAAACCCGCAGGTAACGCACGATTTAAGCGAGAATAAGGTTAAAAAAAGTGATGGCCGGAATCGCCAAAACCAATCGTTTCGAACAGCGCTGACGGCAAAAAATTCCTGGGAGAACCGCTTGGCGTCGCACCAAGCGGTTTCGAGCAATCCACGCTCTGTTTTCTCCGGAGTCCTGCCTTGACTGACCTTTGGGATCGAGGATTGGCGTTTCCGCCCGGCAAATGCATTTGAGAATATGGCCGGTGTGTCGCTATCAGCCGCCGGGTCTGCTATCTTGTGGTGTCTTTTTGCAACCCCCATCCTGGCATGACCCGATTTATTTTCATCACTGGTGGCGTCGTTTCCTCGCTTGGCAAAGGCATCGCCGCCGCATCGCTGGCGACGATCCTGGAAGCTCGAGGTCTGAAGGTCACCCTGATCAAGCTCGACCCCTATATCAACGTCGATCCCGGCACCATGAGTCCATTCCAGCACGGTGAGGTCTTCGTGACCCATGACGGCGCGGAAACCGACCTTGATCTGGGTCACTACGAGCGCTTCGTGGGTATGACCGCCACCCGGCGCAACAACTTCACCACTGGGCGTATCTACGAAAATGTCATCCGCAAGGAACGGCGCGGCGACTATCTGGGTGGCACGGTGCAGGTCATCCCCCATATCACCGATGAAATCAAACGCTGCATCCGCCTCGGCGCTGGCGAGACCGACATCGCGATGGTGGAGATCGGCGGCACGGTCGGCGACATCGAATCCCTGCCTTTTCTGGAAGCTATTCGTCAATTGGGTCTGGAATTGGGCCGCGAACGTTCCCTGTTCATTCACCTGACCCTGGTGCCGTTCATCCAGTCCTCCGGCGAACTCAAGACGAAACCGACCCAGCACTCAGCCAAGGAGTTGCGTTCCATCGGCATTCAGCCCGATATGTTGTTATGCCGCTCGGATCGGGAAATCCCCGCCGATGAGCGCCGCAAGATCGCTTTGTTCACCAACATCGAACCCAAGGCGGTGATCAGCGTTCCGGATGCCGATACGATCTACCGTATCCCTTTGTTGTTACACGCTCAGGGCGTCGATGGAATCGTCGCTCGTAAGTTGCGGTTGGACGATTTGCCGCCGGCCGGTCTGAAGGATTGGGAGTGGGTCGTCAATGCCATTGAAACCGCAGTTGGCGCAGTGGACATCGCCATGGTCGGCAAGTACGTCGATTTGGCCGACGCCTACAAGTCGCTCAATGAAGCTTTGTTGCATGCCGGTATGCATACCCACACCCAGGTCAATATCCACTATCTGGATTCCGAGCGTATCGAGCGAGAGGGGACCATTGGCTTGGAGCACATGGACGCCATTCTAGTGCCAGGCGGTTTTGGTGAACGCGGCATTGAAGGCAAGATCGCGGCGGTGCGCTTCGCCCGTGAGCGGCGGATTCCCTACCTGGGCATCTGCCTGGGGATGCAGGTCGCCGTCATCGAATTCGCCCGCGATGTCGCGGAACTGGCCGATGCGCACAGCACCGAGTTTCGCAAGGACACGCCGCATCCGGTCATCGCCTTGATCACCGAATGGACGGACGAGACGGGTGTCCTCCAGCAGCGCCAGGAGGGCGGCAACCTAGGCGGTACGATGCGCTTGGGCGCTCAAGCCTGTCGGCTGACGCCCGGTTCGCTGGTCCACGCTGCCTATGGCAAGGAAGTGATCACCGAGCGCCACCGGCATCGTTACGAATTCAACAATCATTACCGGGAAGCGCTGCAAGCGGCGGGCCTGGCGCTATCCGGCCATTCGTTGGACGACCGCCTAGTGGAAACCATCGAACTGCCCGATCATCCCTGGTTCTTCGGTTGCCAATTCCATCCCGAATTTACCTCGACCCCACGCACTGGTCATCCGCTATTCCGAGGGTTCATCGAGGCGGCGATCCAGCAGCGTGAGCAGCGTCGATAGGAGACCAGTGCATCATCATGATGAACCTCTGTGGCTTCACGGTCGGCCTGGACCAGCCGCTGTTTCTGATCGCTGGCCCCTGCGTGATCGAATCCGCGCAACTGGCGTTGGATACCGCCGGTCAGCTCAAGGAGATCACCGGGCGCTTGGGTATGCCGTTCATTTACAAGTCCTCGTTCGACAAGGCTAACCGCTCTGCGCGCGATAGCTATCGCGGTCCCGGCCTGGAAGAGGGTCTGAGAATCCTGGAGAAGGTCAAGACTCAGATCGGCGTGCCGGTGCTGACCGACGTGCATGAGTACACGCCACTGGAAGAAGTCGCGGCTGTGGCGGATGTGCTGCAAACCCCGGCGTTCCTATGCCGGCAAACCGATTTCATCCAGAATGTGGCCCGTCAGGGCAAACCGGTGAATATCAAGAAAGGTCAATTTCTGGCGCCCTGGGACATGCGCAACGTGGTCGCCAAGGCGCGCATGGTTGGCAACGATCGGTTGATGGTCTGCGAACGTGGTGTGTCCTTTGGCTACAATAACCTGGTGTCCGACATGCGCGCCCTGATGGTGATGCGCGCTACCGATTGTCCTGTGGTGTTCGACGCCACTCACTCGGTGCAACTGCCGGGCGGTCAGGGCAATGTCTCCGGCGGCCAGCGGGAGTTTGTGCCCGTGTTGGCGCGGGCGGCGGTAGCGGTGGGCATCGCTGGATTGTTCATGGAAACCCATCCCGATCCGGATCGGGCGCTGAGCGACGGTCCTAATGCTTGGCCACTGGGTCGGATGGAAGCCTTGCTGGTCACGTTGCAAGCGCTGGACGTCCTGGTAAAACAGCGCGGTTTCTTGGAAACCGGGCTAGAATGACTGTCGATGACAGCTTTATCCCCAAGAGCGTAATATCCAGAGGAGTTTGAAGAATGTCGAAAATCAAAGAGATCCGTGGCCGTGAGATCATGGATTCGCGTGGCAACCCGACCGTCAGCGTGGACGTGATTCTGGAATCCGGCGCCAAAGGCACGGCAGGCGTGCCATCTGGTGCGTCCACCGGTAGCCGCGAGGCTTTGGAACTGCGCGATGGTGACAAGAGCCGCTATTTAGGCAAGGGTGTGTTGAAGGCCGTTGCCAATGTCAACAGTGAACTACGCGATGCGCTGTTGGGCGTCGAAGCGACCGATAATCAGGCTGCGATCGACCAGCGGATGATCGATTTGGATGGTACGCCTACCAAGAGCCGCCTGGGCGCCAACGCCCTGCTGGGGGTATCGATGGCGACGGCCCACGCGGTGTCCGCCGAAAAGGGTGTGCCGCTTTACAAGTATCTGAACCCGGTTGGCCCCTATCATCTGCCGGTGCCGATGATGAACATCCTCAACGGTGGCGCCCATGCTGACAACAGCGTGGACATGCAGGAGTTCATGATCATGCCGGTCGGCGCGCCGAGTTTCCGCGAGGCGTTGCGCTGGGGTGCGGAAGTGTTCCATGCGCTGAAAGCCGTGCTGAAGAAGCAAGGCATGAATACCGCTGTCGGTGACGAGGGTGGTTTTGCTCCGAATCTACCATCCAATGAAGCCGCGCTGGACGTGGTCATGGAAGCGATTCGCAATGCCGGCTATGCCCCCGGCAAGGATTTGTACATCGCTCTGGACTGCGCCAGTTCCGAGTTCTACAAAGACGGCAAGTACGTGCTGGAAGCAGAAGGCAAATCTTTCACTTCCAACGAGTTCTCCGATAAGTTGGCCGATTGGGTCAGCCGTTATCCGATCGTCTCCATCGAGGATGGTCTGGACGAGAGCGATTGGCCGGGTTGGGCCTATCTAACCCAGGTTCTGGGCAAGAAGGTGCAGTTGGTCGGCGATGACCTGTTCGTCACCAATACCTCGATCCTCAAACGTGGCATTGACGAGGGTATCGCCAACTCGATCCTGATCAAGGTCAACCAGATCGGCACCCTGACCGAGACTCTGGCGGCGATTCAGATGGCTGCCGACGCCGGCTACACCTCGATCTCCTCCCATCGCTCCGGCGAAACCGAGGACACCACGATTGCGGATCTGGCGGTGGCCACCGCCGCCAGCCAGATCAAGACCGGTTCACTCAGCCGCTCTGACCGCATTGCCAAGTACAACCGGCTGCTGGTGATCGAGGAAGAACTGGGTTCGGCGGCGGTCTACCCAGGCAAGAAAGCCTTCAACGTGTTCCGGGATTGAACGAGACGCTCTACTGACCGATTCGCTCCCCGGTAGCCGGGAAGCGGGTTGCGATATAACCCTCTATACACGCCTTCCTCTCCCGCCGCAGTCGCGGATGGGTCAGAGGGAGGCGTCGATTGTTTTTACCGTTCATCTTCTGTCATGGCCCATCCAACCGAGCAAGGATTGAAACCACAGATTCTGATCGCAGTGTTGATCGCAATATTGCTTTTCTTGCAGTATTTGCTGTGGTTGGCCGAGGATGGGGTGCAGCAAACCTATGCCTTGCGCATCACCGTCCAGGCGCAAACCGAGGAAAACGCCGCGTTGAACGAACGCAATCGTGCTTTGGAAGCGGATGTCGCCGATCTGAAAAGCGGGTTGATGGCTATTGAAGAACGCGCGCGGGCTGAAATGGGCATGATCCGGCCAGACGAGACGTTTTATCGCATTCTCGAACAGCCGCTGCCGGAGTCAGTGGAGCGTTCATCGGCCAAACCCATGACGCCTTCCTCCCGTAAATCGCCAGCGCCGTCTCATTGAGCGAAATTGGATGATTTCGCACTATTCTAGAAAAGTTGGAAAAGCATGATGGATACGGTGCGTTATTGGGCCATGGTGCCCGCCGCCGGCGCGGGTAAGCGGATGGGAGTGACGATTCCCAAGCAATATCTGGCGTTGGCTGGTCAACCGGTCATCGCCCACACCCTGGGTACCCTGCTGCGTTATCCACGCCTTGCGGGTCTGGTGGTCGCGATCAGTGCCGGGGACGAGTGGTGGCCGGAGGTAGCCGCTGGCATGGTAGCTGACAAGCCGCTGTACGTCGTCACCGGTGGCGCTGAGCGCTGTCATTCAGTGCTGAACGGACTGGATGCGCTAGGGGAGTACGCGCATCCCGACGATTGGGTGCTGGTTCACGATGCCGCCCGTCCCTGTTTGACTGTGGACGACCTGGACCGATTGCTGGCCGAGCTGGCGGATGATCCCGTCGGAGGGTTGCTGGCGGTCCCGGTGCGCGACACCTTGAAACAGGCTGATGTCGCTCAGCGGATTGCGGCGACGGTGGATCGTGCGCAGCTTTGGCATGCGTTGACGCCGCAGATGTTCCGGCTGGGGATCTTGCATGAAGCCTTGCGGGCGGCGCTGGCAAACGGGCTTTTGGTGACCGATGAGGCGGCGGCGTTGGAAGCAGCGGGTTTTGCGCCTCGTCTGATCGAGGGGCGAGCAGATAATCTGAAGATCACCCGACCGGAAGATCTGGCCTTGGCCGAATTTTATTTGACGCGCGGTTTTGCTTCTGCAACCTGAAGGGTTTATAGGTATGCGCATCGGGCATGGTTTTGACGTTCACGCCTTTGGCGCCGGTGAGTTCATCACCTTGGGCGGCGTTCGTATCCCACATACGCACGGTCTGATCGCGCATTCCGATGGCGATGTGTTATTGCACGCGCTGTGCGATGCATTGCTGGGTGCGGCGGGATTGGGGGATATCGGTCAGCACTTTCCCGATACTGACGCGGCGTTCGAGAATATCGACAGCCGCTTGTTGCTGCGGCGGGTGGTCGGATTGCTACAGGAACGGCAACTCAGGGTTGGCAATGTGGATACCACGCTCATCGCCCAGGCGCCGCGCATGGCGCCATACATCCCGGCCATGCGTGAACGGATCGCTGTGGATTTGGATATCGCTCCGGACCGGGTCAATGTGAAGGCGACCACGACCGAGCGATTGGGGTTCATCGGGCGTGGCGAGGGCATCGCAGTGCATGCCGTGGCGCTGCTGGAGCCATCGACTACGGTCGATGGCTCGATGCAGGCGACTCGGTCGCCAGCGGTTCGCTGAGGTCTGCGTAAAGCGCCTCGATTGAGCACTCCAGGTCGATGCTCTCCAAGCGCAACCGTTCACCTGGACCGCAACCCACCATGGTCCATTCCGCTGATGATAAATCTGAACGCGCATATGTTCTTGATCGACCAGCACATATTCTCGCAGGCTGTCCAGTTGCTGATAGGCGGCGAATTTATCGCCGAAGTCGAATGCCGCAGTTGACGGTGAAAGCACTTCCAGCACCAGGGTCGGGGCGCGCTTGACGTAACGGTCGGCATGATCGCTTGCAGCACAGGTCACTTGTAGATCGGGATAAAAGCTGCAGTCCGCTTTTTCCACCCGGATCTTGATATCGGCCATGTACACCCGGCAGGGCGTGCCACGCAGATGCTGGCGAAGCAATGTATAGAGATTGCCAGCAATATCGTTGTGCCGGTCAGAAGTTCCAAGCATGGCGAACACTTCACCCCGCACATACTCATGGCGTTGTGGCTGGTGTTTTTCTCATTCTAGATATTCGTCATAGGTGAACATGAAACGGGATACGGGTTGCGACATGGTCGATCTCCTGAAAATGTCAGCAATGGCAAAAGCTTAGCATGAGGTTCTAGCATGAAATCAGTGGCGGTTTTCGATCCTCTTCCGTTCGCCCACGGTCAACCCGGACTCAGCGGGCGATGGCGTGGCATGCCCGAGGATTTCCAGGTTCGTGAGGTGCTGGATTTTCCGCTGGAGGGCGTTGGTGAACATGCTTGGCTATGGGTGCGTAAGCGCGGCGCCAATACCGATTGGGTAGCGCGGCAATTGGCGCAGAAAGCCGGTGTGGCGGTGGGTGCGGTGAGCTACGCCGGTCTCAAGGATCGCCACGCCGTCACCGAGCAATGGTTCTCGGTGCATCTGCCTGGTAAGGCTGACCCGGATTGGAACATCGATCCTCATCCGGATTTTACGGTACTGAAAACGGTGCGCCATTCACGCAAGTTGCGGCGTGGGGCGTTGAGCGGCAACGCCTTTCGCATCACGATCCGCGATCTGGACGGTGACCCGGCTGAGCTGGTCGCTCGGTGGCAAACGGTCAGCGCGGCGGGTGTGCCCAATTACTTCGGTGAGCAGCGTTTTGGGCGGGAGGCCGGCAATCTGGAACGCGCCGAGGCGATGCTGAGCGGTCAGGCGAAGGTGCGTGACCGGCATCAACGCGGTTTGTATCTTTCCGCTGCACGTTCGGCGCTGTTCAATGGGGTATTGGCCCAGCGGGTGGTCGCGGGAACCTGGAACCAGGTTTTGCCGGGCGAGGTGTTGATGCTGGCTGGCAGTCATAGCATCTTTGTCGTTGCCGAAGTGGATGAAACACTCTACCAACGGGTCGCTGCGTTCGACCTGCATCCGACCGGGCCGTTATGGGGTGCGGGTGAATTACGCAGTAGTGGCCAGGTGCGGGAACTGGAAGAAGCAGTCGCTGCAACATGGCCGATCTTCCGCGCTGGATTGGCCGCTGTCGATTTGAAACAGGAGCGGCGGGCGTTGCGGTTGGTCATGCAGGATGCGACGTTGAAATTTCCAGAAGCCAATGTTGCTGCGCTCGATTTCCGATTACCGGCGGGTGCTTACGCGACCAGCGTGCTGCGTGAGCTCGTGGCGAACCCTGCTTGACATTTTATTTTATAAATAAATGATTACATAGATTTTATTTTTATTTCTGAGCAAACCAATCCGGCAATTCATCGAGGCGGCTCACAGTCACATCCGGTTCGACATCCCAAGGATCGAAGACCATATCGGGTTGACGCTTGACCCAAACGGCGCGTAAGCCGGCGGCCTTGGCGCCAATCACGTCCCAGGCGTTGCTGGACACCAACCAGGTTTGATTCGGCGCCCGTCCGGTCCGTCGCGCCAAGTAGGCGTAGACTTCCGGGTCTGGCTTGAAGGTGCGCAAATCATCCACGCTGACCACGTCTTCCAGCAAGGGCAAGACACCGGCATTGGCCAATAAGGCGCGAATGCTGGCTTCCACGCCATTCGAGAATGCCACCAACTGGAGGCTTTGGAGTTTGAGCGCATTCAGACTGGCGGCGACTTCTGGAAACATCGGCAGGTAAAGATAAGCCTCCATCAACCGGTCCTGATCCGACTCCGGAAGCTCACAATGCAAGGTTTGCTGAGTACAGCGTAGCGCCTGCCGGGTGCAGACATCGAAGTCCACATACCGACGCATCAGACCACGGCGAAATGAGTACTCCAGTTGCTTGGCGCGCCATAGTCCAGCGAAGGGGACAGCCTGCTCGCCAACCAGGGCGCGTAGGGTTTCGGCCAGCGCCAGCGGGTCCACCAACGTGCCGTAGACGTCAAATCCCAAAGCATAAGTTTTTTCCACGCTCAAATACTCCACAGGATGTCGTTATTGACCGCGCCGTCAACGACGCGATTTTCCATTTTTAAGTTGTTAATTTGCCCGAACGATGGCGATGGCCAGCAACAGCCAAGCCGCCAGAAAAGCCAGCCCGCCGATGGGCGTGATCGCGCCCAGCCAGCGCACACCGCTCAAAGCTAAGCCATATAAGCTGCCTGAAAACAGCAGCAGGCCACCGGTCATCAAGAGGCCTGATCCGCGTAATGTCGCTGATTCTGGCAGACGCCATAGGAGCAGACCCACCACCAACAATCCCAATGCATGATAAATATGATAGTGCACGGCTGTTTCATAGACCGCCATCAAATCCGGCGCCAGGGTCTTTTTCAGCGCATGGGCGCCGAATGCGCCCATGGCGACAGCCAATAACATGCTCAGGCTGCCCAGGAACAAAAAGGTTTTAGCCCAGATCGGCATCATCGTCTCTCTTGCTCAACGTCCTCGAAACACGCCTTGGGTGGTTGGCGCAAGACCCGCCGGTTGTGGTTTGAACGGTGGACTGGGCTTGGCCAGGGGTGCTGGCTTTGGTCGTGGTGGGGTAGGCTCCTGGCAAGCAGGTAGTTGACAGGGCTGATGCGGCAGTGGGCGCGGCGCTCCAGGTGGGTAAGGAGACGGATAATAGGGTGGTGGATAGGGGGAAGAATAAGGATAAGGATAAGGATAGACAGGCGGATAATCGATGATTGTGCGGTCGCTATCATCGCCCGGTGGTGGTGGTTGTTGTTGTTGTTGTTGAAGCTTCTGATTTAGCAACGCATTTTCCAATGCCTTATTCTGTTGCTCCAGGTTGCGAATAGCTTGTTCTTGGCGGGCTTTTTCCGCTGCTTGACGCTCGCTGGCCATTTGCTCGGCCAAGGCGTTAAGGCGCGCGATCTCGGCATCCGCATTGGGGCTGGATGGATCTGTCGGCGGCGATGGTGCGATATCAAGCGTCTGTACTGGGTGATCCGTCGCCTCCGGTTCCTTCTCACCGTAATGCACTTGTCCTTTGGCGTCCGTCCATTTGTAAATCTGCTGAGCATGCGCAATACCATCCAGCGCCAATTGGATCGGTAATATAAATATTAAAAACAAAAAGTTGTAATTCATGATGGGTTCTTCTCAATAGACTACCAGCCGCTTGAATGATAGAGGTTCAATGGATTCGATCCAAGGTATAGTTGTGATTGGAAGTCAGGTCGGCGCTGTTTTCCGGCGGCGTGGTGGACTCGGTAGTGAGCTGCTAGAATGGCGGCCTTTTTTCGGTCACGGTCTATCAAGGAGTGCGCTTGGACATTTTGTTGATTCTCAAGGCGCTGATTCTGGGCTTGGTGGAAGCCGCCTCGGAGTTCCTGCCGATTTCCAGCACCGGTCACTTGATTATTGTAGGGGATTTTCTGAATTTTACCGGGCCGCGCGCCGAGACTTTTGAAATATTCATCCAACTCGGGGCCATTCTGGCGGTCGTCTGGATTTATCGGGAGCGGTTACTCGGCGTTGCTTTGAGTCTGGGTCGGGATCGCGCAGCGCAGCGGTTAACGCTGAACCTGATGATTGCATTCCTGCCGGCGGCGGTTTTAGGGTTGTTGTTGCATAAATACATTACCCACTATCTTTTCAACCCGGTCACCGTAGCCGGTGCGCTGGTGGTGGGGGGTATTGCGATTTTGTTGATCGAACGCTACGCGAAGGCCAGTCGAATACAGGACATCGATGACCTGCGCTGGAAAGACGCCTTGCTGGTAGGCATCGCCCAGAGTTTGGCGCTGTTTCCGGGAGTATCGCGGTCGGGGGCGACCATCATGGGCGGGATGGTCGGTGGGTTGTCGCGGTTCGCCGCTACCGAGTTTTCATTCTTTCTGGCGATTCCAACCATGTTCGCCGCCACCTTCTACAGCCTGTACAAGGAATGGAGTCACCTGGTGCTGGCGGATGCGCCGATGTTCATAGTTGGCTTCGTGGCGGCGTTTCTAGGTGGATTGGTGGTGGTGCGGTTTCTGCTGGCGTATGTCGGCCAGCATAGCTTTGCGCCTTTTGCCTGGTATCGGATCGGATTTGGCGGTTTGTTGTTGCTGTACTTTCACTATCATCCCTGGTAGGCCAGGGTGTTTCGCCATGAGCGTTTCCCGGAGCAAGGTTCCCTCCGGGGTGATCCAATGGCTAAAAGTTACGAAAGGATGTCGAACGATGAATGGTGCTGGTGGTGGGACTCGAACCCACAAGCCCGGTAAGGGCGCAAGATTTTAAGTCTTGTGTGTATACCATTCCACCACACCAGCTAGGGTCGCTATCGAGTCATGCCAATAAGGCATGGAATCCAAAATAAAAACCTAACTTTCAAATTTTGAATTAGGCACACAATCACTCGCAGACTGACGCAGATACCTGCTTTCAGCGCCGCTGAGTATATCACTCGAATAGTCAACGCCAAAACTTTCCGACTCCAGTTAAAACCCTAATCCTCCAACTGTGGAGGCAGCGCTAGGTCATCACTCTGACGTTGGTTGCTCGGGGGGCGAGCATGCGCAGGTCCGATTGGATTAACCACCCCAGTACCGTCTGGGAAACCCGTACTGGACTCCGCTGATATGGATCAAGCCACGCATAACAAGATCGTCTCGTTTATCTGGGGCATCGCCGACGATGTCCTGCGCGACCTCTTCAAACGGGGCAAGTATCCGGACGTGATCTTGCCGATGTGCGTGATCCGCCGCCTGGACGCTGTGCTCGAACCGACCAAACCGGCGATCCTCGACACCAAGAAGATGCTCGATGAGGCGGGTATTGTCGAGCAGCGCGCCGCTGGGGTCACGCGGGGCGCGTCCGGTCGCGACGCCATACCGAAAGACACCCGAATAGGATTGCAAAGCGCGATGCGCGGTTTCGACGGCTCCACGGGCTTCGATGCGCCGCAAGGTCGCCAGTAGTTCCGGGGCTTCGATCTCGCGGAGTGGACGTTGACCGATCCACGGGAACAGGTCGCGTTCCAATCGTCGCAGGATGCGCCGGGCATGTTCAGGATTCCAGGTCGCCGCTTGCCGGGTGTGCCACTCGCGGGCGATAGCTTCAAAGGTTTCCTGGTCGATCAATGCGGCGCGTTGCGCCTTGCGGGCGATGCTGGGATCAATGCCATTGCGGAGTTGCTGGCGAAGATCGTCGCGAACGGTCCGGGCTTCCTTGAGCGAGACTTCAGGATAAGCACCCGCCGATAACAACCGCTCTTTCCCAGCCAGCCGGTAACGGACCCGCCACAGTTTGGGACCGTTGGGGTTGATCAGCAGGAACAACCCTTTCCCGTCATAGAGCTTGAAGGGTTGATCTTGGGGCTTGGCGTTGCGGGCTGTGGCGTCGGTCAAGGACATGACCTTGGAGTAGTGGGTTCAAGACACTGGAACGCTACCCCTGATTCTACCCCACTTTTTGGGTTGGATGCCATGAGACAGGTTGGACGTTATTGGACACTGAAGGCATGAAAAAACCCGCACTTGAGCGGGTCATTGGACGTCCTTGGACGGTGTTGAATCCTGAATTGGAGGCTAGGGTCGGAATCGAACCGGCGTCCACGGCTTTGCAGGCCGCTGCATGACCACTCTGCCACCTAGCCAAAATGAGCATTCCGGCCAAGCCGGAAGTAAAAAAGCCTCGAAGGATCGAGGCCTGGAAATATGGAGCGGGAAACGAGACTCGAACTCGCGACCCCAACCTTGGCAAGGTTGTGCTCTACCAACTGAGCTATTCCCGCTGCGTAGACAGGCAATTCTATCTTGAAAAATCGGTCTGTCAAGCGCTCACTGTCGCCGAAACGCTGGCCAGGCGGCAGCCAGGTAGTGCAGCATGGACCAGAGTGTCAGCGCCGCTGCAACGACCAGTAAAGCCAACCCAACTTCCAGTGTCGGAAAAAAACCAATCGGCTCTCGATACAACAGTAGGAGCACGGCTACCATCTGCGCCGTAGTCTTGAATTTACCCACCATGGAGACGGCGACACGCCCGTGATCGCCAATCTGCGCCATCCATTCCCGCAGTGCCGAGATAGCGATTTCACGACCGACAATCACTGCTGAAGCAATCGCCATCAATGGGGTCGGAATGGCTTGAACCAGCAACACCAGCGCCGTTGCCACCATCAGTTTGTCGGCGACGGGATCGAGAAACGCGCCAAATGCCGAGGTCTGGTTCCATCGCCGCGCTAGATAACCATCTAGCCAGTCAGTGATCGCCGCTAGGCCAAACAGAGCGGTACATAGCAGATTCGCACTGTGAAACGATAGGAAGAATACGCCGACGAAAACCGGAATCAGTGCGATACGCAGCAGCGTCAATAGGGTAGGTAGATTCAGATGCATGGTTCGAGATACGATCAACCGTCGATATGGAAGGCGTCATAAATGCGCTGAGCCAACTCGACGCTGATACCGCCCACTTGGGCGAGATCTTCAACACCAGCTCGCGTCAACTGCTTCATACCACCGAATTGCCGCAACAACGCCCGTCGTCGTTGCGGACCAATGCCAGGAATCGTGTCGAGTACGGAACCGGTGCGAGCTTTGGCGCGCCGCTGACGATGGCCGGTGATCGCGAAGCGATGCGCTTCATCGCGGATGCGTTGGATCAAATGCAGTGCGATCGAATCAGCAGGCAGATTCACCAGGCGATGTTCATTGAGCACATGCAGTGTCTCCAGACCTGGTTTGCGCTCCGGTCCCTTGGCGATACCGACCGCGATCACTCCCGCTATTTGCAATTCCTCCAACACTTCACCGGCTTCGGCTAATTGCCCCTTGCCTCCATCGATAAAAAGCAGATCAGGCAAGCGACTGTTTTCCTGGCGCAACCGTAAATAGCGTCGCCTCAGCGCTTGACGCAGCGCGGCGTAGTCATCGCCGGGTGTGATCCCTTCGATATTGTAGCGGCGATAATCCGCCTTGAGAGGACCTTCTGCATCGAAGACGACACAGGCGGCGACTGTCGCCTCGCCATAGGTATGGCTGATATCAAAACACTCCAGGCGCGATAGGGCATGATCAATGCTCAGTGCTTCCTGCAACGCTTCCAAACGACGGCGCATTCCGGCCTGACTGGCCCATCGGGCAGCTAGCGCTTGTTCAGCGTTGCGCTGCGCCATCTCCAACCAGCGCGCCCGTTCACCACGCGGGCGCAGCGTGAGAGCGACTCGTCGGCCTGCCCGTTCTTGGAGCGCCTGAGCAAGCAATGACGCATCCATCGGTTCATGGCTCAGCAACACCTCGGTAGGAATCGCTTTATCGAAATAATACTGCCCTAGGAAGGCGCTCAAGATCGCGCTGGCTTCCTCATGTTCAGGCAAGGCGGGAAAGAACGCCCGATTGCCTAGTAGTCGTCCATCGCGAAACACAAAAACCTGCACACAGGCTGCTCCAGCGTGCATCGCGCAAGCTATGACATCCAGATCGCCGCGTTCTCCTTCAACATGCTGGCGTTGCTGAATCTGTCGTAGTTCGACGATCTGATCGCGACACAGGGTTGCTTCCTCGAATTTCAATTCAGCCGCTAACCCTTCCATGCGCTGCACCAAATCGTCAATCACCTGTCCACTCCGACCCTCCAAGAACAATATCGCATCGTGCAACTGACGTTGGTAAGCATCTTGATGGGTTAAACCCACGCACGGCGCCGTACAGCGCTTGATCTGATATTGCAGGCAAGGACGGGTTCGTCCATGAAAGAAACGATCCTCGCACGAACGCAACCGAAAGATCTTCTGCAACAAATCAAGCGTATCGCGCACGGCGTTAGCATGGGGATAAGGCCCGAAATAGCGGCCCTGAGCGCGTTTGGCGCCGCGATATAGCGATAATCGAGGAAATGGGTCTGCGGAAACATGGATGTACGGATAACCCTTGTCGTCACGCAGGAGAATGTTGTAGCGAGGCTGCAGTTCTTTAATCAGTGCGCTTTCCAGAATCAGCGCCTCGACTTCGGTGTGAGTCACCGTCACTTCGATAGTATGAATCTGGGAAACCAGACTTCGGGTTTTAACAGAGGCTTGCTTTTCCCGGAAATAGCTCGAAACCCGTTGTTTGAGATTACGAGCTTTACCGACATAGAGTACCTGGCCGTTATCGTCCAGCATCCGGTAGACACCGGGAAGACTGGTTAGCGTCTTGAGAAAAGGTCGAGGATCGAACACGAGCAGGGATGTCAGCTATCCGGTCGACAGGGAATAACGAAACAACGCATGATACCCTGTCTCCCTGAGATAGCCCATTGGGAATCGGTATTACATACTATCCCGTCGGATATCATATTTCTCCATTAAACGATACAGCGTCATGCGCGAGACGCCTAGTTCCTGAGCAGCACGGGCAATGTTGAAACGGGTGCGCAACAACGTGGCTTGTATCACGTCACGATCAGCCGCCATTCGCGCCTCATCCAGGGTTACGAATTCGCGAATATCGGTGCGTCTTTCCAGTTCCAGATCGGTGGGAATGATATATGGCCCTTCGCTTAACAGTACCGCCCGGCGAATTCGGTTCATCAAATCTCGGACGTTACCCGGCCAATCGTAACGGTTGATCACTTCCAGCGCATCGCGGCTGAAACCCTTGGCGGAGGTGCGTGTTTCAGCGGAGAACTTGGCGAAGAAGTGTCTGGCCAATAGTTCGACATCTGCCTTACGTTCACGCAAGGCGGGCGTTCGCAGGTGCAACACATTGAGTCGATAATATAAATCCTCACGGAACCGGCCTTCCTGCACGGACTGCTCAAGATTGGTATTCGTGGCGGCAATCAGTCGGACGTCGCAAGGAATTGGCTTGGTGCCACCGACCCGGCGGATTTTTTTCTCTTCCAGAAACCGTAACAGATTGGCTTGCAGTTCGGGAGCCAGATCACCGATTTCATCCAGGAACAGGGTGCCGCCATCCGCCGCTTCCATGAGGCCGATATGCCGTTCATTAGCGCCGTTAAACGCACCTTTTTCATGGCCGAATAGTTCCGATTGAATCAGATTGGGTGCCAGGGCTGCGCAGTTCATGACCATGAACGGCGATACCGCCCGAGCCGAGTAGTCGTGAATGGAACGAGCTGTTTGCTCCTTGCCAGTTCCACTCTCGCCGGTAATCAATACCGGCACATCGACTTCCGCGGCTTTCTGAATCCCGCGAAATAGCGCTTGCATTACTGTGCTGTTGCCGATCATTCCGTACTGCGATTCCAAATCATTTTGTTGACGGAAGGTATTCTCACTCAAGGTAGACATACCATAAGCATGACCCAGAGTCACGACCAGTCGTTGTGCATCGACGGGTAATGTATGATAGTCATAGCAACGCTCGATGATAAGGTTAGAAAGTTGTTTACGATCGATGCACTGGCGGGATAAAGCCATGACCCATTGCATCTTTCGCCGAGCCAGAATCAAATCAGCCAGCCATTGAATCGACCGTTCCGGCTCGCATTGAAACAGGACACCCAGTCCGACCTCGAATTTATGCTCCGTTAGCAACGTTCTGGCTAGGCCCACTTCATCAGCCCAATAGATTTCCCAATCAGCCGCTGCAATCTTTTGGAGTAACGTGTCCTCAATCGTTCCTGTGCTTAGAATTAAAAGTTTGCGCATCGAATTTACCTACTCTCTGTAATAGTTCTGAAGGGTGACTCGACCTTGACGTCTCATGGAGGTTGCCCTCTTGATCATTTCGACAGTCACGTGAAATCGGCAATCTTCACGCAAAGACCATATGAAACATATTGGCTTTTCGTCAAATTTTTATAGTCAAGTCAAATGGATATTGCCATCCTGAATGTAGATTGGAGACTGCCTCACGATTCAGGCATATTTTCATCACAGTTCCTTACGATGGTCAAATCGCTCCATTGACCATGCATGGAACCATTCTTGAGCATGATAATATAAATCAGCCGTAATAATGAATACTATTTACTCAACAAATAATTTCTTTTCTGCAACAATTTAGGGACTTTCAACCCATTATTTGAGTCGGGGATTTCAATGCTTTATCGTTTCTTTCGCACCATTTTGTTCCAACTCGATCCTGAAACCGCTCACGATTGGCTACGCAATTTTTTGCGCATCACACCACCGTTGGCCCTGAAAAGGATCGCTACGGTTGGTGTTTCATCTACACCGCGCCAGGTGATGGGACTGGACTTTCCTAATCCGGTCGGGCTGGCGGCCGGCCTGGATAAGAACGGTGAATGTATCGAGAGCTGGGAAGCGTTGGGGTTCGGCTTCATCGAGATCGGGACAGTCACGCCGCGTCCACAGTCTGGCAACCCTAAGCCTCGAATGTTCCGGTTACCGGAAGCTCAAGCATTGATTAACCGAATGGGTTTCAACAACCAAGGTGTTGACTATTTAGTGGAACAGGTGCGCCGTACCCGCTTCAAGGGAATATTGGGTATTAACATCGGCAAAAATGCAGATACCCCAGTTGAGCGGGCAACGGATGATTACTTGTTCAGTCTGCGCAAGGTTTACCCGTGGGCCAGCTATGTCACAGTGAACATTTCTTCGCCCAATACCCCAGGTTTGCGCGACCTGCAATATGGCGAGGCGCTTGATCACTTATTGGTGGTATTGAAAGAAGAACAGCAGCGATTGGCGGACCGTTACGGTCGTTATGTTCCGTTGGCGATCAAGATCGCACCGGATTTGACTGACGCGGATCTGCCAATCGTAGGGCAGGCATTACTCCGTCACGGTGTGGATGCGGTGATCGCGACGAATACGACTTTCTCACGCACCGGCATCGAGCATTTGCCTCATGTCGGAGAAGAAGGTGGTTTGAGCGGTGCGCCGCTGATGGCGCGTTCCACTGAGGTGGTGTGTCGGTTGGCGGGTATTCTAGGCGGCGAACTGCCGATCATTGCCGCCGGGGGTATTCTGAGCGGGGCGGATGCAGCCGCTAAGATCACCGCTGGTGCCAGTCTGGTGCAAATCTACACCGGTTTGATTTATCGCGGACCCGTGTTGATCCGGGAAGCCATCAAGGCATTACGGTAAACCAATTCGATTTACATGGCCATGCTAAACCGCTTGATTTCCATTGCCCCGATGCTGGACTGGACCGACCGACATTGTCGGTTTTTTCTACGTTTACTGAGTCGTCGGGTGTTGCTCTACACCGAGATGATCACCACTGGGGCCGTGTTGCGTGGTGACCGGCAACGATTGCTGGCTTATGACCCGGCTGAACATCCACTCGCCTTGCAACTGGGCGGCAGCGATCCTGATGAGCTCGCCCAGTGCGCGTGCGTTGCAGCGGACTGGGGTTACGATGAGGTGAATTTGAATGTCGGCTGCCCGAGTGACCGGGTGCGATCCGGCCGATTCGGAGCCTGTCTGATGGCAGAGCCGACGCTGGTCGCCGAGTGCATCGCCGCGATGCGGGCGGTGGTGGCAATACCGATCACGGTGAAGACTCGTATCGGCGTCGATGAGCGGGATTCTTATCAGGAATTGGTGGATTTCGTCGGCCAGGTAGCAGTGGGTGGTTGCCAGACATTCATTATCCATGCCCGCAAGGCATGGTTGAATGGTTTGAGTCCGAAAGAGAATCGGGAAATTCCACCGTTGCGTTATGAGGTGGTGCATCGTCTAAAACAGGATTTCCCCAACTTAAGCATTGTGTTGAATGGCGGATTGACAGTGCTGGATCAGGTCGCGGATCAGCTACAGCGAGTAGATGGAGTGATGCTCGGTCGAGCTGCTTATGAAAATCCATATTTACTGGCTGAGGTGGACTCGCGTTTTTTTGGCTCAGTTGCACCGTTGCTGAGTCGTCATCAAGTAGTACGGGCGCTTCTTCCGTATATTGAGGAAGAATTGCGACAAGGAACATCGTTGCACTGTATGACTCGACATATCCTAGGGCTGTTTCAGGGTATATCGGGTGCGCGGGCTTGGCGGCGGACTCTGAGCGAACAAGCCTGTCGGCGCGGCGTAGGGGTAGATCCGCTCATAGAAGCATTGCGGCTTGTACCCGAATAAGCTTGGAAATTGGGCAGTGTGAAGCTTGATGGTGCGTAAAAAAAGCCAGTCCTACTAAAGAACTGGCTTTGGCCTAAAAAGACCGGAGTGTCGGGGATCGCGTGGCACTCCGTAGCAAGCCTATGAAACAATAAGATGTAGCTATAGGTTCACCTGCATTGAGGTCGTGGACGTGTTACCGGCAGCGTCCTCAGCCGTAGCGCTGATCGTAAAGCTACCTTTCAATTTGTTGATGTTCCAGTTGCAGTCAAGCGATTCAGTGGTGCTAGCACCCAGCAGTTGGCCATCCACAAAGCAGGAGGTCAAGGTCACGCCGACATTGTCGCTGGCATTGATCTCAAATTTCATGGCCTTGCCACGTACACCCATATTTTTGATGCTGACGGTCGGCGGAGTGGTATCGACCACATTAGGCTCGGGGACATTGTCCACGGTGACCGTCACTCCTTGAGAGAGTCCTTGATTGCCAGCGGCGTCATAGCCGTAAGCAACCAGTGTGGCGGAACCGTCAGTCTGAGTGGTGGTATCCCAACTGAAGCCGAAGGGGGAGGTCGTATCTTCGGCAACCTGAGTACCATTGGCGAAGAGAACCACCCGGGTCACACCAATATCGTCGGTGGCGCTGACGTCGACCGTTGCGATGCCGGCGACCGTGCTGTTGCTGGAGGGAGCAGTGATCGTAACGCTTGGGGCTTGGTTGTCAATGTTCTGGGCTTGCATAGCCGTCTGTACGGCTGCTGCCGCGTTCACCCGGCCATAGCCGTAGTAGGTGTCCCGACCGGCGCTGCCGAGATCATCAGCTGTATTTTCCAGAATCTCTTCGAGCACAGTGGGCGATAAACTAGGGTTGGCCGCTATCATTAGCGCCACGACGCCAGCAGTAACTGGGCTAGAGAAAGACGTGCCGCTGACCGCACCGTAACTGCCGCCATTAGTAGTCGTCCAGATGTTCACGCCAGGGGCGGCAACGTCAACGAAGTAACCAAAGTTCGACCAACTTGCTTTAGTGTCGTTGCTGGCGGTCGCGGATACCGAAATCATGTAGGGGCTATCGCTGTAACCGGGATCAGCACCTGAATTGCCAGCAGCGACTACGGTCACCCCCCCTTTGCCTTGCAGATATTGCGCGGCACTGGCAATGGAGGAACTGCCAGTAGCTTCGTAGCTGATGTTGGCAACCCGAGCACCATGATCAGCCGCCCAAGCTAAACCATTGGCAATGCTGCTCCAGTAGGCATAGCCGCTGGGATCGTTGGTGACGCGAACCGGCATGATTCGGGCTGCGCCTGCCACACCCGCCACACCAATACCGTTATTGGTAGTTGCCGCTGCTGTTCCAGCGACTTTAGTGCCATGCCCATAAATATCGGCAGTGTCGGCGTTACCTGAGGCCGAGTTCCAACCGGTGACCAGTTGACCGATCAGATCAGGGTGACTCGCGTCCACGCCCGTATCCAGAATGGCGATGGTGACATTATTGCCTTGGCTGCTATCCCAAGCGGTCGGGGCTTGAATTTTCGGTAAATGCCAGGCGCTGGCATAGTTGGGATCATTGGGAATCTGTTCGGCTTCCACCTGCATATCCAGTTCGGCAAATTTGACATGCGGATTGTTGGCCAATGCACGCGCCACGGCTTCTTCGGCGTGTGGCGGCACTTGTACAAGATGCAGGTTAATTTGCCGAATATGGCCGATCGCCTTGCCATTATGGGATTTGAGAACCTTATCCAGCTCGGTATCGCTCAGACCCGCTTTGGTCTGAACCAGGATACGGCCTTCAGCCCAACTTTTGGGGGTGGCCAGAGCGTCATCGGTATAGCTGGCGGTCAGAGCCAAGGTAACGGCGGAGGCGAGAGAGAGCCTGTTGAAAATCCGGCGAGCATCTATAGAAGACGTAGCAGCACCGGCGCGGTTGATACGGAAGGAAGCGTTGTTTCTCATGGTTGCGATCCCTTAAACGTGATGTTTTTTGGGGCACGCATACCACCGATTTGTGCGGGGGATAGCAACTGGGAGGATTGAATCTGCAAAAAGCTGCTAATCTGGCGATCCCGCTGTCATAAGGCCGAAGCCTCTTAGACCGGTGATTTTGCGTCGCCACCTTTCGGTGGCTTTGCCCTTTTCAGACTTGGCTAGACTAGAGCAAGATTCAGGCGCAGTTCAGATTGAACTGTCGTCTGATCAATAGTTCTCCGCTCATGAATGATTAAGACTATGATTTTAAATAATCTATTTTTCAAAAAATATGGCTACTGTCTTAAGTAACTGCCTGCTATCCGCGTAAGTGACCTTTTATGTCATTTCAAGTGACCAAAAATTGCAATGTTGAGCCTTGTATCAGTACATGACACATTATTTTCATTATTTTCATTAACTTGAAATAAATATACAAAAAAGCTCCTGAAAAAGGCGACAGAGAAGATCCAGTTTGCCTGGTTAATTATTGCCAACAGATGTATTTTTTTATGACATGACGATTTTGGGCGGTCGCAGAGACGGCGAGTTAAAAAGTATCCTCAAAAACAGACACGGCACCTTGATGCGCCGTGCTGTGAAAAGCCTGACAAATAACGTTAAGTCGTCAGCCTGATCTTCTGGCGGTGGATTGTGCCCAGCGCCAGTAGACCCAAGCTAAGCAAAACCAAAGTGGCAGGTTCGGGAATTATTCCTGTAGGAGTACCGCCATCGTCTTCCTCTTTCCAAGTAACATCTTTTGAACCAGGGTTATTCTCTATCGTCGAGACAATCCTTGGCCCTTGGCTGGAAGTCTCGATAGCGAGGACGTCAAAGTGAATCCATGCCAAGCCGGTAGTACCGCTGAGGGTTAACGTCTTGATCTCCCCATCAGCAGCACCGGTTTCGGTGGCAAAGTTTGGTACACTATCAGAATTTTTAGCAAAGTCGCCGATATCAAAGAACAGATAGTCGGAGATGCCATCTTTTAACGGGTCATGGTTGTTCGGGAAAAGACCATCCAACGTATCCGAGGTATAAAATGGGTTAAATCCATTTATTTTCAAGATATTTGATACTACATCGGCGTTTCCATCATCGGGTAATGCTGCTAGCAGGATTGCGTTTTTGCCATCGAAAACAGCATAAGCCGAATCTATACTACTCCAGTCACTGCCGCTACCGGATTGCCCTCCAAGACTTAATACATTATTGTTCTGATAAACACCCGCTACATAAAGGGTGTTTCCACGGGTGACGGCGGTATCGCTTTCTGTAGGATTGGTGAGGTTAGCAATGTAATCAGCATAGGTTCCTTCACCGGGCCCTCCTGGCGCACCAATTTGCAGCACAGGTACACTATAAGCTGATGATGTTGCAATGACCAACCCAACCAGCGCCGCATACTTCAATAAATTCGTCTTGATCCCCATGCTTATATTCTCTTGAATATCTACTTTAATAAATAAGCATATATCATACCAATATATATAATATATTGTTTATTAATTATTTATTAATCATTGACGTAACAATTATTCAATTGACTGTAAAAATTTTCGACAGAGTTTGTTTCTGCCTTTCTTATTTTTAATGATCTATCAATTAGTTATTGAATTATCGCCCACGACCACTGTCAGGATTTTTTACAACAAATGGTTGAACCACCGAATAGCCGTCGGAATTTCTTACGGCTTAATTTTTGGGTCGTGGCATACGTTCACTATCAAACTCAATTTGAGGATATCTCATGACTGCAATACGTGCAGATGCTGGCCGCGGCTGGGGCTGGATCATCGAGGGCTGGCAACTGTTCGCCAAGGCGCCAGGTATCTGGATCGTCATTTTATTGATCTACCTCGCCATCAGCGTGGTGTTGTCGTTGATTCCGTTGGTCGGACTGATCGGCCATACCTTGCTCAATCCCGTACTAGTCGGTGGGATGCTGTACGGGGTAGCGGCGCAGGCGCGCGGCGAGACCCTGGAGATCGGGCACCTGTTCCAGGGGTTTCGCGATCAAGAACGGATGGGGCCACTGGTCATGCTCGGTTTATTCAGCGTCGGTGGTTACCTCCTGATGTTCATCATCTTCATGATCTTCGTCGGTGGCAGCTTTGTCACTGGTCTAGCGCTAGATAGTACTGGCGCCAATGTGCCTCACGAGGCGATGGGCGGTATTCTCGCCGGCGTCGGCCTTATCGTGATGCTGCTTGCCGTTACCATTAGCATTCTGATTGCTATGGCGCTGTTCTATGGCGTTCCGCTGGTGATGTTGGGGCGGCAGAATGCCTGGCCAGCGGTGCAGGCCAGCGTCGCCGCCTGCTGGATCAACATGTTGCCGCTACTGGTGTTTGGGTTGATCTATATCGTGTTGGTCATCATCGCAGCCCTTCCGCTGGGATTGGGTTTCCTGGTTCTCGGACCCGTCACAGTCGGCGCGGTTTACGCCAGCTATCGGGAGGTATTCGAGGAAACCCGGTCGGCTGGCATCAATCTGGCCAAATAGCGATGAGACGAACTGGGTTGAGCGGTCACCGCTCAGCCCTTTGTCCCGACTTTCCTTCGTCAAGAGGGTAGGGGATTGATCTCAATAAGCTCCGGGGAAGTCGTACTGTCGCCATGCTTCGTACAAAGCGACGGCAACCGTATTCGATAGATTCAAACTGCGTCCGGCGGTCAGCATCGGGATACGCAACCGGCATTCTTCGGGGATGGTGTCCAGTACGGTTGCGGGGAGGCCCTGAGTTTCCGGGCCGAACAGCAAAGCATCCCCAGGTCGGTAGGCGACCGTGTGGTAAGCACGACGGCCTCGGGTCGTGAACGCGAGCAGGCGCGGCGAACTCAGTTCCGCTAAACACTCCGTCAAATTCGCATAGTGACACACCTGCGCCCATTCATGATAATCCAGCCCGGCCCGGCGTAGCCGGCGATCCTCCAACTGGAAGCCCAGTGGCTGGATCAGATGTAGCCTGGCTCCGGTATTGGCGCACAATCGAATGATATTGCCGGTATTGGGTGGAATCTCCGGCTGGAACAAGATCACTTCGAACATGACGCTTTTCGTTCATGGGGGTGACAAAGGGAATCGATGGCGAATTCTTCTTTCTTCTCTCTCCATTAATCCACATGCAACTCCTTGATTTTTCTTGTCAGGGTGTTGCGTCCCCAACCCAGCAGCCGAGCAGCATCCTGGCGGTGTCCACCCGTTTGTTCCAACGCGACGCGAATCAACACCCGCTCAAAGCTGGGTAAAGCAGTGTCCAGCAACGCCTGCTCACCACGCGCCAGCGTTTGGCTTGCCCACAGGCGCAGTGCCGTTTCCCAATCATAACCGCCTGTTACCGAAGGTGTTCTCTCTCTTAGATCTGCTGGCAAATCTTCCAGATGGATCTCTCG
>JACKNE010000015.1 GCA_024235035.1 Gammaproteobacteria bacterium
TGCCCGTAAGCCGATAGGTGAAAGAAGGAATCGCCGGTCAACACATCGCGATGGTTCAGCAGCCACTCGTACAGTCCGCGATTTTGGGCATGGGTCGGGCGCAACGCTTGCCACACCGCGCCGCCGCGACCTGTGGGACGCAACCGCGTCAACCGCAACTCGGCTCCATATTGTTGCGATAGCGCGTAGAGTGCATCGAGTTGCGGATAGTTGTGCCGGGTGACGGTGGCGTTGATCTTGAACGGAAACCGGTGCTTGGCCAACCGCTCCATCGCTTGGCAGGCGCGGCCATAAGAACCTTCGCCGCGCACCGGGTCATTGGTTTCGGCGGTTGCTCCATCTAAGCTGATCTGCACGTCCAGGTAATCGCGCGAAGCGATCCAGGCTGCTGCGTCAGCGTCGAGCAAGGTGCCGTTGGTGCTGAACTTGACGCCGATCCCACGCGCTAGCGCATAGTCCATCAGCTCGCGAAAGTCCTTCCGGCTCATCGGCTCGCCGCCGCCGACATTGATGTAAAACACCTTCATCTCCGCCCATTCGTCGATCAAGCGCTTGGCCTCGACGGTGGTGAGTTCATCGGGCCGACGCTTGCCGGAGGAAGACAGACAGTGCACGCAGTGCAGGTTGCAAGCGTAGGTGATTTCCCAAGTCAGGCAGATCGGCGCGTCCAGGCCCTGCCGAAAGATTTCGTAGCTCATCGACTAACCCTTATGAACGGTGGCGATGCGGGTCATCAGGCTTCGGCAGTGGTCGGATCGATGCCTGCCCGGATTTCCGAAATACGGTTGGCCGGGAATCCGCCTTGTGCAGCGTGTTGCTTTACCAGATCGGCATTGGGCGCGATGTAGACGCAATAAATCTTGTCGTCGGTGACGTAGCTTTGCACCCATTGGATCTGTGGTCCCAATGTGCTCAGCACTCCGCAGGACTTTTGCGAAATGGCTTTCAGGTCGGCGGGAGACAACTTGCCCGCGCCAGGTAATTCGCGTTCGATCAAATACTTGGGCATGGTTCATGACCTCATTCTAGATGATTGATGAGTGAATGATAGGGCGGCGGTTGCTGCCAGGATCGTTGATTGGGTCTCGCGTCACCAGGTCGTAATCCGAGTTCTCAAAAGAACAGACTAGCGCCAACGGCAACAGTGTCTTCGTCTGCAGAGTTACCGCCGTGTGCCTCGGACATGGTATGTGTGTACTCGCCAGCCAATTGGACCCAGTCCGTCAATTGATAACGTAGCCCGCCAAGCCAGGATTCATTGCGTTTGACCAGCAGTGGGCTGTCTTCACCACTTGCTTCGTCGAGATAGCTAGCACCGTAGCTCACACCCAGTGTGAAGCGCTCCAGGAACTGATAAGTCCCCTGCGCGTAGAAACCGTGGGAATCGCGCGCCTCACCAGTCTGGCTGATCGCATCGAAGAATAACCCCGTCGAGCCGAGCGCCTTACCGTTATATCCGTATAGCACCAGATTCGCCGGCCCAATGGTGAATTTGCCGCCGAGATCAAAGCCGCTGGCGCGCACACTCTTGCCTTTGGGCAATGCATCGCCGTTATCGATACCATCGCTTTCCAGCTTCTGCGTGACGAAGCTGGTCCACAGTTTGGTCCCAACGTTGCCCAAATCCTTTTCGTAGATCAGTTGGCCTTGGAGACCAGGTTGATCATGCGCCTCGAGTACCCCTGATTCACCACTGAAATTAACGGCGTCGAGCGGCGTGAATACACCCAAACTCACTGTTAGGCCGTTGAACGGAGGACTGGTGTAGGTAATTTGTGGTTGGAAATCGGTATAGACGTAGCCCAAGCCGATTCGGCCAAAGCTGGTGTTTGACGGCGCTACATTGTTACCGGGCGTACCGACGCCCAGTAGACTGAAGTCATTGAGGATCGCCTGTGCGCCAAACAAGCCGATATCACGTCCACCCTTGAAGGTACCCATGACTGGTGTACCCACGGTGATGAATTGCTGGCGAAAATCGATGCCAGAGGTGCCAAGCGCGCGTGGATTGCCGGCGGAATTGGCGCCGCCTACCCCGCTAACGCTGTTGAGGCCAGGGTAGAGGCCGAATGTCGCTCCTACGTCGTAGCCTTGCTGCTGTGTCTTGATGCTGACGCTGAAATTGCTAGGCAACAGGCCATTGCGCACCGATGCTGAATTTTGGCCGTTGGCCCCGGCGATGCCGCCGGCCACGACATTGTGAGCATCCTGATGATCCGGGCTATTATGGACATAGAAGGCATTGACGCCGCCAGAGAGTTGCACATCAACCGAGCCGATGCGGACACCGACGCCCTTTTCAAGGGTGCGAACGACCGTACCGCCAGCGGGCGCATCAGCAGTGCTCGGGGCTATCGTGTCCGAGGTTGATGCGGTAGCCGATTCGTCGGCCGATATTGTTTCAGTCGGTGTGGCCGGCGCCAGTGCCGTGCTGCTGAGCTTGGCGTACTCGCTTTGGGTCAGGATTCCCTTGGCCTTGAGTCGTTGCATCAGTTGATCGATGACTTCGGCTTGCCCGACTGGAGTCGGCGCCGCCGTGGTCGCCTGCTTGCTCAGCATCCTGTATTCCTGCTGGTTCAGAACCCCTTTTTCCCTGAGCTGATGCAGCAGATCGTCGAGTTGATCCGCCTGCGCCGGTGCTAACAGCAGGAATGTGCTGGCGCCGACGATGCCGAGGCATAATGAATTGTTATAGTGATACATACAACTTTCCTTTGGAGGATTGCCCCTTTGTTGATTTATTTTTGTTTTTCTGATTGTTATGGACTTTGAAGATAATCATTAGTCGCCATGTGCCGTGACTATCCAAACTACGGGGTTTCGGGATCTTTTAAGATCAGCTAATCGCGCATCTCCGCATCCAGAACCACCTGTTCCTCATCCGTGAACAACCGCGAACGGGTTAAGAAACGCAAACCTTCTGGGCCTTCCAGGGAAAACATCCCGCCTCGGCCAGGAACGACATCAATGGTCAGTTGGGTATGCTTCCAATACTCGAACTGAGCGGCGCTCATATAGAATGGGCAACCGCCGATTGCGCCTAACCGCACATCGCCATCGCCGACCAGCAACTCGCCTTCCGGGTAGCACATCGGCGAACTGCCATCGCAACAGCCGCCGGATTGATGGAACATCAGCGGACCGTGTTTGGCTTTGAGTCGAGCAATCAAGTCCAAAGCGGCATCGGTCGCCAAAACGCGAGGCACAGTGACCACTGATCCCTCCTTCTCCACTGCACGGTAAGGAGCGTGGGGTACGCATTGCGTACCCGGCATGTCCGCGGCAAGGGATTACGGCTCACGCCGAATCCACTTGGGCGGCTACACGGTTTGTGTTCAGAAGAACCCCATCGCCTTGGGGTTGTAGCTGACCAGCAGATTCTTGGTCTGCTGGTAGTGGTCGAGCATCATGCGGTGGGTTTCCCGCCCGATCCCGGATTGCTTGTAACCACCGAAGGCGGCATGCGCTGGGTAGAGGTGATAGCAGTTGGTCCAGACTCGTCCAGCTTTGATGCCGCGGCCCATGCGGTAGGCGACATTCAGATCGCGGCTCCACACGCCCGCTCCCAGCCCGTACAGCGTGTCGTTGGCGATGGATAAGGCGTCGGCGGTGTCCTTGAAGGTGGTCACCGCCAGCACCGGCCCAAAGATTTCTTCCTGGAACAGGCGCATCCGGTTATGGCCCTGAAACACGGTTGGCTGAACGTAATAGCCATTGCGCAACTCCCCGCCCAGCTCAGCTTGCTGCCCGCCTGTCAGGCACTCCGCGCCTTCCTGGCGGCCGATATCCATGTAGCTGAGAATTTTTTCCAACTGCTCGGAGGACGCTTGCGCACCGATCATGGTCGAGGTGTCGAGCGGATGGCCTTGTTTGACCGCCTTCACCCGCGCTACCGCCCGCTCGATGAAGCGCTCATAGGCGGATTCCTGAATCAGCGCCCGCGATGGACAGGTGCAGACTTCGCCCTGATTCAGGGCAAACATGGTGAAACCCTCTAGGGATTTGTCGAAGAACTCGTCATCCTGGGCGCAGACATCGGCAAAGAAGACGTTGGGCGATTTACCGCCCAATTCCAGCGTCACCGGAATCAGATTTTGCGCGGCGTACTGCATGATCAGCCGCCCCGTCGTGGTTTCGCCGGTGAAAGCGATCTTGGCGATGCGCTTGTTGCTCGCCAGCGGCTTGCCGGCTTCCAAACCAAAGCCGTTGACCACGTTGACGACGCCGGGCGGCAGTAAATCTTGAATCAATTCCATCAGCACCAGGATCGATGCCGGCGTTTGTTCAGCGGGTTTCAGCACCACGCAGTTACCCGCTGCCAACGCCGGGGCCAGTTTCCAGACCGCCATCAGAATCGGGAAATTCCAGGGGATGATCTGGCCGACCACGCCCAAGGGTTCGTGGAAATGATAAGCAACGGTGTCATCGTCGATTTCCGATAGCGCCCCTTCCTGAGCACGGATGCAGCCGGCGAAATAGCGGAAGTGGTCGATCGCCAGCGGCATGTCGGCGGCCAGCGTTTCCCGCACCGACTTACCGTTGTCCCAGGTTTCAGCGACGGCCAGCATCTCCAGATTGGCCTCCATACGATCGGCGATGCGATTGAGCCGGTTGGCCCGTTCCGCAACTGACGTGTGGCCCCAGGCGTCGGCGGCGGCATGGGCGGCGTCCAGCGCCAGCTCGATGTCCTCGGCGCTGGAGCGGGGGATTTCGCAAAATCCCTGGCCGGTGACCGGGCTGACATTCTCGAAATATTCGCCTTTGACCGGCTCCACCCATTGGCCGCCGATGAAGTTTTGATAGCGGGATTTGAAACTGATCTTGGAACCGGGTTGTCCGGGTGATGCATATAGCATTGAGATTTCTCCTACGGTTTGGTGGTTCTTGGCGACGTACTTAGGCGCCGCCGTGTTTTGGGGGCATCAGCGATGATCGGGTCGGACTCGCTTTTTCAGTGGGCCGGTCAATCATCAGCCAGCCGCCGTGATACTCGAAATACTCGCAGCGTCCGCCCAATGCCCGCCCCAGCGCCAGCAAGCGGTCGCGGTCGAATACCTGCCGATGGCCATATCGGGGGTCAGGCATGGCTTCGAGCGGAACGGCGATGATCAGCCGTCGGGCGGTGAGTCGCCAGAGATGAGCGACCGCCTGCTCGGTTTGCTCGAATTCGAGGTGTTCCAGCAGATGTAATGCAGTGACTACATCGAAGCGGGCGGGGAGCGGCGCCAGTTCCCGTTCGAGATCATCCGCGAGCAGGTTAGCGACGCCGAATTCGATCGAGGCCAGACCTGCATGACGGGCATAATCGTTGGCAAAGCCCATCAGCGCCGGATTCACATCGCAGCCGGCGATGTCGCCCAATGTCCTGGTCGCGCCGCTCAGCCGCGCCAGCAATAGCGGGAAAAAGCCAAAACAGGTTGCTACGTCGAGTACGGTTGGTGGTGACGCAGCGGCGGGCAGCGCCGCGATCAAATCCAGCGCATACCGATAGATCGCGCCAAACAGGCTGATGAAATCGCTGGCGGTCTCGTTGGGTAGTCCCGATGGTTGCCCCAGGCCAGCGCTGATTTGGGTGGCGTTCAGCGTGTTGGCGTAGAAGAGCCGCCAGGCGCAACGCTCATTGCCGGACATGGAACGCACGATGTCGCCCACTGAACGCTCAAATTCATCCTGTTCGCTGTAGCCGCTATCAAACTGCTGGCGCTGCGTCGCCAGCAGCGGCAACAACTCGGTCACCACGGTGTAGCCCAGATTGTTGTCGATTTGCGCGGCGCTGAAAGCGTGGACGATGATCAGTTCATCGGTCGGCGTAGCGGTTGTGAGCGCATAAAGCTGGAAATGCGCGCTGGCGGCTAGGGGGACGGCGCGTTGCTCCAGACCGTCGATCAGCAGCGCGTGGCGGTGGCGTGACAGCATCATGAGTGAGTAGTCTCCATCATCGTCATCAATGCCGCGTGACCGATCGCCGCAGCAGATCCTCGGTCACCCGACCGAGTTGTTGCAAGTTGCGGACAACTTCGGTTTGGTGGCAGACCGGTTCGTACAACGCCATATCGCAACTGCCCATCTGCCAACTGCCGCGCGGTTCCGGCGATAGCCAGAGCAATTGTTTGGCTCGCCGGCGAATCGCTTCCAACACCCACACTTGAGGCGGGTTACGGTTGCCGCGCCCGTCGCCGAGGATGATCACGCTGGTTTGCCGGGTGACCGCCGCTAAATGACGATTGTGAAAGAGCGTCAGGGCGTGACCGTAATTGCTGTCCACCTCGGTATCGAGCAGGTCGCCGTCGAACACGGTCGTGATGGCTTCGTCGATGCTGAGTCGATCGAAATAGGCGCTGACCTCCACCAAGTCACTGACGAAGGCAAAGCTGCGCACCTGGCCGAACAGATTTTGCAGGTTATAGACCAGATGCAGCATGAAGCGGGCGGTGTTGCGCACCGACAAGCTGACATCGCAGATTACGGCCAGCCGGGGTCTCTCATTGCGGTAATCAGTCATCACCGGCTGAAATGGGATGCCCTCGTATTTCATATTGCGGCGCAACGTGAGCGGTACGCTGATCCGGCCTCGATGGCTGATCTGCCGACGGTAAGAACGGGCGCCACGCATCCGCCGGCATAGTCGCTGCACGATCTCGGTCATTTCCCGGCGTTCCTGCTCTGAGAAATGCTGATCACGTGAAGTGCGGCGTGGCCGGTCGGGAATGTTCGGCGGTGGTTGCAGCGCCAGTTCCCGTTCGAGATAACGCTGCAATAATCGGCAGGTTGGTCAGGCCGCCGTGCAGTCGTTTGGACAAGCACTGGATCAGATGCTCGTCGACATCTAGCTCATTAAGCTCCTCCAGTAATTCGGCCACCATGTCGGCGATTGCATCTGCATCTAGCGCCGCAATTGCCTGATTGAAATCGAGTTCGCCGACCTGGTTTGCGTTCTTGACTCGCCTGACCTTCAGCAGTTGTGTTGCCTTGTGCATGGCTTGGTCGAGCAGTTCCTGGTGATGGCTTAGCAGCAGGTTCTGGCCGAACTCCGTGAGACTAAGATCGTTCGCGTCCTGGTGAGAGTTGCAGTGGGTGACCAGGTGCTCGTCATCGAAATAACCTCGGATGTCGAGGGCGTCTTCGTGAGTGTTGTCGCTATCTGGCTGGCCGCTCATGGGATTTTGTTCAGCAACCGCTTCCGGCAGATTGGGTTCCGTTTCTTGCTTTAGTGGCGATGCTGCTGTTGCTTCAAGGATGGGTGATGCCTTGGGCAGGTTGAAAATTGTTCGAACAGCGTCTCGAAGAGCGGCAGATCACGCACATCCTTGATCAGAGTGCTACACAGGACCGCGCGCACCGTGTCGCGGTCCTGCAGCGTGACCCATGCCAACGCCTGCATCGCGTCCAGCGATTCGGCCGGCGAAATCCGCACGCCCTGCTTTTTCAGCAGAAAAATGAAACGATTGATCACGGTGTCCATCGTCATCCACCGGTGCGGCCGTCGGTGCGGCCGCGATAGCTGGTGAAGTAGCGGGCGGTGTGCTCTTGGCGGCGTTGCTCCAGATCGTTCACATCCGGCTCGGCGGGCCGCGCCGGCGGATGCAACGGGGTTTCGGCGGCCGAGAGAGTTTCCGGCGGACTCCGCGATTGCAGCGACTCGACGATCCACGGCAATCGTTCGTTGACCTGCTGAGTATCGCGCTCGTATTTGATCAATAGATGCAGCGTTTCCTCCAGCAGGGTCGGAGTCAGCGCATCGGCGTTGAGCAGCACCAGCGCTTGCGCCCAGTCCAGCGTCTCGCTGATGCTGGGCGCTTTGCGCAGTTCCAGGGCGCGCAACCGGCGGATCACCGCAACCACCTGCGCCGCCAGTGTTTCCCGCAGCTCGGGTACCTTCATCCGAATGATGTCCAGTTCCCGCTGCTCGTCCGGGTAGCCGATGAACAGATGCAGACAGCGGCGCTTGAGCGCGTCGCTCAAATCGCGGGTGTTGTTGCTGGTGATGATGACGTAGGGAATGGTCGTGGCTTTGACCGTGCCGATTTCCGGCACCGTGACCTGAAAATCGCTCAGCACTTCCAGCAGGAAGGCTTCGAATTGCTCCTCGGCGCGGTCGAGTTCGTCGATCAACAGCACCACCGGCTCGGAGGAATCGATCGCCTGGAGAATGGGGCGACGCACCAGGAAATGCTCCGAGAAAAACACATCCTCGTGCAGGTGCAATTGCCCGACCGCCTCATGCAAATCACCGACACCCTCGAACAAGCGACCGATCTTGTCTCGCAGAATCTGGGTGTAGAGCAGTTGCTTACCGTATTCCCACTCGTAGAGCGCATGCGCTTCATCCAATCCGCCATAACATTGCAGCCGAATCAACTGGCGCCCCAAAGCGGCGGCTACCGCTTTCGCTAACTCAGTCTTGCCAACGCCCGCCGGTCCTTCGATCAGGATCGGTTTGCGCATTTGTAGGGCTAGAAAAGCGACAGTCGCCAATTTGCGGTCACAGAGATACTGCTGATCGCGCAACTGCGCGATGGTGTGCTCGATCGATGCGAACATGCGCCGACTCCACACCCGGACGCTTGGTGGATACCGAGGGGTCCGGGTTGCTAGATGCCTTGGGCCGTGGTTGGGCAATACGGTGTGTTTGCCCAACTTACGGTCTGTTGTACAGCCGTTTTAATAAGCGCCGACTAATGAATGGCGCACGACCGGCGCTACGGCGTCATAGGTGCATTCGCGAGCATTGCCCGGCGTCGAGCCGTCACCGAGCACATGATGGGTGATGCGATCGATATCACGCTCGTCAGCGGCGATCTTCGCCTTGCCCAACTCGGCATAACGTCCTTTACCCATCTGTGATTTGGTGTAAGGACCGACGCTGGCGAAATTGGCCGGAATATTGAGATCCTTGCTCAAGCGGACCGCAGCTTCTATCGCTCGTTCGGCGGCGGAAACATCGGAGAGGCCATCCACGTTTTCGCCCATGGCCTTAGCGATATCGCGGAAGCGCTTGTAATTGGTCGGCATGTTGTATTCCCAGACGCGAGGCAGCGCAATAGCGTTGTTCAAGCCGTGATGCGAGTCGTAAAAGGCGCTGACCGCGTGGGAGATGGAATGGATGATGCCCAGGCCGCCGCTGTTGAACGCCTGTGCCGAGACATAAGAGGCGTACATCATGTTGGTGCGAGCTTCGAAATTCAGCGGTTCCAGTACCGCGCGCCGCAGATTTTGCGCCACCAGCTCGATGCCCAGCAGCGCGCTGCCTAGACTCGGTATGAAGTCGATCCGGGAGACGTAAGGCTCGGAGGCATGGGCCAGCACGTCGAAACCGCAGAAAGCGGTCAAGTCCTGTGGCATGGAGAAGTGCAGAACCGGATCGTTGATGCTCAGCGTCACCGGGACGTTCTCATCCAGCCCCAGCCATTTGTACGGAGCCTTTTCCGAGGTGGTGTCAGTGATCACATACGCCCAACTGGTCTCAGAACCAGTTCCGGCGGTGGTGTTGATGGCGATATGCGGTGGATTGTTGGGATTCTCGGATTTGTTGAACCCGTCGAACTCGTTGATGTTGCGGCCATCGTGAGAGACTACGACCCGTGCGCCCTTGGTGGCGTCGGTGACGCTGCCGCCGCCGACCGAGACAAAGCTGTCACACTTCTCCCGAGTGTAGAGATCGGCGATGTCCATGACGTTATAGTCCTTCGGATTGGACTCGACCTTGTCATAGAGCACGACATCCACATCTCGGTACTTAAGCTTGCCGATGATATCCTCGACGATGCCGGTGCCGCGCAGCCCGGAAGTGGCGAGTACGCAGCGCTTGAAACCGAGCTTGTTGGCTTCCAGCCCTACCATCTCGTAGGCGCCTGGGCCGAGCAGACCTCGGGGAATACGATGAAATTCCTTGATTGGAAATTGCCAGAGTTTGTGTGCTTCCACGGTTGACTCCTCTTCCTTTGATAGCTATGAGCGGATCAAATCCGCATTATTTTCCCTATCAATGATAGGGGTGTTGCCTTTCGAATGGCTCAGGTCGCACCCGAACCGTTCGGCAATCGTTGTGCAGCGTGAGCGACTTGACTGGCTCGCTCATGCCTGGTTTGAGGATCTTCCTAACAACAAGTAAGCCAACCGCACAATAGTGGGGATTATTTTTTATATCTTTTTATTTTTTAAATAAAAAATAATTTTTTGAAAGATGGTCGAAGCTGTTCGATCCGGCAGCGGGCAAAGTGATTGCGCAAAAACCGTGACAGGCACTGTGTCAATCTGTCACTGTGTGAATGACACACCACGCGCGATGAAATCTGCTAGGCCGGCATCGATTGGTGGCGGCGCATCGAGCATCATCAGCAATTCTAAATTTGCCCCTGCTTCGCGCCGGACCGGCTTGCAGGCGGTGGGTGCACGACTTGGAAAGTTATCGGCTGAAAGGTCATTGATGTGCTGCATTATCAGAAGAATCGGCTGGCCTATCGCAAGCGCACGGAGATGGCCGTAGAGATCATCCGGTAATTGGAAACCGTATCCCGGTTAACTTTCCAAGTCGTGTCACTTTCCCGAGTCTTTGCGGAAGTGGATTCACGAGGTTCGCGCCAAGAAGGGGTTACGAGTCCTGAGGTGGCGAGAGTTAAGTCGTCTGGGTTTCCAAGCCTAAACCCCAGGTCGAGCGCGCCGTTCTCGATGAGGCCGGGATGAGCCATCCGGGCAAGTCTTCATGCAGCCATCGTGGCCCTCAACTAACGTTGACACCGTTGGCGAATTCATCAACCCCATTTTCAGGCCGCCAGGGCGGATGGTTTGAGGGTGGCCTGCGCCATACTTATGCGACCAATCGGCTCAATGCCGGGGTGGAACGGGTGGACATCCAGGCGCTGCTCGGTCATGAAAGCGTCGCCACTACGCAGATTTACACCAACGTGGGGCAGGAGCGGATGGAGCAGGTGGTGGCGCGGCTTTAACACGCAAACCACCGATACAGTTCCTGACCGTAGCGTTGCTCGGCACCTCAATCGACTGCTTGGAGATCCAGAGCCGGTCCTTTGGGAAGGATGCCCGTCGGGTTCAGTGCGGACAGGGAGTAGTACAGCCGCTTGATGTGATCGAGGCGTACCGTCTCAGCGATGCCGGACATCCGATACAACCGGCGTGTGTAGTCCCACAGGCGAGGGTAATCAATGAGTCGGCGCACATTGCATTTGAAGAGGCCGTGATAGGCCATATCGAAGCGGACCAGGGTGGGGAACAGCCGCCAGTCCGCCTCGGTGGGTTGTTCACCCACTAGATAAGGTTGATGAGTCAGCCGCTGCTCCAGCTCATCGAGCGCGGCAAATAACCGGTCCACGGCCTGTTCGTAAGCGGCTTGCGTCGTGGCGAACCCGGCCTGGTAGACGCCGTTGTTGATGTCGTCGTAGATCCAGTCATTGAGCGCATCAATTGTGGGGCGTAGTGGTTCGGGATACAGATCGACGGCCGCGTCCCCGCCGCAGGCATCGAACGCGGTGTTGAACATCCGAATGATCTCGGAAGATTCGTTGCTCACAATGGTGCGTTCGCGCCGATCCCACAACACCGGCACGGTGACGATACCCGTAAAGCTTGGTTGCGCTCGGGTGTAAAGCTCGTGTAGATACCGATGACCGTACAGGGTATCGGCCGTCCCGTGCGCCGCGTCGCCGAAGGCCCATCCTTGCGGACCAATCACCGGCTCCACCACCGACACCGAGACAATGGCGTCGAGGCGCTTGAGGGCGCGCACGATCAGGGTGCGATGCGCCCAGGGACAACCGTAGGACACGTACAAGTGATAACGGCCCGGCTCGGCCGGAAACCCAGACGCGCCGTCGGCGGTGATCCAGCGTCGAAAGGTACGTTCCTCACGGCGGAACGCACCGTTCTCGGTCTCGGGGGCGAAGGGCCGTTCCTGCACGACGCCTGCGACTAAATCCTTCCTCTCGTTCATGATGGCATGGCTCCAATCGTGATCAGTGGGTTTCGCGTCATTCCAGACGACGGGGTGCTTTCGTGGGAGGCAAAAGAAACCGGTCGGCCCAGGATGCCTGGCCGACCGTGTCCGTCACGCCGGGACCGGGCGATAGAGGCGACGGCTTGGCCAACGTAGGGCATAGGCGCCATCGCCCAACAGAGCTTGCACCGCGGCGGCGGCTATCAAGAACACCGGATATTCCCAGCCGCCGCCCGGATTGGCGAACAGCCAGCCGTTGGCGCCATGGACCAGTACCACGGTCCCGGCCAGCAACGGGATCAGCGCCAGCGCCACCCAACGGCTGGCGATGCCGAGTAGCAAAGCCAATCCGCCCCCCAGTTCGGCAACCAGGGTTGCGTAGGCGAACAGGCCGGGTAGGCCCAGCGATTCGAAATAGCCGACGGTGCCAGCGGGCGTGAACACTAATAGCTTCAGTAGCCCGTGAGCGATGAACATGAGGCCGAGGGCCAAGCGCAAGACCAGGGCGGCATACGGTGCAGTTTTGAGATCGATCATGATGGCATTCCTTGTGGTTGAAGAAAGGGATGAAAGGGACGAAGCGACGATCAAGCGGCCACTGGAGGTCGTGCGAGCCAGGCCGGCGCGATCTGTGTGCCACGACCGAGGGCGTAACCGAACTGGATATTGAGCGCGGCCAACGGTTCGAGATAACGGGCATGGGTCAGCGGACCGGCATCAACCGGCTCGAAGCCCGCGTCTCGAATCAACTCGGCAACGACTTCCTTGACCCGCGTCTGATCGCCTGCATAGAAGACCTGGACCGGCATTTCGCCAAACCGGGGACCTTCCGCGTAAATCGAGGCGAACACCGTGTTGAAGGCCTTGACCACGGGAACCTCGCCGACCCGGGCCTGGATCTGCTCGGCGGCGGAGGTATCGAAACCCACGGTCAAACTCATGTAATCCGCCGTCAGCGGATTGGTGGGGTCCACCACGATCTTGCCGCGCAGGTCGCCAGCTGCCGCCAGAACGGCGTCGACTGCATCGAACGGCACGGCCAGAATCACGACCTCTGCCGACCGGACCGCCGTAGCGATATCCGCACCCTGAATCAGCGCGCCCGTAGCCTGATTCACGCCTTCGGCCGCCGCCTGACCCTGCCGTGGGGTGCGCCCTCCCAGGACGACGCCGTGCCGGGTCCGAGCCAACGCTCCTGCTAAGCCTTGGCCAATGTGGCCGGTACCGATAATGGTGATGTTCATGCTGCTCTCCTCGTTATCCAATGAATGTTGCAATCAGTTGGGGTCCGTTCGGACCGCCGGATGATCGAAGCCCGCTCAAGGGCTTCAGATGAGCCGCAGTGTGATTGTTTTCGATTAGAAGAAAAATAGGGTTTCTATTGATAATCTGTATTTGTTATATTGACAATTATGGATACGCTCCTCGGCATGCGGACCTTCCTCACGGTTGTCAATACCGGCTCCTTTACCGCCGCCGCGGACCGGTTGGGCGTGTCGAAAGCGCTGGCCAGCAAGTATTTAAACCAGCTCGAACAGCGGCTGGGTGTGCGATTGCTCAATCGCACCACCCGTCATCTGAGTCTGACGGAAGTGGGGCAGGTCTATTACACACGGTGTCAACCCCTGCTGGAGGCCATCGATGAATTGGAAGCCGCAATCCAGGATCGTCACGCATTCCCCCGAGGTCATCTGACCCTGACTGCGCCGCAAACCTTTGGCGAGCGGTCGCTGGCGCCGGTGATCGCGGCATTCTTGGAACAGTATCCCCAGGTCACGGTCGCACTGCAGCTCACCGACCGGTTCGTCAATCTGCTGGAGGAGGGGGTCGACGTGGGGGTGCGCATTGGCGAACTAGCCGATTCCCGTCTGGTCGCCCGCCGTCTGGCGACGATCCGGATGGCCACTTATGCGGCGCCGCGTTATCTGGAGCGGCATGGAACACCGGTGCATCCTCGGGAATTGGGTGCCCATACGTGCGTGATTGACACCAATGTTGACGTGCCCACGCGCTGGCTCTATGGAATCGAGGGCGAGTCCCAAGCCGTCGATGTGCAGGGGCCGTTTCACGCCAACAGTGCGTCGGCAGTGCGCGAACTGGCGATCGCGGGCGTGGGCATCGGGCGCAGTCCAGCCTATGCCATCGCCGACGCCGTGCGCGACGGACGCCTGCGCGTGCTCCTTCAACCTTACGAGACGGTCGAGTATGGGTTATATGCAGTTTATCCTCACCGCCGCTACCTGGCCGCTAAGGTGCGGGCTTTCATCGAGTTTTTAGCGGGTCGGTTCGGCGAGCCACACGCTTAGCGTGTGATTTTTTCCATTTCATGCACGGACTGCTCAGCGGTAAGCACACGAACAAAAATGCGAGGCCCTGCGCGAGCACCTGCTCGCAAAAGGGCTGATGGCAGTAGAGATCGTCACCCAGCACGGTGGTGCGCCATGCAGAGCTAGGCCGGCCCCATCGGTGCAGCCAGCGCATACCAGCATGGTCTTGAATTTGGAATTGCTGGAGCATCATCGATCGATGGTTTTTGAGCATGATTTATGGAGGCGCATCCAATTTACACGGATAGACTCTTCGCCTTGCGACGCCGCTGGGCCTTTTCCGCTGCTGTTCTTGCCGCCCCGGTGAAGTTGAAGATCTCCAACTGCTCGAACTCCACCACATCATCGACTGGCGTCATGGCGACATCCATATAGGAGTGGTTGTCGCGCATCACGCGCCGCAGCGTTCGTCGATACCGGAGATAAATGAGGAGGAAGCGCGTGTACTTGGAGAAGATTTCCCAGGTAGTGCGTGCGTGGAAAACGAGCGGATTTTCAAGTGGCATACCATACCGTCGGTCTTTGCGGTACTTGCGCCGGAAAATCCCACCCTCCAGCGGATGCACATGTTCCAACACTGGCGGCGCGTAGAACGAAAGCAATTTCCACATCATGTTGTGGGGATCGTAGCCCCAGTGCTTGGCCCGGCGCAGTACGGTTTCCACATGCTCCGGCGTGTAATAAAGTTCCCAGGCTTTGCGATAGATCCCTAGTAGTTCCTCATCCGACATGCGTGAGTGACGGGTGGTGACATGAAACAGATCGTAGTGGTTCATGTCCGAGTCCATCTCGACGCCGTCGAGGTAAAGCCGCTTATGATCGGCGGAGCCTGGCAACGGAGTAAGGATAAAGAATTCGAGGATGTCGATGGGTAGTTCACGCTGGATGATTCGGATGTCCCGTTCGATCGAATCGGGTGTGTCGTTTGGGAAACCGAGAATGTAGCCGGCGTAGGTGAGTACGCCGTGACGATGCCACGCCTGCAACAGCGCCCGGTATTCGGTGATCTGATTCTGGCCCTTCCGGGCCTGCTTGAGCGAGTCTGGGTTGATGGTTTCGAGACCGATGAAGACCCGGTTGACGCCGGCGCGCGCCGCTTTCTCGATGAAGCCCTTGATCTTGTGGCACATCGTATCAACCTGCGCCACGATGTAGATGCGTTGGCCTTCCACTTCGCGCAGGCTGATCAGCCGGTCAAAGATCGCCTCCCAGTTCTGATTGCGTGCGAGATTGTCGTCGGTGATGAAAAAGTTGTGGACTCCCTGTGCGAGGTTCGCTCGAACGATGCGCTCGACATCGTCGGCGCTGCGAGTGCGCGACTTGCGTCCCTGCACATTGATGATCGTGCAGAAACTGCAGAGGAATGGACAACCGCGTCCCGCGTCGAAACTCGTGCGCATCCTGCTCGTCCCGCTCACCACGTTGGCGGGGAGGAAAGGTATCGGCGCCTGCTCGATTCCCGGCAGGTTATCCATGTGGTTGTAGAGCGGCTCAAGCCGCCCTGTATAGGCAGCCTGCAACAGATGCTCGAAGTGCTCCTCGGCCTCACCCGCGAACAAGGTGACACCAAGCTCCATGGCCTCGCGCATCTCTGGAGGAATCACCGGCAACATGGCCAGGCAACCGCTCACATGGAAGCCACCGATGCATACCGGAACGCCTGCCGAACGCAAGGAACGCGCGATATCCAGGGCGCGCGGGAACTGGTTGGTTTGTACGCCCACCAAGCAAACCAAACCGCTACCCGCCTGGATCTCGCGGATGATCCGCTCAATCTGGATGCGTGTATTAGTCTCGTCCCAAGCGGTGATACGGATCTCCACGTCATGGCCCAGAACCCGGCGATCGGCGCAATCCAGCGCGAGGCCATACAGCACGGCGAGCGTGTTGGACGGGATCGAGGATTTCGCCCACTGGATGACGTAGCCGTCGTCGTCATAATGCGACGGTTTGAGCAAAAACAGGGAAAAAATCTTGTTGGCCGCAGAGGCTATCGATCCAACACGGTTAGCGACACCTGGGGTCTGCTCTGAGTGAAAGGGATGATCGGTTTTCATCGGGCTCTTGGTGTTCAGTAGTGTTTCGGCTAAGGTTATCTAACCCCTCCGAAAAGGTGGAAATCAGCGAAAGCTGATGTGCTCGGGGTATTGAGCCCGAGGTCCGCCGCCTGTCCTGTGTCTACTCAGTCGGCGCATTCCGGCATTGTCCCACAGGGTACGCGAAGAATGCCTATTTCCCGATTGCCACGCTTTTACAGGTCACCGCCGCAGTCTGGCGCGAGAACTCGGGCGTTCTCTAGCTTCACGGTATTTGTGCGGAACGGTATAGCTCAGTATAAGGAACAGTATGGCCAGAAAAAATGACCAGAAACCCAAGCAAGAAGAACCCATCGAGAAACAATTGTGGAAAGCAGCGGACAAGCTGCGCAAGAACATCGATGCGGCGGGGTACAAGCACATCGTCCTGGGGCTGATCTTCCTCAAGTACATCTCCGATGCCTTCGACGAGCTGTACGGAAAACTCATGGCTGGCGTGGGCGACTACGCCGGGGCCGATGCGGAGGATAAGGACGAATACGAGGCCGAGAACGTGTTCTTCGTGCCGGAAACCGCGCGCTGGTCCTATCTACTCACCAAGGCCAAGCAGCCGGATATCGGCAAGACGGTGGATGTCGCCATGGACGCCATCGAGAAGGAGAACGCCTCGCTGCGCGACGTGCTGCCCAAGGTCTACGCCCGCGGCAATCTCGATCCTACCAATCTGGGCGGCCTTATCGACCTCATCGGCAATATTGCGCTCGGTCACGCCAAGGCGCGCAGCGCCGATGTGCTCGGTCATGTGTTCGAATACTTCCTGGGCGAATTCGCCTTAGCCGAAGGCAAGAAGGGTGGCCAGTTCTACACGCCGCGCAGCGTGGTCGAACTTTTGGTGGAAATGCTGGAGCCTTACAAGGGCCGCGTACTGGACCCTTGCTGCGGTTCCGGCGGCATGTTCGTGCAGTCGGAGAAGTTCGTCGCCGACCACCAGGGCAAGGTCAACGACATCTCCATCTTCGGGCAGGAGAGCAATCAAACCACTTGGCGACTGGCCAAGATGAACCTGGCCATCCGCCACATCGACAGTTCGCAGGTGAAATGGAATAACGAAGGCTCGTTTCTCAACGATGCCCACAAGGACCTGAAGGCCGATTATGTCATCGCCAACCCGCCCTTCAACGATAGCGACTGGAGCGGTGACTTGTTGCGCAAGGATGGCCGCTGGCAACACGGCACGCCGCCCACCGGTAACGCCAACTACGCCTGGATTCAGCACTTTCTCTATCACTTGAACCCCAACGGCCAGGCCGGCTTCGTGCTCGCCAAGGGCGCGCTCACCTCCAAAAGCTCCGGCGAAGGCGACATCCGTAAACAACTCATCGAGGCGCGGCTGGTGGACTGCATCGTCAACCTGCCCGCCAAACTGTTCTTGAACACGCAAATTCCCGCCTGCCTGTGGTTTCTCAGCCGCCACAAGACCAATGGCAAGTTCCGCAACCGCGCCGACGAAATCCTCTTCATCGACGCCCGCAACCTCGGCCACCTCATCAATCGCCGCACGCGCGAGTTTTCGGCGGATGACGTCGGCGCGATGGCCGATACCTATCACAAGTGGCGGAATCCAAGCGGTGGCTATGGAGACATCAAAGGTTTCTGCAACTCCGCCAGCATCGAGCGCGTGCGAGAACTGGACTATGTGCTTACGCCGGGTCGCTATGTGGGTTTGCCGGATGAAGAGGACGATTTCGATTTCAAGGAGCGCTTCACCCAGCTCAAGGCGGAGTTTGAAGCGCAGCTAAAAGAAGAGATGCGCTTGAATGTTTTGATTGCGGAAAATTTAGCGAAGGTGAAACTCTGAATTGACCCTAATCGGTATGACTAATTGAGATAAAAGGGAAAAAAAACATGCAAACGCAACATGAAACCGCCGCCCATAGTTTATATGTGCTATATCGAGCCCTGCCAGAAGAAAGTAAGAAATTGTTTTTAAGGGAATTGCTGGGTGACCAAGCGGAAATGGCGTTGCACAAAGCCGCTCAACAGTCGTCAATCAAACCGCAAGTGAAACCAACAGACGAGCGCTTTGCCGATATTTGTGGTCTGTTGACCGCGACGCAAACGGTATCTTTGGAGCAGATGGAGCAGGCCATTCGCCAACAAGGTCAGGATAATTTCGATGATTGCCATTGATACCAATGTCTTGGTGAGAGTCTTGGTCGATGATCCCGGTGCGATGGAACAGTGCCGCATGGCTCGGAGGTTGATAGCCTTACATAACAGTTTGTGGGTCAATCAGATTGTGTTGATTGAAACGATATGGGTGTTACAAAGCTGTTATCAATTCGAAAAGGCACACATTGGCCTGGTCTTGGAGAAGCTCATTCAACACCCACATATCCAGTTGGAGAATGACGCTGAAGTTAAAGCTGGACTGGAGGTTTTCCATCAAAGCAACGTTGGCTTTGCGGACTGCATGATACTCAGCGACGCACGACAAAGGCAGTTGCAGCTTTATACCTTTGATCGGAAATTAAGTGCTTTAGGGGGAGTGTGGGATTTGGCGAAGGTAGAAGTCGATGGGTGAATGGAAAGAGATAACGCTAGGAGAATTCGTAACTTTTCAGCGTGGCCACGATCTTCCTAATAGCAGTCGTGCCACTGGGGAGGTGCCAATTCTAGGGTCATTCGGCATTACAGGATGGCACAATGAAGCACGAGCTAAAGGTCCTGGAGTTACTGTTGGTCGAAGTGGCGCATCATTCGGTGTTGTATCGTACTCTCCCGTTAATTACTGGCCGCTGAATACTGCCCTATATGTCAAAGATTTCCACGGCAATGACCCAAAGTTCGCATACTACTTTCTGAAGACGATGGACTTTCAAGGTTTCATTCTGGCAGCGCTCAGCCATCACTAAACAGAAATCATATCCATCCAATAAAGATAAATGCACCTGGCCTTACTGAACAAAAAGCCATCGCCTCAGTCCTCTCCAGCCTCGACGACAAAATTGACCTGCTCCACCGCCAAAACAAGACCCTCGAAGCTATGGCCGAAACCCTCTTCCGCCAGTGGTTCGTGGAAGAAGCGGAGGAAGATTGGGAGAAAGGGACTGTCGTAGATTTAATTGAATTTGGTCCAGCGAGGAAGTTGGTAAAAGGAGTAATTGCACCCTATTTGGAAATGGCCACACTTAGCACAACGACATTTTGTCCTGATGGCTGGTATAACCGAGAATTCTCTTCCGGTACTAAATTCATAAACGGGGACACATTGCTCGCACGCATTACACCTTGCCTTGAAAATGGCAAGGCAGCCTTTGTTACGTTTCTAGAACCGGAGCAAGTTGGTTGGGGGTCGACCGAGTATATCGTTATGCGTCCAAAAGAAACTCTGCATCCGTTCTTTGCTTACACGCTTTCTCGATATCGTGATTTTAGGGACTATGCAGAAGGCTGTATGGAAGGTTCTAGTGGACGGCAGCGCGTCAACGTCGATTACTTAAAAAACTACGATATAAAGATTCCACCACTAGAGGTAGTAAACGAGTTCAACGATTTTACGGAGTCTGCCGTACAAAAGTTACGCGTGAATTCCATACAGATTCAAACCCTCGAAAAACTCCGCGACACTCTTCTCCCCAAACTCATGAGCGGCGAAGTGCGGGTGGCCTGCGAGGCTTGCCCATGCTGCTAGACGAAATCCAGCAGAAAAAGTCGATTATTAAGGCTAAGGCATTGGCTAGCGAGTATGGCGCCAGGCATTTAAGGGTGTTTGGCTCCGTCACTCGTCGCGAGGAGTGCCCGGATAGCGATGTGGATTTTCTGGTGGATTTTCCGAGCGGTTACAATCTGTTCACCCAACGGTTGCCTTTGATCGGAAAGCTGTCTGACTTGCTGCTGTGCAAGGTCGAACTGGCGCCGGAGTACGAACTCAACCGCTATATCCGTGAGCAAGTGTTGGGGGAGGCCGTGGAATTATGAAGAAACCGTGGCAACCCTATGCCCTGCATGTTCTGGATGCCATCGCCAAGATCAGGCGGATTCAGGCTCGCGGCAACATTACCCAGGATGACGTGCTCTACGACGCTGCACTGCGCAATTTCCGAGTGCAAGATGCAGACAGGGCGAATTTTTAATCACGGGAGTTTAACCATGCAAGCCTACTACGAAATCGAAGCTGAACTCTCCATAGACCATGAAATTCATCTCAGCCTGCCGAATGATATTCCAGCAGGAAAGGTGAAAATAGCGATCATTTATTCTCTGGAAAAACCGGAGAAGCCGCAGGTGAAAATGGCCGATTTTCTCTTAAGTTTGCCCGATCAGGTAGAGGGTGGCGCAAGCAGGGAGTCTATTCAGATGCGCCTCCGGGAAGAACGGGATAATTGGGAGTCGTTAAGTGGCTAATGTCTATTTGGATAGCTGCATGGTCATCGGTCTGATTGAAGGGGACCATGCACAACGCATGGCGCTCAAACAAGAAATGGTAAAACACCGAATTTTCAGTAGCGAATTAGTCAGAATGGAGGCGCGCATTTTGCCGTTACGACAAGATAATCAGTACAATTTGCAGCTTTATGACCGATTCTTCAATGCTTGCGATAGCCTGATTTCATTCGATAGAGACGTTTTTGACTAGGCAACTCGGTTGCGACTGCACACCAGAGTCAAAACGCCTGATGCCCTACATATCGCCGCTGCCATGGTGGCAGGTTGCGATGAATTTTGGACGGCTGACAAACAGTTGAATGCCATTGTTGGCCATCGTCTGAAGGTGGTCGATTGGATCGAGCTCGGATTGCCGTGATGCATAAACTCATCGAATCGGACATCGAAACCTTCGCCATCGAGCTGCTTGAGAAGCTCGGATATGAGTACGTTTACGCCCCCGCCATCGCACCGGATAGCGACACGCCGGAGCGGGAGCGCTTCGAGGACGTCTTGCTGTTGGAGCGGTTGCGTAGGGCAGTGGCGCGCATCAACCCAAGCATTCCCGTTGACGCGCGTGAGGAGGCCATCAAGCAGATTCAGCGCCTGAATTCGCCAGAGCTGATCGCCAACAACGAAACCTTCCACCGGATGCTGACCGAGGGTATCAAGGTCACCTATCAGCACCAAGGGAACGCGCGCGGGGATCTGGTGTGGTTGATCGATTTCGCCAGGCCGGACAACAACGAATTCGTGGTGGCCAATCAGTTCACGGTGATCGAGAACCACCAAAACAAGCGCCTGGACGTGATTCTATTGGTCAATGGCTTGCCGTTGGTGGTGATCGAACTCAAGAACGCCGCCGATGAAAACGCCACTATCCAATCCGCCTACCAACAATTGCAGACCTACAAGGCCGTGATCTCCAGCCTGTTCACCTATAACGGGCTGTTGGTGATCTCCGATGGGTTGGAAGCCAAGGTAGGTTCGTTATCGGCGGAGCTCTCGCGCTTCATGGCCTGGAAGACAGCGGACGGCAAGCTGGAGGCCTCACACCTCATCAGCCCGTTGGAAACCCTGATCAAGGGCATGTTGCACAAAGCCACACTGCTGGATCTGCTGCGCCATTTCATCGTGTTCGAAAAATCGAAAAAGGAAGACCCCGACACCGGCGTGATCAGCATCAGCACCGTGAAGAAGCTGGCCGCTTACCACCAGTACCATGCGGTCAACGCCGCCGTGGCTTCCACCTTGCGCGCCGCCAGCCAAGCAGCACCGAGCGTAGCGGAAACACCCGAGAGTTACGGCGTGCCGAGCGTCAACGCCCAACCGCCAGGCGATCGGAAAGCCGGGGTGGTGTGGCACACCCAGGGCAGCGGCAAGTCACTGTCCATGGTGTTCTACACCGGCAAGATCGTGCTGGCGCTGGACAATCCCACCATCGTCATGATCACAGACCGTAATGATCTGGACGATCAACTGTTCGATACCTTCGCTGCCTGTACCCAGGTGTTGCGGCAGGAACCGGTGCAGGTCGATGATCGCAAGGAATTGAAGCGGCGGTTGATGGTGGCCTCCGGTGGGGTGATCTTCACCACCATGCAGAAGTTTCAGCCCGAGGAAGGCAATGTCTATGAACGACTGACCGAGCGCCGCAACGTGGTGGTGATCGCCGACGAGGCGCATCGCACGCAATACGGCTTCAAGGCCAAGACGGTGGACGAGAAGGATGCGCAAGGTAACGTGACAGGCCAAAAGATCGTCTACGGCTTTGCCAAATACCTGCGCGATGCGCTACCGAACGCGACCTATCTGGGCTTTACCGGCACACCTATCGAAAAGACCGACGTCAACACCCCGGCGGTATTTGGCAATTACGTCGATGTCTATGACATCGCCCAAGCGGTGGAAGATGGCGCCACGAAGAGGATTTATTACGAAAGCCGACTGGCCAAGGTGACGCTCAGCGACGAAGGCAAGAAACTCATTGCCGAACTGGACGACGAACTGAGCCAGGACGAGCTGACCGAGACACAAAAGGCTAAGGCCAAGTGGACGCAGATGGAGGCCCTGGTCGGTGCGAAGCAGCGCATCCGTAATGTCGCGCAGGATATCGTCGCGCACTTTGAAAAGCGCCAGGAGGTGTTTGTCGGCAAGGGCATGGTCGTGGCCATGTCGCGGCGCATTGCGACGGAACTGTACGACGAAATCATCAAATTGCGTCCGCAATGGCATGCGGATGATCTCACCAAGGGCGTCATCAAAGTGGTGATGACGGCGGCGTCCTCCGATGGCCCGCAGCTGGCCAAACACCACACCAACAAACAGCAACGCAAGGCCCTGGCCGAGCGCATGAAAGACCCGGATGACGAACTGAAGCTCGTGATCGTGCGCGATATGTGGCTTACTGGTTTCGACGCGCCGTGCATGCACACCTTGTATATCGACAAACCCATGCAGGGGCACAACCTGATGCAGGCCATCGCCCGCGTCAACCGCGTGTATGGCGACAAACCGGCGGGGCTGGTGGTGGATTACCTTGGCATCGCCTCCGATTTGAAACAGGCCTTGTCGTTCTATGCCGATGCCGGCGGCAAGGGTGACCCGATGCTGGCGCAGGAACAGGCCGCGCAAATGATGCTGGAAAAGATCGAAGTGGTGGCGGCCATGTATCACGGCTTCCCCTACGAGGACTACTGCGAGGCCGACACCTCTCGCAAGCTCTCTATGATCCTGGCAGCGGAAGAACATATCCTCGGCCTGGAAAATGGCAAGAAGCGCTATATCGACGAAGTGACCGCGCTTTCGCAGGCTTTTGCCATCGCCATCCCGCACGAGCAGGCCATGGACGTGATGGACGAAATGGCGTTCTTCCAGGCGGTGAAGGCGCGGCTGGCAAAGTTCGACAGTACGGGTGCGGGGCGCACCAACGAGGAAATCGAATCGACCATCCGGCAGGTGATCGACAAGGCGTTGGTGTCGGAGCAGGTCATCGACGTGTTTGACGCAGCGGGGATCAAGAAGCCGGATATTTCCATCTTGTCCGAAGAATTCCTGCTGGAGCTGAAGAACAAGGAACACAGAAACGTGGCGCTGGAAGTGTTGAAAAAGCTGCTCAACGATGAGATCAAGGCGCGCGCCAAAAAGAACTTGGTGCAGAGCCGATCGCTGATGGAAATGTTGCAGGACGCCGTCAAGCGCTATCACGCTAAAGTGCTTACGGCAGCCGAGGTGATGGACGAGCTGATCAATATCAGCAAGGAAATCGTCAAATCGGACAAACAAGCCGAAGAACTGGGTATGAGCGACTATGAGTACGCCTTCTATACCGCCGTCGCCAACAACGAGAGCGCCAGAGCGCTGATGCAACAGGACAAACTGCGCGAGTTAGCGATCGTATTGTTCGAAAGAGTGAAGGCCAATGCTTCTATCGATTGGACGATCAAAGAAAGCGTGAAGGCCAAGCTCAAAGTCATCGTGAAGCGAACGCTGCGGCAATATGGCTATCCGCCAGATATGCAAAAGCTGGCAACTGAGACGGTGCTCAAGCAAGCGGAGATGCTGGTAAGTGAGTTTGCTAGTGGCGCAGTAAATAGCTAACTCTTTTATTTATAACATGATTTAATGTCGTGAATCGATCAGAGAGCTGCCATGTCCATCCGTGATTGGCCCGATGACGAGCGCCCCCGAGAGAAGTTGTTGCAACGGGGTGCCGCCGCTCTTTCCGATGCCGAACTGTTGGCCATTTTTCTGCGGGTTGGGGTGCGGGGCCGCAGCGCAGTGGATCTGGCTCGCGATATGCTCAAGCAGCATGGTAGCCTCCGGCAGTTACTGGAGCTGGATCAAGCTGGATTTTGTGCGACGCCAGGATTGGGGCCGGCCAAGTTCGTCCAGTTGCAAGCGGTGCTGGAGCTGGCTCGCCGTTATCTGGAGCATACCTTGCAACGGGGCGATGCTATTCAGAGCGTGGCCGATACCCGCCGTTACCTGCTGGCCCGGATGCGCCACCATCCCCATGAAGTGTTTGCCTGCTTGTTTCTGGACAACAAGCATCGGGTGATTCAGTACGAGGAACTGTTTTTCGGGACCATCGACAGTTCAGCCGTGCATCCCCGTCAGGTGGTGAAGCGCGCTTTGTATCACAATGCGGCTGCGGTGATCGCAGCGCACAACCATCCCTCCGGAGTTGCCGAGCCGAGTCGGGCCGATGAGGCGATTACTCTGCGCTTGAAAGAAGCTTTATCCACTGTGGATGTTCGGTTACTGGATCATGTGGTGATCGGTGATGGGCAGACGGTGTCGCTGGCGGAACGCGGGGTGCTGTAGTCGTCAGCCGACCGGTCAGCCTGCGAGGAGCTGAGGCTTGCTCCCGTCAAAATCCCCGCGCTTCCCGAATCCGCTCGTAGGCGGCGGTGAGTTCGCGGGTTTTCTCGGTGGCGCGAGCTAGTTCCGTCGGTGAGGCGGCGCTGGAGGCCAGTTTATCTGGATGGTGCTGTTTGATCAGACGACGGTAGGCCAACTTGATCTCTTCCGGACTGGCTTCACGTCCCAGACCGAGTACGCTGAAGGCGTGGCTCAGTGAGTTGACAGCGGTGGTGGGTCGCCTGCCATGCGCCTGTCGCTCGTGTTGCTTGTCCGCGCCGGCGTTGCTGGAACCGCCAAAATCGTTCGGGCCGGACTGATGCGCCCAACGCTGGGCGCGAAACAGCGTATGTAGGGTTTCAAACTGCAAACGGTGAATGCCCAGGCGTTCAGTGACGGACAACAGACGGGCATGGGCCTGGGGGTGCAGGCGGCCATCGGCGTAGGCGATATTCAGCAGCAACTCCACGAATTGTTGCAGCATCGCCGGGTCGTTGCGACAGGCGCGTTGAAACGCCTCGATGGCGGTTTCCACGGAAAATTCCGGTTGCTTGCCTTCGGTAAAACCGTCGATGGCCGATTGTTGTTGGGCCGCGTTCAGCTGGAGGTGATGCATGATGGCGCGAGCCGCGGCGATTTCCTGTTCCGAGACCCGACCATCGGCCTTGGCAATATAGCCCATCATCTGGAACACTGTCGCATTGAACGCTTGCCGCGCAGGATCGCGGTCCGTCATTTTCGGTGCTGACGAGACAGTCGCTTTCCATTGGTTCTGATCAAAATTATGGCCAACCGCTGCACCGAGTAACGCACCCAGCGGTCCGCCGATCATAAAACCAAAGGTTCCGCCAAACAGTTTTCCAAACACGCTCAATCAAGACCTCGATGGTCGCCGATGCCATTCAGGATTTCAGATAGCGCTCGTCGTCGTAAGTTTTCAGCCAGTCTGGCCGTAAACCGATCAGGACGGTGGTCATCATACCGTTGATCAGACCTTCTGGAAAAAGATAAAGTGGTACGAACGGCAGATATTCGTTGCTGATGCGGGCAAAGGGGTAAGTTTCAGTGGCGACCAACAGAGCGACCAGCGTCAATACGGTGACGCCGGCGGCCAGCATGGCATTGAAGAAGGCGCACAGGAAAATGTAGATGAAGAGATGGTGGGGGAGATAGCGGTCTACGAACACATACACGCCATAACTGACCGAGACCGGCAGTGCGCCCAATAGCAGAGCATTCATGGCCAACGCCGCCCAATCACCGCTGTTGACGGTTATGGCTAGCATGATCAGGCTGGAACCGATGATGCCTAACGACCAGCCGAACATCAGGGTATAGACAGTCACACCCAAGAGATGAAAGCCGAGTGCTGGATGAACGCCCACCTCGAAAATCCATATCAGGTACAAAATCACCGAAGCGCCCAGAAAAACATGCTGGAGCCTGGGGTTGATTAGCAATACACGCCAGGGCGCCAAACGCAAAGCGTACAATCCAACCAGCAACCAGGCGAAGTTGGCGGAGAAGAGCAAATCGGCGGGCAGCAGCGAGTCGGTCAGATTCATGATGCTAAGGATACCGCAACCAGCAGACAGGTGGTGTTGCGAAATGACCAGTGGCATGGATGCGCCGCCGTTCAAGCTGACTAAGGGTCGGTTTTCGCGGTGTCGCCAGTCGCGCCCGGCGCTTGTTTCGGCAGCAGCATGGCGAATTCGCTGCCTTGGCCTTCCTCGCTGCATAAGATGAGACTGCCGCCCAAGACGTGGGTGACGATATTATGGGCGATATGCAATCCCAGCCCGGTGCCGCCCTGGCCCATTTTAGTGGTGACGAAGGGATTGAAGATCCGTTCCTGTAGCGCAATAGGAATGCCTTTTCCATTATCGCTGACCTGTACCCGAACCTGGCCTTCGTCGATGGCATTGGCCGTAATCTGAATGACGCCTGGCTGGCCTTCGTCAAAAGCATGCAAGATGGCGTTATTGATCAGGTTAGCCAGGGTTTGCTCCAGGGGGCCGGGATAGCTGTCAAACTGCAATCCATCCGGGATCTCGGTCATGACCCGATGAGGAGTACGCTTCAGCATGGGATGCAGGGTGAGCAGAATTTCGTTGACGACTGCCTTTAGATCAAAAATGCGTCGTTGGGAGCTGGTCTGATCGACCGCTACCTGTTTAAAGCTGGTGACTAGTTCGGCAGCGCGATGCAGGTTACGGGTGGTGATGTCGGCGGCGGTTTCCACCTGAGTGACGAAATGGTCGAGCACCGAGCGGCGTAATCCCTCCTGAGTGGCCCTTTGAAATTCACGAACCTTGTCGTGCAGTGTCGAGGCGGCCATCAAGCCGTTGCCGATCGGCGTGTTGAGTTCGTGAGCGATGCCCGCCACCAATTCGCCCAGAGCGGCCAGTTTTTCCGTGCGCACCAGCTCCTGTTGGGTGTGGCGCAGCGTAGCCAACGTTTCGGATAGCTCGTGATTGATGTGGGCCAAATCGGCAGTGCGTTGGGTGACACGGCTCTCAAGTTCGGTGTTGAGCGTGCGGAGTTGCTGTTCCCGTTCCTGGATCGTGTTGGCCATGTGCTCAAGGTGAGCGGACAGGCGGTTGAATTCGCCAATCGAGCTACGCGGCCAGATCCCTTCAGACTGACCTTCAGTGACCTGGCGGGCGCTTTTCATCAGATCGCGCACCGGTCGCGCCATATAGGAGGCCCACAATGGAGCGAGCAGGATGCCGATCAGCAAGGAGCCGACAAAGCCGACAGCCGCCATGATCAAGGTGGACTGAATATCCGGATTGTGCAGGCCCGCAGGTAGCCTGACCAGAAAATACCAATCCAGGGTACGTGAATGCTGGGCTGCCAGGTAATAACTGCGCCCCTGGTACTGAAATGTTTCAGATAGAGGTTCGCCGCGTAGCGCCATCTGCACCAGTGGCAGTCCGAGCAGATTGATGATGCCGACTTGAGTGAGGGGCTCCGTGTCGCCCACCAATTCCCCACGTCGGTCGATAATCCAGATGGATTCATTGGGGAACATGCGTGCGGTGCGTAGGGCGCGCGTCAGGTACTGTGGCGGAATTTCGCCGATCACCATACGGTCGCCGCGTATGGGGATCGCCAAGCCGACTGTCGTGTTGCCGGAGAGTACCGATAGATAGCGATCGCTCCAGGTGGGTCGTTGTTGCTCCTGGGCGAGGCGATATAACTGGCTAGCGGATAAATCGATGCCGATCAAGTCGGTATGTTGGTGGTGCAAAGCGGCGATCTCCCCGGTCGCTTCCACGATCCCATCTGGAGAGAGAATATAAATAGCGGTGAATGAAGATCCATCACCCACGACGGCGTCAAGGAGGGAGTGCCATTGAACAGGGAGCAGTTCCTGTGGTAAGGCATTCAAAGGCTCGAGGCGGGTTTGGAGGGAGTGCATCAGAAATTCTACTCGACTGACCAGGTCCTCGGCCTCGCTTTGCGCTACCCGGCGATTTTCCTCGGCGATTTGTGGCAGACGCACGGCCAGGATAGCGCTGCCTACGGTCGCTAGCGTGACCAGTAGCGTGACCGCCAGTAGAAAAATCAGAAAGGTATGCAGTCGCCATACCCGCATGGCGCTTACTTACTCGACGATGATGAACTGGCCATCACGGATCATGGTGATGGAGACCGGTCGTTCCGTGTCTCCAAAACGGTCGAAGCGGATCGGTTGCTGAACGCCAGCGAACGTGTTGTGCAAGAGGATCTCCTTGAGCGATCGGTGCTCGGATGGACGATTGAGCGCCTCCAATACGATACGCGCCGCATCATACGCCGCGATGCTGGCAAATCCTGGCTCCTGTTTGAATCGGGCTCGATAGTCCTGGCGAAAGGCTTGGTAACGGGGAGAAGGGTCGTTCCGATTGAAGAGTTGCGCCAGATGCAAGCCCTCCACGCTGCGTCCTCCTAATTCGATCAATTGTTCGCTCGCCGCCCACTGAGTGGCGATGAGCGGCAGTTCAGGGGCTTGTTTACGCGCCTGCTGGGCCAAGCGAGCGGTATCGACGGCGCCGGCGATGGCCATCAAGGCATCGGGTTGTGCTTGTAAGAGTTCGTGGACCAGGTTGCCGAACTGGGTATCGGTGGCTGATTCGAAGGGTAAAGCGATAGCAATCGTACCGCCCAATTCAGTGAAAGCCATACGGAATTCGTTTAAGGTGCTTTCGGAAAAAGCCTGGTTGCGCAAATCGTAGCCGATCGCCACGCGTCGCAGTCCCTGTCGTTGGTAATGAAAGCGGGCCGCGGCGCGTGCATAGTCCCGTGTGGTCGAGACGACGCGGAAGAAGAGATCGTCTTGGCCAGAAAACTGGGTAGCGGTCACGGTTGGGCTGACCATCACCAAGCCAGCCCGTTCGGTGATGGGCAGGATGGCATCGGCGATGGCGCTGGTCATCGGGCCAATGATGGCGGCGACTTGTGAAGTCGCCAGCGTTTCAACCGCCTGGATGGCGATTTCGGGGCTCTGAGCATCATCCTGAATCGACAATTCGACCTTGCGGCCAAGAAGGCCGCCCGCCTGGTTACATTGCTCTACCGCCAGCAGGGCGCCGTTGCGTCCGGTGAGTCCGAGATCGGCATTGCGCCCAGTCAGTCCGCCGATGAAGCCGATGCGCACCGGGTCGCTGGGGCCACAACCGGTCAGTAGAGAGATGAGCGCCACAAGGCAGACGATTGAGCGCCTCATGGCTGCTGCTCTTTACCCCGCGCCGATAGCCAGCTCAACAAGTCTTCCAGCAGCATCGGTTTGCCGAAATAGTAGCCTTGAGCGTCGTCACAGCCCAGATCGCGTAGTAGGGTCGCCTGGGCGGCGGTTTCGACCCCCTCGGCCAGGACGTTCATACCCAGCTTTCGACCCAGTTCGATGACAATTTCAGCGATGCGCTGTCCTGGTTGCTGCGAATCCAACGCCCAGACGAAGGATTTGTCGATTTTCAAGCGGTCCGCGGGCAGGCGATCGAGGTAGGACAGTGAGGAAAAACCAGTGCCGAAATCGTCGATGGCGACGCCAATACCGGTGGTTTTCAACTGGCGCAACAGTTTTTCCACGTAGTCGAAGCCCAGGGCGGCGACGGACTCGGTGATTTCCAGTTCGAGATCCTCAGCATGGGCTCCCGTATCACTTAGCGCTTCCTGTACTATTTGTGGAAATTGGGGTTGGCGGAATTGCACTGCCGAGACGTTGACCGCCATGCGCAGTTGGTCAAGGCCTGCCGTTCGCAGTCGGGCTAAAGCGTGCAGGGCGGTGCGTAGCACCCAGTTGCCGAGGCTGACGATCAGGCCAGAACGCTCGGCGATTGGGATAAAGCGATCGGGTGGCACGAAACGGCCATCCTCGGTGCGCCAACGTATCAATGACTCAACGCCGATTACCGCGCCACTGTGCAGACTCAATTGGGGTTGGTAGACGATGAACAGATGATCGTGATCGAAAGCGTGGCGTAGATCGTTCAGCAGACGGGTGCGTTCGCGGGTTTCAGTGCGGATGGCGTCGGAATAATAGGCCACTTGGCCAAAACCGCTGGATTTGGCGTGTTTCAGCGCGATGGAGGCATCTTTAAGCAACTCTGTGCCGCAGGCAGAGGGACAGGCGTTGAATTGGGCAAATCCTATCGAAACTGAGACGGAGTGTTCCACGCATTCGGCGCTGAAGGGCGTGGCAAAGATCGGTTGCAGAATCTGCGGTTGCACCAGTCGATTTTCGCCGAAAACACCGAATTTGTCCCCGCCAATTCGGGCGACCAGGCATCGATCCAGCGGAGGTTGCTCTAGGCGGCGGGCGATCGCGCACAATAGACGGTCGCCGTACTGATGGCCGAGCATATCATTGATTTCGGCAAATTGATCAACGTCGATCAGGGCGATGATCTGTTGGTCGCATTGATCTTCTTTCAGTCGTTGATCGATGGTATGGATGAAAGCCGTGCGGTTAGGCAGGTGGACCAGACTATCGACGAAGGCCTGATTGCGTAGACGAGAGACCAGAACGACATTGTCGGCGCACAAGGCGATATTGATGCAAAACACTTCGAGCAGATGTTGATCCACTTCGCACAATGGTCCGGCTGAATCGACGAATGCGGCGAAATCGTAGCCTTCGTGACCAGTGAAAAACAGGGTCAGGCTGTGTTCGTCGAGCAAGCTGCGGCGCTCGATCAGGCAGCGCGTGAGATGTTCGACGATTCGGCTGTCGTCGATTTCCTCCAGGTGGTGGCGAATCAGGTTGCGATAACGACCGGTGGCGGCGGTAATGACTGGGTGCGGATCGGGTATCAGGTCATCGACAGCACCGGTGGTGGGGTGCGCAGCAACGCACACCAGCCCTTCCGGTTCGATGCCGGCGAATCCAGCAATCTGAGCGATGACCCCCTCGGCGAAGGTTTGCAAGCCTTGTTCGACGATGAATTGATTGCTGGCGGCAATGATTTGCTCCAGGCCGCGCCGACTGGCCTCCAATCGGCGTAGCTGGTCGTAACAGCGAATGGCGGTCGTCAATGTCGTGTAGAGTTTTTTGCGGACCAACTCATTCTTGGTTTTGTAATCGTTGATATCGTAACGGTTGATGGTGTCGATTTCCGGGGCATGGCCCGGCTGGCCGGTGCGCAGAATGATTCGGGTGTGAGTTAGCCTAAGTTCTTCACGGATCGCGTGGATGATGCGGAGACCGGCATCTTCGGTTTCCATGACTACGTCGAGCAGAATTACGGCGATCTGGGGTTCTTGCCGCAAGAGTTGCAGGGCTTCGATACTGGAGTAGGCGTGCAGGAATTCCAGGTGGCGATCCTGAATGATCACATCGCCCAAGGCGAATTCAGTGGTCGTATGGACGTCGGGATCGTCGTCCACGATCAGCACCTGCCAGGGCCGCCCTTTGTTGGCAGCTGGCGGGACAGGCGCCGCCTTTCCCTCGTCGAGAAAGGAGAGGAACTCATCATGTTCCGGCATAAGAGGTAGACTCATGATTGTATGGAGGCTTTCTCTGTAAGAAGCCATACCTATGAAGTTATAGCGCAACAAGGGATTAATCGCACGATGAAGAATCGTGTGCTGTCGAAATTACGTGGCCATTCCGAAGGTTTTCGCCCGCTCCAGGATTCCCGCCGCCCAGCGCTGATGGGTGGCTGGTTCGCAAAAAGTCCCATTCAGCTTGAAGACCGCAGCTGCATTTGGCTCCAACACGGCTGCCGCCATCTCGTAGTCCTCTTGAGAGACTTGGTAGTGTTTCTCGATGATCGGTATTTGCATGGGATGAATGGCTGTTTTACCGACCAATCCATGCTGAAGATCGGCATCCACCTCGCGCGCCAGCACCTCCGGCATATCGAGCCGCTCGAACACAGGAGCGCTTAGGGAATAGCCGGCAGGATGGAAAATACAGACCAGATCGCTGATCACGCCACGCAGTGGGGTGTCGTAAATGGTTGCGTTCCGCGCCCGGCGGATACCGAGCAGATTCAGAAGATCGTTGCCGCCGATGCGCAAGCACAAGATCCGCTCGCGTAACCCGCTATCTTCCAGCCTGTCGCGCAGTGTTTCCATCTGGCGGCGATCAAATGTTTCCGGGGTTTCCAGGACTGGCATCAGCCAGTGACCGTAGCGGTCATCCCAGGCGCGCAGCCAGTTACCTAGAGCGCGTGGGCCGATTTTGGGCAACACGAAGCCTTGAATATGCTCGATGCCGTTCATGCGCAAGAGTCGGCGTAACACGCTTGGATTGCGCGGACGGATGAAGCGCAACGACCATCCGGTTTTCAATTCCGGCAACAGCGCCGCTAGTCGATTGAGCGCCGGTTCCAGCTCTCGCTCGTGCAGTGCATCTTCGGTGCAGAAGATCAATGAGCGGACCGGGAATGCTTTTTGGCCATGCGCGATCATCGCCAAGTCTGGCCGGCTGGCCGGCACATACAGCGAGGCGCCCAATTGGGTTGCCGACAGTGTCGGTGCGGATTCAAGGTAAAAATGCGTATGCGATGCACAAAAATCGACAGGAATCACACTCATAACAGCTCCTTGATCAGGGCGGTCGCCGCGATGGGCATGCTCGGGTCAACGATGACGGGAACCTGTTTTTCCGCGGCCAACAGCTGCAGGTGTTGCACGTCGGCATGGGCAGGATCGCGCAACAGGAGCAGGCCGGGCACGCGGCGCAACAGGACTCGGGTTGCTTCGGCCACACCTGGCTTGACGAGGTTACGGTCGCTAATGGCGTAGCGCACGTGCAGGCCGGCCAGAAAATCGGTCATGGCTTGTCGCTGCGCCCGGCGTTTTTCTCGATCGGCGTACGCCGATCCTGGCGTCACGGTCGGGAAAAGCGCAGCTACCCGATCGAGGAACCAGTTCGATCGGTCGTGGGACGCGAACTCCTGGTAAAACACGCAACCGTGGAAATCATCCGGACCGATGGCGGCGTTGAGGATCGAGCGGCTGGTCAATCCTGAAACCGTGGCGTTGAGAATGCCGCTGGGAATAGCGTAATCGTCGTAGGTGGCCGCTACGTCAGCGACGCCGCCGATATCGGACACGACGTGCAGGATCTCTGGTAACTGTTCCGGGTGACGGGCGTTCCAGCGTCGCAAAGCTTGGCGTAATTCTTCGGCGATGACTCCTTTGGCGGTCCAGCCGTCCACGAAAACCAGCCCTGCCGGTTCACGCTGTTCGCCACGCAAGATAAACGCCAGGGCATTTTCGTCGATGCCACGGTCGCGAATGATGGAAATCGAATAATGGCGTATATCGGTCCGTCCCAACCAGCGCAAGGCGCGAATCAGCAGAGCGCCGATGGGTGTACCGGCGCGAGCCAGCGACACCACGGTGATTTGTCGATGCCGAGCTTCCATAAGATAGTGCGCCAATGTAGCTATTTCTGTCGCCAACCGCGCCGCGTAACGATCGGTTAGCGCCTCGAATAGGCATAGATAGCGCGGCCCCGGCGTCTGTTCCGGGGTCAGCATCTCGCTGTAATGGCGTTGACCAGATTGAATCAGGCGTTCCTTGGCAGCCACGTCCACCATCTCCAAGCACAGGGGTTTGAGCAGAAACACGGTGTCTTCGGCTCGGTAACTGCCGGTGAACGGTAGCATCATGCTTCTCCATCCTCCTCTCTGCTAGGGGCAGGAGTTCTGACGAAACCTTTGCTTGGCGTGCGTTCCTCTCGAAGGAGGGTGTTAGGACGAGAAGGATCGAGACCCATGCTCCAGGTTTCGGTTTGGATCTGGCTATCCTTAGGTGTCAGAGCAAAATCGCAGGCGCGCATGAACGGCAGATCGGTCAAGCTATCGCCGGCGCCGATGGTGACAATCGGTCCTGCGCGTTGCAGTTCCACGATGACCTGCCGCACGGCGTCTTGTTTCTGCGCGCCTCGAACGGTGAGCGCCAGATTGTTGCCGTTGCAGTGCAGCGCCAATTCCGCTGGCAATCCGGTTTGTTGCAGTTGCGCCGCCAGGCGAGTCAGCGTTGCGCCGCCGTCATTGGCTTTGACAGAAACGTAAGTCAGCCATTGGTCCACCGAGTGATTGCTGACCCGATAACCGCCTGCTGTCGCCCCGGCGCTCAAACGGGCGGAGGCGCCCCATAGGAATGGTTGCGCAGCTGCCAATACTGGACGTATTCGAGTAAACCACCAAGTGGGCAATGATCCATCGGGTTGGCGGATCACCGCACCGTGATGGGTGATGCGCCAGGAGTTGAAGGCAATCGCCACCCGCGCCAGCGCATCGTCGGTCCGTCCAGTGACCGGAATCACCATGCCTTGCTCCAGCCAGAAGGTCAGCAACCGTTGCTGGGCGCGGGTCATGAATGACAATGCCTCACCAGCACGATTGAAAGCGGCGGGCGCCAGTGGTTCGTCAGGCGGACACTTTAGGGTGGTTTGCAGAATAGTGTCGTCCAGATCGAGAAAGATTACGACGCGCGGCATGGCTCCTCCACAGCGAGCGCCAAACCACCGATGACGTTAGGCAGGGTATGCCTCTCCGACAAGGCCGGATGTTCGTAAATCACCATCGGCCGTCGATTTGGATCGAGGTTGTAAAGGTAATTGGGCATGCCGTCGCCGTGATGATCGAGGAATTCCTGCCGACTGGCGATCGCGTCGCCGATCAGAATCGGCGAGCGAGTGGTGGATTGATAGCACACGTCGTAACCTTCCTCTTCAAGCATCAAAGCGATGCGGAATGGCGTGTAGGCGTATTCACCGGTGCCGATAATGGCCAGAGGGCCATTGGCTTTTCCGAGCCTGGCTCGCGCTCGATGGGGGAGGGGATTGGTCCAGCGGCCCGCGATGATACCCGTCAAAGCAGGGTCCGTGGCGATAGCATCATGGGATTGCGTCGTATCTGCGGAAACAACGGGCAGCGCCGGTGGCGGGAAGGCTGGATCGGCGGTGAAACTGAACTCGCCTTCGACCAATGCAGGGAAACAGATCGGGCGTTTCAGCCACGCCGCCAGTTCTTGTTGTCGCGCTTCGTTCAGCCAACAGGTGATGCTTGCCAGCGCCACCTGTTCGACTCGTGGATTAAGTTGCAAATAGGCGCGAGCTAGCTCCGTCAGGGTGCGTCCGGTGGAAATCTCGTCATCTATCAGCACCAGGCTGCGCGCCGTTTGAAACAAGGGTTGCAGGGCTGGCTCCGGCAGATAAACCGCATGATCTGGGGCGTGACTGTGGGATTCATCGAAAGCGAATGCTAAAGGTCGCGTCAATCGGCAGCGCGTTGTCTGGAGGTACAGGATGTCGTCGCGCCCGCTCTGCAAGGCCGCTTCCTCGGCCACGCCGCGCCCCAGTGCGGTGGCGGTCTCGGCCATGCCGATCACCACCATCGGTCCGGGCAGATCAGCTATCTTGGTCGCTAGTCGTTGGTGAACCGCACGCATCACGCTGGGGCGCACCGGCCAGTGTTTGCCCAGCACTTTGCTGACGAACAGGTATAGTCGTCGGGGATTCTGGCGAGTCGCGTAGGTGACGCACGCTTCCAGGGGCTGCTCTTCGCGGTGAAGAGTCAAGCTCAGACAGCCCGCTTGGATGGAGGTTTCCACAACTCTCATGCGCTGGCTCCATTCAGGGTGACTGCCTGTTCGATCTTGGCGACCCGCAACCCCGAGGCGGGCCAAGGGAGGTGCGCCTCCTCGGTCGTCGCCGTCACCAGTCGCAATAACCAATAGGGCAGATTCAGCCCCGCTTGACAGGCCATATCGATTCCTCCCGACATGCGCGCATTGACCTCCAGGAAACAGGGTTCGCGATGACCGTCTGCATGCAGCCGCTCGCGGGTTTGCACATTGACCAGTCCGTGCAGCTGGAACTCGCGCACCACATCGGCGGCGATGCTCCAGCTTGCCGGGTCCTCCTCAATGATCTGCCAACGACCCTGGGCGGCGGACGGTTTACGGCGTGTGACGGCGCGCACCAGTCGTCCATGCCAGGCTAGACAATCGATGGAACGCTCGTCGCCAGTGAGATATTCCATGGCCAGAAACGGACGCTCGCCAGCCGCCGCATCCAGCAGATCCGCAAAATCCGCGCTGCCGATGGCGAAGAAATCATTGCTCAGCAAGCGGTCGAACGGGCGTTTGAGATCGTCGATCACCCGAAAGCCTAGGCCGTAAATCGATTGCACGGGCTTGATGCACACTTTTCGTGCTCCACCGCCCAGTTCAGCCAGCGCGGCGTTGAATTCATCACCGGTAGTCACCCTTATGCTGTGGGGCAGCGGAACCTTGGCGGCGACCAGTCGGTCATTGACACGCGCTTTGTCCTGGAGGACTTCCAGCGTGTCGATATCCGGACAGGGCAGGATCGAGCGGATGCCGGCAGCCGTGAAGCGATCTTGGGCCTGCAACCACAGCGACCAGCGGCTCTGTGGCCAAATCCAACCAAAATCCTGTTGGCGGCAGAGTTCCAGCACTTCTTCGACATAGGTGTCCGCTTCCGAAACCGTCAGCTCAAGATGGAAAGAATCAGCCACCTGGCGCAACGGCGTATGTTCGGTGCAATAGGTTACGCCGAGATGAAATTCGCCGGGGGTCATGGCCTGATGGATCAGCGCCACTGCATCGCGCACATTGGACAGGCCGCGTGTCAGCAGGACTCGCCAGGTCATGTTCTTGCCGGCTCTCCGGAGAGCCGGAAAATCGATCGCGCCGACGGGCACCTTGAAAAGAGGGCGGCTGCATGGACCAGCCTGCTCAAAAACTCAAATCGCATAATACGGTTCCTATTCGGTGGGCGTAGGTGTGTTCGGCCAGCACCCGTTGCCGACCAGCTGCGGCGATTTGCGCGGCAAAAGCTGGTTCGCATCGCAGTCGGGCGACCAGGGCATTCAATTCGTCAGCATCCCGGTATACCAGAATCTCCCGGTTCGGTTCGAAGCAACGGGGCAAATCGACCAGATCGTCGTTCAGCACGACGGCGCCACAGGCCAAAGGTTCGAAACTGCGCTGATTTAAACCGTGCTCCACATTGGCTTCGTTGCGGACATTGAGCACCGCCTGATGGCGCTGATAAAGCCGGATCAGGGTTTGACGGCTGATCTTGCGATTGGAGACCCGATGGAAATGCTCTCCAGCGAGATGGCTCCAGTCGGTGCCGATGATGCGCGCCGGCTGGTGCAGGCCGCGCACGACCGATTCGCGGAAACCGGTGCGGCTGGCGACAAACAACAGTTCGTCGCTACGGAACGCAGCGCTTGGATAGAACCGTTCCGGGTCCACCGCCAGCGGCAGATAGCGGCTGGGCGAGGTGAAGCCGGCCTGCTCGGCATCCTGAAAAAAACGCGTATCGGTGAAATATAGCTGGTCGCAACGATTGGCGCGCTCGCGGCTGTCAGCGGGAAAGCGGTCGCCGACCAGACCGGCGATCAGCGGTCGCTGAGGCAAACTGTGTAATATACGATAGTAGTCCAGTGGTACGCCGAAGACGCCCGCGACAATCACCAATTCAGGGCGAAAGCGTTGCAGGGTTCGCTCGAATCGGGCCAGCATCCAGTCGGCGGTCGCTGAACTTCGTCCCTGCCACTTGGCCCGCAGACGCGCAGGCCAGGTATCGCCGTTGATGGCGAAGAGGTGCGCCGCGTGACCGAGTCGGACACAGGCGCGATGCAGATTCTCCAGCCACAGCACCAAGCTGCCGCGTTTACCGAGCAACAGGATTCGCCAGGTCATGAGGAGGTCTGATCGATGACGGGCTTAGTCCTCGCTGTAATGAGCGATGACGCGATTTACCTTGCCCTTGTCGTCCAGGAACATGACCTCGATCGCCCTCTTGCCCATCACTGACGTGTAATACAAAGCGATTGAATCAACACTCTGGGTGACATCCATGAGTTCAAAATGCAGATCCGGGATTTTTTGCAAGGCCGTTGCCCAATATTGACGAATGTTTTCCTTGCCCCTGAGCGTGCCTTGGTCGATTCCCATGGCCAGCTTGATCATGGGCGTCGTTATTGCGAAGTCGTCGGTATAGTGTGACAGGATTCGATCGAGATCATGGGAATTCCAGGCCTCGATCCAATTCATAGCGAATTCTTGGGGATTTTTGTGCATTGTGGTATCTCATGGCCTCCGAACAGGCGGCGATATACTGCCCGTTCTACTACACTTCGTCGTTGAATTCCGATCCTTACTTGACTACCGATCAAAGGAGATTTTGCATGAACACTGCCAAATCACTGACGATAAGCCTCATCGCCGCCAGCCTACTGGCCTCCGCCAGCGCTGTCCAGGCGGGCGCCACCCTGGATGCCGTCAGGAAAAACGGCTTCATCAAGTGCGGCGTCAGCGATGGCCTGCCCGGTTTCTCTTACGCTGACGAAAAAGGCAATTACAGCGGTATCGACGTGGATGTGTGCCGTGCAGTCGCTGCGGCGGTGTTCGGCGACGCCAAGAAGCTCAAGTTTACTCCGCTGACCGCGAAAGAACGCCTGACCGCCCTGCAATCCGGCGAAATCGATGTCCTGTCGCGTAACACGACCTGGACTTCCAGTCGCGATTCCGCACAGGGTCTGAACTTCACTGGCGTTACCTACTATGATGGCCAAGGTTTTCTCATCAACAAGAAGCTGGGCGTTAAAAGCGCCAAGGAGCTGGACGGTGCTACGGTATGCGTACAGGCGGGCACCACCACGGAGTTGAATTTGAGCGACTACTTCCGCGCCAACAAGATGAAGTTCACGCCGATTTCCTACGATAAGTCCGATGAGAGCGCCAAAGCGCTGGAAGCCGGTCGCTGCGACGTGCTGACCTCCGATCAATCCCAGCTTTATGCTCAACGTATCAAGCTGGCTCAGCCGGATCAGTATGTGGTTCTACCGGATGTGATTTCCAAAGAGCCTCTTGGCCCGGTGGTCCGTCACGGTGACGACGACTGGTTCGATATCGTCAAGTGGACCCTGTTTGCGATGGTTGATGCTGAGGAACTGGGCATCGACTCCAAGAACGTCGAGGAAATGAAAAAATCCACCAATCCCGACATCAAGCGCATGTTAGGTGTCGAGGGTGACAAGGGCAAGGATTTCGGCCTAGCCAACGACTGGATCGCGGTGGTGATCAAGCAGGTCGGTAATTACGGTGAGATCTTCGAGCGCAACGTTGGCAAGGGCAGTCCGCTGAAAATTGAGCGCGGCTTGAATGCGCTGTGGACGCAGGGCGGTTTGCAATACGCGCCACCGGTCAGGTAATCAGGGTTGAGGACGAAAGGCTGAAGGCAAAAAGCGAAACAATTCACCCACTCCAGCCTTCAGCCTTTGACCTTCCGTATGGAAACCTCTATGACCGAACACACCGCTTCTCTCCCACCCAAACCACCTTTCTGGAACAATCCCCAAATCCGGGCTTTGATTTTCCAGGCGCTTGCCCTGATCGCAACTGTGGCTTTCGGATGGACCATCTTCGACAACACGCAGGATAATCTGCACCGACTCGGCATCGCATCCGGTTTTGGGTTTCTCTCTTCACCGTCGGGATTCGATATCATCCAGACCTTGATTCCCTACTCGGCCACTTCCAGCTATGGCCAGGTATTCTGGGTCGCCTTGTTGAACACCCTGCTGGTTTCGGCGCTGGGTGTGGTGCTCGCCACCCTGCTGGGTTTCATCATCGGCGTCGCGCGGCTGTCCAAGAACTGGCTGATCGCTAAACTGGCGCTGGTCTATATCGAGACTTTCCGTAATATTCCGTTACTGCTACAGATCTTCTTCTGGTATTTCGCCGTACTGCGGGCCGCGCCAGCGCCGCGCCAGAGTCTGAGTCTGGGGGACGCCTTCTTTCTAAACATCCGTGGTCTGTATTTACCCGCACCACAATTTCAACCGGGTTTCGGTTGGGTGTTGGCGGTGCTAGGCAGCGCCGTCGTGTTGGTCCTGGTATTGGCGCGTTGGGCGCGACAGCGGCAAATGGCGACCGGCCAACCTTTCCCGGTGCTGAGAACCGCGCTGGCGCTGCTGCTTGGCTTGCCGCTGGCGGCCTTCTGGCTGACCGGCTCACCGCTGCACTGGGAGTATCCAGAGTTGCGCGGTTTCAATTTCCAGGGTGGTTTGGCGGTCATCCCGGAAATGGCTTCGTTGCTGCTGGCTCTGACCATCTACACCGCCGCGTTCATCGCCGAGATTGTCCGCGCCGGTATTCAGGCGGTCAGCCATGGCCAAACCGAAGCGTCTTTCTCGCTGGGCCTCAGTTCCCATCTGACCCTGCGCTTGATCATCCTGCCGCAGGCGCTGCGAGTGATCATTCCGCCCTTGACCAACCAATATCTGAATCTGACCAAGAATTCTTCACTGGCGGCGGCGATTGGCTATCCGGATCTAGTGGCGGCGTTCGCTGGCACGACGCTCAATCAGACCGGCCAAGCGATCGAATGCATCGCCATCACCATGGCGGTCTATCTCACCATCAGCTTGCTGATCTCGCTGGGAATGAACTGGTATAACCAGCACGTCGCCTTGGTGGAGCGTTGAACGATGGCTGAGTCGCATATTCCTCATCCTGATCTGCCGCCACCGGCCAACGTCATCGGTGTGTTTGGCTGGTTACATCGTAACCTGCTGTCCTCGCCGCTTAACATCGCCCTGACGGTGTTGGCCTTGTACCTGCTCTCCATCACGATTTTGCCCCTGCTGAACTGGGCCGTGTTCGATGCCGCCTGGAGCGGCGAGACGCGCGCGGACTGTCAGGCGCACAGCGGCGCCTGCTGGATTTTCATCCAGGCGCACTTCGACCAGTTCATGTACGGTTTCTACCCGGAAGCGCAACGCTGGCGAGTGAATACCGCCGTGTTGTTACTGGTTCTGAGCGCTGCGCCGCTGTTCGTTCGCGCCATACCCAATGCATACAAGGTACGATTGGGTTTGGGACTATTGGTGATTTATCCCATCATCGCTTATATGCTGTTCAAAGGCGGTCTGTTCGGGTTGTCGGGCGTGGACACCCGGCGTTGGGGTGGATTGTTCTTGACGTTGGTGATCGCCGGCGTCGGCATGACCGCCGCCCTGCCGCTGGGCGTGTTACTGGCGTTGGGTCGGCGCTCGCAAATGCCGGCGATTCAAACCCTGTGTGTGACCTTCATCGAATTCTGGCGCGGGGTGCCGCTGATCACCGTGTTGTTCATGTCCTCGGTGATGTTGCCGCTGTTCCTGCCCGAAGGCATGAATTTCGACAAGCTGTTGCGGGCGTTGATCGGGGTCACGCTGTTTCAGGCCGCCTATATGGCCGAAGTGGTGCGCGGCGGCTTGCAAGCCATTCCCAAAGGCCAGTTCGAAGCGGCTGCCGCCCTGGGATTGGGTTACTGGAAAATCATGGCGCTGATCGTTTTGCCGCAAGCGTTGAAACTGGTCATTCCTGGCATCGTCAATACCTTCATCGCCCTGTTCAAGGACACTTCGCTGGTGCTGATCATCGGTCTGTTCGACCTGATGAACATCGTCCACAACGCCACGACGAACCCGGAATGGCTCGGTTTTTCCACCGAAGGTTATGTGTTCGCCGCTGCTGTCTACTGGTTGTTCTGTTTCAGCATGTCCCGCTATAGTCAAAGCCTGGAAAAACGCCTGCACACGGGCCACAAGCGTTAGGAATCTCTCTCCGATGAATGCATCGTCAACCGTTGCCGCTCCCGTTTCCGTATCGCTGTCCGATCAAGTGATGATTCACATGGAAAACGTCCATAAGTGGTATGGCGCTTTTCATGTGCTCAAGAACATCAACCTGACGGTTCGGAAGGGTGAGCGTATCGTCATCTGTGGTCCATCGGGCTCCGGTAAATCCACCACCATCCGTTGCATCAATCGGTTGGAGGAATATCAGCGCGGGCGCATCGTGGTGGATGGTCTGGCGCTCACCAATGATGTGAAGCTGATCGAACAGATCCGCCGCGAAGTGGGCATGGTGTTTCAGCACTTCAATCTGTTTCCGCATCTGACCGTGTTGGAAAACTGCGTTCTCGCACCGATTTGGGTGCGTAAGATGCCGCGCAAGCAAGCGGAGGCGTTCGCCATGCAGTATCTGGAGCGGGTCAAGATTCCCGAACAGGCGCTCAAGTATCCGGGTCAGTTGTCCGGCGGTCAGCAACAGCGCGTGGCCATTGCCCGCAGTCTGTGCATGAATCCCAAGATCATGCTGTTCGATGAACCGACCTCAGCGCTGGACCCGGAGATGATCAAGGAAGTACTGGATACGATGGTCACCCTGGCCGAAGAGGGGATGACCATGCTCTGCGTCACGCATGAAATGGGTTTCGCCAAAACCGTGGCCCATCGAGTGATCTTCATGGACGGCGGTGAGATCATCGAGGAAAACACGCCGGAAGAGTTCTTCACCAATCCTCGGTCCGATCGGACCCAATTGTTCCTGAGTCAGATTTTGCATAATTGAACGCTGTCGGCAGTGCTGGATCGACTGCTAGCCGATTGACCGTCAGCATCAAACAATCTTCGTCATCCCAAGGACGCCATGAAGCGACTTTATCTCATCGGCGCTGGCCCTGGCGGGCTGGAGCATCTCAGTCCCGCCGCGCGCGCCGCGTTGGAATCTTGCACGGACCTGGCCGGTCACGGCCTGTACCTCAACCTGCTTGGAGAACTCACTGAAGGCAAGATCCGGCATAAGACGCCGATGGGCGAGGAACTCGCCCGCGCCACGCTGGCCCTCGATCTGGCCGCCAGTGGCCGAACCACCGCACTGATTTCCAGTGGTGATGTCGGTATTTACGGCATGGCCACGGTGGTGTTCGAATTGCTGGCACGCAAGCCGAAACCGGAGTGGGCGGATGTCGAAGTCGAAGTGATCCCTGGCATCTCCGCCATGCAAGCGGCGGCGGCGCGCGTGGGAGCGCCGTTGGCGCATGACTTTTGCGTGATTTCCCTCTCCGATCTGCTGACGCCCTGGGCGTTGATCGCCAAGCGGATCGATCTGGCGGGGCAGGGCGATTTCGCGATTGCCTTCTACAATGCCGTTTCCAACAAGCGCTCCTGGCAATTGCTCCAGGCGCGCGAGATCTTGCTGCGTTACCGAACGCCGGAGACGCCGGTGATCGTCGCCTTCAACGTGACCCGCAAGGGGGAGCAGTTGACCGTCACGACCCTCGGTGAACTCGACCCGGAACCGCTGAACATGTTGTCCCTGGTCATGGTCGGCAACAGCGAAACCCGACGGGTGGGAAAATGGGTCTATACCCCGCGCGGTTATCACACCAAGCCGGAGTTGGCGGGAACCTGATCTAGTGTAAGACGGGCATAGCTTCCCGGAACGTGAAAAGAGCTGATCGGCTATGCACGCGCACGGGCTGCTTTGTCGCGGCGCAAGATCCGTAACCTCGGGTTATTGGTCTACAGTTCCAGTTTTTCCCAACGCGCATAGGCTGCTTCCAGTTCCGCTTCCAAGGAGCGTAATTCCTCCAGCCGTTGAGCGATAGTCTCTGGCTCCTGCTTATAGAAAGCGGGGTCGGCGATCTGCATCTGCAACGCTTGCTGGCGCTGTTCCAGCGCCTCGATCCGTGCGGGTAACTGCTCCAGTTCCCGCCGCTCGTTATAGCCGAGTTTGCCGGGTTTGGCCGGTTTCGACGCAGGTGGCGATACCGGTTTCGGGGGATTGACCGGCTTGGCCACCGGCGTAGGTTCCAATGCGGGTCGCTGGCGCCGCCAATCGCTGTAGCCGCCCACATATTCACGCACCGTTTCGCTGCCTTCAAACACCAGGCAACTGGTGACCACATTGTCTAGGAAAGCCCGGTCGTGGCTGACCAGCAGCAGCGTACCGCTATAATCCAGCAATAGTTCCTCCAATAACTCCAGCGTTTCCAGATCGAGGTCATTGGTCGGCTCATCCATGACCAGCAGATTCGCCGGTTGACTGAACAGCCGCGCCAACAACAAGCGATTGCGTTCACCGCCGGACAGGGATTTGACTGGGGAACGCGCTCGTTGCGGGGTGAACAGGAAATCACCCAGATAGCCGATCACATGCCGGTGGCGGCCATTGATCGCCACGGTTTCTCGCCCTTCGGCGACTGTGTCCAACACGGTTTGTTCGGGGTCCAGCCGTTCGCGCAACTGGTCGAACCAGGCGATTTCCAGTTTCGTCCCGAGTCGAACCTGTCCTGTGTCGGGTGTGAGTCGCCCCAGCAGCAGATTCAATAAGGTGGTCTTGCCGGAACCATTGGGGCCGATCAGACCGATGCGGTCACCGCGCATGATTTGGGTGGAAAAATCCCGAATCAACGGGGTGTCTTGCCAGGCGTAGCGAAGGTTTTTCGCCTCGATGACCAGTTTGCCGGAAGTTTCCGCCTGTTCCAGCTCGAAACGCGCCTTGCCAGTCTGCTCACGACGTTGACGGCGTTCCTCACGCAAGGCCAGCAGTTCCCGCACGCGACCTTCATTGCGGGTTCGTCGAGCCTTGATGCCCTGGCGAATCCACACCTCTTCTTGGGCCAGATTCTTGTCGAACTTGGCGTTATGACGTGCCTCGATCTCCAGCAGCGCGGCTTTTTTCTCCACGAACGCGGCGTAGTCGCCGGGCCAGGAGGTGAGGATACCGCGATCTAGTTCCAGCAACCGAGTTGCCAGCCGTTGCAACAGGGCGCGGTCGTGAGTGACGAACAGCAGGCCGCCCCGGAACTCCAGTAGCTCCTCTTCCAGCCACTGGATGGTTTCCAGATCGAGATGATTGGTCGGCTCGTCCAGCAGCAGCACTTCCGGTTCGCTCACCAGCGCCCGCCCCAGCAGTACCCGCCGCCGCCAGCCGCCGGAGAGTTCCGCTAGGGGGGTATCCGCCGGCAATTGCAGGCGGGTGATCACCGTTTCCACTCGTTGTTGCCAGCGCCAGCCATCGCGGGCTTCCAACTCATGCTGCAAGCGTTCGACCTGTTGCAATTGTTCGGCGCTGGCGTCATGCGTCAGTTGTAGCGCTGCTTCATGGTACTCAGCTAGCAACTCACCCAATCCGTCTAACCCGCCGGCGACGATTTCGAAGGCAGTGGCCGTGGTGTCCGTCGGTAACTCCTGAGCCAGAGTCGCGACGCGCAAACCCGGTTGACGCCAGATTTCACCACTGTCGGGTAGCGTTTCGCCCGTCAGTAATCGCAGCAGGGTGGTCTTGCCGGCGCCGTTGCGCCCGATCAGACAGACCCGCTCGCCGGCTTCCAACTGGAAGCTCGCCCCATCCAGCAGCTTTTCAGCGCCAAAAGCGATGGAGAGGTTGTCAATGCTCAGTAAAGGCATGAGGATTCGCGTCCTTCTTTCAGCGGCATCATGAATGGATAAGACAAGCTACCGCCAGGAGGGAGATGACTGCAATTAGAGCCTTGGCGGCATCTGCCGTCGATGCCGCAGCACCGCTAGCGAGCGGCCATGCACCGGATAGGGCTCCTCGGCGGGATGCTGATTGCCATATAGCGGTTGACCTTGCGGTAGCACCGTATCGACCAGCACCTCGAACACAGGATTTTCTCGCAGCACCGGCAGCACAAATGGCACTTCCTCATGATGGGCGTTGAACAACAATAGGAAATCATCGTCCTCCAGCGCATGGCCGCGCTCGTCCCAGTCGCCCAAGCCATCGCCTGGCAAGTACAATCCTAGACAGCGGGCGTAATCATGCGTCCATTCGTCATCATCGATCTCCCGGCCATCCGGGTTGAACCAGAGAATATCGCGCACCCCCTCACCGTGAATACCCCGGAAGAAGTGCCGGCGGCGGAAGGTGGGATGGCGCTGACGGATCTGAATCAGGCGTTGGGTGAAGGCCAGCAACTCGCGGTTCTCGGGTAGCCAGGAGATGTTCCAATCGAACCAACTGATTTCATTATCCTGGCAATAGGCATTGTTGTTGCCGCGCTGGGTCCGCCCGACTTCATCGCCGGCCAGCAGCATCGGCACGCCCTGTGACAGCAACAGGGTCGTCAGAAAATTGCGTCGCTGGTGTAAGCGTAAGGCCAGAACCGTTGGCTCGCGGGTGTCGCCTTCCGCTCCGCAATTCCAACTGCGATTGTGCGATTCGCCATCCTGATTGTTTTCACCGTTATCCTCGTTATGGCGTTCGTTGTAGCTCACCAGATCGTACAGCGTGAAGCCGTCATGCGCCGTGATGAAGTTGATGCTGGCGTGGGGATGCCGGCCATTGTGTTCGTAGAGATCGGCGGACCCGGTCAGCCGATAGGCCAGATCACCGATCAAGCCACCTTCACCGCGCCAGTAATCGCGCACCACATCGCGATACTTGCCATTCCATTCACTCCAACCGACTGGAAATTTGCCTACCTGATAACCGTTCTCGCCGACATCCCACGGCTCGGCGATCAGCTTGACCTGAGACAGCAGCGGGTCCTGCTGGATCACATCCATGAACGTCCCATCTTGATCCACTTCGCCATGTTTGTCGCGCGCCAAGGTGGCGGCCAGATCGAAGCGGAAGCCGTCCACATGCATCTCCTGCACCCAGTAGCGCAAGCTGTCCATGACCATTTGCAGCACCCGGGGATGCGCGGTGTTCAAGGTGTTGCCACAGCCGGTGTAATCCATGCAATAGCGGGGATGCTCCGGCGAAAGTCGGTAATAACTGGCGTTATCGATGCCGCGAAAATTCAGGGTCGGGCCGCAATGATTGCCCTCGGCGCTATGGTTGTAGACCACATCGAGAATGACCTCAATGCCCGCCGAATGCAGGGTCTTGACCATGCTCTTGAACTCGGTCACTGGGTTGTCGGTGGCCGCATAGTGCGGGGTGGGCGCGAAATAACCCAAGGTGCTATAGCCCCAGTAATTGCGCAAACCTCGGTCGAGTAGCAGGCGTTCGTCGGTAAAATAGTGAATCGGTAGCAACTCCACTGCCGTCACGCCTAGCGCCTTTAGATAGTCGATGACCGGGCCGCAGGCCAGTCCAGCATAGGTGCCGCGCAGTTCCGCCGGTAGTTCGGAATGGCGCATGGTGAAGCCGCGTACATGTAGTTCGTAGATCAGGGTATTGTGCCAGGGAATACGCGGTGGGCGATCATCGCCCCAGTGAAACGCGCTGTCCACCACTTGGCACTTGGGCATGCCGGGCGCGCTGTTGCGGGTGTTGACGCTCAAATCTTCGTTGCGGTGACCAAATCGATAGCCGAACTGGGCATCGCTCCACTGCATCGGGCCGACGACGGCCTTGGCGTAGGGATCGAGCAGCAGCTTGTGTGAGTTGAAACGATGCCCTGCTTCCGGCTGGTGAGGGCCATGCACCCGATAACCATATAGCAAACCTGGCCGAGCGTCCGGCAGATAGCCATGCCAAATCCGTCCGGTGCGTTCCCGCAGGGCAATATGAGTGATTTCATGTTTGCCTTTGGCATCGAACAGGCACAGCATCACTTGGTCGGCGTGTTCTGAGAACAGGGCAAAATTGACACCTTCGCCATCCCAAGTCGCGCCCAGTGGATAGGGGCGGCCCGGCCAGACGGTCATGGTGGATTTATTCATCAATTCAGACCCGAATTTAAGCGGCTAGGTAAAATACCCCTCTTCCCATGAGAAGAGGGGTTGGGGGTGAGGATGGGGAGAGAAAGCGAAAGACAGTCAGTCAATCACTCGCTGAAGGCCTGCATGGTGGCGGTGACCTCGCGCGGTCCTACCACGGTGATGCCACCCTGAGTTACGTCGTACAGTTTGCGGTCTTGCTCCAAATCGTAGCCGATGCGCGTGCCCGCTTCGATGACGTTGTAACCGCCGATGATGGCGCGCCGCAGCCGGGCGCCGCGCTTGATGTGGACGTATTCCTGAATCAGGCAGTCCTCGATCTCCACATCGTCTTCGATAATGACTTCGCGGCGAATGATCGTGTTGGTGATTTTGGCCTGGCGCACCATCGAGCCAGCGGCCACCACGCTGTTGACGATCCTAGCATCGAGTAGGCGCGCCACCGGTCCCTGGTAGTTGCTGGAAAAGATCCGCCACTGGGGGTTGAACATATCGAAACGCGGCTTGTCGCCCAGTAAATCCTGATGGGCGTTGAAATAAGCATCTCGTGTGCCGACATCGCGCCAGTACGCCGGCTCCTCATAGGGTTTAGTCCCCGGCACTTTGTTAGTGGCGAAGTCGTAGGCGAACACCCGATGGGTGTCCTTCAGATTCGGCAGCACATGATGACCGAAGTCATGCTCGCCCCGCGCATTCGCTTCCTTGAGCGCCTTGACCAGCACCTTGGCATCGAACAAGTAGTTGCCCATCGAGGCATAAGAGCGGGTGGGATCGGACGGCATGGGGGGCGGGTTGGCCGGCTTCTCCTGGAATTCGTTGACCCGACCGGCGTGATCGGCGTGGATGACGCCAAACGAGCTGGCTTCGGCGATCGGCACCGGCAGCGCAGCGACGGTCGCATCGGCGGCTCGTTCCAAATGGAAATCCACCATCTGCTGGATATCCATTCGGTAAATATGATCAGCGCCGAACACGACCACAAGATCTGGATTATGTAATTGAATCAGATTGATATTTTGATAGACGGCGTCGGCGGTGCCTTGGAACCAGTCGCCGCCGCGCATCATCTGCGGCGGCACGACCGTCACGAATTCTTCATTCCGCATCGGCGATACCACCCATGCCTTGCGAACATGTTCGATCAGCGACTGAGACTTGTACTGCACCAGCATATAAATGGACTGAATTCCCGAATTGAGCAGATTGCTCAACACAAAATCCACGATGCGGTAGCGGCTGCCAAATGGCAGCGAAGGTTTAGAGTTGTAAGCGGTCAAGGGACTCAAGCGGGCGCCTTCGCCGCCCGCCATCACAAAAGCCAAAATTTTCGGTTGTTTCATCGCGGTGCATCCTTCGTTTCGAATGAAAGTAATTCACACAAACCCCCGAGCGGGATTTCCACCCAGTCGGGACGATTGTCCAACTCATAACGCAGTTCGTAACACGCCTTCTCCAAGGCAAATAGTTCCAAGAGAACCCGGACTTGATCGGGATCGGCGGGGTAGCCGGGACTTTCTCCCGCCGCTTCGGTATAGCCCGCCAGGAACGCCGTTCGGGTCTGTTGCTCCCAGTCGTGGGCATGGGCAATGAGCGCCGCCCGATCGCTGGCCCCATCGGCGGTGGCTTGGCGGAGAGCAGCGTGAGCGGCGTAGTTGAACGAACGCAACATCCCGACCACATCTCGCAGTGGTGAATGTTTGCTGCGCCGTTCTTCCAGCGATCGCGCTGGCTCACCTTCGAAGTCGATGATGATGACGTCATCCTTGGCCACTAACACCTGACCCAGATGGTAATCACCGTGGTAACGGGTCTTCATGGCGTGCGGCGTCATGGCGGCCACTTGGGCGGAACGCGCCGCCGCTGCGCCACGCACTTCCAGCACTTGAGCCGCCAGTGAAGCATAGCGTCCCGCCCGGGGCAGACCGATTTGCGCCGTCAACACCTGTTCAGCCAGTGCGCGCACCGAGTCCGGTAGGCGATTCAGCGCCTGCTTCAACCGCTCGAAAGTCATCTCCACTTCATCGCGGATCTGATCGAGCCAGTGGGTCATGTCGGCGACGGTGATCGGTTCCGGATCGAACGCGGGATTGCCTGTAGTTTGCGCCAGCGCCCGATGCAATTCGCCGGTACGCCGGCCCAGGGTCGCAGCGAACAGCAGGAAAACGGCATGTGGACTTGGATTCTCACCTGTTTCAAGCACCACCGATTCGGTGGGTTGCGATTGCAGGCAGTCATCGAAAAACCGCTTGAGGTAGTCCAGCGTGTAGGTCCAGGTGTCGCCCTGGTTAGCGACGAAGCCTTGCAGGATCGCCAAGGCGATGACAGTTCCGTCCTCTTCGTCTTCATATTCGAGCGCCCCGGCCAGCGGCGCGGCGTTCGTGAAGTTGGCGACATCGGTGAGGAAACGGCCCATTTCCAGCTCCGGGCTGATGCCCGGTTGCAATCGGCGATAGCCCTTGAGCAGCATCCGGTTGCCAATGGCGATGGTGGTGTTGCTGCTATCCAGCGCGAGCCGCTTGACCGGCAACATTTCCGGCAGATCACCAGCCAATTCGTGGAAGGCGCGGGTCGCCGAGAATTTCAACCAGCCGTTCCCTAACGGAATTTTGGCATTGCGGGCCATCATTTTCAGCAGGCCCTGAGAGAAGCGCTCATCGGCGAAGGCGTCATATAGTAAGCCCATGCGGGCGCGGACCCGCACCCGAGCCAGTGAGTAGGGCCACAAATGCCGCAATTCCTCGTCGCCGTCGCCTTTTTCTTCCCACGCTAGCGCCAACGGCAGCCCATAGTCTTGGGGCTCGTCGCGCCCAACCAGCCAGACTCGAATCCGCGCCAATACCCACTCGGTCTGGTCTGCCCAGATATCGTAGTTCTCAAACTCAACCCGCTCGATACGCCCGCCCTTGCCCGCGAACCAGCGCTGGGTTGGCAGAAAGTCCGGCAGCACCTCCCGGATCAATCGCTGGTGCAGGTTTTCGGCCATCTCCCGCCGACTGGGTTCAACTTGCTCGGGGAAGAAACTCTTCCAACCCTGGAACAAGACGAGCACCCGTAAATCGGTGCCGGGCAGACGATCTTCATGCCAGACGGGTGGTGCGGCGTAGCTCAGCCGGAACCAGTAGAAACCGTAACGAGGCAAAGTCAGCAAATAGGGTAATTCGCCAATCGGCGGAAAGGAGATCTGGCCGAGCATTTCCACTGGCACCATGCCTTTGAATTTACTCAGATTCAGTTCTACCGGTTGAGCGGAGCGGGACAGATTGGCCACGCACATTACGACTTCGTCGGCGAAGGCGCGGATGTAAGCCAGAATCTTACGGTTACCAGGACGCAGCATTTCCAGCCGGCCTCGCCCAAAGGCTTGGGAGGTTCGGCGCACGGCGATCATGCGTTTCATCCAGTTCAGCAGTGAGGCGGGCGCGCGACTCTGGGCTTCCACGTTGAGTGCCTCGTAGCCGTAGATCGGGTCCATGATCGGTGGCAGGTACAGGCGCTGTGGGTCCGCCTTGGAGAACCCGGCGTTGCGATCCGGACTCCATTGCATCGGCGTGCGCACCCCGTTGCGGTCGCCGAGATAGAAATTGTCACCCATGCCGATTTCGTCCCCGTAGTAAATGATGGGGGTGCCCGGCATGGACAGCAACAGGCTATTCATCAACTTGATCTTGCCGGAATCATTGTCCATCAGCGGCGCCAGACGCCGACGGATGCCGACGTTGACCCGCATCCGGGGATCGGCAGCGTAGGTGCGGTACATATAGTCCCGCTCACGGTCGGTGACCATTTCCAGCGTCAATTCGTCGTGGTTGCGCAGGAATACCGCCCATTGGCAGTTGTCAGGAATGTCCGGGGTCTGTTCGAGAATTTCGACGATGGGATAGCGGTCTTCCTGGGCGATGGCCATGTACATGCGCGGCATCAATGGGAAGTGATAGGCCATGTGGCATTCATCGTCATCGCCGAAGTAATCGCGCACATCCTCCGGCCATTGATTGGCCTCAGCCAGAAACAGGCGGCTACGGTAGTGTTTGTCCACCACGGCCCGCATCTGCTTGATCACCGCATGGGTTTCGGACAGGTTTTCGTTGTAGGTGCCCTCGCGCACGCACAAGTAGGGGATGGCGTCCAGCCGCAGGCCATCCACGCCCATGTCCAGCCAGAAGCGCATCACCTTGGTCACGGCTTTCACCACCGCTGGATTGTTATGATTCAAATCCGGCTGGTGCGAGAAGAAACGATGCCAATAGTATTGTTCGGCCACCGGATCCCAGGCCCAGTTGGAGGTCTCGGTATCGGTGAAGATGATGCGGGTTTCCGGAAACTTGTCGTCATCGTCGTTCCAGAGATAGAAATCTCGTTGCGGCGAGCCACGGGGTGCATTCCGGGCGGCTTGGAACCAGGGATGTTGGTCGGAGGTGTGGTTGATCACCAGCTCGGTGATCACCTTGAGTCCCCGGTGATGCGCTTCGCGGACGAAATTGCGAAAGTCAGCGAGCGTGCCGTACTGAGGATGGACGTTCTGGTAATCGGAAATGTCGTAGCCATCATCCCGCAGCGGGGAAGGATAGAATGGCATCAGCCACAGCGTGTCCACGCCCAAATCTTGTAGATAATCCAGACGTTGCGTCAAACCTCGGAAATCGCCAATGCCGTCGTGGTCGCTATCGCCGAATGCCTTGACGTGGAGTTGATAGATCAGAGCGTCCTTGTACCACAGAGGATCGTCAACGCCCATCCAACCTTTGGGTTTGCTTGCCATAGAGTGTTTCTCAGCCTTCGAAGGTGGCGAAATCGCGTTCGGTGTGCAGACCGCTGAGGACGCGGAACACATGCGCCGGCATACGATGCGGATTCAATTCCACGTAGTTGCGTGGCCCATTCCAGATGTAATGGGCGCCGGTCAGCAAATCGTGCACCTGGAACGGCTGAAACGGATCGACGCCCAATTCTTCCAGGTTCAGTCCCGTCCAACCGGCCTGGGTGTAATTGGGATCGAGATTCACGATCACCAGGATGATGTTGGCATGGTCAGCAGTTGACTTGCTGTAACAGAGAATCTGGTCGTTATCGACATAATGCAGCCGTAGATTCCAGTTGGATTGCAGCGCCGGATTGCGCTTGCGGATGCGGTTCACCAGGGTGATGAATTCGCGCAGGCTGTTCGGTCCATCTAGATCCTGAAAGCCACGCTGGCGCAACTGGTATTTTTCGGATTCTAGATATTCCTCGCTGCCGTGTTTGACCGCAGTATGCTCCATCATTTCGTAGGCTGGTCCGTAGATGCCGTAATTGGCGGTCATGGTCGCCGCCATGACCAGCCGGGTCATGAACATCGGTCGCCCGCCGAATTGCAGTGCTTCGTGCAGAATATCCGGCGTGTTTGGCCAGAAGTTGGGCCGGAAATACTCACGGCCCGGTCCTTGACAGACCTCGGTCAAGTACTCGCTCAGCTCTCCCTTGGTGTTGCGCCAAGTGTAATAGGTGTAGGACTGGGTGTAGCCGAGCTTGGCCAGTCGGTGCATGATCTTGGGCCGGGTGAAGGCTTCAGCCAGGAAGATGGCGTTCGGCGTGGTCTTCTTGATCTCGGCGATCAGCCATTCCCACATGGCGAAAGGTTTAGTATGCGGGTTGTCCACTCGGAAGATGCGTACGCCCTGTTCGACCCAGAAGGCAAAGATGCTCTTGATTTCTTCCCACAGCGCTTGCCAGTCGGCGGTTTCGAAATTGAAGGGGTAGATATCCTGGTACTTCTTGGGTGGGTTCTCGGCGTATTGTACGGTACCGTCCGGTCGCCAACGGAACCAGTCCGGGTGCTCCTTGACATAAGGATGATCGGGTGCGCATTGCAGGGCGATGTCCAGGGCGATGTCGATACCTTGTTCCCGGGCTTTTCGCACCAGGGCGCGGAACTCTTCTAAGGTGCCCAACTCTGGCAGGATGCTCTTATGACCGCCTTCGACCGAGCCGATCGCCCAGGGGCTACCGACATCGTCGGGGCCGGGGGTGAGCGTGTTGTTCTTGCCTTTGCGGTTGACCCGACCAATCGGATGGATCGGCGGGAAATACAACACATCGAAACCCATGGCCGCCAAGCGCGGCAGCCAGGCTTCACAGTCCTTGAACGTGCCATGTTTGCCGGGAACCGGGCTGCACGAGCGCGGGAACATCTCGTACCAGGTGCTAAAACGAGCGCGCTCGTCTTCCACCACCACTTTCAAGGTCTTGTCGTAGCTCAGCGCCAGCGTTCGGTCGGCGTCGCGGAACATTCTCTGCGCCAGTTCGTCATCCAGACCCAGTTGGCGGCGCTGTTCCAGCGTCTGCGCACCGGCGAGTTCGTCGGCGCGCTGGGTCAACCAACGGCCTTCCGCACCGGCGACGCGTTGACCGGTCTTGCCGACCAGGTCAGCGCCGATGCGCAATGACAAAGCGATGTCTTCGGCTTGTTCCCAGCGTCCCAGATCATGCCGCCAGGACTTGAAGTGATCGACCCAGGCGAGAAGGGTATATTCGTAGCGGCCCACTTCCGATACCGGAAACTCGCCGCGCCAGCGGTCGTTGACCAGAGCGCGCATCGGCGCTTCCTGCCAGACCGTCTCGCCAAGCTTGCGGTATTGCAGAACGCAAGAGAGGGCGTCATGACCGTCGGTGAACGCATCGATTTCGACCACGACGGTTTCGCCGACCGTGCGTTTGATCGGGAAGCGACCGTCGTCGATTTGTGGGCTGACGCTTTCGATGATAATGCGCTTGCGGCCATCTAGCGTGACTTGTACGGCTTCTTGGGTCGCCTTAACTGTCGCTGGTTTGCTGGTTGTCTCCGTAGGGGTTTTTATCGTATCGACTGACGCTGGCTTGGTTGTCCGGACGGCGGCGGTCGATGGTTCGCTCATGCTACCTGCCTCCTTCTTCGCCTCTGGGGCAGGGGGGGTGATAACCGGCTTCCTGTCATCCGCTGCGGTTTTTTTGGGCATACAGGCTATCCTCGCTGTGTCGATTTGAAGGTTCGCTGGTTTTTGTTGCGTATCTTTATCTCCCCTTTATTATGACGGTTTTTTGCGGCTGACCCAAACTTGCATTGATTGGGATGCCGCCCGCGCCTGAGGATTTTGACTGATGACTGAATTGCAACGGATTATCGAAGATGCTTTCGAGCGCCGCGCCGAGCTTGATCCAGCCACTGCTCCGACGGTGTTGCGTGAGGCGGTCGAGGAAGCGCTCGGTCTGCTGGAAATGGGCCAGATACGGGTGGCGGAGCCGCGCGATGGCGCCTGGGTCGTCAACCCGTGGTTGAAGAAAGCAGTCTTGCTGAGTTTTCGCTTGAATGACAGTGTGATCATTCGTAATGGTTACACTAATTATTTTGACAAGGTGCCGCCGAAGTACGCCGAATACGGTGAAAATGACTTCCTAGCCGCTGGAGTCCGGGTGGTGCCGCCCGCTGCTGCTCGGCGTGGTTCCTACATCGCTTCCGGTGTGGTGCTGATGCCGTCTTACGTGAATATCGGCGCCTATGTAGACTCCGGGACCATGGTCGATACCTGGGCGACGGTCGGTTCTTGCGCCCAAATCGGCAAGAATGTCCACCTGTCAGGCGGGGTCGGTATCGGCGGAGTGCTGGAACCCTTGCAAGCCAGCCCCACCATTATCGAGGATGATTGTTTCATTGGCGCGCGCTCGGAAGTGGTCGAGGGCGTAATCGTCGAGCGCGGTGCAGTGATTTCGATGGGGGTTTACATCGGTCAGAGCACCAAGATCTACCATCGGTTGACCGGTGAAGTGAGTTATGGGCGGATACCCGCAGGATCGGTGGTCGTCCCTGGTGCGCTCCCTGCTCCAGATGGCAGCCACAGCCTGTACTGCGCAGTGATCATCAAGCAGGTGGATGAGAAAACCCGCGCCCGGGTCGGTGTCAACGAACTGTTGCGTGATTGAAGGGATTTGTTCGGGAAGCCCTCCCAGCAGAGGGAGGGTCAAGGTCGGGAAGGTAAACGGCTATCTTAGAAATACAGCCACAGAATCATCCCCAGCGATACGCAGCCCACCACGGCGTTCAACGGCAACCCAACACGCAGATAATCGCTGAAGCGATAACCACCCGGCCCATACACCATCAGGTTGGTCTGATAGCCGATCGGTGTCGAAAACTCCGCCGAAGCGGCCATCATGATCGCGATGGCGAACGGTACGATGCTCGTGTCCAGGCTTGCTGTCGCTGCCTGGGCGATGGGAAACATCAGCAGAGCCGCCGCGTTGTTGTTGATGAATGCGGTAAACAGCACCGTGGCCAGATAGATCATGACTAGGTTCAAGACGGGCGAATCCCCTGCCAAACCGACCATCGCCATGGCGATTTTCAGGGCCAGTTCGGTGCTCTGCAACGCCCCACCGATGCCAAACGCCGCCGCGATGACCAATAGCACCGACCAGTCGATACTCTGACGGGCGCCGATGATGCTGACGCAGCGGGTGAGCAGCATCAACCCTGCCGCCCCCAGCGCCGCTTCGAACATGTTCAGTAGGCCGGTCCCAGCCAGTAGCACCATCGCTGTCAAGATACTCAGCGCCAGCAACGCCCGTTCGTGGCGCGGTGGCGTCGAATCGGGCACCGGGCTGACCAGGAAGAAGTCCTGGTTGTTGCGATGGCCTTCCAAGAAGCCGATCCCCGCTTCCACCAACAGAATGTCGCCAGGTTGCAACACAATATCGCCAATTTTGCCGCGCAACCGCGCGCCATTGCGCGCTACCGCAATCACCACGGCCTTATAACGGTTACGGAATCGGCCATCACGGATGCTGTGCCCGACCAAAGGACAGGTGTTTGATACTACCGCTTCGACCAGCAAGCGGTCGCTGCGCCGCTCAGCGAGTTTGAAGACTTGGCTGGCGGCGGGAGTCAGACCGCGAATGCGTTGTAAATCCACCACTGAATCCACCACGCCGACGAACACCAGTCGATCACCGCCTTGCAGGGTTTCGCGGGGCGACACCGCTGGCAGCACCGCACCGTCACGGTCGATCTCCATCAGGTAGCAGCCTGGTAGATGGCGTAATCCGGCTTTCTCGATGGTCTTGCCCACCAGCGGACCATTAATATCGATCAGCATCTCCAGGGTGTAGCGACGTGGATCGTCGTTAGGTGACACGGCTGGTTGTCGGTTGGGCAGCAGCCAACGGCTGGTCAGGATCAGGAACACCAGCCCAGCGACCGCCACGGGCAAGCCGATGGGAGCGATCTCGAACATGCCCAGATTGATTTCAGCACGATCGATGAGCAGACCATTGACCACCAGATTTGTGCTGGTGCCGATCAGCGTACAGGTGCCGCCCAGGATCGCGGCGTAGCTGAGCGGCAACATCAACTTGGAAACTGGCAACCGGTGCTTGCGTGCCCACTCGCTGACTGCTGGGATCAGCATGCCGACGACCGGCGTATTGTTTAGGAACGCGCTAAGCACAGTCACTGGTAACGTCAGCCGCAACTGGGCCCGAGACAACGACTCAGGTCGGCCCAACACGCGCTGCACCAACCACTGCACCCCACCGGTTTCGCGCAGGCCAGCGACGACGACATAGAGCGCTCCGACGGTGATGACGCCTTGATTCGCCAAACCCTCGAAGGCTTGGGGTGCCGGCACGATGCCGACCAGTACCAATAAGACCAATCCGCCGAGAAAAACCATATCCGGCGCCGCCCGAGTCATTGCCAATATCCCCATCAGCGCCACGATCAAACCACCGGTAAACCAGGCTTCCCATCCCATAAGCATCACAACTCGCCGTTCAGGCGCCGCGCAGGATGCGCCGCTCGCTCAGGTAGCTCACTAACCGCTCCAGGCAGAGTTCGACGGACTCCTGCTCGGTGTCGAGCACCAGATCTGGGCGTTCCGGTGGTTCATAAGGGGAATCGATGCCGGTGAAGTCACGGATGACGCCAGCGCGCGCCTTGGCGTACAAGCCTTTGGGATCGCGGTGCTCGCAGGCTTCCAACGAAGCGTGAACATGGATTTCCAAGAACTCACCCTCCGGCACCAGCGCCCGCACCAGCGCTCGATCAGCGCGGAACGGCGAAATGAAGGCCGTCACCACGATCAACCCAGCATCGGCGAACAACGCCGCCACTTCGCCAATGCGGCGAATGTTTTCGATCCGGTCATCCTTGGAAAAACCCAGATCGCGATTCAAGCCGTGGCGGACGTTGTCGCCATCCAGCAGATAGCTGTGATATCCCCGTTGCAACAGGCGTTGCTCCAGGGCATTGGCCAAGGTGGACTTGCCCGAGCCCGACAGTCCGGTCAGCCAGATGACGCAGGCGCGCTGCGCTTTCTGATTGGCGCGCTGCGCTTTGGTGATCTTGTGTTCATGCCAGACCACATTGCGTGATTTGTCGACCAGTGGCCGGATGACCGGACGGACGATCATTCCCGCCCCGACCGTGGCGTTACTGACCCGGTCGATGATGATGAAACCGCCCGTGCCGGGAATTTCCTCGTAGGCATCGAACGGCGCCAGCTGGTTGAGGTTGAAGCGGCAATGACCGATCTCGTTTAGCCCCAGCTCCTCGGCGCGTTGATGTTCCAAGGTATTCACATCGACCCGATAATGCAAAGTTTCCGGCATGGCCGACAGTACCCGAGCGCCCAGCTTCAAGTCGTACTGGCGACCCGGCAACAGCGGCGCATCGGCCATCCACACCACCCGGGCGTCGAACGCTTCAGCGACGGCCGGCAAGCGGTCAGGATGCACCAGCAGATCGCCACGACTGACATCGATTTCATCGGCCAAGGTCAGGGTCACTGCCTGACCTGCATAGGCTGCGGGCAGCTGCCCTTCGGCGGTCACGATCGTCGCGACCCGCGACCGTCGGCCTGAGGGCAGGGCGACGATTTCTTCGCCGGGGTGGACGACACCAGCAGCGATGGTTCCACAGAAGCCGCGAAAATCCAGATGCGGGCGATTTACGTACTGCACGGGAAAGCGGAAATCGCGCAGATTACGGTCGGAGGCGACCTCCACTGTCTCCAGCAATTCCAACAGGGTCGGTCCTGCATACCAGGGCATGGTGGTGGAAGGTTGTGCAACATTATCTCCACGCAATGCCGATACCGGTACGCAGTGTACATCTCGCACCCCGAGCTTATCGACAAAGTCCTGGTACTCTTCGCTGATCCGGGTGAATACAGCTGGATCGAAGTCGACCAGGTCCATCTTGTTCACCGCCAACAATAGATGACGGATACCCAGTAGGGAGACGATGAAGCTATGGCGGCGGGTCTGGACTTGCACTCCCTTGCGGGCATCGACCAACAGGATTGCCAGTTGCGCGGTGGAGGCGCCGGTCGCCATGTTGCGAGTGTACTGCTCATGGCCTGGAGTGTCGGCGATGATGAATTTGCGCTTCTCGGTGGAGAAATAGCGGTAAGCGACATCGATGGTGATGCCTTGCTCGCGTTCGGCCTGCAACCCGTCCACCAGCAGGGCCAAGTCCAGTTCTTCCCCGGTCGTGCCATATTTGGTGGTGTCGCGGCGTACGGCGGCGAGTTGGTCCTCGTAGATCAGCTGGGTGTCGTACAGCAAGCGACCGATCAGGGTGCTCTTGCCGTCGTCAACGCTGCCGCAAGTGATGAAGCGCAACAAATCCTTGCGCTCGTGAGTTTCCAGATAGGCTTGGATATCAGACTCGATCAAGGAAGAGGCGTGGGACATGTCAAAAATACCCCTGCCGCTTTTTCTCTTCCATCGAACTGGCGGCGTCGTGGTCGATCAGCCGGCCTTGGCGTTCTGAGTGACGGGTCAGGAGCATTTCCTGGATGATCTCCGGTAGGGTTGTGGCGTGGGAGCGAATAGCGCCGGTCAACGGGTAGCAGCCCAGGGTGCGAAACCGCACCCATTCCCGGTTGGGTGTTTCGCCCGGTTCCAGCGGCATACGTTCATCGTCGACCATGATCAACGTTCCATCCCGCTCCACCACGGGACGCTCGGCGGCAAGATATAGGGGGACGATCGGGATATTTTCCAAATGGATGTATTGCCAGATGTCCAGCTCGGTCCAATTGGAGAGCGGGAAGACCCGAATGCTTTCGCCCTTGCGTACTCGACTGTTATACAGATTCCATAGCTCAGGGCGTTGATTCTTGGGGTCCCAGCGGTGGTTGCGGTCGCGGAAGGAGTAAACCCGTTCCTTGGCGCGCGAGCGTTCCTCGTCGCGACGGGCTCCGCCAAAGGCAGCGTCGAAACCATGCCGCTCCAATGCCTGTTTGAGCGACTGGGTTTTCATGATATCGGTGTGGACCCGCGAACCGTGAGTAAAGGGATTGATGTTCTGGTGCAATCCGTCTTCGTTGATGTGAACGATCAGTTCCAGTCCCAAGCGCCGCGCTTGTTCGTCGCGGAAGCGGATCATCTCTCGAAACTTCCAGGTCGTGTCGACATGCAGCAACGGAAACGGCGGCTTGCCAGGATAGAAGGCTTTCAATGCCAAGTGCAGCATCACTGAAGAATCCTTGCCGATCGAGTACAGCATCACCGGCTTTTCGAATTCGGCGGCTACCTCGCGGATGATATGGATGCTCTCGGCTTCGAGTTGCTTGAGATGAGTGGGGTTGTGGGCGTCCATGGGGTCCTGGGGCTGGATGCGGAAACAGGAATGCACCGTCAGGCTTTACCAAGAATCTGCGGAGCGAATGGCAAATGGGGAAGCGATTGTCGGTTTTTAGCGTACTGGCGTCAATATCACTTGTCTTCCGATTGGGTTTTCAATGGCTTTTAGGTCGTTACACGAGAATTTATCCGTTGGGCAATGAAATCCCGGTCAGTTTCTTGAACAATGCGACGGCATAGGAATCGGTCATGCCGGAAACGAAATCGGTGATGGCCAACACTCGACGATAGAGATCGTCGGCTGGGTGACGTCCGATTCCGGCAAATTGTTCTGGAATCAGGTAAATCAACATCCGACTCTTGGGTGAAGCATGTGAACCATGCGCGGATAGATCATTGACGGAAGTGATAAATGCCTCCAGTAAACCGGCCAGCACCTCGAATCCAGCGGCTTCGACCTCCACGACCGGTTTGGAGACATAGACCTGATTTTCGCCGCAATCCTTGAGGGCGCGCATCGCTTCGGCGGCGGGGATCACATCCAGCAATTCCGCAGTGAATGCACCGGTCAGAATGGCATCTTCATGATCCATGAAGCAGCGATGAGCTTGATCGATGATGGCGCCGATGGCTTTGGCGCGCAGATATTCGATTTTTTCCTTGGGTCGGGTGATGAATTGCATTTTGTGTTGGGCGCGGTCCGCTTCGCCGGTCAGGGGCAATAAAAGATCGCGTACTTCTTCGAATCGCAACAATTGCAATCGAAAAGCATCTTCCACGTCGATGATGCGGTAGCAGATATCGTCCGCCGCTTCGACCAGATAGGCGAGGGGATGACGCTGCCACGCCCCCGGCACGAGTGGCTTCAGGCCCAACTGGTCGGCGATTTCAGCGAACAGATCGGCGTCATCTTGGTAAAAACCGAATTTCCTGAAAGCGATGCCGGGCGGCGGATCGGCAGGAAGCCAGGCAGCGCGCGGGTATTTGGTGAAAGCGCCCAACGTCGCACAGGTCAGTTGCATCCCTCCGTGATTATCGGGACTTTGCAGGCGGGTAATAATGCGGAAACCCTGAGCGTTGCCTTCGAAGCGCAGGAAATCCTGGCGCTGGGCTTCAGTCAAGGATCGCAGCACCGCTTGACCGGTCCTGGAGGTCGTGAACCAGAGGCGGATCGCGTCTTCGCCAACATGGCCAAAAGGCGGATTGCCGATGTCGTGGGCTAGACAGGCGGCGGCGACTACAGCGCCGAAATCCTGCGGGTAGACATTTTGCAACCCGTGCCGCGCGATGACCTGGTCGCCGACCATGGCGCCCAGCGAGCGACCGACACTGGAGACTTCCAGGCTGTGGGTCAGACGCGTGCGGATGTAGTCGCTCTGTGAGAGCGGAAAGACTTGAGTCTTGTCCTGTAAGCGGCGAAAGGCGGATGAAAAGACGATCCGATCGAAATCACGCTGAAAGTCGGTGCGCGCCTCGTTGTCGGGTTGGGGTTGGCTCAGGCCCGGACGAGCGCGAGAAAGCAGATGGTTCCAATCCGTTTTCATCTTGCAGTGGATTACCGGTAGGCAGTTTGCTATCAAGCATAGCCGATTCCAAAAGCTACAGCCCCAACTCCCCCCACAGGTTATCCACCCGCTGTTTTATCTCGGCGCGCATGGCGATGGGCCGACCCCATTCTCGGGTGGTCTCGCCAGGCCATTTATTCGTCGCATCGAAGCCGATTTTCGAACCTAACCCCGACACCGGTGAGGCGAAATCCAGATAGTCGATCGGTGTATTTTCGATGATGACGGTATCGCGCGCCGGGTCCATGCGCGTGGTCATCGCCCAGATGACATCCTTCCAGTTGCGAGTATCGATGTCTTCATCCACCACGATGACGAACTTGGTGTACATGAATTGCCGTAGGAACGACCAGACGCCCAACATCACCCGCTTAGCGTGACCCGGATATTGCTTGCGCAGCGCCACCACCGCCAAGCGGTAGGAACAGCCCTCCGGGGGCAGGTAGAAATCGATGATCTCGGGAAATTGCTTTTGCAGGATCGGCACGAACACTTCGTTCAGCGCTACGCCGAGGATGGCGGGTTCATCCGGTGGCCGCCCGGTGTAGGTGCTGTGATAGATCGGGTTCTCACGGTGCGTGATACGCTCGATGGTGAATACCGGGAAGCGATCCACCTCGTTGTAGTAGCCGGTATGGTCGCCAAACGGTCCTTCCAGCGCGGTCTCGTCGGGTGCGATATGCCCCTCCAGCACGAATTCGGCGCTGGCTGGTATCTGCAAGTCGCTGTTCAGGCATTGCGCCAATTCGGTCCGCGACCCACGCAGCAATCCAGCAAAGGCGTATTCCGCCAGCGTATCCGGTACGGGCGTCACTGCGGCGAGAATGGTCGCTGGATCGGCGCCCAAAGCCACGGCGATTGGGAACGGTTCGCCGGGCCGGGTTTGTCGCCAGTCGCGGAAATCCAGCGCGCCGCCCCGGTGCGCCAGCCAGCGCATGATCACTTGGTTGCGCCCGATGACTTGCTGGCGGTAGATGCCTAGATTCTGGCGCGGTTTGTTCGGCCCTCGGGTCACGACCAGGCCCCAGGTAATCAGTCGCCCGGCATCTTCCGGCCAGCAGTGTTGCACCGGCAACTGCGCCAGATCCACGTCCAGGCCTTCGATGATATGTTGTTGACAAGGTGCTCGACTGATCTTCTTCGGCGCCATGTCCAGCACCTTCTTGAAGATCGGCAGCTTTTCCCAGGCATCACGCATGCCCTTCGGTGGCTCGGGTTCCTTGAGAAAGGCCAGCAGCTTACCGACCTCCCGTAAGGCGTCCAGGTGATCGGCGCCCATGCCCAGCGCCACCCGGCGCGGCGTGCCGAACAGATTGCCCAACACCGGAATCGTATGGCCTTTGGGGTTCTCGAACAGGATCGCCGGTCCGCCGGTGCGCAGCACCCGGTCACAAATCTCGGTCATCTCCAGGTGCGGATCGACAGTGACCTGAATCCGCTTCAATTCGCCCAATTGTTCCAATTGATGGATGAAATCACGCAAATCACGGTACTGCATGGTCGATATTCCTCTTGATTTTCAGCTAGATTCCATTGGTCAGTACGGCGATCGATTCCACATGTGCGGTATGTGGGAACATGTCCAGCACGCCGGCGCTCTCCAAGCGATAGCCGAAATGGTGAACCAGTTCACCGACATCACGCGCCAGGGTAGCCGGGTGACAGGACACATACACGATGCGCCGCGCGCCCAGTGCGGCGATGCGCGGCATCATCTCCAACGCCCCGGAGCGGGGCGGATCGAGTAGAACCCGGTCATAGCTACCCTGCGCCCACGATTGAGCCTCCAAATCACCGGTCAGATCGGTAGCGTAGAACTCGACATTGGCCATTCCGTTACGCAGGGCGTTATGCCGCGCCCACTCGACCAGACTGATGTCGCCTTCCACGCCGACGACTTTTCCAGCCTGCCGGGCCAGCGCCAGGGTGAAATTACCCAACCCGCAGAACAGATCCAACACCCGATTTTCCGGTTCCAGACGCAACAATTCGCAGGCGCGTGCGACCAGTTGCCGATTGAGCGTCGGATTGATCTGCATGAAGTGCCAGGGTTGGAACTCCAGATCCAGGTCGAAATCCGGCAGGCGATAACTGAGTCCCGGCTGCTCCGGCCACAAGGGACGAACGCTATCCGGCCCACCCGGTTGCAGATAAAGCGCCAGTCCATGCTGTTCTCCAAACGCGCGGAGTCGTTCCCGATCCACCTCGTTCGGCGGCGTCAATACCCGGAAATTCAGGCTCATGATATCGTCCCCGCCTGCCACTTCGATTTGTGGCAAACGATCGCGCATGGATAATCCAGCGAGCAGCGCCGATAGCGCCTCCAGTCGATCGCCGATTCGTGTATCCAGCACTTCGCAGCGTTGCAGATCGGCGACATAGGGGCTGCGCCGCTCGCGGAAACCCACCAGTACCCGGCCTTTTTTAGTCACGTATTTGACTCCGAGCCGCGCCCGCCGCCGGTACTTCCAGAGCGGTCCGGTCAGCGGTTCTAATAGCTGCTCCGGCTCGACCTTGCCGATGTGCGTCAAACTATCCAGTAGCCAGCGTTGCTTGATGGCTAGTTGACCCGATGGTTGCAGGTGTTGCAGGGCGCAGCCGCCGCAGACGGCGTAATGGGCGCAGCGCGGTTCGGCCCGCTCCGAGGTGGTTTGCAGCACTTCGACCGTGCGCGCCTCATCACGGCGATTGTGGCGACGGGTATAGACGCAACGGACCTCCTCGCCCGGCAATGCTGCCTCGACGAAAACGATCTTGCCATCACGCCGCGCGACCCCTTTGCCTTCGTGGGTCAGATTTTCGATATGGACGGTGAAGGGTTCGGTGGGCAATCTGGATTTTCTGGTCATCTTGTTCGAACAGAGAGAGGGTTACGATTGCAATATTTTTGCAATATTTTTAGCGGGTTGTTTGTGATATTTGGAATGAGGAGGCAAGCGTGAGCTGGGGTCGCTGACATGCTAAAACTGGGGTGTGATTGGGAAATGATCCAGTCACGAAAGAGCATGTGCTTTTCACCTACACCTCCCACCTGGGCGTTGGTTTTTGCGCGGCTGCTCAATCTGCAAATAGCTCGGTGGATAAATAGCGGTCGCCCCGGTCGCAGATGATGGTGACGATCACCGCGTTCTCGATTTCCGCTGATAGCCGCAAAGCCGCCGCTATCGCTCCGCCTGCGGACACGCCGCAGCAAATACCTTCCTGGCGGGCCAGTTGGCGAGTCACTTCTTCGGCCTCGCTCTGACTGACGTCCATCATATGGTCCACGCGGGCTGGATCGAAAATTTTCGGCAGGTATTCCGGCGGCCAGCGACGGATACCAGCGATAGAGGAGCCTTCGGTCGGTTGGACGCCGATGATTTGCACCGCCGGATTTTGCTCCTTGAGATAACGCGATACCCCCATGATGGTGCCGGTTGTTCCCATCGCGCTGACGAAGTGCGTGACTTGACCCTGGGTGTCACGCCAGATCTCCGGGCCGGTCGTCTGGTAGTGCGCCAGCGGATTGTCAAGATTGCTGAATTGATCCAGCACGCGCCCTTTTCCTTCCCGCTCCAGGTGTGTCGCCAGGTCGCGGGCGCCTTCCATGCCGGCTTCCTTGCTGACCAGAATCAGTTCAGCGCCATAAGCTTGCATCGCTGCTCGGCGCTCAGCGCTCTGGTTTTCCGGCATGATCAGCACCATTCGGTAGCCCTTCATCGCCGCAATCATGGCCAAGGCAATACCTGTATTGCCGCTGGTGGCTTCGATCAAGGTCTCGCCAGGCTGGAGTTCGTTGCGCGCCTCGGCCTGACAGATCATGCTCAACGCGGGCCGATCCTTGACCGAACCGGCTGGGTTGTTGCCTTCTAGTTTGCCGAAAATCCGGTTGGTGGTGCGCCCTGGCAACCGCTGCAAACGCACCAGCGGTGTGTTGCCGACAAAAGATTCAAGAGTAGGATCAGCAAGATTCGGCATAGTTTCTGGGATTCCTGGATGAGAAATTTGCAACTTGGCGTTTTCCCGTTGCGCCAACTATGGTAAAGGATTATATCGATGGACCTATCCATTTTCAGATTTCAGACGACGATAACGTGATTTCATTCATGACCTATTTTTTATCCCGCTCGAAATCGGCGTTTGGCGTTTGGCTGGCGTTCTGGAGTCTGTGTCTGACCCTCTTGAACGGGCCGCTATCCGCCCAAGAGGTGACTGCCGAACCTGCCGCCGACGTGCAAAGCGCTGCAGTTGCAGAACCTCCAGTGGCCCAAAACGGGACACTCAGCGTCGTCGTCGAAGGTCTAGATGAGCCGTTGCGCGACAACGTGTTGGCCTCTCTAGACATTAACCATTTCGCGGATAAGCCCGCACCCGAGGAAATTCGGCTCAACTGGCTGCATCGCCAAGCCGAGCACGAAATCCGTCAAGCACTGCAGCCCTTCGGTTATTTCGAACCGATCATTGAAGCTGCTCTGAATCGCACCGATAGTGGTTGGGAAGCACGCTACCGCATTCAACCAGGTCGACCCTTACGTGTCACGGAACTGGATGTCAAGGTGCTCGGCGAAGGCGCGCAGGACCCGCTCTTTCAGAATTTGCTGGCCAACTTGCCATTGGCTCAAGGTCAGGTGCTCGACCAGCCCAGATATGAGCAGATCAAGAGCGCCATGGAAGCCTTGGCCACCGAACGTGGTTATTTTGACGCTCGCTTTATCGAGCGTGCTATTCGCGTGGATTTGCAAGCCTACACGGCGACCATTCGCCTGCACTATGACACGGGCCAACGTTACCGTTTCGGCAATATCACGTTCAAACAGGATTTTCTGTCGCCTGAGCTATTGGCGCGCTATCCCAGCTTCAAGCCCGACGATCCCTATAATGTCTATCAGTTGCTGAAATTGCAGACGGATCTGAGCAATAGCCCTTATTTCAGTCGAGTCGAAGTCAATGCGCCGCCGGCAGCGGGAACCAGCGCCGCTCCGGTCGATGTGGAGCTGGAACCCGGTAAACAGCGCAAATACAGTGTCGGCGTGGGTTACGGCACTGATACCGGCTTTCGTGGCAAGCTGCGCACCGAGCAGCACTGGGTCAATCGCTGGGGTCATCATTACGAAGCGGAACTCGGTCTTTCACAGATTAAATCGCTTGTTGGGTTCAAATACCTGATTCCCGGCGAGAACCCAGTGACCGATGAATATGCGATCAGCGCTGGTTATGTCCAGCAGAACGATGATGACAAAGACTATCACACCTACAAGATTGGCGGCAGTCTGCAACAGCAAGACGGTAAATGGCTGAAGAACTATAGTTTGGGCTTGCAGTACGATGAATTCACCATTGGCAACCGACCCTCGACCGAGGAGTCGCTGTTGCTGATACCTGGCCTGAACTGGACCTGGGTCGATGCTGACGATCGCACTTATCCCCGCCGCGGTCTGCTGTTCGGTTTCGGACTGCGTGGCGCGACGACCGCGTTATTGTCCGATACCAATTTCTTGCAAGGTACTGTGCAAGTACGTTGGATTCGTGCATTGAACGATGATAGTCGCTTATTGGTGCGAGGTGATCTGGGAGCGACCGTCGTCGACGATTTCGAAAAACTGCCGACCTCGCTGCGCTTCTTCACCGGCGGTGATGCCACGGTGCGCGGCTACTCCTTCGAGAGTATCGGTCCCAGCGATCCGGATGGCGCAGTGGTCGGCGGCAAGAACCTGATCGTCGCCAGTCTGGAGTACGAACACCGGGTCTGGAAAGATTGGGGTGTGGCCGCTTTCGTCGATACCGGTGACGCCTTTGACGATGTAGATGCTGAGTTGAAAACCGGTGTCGGGGTTGGGGTGCGCTGGCGCTCGCCCGTCGGACCGATGCGTCTGGACTTTGCCTCTGGCCTGGATCGTCCGCCCGGTGATACTTTCCGTTTCTCCTTCAGCATTGGGCCCGATCTGTGAACCGTCTCCGCGTTCTACGCCGTATCCTGTTCTGGTTGACGGCGATTCCCTTGATTTTGTCGTTGCTGGCGCTATCCATCGCGGGTTTTGCCATTTCCACGGAAACTGGCTTGAACGGCCTGCTCACGCTGGCGCAACGCGTATTGCCTGGTCAACTCAGCTACGACAAGGCCAGTGGCCGGTTGATTGGCCCATTACACATCGAACGGTTTCGCTATGCAGACGGTCCGTTGCAAGTCGCTCTGGCTAGCGCTGAACTCGATTGGCAACCAGCGGATCTGTTCGATTTCGCCCTGACCGTGACGCGCTTGCATTTCACGGGGTTGGAGTTGATTTTACCACCCGGCGCAGAAACGCCGCCATCGGACGAACCATTGGTGCTGCCGGATATCCAGTTGCCGCTGACCATCACAGTCGTCGATGTTCAAGGTCGTGAGATTCGCATCCAGCCGCCCGGCGTCGATCCCATTGTGGTGGATGCTGTCGATCTCAAAGTTAAAACTCAACAAGATGGTGTGCAAATCGAGCTGCTGGAGGCACGCTCTCCCTTGGGTGAAGTCCGACTCGGCGGTCAAGTGAATCCGACCGGCGCTTATCCCCTGCAACTGCAGCTGGCTTGGAAGGCGATCACGCCCGATTATGGGATTTTCGACGGCAGTGGCGAACTCAGCGGCACGCTGCGCGACCAGTTGAAGCTGACGCACAAAGTCACCGGGGCAGCGGTGCTAGCGTTGACTGGCGAGGTTCGTCAGGCGCTGGTCGAACCCGCCTGGTCAGCCCAGGTTACGCTGGATGTTGCGGATCTGAAATCTTTCGTCCCTGACCTGGCGAGTAAGCCTCTGCATGTTCAGGTCGATGCGAAAGGCGTGATGGCCCGCTTCGAGGGTCAGGGCGAAATCAAGGCCACTGTGCCGGAGCTCGGCCCCGCTACGCTGCGCTTTGTCGCTGCCGGTGATGAAAAGGCAGTGCGGTTGAAGACCTTGAACTTGACCAGCGCCCACCATCCGCTGAAGCTGGACGCCAAGGGTGACTTTCAATTCGCCGAGTTGCGTTTTGACGCCAGCGGCCAGTGGCAAGCGTTGGCTTGGCCGTTGAGCGGTACTGCCCAGGTGCAGAGCGCCAAAGGGGATTTTGCCGTCAAGGGAACTCCGAAGGATTACCAATTCCAGCTGGCTGCCGACTTGCAAGGGCCGGATATCCCCAAAGGGCGCTGGAAGCTCACCGGCGAAGGTTCCGACCAGGCGGTGCACGGAGTCAAGCTGAATGGCGATACCCTGGAAGGCGCAATCGAGGGAACGGTCCAGGCGACGTGGGCGCCGCAGGTCAGTTGGCAAGCGACTCTGGCCGGTACCGGCTTGAACCCCGGCGTCCAGTGGAAGGAGGCGCCGGGTAAGTTGAGCTTGCGACTGAAAAGCGATGGTGGACTTGATGGCAAGCTGCGCGCCAACGTCTTGCTTGAAGAATTGACGGGAACATTCAGCGGCCAAGCGGTGCGCGGCAATGCCGATCTGAGCGTGCTGGATCAAGATTTGACGATCAAGGCGCTGCGTTTGAATGCCGGCGCGGCGCAACTGGAAGCGGAAGGTGCGCTGACCCAGCGCTGGGACTTGCGCTGGAAACTGAATGCTCCGCAGCTCAAATCGTTGGTTCCTGGCTTGAGCGGCACTGTGGCCAGTACCGGTCAGCTCAGCGGCTCTCGTGACCGTCCACAGGTCGCCGCTAATTTCACGCTGCGGAACCTGCAACAGGGAGATATGCAAATCCAGCAATTGCAAGGCGAAGCCCAGGTCGATGTCGGTGGCGCCAGCCGTTCACAGGTAAAACTGACCGGTCAAGGATTGGTGCTGGGTGGCCAGCGTTGGAAGACGGTGCAACTCGATGGTGGCGGGACCCCGGATGCTCATGAACTCAAAGCCGAACTGGCTGGCGATCCGGGCCGTTTTGCACTGGCGCTGGCGGGCAAGCTGCAATTACCGGAGCTGGCTTGGCAGGGACGGATTACCCAACTGACCGCCAAGGATACGGTCGCGGGTACCTGGAGCCTGGCTCAGGCGGTCACCGTTCAAGCTTCGGCGCAGAAGGCCCGCTTGGATAATGCCTGCCTGACCAGCGCTCCGACCCGGCTGTGCGTACAAGGCCAATGGAATGGGGCGAGTGGCTTCGCGGGTCGTGCCCAGCTTCAGGAGCTGCGCCCGGAACGCTTCAAATCGTTCTTTCCACCAGGGATGGGTTTGACGACTCGCATCGATGCGGAAGCGGATATCAGCGGCAAGCCGAATGGCGCGCTTCAGGGCAAGGTCAATCTCGGCATCGCGCCCGGCGCGTTGAGCATGGTCGCCGATGGCCGCACTCTGCGCTTCACTCTGAATGGCGGTAGCCTGCGCGCCCAAACCGACGGGCGCACCGCGAGTGCTCAGGCCAAACTGGATTTGGCGAAAACCGGTCAATTGCAGGTGGATGCACAGATCCAGGATCCACTGGGCGTGGCGCGCCTGAACGGCAAAGTCAACGCGGCTGTCACCGATCTCAGCCTGATCTCGGTGTTTGCCCCCCAGGTGCAGGATGTCAAGGGTCAGTTGCAGGCGGATGTGAATGTGACCGGTGCTATTTCCAAGCTGGTGTTGCGGGGCGCGATCCGGCTAGAAAATGCCGGAGTCACGGTGCCGGACGCCGGCCTCATTCTGCAGAATTTGCAGTTTGCCGCCACCAGCGATGGCCAGGGGCCGCTGCAATTGACCGGTTCGGTGCAATCCAAACCGGGTCAGTTGCAGTTGAGCGGTACGGTCGATCCACTCAAGCCACAAGTGAACTTGAACATCCAGGGGCAGGATTTTCAGGCGTTCGATACCTCTAACATCCGTGTGCGAATCAGCCCGGACTTGAAACTGGATATCAGCCAAAAGCAGGTACGCGTGGATGGGCAGATTACGATTCCGAAGGCTTACTTGAATCCGGGTGGCGGGATCGGCGGCGGTCCCAGCGCCGTCAAATCTTCCGAGGATCTGGTGATTGTCAAGGATGCCGATGGCCAAGCTAAATCCACTGCCAAGGGACCGGCGATTTTCGCCCGCGTGCGCGTGGTTTTGGGTGAGGAGGTCCATGTGGACACGCCGGTTTTCCAGGGTCAGCTCAAGGGTAATGTGCTAGTCGTGCAAACCCCGGAGCTGGCGCCGCGCGCCAGTGGCAGCGCTGAAGTGGTCGCTGGAAAATACAATATCTACGGTACGGAAATCGATATCCAACGAGGACGGGTGCTGTTCAGCAACAGTTTGCTGGACAATCCAGGATTGGACATGCGGGTGGCTCGGGAATTCAGCAGTGACCTCAGTGACAGCACCACCGTTGGCGCCCAGGTGCAGGGCACGCTCAAGAAGCCGCAACTGACCCTGTTTTCGACGCCACCCATGCCGCAGGGCGATATTCTGTCCTATCTGGTGTTGGGCCGAGCCTCAAGTGGCGGTAGTGGCGAATCGGCGATGATGTTCAAGGCCGCCAGCGCCATGGGCATCGGTGGCGGGGCGCTCGCCAAGGGTTTGGGCAGCGCCGCCGGATTGGATGATGTGGCGCTCGACACCGGGACCGATGGCAAGGATGCTTCGCTGACGCTAGGTAAATATCTGACGCCGGATTTGTATGTCGGTTACGGGGTTGGTTTGATGGATGCTGTGAACACCATCAATATCAAGTACCGGTTATTGAAGGGACTCATGTTCGAGTCGAACAGCAGTGCGACCGGTTACGGCGCGGACCTGACCTATAGTTGGGAGCGGTGAGGGTCTCGTATTCACTACGGGTCTTGCGGATGAGTGGCCTGTCTGTTCCTTTGGAAGGCCACGCTATTCTGACTCATGGTCGGTGGCCTCCTCGCCCAATACGGCTACGACGGGCACGGTCAGCCAGGTAGGTCGGGCACGTCCTGTGCTCGACATGTGCCTACCCATGCGCTAAGTCTTTCACGGCTTGTATTTGGTAATTCTCGGCGGTAGCACCCTCCAGCTCCATGAATCTGTCGGGCAATGCTCCGCTTTTGCCCGACCTACCCAGCAATTAACCGATGCGCTACCGCCGCTCAATTTCCCCTGGCGAAGCTGTCCAGTTGCACCTTTTATGAGCCCGGTAGGTCGGGCACAGGACGTGCCCGACAGGCACCCTCCAGCTCCATGAATCTGTCGGGCAACGCTCCGCTTTTGCCCGACCTACCCAGCTACGACGGGCACGGTCAGCCCGGTAGGTCGGACACGGAACGTGCCCGACAAGCACTCTCCAATCTCCTGAACTCGTCGTCAATACCGCACGGCGTTCTTCAAAGGGGAATCACGGCAAAGGCCGCTCGACGGGTTGGCGAAGCTGGTCATGGCGGACAAATATCGAGGGTCCATTGTTTCAATGCAGACCATGCTCACGAGTCGCGGCAAAGCGCACCTCTGGCCAGCGCTCCTGTGTCAGTTGTAGATTGACGCGACTGGGCGCGATGTAGACCAACTCACCATGATGATCGAGCGCCAGATTGTCACGAAGCTTGTTCTGGAAATCCTCGAAACGTTTCGCATCGGAACAACTCACCCAGCGGGCGGTAGCGACATTGACGTTCTCGAAACCGCATTCGACCCCATATTCACCGCGTAACCGAAAGGTAGCCACGTCGAACTGCAAGATCCCTACCGCACCTAGAATCAAGTCATTGCTGTTCAGTGGGCGAAACAACTGGGTGGCGCCTTCCTCGCAAAGCTGTTCCAGACCTTTTTGCAACGCCTTCATCTTGAGCGGGTCGCGTAACCGGGCGCGGCGAAACAACTCTGGCGCGAAATCGGGGATGCCGGTGAATTGCAGATCCTCGCCCTGGGTGAACGTATCGCCGATCCGGATGGTGCCATGATTGTGCAAGCCGATGATATCGCCTGGAAAAGCATCTTCGGCGTGCTCGCGTTCAGCTGCCATGAAGGTCAGTGCGTCGGCGATTTTGACTTCACGACCCAACCGAACATGGCGAACCTTCATGCTGGGCTGATAAGTCCCGGAACAAATACGCAGAAAAGCGATACGATCGCGATGTTGCGGGTCCATGTTCGCCTGAATCTTGAACACGAAGCCGGTAAACGTCGCTTCCTCCGGCTTGACCTCGCGATTGGCGGCCATACAGGGACGTGGGGATGGTGCATGCGCGATGAAGTCGTCCAGCATTTCCTGCACCCCGAAGTTGGTCAGCGCCGAGCCGAAGAACACCGGAGTCAGCCGCCCGGCGCGGTATTCGGCAAAATCGAAAGCGTGGCTAGCCCCGCGCACCAACTCGATTTCTTCACGCAACGCTCGTGCCTGTTCGACGCCCAGCGACGCATCCACCTCGGGGCTATCGAGTCCCGACAAGAGTCGCCCCGTGTTGATGCGCCCATCGCGGGAGGGATCGTAGAGATGAATGAAGTCTTGGCTCAGATGGTAGACGCCCCGTAACTCCCGGCCCATGCCGATGGGCCAGGTCACTGGAGCGCAGCGGATTTGCAAGATCTCCTCGACTTCGTCCAATAATTCGATCGGCTCGCGGCCATCGCGATCCAGCTTGTTGATGAAGGTGAAAATCGGCGTATCGCGGAGCCGGCAAACCTCCATCAGCTTGATGGTGCGCTCTTCGACGCCCCGTGCGCAGTCGATCACCATCAGCGCCGAGTCCACAGCGGTCAGCGTGCGGTAGGTGTCTTCGGAGAAATCCTCATGACCCGGCGTGTCCAGCAGATTGATGATGTGGTCGCGGTACGGGAACTGCATGACCGAGGAAGTGACGGAAATACCGCGTTGTTGCTCCAGTTCCATCCAGTCACTGGTGGCGTGGCGAGCAGCTTTGCGGCCTTTAACTGTACCGGCTAGTTGGATGGCGCCGCCGAACAGCAACAGCTTTTCCGTCAGGGTGGTCTTACCGGCATCCGGGTGGGAAATGATGGCGAAGGTGCGTCGCCGTTGGATCTCGTTGAGAAAGGTGGTGGTCATCAGAGAGTCAAGAAGTTGTCTTGTGTAAGGATGAAAGTCATTGGGTTCAGGGGGTCAGGTGCAGCAATCGGACCAGCAGCGGCGCCAGCAGTGCGGTGAGCAGCGCGTTCAGACCCATGGCCAGGCCCGCAAAAGCGCCGGCCAAGCTGCTGATTTGCAACGCGCGCGCGGTGCCGATGCCATGCGCTGCCACGCCGATAGCCATGCCTTTGACCGCATCGTCCCGAATTTGCAGTCTGTTCAGCAAGGCCGGAGCTGCCACCGCGCCGACCACGCCGGTCAAAATCACGATAACGGCGGTCAGCGACGGTAGACCGCCGATTTTCTCGGCGATACCCATCGCCACTGGCGTCGTCACCGATTTAGGCGCCAGCGACAGCAGCGTCTGTGGTGAGCCGCCCAGCAACCAGGCGAAGCCAATCGCGGAGAGCATCCCGGTCAACGAACCGGTGAGCAGGCCGACTACGATTGGAAGAAACAGTCTCCGCACCCGCTCCCAGTACAAGTAGAGGGGAATGGCCAGCGCCACGGTCGCCGGGCCGAGCAAGAAGTGGATGAATTGCGCGCCCTTGAAATAGGTAGGGTAGGGGGTTCCTGTGAGCAACAGGATCAGTACCAAAAAGATGATGGCTAGCGCGACGGGATTGAAGATGGCCCGCCCGCCACTGTACTGGAACAACCAACGCCCCGCCAAATAGACCGCCAGCGTTACCGTCAGCCAAAGTAATGGTGAGGCTGCCAAGTATACCCAAATATCGGTGAGCACTTTATTTATTTATTCCGTTGCTGCGTCGCTGAAGGTGAATGACCCCTTGCATGATCAGCGCGGTGACAGCCACCGTGGTCAGTGTGCCTAACACCATGGCGGCGACCAACGCCAACCATTCGTTCGTCAGTCGCGCGCCATACTGAATAATGCCGACTCCAGCGGGAATGAACAGCAGCGACAGGTGAGACAGTAGGGTTTCTGCGGTCGTACGCAGGGCATCGGGTAGGGTCTCGCACCAGCGGAGCGCCAGGAATAGCAGCAGCATGCCCACGACCGGCCCCGGCACAGGCAGGCCGCTCAACTGAACAGCGATTTCGCCAATCAGTTGAAAAATCAGCAAAGTGGCTAATGCAGCAATCATGCTTGGCTCGCATCGGGCAATATAGCGTTGGTGTTTTCCAGCAACATGCAGATAGCTGGTACAAAGAGCAAGGCTAAGTTTTTGCCAGTGCTCGATTGTTGTATGGATGCGCGGTGACAGACAGGGTGTGACTGGCGATCCTTGGAAGCGGGATGGTGAATCATGGCATTTTTCAATTCATGCTCGCCCGCAACTCGATCAGCGCTTGGTCGGAAATATCCACCCGAATCAGACCTAAGCGTGGATATTCGATATCGACGATGACATATATGACGATTGCCATGACAGCGGCGAAGCCGATCATGTACAGCCAGTTGCGTGACCTGCTGCCAGCCATGCCATGACCGGCCAACAGTGCGCTGGCTAATGCCAATCCGAACAGCATGGCAAATATGATCCAGGGCGGATGCATCTGGGTAGCTGCAGCCCGAACAGTCGTGATGTCGATCATCTGATTCAGCGCCGGCAATAGCAGCATCGTGGCCGGCGGTAGCGCGTCTTGCCGTTGCCCGATGGCGACCGCCTGGGTCCAGATCTCGGTTTGCAACTGGAGAGAATGGGCCAACTCCACCTTGGCGGCTTTGATGTCAGGTAACTTCCGATAAACTTCCAGCCGGGAATCCACATAGCGCTGGAACAATTCGCGCATCGCCGGCTGCGCCTCCGCTGGCAATAGGTCAAGCCGCAGATAGGCGGTGCCAATGGCATTGGTTTCCTCAATCACTAGATGTCGGCGTTCCTCAAAACGGGAGGCGGCGCCTGAGAATGTGAAAGCAATCAATAAGCCGAGCAGGGCAAAGATAGCTCCTTCGATAGTTCCAGTGCCGGTTCGAGCACCTTCGGTATCGGTGGCTAAGCGGTGGATACCAATGCGCCGACCCACTTCGAGAAGTATCAACATGCTGAAAAAAAAGACTAAAGCTGTTAACAATGTTGAAAGCGCATAATAGTCCATAAAGGGATTTCCAAAGGAATGGTAACTACCTACCTACTGCATCATCATCATGATTTTCTCGCCTTGATACACAGTAGGTTGTGATCTGTGCCGAGAAAACGGGCTTTATGATGCCATTTTTCAGAGGTTGCCAACATAGCCGTCTGTTTTTATCAGGGGCTGAGTTAGGTAGGTAGTTAGAGAACAGCGAATCATTGTCACGAGACGGCTGAATTTCGCCAAACAAGGTTCTCAATACGCTTCGGGGATGAACTTGAACGGATAATTCGGCTCTTGATAGTCTCCAGCCTTTTGCCGCTTTGGCAATTTCACCGGGTCGCGCGGCGTCTCTTCGTAGGGAATCTGGCTCAGCACATGGCGGATGATATTTAACCGCGCCCGTTTCTTGTCGTCGGATCGCGCTACGTACCACGGCGCCCATGGCGTGTCGGTCGCGGCAAACATCGCATCGCGCGCGCGCGAATAATCATACCAGCGACTGTAAGATTGCAGGTCCATCGGCGAGAGCTTCCAAATCTTGCGTCCGTCCTCAATGCGGCCCTCAAGCCGGCGGGTTTGCTCCTCGGGGCTGACCTCCAGCCAGTACTTGATCAGGATAATTCCCGAGTCGACCATTGCTTTCTCCACCTGCGGGACCATCTCTAGGAAATGCACTGCCTGCTCTTCAGTGCAGAATCCCATCACTCGTTCGACACCGGCGCGGTTGTACCAACTACGGTCGAAGATGACCACCTCGCCGCCAGCAGGCCAGTACGGCGCGTATCTTTGAAGATACATTTGGGATTTCTCACGATCGGTTGGCGCCGGCAGCGCCACCACGCGGAAGATGCGCGGGCTGACCCGCTCGGTGATCGCCTTGATCGCCCCGCCCTTGCCCGCACCATCACGACCTTCGAAGACGATGCAGATCTTGAGTCCCTGATGCCGGACCCACTCTTGCAACTTGACCATCTCGATATGTAGTTTCTTGAGTTCCCGCTCGTAGTCCTTGGTTTTCAACTCTGTTGGTGGGGCGTTATTCTCTTTTTTGTTCTTTTTAGACTTGTCGTTCATAGATTTTCGTTCTCCAATGCTTAATCAGTATCTCCGCTGGTCAGGATGAATACGTCATCGACCTCGGAGAGATGAAAGTGTTGTGGTTTGCTGGCGGTCGGGAGGTCGCTCTCGCTTAGACCAGCGGTTTGCAACAAATACGCACGCACTGGTGGATCATTCAATGCAACCTTTTCATCTTCCAACCATGCGCGGATTTTGGGATCCTGCGGCTGAAAGATGTGCATCTCTCGATGGCCGCGCGCCAGCATCGCGTAAACCGGTGGATTGCCCACTTCCAGGAATTTTTGGTAGCCCATTCCCTCATACAGCTTGACGGTCTGCGCCACGCCAGACAATGTCTTGGTTTGGCCTTTATAGTGAGAGCCGCGTTCGAAGCGATTACCCTTTTCCAGCAGGTGACGTCGCAGCTCCTTGATCGCAGTGGCTAGATTTGGGGTCTGCTTGGTTGGATCGCTCATCGGGAATCCTCCTGACGATATTGATTTCATTGGGAGAGAAACATTCATTAAGTCATTTCTACGATATTACCTCAATGATGAGGTAGCTGCTGAGCACTGGGTTTCCTATTATTGAGTACATTGCTTCAACTAATGCTCCACCCATGCTAAATATAGGTTGGCGCTGAGGGTAGCGAAGCCAAACAAGTTTTATGGTTTCAAGATGTTGGGTCTCGTTCCTCAGCCAAAATCTACCTATCGCTTTTAATTCGATCGAGCACTAGACTACCCAGGCCCTCTCAGAATAGGGACTACCGTTGATCTACAAGAGGAAACCGAATTTTAGGATGGAATTGGATTTGAAGTTGTGAATGATGTCTAACATCTTTTCGCCCGGCTGACCTTCAAAATGCCATGATTACATCTCATCTGTGGATTAGTTAGATATTGATCATCAAGGAATCAGGCGATGATTCTCGTGCATGCTTACTTGCCAGGGAGCCTACAATGATCAGCGTAAGAGGGCCGCTCCTCTGGGCGCTCATCGCGTTCATGTTCGGGTGTGCGGTAGCCGCCTACAAAGGAATTCATCTTGCCGGAGTTCAGCATACCGAGAAGACGGAGCGTTTTACCAACTTGGCTGAGCGGGTCGTGAGCCAGTTGAAAATGCGTATGCAGACGTATGAGTATGGCTTACGCGGGGCACGGGGCGCTGTGATCACCGCTGGTGTTGATGGTATCACCCGAGAGAAATTCATCGCTTATAGTCAGTCGCGCGATCTCGATCGCGAATTTCCCGGTTCACGGGGATACGGTTTCATCCGCAAGGTACGGCCTGACGAAGAGGCCAGCTTTCTACAAGCAGCGCGGCGTGACGGTAAGCCAGATTTTCAGATCAGGCAATTGACGCCTCATGACGGAGAACGCCTAGTCATCCAATATATCGAACCGGAGGCCAACAATCGAGAGGCGGTTGGCCTAGATATTGCTTCGGAAACCAACCGCCGGCAGGCCGCATTGGTGGCTATGCGCGACAGTACGCCGATCCTGACCCGGCCCATTACCTTGGTGCAGGCCAGCGGTAAGGTTAAGCGTGGATTTCTGTTCCTGATTCCTCTTTATCGCTCAGGAGCGAGCTTGGCTTCGCCCGAATCTCGCGAGCAAGCGGCGTTTGGCTTAGCCTATACGCCCCTGATCATCGATGAGGTGCTGGCGGATTTTGACTTCCATGATGGTGAGTTTTCCCTGGCCCTGTACGATAGCGATGTTGAAAAGCCAGATCGCTTCTATACCTCAATCAAGGCGGATGCACCGGTAGTGGACGGGTTGCTTAAGCTTATTCCTGTCACCCTGTACGGTCGGCATTGGCAAGTCGAAATAAAGGCCCTGCCGTATTTCATCAATGCCCTGAATCTGACCGATCCGCGCGAGGTGGCGGGACAAACCGCAGCAATTTCCGTGTTGGTAGCCATCCTCATCTACCTGCTTAGCCGCGAGCGCCAACGGCGGTCATTGCTCGCTCAAGCTCGTCTGGCCGCCATCGTGGAGAGCGCCAATGATGCCATCATCGGCACGACCTTGGAGGGTATCATCACCAGTTGGAACCGGGCGGCTGAACAGATCTTCGGTTATCCGGCGGAAGAGGCGATCGGGCAAGCGCTGAGCTGCTTGGTCGTACCCTCCGCCTTGCAGAGTGAGGAGGCGGAAATTCTGGCGCGTATCGAGCGTGGAGAGAGCGTATCCCACTTCACTACAGTGTGGCGTCGGCGCGACGGCAGCGATATCGATGTGTCCGTTACCATCTCCCCCATCCGCGCCGCAGATGGACGCATGATGGGGGTCGCTAAGACTGTGCGCGATGTCACCGAACAAAAACGTAGCGAGGCGCGCTTTCGTCTGGCTGTAGAGGCGGCGCCCACCGCGATGTTGATGATGGACCAAGCGCAAACCATCACCTTGGCTAACCGCAAGGCCGAGGAATTGTTCGGTTATACGGGCGAGGAACTGGTCGGCATGGCGCTCGAAAACCTGATTCCAGCCCGGTTGCGCCAGGCACACGTGGGGGGTCATGTCTGCAACTTCTTAGCCGCATCCAGCGCACGCACCGTTGATCCAGGACATAATCTATGCGGTTTACGTAAGGATGGAAGCGAGGTGCCAGTGGAAGTCGGCCTCAATCCGGTCGAAACTCCCGAAGGTAACCTGGTGCTGGCATCCGTTGCCGACCTTTCTCAGCGCCGACAACTGGAGCAACAGCTACAAGCCGCCCTGGAACGCATGAAGCTGGCCGTTGATGCGGCGGGCATCGGCATCTGGATCTGGCGTTTAGCGGACAACCATTTGATTTGGGATGACCGGATGCTTGAGTTATATGGCGCACCGAAGGCATTGCGCAATGATTTCTCTTACGATTTCTGGCGCGCCCATGTCCACCCAGACGATGTCGGCTATGTCGAGGAGAAACTCCGCCAGCATATCACCGGTACGGGTATATACGACCCGATCTTCCGCGCGATCCGCGACGACGGCCAAATACGCTGGATCCAGGCTGCCGCCATCGTCGAGCGCAGCCAGGATGGCCAAATTGCACAAGTCGTTGGCATCAATCGCGACATTACCGAGGAAAAAGAGGCGGAAGCCCGTATCCTCGAACTGAACACCAATCTCGAACGCCGCGTCGAGGAACGCACCGCTGAATTGGTCACCATCAACCGTGAACTGGAAGCGTTCTCCTACTCGGTTTCGCATGATCTGCGCGCGCCGTTGCGCTCGGTAGACGGTTTCAGCAACATCTTGCTCAAGAGCTATGCCGATCAGTTGGATGATGCGGGCCGGGATTACTTGCAACGAATGCGCGCCGCTGCCCAGCGCATGGGACTGCTGATCGATGACCTGCTCGCGCTCTCTCGCATCACCCGAACCGAGCTGGCGCCGGAAGATCTGGACTTGAGCGCCCTGGTGGAGGAGGTCATAACGCAATTGCGCGAGGCCGATCCCGAACGCCAGGTCGAGATTCGCATCCAACCCGAGATACGCGCCTGGGGCGACACTCGCCTGGTGCGGATTGCCCTGGATAACCTGTTGGGCAATGCTTGGAAGTTTACCAGCAAAAAGGCGGAGGCATGTATCGAATTTGGTCAGGAAGAACATGAAAGCCGAAGGGCCTTCTTCGTGCGCGACAATGGTGCCGGCTTCGATATGGCCTATGCGCAAAAACTCTTCGGTGCCTTTCAGCGCCTGCATCAGGTCAAGGAGTTTCCGGGAACCGGCATTGGCCTGGCCACCGTCCAACGCGTGGTGCGCAAGCATGGTGGCGAGGTGTGGGCCACCGGCAAAGTTGGCCACGGCGCCGTATTCCATTTCACATTGAACCGATAGCGAGGCCAACGATGGCGAATAAGGTCATTCTGCTGGTAGAAGACAATCCAGACGATGAGGTGTTGACCTTGCACGCGCTGAAGATGAATCACATCGGCAATGAAGTGGTAGTCGCCCGCGACGGCGCTGAGGCCTTGGACTATCTGTTTGGCCGAGGCGAGTACGCCGGACGCAACGTCAATGAACTGCCCGCCGTAGTGTTGCTCGACTTGAACATGCCCAAGGTGGGCGGGCTGGAAGTGCTTCGGCAAATCCGCGCCGACCCTCGGACTCGCCGTCAGCCGGTTGTGATTCTGACTACTTCTAAGGAAGAACAGGACCTGATCGCCAGCTATGACTTGGGTGTTAACAGCTATGTACGTAAGCCGGTGAATTTCGACCAGTTCACCGAAGCTGCGCGCAATCTGGGCATGTACTGGCTGCTACTGAATGAGTTGGCGCCCGTCTGACGGAGTGTGGTATGGCGACCGATTCGAACATCCTGCGTGTCCTGCTGATCGAAGATTCAGCCGATGACGCCCTGCTGTTGCTGCATACCCTGCGCGAGGCGGGCTATCAAGTATCGCACCGACAAGTGGAGACGGCGCCAGATCTGCGTGCTGCCTTGGATGGTCAGACCTGGGATATCGTCATCTCCGACTATAGTCTGCCCAACTTCGATGGCCTGAGCGCCCTCGAGATCATCCGCGAGTGGGACAAGACCACGCCTTTTTTCTTTGTGTCGGGCACTGTCGAAGATGGTATCGGCGTGAAGGCCATGGCGGATGGCGCCCAAGACTATCTCATGAAGGATAACCTCACGCGCCTGGCTCCGGCCCTGGCGCGTGAACTGCGCGAAGCCAAGTCCCGTCGCCAGAATCAGATCGCGGCGATCAATTACCGCAATGTCCTGGATACGGCTTCCGATGCCATCATCTCGGTGAATGAGCAGTGGCGCATCGTGATTTTCAACAAGGGCGCGGAGACTGTCTTCGGTTATACTGCAGACGAGGCGTTGGGTCAGCCCTTAAACCTCCTGCTGCCTGATCGTTTCGCGACTATCCATGACCACCATGTGCGCCAGTTTGCCCAGAGTGGCGACACTGCACGGAAACCGAGCGAACGCCACGTTGCGTTGTATGGCCGGCGCAAAGACGGCAGCGAATTCCCAGCCGAAATCAACCTTTCCAAAGTAACGGTAGCGAATCAGACCACCTATACCGCCATCCTGCGCGATATCACCGAACGCAAGGCCATGGAACAGGAACTTATCCAGCATCGAGACACTCTCGAAGCGCGGGTGGCGGAGCGCACAGCCGAACTGGAAATGGCGCGCCAGGAAGCCGAGCGACTGGCGCGGGTGAAAAGCGAATTCCTGGCCAACATGAGCCACGAGATCCGTACTCCCATGAACGCTGTACTGGGCCTGGCCTATCTGTTGACCAAGCAGGACTTGCCTGAGGAGGCGCGTAAGCTGGCGCAGAAGATTCACGGCTCGGGACGCACCTTGCTCGGCATCATCAACGACATCCTGGATTTCTCGAAGATCGAAGCTGGTCGCCTGGAGATCGAGCAAGCGCCTTTCTCCCTGAACGAAGTCCTGGATAACCTGGCCACGATTATGTCGGCCAACGCCGCCGGTAAGAAACTGGAGCTCATCGTTTCCCCGCCTTCAGCCCAGATTGGCCAGATGCGCGGTGATGCCTTGCGGCTCAGTCAGGTCCTGATCAACCTCACTAGCAACGCCATCAAGTTTACCGAAGCTGGGTTTGTCGAGGTCAAGGTCAGCGTGGTCGGCCAGGACGCGAGTCAGGTCAGTTTGCGCTTCGTGGTGCGGGACTCGGGTATGGGGATGAACGCCGCGGTGCAACGCCAACTCTTCAGTCCTTTTGCCCAAGCCGATGCTTCTACGACCCGTCGTTTTGGCGGGACCGGGCTGGGTCTCGCCATCTGCCGTCGCCTGGTGAATCTGATGGGCGGTGACATAGAGCTGACCAGCACTCCCGACAAAGGCAGCACATTCTGGTTTACCTTGCGCTTCGATCGACTGGAGACTCGCCAGGACGCTCTGTATGAACTGGCCCACTTGAATATCCTAATCGCCGACGATAACCCGATAACCCAGGAGGCGCTGGCGGCGACCGCCGCTTCGTTGGGCTGGCGTTACCAATTGACGGATTCCGGCCAGGAAACCCTGCAACGGGTCTTGGGTCAGAAAACGCTGCAAGGCCCTCAGGGGGTGGTCCTGCTGGATTGGAAGATGCCAGACCTGGACGGTTTGGCTATCGCAAACGCGATTCGCAATACCCTGCCCAAATCATGTTGGCCGCTCTTGCTTGTCATCACCGCTCACGATCGTGAGGCGTTGCTGGCGTCGCCGGGTGGCCAGCAGGTGGACGCGGTGTTGAACAAACCATTGGGCCCCGCCGCCCTCTATCAAGCCGTTGTTCAAGCTTACACCACCCGGCTTGAGAGGACGGCATCCGCCGAGCAGCTTTCGCAAGGTCAGCGACGCTTAGCGGGTTTGCGCGTGCTGGTGGTGGACGACAGCGACATCAACCGAGATGTAGCCGAGCGCATCCTCACTGATGAGGGTGCTCGGGTCCACTTGGTCAATAACGGTCGTGAAGCGGTGGACTGGCTCATGGTCCATTTCGATGCGGTGGACATCGTCTTGATGGATGTGCAGATGCCGGTCATGGATGGCTATGAAGCTACGCGTATCATTCGTCAGCAGTCGGCATTGTCTGGATTGCCCGTGGTGGCCTTGACCGCCGGCGCCTTCAAGGACCAGCAGGATGCGGCTCTGGCTGCTGGTATGTCAGGCTTCATCCCCAAACCCTTCGACGTGGATGAACTCATTGCTCAGATCCGTAAGCTAACCCACTCAGCCAGTCGGGGAGCACGGTTTGCACCAACTGGGTTCGCGTCTCACGCCGAATCGGTTGAACCGGCCATAGACTTACTCAGTCTGGATGAAACCCGTGGTCTGAGTATCTTCAAGAACCCTATCATTTATAAGCAGTATCTGCGCAAGTTTGCCCAACAGTACTCGGATGTTGAATCGCATCTGACCGGTATCAACCCGGCCAGTGCTGCAATCCTGATGCATAAGATAAAAGGGGTAGCTGGTAACCTGGGCCTGAATTCGGTGGCCGCCGCCGCTGTTGCTGTAGAGAGGTTACTACATACCGGCCAGGACGCCACGGATGCCCTGGCCCGGTTTTGCATCGCTTTGGATACGACCTTGAGGGCTGTCGCGGCCTATGCTCCGCTCGAGCCGTTCGAGCCGATGGCTCAAACCACCCTCTGCGGTTTGGATCAGATCAGCGGCTTACTGACTTGCACCCTGGAAGCCCTCGACGCGGATACCCCAGAGCGGGTAACGCCTCTACTGGGCGAGTTGAGTGTTCTATTGCCCGCTGACCGCCTCGTCCCTCTCCGATCAGCCGTGGCGTACTACGACTTCCGGGGCGCCGAAGCCGCCACCCGCGCCCTGGCTGAAGAACTCGGTATTACTTTATGAAGGACTCATCATGCTGAACCGACCCATCCTCATCGTCGATGATGAGCCGTTGAATCTCGACATCATGCGTCAGGTCCTTGGCAGCGACTATCGCTTGGTCTTCGCCCGCAATGGTATCGAAGCGTTGGCCGCCGCCGCAAAACATGCCCCGTCACTGATCCTCATGGATGTCCAGATGCCCCGGATGGATGGCTACAGCGCCTGTCGTGCGCTCAAGGCTAACCCCGACACCGTCCATATCCCCGTTATCTTCGTCACCAGCCTGACCGGTGTGAGCGACGAAGCCGCTTGCTTTGAGGTCGGCGCCGTAGACTACATCGTCAAACCGATCTACCCACCGGTCCTACGGGTCCGGGTCAAGACTCACCTCTCCCTGGTGCAGGCTTCCCGGTTGGAGAAGAGCTATTATGACGCCATCTACATGCTCGGCACAGCCGGTCATTACAACGATACCGATACCGGCGTGCATATCTGGCGTATGGCGGCCTATGCTCGGGAGTTGGCTGCCGCCTTGGGCTGGAATTCGGAACAGTGCCGTTGTATCGAGCTGGCCGCCCCAATGCACGATACCGGTAAGATGGGCATTCCCGGATACATCCTACGTAAGCCAGGCAAGTTGGATGCAGAAGAGTGGGAGATCATGAAGACGCATACGCGCATTGGTTACCATATCCTGTGCAAGAGCGATGGGGCCGTGTTCAAGATGGCCGCCGAAGTCGCGCTCCGCCACCACGAGAAGTGGGATGGTAATGGTTATCCAGATGGCCTGGCCGGTGAGGCGATTCCGGAGTCGGCCCGTATCGTCGCGCTGGCGGATGTATTCGATGCCTTGACCATGAAACGCCCTTATAAGGAAGCTTGGCCCATCGAGAAGTCCGTGGCTACGCTGCGGGAAAGCTCTGGTAGCCACTTCGAGCCTCGCCTGGTAGAGAGGTTCGAATCCATCTTGCCCCGGATACTGGAGATCAAGTCCCAGTGGGATGCCCGAGAAGCCGTTGAGTACGCCACGGAAAGCGAGGCAAGGTGAGACGAGAAGTGGTGACGATAAGGTTTCGACCGTTGGTTCCAGAATGAATTCCTTCTTCGCGCTGAGTTGGAGTAATCCCCCGGGGTTCGATATCGAAAGCGCCATGGAGCGGCTAGGAAATGCACCGGAGATCTATGTCTCCTTAGTCAAGCGTTTCCACGCCAATCACAAAGCCGGGTTGGAGCGTTTACATCATCATTTGCGCCTTGGTGATTTGACCAGAGCCGCTGACGAACTCCATACCTTGAGAGGCAGTGCGGGTGTTTTGGGTGCCACCGATCTGGCTGACTTCACACGCACCGCCGAGGCTTCGCTAAGATTGGAAAGCGAAGCAATGACCGACCAGGCGATAGCTCATACCCTCTTGATGGAGCAGTTGGATACCTTGATGGCGAGTACCCTGGCCACGCTGGAGCGCATTATCGCCCAGATCGAACGAAATGACGTTTCTGGGTGGATTTCATCATCATGGCCGTAGGAATTTTTGGGCAATTTCTGAGTCTTACGCTTGATGCGACTGAACGCCATCGCCTTTCTGGTTGGCATCCTGATCTTGGAAGCGTTACCACAACTGCCAGCGCGAAGTTGGGCGCTGGCGCTGCTCGGTGTCGCGCTCATGCTATGGCGCCTCCCCCGATGGCGGCTACCGGCTTGGAGTGCGGCAGGATTCCTATGGGCCTTGCTGTGGACGCCGTCGCTGCCGATACTGCCGGTCGCCTTGGAAGATGCTGAATTTCCGATAGAGGGCTGGATCGCCTCCATTCCGGAGCACAATGGCCGCCGCCTGCGTTTTATGTTCAAGGTCGCACGGGTCGCTGGTGACAAACAGCGATTGGCATCCTTGGCAGGCAGCTTACTGAGTCTGTCGTGGTGGGAGGATGGTGACGCGGAGGTGGAGGTTGACGCCAACGCCGTTCCGGTGCTCCGAGTGGGCGACCGCTGGCAATTCACCGTGCGACTCAGAAAGCCCTGGGGACTGCGCAATCCCGGCGGGTTCGACTATGCACGCTGGCTGTACGCCCAAGGCGTCGTTGCCACCGGCTCCATCCGTTCTCACTCGTCATCGCAGCGATTAGCGGAAGCCGAGCGCTATCCACTGGATCGCTACCGCCAACGGATCGCCGATCGTTTTGCACAAGCACTGCCCGGCAATCCCTACACCGGCATTCTGACGGCGTTGACGGTGGGTGAACGAAGCGGCATCGATGCCTGGCAATGGGAGATCTTGCGGCGCACTGGCGCCAGTCATCTCATGGCAATTTCCGGTACGCACGTCGGATTGGTCGCCAGCTTGGCGTTCGCCCTGGTCTGGAGCCTGTGGGGTCGGATTCCTGCTTGGACGCTCCACTGGCCCGCGACCTGTGCAGCGGCGCTCGCAGCATTGCTCAGCGCGGGTGGCTATACGCTGCTGTCTGGGCTGGCGGTATCTGCGCAACGCGCCTTTCTGATGGTCGCCGTGGCGATGCTGGCGTTGATCGTCCGGCGACCGGCAGTGTCTGGACGGACCCTGGCGCTGGCGCTGTTGACGGTATTGGTCGTCGATCCTAGCGCACCGTTCAGCGTGGGGTTTTGGCTGTCGTTCGGCGCCGTTGCCGTGATTCTCTACAGTGTTGGCGATCGTTGGCGCGTGCGCCACCCATTCAGCCAAACGATTCGCTTGCAACTCAAGATCACTCTGGGGTTGCTGCCGCTGACCCTGCTGTTCTTTCAGCAACTCCCTCTGATATCCCCTCTGGCCAACCTGATCGCTATTCCCTGGATAGGGCTGACCGTCTTGCCATTGAGCTTGTTGGCTGCGCTGTTGACGTCGATCAGCACGACCTTGCAAGCGTGGGTGCTGGAGCTGGCGGCGTTGACCATGGAAGGGTTGTGGTGGATTTTACTCGAGTTGGATCGGTTGCCCGACCTGGTATGGTTCCGTCCGACGCCACCTCTGTGGACCCTGGTGTTCGCGCTGCCTGGCGTGGCTTGGTTGCTCGCTCCACGCGGTTTTCCGGGGCGTTGGTTGGGGATTCCTCTCTGCTTGCCACTCTTGTGGCCACCGGTCTATGCGCCCGTCGCCGGTGGATTCTGGTTCACCTTGCTGGATGTAGGTGAAGGATTGTCAGCGGTGGTGCGAACCCATGATCATGTCTTGGTTTACGACACCGGTCGGCGGCTTGGCGCCAACTTGGATACCGGTCGCGCCGTGCTCGCGCCGTTCTTACGTTGGCAGGGTGTGGAGCGTGTGGATACGCTGATGGTCAGCCATGCTGACCGCCAGCACACCGGCGGCGTCCGCTCGCTGCGCGAACTGTTTCCGATAGGGCGCATTTTGACTTCCGCCCCGGAGCGGACGCCTATCGATGGTGCCGAACCCTGTCGGGCCGGTCAGGATTGGGTATGGGATGGGGTGCGCTTCCGGATTCTGCACCCACCGCCCTATGGTTTTCGCGACGACAATGCTTCCTGCGTGCTGAAAGTCGAGGGGGCCACCGGGCGGGTGTTGTTGCCCGGCGATATTGAAACCCGCGCCGAAATGAGCTTGGTGGAAGCTGAGGGAGACGCTTTAGCCGCCGAGGTGTTAGTGGCTCCGCATCAAGGTCGTCGCAATCTATCCGCCCCGGCTTTTCTGAAGGCCGTTCGCCCGCATTACATCTTATTGGCAACAGGCTATCATAATCGTTACGGCTATCCGCGCTCCGACACGCTAACCCGTTATCAGGCCACGGGCGCCGTTCTCTTCGACTCATCCTATGAAGGTGCGCTGACGTTCCGATTCGAACCCGGTGAACGGTTGGAACCGGAGCGCTATCGGCATGATCATCGTCGTTATTGGGAAAAACCTTGATTCGGAAAATACCGGCAATTCTTGAAAAATCGACTATTATCTTCCGGTTTTTTTAAGTGTGATGCAAAGGGGGCGGAGTGCTCGATCTGATCAAAGCCGGCGGCTGGCTGATGGCGCCGATTCTGGCTTGTTCGTCCGTGGCGGCGATCATCGTCTTCGAACGTCTGCTGGCTTTGCGCCGGGCGCGAGTGTTGCCGGAGCGATTGCTGGTCATTCTGCGCGGCTGGGCGGAACTCGGTGCGGTCAGTCCGCCGGAGGTCCAGCTGTTGCCGCTCGATTCTCCCCTGGGCCGGATTGTGGCGGTGGGATTGGCCCATCGTCACCGCAGCCGGGAAGTGGTTCGCGAACGAGTCGAGGATGTCGGTCGCCATGTCGTGCATGAGCTGGAACGGTTTCTCAACACACTAGGCACCATCGCCGCCATCAGCCCACTGCTGGGTTTGTTGGGCACGGTGGCCGGCATGATCAAAATCTTTCAGATCGTTTCCGTGCAGGGCAACAGCAATTTCAGTCTGCTGTCGATCGGTATTGCCGAAGCGTTGATGACGACCGCTGCCGGGCTGACGGTCGCGATCCCTAGCCTGCTGTTTTATCGTTATTTTCAAGGTCGGATCGATGAACTGGTGGTGCGGATGGAACAGGAAACGCTGGAGTTGATCGATTTGCTGGATGCTGAAGCGCCGCGAAAATCTCCTGACCTGCCTACTCGAATCGTGACCGAGAATCTTGATGAATCTGCGTCCCCGTCGTCGTGAAGATCCAGAGCTCAATCTGGTGCCCATGATCGATGTCGTGTTGGTGTTGCTGATCTTTTTCATGATCGCCACCAGCCTGCGGCATGAATCGGAATTGGAAATTCGTTTGCCTGAAGCTTCTGGACCACCCATGCCGGGAGATGTCGCGCCGTTGGAGGTGAGTATCGACGCGGAGGGTCGTTACGCCGTGCATGGGGTCCAAGAAAGTCGATTACTGGACTCGACAGCCGGTTTGGACGCATTGCGGGAGGCCCTCCGACAAGCGTCCCATGGTCGATCTCTACCATTGATCATCAGCGCCGATGGCCGAACGCCTCACCAAGCCGTCGTGACGGTCCTGGATATCGCTGGACAACTGGGTCTCAGGCGAGTCGCTATCGCCACGATCGGCGCGCCGTCACCGGTTTCGCCTTCGGCTCCCTTGGATTCACCATCGCCGGAACGCTGAACATGACCTGGTTGGATCGTTACGGATATTCCCTGAATCTGGTCGCAGTTCTGTTGTGGCCACTGAGCGTCCTGTTTGGCATGGTGGTCCGCTTGCGGCGCCGATTTTACCAGCTGGGCCTTCTGAAAAGCGAAGCGGTCGGAGCGCCGGTCATCATAGTCGGCAATATCAGCGTCGGTGGCACGGGCAAGACGCCGTTGGTGGCGTGGTTGGTGACGCTGCTACGGGAGCAGGGCTATCAACCGGGGATCATCAGCCGTGGGTATGGCGGCGAGTCCAAACAATGGCCGCGCCATGTCACCGCCGATACCGATCCACGTCAGGTCGGCGATGAGCCAGTATTGCTGGCGCAGCGTTGTTGCTGTCCAGTGGTGGTGGGGCCAGATCGTGTGGCCGCAGCACAAGCCTTGTTCGGGACCTACGATTGCAATGTGATCATCAGCGATGATGGTTTGCAACATTACCGGCTCCGACGTGACATCGAAATCGCGGTGGTGGATGGATTACGCCGATTGGGCAATGGCGCCTGTCTGCCGGCTGGACCATTGCGTGAGCCGCCTTCCCGATTGCAAAAAGTCGATTTTGTCATCGGTAACGGCGCGGCGAGTGACAACGAGTATTTGATGAGCCTGCGTGGCGAAACCGCGTTGAATCTGGTCGATCCTCTGGTGAGTGTGACACTGGCTGGTTTTCGTAAGAGTACTGTTCATGCCGTGGCTGGGGTGGGTAACCCAAGGCGATTTTTCAATTATCTGCGTCACGCTCGGCTGCATTTGATCGAGCACCCGTTTCCCGATCATTACTTTTTCGGTCTGAAGGATTTGCGATTCCCACAGGATTTGCCGGTGCTGATGACGGAAAAAGATGCGATCAAATGCCGGGCTTTCGCCAGCGAGGACTGGTGGTATGTCCCCGTCAACGCGCACCTGGACCCCGAGTTCGAAGAGGAACTACTCAAACGATTGGCGACGGTGGCCATGAGCAAAGGGATACAGCGCAAGCAGATCAGTCGGCGGCTGCGCAACGAATCTCGCCAGAGCCGGTAGTCTTTCGGTCAGCCTAGCGGGTGCAATACGCATCCCTCATCGGCGACCAGCGATCAGCCGACATCGAACCGCTCGAACGTCATGGTGAATTGACCGCGACCGTGGGTCATGCCACGTAGATCGGTAATATAGCCGAGCAACCGATCAAGGGCGCAATCACAATGGATAATGGTCATTTCCCCCAGGCTCGTCGTGTCCCGGATCACGGCGCGGCGGGCCTGTAAATCACCGATGACGGTTCCGACATCGCTTTCCGGCGCCACCACCTCCATCGCCATGATCGGCCGCAGCACCTGCCCGCCGGCTTGCATCAGTGCTTTGCGCACCGCCTCGGCGACGGCGATCCGTAACGCCTGGGGGCTGGAGAGTGTGCTGAACAGTTCCACATCCAGCACCCGCACGCCCAAATCCTGCAAGGGTGCTCCGGTGGTCGGGCCATTGACCAGCGCATCTTCGGCTCCGCCGGCGATCGCTTGCCGCTGTAACAGATGCAGCTCGGCACCCTCGGGCCGCACCGCTGGCTCGGCGCTCACATTCAAACCTGCCCCACGCGGTAAGGGCGTCACCGCTACCCGCGCCCAAGCTTTCAGCTCCAGTCTTTTACCATCCGGCTGTTCCATCACCCGATGGAATAGGTGGTCAGCTTCCGCCATTCGTTCGATCGTCTCATGGGTCACGACATCGGGATGACCGACGCGAATGTTGACGTGGAACTCACGTTGTAATCGTTCACCGGCGATCTGCAAATGTAGCTCACCCATGCCGCGCAACAGGCGTTGGCCTGTGTCCTGATCCTCTTCCACGCGCAGGGTCGGATCTTCCTGCTGTAACTTGTCCAGCGCTTCCAGTAACTTTTCTTCATCAGCGCTGGATTGCGGCTCGATTGCCAGCCCCAACATCGGTTCACGCGCATCGATGCGTTCCAGCCATAGCGGGTGGTTCGGTGCGCATAGGGTATCTCCGGTGGTTGCCCAACGCAGTCCAGCCATCAGCACGATTTGCCCGGCGGTCGCCTGATCCAGGCGGATTTTGTGATTGGCATCCACCTCGAACAACCGCGCCACGCGCTCCTGACGCACCGTTCCGTCTGGACCGGGAATCGCGATCTCATCGCCTGCTTGCAAAGTCCCACGATAGAGTCGGGCAAAGACATGGCGGCGACCTTCCCACATCTGCACCTTGAAGGCCAGCGCTGCCAATGGCTCGTCCGCCTCCATCGCGACCCATTCCTCGCTACCGTCGACTCGATGGGCTAGACTGGGCGGACGCTCGGTAGGGGCGGGCAACAACCGCAACACACCGTCCATGATCGGTTGTACGCCTTGGTTGCGCAGGGCGCTGCCGGCGAAACAGGGCTGCGCCTTGCCCGCCAGCGTGGCTTGGCGCAGCGCGGTCCAGACCGCTGCTGGGTCCGGCTCCTCTTCAGCCAAGACCTGCTCAGCCAAAGCATCATCCATCTCCGCTGCCGCCAGCAGCAGGTTTTCTCGCCAGGGTCGCATCTGTTGCCAGATCGCTTCATCGCAGGGGGTGATAGCCACCTGCTCGCCGCGTTCCCCAGCAAAGCGCCAGCAGGTTTTATCGATCAGGTGAATGACCGTGCCATCGTAATCGGGTAGCGGGATGGTCACCATGACCGGCTCCGCCACCAACCGTTCACGCACCGTGGCCAGCGCTCGTTCGAAATCGGCGCCGGGCCGGTCCAACTTGTTGATGAAGAACAATGCCGGTAAGCGAAACCGGGTGCGTTGCCGCCAAACCGTCTCGGTTTGCGGCTCTACGCCCCGTACCCCGTCCAGCACGACGATGCAACCATCCAGCACGCGCATCGAGCGTTCGACCTCGATGGTGAAATCGACGTGGCCCGGCGTATCGATCAGTTGAATCAGATAATCACGCCAGGGCAGCCGGGTCACGGCAGCAGTGATCGTGATGCCATGCGCCTGCTCCTCGGCCATATAATCCATGTGGGCAGCGCCCTCATGGACCTCACCGATCTTGTGAGAGACGCCAGCGTAATACAGCATCCGCTCGGTCAGGGTCGTCTTGCCGGCATCCACATGCGCGGCGATGCCGATGTTGCGCACCCGCGCAAGGTCTGGGGCGTTGGGCATGAGAGTTCTCGTTTAAACGATCCGCCGGCATTCCAGATAAAAGCGTTTCTCGTCGGCCTCACCCATCGAAAAGGTCTTCCTGGGCAAGGCACCGTCGCGAATCACCGTGCGGAAAAAATCGTTCTTGGCCAGCGCTGGAAGATAGAAACCGATATTGTCGGGTTGGGCGCTGAGTTGTTCCAGTGTGTCCTCGCCGTGGATGTAGTCGAGCCGGACATCAGGCCGATTTTCCAGATACTGGTCCAGAAATGCTTGCAAGCTGGCTACTGGCAATGTCAGTCGTGGTTGCTCGATGAGCAAAATCCCATGATGGCGTTGGCTGGTGAACGCGATGACGTGGCGGTCAGGCTGTTGCATTTCTTGCCATGCCTGATGCGTGGCCGCCCAGGATGCGTGATCGATGACCGTCAGCCTCGAACCCTGTGCTGTACAGAACGTTGCCATCGCTTCCAGCAGGCGACCTGGATCGATGTTGAACACGATGCGGTGGATTGCCTCGAACTCCAGGCCTTCGTCATGCAGATTGACCAATTCCACCAACGCATGGCGGGCCGGATGATGCATGATTGCCACAGGATCGGATGCGGTGCGCTTGAGCTGTTCCCAGAGGATCTTGGCGGTGGCGAAAGAGTGATTACCGTCGCCCATGGCGTACAGCAGCACAGGCTCATCCGTCATCCCATAGCGGTCGTTGAATAGTGCCGGCTCCGCCAACCGCATGAGCTGTTCGACCACCCATTGGATCATCAGTGGGTGGTCGAGCCGCCAGCCACGTACCCGTCCACTGTCCAGCATTAGCGGTGCGTCATACAGTTTTTCCAGCGGTTCGGTGAACAGCGGATCGATGACGCTGCATTCAGGGTCATCGATCAGCACCATGACATGTGGTAATTCAAGCGGTGCATGCTCTCGCACCCGCACTCGTGGCGGCAAGCGCTCCAGGATCGTGCCTTCGGTGGGTCGGATCAGCGTCTTGGCGCCAGGATTGAAGTCGTAGTGCTCCAGGTCCAGTGCGGCGATCAGTCCACGCCGGGTTCGGCCTCGCGCGGTCTCCCGTTCGACCAGCACCAGTGTCGGCGACTGCGGTTCTAGTGTCCTATCGGCGAGATAGTGGTGCATGGCCTCATGAATGGCGGCAATCCGTTGCGCCTCGTCCGCCGCACCCAGATAGGCTTCCGGCAGGATCAGTCGTAAGGTTGAAGGTGCGTTGCCGACCAGCGCCTCCACTCGCGCCCAGTAATCCGGCTGTGAGGTGTATTGGTCGCAGGCGACCACTGCCCACTGGGTGAGATCGATGCTTGTTCGCGGCAATAGCAGCGTTGGAACCTGTAGACCGATGGGTGTGAAATTCATGGACGATGCTTCTCCCCTTAGTAATTCGATGTTCGGCGACAAACCGCTCACAAGCTTAACAAATGGATCGTACCGAACAAACGACCTTGAGCAAGGTTCCTGGTCAAGAGGTATCATTAAAATCATCCAAACTGAACCGCATTGCCCCGCGTTGTAACCTTAAAAAGGGACCCGTTCATGCGTAAGCTGATGATCATCATTGCAACTATCCTTGTCGTCCTGGTGTTGATGGCCGGTAGTATCTGGGGTTATCTGTGGTACAGCACTCGACAGCAGGCCGAACAACTGGTTGCTGCCGCCAAGCCCTTTGCCGAGGTCAGCTACGATGGCGTCTACGTTTTGCCGACCGGTTCAGTCGGCGCCCAGCAAGTCAAGATCATCCCGCATCTGGTCAACGACGTCATCTCCATCGGCGCTATTCGGCTCAACGCACCGAACATCCTGGCGCTGCTCAACATCCGTCGGCAACTGAGCCAGGGCCAGCTTCCCGAAGCACTGTCGCTCTCACTCCGCCGGTTCGAACTACCGCTGTATGGCGGCATTATCGGCGCCAAACCGCCTTCCCCAAGTGAGCGCACACCGTTCGATGATCTGGAAGCGCTCGGTTGTGGGCCGGTGATTCATTTCGGTGGCGCTGAGTGGGAGGAGATGGGCTATGAGCGCTTTATCAGCAACATCGAAGTCGGCTATCGGCTCGATGCGCCTGCTAGCCGCATCAGCGTCCAGATCAGCAGCAACACCCAGGATTGGGCGACCCTGCATTTGGATATCGGTTTTGCGCTGGACAGACCCTCGACGTCAATCATGGAATTGGCTCAGTCGTTGACGCCCAAGCTGGCCAGTCTGCATGCCGTCCTTCAGGACAATGGCTATAACAACCGTCGGAACGAGTATTGCGCCGCCAAAGCGGGTAAACCGGTCAATGAATATATGGCCGATCATGTGCGGTTAGTGGTCGAACGTCTGCGCGCCAACGGCATTCATCTAGGGCCGGGGTTGATCGCTGCCTATCAGCGCTATCTAACCAAAGGAGAACGATTTACCATTACAGCTAATCCTTCCGCCCCTATCGATCCCGCTGAGTTGCTGCACTACAAGGCGGAGGATGTTGTCAAGCTGGCAGGGTTGACGGTCAAAATCGATGATCAAGCGGTGACTGATCTCAGTATGGAATGGAATATCGCTCAAGTGACCCAGGCGTTGGGTGCGCGACCCACGCCCACCGTTGAGAAAGAACCGGAAGAAGCGGTCGTGTCGGTTGCTCCAAAACCCGTCATCGTGCAGAAATCCTTTCACCCAACGCCCGTTGGCGAACTGGGCCAGCATGTTGGCAAAATTGCCAAGTTGCAAACCAGCACCGGCGCCAGCTACTTGGGGAAATTAGGGAGCATTACCAAAGAGACGGTCAAAATCACGATCCGCAGATCCGGCGGCGCCGCGACCTTATCGCTACGCAGCAAAGACATTACTGAGGCACAGGTATTGTACTGACAGATCAAATCGGTATTCCGTCGTTTGAACTCCTTGGTCTTTTTCACTCCTGCTGGACGGTGACCAAGCCCTTGGGCTGACTGGCGTAATAGGCGGCCAGATCGGCGATATCCTGTGCAGACAGGGGTTTGGCCATGCCGTTCATGACGGCGTTCTGACGGGCTCCTGACTGGTAACGCGTCAATGCCGTGCGCAGATAATCCTCGTGCTGACCGGCCAGGCGTGGATACAGGGGAATGGCGCCGTTGCCGTCTGCGCCGTGACACGCGGCGCAGGTCACGCTCTTGGCCTTGCCAGCGACGGCATTGCCCTGGACTGGATAAGGCGCGGCGGCAGACGGGAAGTGAGCCAGATAGGCGGCAATATCCTGCTGATCCTGCTCACTGAGCGGGGAGGCGTTGGCCTGCATGGTCGGGTGCTGGCGTTGGCCTGCCTGATAGGCCTTGAGCGCCGACAGGAGGTAGTCGGCATGCTGGCCGCCCAAGCGGGGCACATGGTAGGTCGGATAGGCGTTCGTGTAACCAGGGATGGCATGGCAACCGGCGCAAGTGGCAAACTTGCTCTGACCGGCTTGGGGGTCGCCGGCGGCCTGGGCTGCACCGGCCAGACCACAGAGCATCAGGATGGCCAAGGGCCGCAGTAGGGATCGGGTCATGGGGGTCCTCGTGAGGTTCTTTGGATTTGGTTTTTAAAACTTGCTAAAACTAACCGGCTCACGGGCGGATAGCAATCGTTCATGCCTAATTCCCGCATTTTCTGCAGAGCGTGGTCCGATTGACGTCGAGCATCGCTGCCGTCATTACGCAGTTGCCGGTAATGTGTAGAATGGATTAGCCAAGTAGGCTTGTATAGGACGGGAATTGCTTAATGCCTCGGCGCTATCAACGTATGGAGCACTCGTTGGGAAAATACGACTTGCCTCGTCTTGTGCGCCACCTAGCAGGGCTTCAACGGTATGGCATACTTCTCTTCACAGAAATTTATCGCCCGCCAGCGGCGGTATCCTTCTCAACCTGACCCAGTGGCTTATATCCTCAAAGGTATTATTATGGCTGTCGAGCAAGAAATGCCGTCGCTCCAAAATCTAACCTCTTGTGAGGAGTTCCCGATAGCAGGTGCTCTGGAAGTCACGCGACGAGACTCTAATGGGCAATAATGAATGAAGCAATAATCCCTATTTTTTGAAAGCAATGATGTTTCTATCGGAGTTACATGTGACGCTACAAGAACTACGCTATCTAGTGGCGGTAGCGGAGGAACAACATTTTGGGCGGGCTGCTGAGTTATGTCATGTGACGCAATCGACTTTGAGCATTCAGCTCAAAAAGCTGGAAGACCAACTGAACGTCATCCTGTTTGATCGCAGTCAACCTCAAGCGACGCCGACTCCAGTGGGTCGAGAGATCATTGCCCAAGCCCGCCTAGTATTGGAGGAGGCGCATAGAGTGCAGGCGATTGCCTTGCGCGGGCTAGATCCCATGCAGGGCGTCTTGCGGGTTGGGGTGATTCCCACGCTGGGTCCGTATCTCATACCGCATCTCCTGCTGCCGATCCACGCGGCTTATCCGAAGCTACGGATGTTTCTGCGCGAGGATCTGACCGATCATTTGTTACGCCAACTGCGCAGTGGGGAACTCGATCTACTGCTGATGGCGTTACCGGTGCGTCGCGAGGGACTCGAAACATTGACGCTATTTGCGGAGCCGTTTCAGGTCGCGTTACCGGCTGGCCATCCGTTGACTGAGCGTGATCAAATTGAAGAAAGCGATCTCAGCGATTACGAGATCCTGTTGCTCGAGGAGGGTCATTGTCTGCGCGATCAAGCGTTGGCCATTTGCCAGTCGCCGAAGGTGATCGAGGATTTCACCGCGAGCAGCTTGGAAACCCTGCGGCAAATGGTGGCGGCGGGTATCGGGTTGACGCTGCTGCCGGAACTGGCCGCTCGACTGGATCAGGCGGCAGCTTATCGGCAATTGATCGAGATTCGCGCGTTCGCGCCGCCCGCGCCAACCCGCACCATCGGTTTGGTGTGGCGTCGGCAATTTCCCCGACAAGCTACGATCGACGGATTGGTGGAAGTGATCCAGAAACACCTGCCGCCCGGTTTGAGCAAATAGATGTGGATGTGAGGGTTGCCTCCGCGCGGATTCATCCTTGGCCTGGAAAACTTCACCGATAGCCTACGATCCGCACTTCGCTGCTCCAGTCGCCGAAAAACGGCTCACCCTCAGCGCGCAGAATCAACTGGCGATCTGAAGGCATCGGTAGCCAGACATTGTCGGAATTGTAGGCCCAACTCGGTTGAGGTAGACCGACGGCATAAAGATAGAACGCCGCTTCTCGATCGCCTTGCACCCGTACTGAAATCCGGAAGCGATGCGGGCCGCCCTTGACATAGCCGGTCGCCACTTGGGCATAGACGAGAATTTCCCGAGCCTTGTTGGGCACCTGAGCCGGAATCCGGCGCACCTCGTGATTTTGCCCACCATTAGGCAAGACGCCCATCGGTATATCGATCGCCCAAAAATTCGCCGATGGCTCTGCTGCGGTTTCCTGCAGACGAGTGACGAGGTTCGAGTGTTGTGTGGCCAACAGCTTACGCAGATGAACCACGGCTAGGTGAGTATTGCGCGTCTCTTGTTGCAAACCGGCCAAGGATTGTTGTGAACGCTCTTCCTGAATTTGTCGTTGCCGGCCTTGTTCTCGGACATCGGTGAGCATCTGTTCGATTCGATCCAGCCGACCATCCAGCGCATCGAGCTTGGGTTCCAGGGCAGACGGCGGCGCTGTGGGTGACGTTTGGGAGCGGGGTGCAGCGGGTCGGGTAAAACGCGCGACCAACGACTGATAAAATGCGCAACCCGGCGTCAGCACCATGGTGAGGATCACCACTCCGACTATTCCAGCCCGTCTCATACTCTCCTCCCGACCCATCAGCCCTTGCCCTCGACCGCCTTCCCACCGGTGAGCAGGAAGAGTCAATCATTATTGAAAGGGCATTATAGCCACCCATTGCCGACTAGGATGAGGGTATATTGTAACCGTTGCCGCATCGGTGCTTGCCGGGATGGTCCAGCGAACGAGTAATCCGTATAGAAAACCTTGAGATCGATCCCATATGCCACGCATAGTTCATACTCTGCTGCGCATCGGATTAAGCGCGAGCATCATGCTGGCGCTGATCGCGCACACCAACGGCTCTTATTCCCTGACGTTCGTCAACCAACTGGAATCTTTCGCTTACGATGTCCGACTCCGGTTGACCTGTCCGGGCGGAGTGGACCCACGCATCGTGATCGTGGATATCGACGACGACAGCTTGCTCCAGGAGGGCCAGTGGCCTTGGCCCCGGCGCCGATTGGCGGAACTGGTCGACCTCTTGTTCGACGACTATCGAATCCGCTTGCTGGCGTTCGACATGGTGTTTCCAGAAACCGAGCGTGATTCGGCATGGGTCGTTCTACAGACTCTGGCACAGGGCGCTTTGCGTGAGGATGCCGCGTTTCAACAAGAGTGGGCCGTGTTGCGCACCGAGTTGTCCGGTGATGCCCGCTTTGCCGCCAGTTTGCAGGAGCGTCCCGTGGTCCTCGGTTATTCCTTCGCCATGCCTGGTGAACAGGGCCAGGATTTGCGAATTGGGCAACTACCGCCTGCCGCCGCACCACTTGCAGTGCTGGCGAGCGCTCCGAATCCTTTTGTTGATGCTGCTGGCTACAGCGCGAACCTGCCATCCTTGCAGGCCAGCGCGCGTGGTGGAGGATTCTTCAATAGCCCGTTGATCGATCAGGACGGGTTGATTCGCCGACTCCCTTTACTATTGCGCCACGACGGTCAGCTTTACGAGAATCTCAGCCTGGCGGTGCTGCGCACCCTACTAGGCGGGTTGCCGCTGAGTATGGTTTTCGGAGTGGGTTATCACGATGCGGATGGACGACGAGTGGAAGCGGTGCGCGTCGGCGTCTTCGATATTCCGGTGGATACCCAGGGTGCGGTCCTCATCCCTTATCGGGGCATGCAAGGCAGCTTTCCCTACTTTTCCGCTCGCGCTATTCTCAACCGGCAAATCGATCCGAATTTGCTGACTGGCGCTATTGTGCTGGTTGGAACCACGGCTGCCGGTCTGCTGGACTTACGCGCGACTCCCGTGCAAAACATCTATCCAGGCGTCGAGATACACGCCAATCTAATTGCTGGAATACTCGATCAGCGCCTCAAGTATCAACCGGTGTTTGCTCGTGGTCTGGAAACCTTGCTGCTTTTGTGCCTCGGTGGACTCAGTATCGCCTTGGGATTCACATCGCCACTGAAAGCGTTACTCGGGATGCTGGCTTTGGCTGCCGTGACCTTCGCCTTGAATTTATACGCCTGGCAGGTCTTGAACTGGGTTTTGCCGGCGGCTCCAGCCTTATTATTATTACTTTTGTATCTTTTTCAGAGCATCTATGGTTATTTCGTTCAGGCTCGCCGTGAGCGGCGGCTGTCTTATTTATTCGGCCAATATGTACCCCGCGAGTTAGTAGCGGAAATGAGTCGACAACCGGGCGGTTACGCACTGGGCGGGGAGAGTCGAGACATGACGGTGTTGTTCAGCGATCTCCAGGATTTCACGACGCTCTCTGAGACGCTCGATCCGCATCAGTTGACCCGATTGATGCAGTTTATCCTGACGCCGCTGACTCAAGTGATTCATGAACAACACGGCACGGTGGATAAATACATCGGCGACGCCATCATGGCGTTTTGGGGTGCGCCGCTGCCCGATCCTAAACATGCCCGCCATGCCGTTGACGCTGCGCTGGCCATGAAGGCGCGATTGGAGGCTTTGACGCCGGAGTTACGCGCGCGTGGCTGGCCATCCTTGCGTATCCGCATCGGGGTCAACAGCGGTGTGATGAATGTGGGTAACATGGGTTCGGAATTCCGTGTGGCCTACACCGTGTTGGGCGATGCCGTCAATCTGGCGGCGCGATTGGAAGGCGCTGCCAAGCAATATGGAGTCGCTATCGTCATGAGCGAAACGACGCGTGCGGTCGTGACCGATATCGCCTGGCGAGAGCTGGACCGTGTGCGTGTCAAGGGCCGCATCCAACCGGTCACGCTGTTCGAACCGCTTGGCACAGCAGACGCTTTGACCGAAACGATGCGTGAAGAGTTGGTGGAACACGATCGGGCGCTTGCGGCCTATCGCGCTGGCGCCTGGGAACAGGCCAGCGCCCGGTTCGAAGCGCTACAAGCCCAGTATCCAGAGCAGCCGTTATATGGAATCTATCGGGAGCGGATCGCGGTTTTGCGTGCTGATCCACCTGCCACGGAGTGGGATGGCGTGTTTACTCTGACGGTAAAATAACTCTGCGAGGTGAAATATCATGCTGCGTTTAGGCCAGTGGTTCGCGCCATTCGTGACGTTGTGGCTATGGGTCATTGCTGGATATGCGGAATACCCGGTCGACATTGCTGGTTATGTGACCCGGATACGCAGTGAGGCGGTGATCGAAAACGCTGCCGGCCGTTATCCATTGATGTTGGGTCAACCGCTGCATATCGGCGACCGGGTCATGACCGGTTCCGATGCGCGCCTGGAAGCCCGGATGCGAGATGGCACGGTCTTGACCCTGGGGGCGAATACCGAGTTTGTCGTTCGGCAGATACAGGGTGTGACCTCGCAGGATAGCGGTTCGCTATTCGAGTTGTTCAAGGGGGTCTTTCGGGCGGCGACGGCGCAAACGGATGTTGGAGCACGGTCACGCGAGGATTGGCGAGTTCGGACGCCAGTGGCGACAATCGGTATTCGTGGCACCGAGCTGTGGGGCGGTTTCAACTTGCTCGGCGCAGGCGCAAATACGCTCGATGTGGTGATGTTGAAAGGTAAGGGTGTGTATGTCGAGAGTATCGGGCAGCAGGTGGAATTGAACCAGGCAGGAGAAGGTACGACTGTGGCGGGCGCTGGGCGGACTCCGGGCCTCGCCAAAACCTGGGAAAAAGAGAAGCTCCAGGCAGCGCAACGAACGGTGACATGGTAATCGAACCTTGGTGTGCGCTGGCCTCAAATTATCCCCTCGGCGATGCGGTGCAACTCGAGCTGGTCGAGCGTCAGCTGATGATGGGATGCTTCCTGAATCAGGCCTGTTCGGCGCAGCTCGGCAATGGTGCGACTGACGGTTTCCGTCGTCAATCCCAGCATCGCCCCTAAATCCTCCCGACCGAATAGTGGTACGGGTTGTCCCGGTGTGGCCTCGGTCAACCACAGCAGCAACCGGGCTACGCGTTGGCGGGCCGTGCCGGTGGAAAACTCCGCCAGCCAGCGATCGGCCTCTGCCAGCGCGCGCTGCCAGCGTGTCATCAGCTCCTGACACAGACGTGATTGCTCACGGCTCAGTCGTTCGACTAAACTGACCGGAATCGTACAGATCTCGCAGTGGGTCAAAGCGATCGCGTCATGCGGATAGGGTTGGTTTAGCAGCGCCTCCAGTCCCAAGGTATCGCTATGCTGCAACAGGCGGACGATGCGCTGATTGCCGTCGGGTAAATACTTGACCAGCTTGATCAGCCCGTGTCGCAGGGTGAATACGGTTCGACCTCGTTCGCCGATCCGGTACAACACGGACGAGGGTTGCAGGGCGATGTCCTCAATCGGTTGATGCAATGCGCCGAAATCCACTTCTTGCAAACCAGCGAACAATGCCGATCCGCGGATGACGCAATCACGGCAATCCTGCTCTCCCAGCCAAGCGACACGGATCGGTATGGTTTTCATTCGAAGGACTCTGCATTAGGGTGAGTAGGTAACAATAGCTATTTGACCGTTTGGACAACGGGAAGGCTGGTTACGGCCATCGACGTCGGCGTGATCCGACTATTCTTTACCAAACGTATAAGATGTCTTTCGAAAACCCGGCATGAACCAATCGTCAGCCGTGAGCGCGCCATTATTGGAACGCATGCAAACGGAACATTCGCACCCTCTGGAACTGGAAAGCAGGTAGGCGATTCAGGTTGGCTCAGGCGCAGGTCCAAATTGCGTGTCCAACTCACGATGAATTTCCTGCTCCAACCGGTACTTCAGCGGGGCTAGTAGAAAACCCAGCCGCACACTGATCCGGATCGCACCCGGTTCCAGATCGATCTGTCCGTTGACGCCGAGGCGTTCGAAATACAGCGAATCATCCTGCCAATGGTGATTGATTTCGTAGCGGTCGGCCAATTGCGCAGCGATCGCCTGCGCCGCTTCACGAGCCTGATCGGGAGTCAATGGGTGGCCGCGATAAATGGTGATGTGAGACATGCCTGGGTATCTCCTCATAATATAGGCATGTGACGAGGCATCGTCCCTCCGCGAGAGGAGGGAGGAGTGGGATGAGCGCCGACCACTCAGGTCGAATGGCGCGATGCCCGCTTGCGCTCATGTTCCAGTAGCAGCTTCTTGCGCACGCGAATGGATTTCGGGGTGACCTCGACCAGTTCATCATCGTCGATGAATTCCAGCGCCTGCTCTAGGCTCATACGCACCGGCGGAGTGAGTAGGATATTCTCATCGGAGCCGGCGGCGCGGATGTTGGTGAGTTGTTTGGCCTTGAGCGGGTTGACTACCAGGTCATTGTCGCGCGAGTGAATGCCGACGATCATGCCTTCATAGACTTCGTCGCCATGGCCGACCATCATCCGCCCACGCTCTTGGAGATTGAACAGTGCATAAGCCAGCGCCTTGCCAGTGGCGTTGGCGATCAGCACCCCGTTGAGCCGTGCGCCAATCGCACCCTTCTTGACTGGTGCGTAGCGGTCGAACACATGGTAAATGAGGCCAGTGCCGGAGGTGGTGGTCAGGAATTCGGTTTGGAAACCGATCAGGCCACGCGCCGGAATCAGGTAGTCTAACCGTACTCGGCCTTTGCCATCGGGCTGCATATCCAGCAACTCGCCGCGCCGTTCGCCGAGTTTTTCCATGACAGCGCCCTGATGTTGCTCTTCCACGTCCACGGTGAGCTGCTCATAGGGTTCGCAGGATTCACCGTCGATTTCCAGAACGATGACTTCCGGACGCGAGACGGCCAGTTCATAGCCCTCGCGGCGCATGTTCTCGATCAGGATCGACAGATGCAGCTCGCCGCGCCCGGATACCTTGAATTTATCCGGATCGTCGGTGTCTTCGATGCGCAGCGCGACGTTGTGAATCAGTTCTCGCTGCAGCCGTTCGCGAAGTTGCCGGCTGGTGACATACTTGCCTTCGCGTCCGGCGAATGGCGAAGTATTGACCTGGAAGGTCATGTTCATGGTCGGCTCGTCCACCTTGAGCGGCGGCAGCGATTCGACTGTGTTAGGGTCGCAGAGCACATCGGAGATGCCCAGCCCGTCAATGCCGGTGAAGGCAATGATATCGCCGGCGGAAGCCTCGGGGAATTCGATGCGTTCCAGACCTTGAAAGCCGAGGATTTGCAGGACTCGGCCATTACGGCGGTTGCCGTGCCGATCGAGAATCACCACCGGCGTATTGGTCCTGACCTTGCCCCGGCGGATGCGGCCAATACCGATGACGCCTACGTAGCTGTTGTAGTCCAGCGAACTGACCTGCAGCTGAAACGGTCCTGTGGGGTCCACAGCCGGTGGCGGGACATGGGCGATGATGGTTTCAAACAGCGGATCCATATCGCCAGAACGCACATTCTCATCCGGCCCGGCATAGCCGTGCAGCGCTGAAGCATAGATGACTGGGAAATCCAGTTGTTCATCGGTTGCGCCCAAGCGATCGAATAGATCGAAGGTGCGGTCCAGAACCCAATGCGCACGGGAACCCGGTCGGTCGATCTTGTTGATGACCACAATAGGTCGGAAGCCCATCGCAAAGGCTTTTTGCGTGACAAAGCGGGTCTGCGGCATCGGTCCGTCCACGGCATCGACCAGCAGCAATACCGAATCGACCATGGACAACACGCGTTCGACTTCGCCGCCGAAATCGGCATGGCCTGGGGTGTCGACGATATTGATATGGTAGTCTCGCCAATAGAGAGCAGTGTTCTTGGCGAGAATAGTGATGCCGCGCTCCCGTTCCAGATCGTTGGAATCCATGACCCGTTCGGGAGGAGCCGCCCGATCGCCGAGGGTGCCGGACTGTTGCAACAGCTTATCCACCAGGGTGGTCTTGCCGTGGTCTACATGGGCAATGATGGCGATATTGCGTAGATTTTCTATACTCTGTTGATTCGACAAGTTTTAGCTTCCAAGGGTCTAGGCAGCGTTGAGTTTTTACCAATCCGGATTGGTATCGGATGGCGGATTGTACACCCGCGCCGTTCCGAACGGCCTCAATGCAATCCTTCTCGATGCAGTGCGTGGTGAATCATCCTGCGTTGGAGAGTAGCAATTAGGTGGCGAAGAAAACGACAAAGCCCCGCGAAAGGCGGGGCTTTAGCTAAGATAGATTGGTGGGAGTTGTTATTTTGTAGCCGCGAATTTCTTAACCATCGTGGCTTGTGGACCCTTGGGTCCGACCTTAACGTCGAACTCGACTTTTTGGTTCTCCGCCAAGGTTCGGAACCCTTTGCCCTCAATGACTGAGTAATGGACAAATACGTCGCTGCTGCCATCCTCAGGGGCGATGAAACCGAAACCTTTAGCTTCGTCAAACCACTTCACAGTACCAATACGCATTATGAATACAACCTCAAAGCCAAAAAATTTTCCTTGTGCCGAACCGCCTGAGCTATCGAATTCTAATTGGAGAGTTCGCAGGCCAAGGGGCCGACGCTGGGCCTTCGGAGGTTCGCGACCTCCACCCGGGGCGGAAAGTACGTGAAAGCTGTGGATTCCGCAAGCAAATTCTATGTGTACATGCACAAATTTTCTGGAAAATACGGGCCGTTATCGGGCTCGATATAATTAAATCTTTTCAAACAAAATCTTAAAAATACCTGTGGAAAAGCTTCTCATCGTCATGCAAAGCCGGTTGGCGGAATGTCCGATCGGTGAGCGCGCCATGCTCGCGAATCGCCTTCGAGGGTTGCGTCGGCGGTTGCGTGAAGGCAAGCCGGTGGATCGCGGCTTGGAACAATTGGCGGCTGAACTGGACGCGGCGGTTGCCCGGTTGGCTGAACGCCGCGCCAGATTACCGATTCCCACGTTCGATGAATGCCTGCCGATCAATGTCCATCGTGAAGCGATTGCTGCGGCAATTCATCACCATCCGGTGGTGGTGATTTGTGGTGAAACCGGTTCCGGTAAGACCACCCAGTTGCCGAAAATCTGCCTCTCACTGGGTTTGGGTGCGGCTGGACTGATCGGCCATACCCAGCCGCGTCGCCTGGCGGCCCGTTCCGTGGCGGCGCGTATTGCAACGGAATTGGGAAGCACGGTCGGTGGGTATGTCGGCTACAAGGTCCGTTTCTCCGATCGGGTCGGATCGGAAACCATTGTCAAGCTCATGACCGATGGCATTTTGCTAGCAGAAACACAAAGTGACCGGCGGCTCGCTCAGTATGAGGTACTCATCATCGACGAGGCTCACGAGCGCAGCTTGAATATCGACTTTCTGCTCGGTTATCTGAAGCGTCTGCTACCCAGGCGACCTGATCTCAAGCTGATCATCACCTCGGCAACGATCGATCCGGAGCGCTTCTCCCGTCATTTCGAGCATGCGCCGATCATCGAAGTCTCCGGGCGAACCTATCCGGTAGAACTGTGCTATCGGCCGCTCCTGGCCGCGGGGGAAGACGAGCGCGACCGTGATTTGCCCCAGGCGATTCTGGACGCAGTGGATGAAGTGTGGCAACAGGGACCCGGCGATATTCTCATTTTCCTCTCCGGTGAACGGGAAATTCGTGAAACGGCGGAAAATCTGCGCAAGCACCACCCGCCCAATACCGAGATTCTGCCGCTGTACGCGCGACTATCCGCAGCCGAGCAGAATCGGGTGTTTCAACCGCATGGCCGACCGCGCATCGTGTTGGCGACCAATGTCGCCGAAACTTCGTTGACTGTGCCCGGCATTCGCTATGTGATCGATCCCGGCATGGCGCGGATCAGTCGCTACAGTCCACGGGGTAAGATCCAGCGCCTGCCGATAGAAAAGATTTCCCAAGCCAGTGCTCAACAACGGGCGGGACGGTGTGGACGGGTGATGTCAGGCACTTGCGTCCGTCTTTATTCTGAAGAGGATTTTCAGTCTCGCCCGGCTTTTACCGACCCGGAGATTCTGCGTACCCACCTGGCGGCAGTCATCTTGCAAATGTGCGCGCTGAATCTGGGCCGACCGGAAGATTTCCCTTTTGTCGATCCGCCGGATTCACGGCAGATCAGCGATGGATTTCGACTACTGTTCGAATTACAGGCCGTGGATGAGCAGCGTGGTATCACCGAATTGGGCCGGCGATTGGCAAAACTGCCGGTGGACCCCCGACTGGGGCGGATGTTACTGGCGGCGCAGCGAGAAGGTGGCTTGCGTGAAGTACTGATCATCGTGGCGGCCTTGGCGATTCAGGATCCCCGTGAACGGCCCTTGGACAAGCAGCAGGCCGCCGATGAAAAGCACCGCCGATTTCGCGATGAGCAATCCGATTTCCTGGCCTTGCTCAAGCTTTGGGACTATTACCATGAACAGGTTCGCCAACGATCCAAGAATCAGTTGCGTAATCTCTGCCAAGCCGATTTTCTGTCGTTCGTGCGGATGCGGGAATGGCATGATTTGCATCAGGAGTTGTTGGGACGGGTCACCGAGATGGGGATGCGCCTCAATGAAGAGCCAGCACCCTATGACCGTCTGCACCGGGCATTGTTGACCGGTCTGCTCGGTCACTTGGGTCTCAAGCAGGAAGAGCATGCCTATCTGGGCGCACGAGGACGAAATTTTTACCTGTTCCCCGGTTCTGGGCTGTTCAAGAAACGTCCGCGCTGGGTGATGGCCGCTGAACTGGTGGAAACCACTCGGTTGTACGCCCGCACTGTGGCGCGCATTGAGCCAGCATGGGTAGAAGACTTGGCTGGACCGTTACTCAAACGCAGTTACGCCGAGCCACACTGGGAAAAGCGCTCCGCCCAGGTAACGGCTACCGAACGAGTGACGTTGTATGGCCTGCCGATCGTCGCCGCTCGCCGAGTCAACTATGGAGCGCTGGACCCCGCGCTGGCCCGGGAGATTTTCATCCGTCAAGCGCTAGTCGCCGGCGAGTTTCACTGCAAGGCGCCGTTTTTTCAGCACAACCAGCAACTGTTGGCAGAGCTGGCAGAATTGGAAACCCGCGCCCGCCGTGATTTGGTTGCCGATGAAGAAACACTCTACGGTTTTTACGACACGCAGATTCCCGAAAACATTTACAGTGGCCCAAGTTTCGAGGTCTGGCGAAAACCAGCGGAGCGGGAGCAGCCTCGTCGGCTGTTTCTGGAGCGGGAAGCGCTGCTGACGTCGGCGACGACGGTGGTCGATGAGCGGAGTTTTCCTGATCATCTCGACCTTGGTGGTCTTGAACTGCCTTTGACTTACCGTTTTGCGCCAGGCGAGATCGATGACGGGGTGACGCTCACCGTACCGTTGGCCGCGGTCAATCAGGTGGACTCCAAGCGGTTAGACTGGTTGGTGCCAGGTCTGCGGGCGGAGCGCATGGCGATGCTGCTGAAGGCATTACCCAGGGCGTTGCGACGGAATTTCGTGCCGGTGCCCAACTATGTGCAGGCATTATTGGAAGCGATCGAACCGGGTGAACGGTCGCTGACTGGCGCGATGGCGGAGCAATTGCAGCGGATGACCGGAGTGTGGATTCCCGAGGATGCCTGGAATCCCGACGCGCTGCCGTTGCATCTACGGATGCGGTTTCAGATCGTGGACAGTGAGGATCGGGCGCTGGTGGTCGGACGTGATTGGGCGGCGATTCAACAGCAATTGCGTGGCCAGGCCCGAGCCGGATTCGCCGCGTTGCCGACCCCCGAGTTCGAGCGGGAGCGGTTGCGTGACTGGGATTTCGGTGAGCTGCCAGAAGAGGTGAGCTTCGTCCGTAATGGCATTCAGTTGCGCGGCTATTCGGCGTTGGTGGCCGAATCCGATGGAACACTCGCTTTGCGGGTGCTGGATTCGCCGGCGCGCGCCGAAATGGCGATGCAGATTGGGTTGCGGCGATTGATCGGTTGGCGACTGGGATCAGTGTTCAAGTCGCTGGCGCGCGATTTGCCACAGTTCCAGCGGATGACCCTGCATTATCTCGGACTTGGTACACAGGAACAGTTACGGGAGGATGTGCTGAACAGCATTCTCGATCGGGCTTTTCTGACCGATGAGCCGTTGCCGCGCGACCGGGCGGCGTTCGAAGCATTATTGGAGCGAGGTAGAACCCGTTTGGCAGCGGCGCGGGCGGATATCGGCCAGATGGCGGCGGAGATTCTGGCGATGCACCACGAAGTGCGCAGCAGGTTGAGCGGCGAACAGTCGCCGGTCTGGGTCGAGGCCCTGGCCGATATTCGCGACCAGTTGGCGCACTTGATCTATCCCGGCTTTCTTAGCCAGACGCCACCGGAATGGTTGCCGCAGTTACCGCGCTATCTGCGGGCTATCGTAGTGCGGTTGCATAAACTTCGGCAAGCTCCGGACAAAGATCGTCAACGATGCGGCGACATCATCCGGTTATGGGAGAACTGTAAGCGACAGCGTGAGCGGGATGCCGAACGGGAGCGGTACAATCCGGAATGGGTGCGTTTTCGCTGGTGGCTGGAGGAGTTGCGCGTGTCGCAGTTCGCCCAGGAGTTGAAGACGCTGATTCCGGTATCGGTCAAACGGTTGGAAGAACAGTGGGAACGAGTCAAGCAGAGATGACGGCGTCGATGATGAGGAGTTGCGACAGATCGGAAGGTGATCTGTCGCCGGCAAGAGGTTCGCCATCTTCGAGGCGCTCAGCGTGCCTGGTCTCGTGCTACTGGATCCGCTCGATGGTCACCTCGACCACAGGGTTGCGCCAATCGTAAGTGGATGCGTCAAGCCCACCCGAACCACCGATACCGTGAATGCCAGCATGAATATGGATGTAGCCTTCGCCGTTTGTATTGATCCCAACGCCCGTCATGGGGTTATCGTCCGTGGCGCCGAGTGCGCCTATCGTGGTGGCGCTCTCCGCGTTTGCCTCGCTACCGGCATCGTAGGCATTGGCTTGGATATGGATGCTGTCGCCGATGCCGCGCGGCAGCGGTGCACCGCGCACGGCATAAAAGGCGTCATTGGTCGCCCCCAGCATGGCCGCGGCGCTAAGGTACCTGGCATCGCGCGATGCGCCGATAGTAATGGAATTGGACTCGCCGGGGAGCAAGACCGGTGGTGTGCGGTTGGTTGGTAACGCTTCCGCTTCCCAGACGCCGGCTGAGGCAGCGACCTGATCGCGTAGGAGGGACGGAACGCCAGTTTCAGCCATCGTGGCCAGCGCGAAATAATAGTCGTAGCCAGCATCGCCTACCGCTGGGGCTGGCCCTAACTCGAAGAGTCGGAACTCGTCGGTGTGGGTTGCGATCATCGACGGTGCGACGGGTTGGCCCAGGGTGGCATTCGTGATCGTGACCCGGTACATGCGCTCAGCCCGGCCACGATCTGCCATGGCCGCGGGTGTTAAGGCAATGGTGCTAGCGGCAAGGACGGTGACTAGCAAAGCGACTTTCGAAACGGATGTTTTCATGTGAGGACTCCTTACGCATGAATATTCGCGGGTGTATTGGGTAGCTCAGCCAAGATCCCACCTTGCCAGCGAGTTATCACGCCCGTATCACATGAGCTTCACGATTCCATTACACCCTCTGGGTTAGTTGCCTGTTCAGATGGAGGTTCGCATCAGAGCAGCGCCAGCCGGCCATGGCGCCTGAACACCTACTTTTTTTGATAGTTTAAATGGAGCATCATAATGAATGGCCAATCTCGAAATGCGGCGCGGTGAATGATTTGCGGCGACAAGGTGTCGCGTTGCCAACGACGTTTCGATGATCCTGGATCGCCGAGGAATCGGACATTGCGTGATGGTGAATCACTGGGAGAAACCGCCATGTTGAAACCACTCGTTCCCGAAGGCGAAGCGCTGCGGCGAGCTTTTCAATGGCTTGCCGAGCAAGGATATTGCACGCTCAAGACGGTCGAAAAAGCGAGCTTGCTGTTCGATCTGACCCCGCGTGACGAAGAGTTTTTACTGCAACAGTTTGTTTACCACCGAGGCGCGGCCAGTGGCATTGCTGAGTCAGGGTAATAACGGGTTTCCAGTCAATCGCCGGGCGAAGTTGACCAGCATCGCGGCGGTCGCACCCCAGATGAAGCGGTTTTCATAGGGAATCACGTAGTACTGCCGCTGCTGGCCCTTATAGAGCATGCTGCGCCGCTCGTGATGGTGGGGATCAAGGATGAATTCAAGTGGCACCTCAAACGCTTCGGCAACTTCGAAAGCATCCAAGGCGAGTTCGAACGGCGGTGTCACGAAGCCTACCACTGGCGTCACCAGGAACCCGGTCACAGTCTGATACAAGTCGAGAAAGCCAGCGATTTCGACGACATGCCGACGGTGTAGACCGATCTCCTCTTCGGCCTCACGCAGCGCTGTTTCCACCGGATCGACATCATTTTCCTCGGTCCGGCCACCGGGAAAGCTGATCTGCCCTGCATGATGTTCCAGATGGTCAGTGCGCTGCGTGAGCAGTACGGTATAGCCTCCAGTGCGTTCCACCAGTGGCACTAGCACCGCCGCCGAGGTCAGCGCCTGTTCTTCGCGGGCCATGCCGGCTACCGCATGGTCGCCGGTGATGGTTTCTACCTGATGTGTGGAATGCAGGCAGCGGCGGACCCGATCACGCATCTGCGCGTGAATCACGTTGCCCTCACGTCGATGCCGAACAGCCGGCTATAGTTGGTCATCGTTACCGTAGCCACCTCCTCGAAAGATTCGCCGCGCAGGCCAGCGACGAATTCCGCTACATGCCGGACCCAGGCTGGGTGGTTGGGCTTGCCGCGATGTGGAACCGGAGCCAGATAGGGTGAATCGGTTTCCACCAATAGGCGATCCGCCGGTAGCCGACGCGCGGTCTCTTGAATCTGTTGGGCATTCTTGAAGGTAACGATGCCAGAAAACGAGATATAGAAATTCAATTCCAATGCCCGCGCCGCCATGTCCCAATCCTCGGTGAAGCAGTGCAGGACGCCGCCCACTTCAGCCGCACCTTCCTCCGCCAGAATCCGCAGGGTGTCTTCGCGAGCATCACGCGTATGGACGATCAGTGGTTTACCCAATTCACGAGCAGCAGCAATATGGCGACGGAACCATGCCTGTTGCCGGGCGCTGTTATCGCGACCGTAGTAGTAATCCAGCCCGGTTTCACCGATGGCGACCACCCGTGATTCACGACCCAGCGTCGTCAACGTCGTCACGGTTGGAGCCTGGCCGCTATCTTCACTGGGGTGAACTCCGACCGACAGGGCAATTTGTGGATACGGTTCGGTCAGTCGAGCCAACGCTGGCCAGCTTTCCAGATCCGTGGCGACACTGAGCAGGCGTGTGACCCCATTCGCCATGGCGACTTCCAGCACGCCGGCCAAGCTGCCGCCAAACCGGGCGAGATCGAGGCGATCCAGATGGCAATGAGAATCAACCAGCATGACACTGATACCGTCTACGTATTTATATGTGCTACATGGTGTTGGTCGGTTGCTCGGCTCGGGTATAGCCGCCCAGCAGCGCCTCGACTTTTTTCTGGAGTCGAGTGCCGTCGGCGCCGCCGAACTGAATACCGACCCCCATTTGCCGACCCCCCGGCGTCGTCCGGTAATTGATCCAGATAACCTTGCCAGTAATGGCAAACCGTTCCGGATCTTCAAGCAGGGTCAGCAGCAAAAAGACCTCGTCACCAAGTTCGAAGGTTTTCTCGGTCGGGATAAACATCCCGCCACCCTTGATGAAGGGCATGAAATTGGCGTGCAGCATCGCCTTGTCTTTAATCGCAAGGGAAATGACGCCTTGTCGTGGACCTGCCATGGACTTAGCCTTGTATGAGCATGTTTACAAAGCACCCGATGGGTGACCCCCCGTGTCGTCGCTGAGAAAGACTTCCAGCAACAATTGCGCATTGACCTGAGTCGTTGTGCAGAGCGCATGTAATTGAATCGCTGCATCCAGACGCTCGAACAGAGTGCGTAGGGATTTTCTAGCAACCCAGCCTTGCAACACGAGGCGCAGATCGGAGTTACCCAGGCGGGGAGAATCAGGATTCATCTTAAGCCGAATTAGATCGGTATGCCAACCGATCAGCCAGCGCAAATTCTCGGCCAGATCGCCTTTTATCCAGTTTTCCGCTGCTTGGATCGGATCGAGTTGGCCCGTCATGATCCGTTCATAGCTGTCAACCAGCAACTGGCGGCGACGCCAACGTTCGGTGTCTGCGTAAGTCAATGCCGTCAGTGGCGCACCGCCAGCGACTTCGAGCAACACGCTCGGCGATAATCCATCCGGTAATTGCGCCGCCAGCCAGGGAATAACCACCTCGGTTGGGGGTAGTTTGAAGCGCATCATCTGACAACGGCTGCGCACAGTGGCAGGCAATCGCGCGGGCTGGGAAGTGACCAGCAATAGCAGACTATCTCCAGGGGGCTCTTCCAATGTTTTCAACAGACTGTTGGCTGCATTGACATGCAATCGATCCGCGGGTTCCAGTAGAACGATCTTATAACCACCATGTTGAGCAGTGTAACTGAGAAAGACACAAAAATCACGGACTTGATCGATTTTGATAACTTTGCTCTTCTTTTCGAGCGAATCGTTCTCGGTGTTTTTATACGCTTCTTCTGGGCAAATCTCGCGGTAGTCAGGATGACTGCCGGCTTGGAACAGGCGGCAAGCCTGGCATTGGCCGCAGGCGTCACCTTCGCTATCTGGCGATGCGCATAGTAACCCGCGCGCCAAGCGGCGGGCAAAGAGACCTTTACCCAGCCCTACTTGCCCGGTCAACAACAGGGCGTGCGGTAGACCTCCAGCAACCCGACGCTGTTGGAGTTGTCGCCATTGCTCATCGTGCCAAGGCAGTCGTTCATTGTGCATCGTTATCTATCGAGAAATGGTGTCAGTTGGCAAACGGCGTCGGACGTTTTTGCCGCACTGCCGCTGCGGGGTATCGTCCGATAAGCAGCATGGCGGCATTCCAGATCGCCAGGGAATCCAATCCATCAGCGACGCTGTGATCGTGACCATAGTTTAATCCTTGGATCGCCTGGTGATCATCGGCAAACTGTAGTCCCGATAGTTCCTGATGCCAGTACAAGCGACATCATGCCAACCTCGGCTACGGCATGATGTCGCTTCGTCAAACACGATGAAGCATATCTCGACGCCTGACTGCGATCCCCCAGAGTCCCAATCCTGCTAGCAACAAACTGGAAGGTTCGGGGACAGCCTGCGTTGCTACGGTTTCTAGTTGAAAATTGACCGTAGCTAGCTGTGAAGCCATCCCACCGAAATCGCTGGTCGTCACGGAGAACAGCGCCAGTTCCAGAGTGGCCGACATTCCTGTCGCTAGAGCGAAGGTTCGCTCGATCGTCTGCTGGAGGCCGCCGATCCCCGGAAATGCAAAATTTTCCATTAGCAGGATGTCGTTATTGCTGTTGGCGATCGAAAAAAACAGTTCTGTCAGCGTAGTGGCGTTCGCACCTGCGCTAGTGGCGATATTTTCGAAATCCAGAATCAGCCGTGTGGCGCCGGTAAGGGTTGTGAAATTCCCGGAGAACTGAGCCGTCGCATCGGCGCTGGCGAACTGATCGATACCTAACAGATCCATTGCGATCTCCGTGGTCGTGATCAGACTTCCCGCATCGGCAGCGCCAGCGAAGGCGAAAGCGATACTGCCAGAGTCGGATATGGCGAGCGATTCGCCACTGAAAGGCAGATTTGCCGGTGGGTTGGATTCGGCAAAATTGTTCATCAGCAGGGCGCTGTTCGCACGATCATCGAGATTCACGCCACCGACCAGATTGATCAGGGTGTTATCGAAGGAAAGGGGCAACGCCCAGGCAGTGGGTGCAAGCAATGCAAGCACCGGAATCAAAAGATACGTTTTCATACTTTTCCCCAAAAGTGTGTTCAGCTATCGATGCACGAGGGTGTGAGGGGCGATGCCCCTCGAAATAGAAACGCCGTATATCGACCGTGGCGGCGATTACTCAGCCAGAAGCACTACGCCCCCGCTTTCTTCATTCGGGTCGATGTGGCGGCTGTCGCGGCCAGAATGAGCGTTGGCCACATAGGGGAAAGTTTCTCGATAAGGTACATCGTTGGTGTTGACGCCATCACCGATGCGGTTATGAGGAAAACCGGAGAATGAGACGCCATTCTCATTGGGCGCCAGAACGCCGGCGATCACCCGAGCGGCGATATCCACGACGTCGTCCGAAACTCGGCGCCCATTGGGGAAACCAGCTGGATCACCGCCGAGCAGCCCCAGTCGGCTGCGATTTGCCGCGGGTGTCGCGGTGATGCCAGTGTTCAGGCGCAGCAAATCGGCGACGGGGCCTGGCGGTGTGCCGGTAGCGGCAATCGGTGGCAGATATTGAACCAAGGGTAGTAAATCGACCCGCGGTGGTGTTGGAACCGGCAGGGTGCCCGGACCGAAACTGGTTTCATAGACAGCATTCAGCACCCGCGCCAGTACCGGATCCAGGGCGAAATCGGCGAATTTGGCATCGCTCTTGGGTTGACTCATGCTGAATTCGTCCTTGAAGCCGGTGCCGATGATCAGTTCGTTGAACAGCGGATTGGCCATGCGTTGAATTTGGATCAGGCTGCTGGATAGCAGCGACGGACCGCCAGGCTGACTGGAAAGAACCTTGACCTTTGGCCGCAATGTGGCGCCCCAGGCGCCGATCGTGGCTTTCGGGTCATTGGGACCGTGTAACTGTCCATCCTGAGTCAGCAGGCTGATCGGTACCTCAATGGCGATGGTGTTTACATTGAATCCGGACACATCGTCAGGTGCGAAATTCGTGGTGTCGTCGCCATCCTGAGTATCGCTGAGAACGCCTGGAACACCGGTATCGAAGGCTTCGGGGCGGAAATTCAGCGAGTCGAAGGTGGCGCCCAGATCGATCCAGAAGGGATCGTCCATGGTGCCGGCAAAAACCTTGATGCCGTTATCCAGGTCATAAATGCCTTGTTGCACCAGGCTCGAATAGTTGGGCATGGTGCGCGGTCCGGCATTGGTCGGCACTTTGTAAAGCGTCCGCCCACCATGGAGCATGGTGCGTTGTCCACCCTTCACCATCGTAGCCGTATACGTTTGACGCAGACTCAGACCTTCAGAACCCGCGCCATCCAGCGCGGTGATCGCGGGTGGCACGATCAGCGTACCTGGTGGTATCGGGGCGGGCGAGTTCGCCGGTGCGGAGATGCCGTTTCCCGCACCCACAGCGACGGTAAAGACATTCGGCAAGCGGATTTCGGTGTTGAAGCGAAATTCGAAGGCGATGTCTTCGACAGCATCCTGATTGTTGTCGATCTTGATGGTGTAGAGGATTTCCGGATCGAAGGGAAAATAGGTGGGCCCGTTGGAAGGCTCCAGGAGTGGATCTACGTCCAGGATCAAGGTGACCTTAGTTGGGTCATCATAGCTGACGAAGGCATAGAAATCGGTGATATCCGCCTTGTGATCCAGCGCCGTAAGCGGCGCTTCACGGTGATTGGCCGCTTGCAGGGGTGAGGACAAAGCCATCGCCGTGATCAGCGCGGAAACAGGACATAGGTATTTCATGAGATACACGCTCTCTTGGGTAGCATGCCGAATGGCACTTACCTCCTATGCGAAGCTGGAAAGCGTGTGGATGCAATGGAGAGAGAAATTTCTTAAAATTGGTTTTTGCGCAACCTCCCGGTTTCGAGCGCTTACCCACCTTCAATCTAGTAACTGTACCCCTGTTCGGTTAAAAACAACTGCCGATGACGGGCGAAATCCTCTTCACAGGTACGCAGACTGACCAGCGTGTAGAATCGCGCTCGCCGCCCATCCTTCTTGAGCCGCAGCACCCGTCCCAACCGCTGCGCCTCCTCCTGCCGTGAACCATATTTTCCGGATACTTGAATCAGCACATCCGCGTCGGGTAGGTCCACTGCGAAATTGCCGACCCGTGATAACACCAGTCCGGGAACCGTCCGCTCGCGAAACCCCTGATACAGCCGCTCTCGTTCCAGTTGTGGCGTCTTGCCGGTCAGCAGCGGAAATCCGGTATCCGCCGCTAGTGCTCCCAATTGGCTGAGGTATTCGCCAATCACCAATCGTGGGGTATATGGCCTATGATTTCATGAATTTTGCAACTTTATAATAGCTTGGCATGATATCGCCTGGAGGCTTGAAAATACATGACCTCAATGGCTTGGGAATCGGTTGTTCCCGGCGGGTCAGAATAGATCGTCCGGCAGGTCACGATGAGTGAAGGAGCATGGTCTTCGGGTCAGAATGGGCGCACTGCTCGGTTTATTGCTTGCTGAGTCGGATGCGTAGTGTTGCAGGGCCGATTGTTTAGATTGCATGGCATTTATTTTGCTAAATCGAGCCGCCAGGCTAGTGGCGCTATCGTGTCAGTAGCCATCATTGCCAGACCTTTCACCTAATTTTATGACCGAATGATTTAACTTACAGGAGCGCAACTATGCCTTTTCCCTCTGTTTTACCTTACCAGCTGGTGAATAAGTACCGGGATCCAGGAATCGTAACCGATGCTGGCACCATTCAAATGAATCAGTACATGTCTTCGAATCCGTCGAACGGCGGCAACGACAACTGCGCGAGTCTGCTGGGTAATCTTCGGAAGATGAAGGATCAAGGCGCTGGTCCAGCCCTGGTCGATATGGTTGGGGGATCTCGCCTCGATATTCTGATCAAAGGGCAAGGTCGGCCCGAAGATTTCGCCACTGTTTGGAATTTCATGTGTCGAAACAAGGATCACCTGAAAAAGATTAAAGTGGATGTACGCAGTCGTCGCACTAAATCAGGCAAACTCGGCGAGATCGAAAACTCTGGCAATATTTTCGATCTTTATTTCAAGGGAAACAGTGATATGGAAGCAATTCAACGGATGATAAAGGATCGTTTCTTTGGAATCGATTGTGTTGGATTCGTAGCGAATTACATGATTTACGCTGGCCTCTGGGACAAATATTACGGTGCTAATCCAAGTCAGTGGGATGATTGGTTCTTCACAGAGGAGGTGAAAAAGATTGAGGACATCGAACCACTCAACATTTTGCTTTGGAATGGTCATATTGCGATCGTTGATTGGGTTTGGTCGATGGACGGTAAAACCGCTAAGGTCGATATTTGTCAGAGTTCCAGCGGTGGTCCGCAATGCAATGAATATGTCAAAATCACCGAAACGAATGCAAAGACCTATAAGAACCGTAAGGCGTTTAAACTCTCCGAAGGAACGCCCAAACTGCCTGTCGACGGGAATGTGTACATCATGAAGCGAAAAGGCTTGGACTTCTATAGTTGAGTTACTACGATAGCCTTGAATGAATTCTCCGCTGTTTCGAGGTGAGGCTCTGGATATTGAGCCTCGTTCTCAGTCCAACCTACCCATGTTTTTAATTTGGTCAAGCAGTGGTTTTACGCCTCTGTTCAGCCTAGCGCCCGTTCCAAGAAGCGCAGCAGGTCCGGGTGGCTGGACGACGCCAGGTTGAAGCGTAGCCACGACGACGGCAGTTGGCCAGGCGAGAACAAGTTGCCGGGCGCCAGCAACCAGCGTTGTTCGTAGGCGCGGGCTGCCAGGGTATGGCTGTCGCAACCGGCGTCTAGCCAGGCAAACATGCCCCCCTGCGGATCGGCAAAAATCCGTAGACCCAACTGCTCCAACCGGCTCAACACCGGTTCGCGTCGCCCAGCCAACCGTCCGCGCAGCCGCTCGATATGCTTGCGGTAATGGCCTTCCGCCAATACTTGATACATCACCCGTTCACCGAGTTCTGGCGTCGTCAGCGCCGCCAGCAGCTTGCGATCGGCCAGCGTTCGCGCCAGCTCGGGTTCGCTGGCGATGAACCCAACTCGCAGGTTGGCGGCTACGGTCTTGGAAAAGCTGCCGATATAGATGACCCGCCGCAATTGATCGAGCGCCGCCAGTCGTACCGCCGATGATTCGCAGAAATCGGCATAAATATCGTCTTCGATCAATAAGACATCGTATTGTTCGGCCAAGCGCAGTATTTGAAATGCTTTCGCCGAAGACAAGGAAGTGCCAGTCGGGTTGTGTAGGACCGAGGTGGTGACGTACAGCGGTGGCCGGTGTTCCTGTAAGAGCTGTTCAAGTATCGCCAAATCCGGGCCGTCGCTCTGGCGGGGTACACCGACCGGGCGTGCACCGAGCGCAGCGAACATGCCAAACATCAGAAACCAGCCAGGATCATCCACCAGCACTGCATCGCCTGGTCGTAGAAATTGTCGGGCGAGTAGATCGAGCGCCTGGGTCACTCCGGCAGTGAGGACGATTTGTTCCGGTGCGGCGGCGATCTCGATTTCAGCTAGTTTGACCTGCAATTGCTTGCGCAACGGTGTGTAACCTTGGGGTTCGCCATAGCTGAGCAGCGGCGTGCTATCGCCCCGGGTCGTGGCCCGCAATCCGCGACCGAGCAAGGTGCTGTCCAGCCAGTCTGGCGGCAACAGCCCCGAACCGGGCATCCGTTCCGGGGGTAGATCCTGGAACATAGCCCGCACCAGCCAGACGACATCGAGAGTCGGTGGCGTCGGGTCCACTGTCGGTGGTGCGGTCAGAGCATGACGTTCACGAACATAAAAACCTGATCCGCGCCGCGATTCCAGATAACCCTGCGCCACCAGCCGTTCATAGGCTTCGACGACGGTAAAACGCGACACGCCATGTTGGTCGGCGCACTGCCGGATCGAAGGCAGGCGACTGCCGGGGCGTAGCAGACGCTGATCGATGCGATGGCGTAATCCGTTGACTAGTCGTTCGACCAGCGTCGCGCCCGGTTCGCCAACCAAGGGTTGGTGAGTTTTGGTCAGGGGAGCGTGCGCACTTGCCGCATGGCCGATAACGGATTCCTTCTCCTCGGTGGTAGGGAAGTGAGTACTTACCACCTCATTCATTGTCATGGTGATGACTCCAGGCCAGTCAGGATTAGATGCTCAATACAGAGTGGTAATTGTCTTTGAAATTGTATCTGCACTGTACTGGTTAAAAGCGCTAATGTATATCCTCAAATCCCTGTCAAGGAATCACTATATGTTACTGGAACCCTTTGCATTCGCGCCCTGGGTGGCACTAGGGCTATTTACTTTCACTACGTCGATCACTCCGGGACCCAATAATCTGATGTTGACCGTCACTGGCGCTCAGTTTGGCCTGCGCGCCACTGTGCCGGCGATGGCGGGTATTCTAGGCGGCATGAGTTTGTTGATCGGACTATCGGGTGCTGGGGTAGTTGCGTTGCTACTGGCGGTGCCAGGGTTGGAAACCATGCTGCGCGCCCTGGGATTGGGCTATCTGCTATGGCTGGCGTGGAAATTATGTGCGCCTGACGCCCGGCTGAATCAGCGGGAGATCCATCGGCCGTTGACTATGATCGAAGCGATCCTGTTCCAATTTGCCAATCCCAAAGCTTGGATGATGGCGGTGACCGCCGCCACTACCTTTTTGCCAGGCTTGTTACCGGTCGGAGCAGGCGCGGGCGATCAGGCGGTAGCGACACTGGCGGTTGCGTTGTGCTTCGTTCTGATTGGAGGGCCTTGCATTGCCTGTTGGGCGATCCTCGGTGCGGCATTGCAGCGCCAGTTGCAACAGGGATCGCGTTTGCGCCAGTTCAACACGGTCATGGGTTTCCTGCTGGCGGTGACTGCGCTGGGTATGCTGTGGGTTTAGCCGCTGGTAGTGGTGGCGATGCCGACTATACGGTGAAGAAAAATGCGGGAATTAGGCATGAACGATTGCTATCCGCCCGTGAGCCGGTTAGTTTTAGCAAGTTTTAAAAACCAAATCCAAAGAACCTCACGAGGACCCCCATGACCCGATCCCTACTGCGGCCCTTGGCCATCCTGATGCTCTGTGGTCTGGCCGGTGCAGCCCAGGCCGCCGGTGACCCCCAAGCCGGTCAGAGCAAGTTTGCCACTTGCGCCGGTTGCCATGCCATCCCTGGTTACACGAACGCCTATCCGACCTACCATGTGCCCCGCTTGGGCGGCCAGCATGCCGACTACCTCCTGTCGGCGCTCAAGGCCTATCAGGCAGGCCAACGCCAGCACCCGACCATGCAGGCCAACGCCTCCCCGCTCAGTGAGCAGGATCAGCAGGATATTGCCGCCTATCTGGCTCACTTCCCGTCTGCCGCCGCGCCTTATCCAGTCCAGGGCAATGCCGTCGCTGGCAAGGCCAAGAGCGTGACCTGCGCCGCGTGTCACGGTGCAGACGGCAACGGCGCCATTCCCCTGTATCCACGCCTGGCCGGTCAGTATGAGGATTATCTGCGCACGGCATTGACGCGTTACCAGTCAGGAGCCCGTCAGAACGCCGTCATGAACGGCATGGCCAAACCCCTGTCTGCACAGGATATCGCCGATCTGGCCGCCTATTACGCCAGCCAGCCCAAGGGCTTGGTCACCGTCCAGCAGGAGTGAAAAAGGCTGATCATCAGGTCGAGGTAGAAGGATGATGCCTGTCGAGCAATGCAGGCAACCGGTGCTGATCGTCTTAAGGAAAGACGATCTCTCTGACGCTGAAGAAGGTGTTCATGATCGCCGCAGGTGGGCGTAGGGCGGTAAGGTCTGTATGCGCCGGTCCTCGACAGGTCCGCCGACGGTAAAGTGATAGAGCGATTGCCACATCAGGTCGTCGAGTTTCAACAATCGATGCAAGGCATCGTCGAAGAAACAACCGATGCCGGTGGCGCGAATCCCGGCAGCTTCCGCTTCCAGATAGAGAATTTGCCCCAGTAAGCCGGTTTCCCAGAATAGCTCTCGGTACACCCACGGCGCGTTCTGGAGCGGACCGGCGAACTCAGTCAGGAAACCGACTGCGAAGCAGGCATCGGCAGCGATGTCCTGATGGCAGGAAATCATCTGCGCCGTTTTGCGAGCGTCGCCTACAGCCAGCTCGTAAAGCGGCAGGTGCTCCGGGGCTTGCTCGACCGGTGCCCAAGTCCATTCGCCGCGGAGCGCTTGGCGCAATCCTGGTAGCACCTCCGCGCTGCGCACCAGTAGATAGAGGCCGGGCCGTATTCCGTCAATCCGGTGTGCAAACAGCAGCGGATGCACGCGCGGCGACCACGGCCAGGCATCAAGCGGTGGGATGTTTGGGTGCGGCAGCAGCGCGTCCAGCATCCCGAACCAGCGTTCGGCAAGCAGCGAGGTCGCACCGTCGAAAGCCACTGCGCTGCGCCGCTGGCGGATCAGCGTCGCAGCGCTGACTGGGCAGCCGAAATCGGCTGGGGGTGGACGAGATGGTGCTTGAAAAGCGGGTGCTGGGGTGGTGCTGAGCCGATGCGCGGCGCGATCGACATCCTCGATGCCAGGCCAAGCGACTTGGAAGGGACTCAGGCGGTTGGCCTGACCGGTGAAGGAGAGACCGCGCGCTAATGTGCTTGGTGACAAACCGCTAGGCGGTGGCTCCGGTCCCACCCATAACATGGCTTCCGGGCACTCGGGTTCGGCGTCGGCGAAATCTTCCGCCCGATCCAATCCTAGCAAAGCTGCAAGTTCATCATCGCCCCAGCCGGTGAGCAACTGTGCTCGCCAGCCCAGAGCGGCGGCAGCGTAGGCGATGGCGGCAATGGCATGACCGCAATCGTGTTGGCAATAGCGATAGGCGCGTAAGCCGTACTTCCAGGCTTCGCGCCAATGGATGCCGGTCAGCGCCAACACCACCCCGCCATGCAGTGTACTGCCCCAGGTGGTGGAATCTGGTGTGGCACGCTGTTCGAGCACATGATCATGGCTCAGATAATGATGAACGCCGGCGGCTAGGTCGGGTAGGGCAGGGCAGACCAGGTACCCCTCGGTTGGGTGCAAATTGCCGCTCGACGGGTTGCAGCGCAGTGCCCAACGCGACCCTCTGTGTTGTTTCCAGGCAGATAGTCCCAGTGCCAGTTCGAGCAGGATCGCCAGCGAGTCGCATTCGAGCCGGTAGGCGATAGGCCGTTCGCCCCGGCGTACCGACTCGAACGGTGTGGCCAAGGTGTCAGCCCGTAGCGGCAGTTCGGTGCGCGGCGCTCCGGCATAGCGGCGAAATGGGTCAGGCTGATTGAGCCAGTCGAGTCCACCGGGGCCAGGTGCATAGCGGTCCAGGTGGTGCTTGCTCGCCTGATGGTAGGTGATGATCCGCGCGAGGGGGTCAGAATCGGTATGGTCTAATTTCATGCGGTGCTCGTTTGGGATGGCTATGGCGAATGGCTCAGTGTTCTGCCTCAATGATGAGAGTTACTGGATGAGCCAAATTGTACGACTCTTT
>JACKNE010000016.1 GCA_024235035.1 Gammaproteobacteria bacterium
TTGCTGCTGAAGGAGCATTGCACCGTCACCATCGCACATTCCCGCACCCGTGATTTGGCGGATGAGTGCCGACACGCAGATATCCTAGTGGCGGCGGTCGGTCGAGCGCAGATGGTCAAGGGCGACTGGCTCAAGCCGGGTGCGACGGTCATCGATGTCGGTATCAACCGCCTGCCCACTCCTGATGGCAAGGGCCGATTGGTGGGTGATGTGGATTTTGCGTCGGCGGTTGAGGTGGTCGGCGCGATCACGCCGGTGCCAGGTGGCGTCGGGCCGATGACCATCGCCTGTCTGTTGCTGAATACCTTGACGGCGACCTGTCGGCAGCATGGCGTTCCTGTTCCCGAGATCAAGCCGGTTGTCGAATCGGAACGGTAGTGTTCCGCCAGTGCTGCATGTAGGTTGGCGCTGAGTGTAGCGAAGCCCAACAGATTTGGTTCTTCGATGCTTCTCCTGGGGTTGATGCACAATCAGGTCGGATACAGGATGTGCCCGACATGCTCCTTCTTGTCGGGCAACGCTACGCTTTTGCCCGACCTACCGTGCTAAATGTAGGTTGGTGCTGAGCGTAGCGAAGCCCAACAGATTTGTGATTTCAATAGGTTGGGCTTCACGTGCTAGATGTAGGTTGGTGCTGAGCGTAGCGAAGCCCAACAAGCTTTTTTTCAATGGGTTGGTCTTCATTCTTAGCCCAATTTACCCATCTGGGTATACCGGTGTTGCCAGTGAGCGAGAAGATGCTGCCGGTCGAGTGGGGGCTGCTGTTGCTGATTCTGATCGCCAACGGTACGCCGGTGATCGCGGCCAAAATCTGTGGAGAGTGGGGCGGATGTCCGCTCGATCGTGGCTGGACCCTGAGCGATGGGCGGCGCCTGTTGGGTGATTCTAAAACCTGGCGAGGAATACTGGTGGCGACTCTAGCAACCGGTTCGTGCGCCGTGCTACTGGGTTGGCCGGCGTGGGTTGGTGTCACGATCGGGCTTGCCGCCATGCTGGGCGATGTGCTGTCAAGCTTTGTCAAGCGACGCTGGGGTTTGCGTTCCAGCAGCCGGGCCTTGGGGCTGGATCAAATTCCGGAATCCTTGCTGCCGTTGCTGGCCGTCGCGGGAGTCTTTAATCTGGACTGGCGAACCATCGCTTTGCTCATCGCCGGATTTGCCCTACTGGAATTGACCCTTTCACCACTCTTCTACTGGCTCGGCGTCCGCAAGCGACCCTATTAGCGGTGCTTTCATGCCATTCGGGGTGAGGGCGAGATTTGCAACCGATGCAGGGTGATTTCCGGCGGACAGTTGAAGCGTACCCCAACCACCGATGAACCGGAACCGACCGAGGTATAACCCTGCATGGTGTGGTAACGCCAGGCCCCTTTGCAGAAGCGGCGTGGGCAATCGGCATTGGTCAGCAAAGCGATGCCTCCCGGCAGACAGACTTGGCCGCCATGCGTATGGCCGCTGAGCATCAGATCAAAACCCGCATGGGCTGCCAGTCGATAGGGTTCCGGCGAATGAGACAACAGGATAGCGACGGCGTCTGGTGGAATGTTCGCGGCAGCCTTGTCGAAATTATCGACCTGAAAATAGTGCGGGTCGTCAATGCCAGCCAGGTGGAGCGTCGCTCCATCGCGTTCCAGCGCGACCGATTCGTTCAGCAGCAGAACAATACCCAGCCGTTCGATGCCCGCGGCCATCCGAATCGAATCGTGATTGCCCAGAATTGCGTAGATCGGGCTACGCAGGTGCGGGCGAACTCGGGCCAGCGCCGCCAACGCAGCTTGATGAGGGCCATGCGTTCTCGCTCGGAAGTCGCCGGTCATCACGCAGATGTCGTATTCCACTTGCTGTAGGCGCTCGATCAAGGCCATCGGATAGGCCGGGTTGGCGTCCAGGTGCAGATCGCTGAGATGCAGCAGGGTGAAACCATCGAAGGCGGCGGGCAAGCGGGGTAAGACGATCTCAGTGCGGCGAATCTGGAGCGCGGCGGCGTTGCGTAATCCTCGGCGGTACAGCCCTGTGACGCGCAGGGCCAGACGCATTAGGGCGTGGATCGAATACCAGTTCTCGATGTGGAAGAAAGTCCGGCCGCGCCCGAAGATTTGTGTCGCATGTTCGGCCTCAATGCCGAGCCGTTGCTGTAAATGAATGCGGCCAATGCGTTTTTCCAGTCGTTTGAGCGCAACGGCTTCTTGCTCGACCATCGCGCCAGATGAGGAAAATGGATGGCTCTTGGCGCTGTTCATGAGCGCCGCTACAGGCGTTGTTGCAGCACTTCGGCGATTTCCACGTCGCTCAGCACCAGAGGATTGGTCTTCATGCTGCTGCCCCGTGAATGAGCGACGACATGTGTCAAGTCGCTCTCCTGAATCCCATAGGCGTTCAAGCGAGGCAGTTTCAGTCGCTCGGTCCACGCATCCAGCAACGCCAGCAGAGCGGCGTGCCCTTCTTCGGGACTGGGGAAATGCCGTCCATGCAGAAGATCGCCGGCTCGGGCGTATTTGCGCCAAGCCAGGTTGCCGGGGTCGCGTTCCCGCAATGCAGTCAGATTGACGCGGGTGGCGGCTCCTACCAGGGTACCGCAGACCACGCCATGTGGAATCGGGAAGAACGCGCCTAGTGGCGAAGCCAGTCCATGCACCGAGCCCAGGCCGGTTTGCGCCAAGCAGATACCAGACAGCAAGGCGGCGTAAGCCATCCGCGTGCGGCCCACCGCCGCGTCTGTCCCGTCCTCATACCAGGCGAACAGTCCATCTCGCACCGCTTTCAGGCCGCTTTCCGCGAGCGCATCGGTCAAGGCATTGGCTTTGATCGAAACATAGGATTCCAGAAGCTGCGTCAATGCATCCATGGCGTTAGCCGCGATTTGTGGTTTCGGGCAGGAAGCCAGCAGATTAGGGTCCAGCAGGGCGTATTCTGGAACCAACTTGTCGTCGCGGAAGGATTTCTTGAATCCGTCAGGACCGCGCACGCTGAGTACGGCATTCTTGGTTGCTTCGCTGCCGGTGCCAGCGGTCGTGGGGACTGCGATGAATGGGAGGGCAGGGCCGCAGTAGGTTTTTTCTGGGCCGACCCCCTCCAGATAATCCATCACCGAAGCGCCGATGGGCAGTAGGCCGGCGATGGCTTTGGCGGCATCCAACACGCTGCCGCCACCGATGCCGACCACGGCCATGAAGCCTTGACCGTGGAATTGCCGAACTGCCTCGTCTACGTTTTGCGGCGAAGGCTCGTCGGTAATCCGTACTTGCGCCCAGCCGATGCCCGCCTTTTCCAGGGCGGTCAACAACACCGGCCAGTGCGGTGACTCGGAGAACGAGCGTCCGCCGGTCACGAGCAATACCCGATTGCCGTATTGTGCGATCAAGCTAGGGAGTTTTTGGATGCCGCCTATGCCAAACTCGATGCGCGGTAGACGGGCGATAGAGAAGGACTGAATCATGAGCGCTTGCTCTAGGAGAATGAGGGTTAGCCTTCAGAGCGACCCCCTCCCAGTCAGGAGAGGGTGCGCTGGGAGGCTTAGAATCCGTACAGCGCCTTGTATTCGGCGTCGCGACTGGCGATGAGTTGGGCAAGATTCAGCACGACCTTGCACTGTTTCCAGGTGGCGTCATCCTGCATCTTGCCATCGATCATCACAGCGCCACTACCGTCTGGCATCGCCTCGACCACCCGCTTGGCCCAAGCCACTTCATCCGCCTTCGGGCTGAACACCCGCTTAGCGATGGCGATCTGGTTCGGGTGCAGGCTCCACGCACCCACGCAACCCATGAGATAAGCATTGCGGAACTGGTCTTCACAGGCGACCAGGTCGGCGATGTCGCCAAACGGGCCGTAGAAAGGCAGCGCGCCGACGCTGGCGCAGGCATCGACCATCTTGGCCATGGTGTAATGCCACAAATCCTGCTGTGCGGTGGGGCGCGGGGCATCAGGGTTCTGCGGATCGGGATCGGTGCGCACCACATAATCGGGATGGCCACCGCCGACCCGGGTGGTTTTCATCCGGCGCGACGCCGCCAAGTCGGCGGGGCCGAGGCTCATGCCCTGCATCCGGGGACTGGCGTTGGCGATTTCATCCACGTTCGCCACGCCCAAGGCGGTTTCCAGGATCGCGTGAATCATCAATGGCTTCTGCACGCCGTACTTGGCTTCCAGTTGCGCGAGTAATTGATCGGCGAAATGGATGTCCCATGCGCCCTGAATCTTGGGGAGCATGATCACATCCAGCTTGTCGCCAATCTCGCCGACCAGTCGGATCAGGTCGTCCAGGAACCAGGGACTGTCCAGGCTGTTGACTCGGGTCCAGAACTGGGTATTACCGAAATCCACGGTCTTGCCAATGTTCACCAACCCTTCGCGGGCGGCCTCCTTGCGGTCGATCGGCACGGCGTCTTCCAGATTGCCGAGCAGGATGTCCACGGTCTTGGCGATATCCGGCACTTTGACCGCCATCTTCGGGTTGCTAGGATCGAAGAAGTGGATCATGCGCGAGGGTAAGACCGGAATTTCGCGCAGCGGCTCAGGGGCGCCAACGACCTTGGGTTTAAAAAAATCGCGGGGACTGCGTAACATGGTTTTTCCTCCCGGGTTTAACGACCTTCGTATTTATGGATCAATTGTTGGGCGGCTACGGTCGGCGGGATATGTCCGTTGACCACAGCCTCCTCGATTTCAGCGCGGATGCTGCCCACGCCAGCATGATTGAAGAAGCTGGCGCGTAGATGTTCTTCGACCATCGCATACACCCAATCCAGGATTTGCTGTTGACGGCGCTTTTCGAAGACATCACTGGCCGTCGTCTGCTGATGGAAGTCGCTGATGACTTGCCAGATCGCGTCGATACCCTCGCCGTGCGCCGCCGAGCAGGTGTAGGCGCGGGTATGCCAGCCCTTGGTGGCTGGGGCGAGATAGTGCAGCGCACGGTTGTAGTCGACCTTGGCGGCGTTGGCGCGAATCTTATTGTCGCCATCGGCCTTGTTGACCAGCAGGGCGTCGGCCAATTCCATGATGCCTTTCTTGATGCCCTGCAATTCGTCGCCGGCTCCGGCCAGCATCAGCAACAAAAAGAAATCCACCATCGAGCGCACCGTGGTTTCGCTCTGGCCCACGCCGACCGTCTCCACCAGAATCACGTCGAAACCGGCGGCCTCGCAGATGAGCATGGTTTCGCGGCTTTTGCGGGTCACGCCGCCCAGCGTGCCGCTGGAAGGGGAAGGGCGAATAAAGGCGCGGAGATCGCGTGACAGCAGCTCCATCCGGGTCTTGTCGCCGAGGATGCTGCCGCGTGTCACCGTACTGCTGGGGTCCACCGCCAGCACAGCAACCTTGTGACCCTGTTCGCACAGGTGAAGACCTAAAGCTTCGATGAAGGTGCTCTTGCCGACGCCGGGGACACCGGTGATGCCGACTCGGATGGAGCGGCCAGTATTCGGCAGGAGTTGCCGCAACACTTCCTGACCCATATCGAAATGGGCTAGGGAGTTGCTTTCCACCAGGGTGATCGCTTGCGCCACGATATTGCGATCACTCGCCAGCACTCCGGCGACGTACTCATCGATGGTCAATCGCCGGCGTCGTGGCGTTGGCGGGCGCGGCGTGGCGGCGCTGGCTTGGCCGAGGATGCCATCGTGACCGCCAGCGACGCCGGCCATGACGGAGGTGGTGAATTCGGAACCGGCGTTTTGCGGAACCCAGTCGGGTCGTTGCTGTTTTTCACTCATGAGAATTTGGTTTTGACTGCTCTGAAAATAGTTGTTCCAGCGTGATTTTCGATTATAAATCAATCCTTGCCGGAAAGCCTGGCGCGAGCGCCGATTTTTCCAAACTTCTGTCAGTCGATTTTAAACGGTAGATTGCATAGTGCTTGATCAAATTAAAAACGGTGGGTGGCTTGGGTTGAGGAACGAGGTCCAATACCTTGAAACCATAAAGTTTGTTGGGCTTCGCTACGCTCAGCGCCAACCTACATTTAACGTTGGAGTCGTGGCTGTGGGTCCGCACAAACGGCTTGCCAGTGCATCAAAGCTCTCTGTCTGTCATCGATAAAGCGGCTTTCTCCATCATCTCGCGTGCGTGAGTCAGGGTGTTTACGGTCAATGCCAGCCCACCCAGCATCCGGGCGATTTCTGCAACTCGCTCTTCGGCATCCAGCGATAGGATTTGAGTGTGAGTTTGCGCGCCATCGGTTTGCTTTTCGACCTTGAGTTGCCGATGGGCCTGCGCGGCGACCTGTGGCAGGTGGGTCACACACAACACCTGTCGGTTATTGCCCAGAGTCCGTAACTGCCGACCGACCACTTCCGCCACCCCACCGCCGATGCCGCTATCGACTTCGTCGAAAATGAGGGTCGGGATGCGCGCGGCGCGCGCGGTGATGACTTGAATGGCTAGGCTAATTCGGGATAGTTCACCGCCGGAAGCGACTTTGGACAATGGTCGCGGCGGTTGCCCAGGATTGGCGCTGACCAGAAATTCCACGGCTTCCAGTCCGTTGGCAGTTGGTTTCTCCAGCCGCTCCAGGGTGATGCAGAAACGCCCGCCAGGCATTCCTAACCCAGCCAGCGCCTGCGTGATCCGTTCAGCGAGTTCATGCGCCGCCACCGCCCGCTGTTGGCTCAACTGGTCAGCACGCTCCTGGTAGGTGGCCCGCGCCGTTCTCACCGCCTGTTGCAAGGTGTCCAGTCGGGTTTCACCGTGCTCCAGGCTATCCAGTTCCGCCTCGAATCGCGCCCGTAGCCCTGGTAACTCTTCGGGGTCGATTCGATGCTTGCGCGCCAATTGATGGGCGGCGGTCAGCCGCTGGTCAACCTGGGCAAGGTGCACAGGATCGAGATCCAAGGCCTGGAGGTAATTGCGCAGTTCGTTGTTGGCTTCCTGTACTTGAATCAGCGCCGCGTTCAGCAACTCGCCCACCGGCGTCAGCCGGGTATCCAGCCGGTTCAGCGCATCCAGTTCCCGTAGGCTTTGATTGAGCCGGTCAGTGACTGGGTTTTCATCGCTTTCGCTCAGCCAGGTCAACAGGCGCTGACCGGTTTCCAGCAATTGGCTGGCATGAGCCAACCGCCGTTGTTCGGATTCGAGCTCGGCAATCTCACCTTCCGCCAGATTCAGCGCGGCCAGCTCCCGGAGATGATAACGCAGGATATCCACTCGGGCGTCGCGTTCGCTGCTGGCCTGATGCGAATCGCGCCACTCTTGGCGCAAGCGGCTCCAATTTCGGTAGCATTCCGCAACCTCGGCGACCAGAGCCAGGTTGCCCATGTAGTCGTCTAGCAATTGGCGCTGCGCTTCACGTCGCCGCAGCGACTGGTGTTCGTGCTGACCATGGATATCCACCAGCCGTTCGCCCAGTTCCCGCAGCGCCTGCGCCGGTTGGGGAACACCATTGATGTAGTTGCGCGAACGGCTAGTGCGGGTCACGACGCGCCGTAGATGGCATTCCTGTTCGCGGTCCAGATCGCGTTCCGCCAGCCAGGCTTGCGCCGCTGGCAGGGTGGCAAGATCGAACACCGCGATGATGTCGGTCCGTTCCGCACCGTGTCGAATCGCGCCGCTGTCGGCCCGGTCGCCCAGCAGTAAGCCAATGGCGTCGACCAGAATGGACTTGCCAGCGCCGGTTTCCCCGGTGACTGCCGTCATTCCTGCCGCCAGTTCCAGTTCCAGTTCCTCGACGATGGCAAAATCGCGAATGCGTAACTGGGTCAGCATGGCTGCATATTCAAGTGGTCAGGTAAAAGGCGAAGCTTCCGGGCTGAGGCCCCAGCGCAGCTTGGCCCGCAGTAGCTTGAAATAATCGTGGTTGACGGGATGGAGCAGGCGCACCTTATGTGCTTTCTTGCGGATCATGATCCGATCGCCAGGCTCAATGGCTAGGCTGATCTGCCCGTCACAGGTGATCTGCGACTGGGTCGTGGTCGCGGCGTTGAGCACGACTTCGATGTTGCTATCAGCGCTGACGACGATGGGTCGATGCGTCAGGGTGTGCGGGCAAATCGGCACCAGCACCACGGCTTCCAAGCCGGGATAGATGATCGGGCCACCGCCCGCAAGGGCATAGGCGGTGGAGCCGGTCGGCGTGGAGATGATCAACCCATCAGCGTGGTAGGCGTTGAGAAAGCGCCCGTCGAGAAAGGTATCCACCTCGATCATGCGCGCTACTTCGCATTTGTGAACCACGACGTCATTCAGCGCGTCAGCCTCGCCGGTGACCTGACCCTGATGCAGCACCTGGGCGTGCAACAGTGAGCGGCGTGCCTCGCGAAACTCGCCATTTAGCACTTCGTCCAGTCGATGGGGAAGTTCTCCAGGCGACACATCGGCCAGGAAGCCTAATCGCCCCAGGTTGATGCCTAGAATCGGTGTTTCGTAATCGACCAGCGAGCGGGCAGCGTTCAGCATGGTGCCGTCGCCACCCATGACAATGACCAAGTCGCATTGTTGCCCGATGATGTCTCGACTGGCGGTTTCCAGATCGTGGTTGGGGATCAACCGGGCTGAGCTGTCGTCGAGTAGCACCCGCAACCGACGTTGCCGTAGGTGGGTAGCGATTTGATGCAGGGTGCCGGCAACGTTTGGATCACCAAATTTGCCGATTAGGCCGATGGTATGGAAGACCAGAGTGGAGGACATGATTCCGTACTGATGTGGTAAGTGCGAACAACTTATCATTTTAGGTGAAAGCGCGCCAAGCATCGGATCAGCTCCGACGATATTTCGATTGAATCTTGTATATTTCATTGTCTTTTTTTTTTGACAAAATACTTTTGTTTCCGAGGTTGTATTAAGATTACTGCGAGAGTATCAGATTGATTATGAAGTGTTTTTGTTAGGAATAATCTGCCAGAATCGTCCGTAAGCAGATTTTTATAGATTTAAGATATTGATTTTATAAATTAAAATTTTATTTTTTCAAGTTTAAGCGAAAGAGTCGGAATTTATTTGTTAAGCAGCTAACATACGAATATCCAAGGTGTAGTCAAGGCTTTGCTTCCTGTGAGTTGGCTAATCGGTCAATTGTCATCGTCCTGGAATGCTCTCCAGGCGCAAATTGGTGGTAAAAGTCGCTGCTTAAATCAGTTGGATTTCCCGAAAACCGAGTCAATGGATTAAAGTTATGCGCACCAATCTACCTGTTACCAATGTAGAGCATTCGCTTGAAGAGAATGCCACCTTAGTTTCCACGACCGATCTCGACAGCCGGATCACCTATGCCAACCCCTCCTTCGTCGAGATCAGCGGCTTCTCCGAGGAAGAACTGATCGGTACGCCGCATAACTTGGTGCGTCATCCGGATATGCCGCCGGAGGCTTTCGCGGACCTGTGGGCCACTATCCGCTCTGGTCGATCATGGACCGCACTAGTCAAGAACCGTTGCAAGAATGGCGACTACTACTGGGTCAAAGCCAATGTAACGCCCCTGATCGAAAATGACCAGCCGGTCGGTTACATGTCGGTTCGAGTCAAACCCAGCCGAGAAGAAATCGCCGCAGCCAGCAAGCTCTATCAGGAAATACGCTCTGGACAGAGCCGCCACACGATTCGCTACGGCGTGGTCGTGCGCAAAGGTTTACTGGGCAAGCTGGCTTTCTGGCGTTCGACCGGCATCACGACCAAGCTCTGGCTGGTCATGTTGATCCTGGGGCTCAGCGTGGTCGGGATCGAGGCGATCGCATGCGGATGGAGCGCCGCCTCGGCCGCGGGCTTCGACAGTCGACGTTTCCTGACGGGGGCCGTGGCAAGCCTGGTGGTGATCGGATTGGTAGGCGTTTGGCTACAGCGATCGCTCATCCGACCTCTACAGATCATCCTAGATACAGCCCGGCGCACCGCCAGCGGGGATCTGCGCGGTCAGGTCAGTGTCTCCCGCAACGATGAGCTTGGACGAGTGCTCAGGGTTCTCAACCAGACCAATGTCAACCTTATGGGGCTGGTTGGGGATGTGCGTCAACAGACGCATGAGATTAAAGACGAGATCGAGGAGATGTCGGAAGGTGTCAAGGAGCTGTCCGCCCGGACCGAATCCCAAGCCTCCAGCCTCGAAGAAACCGCTGCCAGCATGCAGCAACTGCACGCCACCGTGCAACAGACCGCCGATCTGGCCGAGCAGGCCAACCAGGTGACCTCCTCCGCTTCGGTGATCGCCGAGCGGAGCGGTGGCGTGGTCGGTCAAGTGGCCAGCAACATGGCCGATATCAACGCCCGTTCGACCAAGATCGCCGATATCATCAGCGTGATCGACGATATCGCCTTCCAGACCAACATCCTGGCGCTGAACGCGGCGGTCGAGGCCGCCCGGGCGGGCGAGCAAGGTCGGGGATTTGCGGTCGTGGCCTCCGAAGTGCGCAATCTGGCGCAGAAAACGGCGGTGGCCGCCAAAGAGATCAAGGGCCTGATTGCCGACTCGCTCAACGCGGTACAATCGGGCACGCAACTTTCCGGAGAGGCGAGCAAGACCATGGATGAAGTCGTGACCGCCGTCAAACGGGTATCGACCATCATGGCCCAAATCAACCAGGCCACCCGCGAACAAGCCAGCGGGATCAGCCAGGTCAACGAGGCGGCCATGCAGATCGATCGGACCACCCAGGAAAACGCCGCGTTCGCTGAGAGAATCACCTCGGCGGCCACGTATCTGGCCAGTCGCGCCGATGTGCTGACCGGTGCGGTCAATGTCTTCAAGACCGGTTGAAGTGCGGTCAGGCAACCTTAACCTGTTCGATGTCGACAAGCGATGGAAAAATTCATAACCCAGGATCTTCAGCAAACGATCCTCATCGTCGATGACATGCCGGAAAATCTGATGGTGCTGGGCGAGCTGCTACAGCCTGCCTACCGAGTGCGGGCCACCGTTTCCGGCATGCAAGCCCTGCGCATTGCCGTGTCCGATCCGAAACCGGATCTGATCCTGCTCGATGTGATGATGCCGGAGCTGGATGGCTATGCCGTCTTTGCCCGCTTGCGCGAGGATGCGCGGACGCGCGACATCCCGGTGATCTTCGTGACGGCGCTGGATACGGCGCTCAATGAGCAATACGGCTTGGAGCTTGGGGCGGTCGATTACATCACCAAACCTTTGCAACCGCTGATCGTACTAGCCCGCATCCATACGCAACTGGAGCTAAAGCGCGCGCGCGACTGGTTGCGCGATCAGAATGCTTTTCTCGAAACCGAAATCGCCCGGCGCATGGCCGAAAATCAACTGATCCAGGACATCAGTATCCATGCCTTGGCGCGCTTGGCGGAAACACGCGATCCAGAAACAGGCAATCATCTGTGCCGCACCCAGGAATACGTGCGGACCTTGGCCATGGCCCTGCAAGACCATCCGCGCTTCGCGGCTTTCCTGACCGACCGTAACATTCAACTGCTGGCCAAGTCGGCCCCGCTACACGACATCGGCAAGGTTGGTATTCCCGATCACATCCTGCTCAAACCCGGCCCGCTCAACCCGGAGGAGTGGGCCATCATGAAGACACACGCCAGGCTTGGCAGCGAAGCGATCGAGCAGGCGGAGCGCGATGCGAAAGAACCGGTCGAATTCCTAGCGCTGGCGAAGGAGATTGCCCACTACCACCATGAAAAATGGAATGGCAGCGGTTATCCCGAGGGGTTGGCTGGGGATGCGATTCCCATCTCGGCGCGGTTGATGGCGCTGGCCGATGTTTTCGATGCGCTGATCAACCGCCGGGTGTACAAGCCGCCTATGCCCTATGCCGAAGCCAGGGATATCATCGCTGTAGAGCGAGGTCGTCACTTCGACCCAGACGTGGTCGGCGCTTTTCTCGATGGCTTCGAGCAATTCTGCGCCATTGCCAAACGCTACAGCGACAGCGACGAAGCGTTGCAGGCGAAACTGACCACAGCTCGGGGTCAAGCCGATGGTTGAATCGAGGGTTGTATTCCTTGTGGCACGGTTTGCGAGGTCGGCAACCTAGTCGTCCGACGCCGATTCTGCATGAGTCTTGCGCTAGCGGTCATCGGCTTCTATTGAAAATCAACCGCACACCGCTTGCATGATCGAGGTTCGTGCGAATAGACCAGGCGCCTGCATGAACATTTTGCACGATCCTTCCACTTCTGACGCCATCCATCCGCAGGAAACACCGCGGGCAGAACCTGTGCGGTTGCCATCCCGACTGGACTTGGCGCTGGACGCCGCCGGCATCGGGATCTGGGAATACGATCACATCTCTGGACGCAATACCTGGAGTTCTTCCCTGTATGCCTTATTGGGCTACAGCCTGGAACAGGCGCCCGCTAGCGGTCTGTCGGACTGGCTCGACCTGATTCATCCCGATGATCGGCCATTGGTGCAGGCGCGCATCGCGGCAGCCTTGACGGATGATTATCCGCTTTACGAAGCGGAATATCGCTTGCGCGCAGCAGATGGCCGCTGGATTTGGTTTTACGCCCGTGGCCGAGTGGTGCGCTGGAACGCGGTGGGCCAGCCACTGCTCACCGTTGGGAGTGTGCTCGACATCTCCGAGCGCAAGCATATGGAACTGCTGTTGCAGACACAGCATAAGTTTGCCGAGCTATTAGTCACGCAGCAGGGGTTGGATCGGCCAATCTTGTTGCAGGCGATCCTGAGCAGCGCCTTGCACCTGCCGGAGCTAGATGGTGGGGGACTCTACTGGCGTCAGCCGGATGGCAGTTATCGGCTGGTCATTCGTCAGGGCTTGTCACCCGCCTTTTTCGCCAGGGTCGATTTCCTGGCAGCTGACTCGCCACAGGCGGATATCATCCGCCAGGGTCGATTGCAATGCAGTTGCTTGCCCGAGCGAGACTTTTGCACCGATCCAACGCTGGTTCAGGAGTCGGCCTTGGTTGAAGAAGGCATTCGTTCACTGGTGGTGCTGCCGATCCAGGTCGGCGGTAACCCGGTCGCCTGTCTCAATCTAGCCAGCAAACAAACCCTGGCGGTGGGACAGTTGACGGTCAATGCTTTGGAGACGCTGGCGCGCCAGTTCACCCAGGCCTTGGAGCGCCTGCTGGCCGAGGAAGAGGCGGCCAAACACCGGCAAAACCTGGAAGGGTTGTTCGCAGCGATCACCGACTATCTATTCGTCGTCGATCTGGAAGGGCGGATTTTGCACTATAACCTGGCGGTGGCCGAGGGATTGGGCTACGGAGCATCTCTGTTAGGTCAGCGTATCGAGATGGTCCATCCCTCCGAAACGAGCGACGAAGTCCGGCGCAGCGTCGCCGAGATGGCGGCGGGCCAACGCACGCATTGTGCATTGCCCCTGCTCAAAGCCGACGGTGAAGCGATCTTGGTGGATACCCGTATGGTCGTGGGCCACTGGAACGGTCAACCGGCGCTCATCGGCATCTCGCGCGACATCACGGAGCAGACGCGCCAACAAGAGGCCTTGCAACGCAGCGAAACCCTGCTGCGCACCATCCTGGATTCCACCACCGCCGGCATCCTGGTGGTCGGCGATCATGGCCAGGTGTTGAACATCAACCGGCGTTTTCAGGAGCTGTGGCGCGTACCGGACGCTTTGGTGATCGTCGCTCAGGATAAAGTCTTGTTCGATCACATGCTCGACCAGTTGTCCGATCCAGAGTGCTTTCTCCAAGACGTACAGCAACTGGATCAGGTGGACCAGGGTCGCTGGGATACCCTGCAATTTAAGGATGGTCGAGCTTTCGAGCGCTTCACCGAGGCGTTTCATTTAGATGGCCAGCGGGCGCGCCTCTGGTCTTTTCACGATATCAGCGAAATAAAAAAGACCCAATACGCGCTGGAAACCGAACGCACCTGGTTGAAAACGCTGATACGAACCATTCCCGATCTGATTTGGTTGAAGAACCCTAGCGGTGTTTACTTAGCCTGCAATCCGGCCTTCGAGCGCTTGTATGGGGCTAAAGAAGCCGAGATCGTCGGCAAGAACGACTATGCTTTCGTCGATCAGGAACTGGCCGATTTTTTCAGAGCGAAGGATCGAGCCGCGATCGCCGTCGGCGAATCGCGCGTCAACGAAGAATGGCTGACCTTCGCCGATAACGGTTATCGCGGCCTGTTCGAAACCATCAAGACCCCCATGCGCGACGCCAGCGGACGCTTGATCGGCGTACTCGGCATCGCGCGCGACATCACCGCCGCGCGGACGACGCAAGAGGCTTTGCGCGAGCGTGAAGAAATCTATCGCGCCATCGTCGATCAGGCTGGTGACGGCATCGAATTGGTCGATGTGGAAACGCTGCGTTTTGCCGAGGTCAACAACGCCGCCTGCCGCCTGCTGGGCTACAGCCGCGCAGAAATGCTCCAGCTTTCTCTTTTGCACACCCGCGTTGACCAGGACGAGGCCAGACTGCGTGCACACATCGCGCGAATACAGGCGGCGGGCAGCGCCTGCTTCGAAAACCAGCATCGCCGCAAGGATGGCCGCATCCTCGATGTTCAGATCAACGTCCAGCCGATCCGCTTGCATGGTCGCAACTATTGCGTGGCCGTCTGGCGCGATATCAGTGTCGAAAAAGCGGGCCGGATGGCCCTGGCGAACGAGGCTGAATGGCGTCGGGCGCTGATCGAGAATTCCCACGACGGCATCGCCATTTTCGACCAAGATCATGAGATTATCGAAGTCAATCTGCGTTTTGCCGAGATGTTGGGCTATAGGCCCGAGGAACTGATCGGTCTGCATGCCTGGGACATTGACGCAGTCATGACTGAGGCGGACATCCGCGCCGGGTTCGCCGATCCGCTGGCGGTCAGCATTACCTTCGAAACCCGCCACCGTCGCAAAGATGGCGTGCTTTACGATGCCGAGGTCAGCGCTAACGGGGCGTGCATCGGCGGGCGCAATGTTTTCATCACTATCACGCGCGACATCACCGAGCAGAAGCGCGCGCGCGAGGCGTTGCGGGAACGCGAGGAAATCTACAGCGTCATCGTCAATCAAGCTGCCCATGGCATTGTGCTGATCGACACTGAGACATTACGTTTCGCCGAATTTAACGAAGCAGCCTGCCAAGGATTGGGCTACACGCGCGAAGAATTCATCCAGTTGACGCTGAACGATGTTCAGAGTGACCTAACTCCGCCAGAGGTGGCTGAACGAGTGCGATCCCTGCTGGCAAAAGGCGGCGGCTTCTTTGAAAACCAGCAACGCCGCAAAAACGGCGACATGCGTTATGTGCGCGTCGCCAACCGGGTGGTCAATATTCGGGATCGAAACTACCTGGCGGGCATCTGGTACGACATCACTGAATGTCGGGCGGCGGAACAGGCGTTGCGTGAGAGCGAAGAACGCTATCGGGCGGTGGTCGAAAGTCAGGATGACGCCGTCTGCCGCTGGCTCCCGGATGGGAGGCTGACCTTTACCAACAACGCCTATCAGCGGTTGTTTGCCGCTCCGGGCGAGAATCTGACCGGTCGCCGCTGGTTCGATTTTGTCCCGGAAACCGAGCGTGCAGCCACCGTTGCCCTCTATAGCGAATTGGTTGCTAATCCGCGCACGCTGTCTTTTGAACACGCGGTAAATTGCGCCGACGGTGCGATCTGCTGGTTTCAGTGGGTCGATACGCCACTGCTGGATAAGCAAGGCGCCTGCGTCGAATTTCAATCGGTCGGTCGTGACATCACGCAACGCAAGCACATGGAAGAAGCGCTGCGTGAGAGCGAGGAGTCGCTCAATAAGGCGCAGGCGATTGCGCGCATTGGGAGTTGGACTCTCGACGTCGCCAATGACCGTTTGGCTTGGTCGCGGGAAACCTATCGCATCTTCGGTCTATCGCCCGGCACGCCGCTCACGCTGGATATGTTCATGGCCTGTATTCACGAGGAAGATGCGGCGCAAGTGGAGGCGGATTGGGTGAATGCCCTCACCGGTGCGCCTTACAATACCGAACATCGCATTCTCGTCAACGGCGAGGTGCGCTGGGTGCGCGAATGCGCCGAGGTTCTGCGCGATGCCGGCGGCGGCGCGGTATCGGCGATCGGCACTGTGCAGGACATCACCGAAAAGAAACGCATCGCCGCCGAACTCGATCAACATCGCCATCACCTGGAGGAGCTGGTGGCAGCGCGCACTGTGGAACTGGAGACCGCCAACCGGCAACTGCTGATCAGTGACATGCGGCTCAAGGCGCTGTTCGAGATGAGCCAACAGGCTAACCAAATGGCGGAGCATGAGCTGTTGCAACAGGGGATCGAAGAGGCGGTGCGGTTGACCAGTAGCCAGATCGGCTACCTGCATTTCGTCAATGACGATCAGGAAACCGTCGAGCTCTACACTTGGTCGGTCGATACGCTGAAACATTGCACCGCTGTCTACGATAGCCACTATCCGGTTTCCCTGGCTGGAGTCTGGGCCGATACCGTGCGCTTGCGCCGTCCGGTGATCCACAATGACTACCAGAATCTGCCCGATCGCCAAGGTTATCCGGCGGGCCATGCCCACTTGATTCGTCATCTCGGCGTGCCGGTCCTCGAAGGCGATAATGTTCGGCTCTTGCTGGGCGTCGGCAATAAGCTGACCGATTACGACCAGTCAGACGAGCACCAACTGCAACTGATCGGCGATGACCTTTGGCGCATCGTCATGCGTCGCCGCGCCGAAGCAGCACTGGCTGCCGCCAAGGAAGCCGCGGAGCAGGCCAACCGGGCCAAGAGTGTGTTTCTGGCGAACATGAGCCACGAAATCCGCACGCCGATGAACGCTATCATTGGCCTGACCCATTTGGTGCAGCGCGATGTCAGCGATCCGCGATTATGCAAACAACTGAAGGGGATTATGGATGCAGCCCGTCACCTGCTCGGGGTGATCAACGACATTCTCGATATTTCCAAGATCGAGGCCGGGCGGCTCCAGTTAGAACAGGCCGACTTCACGCTCGACCAGGTCATCGATCGGGTTTACAGCATGATTAGCGGTAAAGCGCGCGCCAAAGGATTGGAGATCGTGACCGATATCGATCCGGCGCTGGTGGATGTGGATGTCCTGCGAGGCGATCCGTTGCGCCTGGGACAGATCCTGCTCAACTTTGCGGGCAACGCGGTGAAGTTCACTGCACAAGGTTCCATCACGCTGCGGGCCCAGGTGCTGGAGGAAACCGCGACGGACTGGCGGGTGCGCTTCGAGGTGCGAGATACCGGCATCGGCATCACGACTGAGGAGCAGGCTCGACTGTTCGAAGCCTTCGAGCAGGCTGATAGTTCGATCACCCGTCAGTACGGCGGCACCGGTCTGGGATTGGCGATCAACCGGCGGCTGGTCGAACTGATGAACGGCGACATCGGCGTGGACAGCCAACTGGGCGAGGGCAGCGTCTTTTGGTTCATCGTCCGCCTCAGCAAGGGGTGCAGCCTGGTCCAACCGCTTGAGCATCATGCCTCGGCGCTGACTCCGGCGCCGGACTCCACTGCTGAACAAGCGCTCAGGCAGTACTATCGCGGGGTACAGCTGCTGGTGGCGGAAGATCATCCGATCAATCAGCAAGTGGCGTTGGATTTGCTCCAGGCGGTGGGTCTGGAGGTCGATCTGGCGGCGAATGGGGCTGAGGCGATCGGGTTGGCGCGACAGACGGCTTACGCCCTGATTCTGATGGATATCCAAATGCCGGTGCTGGACGGCTTGGAAGCGACGCAGGCCATTCGCCGCCTGCCAGGTTACGAGACCACGCCGATTCTGGCCATGACCGCCAACGCTTTTACTGAAGATCGACAATCTTGCCTGGAAGCGGGTATGAACGACCATGTCGGCAAGCCGGTGGACCCAGATATCTTATTTGCGACCCTGTTGAAATGGTTGCCTGAATCGATGAAAGCGCCGGCTGTGCTAACGGTTTCGGGCTCTACCAGTGACGACACCCTAGCGGGTCTGAAAGGGATTGCTGGCCTCGACGTTGCTTTGGGGTTGAGCCGCGTGCGCGGCCAGGTCGCCAGCTATATTCGGTTGTTGCACACCTTCAGCAAGATGCATGACCATGAGGTGGAGAACCTGCGCGTTGCACTGGCTTCGGGTGATCTGGACGTCGCCCGACGCACGGTGCATGGATTGAAAGGCGTGGCGGGGACGCTTGGCGCGACGCAAGTGCATGCGCTGGCTGCCGAGCTGGAGCAGGCGATGCGAAGGCAATGCGCGGAGGCAGACCTGAAGCGCTTGATGACTGCGCTGGAGACCGAGCAACGGGAGCTGATCAGCGCTTTGCGGGCGGCGCTGCCGGCGGAGGTATTGGTTCCGCCGACGGAGGCCGATTGGCCGCGAACGCAGGCGATTCTGGATCAGATTGAAACCTTGCTAGCTGAAGACGACATGCAAGTCAATGGGGTATTCCACGCATCGGAGGCGCTGTTGACCGCCACTCTGGGAGAACCGGCCACCAAGATCGGGCGGCTGATCGACGCCTTTCAGTATGATCTTGCTTTGGCCACGCTGCACGCCGCCCGTGCTAGCGGGCCTGCGCTGTCGCTGTAGAGTATGCCTGGCGTTCCATATAATATATTTATTACAATAAGAATTTTTCAATATTGGATCAGCCGGCTAATGGAGAGGAAACATGATCGACGACCAGCGCTTGCGCGCCCCGGATCAATCTGGTCGCCAGCAGCGCTGGCGGCGCGCAGCGCTGTACGTCCTGGCTGTGGCATTGGTGATTTTGATGTTGCTCGTTCGCTACAGCCTGCCGATTCCTCTGGGCGAGCGGACCTTACTCATCCTGTTTGTGCTCCCCATCACCGTCAGTGCTTTTTGGGGAGGACTTGGTCCTGGCTTGACAGCGACGCTGACCGCTGCCGTAGCGACGGCTTATTGCCTGATGCCCCCGCTGTCTGATTTCACCATTGATGCCAGCTACGATCGCTTGCAATGGAGCCTGTTACTCACCAACGGTGTGTTGGTGAGCCTTCTGAGTGAATTTCTCCACCGCGCGCAGCAACGCGAAATTGCCCAGTGGCGACAATTGAAGACCAGTGAAGCTGCTCTGAAAGAAACGCAGCATCTAGCCAGCGTCGGTCATTGGAAATGGGATCTGCGCACCGGCCAGCATTTCTGGTCCGAAGAAATCTATCGCATCTATGGCCGTGATCCTGCGTTGCCTCCGGCCCTTTACCCCGAGGTCCAACAGTACTTCACTCCGGAAAGCTGGCGGCGCCTGGCCGCCACCGTGGAAAATGGCTTATCGACGGGTGTTCCTTACGAATGCGATGCTGAGGTGACACGTGCTGATGGCGGACGTCGCTGGATCGTCGCGCGCGGCGAAGCGGTTCGCGACGCTACCGGCGCAGTGGTGGAATTATATGGCACGGTGCAGGACATCACCGAGCGCAAGCACGTTGAGGAGCAGTTACGCAAGCTCTCCCTGGCGGTGGAGCAAAGCCCAGAAAGTATCCTGATTACCGATCTGGAGGCGCGCATTGAGTACGTCAATGATGCCTTCACACGTGTCACCGGTTATACCCGCAACGAGGTGTTGGGTCAGAATCCGCGCATCCTGCAATCCGGTCGCACATCGCAGAAGACCTTTGCGGTGCTATGGGCGGCTTTGGCCCAGGGCCGGTCCTGGAAAGGCGAGTTGGTCAACCGGCGCAAGGATGGCAGTGAATATATCGAATTTGTCTGTATCACTCCATTGCGCCAGCCCGACGGCCTCATCACCCATTATGTCGCCGTCAAGGAGGATATCACCGAGAAGAAGCGCCTGGGCGTAGAGTTGGATCGCTATCGTCATCATCTCGAAGAACGGGTTACCCAGCGCACCGCCCAACTGATGGAAGCCAGCGAACGGGCCGAGGCGGCCAGTCGAGCGAAGAGTGCCTTTTTAGCGAACATGTCACATGAAATTCGCACGCCATTGAATGCGATTTTGGGGTTGACTCACTTGCTGCAGCGGGACGGGGTCGCACCCGCACAGGTCGAACGCTTAGACAAGATCACCGCCGCCGCCCGCCACTTGCTGAGCATCCTCAACGGTATCTTGGACCTCTCCAAGATCGAAGCCGGCAAACTGGAATTGGAATGCACAGATTTCTTTCTTGCCAGCATCCTGGACCAGGTTCGCTCCTTGATCGCCGATACGGCGAAGGAGAAGGGCTTGACGATCGAGGTTGACAGCATCGCTGTCCCGCGGTGGTTGCATGGCGATGTTAATCGGCTGCGTCAAGCGTTACTCAACTATGCCAGCAACGCCGTAAAATTTACCGAGCATGGGGTGATTACCCTGCGCGCCTGGTTGGAAGCTGAGGACGATGAGGTATTAGTGGTGCGCTTCGAAGTGCAGGACACCGGTATTGGTCTGACGCTGGAGCAGCAAAGCCATCTGTTTAACCCCTTTGAGCAAGCGGATGTTTCTATCACCCGCCGCTACGGTGGCACCGGATTGGGGCTGGCCATCACTCGGCGGCTAGCGGAACGGATGGGCGGAAACGTCGGCGTTGACAGTCAACCGGGCCGAGGCAGCACATTCTGGTTCACCGCCCAACTCCAGCGTGGGCGTGGTGAGATGCCCAGCCCGGTGCTGCTGCAAGACCATGCTGCCGAGAGTGAGCTGCGCCGGCGCTGCGCCGGCGCCCATGTACTGTTGGTGGAAGACAATGCGGTCAATCGAGAAGTCGCCTTGGAACTGCTGCGCGCCGCCTACCTGGTCGTGGACACCGCTGTGGACGGTCAGGATGCCGTCGCTAAGGCTCGAATCACGGCATATGCTTTGATCTTGATGGATGTGCAGATGCCGGTATTGGACGGTCTGGCCGCGACACGGGCGATTCGCCGCCTGCCCGGTCACGAGACCACGCCTATTTTGGCCATGACCGCCAACGCTTTTGCTGAAGACCGCCAATACTGTCTGGATGTTGGCATGAATGACCATGTCGGCAAGCCGGTTGATCCTGATACCCTGTTTGCCGCCTTGTTGAAGTGGCTGCCCAAACGACCGAAGCAGCTCGCTCTACTGGATGAACACTGGGCTTGTTTGGCCGAAGTGCCAGGTCTCGATCTCGATGTTGGGCTCAAGCTAGTCCATGGTCGACCCGATGCCTACATCCGGTTGTTGCAGCAGTTCATCGTCGAGCATGCTGGCGACGCGGACAGCTTGCGTCGCAGCTTGGCTAGCGACGATTCAAGCGAAGCCCGACGGTTGACCCATGCTCTATGCGGTGTCGCCAGCATTTTAGGCGCTACTCGGCTCCAGGCTCTCGCCACCGAATTGGAAACCGCTTTCGGGGTCAACCAGTCAGCCACCGACATCGAACGTCTCCAGGTAGCGCTCGAAGCCGAGCAGCGTAGGCTGGTCGCCGCCCTTCAGGTAGCGTTGCCAGCCAAAGCGTCGGTTCCACTCGCTGAAGTCGATGGTTCCCAAGCCCACGAAACGCTGAGTCGCTTGGAGGTGTTACTGGCCGACGACGATATGCGAGCTAATGCGGTATTTCGTGAGTCGGTGGGATTGCTGCGCACAACTTTGGGGGATGTAGCAGAAGAGCTGGAGCAATGCATCAACGGTTTCGATTATTGGAGGGCGTTGGCCTTGCTACGCACGGCCCGCGCCGGTAAATCTGCGCCAGAGGGAACACCGCGTTAAGCTGACGCGCTGGGCGTACTCGCCGCTGCGCACGGACGATATGATCCGTTGGATTCGACGCTCTCTGAGCGCATGGCGATGATAGAGTGGTTGGATATGTGTCGATAGGCGTTCGCTACCTGCTCTGGGCGGGATTAATCCGGCGAACGAACGCTCTATAATCTTGGCATTCCGGCAATTCGACGATGGAGATCTGCATGGCGAAGTACCACGTTTACGGCATCGGTAATGCCTTGGTGGACATGGAATATGAGGTCAATGTCTCCGACTTGGAAGCTTTGGGCATCGACAAGGGCGTCATGACACTGGTCGATGAAGATCACCAGTTGAAAATCATGGATCACTTGGCTGCACACCCTCACCAGCGCAGTTCAGGCGGATCGGCAGCCAATTCGATTATCGCGGTCAGTCAGTTCGGCGGGGCGAGCTTCTATTCCTGTAAGGTCGCAGCGGACGAATTAGGGCATTTCTACATGAAGGATCTGCTGGATGGCGGGGTAGACACCAACCATCACACCGAAAAGGAGCAGGGTCATACCGGTCGTTGTGTGGTGCTGGTAACGCCAGACAGTGACCGCACCCTTTGCACCTTCCTGGGGATCAGCGGTGAACTGTCTACCAAGGAATTGATCGAGGAAGCCTTGCGCGACTCGCAATATTTCTATACGGAGGGTTATCTGGTCACTTCAGACGCCGCCCGCTGTGCTTCCATCAAGGCCAAATGCATTGCCGAATCGGCGGGCGTCAAGACCGCCATTTCACTGTCCGATCCTAACATGGTCAAATTCTTCAAGGCGGGATTGCTGGAGATGATCGGCTCAGGCGTCGATCTGCTTTTCGCCAATGAGGATGAGGCCAAAGGCATGGCGGGTGCCGAGGAACTGCACAACGTGGTCGATTATCTGAAGACGATTAGCCAGGAGTTTGTGATCACCCGAGGACCTAAAGGGGCGCTGATTTGGGACGGCCAGACGCTCATCGACATCGACCCCGTCAAGGTTGAAGCGGTGGATACCGTGGGTGCCGGCGACATGTTCGCTGGCGCTTTTCTCTATGGTCTATCTCAGGGTTGGGATCGCCGACGCGCTGGGAATTTGGCGGCGGCGGCGGCGGCCAAGCTAGTCACCAGTTTGGGGCCGCGTATTCCGGCTGTGGAGACGCAGGCGATTCTGAAGCGTTTCGTATAACAAAGCGTGTGAGGGTTTTCCCTGGACGCGGAAAGCATCCAGGGAAAAACGGTGTTGATTGCGATTCAACCTCGTGGTCGTTGCCATTCAGCGGCATCTCTCCTCAGTTGGGAGCGAATCTTGGCGCGCTCTGCCGTTTTCGATGTTTGATGCGCGCCGCCTTTACGCAGAATCGGCGCGGCGGCAACTGGGTTGCGGCGTGGCCGCTGCATGATTTTTTCCATGCTGGTTTTCTCCGTGCCAAATCTCAACCCTTGACGCAGATGACCTGCTTTAGGGTATGTACGATCTCGACCAAGTCGGATTGATTGGCCATCACTTCGTCAATATCCTTGTAAGCCCCTGGGATTTCGTCGATGACGCCTGAATCCTTGCGACATTCCACGCCAGCGGTCTGAGCGATCAGGTCCTGCGGATCGAACTTCTTTTTCGCCTGACTCCGACTCATCCGCCGACCGGCGCCATGTGAGCAGGAGCAGAACGACTGGGGTTCGCCCTTGCCGCGCACGATGTAGGACTTGGCGCCCATGCTGCCGGGAATGATGCCTAAATCCCCCTCACCAGCGCGGATAGCACCCTTGCGGGTAATCAGCAGATCTTCTCCGAAGTGATGTTCGGTCGCCACGTAATTGTGGTGACAGTTCACGGCTTCCTTGGTCGCCACGAAAGGCGGCAGTTGTCGGGTCAGCCCATCCAGGATCAAGCGCATCATTTCGCGACGATTGAGCATGGCGTAGTCCTGCGCCCAATGCACGGCTTCCACGTAATCGTCGAAATGCTCCGCACCCTCTTGCAGATAGGCCAAATCGCGATCTGGCAGATTGGCTAGATGTCGGCCCATGTCCTTGCGAGCCAGATCGATGAAATAGCGACCGATGATGTTGCCGATACCGCGACTGCCGGAATGCAACATGACCCATACGTCCTGATTTTCGTCCAGGCACAGCTCGATGAAATGATTGCCGCCGCCCAGGGTGCCGAGTTGTCGCGCCCAGGTCGTTTCAACATTCCGCTGCATTTTCAGAATGCCAGGATGCTGTTTAACGACGCGTTCTAGTCCGCCGGATAAGGTGCGAACCGTCGAAGCCGGCGCGCCGTGTCCTTGTCGGTGCATATCGAATCCAACCGGCACGGCAGCCTCGATTGCTTGACGCAAGGGCCGCAGGGAATCCGGTAGTTGGTCAGCCTTGAGGCTGAGGCGCACGGCGTTCATTCCACAACCGATATCGACACCGACCGCTGCTGGAATAATCGCGCCTTTGGTCGGGATGACGGCGCCGATAGTGGCGCCGATGCCAACATGAACATCGGGCATGGCCGCGATATGGCTGTGCACGAACGGTAAATGAGCGACGTTGACCAGCTGATCCAGCGCCTTGGGATCGACATCGTCGGTGTAGATTTTGACCGGGACCTTGCCTTTGGTCATAATTCGTTTAATCGGCATGATGATTACCACAATGCATGAGGGAGCCTGATTTCCAAAGAAAAAACCCTGGATGACGGTTGTCACCCAGGGTTTTTCCACGTCGGGAAAGCAGACTCGGAAGACAACCAAGGCCTTCCGGAGACCGCCCGGAAGGCGTCACATGAGGATGTGTTCTAATGAGATGAGCATGTGAAAACCTCCCGTGCTTGGGGGCAGTGTCGAGCTGCCCGATGAGAATTTCATGATGAAGTGAGGCGCTATTATCAGAATCGAGGAGTGTTACGTCAAATTCTGTGATGGTTTTTTTTATGCCTCATTCCTGCCCTATAGAGATGCTTCTATGCTTCAGATTTTCAACAGCCTGACCCGTCAGAAAGAAGAGTTCCATCCCATCGAGCCGGGTAAGGTGCGGATGTATGTCTGCGGCATGACCGTTTACGATTACTGTCATGTCGGCCATGCGCGGGTGATGGTGGTATTCGATGTCGTACTGCGCTGGTTGCGGGGCAGAGGTTATGACGTGACCTACGTGCGCAACATCACCGACATCGATGACAAGATCATCCGTCGCGCTCAGGAAAACGGCGAGGATTTTCATGTCTTGGCCGATCGTTTCATCCAGGCCATGCATGAGGATCTGGACGCTCTGGATATTCTGCCGCCGACTCAGGAGCCTCGCGCCACTGAAGCGATGACCGATATGATCGCTATGATTCAAACCCTACTGGCTAAAGGCTTCGCCTATGTCGGCGTCAGCGGCGATGTGTACTATGACGTGAGCCGTTTTGACCGTTATGGGCAATTAGCCAACAAAAAGCTAGATGATCTACGGGCGGGGGCGCGGATCGGGGTCGAAGAAGCCAAGGACGATCCACTGGATTTCGTGCTATGGAAAGCGGTGAAGCCGGGCGAGCCAAGTTGGCCATCACCGTGGGGAGACGGTCGGCCAGGCTGGCACATCGAGTGCTCAACGATGTCCACCCGCTGCCTGGGTGAACATTTCGACATTCACGGCGGCGGCATGGACTTGAAGTTCCCACACCATGAAAACGAGATTGCTCAATCCGAGGCTGCTAATGACCAGCCTTATGTGAATGTCTGGATGCACAATGGCTTTGTTCAGGTGAACGAGGAAAAGATGTCCAAGTCACTGGGCAACTTTTTCACGGTGCGTGATGTTCTGCAACGCTATCAACCGGAAGTCGTGCGGTTGTTCATCCTGTCCAGTCATTACCGAGGGCCGCTGAATTACGCCGATGAGAATTTGGATCATGCCAAGGCTTCGCTAAATCGGCTTTATACCGCCTTGCGTGGCTTACCGACGGTGGAAGCACCTGTCGAGGAAAGCTGGCGAGCACGCTTTTCTCAAGCGATGGATGACGATTTCAATACTCCCGAAGCGCTGGCGGTACTTTTCGATCTGGCACGAGAAATAAATCGGTTGCGGGTGGTTGATGAAGCAGCGGCGTCCACGTTGAGTGCATCATTAAGGTACCTAGGTGCATTTTTAGGGTTGTTACAGAGTAAACCGGAAACATTTTTTCAGAATGCACCGTCCGTTATGGGCACTAGACATGCGACCGAACAAGGAGATTCAGCGGCTTTCGTCGAAACCGATACCCTGCCCGATGCCAGGATCGATGCATTGATCGTCGAGCGCACCGCCGCACGTAGGGCGAAGAATTGGGCCGAAGCGGATCGTATTCGCAGCGTGTTACAGGAAGCGGGGATTATCCTCGAAGATACTTCGAAAGACACCATTTGGCGTCGAAAGTGAAAATCGGCTTGACGGTGCCAGGTTTCGCCAATAAAATCCCATCTTCCTGCATGGAGGCGCGAGAATCATCAGTATCAACGACCGATAGTGACGGGGTATAGCGCAGCCTGGTAGCGCACCTGCTTTGGGAGCAGGGGGTCGTGGGTTCAAATCCCCCTACCCCGACCAGTCGGTGGGTTGATTGGCGGCTTGTGGCAACGCGCCCGTAGCTCATGCGGATAGAGCATCAGCCTTCTAAGCTGAGGGTAGCAGGTTCGAATCCTGCCGGGCGCGCCAGTTCCCGGCCGGTAGTTGGAGTCATCGATGGTGGGCGTAGCTCAGTTGGTAGAGCCCCGGATTGTGGATCCGGTCGTCGTGGGTTCGAGTCCCATCGTCCACCCCAAATTCAGACTTGTTTTACGGAACACCCTTAGTTCCATGCATCATAATCAGCTTTGGGCCGTTAGCTCAATTGGTAGAGCAGTTGACTCTTAATCAATTGGTTGTAGGTTCGAGTCCTACACGGCCCACCATTAATGTTTCAAGTGTATCCCTTCCCTTGTTGTCGACTATCCTGAGTCCTGCTGCAAGTCAATTCCTGTTTCGGGATGGACGCTGTCTTGTATACTGGCGCTTGACGGTGGCGGCTCTTACCAGGATAGAGATTGCCAGGTCGGCGGCGGGTCGCACGCTCACTGCGAAAGTGGCGGAACCGGTAGACGCGCTGGATTTAGGTTCCAGTGGGGTAACCCGTGAGAGTTCGAGTCTCTCCTTTCGCACCATTCACGTCCGCACGTTTAGGAAAAACGGTTCCGTCTGTATTCTGACAGGCGGTTGGAGTCGTGGGCAAATTCGCCCAATACCACTCTCTATAACAACAGGTTTTTGAGGTGTATCAATGCAGGTTTCAGTTGAAGCGCTGAACGATCTGGAACGCCGAGTTACCGTGCAAGTGCCTGCCGAAAAGGTAGCGAACGAAATCCAGGATCGGCTGCAAACCCTATCCCGACAGGTCAAAATGGCTGGTTTCCGTCCGGGTAAGGTGCCGCTTAAGATGGTCAAGCGGTTGCATGGCGACCAAGTGCAATACGAGGTTGTCAGCGAACTGATGGAGCACAGCTTGCGTGAAGCGCTGATTCAAGAGAAGTTGAACCCGCTTAGTCAACCGAAGATCGAGCCTAAACCTCTGGAGGAAGGACAGGATTTTGAATACTCCGTTACTTTTGAGGTTATGCCTGAGTTTGAGGCGACCGGCTTCGAAACCGTTCAAGTCGAGCGACCAACGGCGGAAGTGACTGAACAGGATATCGACCAAATGGTCGAATCTCTGCGCTGGCAACGGGCGGACTGGAGCCTTGTGGAGCGTCCGGCTAACTTGAATGATCGGTTGCAACTCGACTTGCACGGCACTATCGATGGTCAGCCTCTTGCAAACGATCAGGGCAAAGATATTACATTGATTTTGGGTAGAAAGGCGACGTTTCCAGAGCTGGAGGAAAAGCTGATTGGTCTCAGCTCTGGTGCAGAAGCGGAATTTGATCTCACCTTTCCACAGGATTATCCTGCTGGTGGCGTCGCTGGCAAGACCGCTCATATACAGGTCAAGCTCCATCGTGTTGAGGAGGCAACCCTACCCGATGTAGATGACGCTTTCGCCGAAGGCTTTGATGTTCGCGAGGGCGGTGTGGCTGGGTTACGCCAGTCGCTGCGCGACAATATGGAGCGTGAACTGCGCGAAGGTATTAAAGCGATGGTCAAAAAACAGGTGATGCAAGGGTTGCTGGAAGCTAACCAGATTCCATTGCCTAAGATATTGGTTGAGCAGGAGATTAACTACCTGGCGCACCAAATGATGAATATTCCCTCCAATACCGAGGATAACGATAAGATCAAGCATATTAAGCATCAACTGTTTGGCGCCGAAGCCCGACGCCGGCTCACCCTTAGCTTGCTGATTTCCGATCTGGCGACAAGGCATCATATCGAACTCGATGAACAACGAGTGCGTGCCTACCTGGAATCTGTGGCAGCTGCCTATGAAGAGCCTGACGAATGGATACGCTCGTGCGAGCAAGACGCACAGGCGCTTAACAATATCCGTGGTCTGGTATTCGAAGATCAAATAATCGAATGGGTGCTAGATAGAGCGCAACTCACTGAGAAGAAAAGCACCTTTTCAGAAGTGACCGCTCCTTTGCAGCAGCCGGCGATTCTGACCGATCCGGGGCTTGTCGGTGCTGAAACGGTACCTTCTCCTCAACCGCCAGTTTCCTTGACCGATCAGGAGTCTTCCTTATGAGCGAAAGCACAGCTTCGGCAACGATTCGGGCGCTCAATCTCGTGCCTATCGTAGTAGAGCAGACCGCGCGTGGTGAGCGGGCTTATGATATCTACTCCCGTTTGCTCAAAGAGCGCGTGGTGTTCCTGATCGGGCCCGTCGAGGATTACGCCGCAAATCTGGTCGTCGCTCAGTTGTTGTTTCTGGAAGCGGAGAACCCGGATAAGGATATTCACCTTTATATCAACTCACCGGGGGGATCCGTCAGTGCCGGCTTGGCTATCTATGACACCATGCAGTTTATCAAGCCGGATATCAGCACCATGTGTGTGGGGCAGGCCGCTAGCATGGGTGCTTTACTGCTGACGGGTGGAACAAAGGGTAAGCGGTTTTGCTTGCCCCACTCGCGTATCATGATTCATCAGCCTCTGGGTGGTTTCCAGGGACAAGCCAGTGATATCGACATTCATGCTCGGGAGATCCTATTGGTTCGAGACCGGCTCAACCGTATTCTAGCTCGGCACACGGCTCAACCCGTCGAGAGAATTGCAGTGGATACCGACCGCGATAACTTCATGGGTGGCGCCGAAGCGGTTGAGTACGGTTTAATTGACGCTGTGCTCAACCAACGCCTCCCGGCAGTGGCAGCAGGCTGATTTCGATTTCTTAATGATACCGGTTACGCAGGCGAGGGAGTGTCGCGGCCGCGATGATCGCGCGACGATGAGGGTGGCAAAATGGGTAGAAACCGAAGCGACAGAAGCGAAGACGATAAGCTGTTGTACTGTTCCTTTTGTGGTAAAAGCCAACATGAGGTGCGTAAGCTGATTGCTGGGCCAAATGTATTTATTTGTGATGAATGCGTCGAGTTATGCAATGACATCATTCGTGAAGAGATGGAAGAGACTGCGCCAGCTACTGTTAGTCGCTTGCCCAAACCGCATGATATCAAACAGATTCTTGATGAATATGTGATTGGTCAAGAGCGTGCCAAGAAGGTTTTGTCAGTCGCCGTCTACAATCATTATAAACGTCAGGAATTACAACAAGCTAGTCGAGGTCGTACCCCTGATATTGAGGTAACTAAAAGTAATATTTTGCTGATTGGTCCTACTGGTTCGGGCAAGACGCTGCTGGCGGAGACTTTGGCCCGTTTGTTGAATGTCCCTTTTACTATCGCCGATGCCACTACACTGACCGAGGCGGGTTATGTTGGCGAAGATGTGGAAAACATTATCCAGAAATTGTTGCAAAAATGTGATTATGATGTTGAAAGAGCACAGACCGGCATCGTTTATATTGACGAAATCGACAAAATTTCCCGAAAATCTGACAATCCTTCTATCACTCGTGACGTTTCGGGTGAAGGTGTACAACAAGCTTTGTTGAAATTGATTGAAGGAACCCTCGCCTCGGTGCCACCACAAGGTGGGCGCAAACATCCACAACAGGAGTTTCTGCAAGTAGACACTAGTAATATCTTATTTATTTGTGGTGGTGCATTCGCTGGTCTGGATAAGGTCATCCGTAGCCGTTCCGAGCAAGGTGGAATCGGATTTTCAGCGGAAGTCAAGAGTAAAGAGGGCGGCAAGAGCGTTGGCGAGGTGCTGATGGAAGTTGAGCCGGAGGACCTGATCAAATATGGTCTGATCCCGGAATTTGTTGGCCGGTTGCCGGTTGTGGCGACCCTGACCGAATTGGATGAGCATGCCCTGGTGCGCATTCTGACCGAGCCCAAGAATGCCATTACTAAACAATTCAAGAAATTGTTTGAGATGGAGGGCAGTGAATTGGAGCTGCGCGATGATGCGCTAAAGGCCATAGCACACCGAGCTATGGAACGTAAGACCGGGGCGCGAGGTCTTAGAACTATTCTGGAGCATATTTTGCTGGATACGATGTACGATTTACCCAGCATGCAAGATGTTCACAAGGTGGTGATTGACGATACCGTGGTGGAAGGCCGTGCTAAACCTTATTTCATCTATGAAAATGTTGAGCGGCGTGTTGCTAGCCACGACTGATTCTGCCAGTTGATGTTATCGCAGTGGTACAAATGATCTTTAGAATGTCCTAGGTGGTTTCCTTAAATAAAAACTCTCGGTGGGACGAGCATAGCCCGTCCCACCGAGAGTTTGATGGATATCACCTTTTTCGGAAATCGTCTGAGGGCAAAGTTAGAGATTGTTAAATTGTTATCGTGGGACAGGTTTTCAGCCAGTCTGACTCGCGAGCATGGCTTTATCAAAGAATCGCTTATTCCAATCAGCTTGGCAGGCTAATGCACTCCAGATCGTAATCTTGTGTTGAAGATCATCAGTGCTGTCGCTTTTTCCAGGTGACCACTGTGCCAAATTGACATCACCCATGATCGATGGCCGTGGCCAGTTTAGCGGCCCGGTTAACCGCACCAGGAACAGCCCGCCATGAAGCAGAACACTACGTTTGATCATTTGCCTAGTCATGTGTTGATGCCGGTTTTACCGCTTCGCGATGTGGTCATCTATCCACATATGGTGATCCCACTGTTCGTCGGTCGCGAGAAATCTATTCATGCTCTCGATCTGGCAATGCAGAGCAATAAACGCATCGTTTTGGTTGCGCAGCGCGGGGCAGAGGTGGACGATCCAGGAATCGATGATTTATACGACATTGGCACTCTGTCGAATATCTTGCAATTACTGCGATTGCCAGACGGTACGGTCAAGGTCTTGGTAGAAGGTAGCCAGCGGGTATGCATCCATCGTTTCACTGAGACTCAATCTTGCTTCATTGCCAACATATCGCTGTTGGAGCCGATATCTGAGGAAGGTGAATCACAGGAAGCGCAAGCGTTGGTGCGCTCGCTGCTCGGTACCTTTGATCAGTACGTCAAGCTCAATAAGAAAATCCCTGGCGAAGTACTGACCTCGATTTCTGGTATCGACGATCCAGGTCGGCTAGCGGATACTATCGCCGCTCACATGACGCTTAAGCTCGACGAAAAACAAAAAATTTTAGAAATTCAAGATCTGCGTGAGCGTCTCGAATGCCTGTTAGCCCTGATCGAGGGCGAAATCGACATTCTGCAAGTCGAGAAGCGTATCCGTTCGCGAGTGAAGCAGCAAATGGAAAAAACCCAGCGCGAGTACTATCTGAATGAGCAGATGAAAGCTATTCAGAAGGAACTTGGTGATCTGGAGGATGTGCCTAATGAAATTGAGGATCTCGCCCAACGGATTGAAAAAGCTGGAATGCCCAAGGAAGCTAAGGCCAAGGCGCAGACTGAGCTGAATAAGCTGAAGATGATGTCGCCTATGTCCGCCGAGGCGACCGTAGTGCGCAACTATGTGGACTGGTTGGTCAGCGTACCCTGGAAAAAGCGCACTAAAATTCATCAGAATCTAGTCGCTGCCGAAGGTATCCTGGAAGCCGATCACTATGATCTGGAGAAAGTCAAGGAACGGATTCTCGAGTATCTAGCCGTGCAGCAGAGGGCGCGCAAGCTCAAAGGGCCGATTCTCTGTTTGGTGGGGCCGCCTGGGGTGGGTAAGACCTCGCTGGGGCGGTCTATCGCCCGTGCCACCAACCGGAAATTTGTGCGGATGTCATTGGGTGGGGTGCGTGATGAGGCGGAAATTCGTGGTCATCGTCGCACCTATATTGGCTCGCTGCCAGGTAAGATTATCCAGAACCTAGTCAAGGTTGAAGTGCGTAACCCGCTGTTCCTGTTCGACGAGATTGACAAGATGTCAATGGATTTTCGCGGCGATCCGTCATCGGCATTGTTGGAGGTTCTTGATCCTGAACAGAACAATACCTTCAGCGACCACTATATGGAGGTCGATTTTGATCTGTCGGATGTGATGTTTGTCGCAACCGCCAATTCGCTGAGCATCCCGCCGCCACTATTGGATCGCATGGAGGTCATTCGCATTCCGGGTTATACCGAAGACGAGAAACTCAATATCGCTTCGCGCTATCTGGTCGCCAAACAGATGACCAATCATGGTTTGAAGAAGGGTGAGTTGGAGATTACCGGGGATGCTGTCCTCGATATCATCCGCTTCTATACCCGAGAAGCTGGAGTGCGGAATCTGGAGCGAGAAATCGCTAAGATCTGTCGCAAGGTAGTTAAAGAAATTACCTTGAAGCCGGTCGAGAACATCATCACTGTCACACCCAGTGGATTGGAAAAATATCTAGGTGTACGACGATTCCGCTACGGTCTGGCTGAAGAGCAAGACCAGATTGGGCAGGTGACCGGACTGGCCTGGACCGAGGTAGGTGGTGAACTGCTGAGTATTGAAGCGGCCCTAGTGCCCGGCAAGGGCAAGCTGATCCATACCGGCCAATTGGGTGAAGTCATGCAGGAATCCATTCAGGCGGCGATGACCGTGGTCCGTAGTCGCGTTGAAGCGCTTGGCGTCGATCCGGAGTTCTATCAGAAGCTTGATGTGCATATTCATGTTCCGGAAGGCGCGACGCCAAAAGATGGCCCAAGTGCTGGTATCGGCATGTGTACAGCGCTGATCTCGGTGCTCACTCGCATCCCGGTGCATGCCAATGTGGCGATGACTGGTGAAATCACCTTGCGCGGCGAGGTGTTGCCAATTGGCGGTTTGAAAGAGAAATTGCTGGCGGCTCATCGAGGCAGCATTTCGACCGTGGTGATTCCCGAGGAGAACCGCAAGGATCTGACCGAGATTCCGGCCAATATCCTGGCCAAGCTGGACGTGCGCCCGGTGCGCTGGATCGACCAGGTGTTGGAAATTGCCCTGCAGACGCTGCCACAACCCTGTTCCCAGGGGACAACTGAATCAGGGGAGCCTGCAACACCGGAATCTGCAGTCAAAACAAGCAATGCACTGGAGGGAGTACGTGCTCATTGAGGCGGCTGGAGAATGTTTCCGTGCGCTAATTGACACTGCTTTAAACGCCCTGTTATAAGGCGCTTTCTTGTTGTACTTGCCGGCGCGCTGATTTCTTTAATCCTGCGGCGCGGCGGTGCCGCGCTGAACAACAGATAACACTGCAAAGGAAAGAATATGAACAAAACTGAACTGATCGAGGCTGTTGCCCAGGCATCCGACTTGTCCAAAGCAGCGGCAGGTAAGGCGATTGACGCCGTACTAGATGCCATCAGCAAGGCCCTCAAGGGGGGAGACACTGTGGTGCTGACCGGCTTTGGTACATTTTCGATACGGGAGCGTCCGGCGCGGACCGGCCATAATCCGAAAACCGGTGAAGCCATGGAGATCAAAGCCAGCAAAGCGCCGGTTTTTAAGGCTGGCAAAACGTTCAAGGATACAGTAAAGTAGTCGTTCTTTATTTTAAGGGTGCTTAGCTCAGTTGGGAGAGCATCGCCCTTACAAGGCGAGGGTCGGGGGTTCAAGCCCCTCAGCACCCACCACAGTTTAGAATTCGGAGCGGTAGTTCAGTCGGTTAGAATACCGGCCTGTCACGCCGGGGGTCGCGGGTTCGAGTCCCGTCCGCTCCGCCAATTTTTGAATTGAGCCTCCCTTTATTCAGGTTGGCCATGGCCAAGTTTTCAGTTTGGAGCGGTAGTTCAGTCGGTTAGAATACCGGCCTGTCACGCCGGGGGTCGCGGGTTCGAGTCCCGTCCGCTCCGCCAACTCCTAGGGGTGTCGCTTAGACACCCCTTTTGCGTGCATTTACTACATCTTTCATTTCTCTATGGTGGCTATTTTACTCCCTATTTCCTTCCAGTGATCCGACCTGAAACTGGGTACCGCTATGCTATTACAGAAAATCCGCGATCATGCTCAAGGCTGGTTCGCCTATACGATCATCGGTTTGTTGACCATTCCGTTCGCGGTATGGGGCATTAATTATTATTTCGAAGGTGGTGGGCCGATGGATGCTGCCATCATCGGCGATGGGAAGATTTCCTTGCAGGAATATCAACGCGCCTATCAGCAACAACGGCAGCGTTTACAGGCGATGATGGGCGATAGCCTGAACCAGTCTTTGCTAGAAGGATCAGGGCTGAAACAAGATGTATTACGGCAACTGATCGACGAGCGAGTACTGACTCAGTTAGCTCGTGATCAACGCCTGCGGGTCGGCGACCAGCAGCTGCACGATGCCCTGCTAGCATTGCCGATCTTCCAGCAAAATGGTGGTTTTAACAAAGAATTATATGAGCGGTTGCTGCGCAATCAAGGATATACCATAGCAACCTTCGAGGAGGGCTTACGGCTGTCATTGGCGACGGAGCAATTGCGCGCTGGTGTCGTAGCCTCGGCCCTGGCGACGCCAGCGGAACTTGAGAAGATCATTGCTCTGCTTAAGCAGCAGCGGGAAGTACAGTATCTGGTATTACCATTGGCCCAGTATGCGGCCAAGATTAATGTTGCAGAAAGTGCGATACAGGATTATTTCGAGAAACATCGGGAGCGCTTTGTCCATCCTGAGCAGGTGCAGGTGCAATTTCTCGAACTAAAGCTGTCGGGAATTGCTGAGCAGATCACTGTCAGCGAGGACGAATTAAAAGCGGCTTATGAAACGCAGATTGACCGCTATGGCCGCCCCGAAGAGCGCTCGGCCTCCCACATTCTGGTCAAGTTGTCGCCGACTGCGACCCAGGAGGAGGTGAAGCAGGTGGAAGTAGAGGCGCAGCGGATTGCCGATGAAATTCGCTCTGGGACCAAGAGTTTCGATCAAGCCTTGGCTGAGGCCCAAGCTGAAGCTTCTTCTGGCAAGCTAGAAGGGGGGGGGCTGGGGGTCATCAGCAAGGGCATGTTTGACAGTCCTGCATTCGAAGATGCCTTGTATGCGTTGGAGAAACCCGGTGACGTGAGCGAACCGGTGCGGATGCCATCTGGTTTTCACATCATTCGACTGGATCAGCTGACTCCAGCCCAAGTGAAATCCTTTGCGGAAGTGCGCGAGAGCCTCGCTCAGGAGTTGCGCCAACAACAGGCTGAGAACCGTTTCTACGAGATTACCCAGATGTTGGCCAATCTGAGCTACGAACATCCAGATAGTTTGGAACCGGCGGCGAAAACGCTGGAGGCGCCGATTCAGGAGAGTGGTTGGTTCGATCGTCAGGGAGGAGAGGGGATTGCTAAACAGCCTAAGGTGATCGAGGCTGCTTTCAGCGAGGATGTCCTTAAGCGCGGCATCAATAGCGAACCGCTCGAATTGGAGCCAGGCCATGTGGTGGTGTTGCGGGTCAAGGAGCATAAGGAAGCTACGCCACGCACGTTGGAGGAATCCCACGATGAGATCGTCGCAATATTACGCGAGCAGCAAGCCCGGGAAGCCTTGGCCAAGGACATCGAGACCTTGAAAAAGCGGGCGATCCAGGGCGAGCACTTGCAAACCCTGGCGCGGGAATTTGGTGGAGATTTCAAGAATGCCGGTCTGGTCGGTCGCGATACGCCGTCGATGGACAACACCGTGCTGGCAGCCGCTTTCCGCTTGCCACAACCGGAGACTGGCCAGGTAGCGCTAGGTTTGGCCACTTTGGCTAACGGCGATCAGGTGGTGCTGGAAGTATTGCGGGTGGTGTCTGGCGCGCCCGATGCGGTATCCGAAGACGAGCGCAAGACATTGGCGCAGCAGTTGGCGCAACAAACCGGTTCCGAGCAGTTCAACGGTCTGCTGGATAGTGTGAGGGCCAAGACCAAGATTGTGACGTACAACGACCGACTATAGTTCTCAAGGCTCAGAATCAAAGCAGTGCGATCGTTGCCAACATGATGCTTCACACGGTCGGTATCGCGAATCTCACTGCCGTTGACCGCCCCTCTTGATCATCTGTTTTTGCACCTCGGCAGATAAACACGGTAGCGGCACTCCTAAATGAGTATCCGATGGTGAAGGGCGTGGGTAAGGATACCGTTTCGATCGTACCTATGAAAATATATTGATGATACTACTGAAATATCTTTTGGAGTTGCTGAGAGGTGTATGGTTTGAAAATACCTTCCTCAAAAAAATAGGGCTGTACAAAGTCAGAACCCTGATTGTCGCTAGTAAAATCTAATGCTAATCCACCGAGGTCGAAGGTCTTGCCTCTCACTGCAGCGAGGAAATTGGTCCGGGTGATGTCGCCTTTAATGTTGCGCATGATGACGAGAAACATTTTACCAACGATGTATCCTTCTAGTGAAGAACTATTAAGTTGATCACCTAAAATCTCTCGTGCCTCATTGACAATCGGTAAAGATGAATCTATAGAAGGCACAACTTGCGTTAGAATAATATTTCCTAAGACTGTATAGTTTTTTACATCTTCTATAAAAGTATCAACTTCAAGCTGAGACGTTACGCTAAATATCCATTTTTCTTGCTTGTAGTTAGCATAGCCTATAAAACTGCTAGTAGGCATATTTCCACCACCCAATAGCATCACTAAACGACACTTGGTGTGAGCGGTTTCCTCCCATTTCTTCAAAGATTCATATCCGGGGCGCGCCAATTTCTGTGTATGCCGCTCGAAAAATCCGACCGGACCGATACCGTTACGCTTAGAGTCCCCATCTGGAAGAGCAATAATTTCGTTTATCTTGAGAACAATTTCAGCTGTATTCGGTTGTTTTTCCAATGCAGCCTTAAACATCTTTAAATTACCGATACCCCCAGCATCATTAGGGGTGTAAACACAAATCTCTTTCGGTTTCACGCCGGCAGAAAGTGCAGTTTTTAATACCAATTCTGCTTCTTGTCCAAAACTTGGTCTGAAGTTGATAATATCGCCGATACCAGGACGTAAAAAATCGACGCCGATAGGAAAACCAACTGCAGGAACTTTATTTTCCGCTAGCAATGGTAATTCTGCTTTGACTGTAGGACCACCAGTATTAGCGATCATAACGAATGTGCCTTGCTCAATCAGTTTTTTTAAGCCTTCAACCGATTTTTGAGGATTATAGGAATCGTTAAAGACGGCCAGCTCAATGGTACGGCCTTCAATTTTTTCGTTTTTAAATGCATTTTCAAGACCTAACTTGATCGCTTGACTACGCATTTGGGTCTCGTCATCTAAATCCATGATCGAACCGACCCGAATAGAGGTAGGTGTGACGCCATTGCGTTGAGTATCTGCGCTATGGCAGATCTGGCTTGAAGTAATCAAGCATAAAAAACTAGTAACTATCATAAGAATATATTTTCTATATAAATATCTATTATTTTTAGTATACATAACTACCGATTCCTATGTGATTGATAGGCCTTTGAAAAGGAGCTGGTTTTGGGTGATACAGGCTATTCTTTGAAAAGTAGTGCAGGCTAGCCTCCAAGCGATAAAAGAGAAGGCGCTAGTGCATCGTTTGCGGCTGACCGCTGCATTGACCGAAGATCTTGACGATGTGTGGCTGGATAGGCGCAAAGTCAAGCAGATTCTCCACAATCTATTGTCGGATGCTGTGAAATTCAGGGTTGTTGGGGTTGGTTATGGTACGGGCGTTTGGCTTAACTGCACAGAGGGGACAGTAGCGCTGCACAGCGAGCCGGGTAAGGATTCGACATTTGCCGTGTGGCGATTGCCCGCGCCGTCGCCACCGAATCCGCATTCGAATTAGCGGTCAAAGAAGTACCAGACGCCACACCCTTGATATTCGGTTACCCAGTGCAGCGCTTACTCCATCGCCCCCAATGCGACCGTATTAAAACCGCCATCGACATAGACGATCTCGCCGGTAATGCCGGAGGCCAGATCGGAGCACAGAAATGCGGCGGTATTGCCGACCTCTTCGATAGTCACGCATTTGCGTAACGGGGCGATGTGCTCGAAGGTGTCCAGCATCTTGCGAAAATTCTTGATGCCGGAAGCCGCTAGGGTGCGGATCGGTCCGGCGGAGATCGCATTGACCCGGATGCCCTCCGGCCCTAACGTTTGCGCCAGATAGCGAACATTCGCGTCCAAGCTAGCCTTGGCTAAACCCATGACGTTGTAGTTCGGCACCGCCCGCGCACCGCCCAGATAGGTCATGGTGATCAGCGCTCCCCGCCGGTCTTTCATCAATGGTCGGGCTGCTTTGGCCAGCGCCGCAAAGCTATAAGAGCTGATCTCGTGAGCGATACGAAAATTCTCACGGCTGATCCCTTCCAGAAAATCGCCTTCCAGCGCTTCGCGCGGTGCGTAGGCGATGGAATGCACGATGATATCCAGCCCATCCCAATGTGGTTTGAGGGCTTCGAACAAGCCATCAATGTCGGCGTCACGCTCTACATCACAGGGTAGAGTGATCGAACTGTTCAATTCGGCGGCCATTTTTTCGGCGCGAGGTTGCAGCTTGTCATTCTGATACGTCAAGGCGAGTTCGGCGCCCTCCCGGTGCATGGCCTGGGCAATGCCCCAAGCGATGGAACGGTTGCTGGCGACTCCCAGAATCAGGGCGCGTTTGCCGGCGAGAAAGCCCATAATGAACTCCTGTGATGTTTAGCGATGATCTGAATTTGTTGAGTCGACGAACTGTAAAGGATAGACATGAATCGCGCAAAATTTCATTTTCCCCATTGGTTAGTTGTAGGTCTGCTGCTATTGAGTAGTTTCCTGTCAGCAGCGGGCGCATTGGGAGCGCCGCTGCATGGCATCGCTCTGCATGGTCAGCCCAAATACGGTTCTGACTTCTTGCACTTCGATTACGTTAATCCCACTGCACCCAAGGGTGGTGAGGCGCGATTCTCGGCCATCGGCAGCTTTGATACTTTCAATCCGTTCAACATCAAGGGTGAATCCGTTGCCGGTATCGGTCAGTTGTTTGAAAGTTTGATGACCAGCAGCGCCGATGAACCCTTCAGCGAATATGGGCTGATTGCCGAGAGCGTGGAAGTTGCCGAGGATCGAAGTTCAGTCACGTTCACTCTTCGCTCCATCGCTCGATTCCACGATGGCAGTCCGATCACTGTCGATGATGTGCTGTTTTCCTTCGAGATATTAAAAAGCAAAGGCAGCCCATTCTTCCGCTTCTACTACGCCAATGTTGCTAAGGTCGAGAAACTGGGCGCGCGACAGGTGAAATTCACTTTCGCTCCTGGTGAAAATCGGGAGTTGCCATTGATCATGGGTCAAATGCCCGTGCTGGCAAAAAAATACTGGGAGAATCGCGATTTCGCCGCCACGACGCTGGATATACCCGTCGGCAGCGGGCCGTACCGCATCGAGCGCTTCGAGCCAGGGCGGTTTATCGTCTATGCCCGCGATGAAAACTACTGGGGTAGGGAGTTGCCAGTGAATCGAGGGCAGTACAATATCGACCGGTTGCGCTATGACTATTACCGTGATGTGACCGTGGCGCTGGAGGCGTTCAAAGCCGGTGCCTACGACCTGCGGGTGGAAAATGTCGCCAAGCAATGGGCGACTGGCTATGATTTCCCGGCTTTACACCAAGGGCGGGTAAGAAAAGAGACGTTCCTGAACCAGCTGCCGTCCGGGATGCAGGGTTTTGTGTACAACCTGCGCCGGTCGTTGTTCCAAGATCGCAAGGTCCGTGAAGCGCTGGCTTATGCTTTCGACTTCGAGTGGAGCAACCGTAACCTATTTTATAACCAATATCGGCGGACCCGTAGCTATTTCGACAATTCCGATTTGGCGGCGCGTGGGCTGCCTTCGCCAGAAGAGTTAGTGCTGCTGGAGCCGTTGCGTAAGGAATTGCCGCCCGAGGTATTCACCACTGAATACCAACCGCCAGTGGCCGCCGATGACGCTCAGTTACGTGCCAATTTACGCAAGGCGTTGGAATTGTTGCAGGAGGCGGGTTGGATTTTCCGGGATCGCAAGCTGGTCAACGCCAAGACGGGCGAGTTGTTCCGTTTCGAATTGCTGATCGATCAGCCGACCTGGGAGCGGATCGGTTTGCCGTTCGCTCGTAATCTGGAGCGTTTAGGGATCGAGATGCAGGTGCGCAGCGTGGATTCAGCGCAATATGAGAATCGGTTGCGTGATTTCGATTTCGACATGGTGGTCTATGTCTGGGGTCAATCATTGTCGCCGGGTAACGAGCAGCGGGAATTCTGGAGTAGCGCTGCTGCCGATCAAGCAGGCAGTCGTAATGTGGCTGGTTTGAGAAATCCAGCGATCGATCAGCTGGTCGATCAGGTGATCGCCGCGCCGGACCGCGCCAGCTTGACGACCCGAGTGCGAGCACTCGACCGGGCGTTGCAATGGAATTATCTGGTGATTCCGCATTGGCATATCCCTTATGCCCGGATTGCTTTCTGGGATAAGTTCGGCTATCCCACCGTGACTCCGTTGCAGGGGGTGCAATTGAACGCTTGGTGGATCGACCCCGGCAAGGCGGCGGCGCTGAACCAGCACGACTCGGGGTCGGAAAAGGCGCGTTGATCCTCTTTTATGCGTTTGCAGGTAGATTGTGTTGCAACGCTTTTCCGCAAACACAGCTATAGTCAGATAGGTTATTCGAGAGCGTTCGCAACATTAAGGAAAACCCTCATGCCTGTAACGACCCATTCGTTAGCCACGATGCCTTACAAGGTGGGCGGAATCGCGGTCCCTGGATCGCAGAATAACCCGCCACCGGTCGTGGTGCCTCCCTATGCTGGACCGGTGAAGTATCGGGGGGTGCATACCATTTACCCGACGCTTTCGGGTCGTATCACGCATAACCTTACGCCACCGATCGTGGGAGATGCACGCTCGACCATCGGGGGAAACCAGGATAACAATGGGGATGCTTATTTCCTGAAATACTTCGACGACGAGATTACGTCGATTCGGCTACCTTGTCCTGCGCCTGGCGGGGTGCTCCTGTTCGTGACCGATAACATGAGCGGTTGTAAGTTCTATGTTGATACGATCAATGGCAGCCCGGACTTGATCGTCTATCACGCCAACACTCATCAGCACACGGCAGGACCGATCGCAGACGCGGATTTCCAGCAGCCCGCTGCCGCTATCGTACTGGATGGTCTGCATGCTGCGGCTCAGGGTGATTATGCCGGGCTCGTGCTCAATAACGTCGCCCAGTGTGCGATGCCGACTTACTTCCAGAATGCAGGGCAGGCCGAGCGTCGCAAGCGGCAGCAAGGACGACTGTCCAGCGGCCATAACCCTCTTCCGGGAGCCGGCCCGAAGTTCATGGGCGGCTGTACCATTGTGGGGTTTCCTCATGCGGGAACCTGGCAATTTTGGTATCAGACCTGGGGCGATCTTAACTATCTGCGCCCCTCTGGAACAAAGGCTGTAGCTAAGTCACTGTTCACCTTTCACTGGCACCACTTGCACAAGCTGCGTGTCGATGGCAAGAAGCATGTCGCCAGCTATGCGACTATGGAAGTGATCGATTGCCGGCAGATCTACTGATCTCTATGGGAAGAGGCGGTCCTGCATGTCAAGTGATGGAAACCCTTTTTAGGAAGGAGAATGCCGCTTCCCGCAAAACGCAGACTATGACCATACGAAATATATTCTCAGATGGCCTCCAACAACTTGCTTAGTCCCTCTTCCGGCCTTGCTGGCTTTTTCAACCCGAACCACGTCGCCGATTCCGCCCGGATTCAGGACGCTTTGGCGGCTGCCTTGCGCGAACCGACCACTCTCAGTGCAACAGGTGCTTGCTGCGCCGCCAGCGGTGGCGGGGTTCTCGAACAGGACGGTCTCCTGATCGCTGTCTCAGGTCGGGTGCGTCATGCACATGCCGGCAGTGGCGTTCCGGCCATTTTGCGTGCCTTGGCCATCGAATACCGAACGCTCGGAACGGCTGCTCTGCACAAGCTGGCGGGCGCCTTCTCACTGGCGATTTTGGACTCGGTGAATCGTGTTGCTTTGCTGGCTATCGACCGAATCGGTATCGAACGAATTTACTACGCTCCACAAACGGACCGTCTATTCTTCGCAACGATGCCGAGCGTCTTGGCCGGTCTGGGCGAGATCGATGCCAGCATCGATCTGCAGGCGATCTATGACTACGTCTATTGTCATATGATCCCCAGCCCTCGGACGGTTTATCGGGGCTTGTGTAAGCTCCCTGCCAGCCACTTTCTCGAATGGCGGGACGGTATATTGCGCGTGGAGCCGTACTGGTGGCCGCATTTCACGGAAACGCCGGTTGACGTGGCAACGGCTGGGCATGAGATGTTGGAGATCATCGACACGATCGTCCGACGCGAAGCGGCTGACACGTCCGCTGATCACCTCGGAGCATTTCTCAGCGGCGGTATCGATAGCTCCACCATCTCCGGGATGTTGGCGCGCGCTGCCCAACCCGCGCATACCTATTCCATCGGATTTGCCGTGCCAGGTTATGACGAAATGGATTATGCGCGCACCGCTGTGCGCCACTTTCGGACGACACCTCACGAATATTACGTGACGCCCGATGATGTGGCTGAATGGCTTCCTCAAATCGCTGTCGCCACCGACGAGCCATTCGGTAATTCCTCGCTGCTGCCGGCTTATTGTTGCGCCCGCCTTGCCCATGACGAAGGTATCACACGCTTGCTCGGTGGCGATGGCGGGGATGAGCTGTTCGCCGGCAATGAACGCTACGCCACCCAGAGAATTTTCGAGCTGTTTGGTCGCTTACCTTCCCTGTTGCAAACGCTGGTTACGACAGCTGTCAACCCCTTGGCGAATATCCCACTGGCCCGCAAAGCACACAGTTACGTCAGGCAGGCCCGTGTTCCACTGCCGGATCGCATGGACAGCTACGCTTTCCTGGTGCGCCATGATCCTGCTGAAGTATTCAATCAGGATTTTCTGGCCCAGGTCAGCGCCCTGGAGCCGTTGGAGTTGAAGAGAGCGCTGTTCTTCGCGCCGAAAGAGGTTTCGACCTTGAATCGAATGCTCTATCTGGATTGGCATTTTACTTTACATGACAATGACTTGGTCAAAGTCAATACGGCTTGCCGGCTAGCCGGGGTTGAAGTGGCCTACCCGCTACTGGATGATGCGCTGGTGGATTTCTCTTGCCGGATTCCCACGGCGCAAAAACTACGAGGAACGACCTTGCGCTGGTTTTTCAAGGAAGCGATGAAAGGTTTTCTGCCTGAGACGATTCTTACCAAGAAAAAGCACGGTTTTGGGTTGCCGTTCGGGGTCTGGACCCGCTCCGATCCACGTCTGTTGGCGATGACCGATGCTGCTCTGGAATCCTTGAAGAAGCGTGACTGGTTTCAGCCGGTGTTTCTGGATCGAACGCGCCAACTGCATCGCGAAGGTCATGCAGCCTATTATGGGGAATTGGTGTGGATTTTGACGATGCTGGAGTTGTGGTTGCAGGGGAGAGGCTGAGATTATATTTGAATAATCTGGCTATCTTTATGAATTTAGTATTTATATTCTAATTTTTATGGTTAGGTTTCCAGCGTGGCGCCCTTTGTTCATAGCGCATTGAAACATTCACATCACGCAGGATGACGCCCATGCCCAGCTACACCGCTCCCGTCCGCGATATGCGGTTTATCTTGCATGAACTGCTCAAGATCGATCGCTATCAGGACTTGATTCCCGGCTTTGCTGAAACGACCCCGGATACAGTCGCCGCTATTCTGGACAATGCAGCCCAGCTCAGCGAGGAAGCGCTGCAACCCTTGAATGTCGTCGGTGACCGGGAAGGCTGTCGGCTGGAAAAGGACCAGGTCATTACACCGACGGGCTTTAAAGCGGCTTACCGGACAGTCGTCGAAGGGGGCTGGACCGGCTTGGTCGGCGACCCTCGTTATGGCGGCCAAGGCTTGCCCTACGTGCTGGGACTGGCGGTTAGCGAGATGATGGCCTCGGCCAATATGGCGTTCACCATGTACCCTGGTTTGACCAGCGGCGCCATTGAAGCGATCGAAATCGGTGGCTCCGATGAACAGAAAAATGTGTATCTACCGAAGATGATCAGCGGCCAGTGGACCGGCACCATGAACCTGACCGAGCCGCATTGCGGCACCGATCTGGGTTTGTTACGCACCAAAGCCGAGCTGCAAGCAGACGGCAGCTATCGAATCACTGGCGCTAAAATTTTCATCTCCGCTGGTGAACATGATTTGGCTGAGAATATCATCCATCTGGTGCTGGCCCGTATCCCCGGCGGCCCGGAGGGGGTCAAGGGTATTTCGCTGTTCATCGTTCCCAAGTTCCTGGTGAATCCCGATCGTAGTCTCGGTGACCGCAACGCTGTCAGTTGCGGCGCGCTCGAAGAGAAGATGGGTATCCACGGCAACGCGACCTGTGTCATGAATTATGACGGCGCGATTGGCTACTTGATCGGCGAGGTGCACAAGGGTCTCAGTACCATGTTCGTCATGATGAATGCGGCTCGATTGGCTGTGGCGGTGCAGGGCTTGAGCCAGGCAGCGGTGGCTTATCAAAATGCCGTGGTCTATTGCAAGGATCGGCTACAGGGTCGTTCGCTGACCGGTGTGAAACATCCTGAGCTAACGGCAGATCCGCTCATCGTGCATCCTGATATTCGTCGGATGTTAATGATTGTTCGGGTTTTTCAGGAGGGGGCACGGGCTCTGTCTTACTGGGCCGGTTTGCAGGTGGACATTATCCGCAAGCATCCTGACCCGGAGACCCGGCGCAAGGCCGATGATCTGCTGAGTTTGCTGACCCCGGTAATGAAAACCTATTTCACCGACATGGGGTTTACTGCCGCTAACTTGTGCTTGCAATGCTTCGGTGGTCACGGCTACATCGTGCAATGGGGCATGGAGCAATTTGTGCGCGACGCCCGCATCACCCAGATTTATGAAGGCGCCAATGGTATCCAGGCGCTGGATCTAGTGGGTCGTAAACTACCGGCTCACAAAGGCCGGGCAATCCAGCTCTTTTTCAGCATTGCCGGCGGATTCTGTGAGAAATACAAGAGCAACGCAGCGTTGTCGCCCTTCGTCAAACCGCTGACTGAAGCGTTGGAGCGACTCGTCGAAGCGACGCAATGGTTGATGCGCCATGCTATCTCCAATCCGGAGAGTGGCGGTGCGGTGTCGATGGATTATCTGTACATGGTGGCGTTGGTGGCGCTGGGCTATCAGTGGGCGCAAGTGGCGCGCATCTGCACAAACCAACTCTCCAACCCGGACGACGATAGTTTCGATCGACCGTTCTACCAGAATAAGTTGGTGTGTGCCCAGTTCTTCATGGACAAGGTGCTGCCGGAAACCATGACCCATCTAGCCCGGATCGAAGCCGGGGCCGATGCGTTGATGAATCTGGATGCCGAGGCGTTTTGAGCTGCTGGCTACAAGATGACCCAGGACATCGCTGGGTCATCAGGGTCACTCCTTCAAAACTGTTCCTCGGTCAAGGCCATGATCGAAACACCGCCATGTTGGACCGAACGCAATAAAGCGCTGGCCCTGGGTAGCACATGTTCGGCGTAGAAACGGGCAGTGATCAATTTGGCCTCGTGGAACAGCGGATCTTGGCCGGTCATTAATTTGCTTTGCGCCACCCGGGCGGCGCGGGCCATCTGCCAACCACCGCAGACATAGCCAACCAGCATCAGATAATTGACCGATACCGCCATGATCGCGTTCGGATCGCGGCTGGCCAGTATCCACTCGGTCGCTGCGGTTAACGTCAGTATCCCCTCGCGCAGACTCGTGTGGATCGTTGCCAGATCATCGCCCGCCGCTTGGCTCAAATCCTCGGCAGTCGCTTCGATCTCGGCGAGCAATGCCCGCATCGCCGCGCCCTGGTCCATGCTCAATTTACGGCCCGCCAAATCGGCGGCCTGGATACCCGTGGTGCCTTCGTAGATGGTGGCGATACGTGAGTCACGCAGATGTTGGCAAGCCCCAGTTTCTTCGACAAAGCCCATACCACCATGCACCTGGACACCCAATGAAGCGATTTCGATGCCCAGTTCGGTTTCCCAGCCCTTGACTACCGGAATTAAAATGTCCACTCGCGCCTGATGGGTCCGGCTGACCACTGGATCGGGATGATGACGGGCCAGATCCATATGCCGGGCGGTGACATAGGCCAGCGCTCGCATCGCTTCGTTCTGTGCCTTCATGGTCATCAGCATCCGCCGCACGTCCGGGTGGTGGATGATGGTCACCCGGTCGCCGCTCTTGACGCCGACTGGCCGGCCCTGAGTCCGATCCTTGGCATATTCGCGAGCTGCTTGGTAGGCACGCTCACCGATCGCCAATCCTTGTAAGCCGACCTTGAAACGGGCCTCGTTCATCATGATGAACATATAAGCCAGACCTTTGTTCTCCTCACCCACCAGATAACCGATTGCGCCATTCTGATCGCCGAATGCCATTACACAGGTCGGACTGGCGTGGATGCCCAACTTATGTTCCAAGGACACGGCATGGACATCGTTGCGTGGGCCAAGCGAGCCGTCGGCATTGACCAGAAACTTGGGAACGATGAACAGCGAGATACCCTTGACACCTTCAGGCGCGTCCGGGGTGCGAGCCAGCACCAGATGAATGGTGTTGGGCGTCAGGTTGTGATCGCCCCAGGTAATGAAGATCTTCTGGCCGAAAAGTCGGTAATGATCGCCTTCTGGGACGGCACGGGTGCGAACCGCTGACAAATCGGAACCGGCCTGTGATTCGGTCAGGTTCATGGTGCCGGTCCATTCGCCGCTGATCATCTTCGGCAGATACAGCGCCTTTTGCTCCGGCGAGCCGGCTTGACAGATCGCTTCAATGGCACCGTTGTTGAGCATTGGACACAGCGCGAAGGACATATTGGCGGAATTCCACATCTCCTGGGTCGCGGTATTGATCAGTTCCGGTAAACCCTGACCGCCATGTTCAACCGGACTGCCAAGGCCGTTCCAACCGCCATCGATGAATTTCCGATAGGCATCGGCAAAGCCGTCAGCGGGGATGACGCCTTCGGGACCGATCTTGGCGCCCTGGATATCGCCTGTCTTGTTGAGTGGCGCCAGTACTTCGGCAGCCAGCTTAGCGGCCTCTTCCAGGACCGCTTCCACCAACTCGGGGCTGATTTCCTGTTCGGCGAAAACAGGCAGCGCGGCGACTTCATTTAGGCCGGCCAATTCATCGATGACAAACTGCATATCACGGGTCGGGGCGAAATAGGCGGTCATAACGCCTCCTTGAGAAAGGTTCGAGGGATCGGGAAAGTGCTGAAAGCCCTCTCCCTAAGGACAAGGGAAAGGGTCGGGGTAGGATCTGTTGGAAGGCGACGGGTTTAACTGGCCGCTTTCAACTGATCCAGCTCTTTTGATAGTTCGGGAATGGCAGTGAACAAATCAGCGACCAGGCCATAATCGGCGACCTGGAAGATCGGTGCTTCCTCATCCTTATTGATGGCGACGATGACCTTGCTATCCTTCATGCCCGCCAAGTGTTGAATAGCGCCGGAGATGCCGACCGCGATGTACAGTTCCGGAGCGACCACCTTGCCGGTTTGGCCGACTTGGTAGTCATTGGGCACAAAACCGGAATCTACGGCGGCGCGGGAGGCGCCCACCGCCGCGTTGAGTTTGTCGGCCACGTCTTCGAGCAGCTTGAAGTTCTCTCCGTTACCCATACCGCGCCCACCGGAAATGATAATACGTGCGGCGGTCAGTTCCGGTCGGTCAGATTGGGTGAGTTGTTGGCCGACAAAACTGGAGACGCCGGCGTCTGCTGCCGGAGCGACGGCTTCGATGCTGGCCGAACCACTGGTCACTGCAGCGGCTGGGAAGGCAGTGCCACGCACGGTGATGACTTTGATAGCGTCCTTGGATTGGACGGTAGCCAACACATTGCCGGCATAGATAGGGCGAACGAAAGTATCGGTGCTCTCGATCTTGATAATGTCGGAGATTTGCGCCACGTCCAGCAGGGCTGCAACGCGCGGTAGGGTGTTTTTGCCAGCGGCGGTGGCCGAAGCCAGGATATGGCTGTAGCCGCTGGCCAGATCGATTACCAGCGCGGCGACGTTCTCCGCCAGTTGATGCATGTAGTGCGGAGCATCGGCGATCAGGACTTTCTTGACGCCCGCGACTTGAGCAGCGGCTTCAGCGACCGCGCGGCAGCCCTGACCGGCGACCAGCACATGAAGATCGTCGCCCAGTTGCGCAGCGGCGGTGATCGTGTTCAGCGTCGCCGCCTTGAGGACGGCGTTATCGTGTTCGGCAATAACTAGAATGCTCATGATTCAGTACTCGCGGGCCTTAGATGACGTGGGCTTCTTTATGTAATTTGTCGACCAGGGCGGCGACGCTATCGACCTTGATGCCAGCCTGGCGCTTGGGTGGCTCCTGTACCTTGAGCGTAGTTAGACGCGGTTCAGGGTCCACGCCCAAATCTGCCGGCTTCAGTACTTCCAATGGCTTCTTCTTAGCCTTCATGATATTGGGCAGCTTGACGAAGCGCGGCTCATTCAAGCGCAGATCGGTTGTGACCAGCGCCGGCAATTTCAACGCCACGGTTTCCAGGCCCCCGTCGATTTCACGGGTGACATTGACCATTCCCTCGCCGACTTCGATCTTGGAGGCGAAAGCGCCTTGTGGCCAACCCAACAGCGCCGCGAGCATTTGGCCGGTTTGATTGGCGTCGTCATCGATAGCCTGCTTGCCGAGAATGATCAATTCCGGCTTTTCCTTTTCCACCACCGCCTTGAGCAACTTGGCGACCGCCAATGGTTGCAATTCGATATCGGTTTCCACCAGGATGCCCCGGTCAGCGCCCATGGCCAGCGCGGTGCGGATGGTGTCTTGGCAAGCGGGGACGCCCAGCGAGACAGCGACGATTTCCTTGGCCTTGCCAGCCTCCTGCAGACGCACCGCTTCTTCCACAGCAATTTCATCGAAGGGATTCATAGACATCTTGACATTGGCGGTTTCCACGCCGGAGCCATCGGCTTTGGCTCGAACCTTGACGTTGTAATCGACTACCCGTTTTACGGCGACTAGAATTTTCATTGTTGACCTTTATTTGGGGTTGCTCGTGATTTTGAAATGAACCCACCGGGTTAAACCCTGCTAAGTTATGGTATTTAGTCCCCCTCAGCGATGCAATGTCTTTGTGGTTATGGCGAAGGTTGGTGGTTCCAACATTTCCCACGTCCTTGCTCGGTCGTGTAGGCTATGCCCTGTGTGCATTCACAGCGATGCATCTTGGAATCACTCCAGCGGAGAAATACATGTATCCCACTCACGAAGGCTATAACGATACCCTGCACGGTTACTACCTTGAGGATCTCAAGGTTGGTATGAGCGCTTCTCACGCCAAGACGGTGACCGAAACCGATGTCGTGCTATTCGCAGGTTTGACCGGCGATAATAATCCGATCCACTGCAATGAGGTGTTTGCTACTCAGACGCAGTTCAAAAGCCGGATTGTTCACGGGATGTTCTGCGCTGGCCTGATTTCCTGCGTGGCCGGTACCCGTCTGCCGGGGCCAGGCTGCGTCTACGTGGACCAACAATTGCGCTTCAAAGCACCCGTGCGAATCGGCGATACCGTCACGGCGCTTTGCACCATCCAGGAGATTAACCAAGAACGCCGACGGGTCGTCATGAGCACGGTTTGCACCGTTGGCGACAAGGTGGTGGTCGAGGGGACCGCGATGTTCTTGGTGAGCCGCCGCGCCAAGACTTGAAACACCGTCGAATTTTCCAAAGTGTCAAGTTGAAGTCTAACTCATATCCCCTACCACTGAATTAGATAATCAAGCTATTGAAATTTAGATGGAGCTGGGGTTAATCTTCCATGATCACCCGGAAGCCGGTTAGCCCATCGCGGTCGCTGGGCTTTCGGGGTAGCCGTTTGGCCGAACGTAGATCGCCGGCGCCATTGTTCCAGGAACCTCCTCGCGCGACTCGTTGACCTTGGTTGGAGCGTTTCGCCGAACAGCGCTCTTCCTCACCGGCGTAGCGCGGATAGTATTCCGAGCAGGTCCATTCCCAGACATTTCCGGCTACATCGTGCAGTCCCAGCGAGTTGGGTAGATAACTGCCAACTTGAGTAGTGACCGATTGGCCATCGTCCAGATTGCCGATGGAGGCGCCGGTTGGATCGTTGCGGTCGGAAAAATTAGCGTAGCGGGGATCGATCAGGTCGCCCCAATAATACCGAGTAGTGGTCCCAGCGCGGGCGGCGTATTCCCACTCTGCTTCCGTAGGCAGCCGGAAGCGTTTGCCTGCACCCGATTCCCAAGTTAACCATTCGGCGAAAGCTTGTGCGTCGTCCCAACTCAGATTGACAGCTGGTTGCGTGTCCGCGTTCAGAGAGCGTCCTTGGAAGGAGCCGCTATCGTGCTGAGGTTTGAAGCGCCGGAATTGACTATTGGTCACTTCGGTTTTGCCCATCCAGAAGCCCGCCGGACAGACTCGATGGATAGGCTCGTCGCTGCCACGGTCTCGCTCGGTCAATGGGCTGCCCATGTTGAAACAGCCGCCTTCGATCCACTTCAATTCCATGCCAACGGTATTGTCAGTAAAAGTTTGGCTAGAAGTCGTTGAGCGTTGTGCAGAGAGTAGTTCGCTTTGAACCGTAGCCAGCGCTGGGTGTTGACGATCGATCGCTGCCGCTTGATCCAGGGCGCGGTGAGCCTGATCCCAGGCTCGGCTAGCGATGGCCTTACGCGCTTGATCGATGTATCCGATCAATTCCGTCTCGCGTTGCCGGGCAGCTTCTTGAGCGAGCTGAGCCAGCTCTTCTTTTTGCTGTTTCTCCAAGGCGGCGATTTCAAGCTGACGTTGTGTTTGGGCAGCTTGATAATACTCATAGGAGAGCAAGCTGATTCCTGAAAGTCCTGAGATGGCGAACACGCTTAACAATACTCGTTTCCAGTTGACCGATCGGATGCCAGAGGCGGGTTTGGTCAGCTCGGGTACGCTCTCCGGAGCAGTCGATGGGGTGGTTTGTGGGGCAGCGGCTTCTTCCCCGACGGGATTGGTTCGCGACCGGGGAGATGAGAGCGGTTCCACACGCTCTATGGGGATGCTCGTCGAGTTTACCCGTTTAGATGAAACTTTCTTCAGGTGTTCCAGTGCTGATTTCGGCGATCGTTTGAGTAAGGATTCCGATGGCTCCTGGGAAGGTTGCTGAGGCGGTTGTTTGATGAGTGTTGTAGGAGAGGCTTCAGATTCGCTTTTGTCCAGATGCTCCCAGATGTTTTCCAGCATCGGCAGGGATAGATCACTCTCCGTGGACTGGAGCGGCGCGGACGCTGTCTCGATATCGGTGATTCTTGGAGATGCCGGCGGTTCGATGTGATCCAGGGTCCAATCCAATCCAGATTCAGAGGGTAAGGAGCGTAATTCACGCCGATCTTCTCGAGGGTCATTGGCGGGCGTTGAGGGATATGAAGGGACTGAGCGCCGTTTTGGTGGTTCCGGAGGGTGCGGCGCTGACAAGGGGTGATTCGGCCAACGGGTCGATGGCAGCGACGCTCCTGATTGTGGGGCGAGCGGCTCGAAACGCAATGAAGCCGATGACGGCAGATCCAGTAATTCCGTCTTGATGGGCGGTACGTGTGAGAAATCCGCCTGGCTATTGGACCGATCAGCGGCTTGCAGAGCCTGCCGCATGGCGGGTACGCTTTGAAATCGGTCTTCAGGACGAACCGCCAATGCTTGGTCGATGACTTGCAAGAGTCCACGCGAATATAAACCGGCGCCAACCTCCACAGCCGGTTGTACTGGGTCCTTGAGCACCCGGCCAGGCGCTTCAATGGGGGGAGCTCCAGTGATACAGCGGTACATGACGGCGCCGAGAGCGTAGATGTCCGTCCAGGGGCCGTAATCTTCTCCGACAGTGACGTATTGCTCAATCGGTGAATAACCTGGGGTCACTACGCTGGTCACCCTACGGGTGCGTCGACCCAGTGCTTGTCGGGCGGCGCCGAAGTCGAGCAGCATGACATGGCCGTCGCGACTGCGGATGTAGAGGTTGCTTGGCTTGAGATCTCGATGCAGGTAGTTCTGGCTGTGAACTGCCTCCAACGCCGGCATGATATCGTCCAGCAGCCGATGCACTTCGTGTTCGGGAAGGATGCCGCCCCGTTGCAACATGGCGCTGAGCGATTCGCCATCTTCGTATTCCATGACGATGTAGGCGCTGCCATTTGCCGAGAAGTAGTCGCGTACCCGCACTACGCCGGGATGGTTCACCTGCACCAGAATCTTCGCTTCGTCCAGGAACCGCTCCAGACCCCATTGATAACAAGGCGGTTCACCTTGTCGGGCCGGAATCTGTCCTTGGGCGTTGGCGCGAACGGTGGTGCTGTCGTGATCGCGATAAGCCCATTCTGCCGGGAAGTATTCCTTGATGGCGACTTCGTTTTGCAGGGCTTCATGAATCGCCCGGTAGGTGATGCCAAAACCGCCGGCGCCCAACACCCCTTCGATTTGATAGCGGTGCAGGTTATAGCCGTTGGGTAGCGCGTTGGTTTCTTCGGTCATCGGGCTGCCCTTTGCAGTAGACGATTCTGGCGCAATCGGGATGGCGGTGGAGCGGCGGTTAACTTATGAACGGCGATCGCGGTTGAACAGCGATGTCAAACCTGCCGGCAGCCAATTGAGCCAGCGTGGAGGATCGCTTATAACATCTGGATCGGTTCGTAACAGTACCAGCGTCGCGTTGTCAGCATCTGCACCACCACGCTGCGCGGCTGTTTCAACCAGTCGATGGGCCGCTGCCTCTGGGCCGTGATCCAGCGTGATCGTCCAGATCTCGGTTTCGGTGACATGCTCCCAAACACCATCTGAACAAAGCGCTAGTAGATCGCCCGGCTGGATGGTCAAATCACCTTGATCGGATCGAGGTGATTCATCGCCGCCTAGGCAGCGGTAAAGGCGGTTCTGCGCCGGATGCATACCCATCTGAGACTCCTCGATTTCGCCGAGATCGGTTAGCAATTGCACCACGGAGTGATCGCGGGTGCGCATCACCCGGTGACCCTGCCGGAAGTGATAGAGTCGGCTGTCGCCAATGTTCAGCCAGTAAGCTCGGGTGGGCGCCAGCCAAACCATGATCAGCGTACTGCGAGCGGTTTCCGACCGGCGGTTGATCGTTTCGTGCATCTGTTGGCACAACTGCTCAAGAGCCGTGGAAGGATCGGTTTGCAAGGACGCAGGTGGATTCAGGACGAAATTCTGGGCCGTGTCGATGACAATTTGCGCACCTAGTGCTCCATCCAGGTGCCCCCCCATGCCATCCGCCACGATCGCCAGTAGTCCTGCTGGGTTGTGCGATTGAAAAAGGCCCCAGCGATCCTGTTGTTCGTGACGTCCTCCCTGATGGCTGGCGGCTCCCTGTTCCCAGGGAGTGGATGGACTGGATGGTTGGATGGAGGACTTCAAGGACACGAGGTGAAACCTGTGGTTATTTGCTTCATGATCGATAGGGTTTTGTGGGTTCGGCGTCAGCTGGGCGTCGGGCTTCGTTCGCTGTCGGGCGAACCCACCTCAAATCGGGAATCAGCCATGCAGCCAGCGGCGTTTTGTTCTTTCCATCCGCCATTATGTAACCGCTGGTTGTGGATAGACAATCCAAATTCAACCACGATGGACGATTCTGGCTGGGAAATCCCGTGAACATGCGGATAACCTACAACAGTTTAAGTATTTCCTCCGCATGGTTGGCGCAGTCGGGTTTGTCGATGATGTGTGCAATATGGCCGCTCTCATCGATGATGTAAGTGATGCGGTTGGCGACACCGAACAGACTGGTTGCCGTCCCAGTCAACCCTCCCCCGCCCATGGCGCCATAGGCGCGGCTGACCACGCCGTCGGTATCGGCGATCAGCGGAAAGCTGATATTGTGCTTTTCAGTGAAGCGTTGGTGGGAAGCGACATCCTGGGTGGAAACCCCAAGAATGGCCGCATCCTTGTCTTGGATTTCCTGATAGTGGTCGCGCAGGGAGCAAGCTTGTTTCGTGCAACCTGGGGTGTCGTCCATCGGATAAAAGTACAGCACCAGTTTCCGACCAAAATAATCGGATAGCTTGATCATGCTGTTATCGGTCGTCGTCGCGGTGAACTGGGGGGCGGGATCGCCTATTTTTAATTTCATGGTCATGGCTCTTCTCTCACGGGTGGCGTCAAAAAGATGCTCGGGTTTGTTGCTTCAGGGTTCCGCCATGCGGACGTTGGGGAATCCTGAACTGGATTACCAGTAAATACCTCGTGTGAACTGTGCAAAGGAGATTTGTTCCAGGGAAGGCTCCTGGGCATCGGGAAGCGGCCCCTTGGCCGCGGCTGATTCGGGGAACAACCGGAATGCGGTGTTCATAATCACCGCATACACTTTCGGCGCTAGGGCATGCAGCACCTGGGCAAAGACGCCGATTCGAGTGGCGATCCGCTCCGGCTTATAGATGATCGCCTGTACGATCAAGTCCGCCGCCTCATCTGGGCTGAGCGTTGGTACGTGTTGATAGATTTTGGTCGGCGCGATCATCGGGGTGCGCACCAGCGGCATGTTGATGGTGGTGAATTCGATGCCACTGTCGGAAAATTCGGCAGCCGCGCAACGGGCGAAAGCATCCAACGCTGCTTTGGAGGCGACGTAGGCTGAGAAGCGCGGCGCATTGCTAAGTACGCCGATCGAGGAAATATTGATGATATGCCCACGTTTCTTGGTCATCATGCCGGGGATGAAACCCATGATCAGCCGCAGCGCGCCGAAGTAATTGAGTTGCATGGTGCGCTCGTAGTCGTGGAAGCGATCCAGCGAATTCTCGATGGCGCGGCGGATGGAACGCCCTGCATTGTTGACCAGAATATCCACCTCGCCGTGTTCGTCCAGCACCCGCTGAATCAGCATATCGCAGGAAGCGACGTCGGCCACGTCAGCGGCATAGATGTGCGTAGTCCCGCCATGTTCCTGAATTTCCCGCTGAGTTTCGAGCAGATTCTCTTCAGTACGAGCGACGATGATCGTCTTAGCGCCGGCCTCGGCGATTTTGAGAGCGGCGGCTTTACCAATGCCGGAAGAAGCACCGGTAATCAGTACAACCTTGCCTTTCACCGCTCCGCTCAAACTGTGGTCGATGAACAGATCCGGGTCGAGGTGGCGCTCCCAGTAATCCCATAGCTTCCAGGCGTAAGTCTCCAAGGGAGGGACGGCGATAGCCGTGCCCTGCAAAACCTTGAGCGTCTCGCGGCAGTCGAAGCGCGTGGGATAATTGATCAAACTTAGCACATCGGATGGAATACCAAGATCCCTGAGGATCTGATCCTTGATGCGTCGCACTGGTTTCAATTGGGACAATCCGGATTTGATGATCTCCGGTACGAAGGCAAACATCAGCGCATTGAATCGCAGCGTCATTTCCGGCGCATGGGCGGCGCGAGCGAACAGATTGAGGATATCGCCCACCCGATGTGGCTTCGGGTCCACTAGGTGGAAGCATTGGCTGTCCAGACCGGGTTGGTGAGCGATGTAGTCCATGGCGTCGACGACAAAATTGACCGGCACCAAGTTCAGCCGACCGCCTTCGATGCCGATCATCGGCATCCAGGGCGGCAGCAGGTTACGCAGCTTCTGAATCAGTTTGAAAAAGTAGTAGGGGCCGTCGATCTTGTCCATCTCGCCTGTGCGTGAGTCGCCGACCACCGCACCCGGTCGGTAGATCCGCCAAGCGCGCGTGTATTCGCGACGAACGATTCCTTCCGATTCGTGTTTGGTGCGATAGTAGGGATTGTCGAGCACCTCAGCTTCTTCGAACATATCTTCGCGGAAGACACCCTCATACAGGCCAGCGGCGGCGATGGAACTGGTCAGATGCAAGCAGCCGGTTTCGATCGCTTCGGCAAAGGCGACGACATTGCGGGTACCCTGGATATTGACGGTTTCTTGGAGCTCGGCACTGGCCTTGAGATCGTAAATGGCTGCAAGATGGAAAAGATGGTCGATGTGGCCCTTGAGTCGGGCAAGGTCGTGGTCCGATACGCCCAGTTGCGGTTGTGTCAGGTCGCCGATGATCGGTACCGTGCGGTCGGCATCCAGGCCCCAACGCTTGCGCAATGTCTCGATCATCGGTAACTGGCGCTCCAGTAGCAAATAATAAACGGTGCTGTCCTGGCGTTGCAGCAGTTTCTCGACGAGGCGTCGACCGATGAACCCGGAAGCACCGGTAACAAGGTAATTCATAGCGTTGAGGCTCCACAGGCGTGGTATTTTCAGTGAGCATTCAATAATTATAGATTTCGAGATGCCGAAAATCTTTACTCGGCGAATCGCCGGCGTTTCATCGATTGAGAGATTGTCGATGAGCAGTGGACAAATCGTCGTATTAGCCGTTGCTCCCGCGCTGGTGTCTAGCTTGGCGACACTAGTGGTGGGTTGGTACGGTTCTGCGACGATTCGCGAGGCGCTTGCAAGCCTGTCAGAGGGGTTTTTCCACCAGGCGTAAAAACAGTTCTTCTAACCGGTTAGTCTTGTTACGCAGGCTGGATATCTCAATGCCCCGTGTTGATAACTGCTGAAACAGAGCGTTTACGCCCTGTTCCCTGGTAACATCGACCTCCAGGGTAAAGTCATCCAGTCGGCGTAGCGGATAACCGGGGATGTCGGGTGCTTTGGGCAACGGTTGCATGAGATTGAGGACGAAGGTTTCCAGGTGCAGGCGATTGAGCAGGGTCTGCATCCGTGTGTTTTCGATGATCTGGCCTTGATCGATGATGGCGATGTGCCGGCACAGGCTTTCCGCTTCTTCCAGATAGTGTGTGGTGAGGATGATCGTCACCCCACGAGTATTGATCTCACGCAGAAAATCCCACATCGAGCGCCGGATTTCGATATCCACCCCAGCGGTTGGCTCGTCGAGAATCAGCAATTTCGGTTCATGCACCAGCGCCCGAGCGATCATCAGTCGCCGCTTCATGCCACCCGACAACTCGCGCGCCATCTGCTTAGCGCTTGTCCCACAGGCCGAGCTGTTTGAGGTACGTCTCGGCGCGTTGATGGGCCAAATGACGGGTAAGCCATAATAGCCGGCCTGATTGATCACAATTCCGCGACCGGTTCGAACTGATTGAAGTTGAATTCCTGTGGCACCAGGCCAATGCAGCGTTTGGCGGCGGATAATTCGCGGTCGAGATCGAAGCCAAATATCCCGCGGTGCCCCCGTCTTGCGCACCAGTGAACAGATGATGCCAATCGTGGTCGATTTGCTAGCGCCATTCGGGGCCGAGCAGGGCGAAGAATTCGCCTTCCGCGACGTCTAGATCGATGCCGCGCAACGCTTCGAAGCCATTCGCGTAGGTTTTGCGTAAATCACGCAGGGTCAAGGCCGGAGTGGTCATACATGGAATTCCGTCATTGGAGCAACTAATCTTCTTTGCTTATCTGGTAGAAATGCGCTACGAGGGGATCGAGCATGGCAGACGAGAACGATCAGAACGAACCCGATATTACCCCACTTGCAAAACCGAGTTTAGTCCAACATCGCATTCTGACCCGGAGGCAGCGAAGTTGCCAATGAGCGGTGTCCGCGTCATCGATCTAGGCACCTTCCTGGCTGGCCCTTATGCTGCATCGATTTTGGGCGAATTTGGCGCTGAAGTCTTCAAGGTCGAGCATCCGATTGCAAGCGACCCGATGCGGCGTTTCGGCACGGCGACCAAGCGTCACGACGCGACCCTGGCCTGGCTTAGCGAAGCTCGCAACAAGAAGTCGGTCACCATCGATCTGCGCCAGAAAGAAGGGGTGCAACTGTTCCTACGCTTGATCGAGAAATCCGATGTGTTGATTGAAAATTTCCGACCTGGGACGATGGAGGAATGGGGCCTCGGTTGGCAAGAGTTGAGTGCAGCCAATCCTGGTTTGATTTATTTACGCGTGTCGGGCTATGGGCAAACCGGGCCTTATCGCCGTCGTTCCGGTTTCGCCCACATCGCCCATGCGTTCGGTGGGCTGTCTTATCTCGCTGGATTTCCTGGAGAAACGCCGGTCGTGCCGGGTACCGCCCCGCTGGGCGACTATATGTCGAGCGTTTATGGCGCGATTGGCATTCTGCTGGCGCTGCGTCACCGGGAAAAAACCGGGCGCGGCCAGATCGTCGATATCGGTATCTATGAGGCAGTGTTCCGGCAACTGGATGAGATCGCCGCTTCGTATGGGTTATTCGGCAAAGTGCGCGAACGAGAAGGCTCTGGAAGTTTCGTCGCAGTGCCGCATGGTCATTTTCGAACCAAGGACGACAAATGGATTGCCATTGCCTGCACGACGGACAAGATGTTCGAACGGCTCGCCGAGGCGATGGAACATCCAGAACTGGCCTCTTCCAGTCTGTATGGTCCGCAGCGTCAGCGACTGGCCGCCCGCGACGAGGTCAACCGACTAGTCATCGAATGGGTCGGGTCCCTGGTCCGGACTGAAGTGTTGGAGCGCTGCCTGAATTGCGAAGTGCCGGTCGGCAAGGTGAATAGCATCGCCGATATTTTCGAGGACGAGCATTTTCAGGCGCGCGGCAATCTGGCGCAGATCCATGAGGAAGGACTGGGTGAGGTGGTGGTGCCTAATGTGGTGCCGACACTGTCAGCAACGCCAGGGCGCATCACCAATCTAGGCCCAGCTTTGGGCAATGCGACTTACGAGGTGATGCGGGAGTTGCTGGGGATTGCCGCCGACGACATCAAGCGGCTTCGGCAGCGCAAGATCATCTAATCCTGACTGGGCGGCGAGGGCAACTAAAGATGACGGACAGCAACCAATCGGAACTGCCGCTGGCGGGCATCCGCGTTATCGACGTGGCAACGGTAATCGCTGGACCTTATTGTGCCGGCATCCTGGGTGAATTCGGCGCTGAGGTGCTGAAAGTAGAACATCCTATTGGCGGCGATCCCTTACGCAAATTCGGTACGCCGACCGCGCGCGGCGACACGCTGACCTGGATGAGCGAAGGGCGTAATAAGAAATCGGTCACGGTGGATTTGCACCGTCCGGACGGTGTGGAGATTTTCAAGAATCTGGTCAAGCAATCGGACATCGTTTGTGAAAACTTCCGGACGGGAACCTTGGAAAAATGGGGGATTGGCTGGGAGGCGCTGCGCCAAGTCAATCCCGGTTTGATCATGTTGCGAGTGACCGGCTACGGTCAAACCGGCCCCTATAAGGATCGTCCCGGTTTTGCTCGGGTCGCGCATGCGGTCGGCGGCATCGCCTATCTGGCCGGAATGCCCAAGGGGACGCCAGTGACACCGGGTTCGACGACGCTGGGCGATTATTTGACCGGCTTGTACGGCTGTCTTGGTGTCTTGATGGCATTGCGCCATCGCGAAGTGACCGGCGAAGGCCAGTATATCGATGCGGCGTTGTATGAGTCGGTATTCCGCTGTACCGATGAACTAGCGCCGGCCTACAGCATGTTTGGCACGGTCCGGGAGCGGCACGGACCGACTCACAACGATTTTGCTTGCCCTTATGGCCATTTCCCCACCAAGGACGGCAAGTGGATCGCCATTGCCTGTGCAACGGACAAGCTGTTCGAGCGCTTGGCCAGCGCCATGGGGCGACCGGAACTCGCCTCGTCCAGCTTGTATGGCGACCAGAAGACCCGGCTGGAAAACCGGCATGATGTGAATGAAATTGTCCGGGATTGGTGTGGCTCCCTGAATCGCGAAGAGATTCTTCAGCGTTGTTTTGCGACGGGCGCCCCCGCTGGGCCATTGAATAATATCGCCGATATTTTCGGCGATCGGCAGTTCCATGCCCGGCGCAATCTCGTCGCTATCGATGAACCGGATTTGGGCGAAACGATCATCGTGCCCTCCACGATTCCCCGCCTGTCGGAAACACCGGGAGAAATTCGTCATCTTGGCCCAAAACTTGGTCAGCACACCGACGAAGTGTTGAGTGGCCTACTAGGTATGGATGAGCAACAAATCAGCGAGTTGCGAAAAAAACGGGTGGTGTGACAATGATGTTCCCTCTTGGATAGGAGGGGTAGCGCGTGGCGTCGAGGCAGCTTGCAACGGCCTGACAGAGCGACAAAGGCTGAAACATGAATGATGTCAATTTACAGGACTGGGTCGGCAAAACCGAGCAGATTAAGGATCGTCTCTATCCAACTCCGGCCAAAGCATTGGCCCTGACCTTGGATGACCCCCATCGGCAAGTTGGAGAAGGCGCGCCTTTGCCTGAGATCTGGCATTGGCTGTATTTTTTGCCAATGGTCACACGCTGCGAAATCGGTCCCGATGGCCATCCGAAGCGCGGCGGTTTTCTGCCGCCCATTGCTCTGGAAAGGCGCATGTGGGCCAGCGGCCACTTGGTTTTTCACCAGGATGTGCTGATCGGCGAAGAAATCACTAAGACCTCGGAGATTCTCAAGGTTTCCGAGAAGGAGGGCAAAGCCGGCAAGATGGTCTTCGTGACGGTCAGACACTCGGTGCGCTCGGCCAGAGGCGTAGCGCTCGATGAAGAGCAGAATATCGTCTATCTGCCCATGCCTAGAGCCTATGTTCCTGCGCCGCCTAATCCCGCGCCGGATGATCTTGAATGGAAAGAGGCTTATTCAGTCGATCCTGTCCTGCTGTTCCGATTCTCGGCGTTGACCTTCAATGCGCATCGCATCCACTACGACATCAAATACGCTGCTGAAGTGGAGAAATACCCCGGTTTGGTCGTCCATGGCCCCTTGCAGGCGTTGTTGTTGCTAGAATCCGCTCGCAAGAGGAATCCCGATAAAAAACCGGCCCGCTATGAATTCAGAGCCGTTAGGCCACTCTTTGATTTCGATCAAGTGTGTCTCGGTGGTCGGATGAAAGCCGATGGCGGCCACGACTTATTCATGATGAATACGGATGGCCATATGACCATGCAGGCCACTATATCCTGGAGATAAAGGGCATGAGTGAGAGACTGGAGCGTTCCGTGTTGCTGGTTCCGGCGTCCAACTGGAGCATGATTCAAAAGACCGCCGCGTCACGAGCGGATGCGGTCTGCATCGATTTGGAAGATGCGGTGACGGTGGATGAGAAGGAAGCCAGTCGGGCGAACGTGGTGCGCGCCTTCCAGGAGCTGGACTTCGGTAGCAAACTGCGTATGTACCGGATCAACGGTCTGGACACCCATTACGCTTACCGCGATCTGATCGATGTGGTGGAAGCCGCCGGGGACCGTATCGATTTGATCGTCGTGCCCAAGGTGAACCGCCCGGAAGATGTGTATGTGGTGGAAACTCTGCTCACGCAAATCGAAAGCTATCGCAAGTTTGCGCGCCCCATCGGTATCGAAGCCCTGATTGAAACGGCGTCAGGCTGCGTGAACATCCGAGAAATTGCCGCGTGTTCCACCCGGCTGGAAGGGTTCGTTTATGGTCCAGGCGATTATGCGGCGTCGGTACGCATGCCGATGGAATCCATCGGGGAACTGGATGAAAACGATGCGGTTTACCCTGGTCATCGTTGGCACCAGGTCATGCATTCGATTGTCACTGCCGCCAGGGCTTATCACAAGCGCGCCATTGACGGGCCATTTGCCGGCATCAAGAACCCCGAAGGTTTGGCGCAAGCCTGTAAGATTGCGCGGGCCATGGGCTTTGACGGTAAATGGTGCATTCATCCCAGTCAAATCGACTCGGTGAATCAGACCTTTGTCCCCTCGGTAAAGGAATTGGCTTGGGCGCAAACTGTGCTGAACGAATATGAATTGGCGCGACGGGAGGGTCGGGGCGCACTCAGCGTTAAAGGCAAGATGATTGATGTCGCCTCGTTGAGAATGTGCCAAACCACGGTTGAGAGAGCCAAGCTGGCTGGGTTGTTATCGTAGTCAGCAGAATAATAGCCAAGTAGATTAGGCAAAAGCGCAGCCGTAGGGGTGCGCACTGCGTACCAGCTATCATCCATATTCCGGAAAAGGTACGCGATGCGGACCCTTTCTGACTATCTGAATTGACAGTGCATCCTTGATAACCCTGGCTCTTCTCCTTGATTTTTGGGGAGGAAGGGTTTTTATAAGGTGATGATTTTATGGTAAAGATACTGCAAGGACTGAGAATCGTCGAAGGAACCGCGTTTGTCGCCGCCCCCTTGGCAGGTATGACCCTGGCGCAATTGGGCGCGGATGTGATTCGTTTTGATCGCATCCGGGGTGGCCTGGATCATTACCGATGGCCGGTGACCCATGACAACAAAAGCCTGTTCTGGGCCGGTTTGAACAAGGGCAAGCGGTCGATTGCCGTCGATGTCAACACGCCGCGTGGGCAAGAGATCATGACCCAACTTATTTGCGGCGGGTCCGGACCCGATACGGGAATCTTCGTGACCAATCTCCGGATTCGCGGCTGGATGGATTACGAGCACCTGAAACAACACCGGGAAGATCTGATCATGGTGACGGTGCTGGGTAACCGCGAAGGCGGCCCAGCGGTGGATTACACCATTAATCCTGGTGTCGGATTTCCTTACGCCACTGGGCCGGAGGGTTCCCAGGAGCCGGTCTGCCATGTTCTGCCAGCCTGGGATTGTATCACCGGGCAAATGACGGCGCTGGCGGTGCTGGCGGCGGAGCGACATCGCCGGCTGACTGGGCAGGGGCAGGCGGTGGACCTTGCCTTGAAGGATGTCGCTCTGGCTATGCTGGGCAATCTGGGCCTCATCGGCGAGGTGATGATCAACGATTTCGATCGCCCTAAGTATGGCAACTATTTGTATGGCGCTTACGGTAATGAATTCATGACGATGGATGGTCGCCGAGTCATGGTGGTAGGTTTGACGCGCCGCCAGTGGGATGGTTTGTGCAAGGTGACTGGGCTGAAAGCGGAATTTGACGCCTTGGGTGATCGACTCGGTTTAAATCTCAATCAGGAAGGCGACCGCTTCAAGGCCCGCGAGGAGATCACCGCGCTTTTGCGACCGTGGTTCCAAGGGAGAAAGATCGAGGATTTTGCCCGCTCCTTCGACGAGAATGGAATCACATGGTCAGTGTTTCGCACCTTCAAGCAGGCGATCCAGGAAGACCCGGATCTTTCTGTGCAACATCCGATGTTCGATAGGCTGGAACAGCCGGGCATCGGCGAATATTTGGTCCCCGGTTCGCCATTCGAGTTCAGCGCGTTCGAACGGCTGCCTCCGAAACGGGCGGCGGTTCTGGGCGAACACACCGATGAAATCTTGTCCGGCATTCTAGGCATGAGCGATGCGGAAATTTCCCGGTTGCACGAGGACAAGGTGGTGGCGGGTCCACGCCTTTGAAGGCGATGCTATCCTCGTTAAGTATGCTTGAGCGCCACTGGGCCAGGTAGTCGCGTTGGCTTGATGAGTGGGCGCCCATCCCTAATTTGACCAAGGCAAGCACATAGTCTTTCTGCCTGAGATGCGGACATCCCGAGCTATACACGGCTAGATCTACGCTTGGGCTGGTGTCCCCGAAAGGGTCTGGAATTCAGCCTGGTCGGGCAAAACTTCCTTGATAATCGTCGTGCAGAGTTCACCACCTGATCTGGTGGGCAGCGAAATCCCCCAGGATATTTACGGTAAGGTGATTTGGCGATGTTAGCCTGGGGAGAGGCAAGGAGAAATGCGAGGATCTGACAAAGTTTCGAATGCTATGTCCTTGTCGTTTTGCGCGACTCCCTTTGTTTATAGCTCTCTTTGAGGGATTCGGTCTATATTTTTTAAATATATAATTATCAATTATATACAATAAAAATCGTGCTATGCTAAACAGAAGTGTTTCCTATCTCATGGCACTGACTGCGTTCAGTGGCTGGGGGGCTATAGTGAACGTGAGTTGGGCTGCTGTCCCGGACTTGACCCAGTTCAGTATCGAAGAATTGATGCAAGTCGAGGTGGTATCCGCCGCTAAACAACTCCAGCCCTGGGCTGATAGCGCTGCTGCGGTGTTTGTAATCACCAACGCTGATATCCGTCGCTCCGGCGTCACTACTCTCGTCGAGGCGCTACGATTTGCGCCTGGCGTCGAAGTGGCGCGCATCGACTCCAATCGCTGGGCCGTCACCATTCGCGGTTTCAATGGCCGTTTTGCTAATAAGCTGCTGGTGATGATCGATGGTCGTTCAGTTTATACTCCAGCCTTTTCCGGCGTGTACTGGGAGATTCAGGATTTACCGCTGGTCGACATCGACCGGATTGAGGTGATTCGTGGTCCTGGCGGCAGCCTGTGGGGCGCCAACGCCGTCAACGGTGTGATCAATATCATTAATAAGCCAGCCCGTGATACTCAGGGTGGAGTAGTCAGCGTCACCGCCGGTAACGAAGAGCGTTCTATCGTCGAAGCCCGCTATGGTGGAAAGTGGGGGGAAAACGCTCAGTATCGGATTTATGGTCGGCAGGCCCGCCGCGACGGTCTGGTCGATCCCGAAGGTCGGGATGCCGGTGATAACTGGGTTCTCCAACGCGGTGGATTTCGCTTGGACTGGCAGCCGACCGGACGCGATTCCGTAAGCGTCATGGGTGATGTTTACGACGGTGACTTCGATGAGGACATGGTGGTTCCCCTGCTGACGCCGCCTTACGCTGAACGCCGGCTCGATCCGGCTAAGGCGCAAGGCGGCAGCCTGCAAACCGCTTGGGAGCACCGCTATTCGGAGCGTGGACGGATCGATCTACGGATGTACTATCAGTACGAAGACCACGAGGCCCTTTTGGCCCCGTTTCGGCTAGATACATTCGATATCGATTTCCAACACAGCTTGCAATGGGGCGAGCGGCATGACCTGGTCTGGGGAGTGAGTTATCGACGCTATCACGACCGCTTTGATCCCAGCGAACTGATTACGCTGACACCGTCCAGCCTGATCAGCGAGTTGTTCAGCCTGTTTGCCCAGGATCAAATTGCCCTGGCTGAGCGTTGGCAGTTGACGCTTGGCGCTCGTTTGGAGCGCAATGATTATACCGGCTGGGAGTTTCAGCCTAGCCTGCGCTTGCTGTGGAAACTGGATGATCATCAACGGGTCTGGGCCGCCGTTTCACGTGCGGTGCGCACCCCGTCGCGGGTTGAAGAAGACGCTCGGATCAATATGTCAACCGTGCCGCCAGCAATCACCGGCAGCTTACCAGGCATCGTAGCGACCGTAGGCGACCGGGGCTTTGGCGCGGAGAAGCTGATGGCTTACGAAATCGGCTATCGCACTTGGCAGGGTCGGGATTTCTCATTGGATGTCACGGCTTTCTACAACGATTATGATGCGCTATTCGCCACCATTCAGGGAACACCGTTTCCCGAACTGGTGCCGCCGCCGCATCTGGTTCTGCCCCTGCATTTTCGCAATCTATTCAATGACGATAACTATGGCGTCGAGATCGCCACTGACTGGCGTCCGGTGGAAAGCTGGCGGTTACAACTGGCCTATTCCTATCTCTGGTCACGACCCAAAGAGCGGCAATGGAGTCCGTTGAATCAGGTTTCGCTACGCTCCTCCTGGGATGTGCAGGATGATTTAGAGTTGAACGCTTGGCTGTTCTATGCCGGCAAACTAGGTTCAGTGCCAACGCTGTCGTCGCTGGGTACGGTTTCGATCGATCCTCATCTCAACCTGACCCTGCGTCTGGGCTGGCGACCTTACCCCAATTTGGAATTGTCACTGACGGGCGCCAACCTGCTGGAGAATCAGCATTCGGAATTCGTTCAGGAAGTATTTACTTACCCAGTCGAGGTCGAACGCAGTATTTATAGCCAAGTGAGATGGAATTTCTAATGATCCCACTGACAAGATTGACCTTGTCAACCTCGTTCGATTGGAGTGGGACCAGGAACGGGCAGTCTGTTGCGAGTGACGTTAATCATCGATGGGGGTCGTTATGTATATTTTTAATAGCAAATATATTTAAAAAGGTTCTTATTTTATTGACAGGTTTGCTGCTAAGCGGTAACGCCTGGGCTGTTGAATTTGATGAATATGCGGTCAAGGCTGCTTATCTCTACAATTTCGCCAAGTTTGTCGAGTGGCCGCCAGGGTCGTTTTCCACAACCGACGCGCCGCTATCGATTTGTATTGCCGGTGATGATCCATTTGACAATAAGTTGGAGATGCTTTCTGGTAAGGTCGTGGAAGGTCATCCGGTCGAGGTGCGACATATTCCAGCGGCGACGGGCTTTGAGCGATGTCATGTGCTATTCATCGGTCGTGTGGAACAAAAGCGCTTTAAAACCCTGCTAGCGCGCTTGGGCCGCCTGCCGATATTGACGGTCAGCGATATCGACGATTTCGCCCAGGCGGGTGGCATGATTGGCTTGATCGAGACTGAACAACGCATCCGGTTCGACATTAACCTAGACGCCGCTAATCAAGCTAATCTCAAGCTTAGTTCCCATCTCCTTAAACTCGCCAGGGTCATGGGTGGTCTCCGTGGGGTTAGTCAATGAATTTTCTACAGAATTTTTCCATCAAAGGAAAACTGATGGTCGCCATGCTATTGATTAACGCTGTGGTGTTATTGGCGGTGGCAATAGCGCTCATCGTCAATGAAACCTACACCTTGCGTAAATTGACGGCTGATCAACTGTTGACCTTGGCTCATGTGATTGCCGGTAATACCGCTTCCGCGTTGGTGTTCAATGACCTTAAGGCCGTTCAGCAGAATCTTGATGTATTGGTCACTCAATCCGATATTCGCTACGCCAACATCGATAATGCTGAAGAGCAGCTGTTGAGCGAATATGAAGCTCCCGGACTCAAGCCCGCCGAGAAAAATCAATATCATTCATGGGATGCCGAGCTGGACGAAGACCACGCAGGAGCTGGTGGAGCTGAGGAAGGTTCGATGGGTAGTTATCTGACGAGGTATAGCATCCAAGGCCAAACCTTAGCGGTCAAGTGGCCCATCAGACAGGATGGCCAGACGCTGGGTTTTGTCGAAATATACTCAGATGTGCGACAGTTGACCGAGAGCTTGTATCGGTATTATTGGATCATTGCTGGACTACTTATGGCCTCTTTGGTGCTGGCGGCAATGTTAGCTTCCGTGTTCCAGAGAATGATCTCGGGTCCGATTTTACGGTTGCGCAGCGCCATGGATGAAATCACCCACACCCGGGATTACGCCGTGCGGGTAGCGCGTGGCGGCGGCGAGGATCTGGATGCGCTGGTGGACGGTTTCAACGACATGCTGGCGCAGATTCAGCGACGTGACGCTGAATTGGCTCATTATAGTCAGGGGCTGGAAGCCGAAGTCGCGGCACGCACACGAGAGCTTTCCACGGCGAATGCCGAATTGCGCAACCTGGTCCAGGAGCTAAGTGTAGCCAAGGAGCGAGCTGAGGCCGCCAGCCAAGCGAAATCCCAGTTCCTGGCCAATATGAGCCACGAAATTCGCACTCCCATGAATGGTATTCTCGGTATGGCCGATTTGCTATTAGGGGCTGAATTACCCGCCAAGCAAAGAAGATTTGCGGAGATTATCCAACAGTCTGGCACCAGCTTGCTGAGAATCATCAATGATGTGTTGGATTTTTCCAAGATCGAGGCGGGCAAACTGGAGATGGAGAATTTGGATTTTGCGCTGCGGGAATTGGTCGAGGAGGTGGTGAGCCTATTTTCCGAAAGTGCCCAGCGGAAGAATTTGGAGTTGGTCTGCGCCTTGCCATCCGATCCGGTTTTTGTCCGGGGAGATCCCATACGCCTGCGCCAGATTTTGAGTAACTTATTGGGTAATGCTGTCAAGTTCACCCATCAAGGCGAGATTGTCACGCGAGTTAAGGTGTTGGAGGCCGGACCTGTCGCCTATACATTGCATTTTGCTGTGAGCGACACGGGTATCGGCATTCCTACTGAGGATCGAAAACGCATCTTTAGCGCTTTTGATCAAGTCGATGGCTCCATGACCCGTAAATATGGTGGGACAGGGTTGGGCTTGGCCATTACCAAGCAGTTAGTGGAGTTGATGGGAGGCGCGATCACTGTGCGCAGTATCGAGTCTCAAGGGTCGACGTTCGAATTTACTTTACAATTGGAGCGCGCCAGGGAATTGCTCAGCGCAGGCGAAAATGTCAGTTGGCTCCAGGATATTCGCGTATTGATCGTGGATGATCACTCGACCAGTGGCGAAGTGTTACGAAATCAATTGCTGGCTTGGGGAATGCGCGGTGATAGCGTCGTCGATAGTGATGAGGCTCTGGAACGTCTGCAGGTTGCTTGGTCTAGCAACGATCCCTATGCGATTGTCATGTTGGATGAAAAACTCTCTGGGATGGAGGGAGCCGATCTGGCCTTGGCGATTCGTAGGGATGTGCGGTTACAGCGTGTCAAGTTGGTGTTGTTGACCATGACCTTGGAACGGAGTGCATTGAATGAAAAGGTGTTACAAGCTCAATTCGATCAGCAATTGAATAAACCTGTTCTGTTGGCGGCTTTGCGAAATTGCCTATATCTCTTACTCAAGAGCGACGATGGTTGGAAAGCCCTTCCTGAGCTTGGAAACGATAGGGATTGTCAACCGAAAAGATACCAGGGATCTCGCGTTCTTTTGGTTGAGGATAATATCGTTAACCAGGAGGTCGCCAACGCCATGCTTGTGCAACTCGGTTGCAGCGTGACTATGGCGAACAATGGCCAGGAAGCTCTCGAAGCGCTGGAGCAGTATGTTTACGATCTGGTTTTCATGGACTGTCAAATGCCAGTGATGGATGGCTTTCGGGCCACGGAGCTGATCCGCGAACGGCAGGCGTCGGAGTCGGGTCGGTCGGCAAGGCGATTGCCGATTGTGGCATTGACCGCACACGCCATCAGCGGTGATCGGGATCGTTGCCTGGCCGTCGGCATGGACGATTACTTGAGTAAGCCGTTCACGCGAGAAGAACTCGTTGCGATCTTGAATCGTTGGTTATCACCACCGATCCAATCCATGATCGAAATGGCAGCGTCGGTGGTTAGCCCCCCATCTGGCATGGTTGAAACATCGGATGCCAGTCTTGACCCAAGGGTGTTGGACAGGATGCGAAGGCTTGAACGCGATGGTGCTCCTAACCTGGTTTCCCGCCTGATCGGACTTTATCTACAAGGAACGCCGCTGCTGATCGAACAAATGAAACAATCATGTAACAATAACGATTTTGCAGCATTACGCATGGTAGCGCACACTTTGAAATCCAGCAGTGCGAATCTGGGAGCGATGCGGATGCAGGGACTGTGCAAGGACTTAGAAAGGTTGGCGCGCGTAGGGTTAGTGCCAAATGCCATAAAATATGTCGATGAAATCCATCATGAATTCATGATAGTGCAAACTGCGTTGCAAGATCGTCTCATGCAGGAGATATGAATGGGCTGGAAATGGATGTCCATCATCCCACGCAGCAGATTGGACAACCGCCATGTTACCGGCCATGTCCATCTGAGCAAGTCCTTAAGATAAGGGTAAATGCAGACTCAACCCAACGTTATATTTTGTCAACGCGATTGATCCATGCACTGGGTGGCTTCCACCAGGCGATCCACGCAGGAATTTGTTCCGCTGGCATGGGCCGGGCGATGCCATAACCTTGAGCAAGGTCGCAACCTAGGTCAAGCAGTCGGCAGCCATGCTCCACGGTTTCTACCCCCTCGGCGATGACCTCGCGCCGGAAAGCTGCAGACAGCCCGATGATTCCCTCGACAATGGCCTGTGCCTCCGCGTCTACCAGCAGATCGCGCACGAACGACTGGTCGATCTTCAATAATTGCACCGGCAAGTGCTTGAGATAGGTCAACGAGGAATAACCGGTGCCAAAATCATCGAGCGCAAAACGCACTCCCAGACGTTGACAGTCCACGATCAGTTGGGAAACCGTCTGGAGATCGTCCAAAGCCGCTGTTTCTAGGATTTCAAGGAGGATTCTATCCGCCGGTACTGTTGGGTAACTCGCGAGTAGTGCCTGCAATTGCGTGGCGAAATTCAATTGTTGCAAGTAATCACTGGACAGGTTGACGCTGATCGGTAGCTGTAGACCCTGATTGGACCAGAGTGTCATCTGCTGCAACACCTCGTTCAACACCCACTGGTCGATGACGACAGCCAGTGTGCTGGTCTCGACCGTAGGCATGAAACGTACAGGTGGCAACAGGCCTTCTTCAGGGTGCTGCCAACGAATCAAGGCTTCAGCGCCAAATATCGCCCCGTGGCGCATGTCGACCTTGGGTTGGTAATGCAGGCAAAATTCGCCTGCGGCCAATCCCTGTTCGATTCGTCGCAGGAGTTCGCGGTATTCGCGGGCGCGGCGATTATAATCGGCGTCGAATAGCTGATAGCGGTCACCACCTGCCTGCTTGGCAACACACATGGCTTGGTCGCTGTGGCGTAGCAAGGTGTCCGGGTCGGCATCGTCATCGGGATATAGAGTAACGCCGAGGCTAGCTTTCAGGGTAATCGATTGGCCATTAACGGTGAAAGGGGTTTGTAGGGCTATCTTCAGCCGATCGAGAGCATGCTCACATTCTTCGACATCCTCTAGGTTTCCCAATAGGAGTACAAACTCATCACCACCCAATCGCGCCACGGTGTCACCGGCGCGCACGCACTCTTTTAAGTGATGGGCCACTTCAATCAGCAACCGATCGCCCTCGGTGGAGCCTAGCGCATCGTTGATCGGCTTGAAATCATCCAAATCCAGGTAGCATACCGCCAGTCGTTTGTGATCACGCCTGGCTTGGGCCATGGTTTGTTGCAAGCGATCGGTTAGCAACACCCGGTTGGGCAATTGGGTCAGGGCATCGTGGTAAGTCAGGTGGGCAATATGTTCTTCCGCTCGCTTGCGTTCGGTGATATTAAGTACTGTGAACGTGATACCTTTATTAAGATCTTCGCCATCCAGCGGGGTCGAGCTTAGGATCACCCAGATAATCTCGCCATCCTTGCGACGCCAACGGACTTCGACCGAACCCGTACCCTGTTCCGCGATCTGCCGATATTTCTCATGTCCGACCCATTCATAGTCTTGGTCGTTTAAATAAAGGAGGCGGGTGTTTCGCCCAAGGAGCTCCTGTCGGCAATAGCCAGTCATTTGGCAGAAACTATCATTTGCTTCAAGAATGACCCGATGACGAATCAGGCCAATACCGACCGGTACGGCGCGAAAAATGCTCTTGAGTCTCTCCTCGCTTGTTTGCAGAGTTGCTTTTGTCCGCTGCTGCTCAAGGATACTTTGCGCTAGTTGGAAATTGCAGTAACTCAAGGTCGAGAATAGATGGGCGAGTTGGGTATAAAACGACATGGCCGTGTTGACTTTTTCCCGACTCCAGCATGGCACCCGGTCCAGTGCAGCGAGGTAATCTTCCTCATCAAAATTGTATTGCTGAGCCTGGGTGCGGAAAAACTCCCGATCGGGCGGCTCGTCGTCGAAGAAAAACTGTCCGAGAACCAAATTGCCCATCGGTCGCCCGTTGATACCAATCGGTGTGGCGACATCATACATATGGTTCTTACAGCGATAGACCTTGAAGGTTCCCGGTACCGTGCCTTGGGAGAGCACCGTGTCGCTTTCAAGGCAGTTTCGACAGGTGACTGGGTGAACTCGATGAAACTTCAAGCAGATATCCTGCCAACCGGTGCTGACCAATACTTGCCCACGCAGATCGGTGATGCCGACACCGATCTGCGTGAGTTTGAAAAATTCATCCATTAAGATCTGCAGATCCTGAGCGTTGAGGATACTCCCCAGTTCTACTGTTTCGAAATTACTCTTGAGAAACAAAGCATCGTCCTGCTGTACCATATCTTGAAGCCTTATCGTTTCCGGACCTGGTCTTGGCACCAACTATGCATCTTATGAGGACCGGGTGCGGATATTGCCTAGTCAGTATCACATGATATTTGTCTTCATCTGGTTAGGCACTCCGGAAAACCCTGTATTTTTTGGTTAAGAATAGCCTGGTTGAGATGATGGTCATATTGAGCATGAATTGCCCGTCGAGCGGTATTGACGCGTTTAAGAACCACAGAACCGATGACTGCCTCTAACCAGCTTGCCCGGTGCTGGCCAATGGCAACACAGGCTTCATGCGCTCCCCGAGTGTGGTGGTGGGGTCTTCTTCCAGGCCGAGCAGATGCCGATAGACCGCTGCGTATTCCATGACCCGCTGTACGTAGGCCCGAGTTTCCCGGTAGGGGATAGTTTCCGCCCAGATATCGGCGGGTATCGGATGGCCACCGGTGGGTAACCATTGCGCCACCTTGTTGGGGCCAGCGTTATAGGCGGCAGTGGCCAGCACTGGGTTGTCCTGCAATCGTTCCAACATCCGCCGCAGGTAGTGGGTGCCGTAACGGATATTGGTCTCCGGTTGGCGCAGGTCGGGGATATCGACGGTGTCCTGCAGGTCTCGGGCGATTTGCCGTCCGGTCGCAGGCATCATCTGCATCAATCCCAGCGCCCCAACTGGGGAGCGAGCGTCGGCTTGGAAAGCGCTCTCCTGACGGATGATCGCATAAATCCAAGCCGGGTCCAGCGCATCAGTGCGAGCGTTCGCTATCACATCGTCACGGTAAGCCAGTGGAAAACGCAGTTTCAAATCATCCCAATATTCGGCTCGGGCAATGGTGATGATGGCCTGGTGATGCCACTCCCAACGGTGGGCCAGCTGCGCCGCCTGCTTGAGCGCCGCCGGATCAAACCCTTGGGTAGCCTGTCGCCATTCGACATCGGCTTCCCACTGGCGACCCAGGATGTACAGCTCCCGCGCCCGTTGTAGACCGGGGGAACCCGCCAATAATGCATCTAATTCTGTTGGCGAAACGGCCAGTGGAGAGTCAGCGATCGTGTAGGGAATATTGAGTTGGCTGGCTGCCAGGAAGCCGTAATAATCCCGCTGGTTGGCAATGCGCCGATAGATGGGTTGGACGAGTTCGGTCTGGCCGAGCGACTCCAGTGCTCGACCCCGCCAGTATTGCCAGCGTGGACTGTTCTGTTCTGCAGGGGGCAATTGATCGAGCCAGTGCAGGGTCGCTGGCCAGTCGTTTTGTTGTAAGCAGACCCGAATTCGCCATTCCCGCACATCTTGATCGACCACTGTCTCCGGCAAGGCGGCTAAACGCGCCAGTGCGGTTGGGTGGTAATCACTGGCGATCCACAGGGCCAGTTGCCGTTCCTCGATGGCCAGCTGCGGAGCTAGCGACGGGTCGCTGGCTTTGAGCGCATCGAGCGCCGCGAACGCCGCCAGCGCATCGCGCCGCCGCCAGCGATTCAGACCATCGGCCAGAATTGCTGGAACACGCGGATCGCCGGCTTTGAATCGGGTAGGGTCGAGAATCAGGGTCGGATCATCGGCAACCGCCAGCCAGGCGTTTGCCAATTCTCGGTCGGTGGTTGACATATCCATCTGTAGAAACCGCGCGAGCCCAATCTCCCCCGCCGTCATCGCTAGCGCGAAGCGTTGCCAACGGAGTTCAGGCGCGGGCTGGCCTTCGCTTTGCCAGACCGCGATCACGGGGTCGCAGGCATTGGGCAGTGAACGTCCGCGCAACCAGAGCGTGGCGAAATCCTGCAAGGCAGCTTTACTGTGGTCGGTGTTCAGCAAGGCTTGTCGCCGCCAGCATTCGAAAGTCGGATCATGGCCAGGAATGGCATCGTGCAAGTAATCATCCCAGCGGCGGGCGCTGGCGAGTTGGCGCAACCAAGCGTTGCGCAAACGAATGGCCAGTGGCGTATCGGGATAGGTTTGCAGGAAATCCCGAACTTCGACCGTGGGGAATTCCGTCAGCCGGCGGGAGAGGGATTGATAGTATAGGTAGGGGTACAGCGGATAGTCGCGCAGTGCCGCGTTGTCCACCGGCGCGCCTGCTTGCAGCGATTGTTCGGCAATTTGAAAAGCTTCCCGCTGTATCCGCCAAGAGTCCGTGGCGCTGACATCGCCCCCGAGTCCGATAGCCAGAGTGATGACGAGCAGAAAAAGTATGAAAATCCCTCTCCCATCAGCGAGAGAGGGACAGGAGCGAGCGTCATTCTTCAAGCACTGCACTCACGACTTTATCAGGTTTCCAACCGCACCGGGTTGCCGAACCACTGGTTCCGGGCGATCTTGCGCACGAGATCGACTGGAATGATCACGATGGCCAGCAGCAGCACATAAACCCATTCCTGTATCGATAAACCGACGGTGCGCAGGATTTCGCCACCATAGGTAATGAAGAAAATCTGAATAGCCATGATCGAGGGGATGATGATGGAGAACAGGCGGTTATCGAACAAGTGTTCGAACAAATTCAGCCCTTGGGTACGGGCATTGAAGGTGTTGAAAACCTGAATGAATACAAAGAAGGCAAAGAAGGCCGTCAGGAACTTGTCCTGCGCCGCTTTGGAACCGATTTCGTGCCCACCGGAGAACAGAGTCCGAGTTACATCGCTGGTCAGGAATAAGATGCTGATGAAAGCGATGATCCCGCCATTGATCAAAATCGACGACCACATATCGGTGTTGATCAGTTGTTCGTCGCGCCGCATCGGCTTCTCCAGCATGTAGCGTTCCAGCGCGGCCTCGCCAGCGAAAGCCAGCCCAGCTAGGGTGTCCATGATGATATTCAACCACAGCAATTGGGTCATGGTCAGCGGCAGGTCGAAGCCGAAGAACTGGCCCAGGAACACCACCAGGATAGCGGAGACGTTCACCGTCAACTGGAAGATCAGGAACTTGCGGATCGACTTGAACAGAGTGCGCCCATACAGCACCGCCTTGGTCAACGAGGAAAAGTTATCATCGAGAATGACGATGTCGCCGGATTCCTTGGTCATCTCGGTACCGCTGCCCATGGCGAAGCCGACATCGGCGTTTTTCACCGCTGGCGCATCGTTGACGCCGTCACCGGTCATACCGGCCACCAAGTCCAGTTCCTTGGCCAGTTTCACCAAACGGCTCTTGTCGGTTGGGAAGGCGCGCGCCACCACATAGAGATGCGGCAGCTTCTGTTTCACTTCCTGGTCCGATAACTGGGCCAGCTCCGCCGATGTGAGAATGATCGCCTGGGGATCGTCTTCCAGCAGCCCCACATCCTTGGCGATGGCCTGAGCGGTTTCCTTGGCGTCGCCGGTGATCATGATGACGTGAATGCCTGCGTTCTTGGCGGTTTTCACCGAGGCGTAAGAGGTTTCGCGCAGTTCGTCGCGCATGCCGAACACGCCAACCAGGGACAGACGAGCTGGCAGCGCTTTGCTGGCATCGATCGGCGTTTCGGTCACCGCCACCGCCAGCAGGCGCATGGCCCGTGAGGACAACTCACGCATGGCTGCTTCCAGGGTGCTCCGGTCGCCGAGTTCGACGGTTTGACCCTCCGTGTCCAGATAGTGGGTGCAATGGCGCAGAATCACCTCGGGAGCGCCCTTGACCAGGGTCAGCGCCCGGTCGCCCGCCACCTGGGTCGCGGAAAACTTGCGGCTGCTGTTGAAGGGGATGACATCGACGATATCCACGTTACCGCTCTGGGTCAGATACGGTGTGACGAATCGCAGCAGAGCCTGTTCGGTGCGGTCAGCGCCGACCATCTTGATATCATTCGGATTGCTGGTGTCAATGACCGCACTAGTATTGTTACGCAGGGCGAATCCTGCAGTATCGCGCAAGGGCTGCGGAATATCGTCCAATTTTTCGTGCCGCGCCCCGGTCCCCGTGAGGAAGGCGCTGACGGATAGCCGCCCCTGGGTCAGTGTGCCGGTCTTGTCGGTGAACAAGATGTTCAGGCTGCCGGCGGTCTCGATGCCCAGTAGCTTACGCACCAGCACCTTGACACTGAGCAATTTCTTCATGTTGATCGCCAGCACCATGGCGATCATCATCGGCAAGCCCTCTGGCACTGCCACCACCACGACGATGATGGCCAGAATCGCCGCCGTCACGAAATCCTTGATGATGATTCCACCTTCCTGCGCCCAGTAGGCGTCGAAGCTTTCAGCTTGCAGGAACATGTTGTTGAACATGAAGGCGATGAAGATGAGGGTGGCGCCGATGTAACCGAACGTGGCGATATGGCCACCCAGCACGGTCAGTTTGTGTTGCAGGGGTGAGAGGCGATCCTCGGCGGACAACAGCTCCTTCATGGTTTGGCCATAACGGGTTTGGTCGCCCACAGCGCTGGCCTGCATCACGCATTCACCATCGACCAGCAGGCCCGCGCGAAACAAGCGGTGTTCTTCGGCCTCCGTCGCCGAGTTGGCGCCTTCCGGTAAAGCCGTCTTCTTGACCGGTTCCGATTCGCCGGTCAACGCCGCTTCGTCTACTTCGGCATGTCCCGCAATCAGCAGGCCATCGGTCGGAATCGTATCGCCTGGTTGCAATAGAAGGTAATCGCCAACCACCAGATCATTGATCGAGATTTCAGTCAGATGGCCGTTACGAAACACCTTGACCAGGATCAGCGAAGCTTCTTCCAGCAATTTCTGGAAAGATTGCTCGTTGCTATGTTCCGACCAGGTGGCGACGAAGGTGGCGATCACCACGGCGAAGGCGATGCCGACGCTTTCATACCACTCGGCATAACCGAAAATCGTCAATAGCACCGTGATCAGCAGGGCGGCGATCAGGATGATGATGATCGGGTCCTTCAGATTACCCAGCAATTTGTCCCAGAAAGTTTCAATCTCCTGGCTGGCGACGGCGTTGGAGCCGTGCTGGGCGCGGGAAGCATCGACTTCCTGATCAGTGAGTCCTGGATAGGTGAATTTCATGGCAATTTCTCAACCAAGCATGTTGGGGGGAGTCAATAAATGACAGAAGAAACCGGACGGTTAAGACACGATATGTGCCGTAAGGTTTTATCAGTAGGTTGCCAGGTAGCGCGTGGGTTGAGTTACCAGATCACTTGTCGTTGCCGGCGAGCTGCGCAGAAGAGCGTATTGAATTTCGGCCTCCATTGCTATTGCCGATGATCACTCGATCGCTTGTTGGAGTCAGATAGGGGCGAGATGTCGCTGTCGAACTGAAGGTGTTGACTTTGACGGGAGTTCGGGCGAAGCGGCCGCTGGTGCGGGGGGTAATGATGGTGACGCCACTGGAGTTGCCGGGATAACTGCGGTTGAACGCCACAGTATCGCCCTTCGCGCCGGTATGATACAAACCGCCTAATCGGTATTGCTGATAGAAGTTGAGCACGCGCACCACGTAGGTTTGAGTTTCCTTGTAGGGAGGAATCTGATTGCCATACTTTTGCACCGCGCCCTCGCCAGCATTGTAGGCGGCTACCGCCAATTGAGTATCGTTGAACCGGTCAAGCAGCCAACGCAGATAACGGGCGCCGCCATGCATGTTGGCAATGGGGTCATAAGCATTGCCGACCCCAAACCGCTCGGCGGTGCCCGGCATCAATTGCATGAGGCCCATCGCGCCTTTGGGAGAAACCGCCCAGGGATTGTAAGCGGATTCGGCGCTGATGACCGCATGCATCAAAGCCGGCTCCAGGCGGTATTGTGCGGCGATCCGGTTGACGTCGGCGCTGAAGCGCTGACGGTTTTGTTCGTTGACTCGGGAGGGCTTGATACGAGCCGCCTTCTGCGCGTAGTTGCGCAGTGTGACGCCGGGAGCATAGAGGTTGTTCGGAGCGTAACTTGAAGGTTGAGCCGCCTTCTTACTATAGGTCGGGGTGCGCATGACCAGTTTGTAGCGTGGATCACTGGGGACGTTGCTTAGGTGCCGCACGCCGTTACTGTCTACAAAGGCATAAATATCCGCCTGAACTGGGCTGGCCAAAGCGAACGCTAAAGGAATCAGACCGGCCAATAGTCGCCGCTGCATTCAGTTTCTCCTTATTCCTGGAATTGGCTGAGTCATGTCTGAGGCGGCGGTCTGGCGACCGTTCCAACTCAAGCAGGGAGTCGAGCATCTATCGGTCAACTGCTCTAAGATTAACATTAAACTGGGTTGCCGCAATCGATCCACTCGGTACAAACCCTTTTAATCTCATGATAATTCCATAATTATATAATATATAAAGATAAAATTTTTCTTCGCTTGTTTTGAGCTATCTGCCCGCCGTCTCCGCCTACGTTAGTGAGGATTACGATGTTCAGAACCGCTGAACTGCAACATAGATTACCCAAAGAAGAGTACCACCAGCAGGTTTCTCAGTTGCGCGAAGACTTGTTGATGATGCAGATGGAGTTGCGCAACGCCGACTTTCCCGTCATCGTCGTTTTCGCGGGTGTGGACGGCGCTGGTAAGGGTGAGACCGTCAACAAACTGCACGAGTGGCTGGATTCGCGCTGGCTGGTCACCCGGGCTTTTGGTGAACCCTCCGATGAGGAACGCGACCGGCCCGAATACTGGCGGTTTTGGCGGGATCTGCCGCCTCGTGGACGGATCGGCTTGTTCTTGAGTTCCTGGTATTCAATGCCGATTCTCGATCATGTCTACGGGCATATCGATCTGGCGGAATTCGACGAGCGATTGGAGCGCATCAAGACTTTCGAACAGACGCTAGCCGATGATGGCGCGTTGATCCTGAAATTCTGGATGCATCTGTCCAAGGACGCGCAAAAGGAACGCCTGCGCAAGCTGGAGAAGAATCCGCTGTTGCACTGGCGGATTTCCAAGCGCGACTGGCAGCATTGGGAACTCTATGAGTCGTTCGTCGTCGCTGCCGAGCGCACGATCATGAAGACCAGCACTGGATTGGCGCCATGGAAGATCGTGGAAGGTTACAATGCGCGCTACCGCAGTGTCGCCGTGGCTTCCGTCATGCGTGACGCGATCCGTTTTCGGCTGGACGAGGCCAAGATAGCGCTGGCCAGCGGCAATGGCGAAGTTGACGCTCATGCGCCGAAGCCAACTTCGGCGGATGTGGATGGACTGCCCGTGGTCACGATTCTATCGCGCCTGGATATGAGTCAGACCTTGTCCAAGGATGACTATGATATCGGATTGAAACATTATCAGGGCCGACTGAACCAACTCCAGCGCACCGCCCGTGAGCGCAAGGTTTCGACCATCCTGGTGTTCGAAGGTTGGGATGCCGCCGGCAAGGGCGGCAGCATTCGCCGCATCACGGCTGCGCTGGATGCCCGCGATTATCAAGTGATCCAGATTGCCGCCCCGACCGATGAGGAAGCTGCTCACAACTATCTATGGCGTTTTTGGCGGCACCTGCCGCGCGCGGGTCGCGTCACGATCTACGACCGGAGTTGGTATGGGCGGGTGTTGGTGGAACGGATCGAGGGGTTCGCCCGCACCCGTGAATGGCAACGCGCCTATGCCGAGATCAACGACTTCGAGGCGCAACTGGTGGAACGAGGCATCGTGTTGCTGAAATTCTGGTTGCACATCACCCCGGATGAACAGCTGCGTCGCTTCAAGGAGCGCGAGCAGATTGCCTACAAAGCCTGGAAGTTGACGGATGAAGATTGGCGCAATCGCGAGCGCTGGGAGGATTACGAATTGGCGGTCAACGACTTGGTGGAGCGGACCAGCACCCGCCAAGCGCCGTGGACCCTGGTCGAAGCGAACGATAAGCGCCATGCACGCATCCAAGTACTGCGCACGCTGTGCGAACGATTGGAAGCGGTACTCGGTTTGCCTGAAGACCAACCAAGCGCCGCAAAGAGCAAGAAATAAAATAGGTTCTTCAATGGTTCTTGTGGAATTGATGCTGCAATCGGTAGGTCGGGCACAGGACGTGCCCGACAGGTGCGTTCTGTCGGGCAACGCGGCGCTTATGCCCGACCTACGGTGTGGGTTCCACAAGAATCCTCGAAGAGCCATAAAATATCGGAGTCAGCATGATTGAATCAGCAGAAGTCTCTCTCCAGGGTGCTGAATCGACTCCTGCAACGCGCGGGAGTGGCAAGCGAAATGCGGAGGTAATCACGGTGGCAACTCCGGAGCCAGCGCCCCCGGCTCCGGAGTTGCCACCACCGGTATTCGATCCCAGCGCCGCCGAGTGGTATTTGAACCGTGAGCTGACCTGGTTGGCTTTCAACCAGCGAGTGTTACACGAAGGTCAGGACGAACGTACTCCTCTGCTGGAACGGGTCAAATTTCTGGCGATCGTCAGCTCCAATCTGAACGAATTTTTCATGAAGCGTATCGGTGGCCTCAAGCAACAGATCGGCACCCGGGTGCGGGAACTGACCGTGGACGGTCGCAGCCCCGAGCAGCAGTTGAATGAATGTCTGGTCTGCGTGCGCAATCTCGTCGACCAGCAGCGGATATTGGCTTCCCAGTTGCACAAATTGCTTAAGGAGCAGGGCATCTTTCTGCGCAGCTACAAGCGTTTGACTGAGGCTCAGCGCAAACAGATGCGGGAATACTACCTGCGCAACATTTTTCCGCTGGTCACGCCGCAAACCATGGACCCCGCCCATCCCTTTCCCTTCATCTCCAACCTGTCGCTCAATCTGTTGGTGACGGTGCGCTACGCCAACGATGACGCTAGCGGCTTGGCGCGGATCAAGGTGCCACTCGGTTCTGGAATCGAGCGCTTCCTCAAGGTCGGCGACGAGGATCTCTACGTGCCGCTGGAGGATGTGATGGCCAATAACCTCGATCTGCTGTTTCCCGGCATGGTGGTGGAGGCTTGTGAGCTATTTCGCGTCACGCGCAATGCGATTACCGAGCGCGACGAAGATCAAGCGGACGATCTCTTGCTGATGATCGAGTCGGAGCTGCGCGAGCGCAAGATTGCACCGATTGTCCGCTTGGAGGTGGAGAAAAACATGGACCCGGTGCATCGTGGCATGTTGGCCGCCGAATTGGGCTTGGACGAGGCCAGCGAAGTGTTCGAGGTGGATGGCATGATGGCGATGAAAGATCTGTTCCAGATCGTCTCGATCAACCGGACGGATTTGCACGGGTCGCCACATCATCCACTCGATCATCCCAAGCTGAGTGATAAGCGTAATATTTTCCACATCATTCGCGAAATCGGTCCGATTCTGCTACAGCATCCCTATGAATCGTTCGTGACTTCAGTAGAACGATTTTTGCGGGAAGCCAGCTTCGACCCGAAGGTGTTGGCCATTAAGATGACCTTGTACCGTACTTCGGAGGATTCGAAGATTGTCGAATACCTGACCAATGCCGCGCAAAATGGCAAGCAGGTGACCGTGGTCGTGGAACTCAAGGCGCGCTTCGATGAAGCAGCTAACATCCGCTGGGCGAACCGAATGGAAGAAGCCGGAATCCATGTGACCTATGGCGTTCTAGGACTCAAGACACACAGCAAGGTGATCCTGGTGGTGCGGCGGGATTACAATGGATTGCGCCGCTATGCGCATATTGGTACAGGCAACTACCATGCGGGTACTGCCCGCATGTACAGCGATCTTGGCCTGCTGACCTGTGATCCGGTCATCGGCGAGGATCTGACCGAGTTGTTCAATTACCTGACCACCGGTTATGTGCCTAAACGCAATTATCACAAGCTACTACCGGCGCCCAAGGTGCTCAAGCCGGCGCTGTTGGCCAAGATCGAGCGCGAAATTGACCACGCCAAGGTAGGTAAAGCTGCATTGATCCAATTCAAGATGAATGCCTTGGAGGACAAGGAAGTGACCGCAGCGCTGTACCAGGCTTCGCAAGCCGGCGTCAAGATTGATCTCATCGTTCGTGACACGTGTCGGCTGCGGCCAGGCATTCCAGGGATCTCGGAAAACGTGAAAGTGATCAGTATCGTGGGTCGATTTCTGGAACACACCCGGATTTTTCATTTCTACAATGACGGCGCCGATGAATACTTCATCGGTTCGGCAGACTGTATGCAGCGCAATCTGGAAAGCCGGGTCGAAGTGGTGGCGCCCATTGATACCCTGGATTTGCAACGAGAGTTGCAGCAGATTCTGGATGTGCAACTGAATGACCGGCGCAGTGCTTGGGATATGCAGTCAGATGGAACTTATCTGCAACGTGTGCCTGGTGAGAGTGATGATCCACGAGGTTCTCAGCAGATTCTCATCGAACTGGCGGAACGACGGCAGAAGGAGGCCCAGCGGCTGAAGAAGCGCAAGCCCAAAGGCATTGCCCGGCGGGCCATCGCTTGAAAGCGGTCACGCCTGTCAAGGCCGGTTCGGTTGAGTTAGCCGCCGAGATCAGCAGCGATGAGGCTTTCGTCGCCATCATCAGTGCTTGCTTGAAGCATGCTGAGGCCAATCGTCCAGCGGTGCTGGACGGTCAGATTGAAGGGATTCATCAAATGCGGGTGGCATTCCGACGATTACGCTCCGGCCTCAAAATCTTCCGGCCATTGATCCCGCGTGCAGCCAGCTCCGCTTTGGTCGAGGACCTGCGCTGGCTGAACGGGTACTTGGGGCCGGCCCGTGACTGGGATGTGTTCTTGGAAGAAGGCATGGCGCCAGTGTTCGCCCATTTTCCACGCAAGCGCAGTCTGTTGCTGTTCCAGCGCAAGGCGACGACTATTCGCCAGCGCCACCACCAGACCTTGCGAGAAGCGTTGCAACAATCCCACTATGCATTGATGTCGCAGCGTTTTGCTGACTGGCTGGATCGCTGTGCCTGGCGGGATGGTTTGCACGTCGAGCAACAGGAGCGGTTGCTGGAGCCGGTTCTGAATTTCTCGACTTCACTGCTCGAACAGGAGCATCGGCGGGTAGTAAAACGAGGCGAGGCGTTTGCGGAGCTGTCGGCCGAGGAGCGGCACGCTCTACGAATCCACATCAAGGAATTGCGCTATGCACTGGATTTTTTCTCCAGCCTGTATTCCACCCCAATGGTCAAGGCTTATTTAGGGGCGATGTCTCGATTACAGGACTGCTTGGGAATCCTGAATGACATTACAGTCGCTCGGCGCCTGCTGGAAGAGGCCGGGTTGAGCGCCGCCTCGGTTGCCCGGCAAGTGATCGAGGGCTGGTACGGTTGTCGGCTGGATCAGCATGAACACCAGTTTGCGGAAGTTTGGCGACAATATCGGCAATGCGAACGTCCCTGGATCGATTGAGGGTTTTTCTTGGCAGGCGGCTACAATCAGTGGGAGGATGCTGTTTCTCTTTCTTCGATTCTGGAGCTTTGCAACCATGTCTGAATCCACGCTCACCCAGCGACTGACCGAACTGATCATGGCCAAGCCGGTTGCTGCGGCCGATCTGGAACAGGCGGCCTTGTTGACGCTGGATGCGATGGCTAATGCGATGGCGGGGCGGATTAGCGATCCGGGGGCTATTTTGCTCCGATGGGCGGGGGCGACCGGAGTGACGGATGCCGAGCGCAACGCCTTCTTGCTCGGATCGCTGACGCATATCCTGGAAACCGACGATCTGCACCGCGCCTCGGTGGTGCATCCAGGCTGTGTCGTGGTGCCGGCTGCCTGGGCGGTGGCGGTTCAAGAAGGCATTCGTGGTCACGCCATGCTCAAGGCGGTGTTGTGGGGGTTCGAGGCCGTGACCCGTGTGGGGATGGCGGTTGGGCCTGCGCATTACCGGATTTGGCATAACACGGCGACCTGTGGGCCTTATGGTTCGGCGATGGCGACAGCGGCGTTGTTGCATCTCGACCCGGTAGCGACGGTTCACGCACTGGGCAATGCGGGTACGCAGTCTTCGGGGCTTTGGCAATTTCTGGAAGCCGGCGCTATGACTAAGCATTTGCATGCTGGGCGAGCCGCCGAAGCAGGCGTATTGGCAGCTAGTTTGGCGCGCTTTGGCTTTACCGGCCCACCGAATATTCTGGAAGGCGCCAAGGGTTGGTTTACAGCGACCTGTCCTGATGCCGACCCTGAGGCGGTAATCCGCGATCCGGAAGCGCCTTGGCAATTGTTGCAAACGTCGATCAAACCCTGGCCATCCTGCCGGCATACTCACCCGGCGGTCGATGCGGCTCGTGAATTGCGGCATCAGGTTGCGGTAGAAACCATCGAACAGGTCGAAGTGGAAACCTATGCCGCCGCCCTGGAAGTTTGCAACCGACCACTGCCGCAGAGCGACTACGAGGCTAAGTTTTCTCTCCAACACTGTGTCGCAGCGGCGCTGACCCACGAGCACGTCGATTTTACCGTGTTTGCCGAACCGGTGCGGTCGGAATTGGCGGCCTTGCGAGAACGGGTTGTGTTGCGCCTGGCTGAACCGTATGCCTCCGCCTACCCACGAGCCTGGGGTAGTGCGGTGACCGTGACCATGCGCAGTGGTGAACAGTTGACGGTGCGGCGGACCCACGCCAAGGGTGATCCCGAGGCTCCGTTGTCGCCTGTCGAGTTGATCGCCAAGGCGCGGACGCTGATGAATTACGGTGGAGTGCATGAGGCTGATCGGTTGATCGACGCGATTCTGGCGCTGTCCGACGATTCGGTGTTGCCAGCATTGCCAGAGATGCCGGTTTTTTTGGCAGTGCAGCAAAATTCTGGGGTATAACTTATTGTTTGCGCAAAACAATGTTGTTTTTTGCCGAAAAACAACGAAAAATAGTATGTTTGCTCTAAATCTTTTGTTAGAATAGCTCCCGTGCGGTGGACATATGGCTTCTGCTCAGTCTACCGCGCATCCTCCTTTGGTGGTTTTTGGCCGGGTATTCTTACCCGGTCTTTTTTATTTTCAGACATGAAAAACCCCGCATGCGCGGGGCTGGCATGACAATGTTTAAGTTGAGATTCAATCAGTCATCGCCGGACATGATGCCCAGGATTTGCAGCAGGCTCAGAAGCAGGTTGAAAATCGTGATGTACAGGGTAACGGTGGCCATGATGTAGTTGGTTTCGCCACCGTGGATGATCTCGCTGGTTTGCCAGAGGATCATACCGGACATCAGCAGGATGAACATCCCGGATACCGCTAGCGACAACGCCGGTATGTTGAATAGCATCGCGCCCAGGCTGACCAGAAAAGCGACCAAGACGCCGACCATCAAGAACCCGCCCATGAAGCTAAAGTCCTTGCGGCTGACCACTGCGTAACCTGACAGGGCCAGGAAGATCACTCCAGTGCCCGCCAGTGCGGTCATGACTACCTGCGAACCATTGGGCAGATTCAGGTACAAGTTCAAGATCGGGCCTAGCGTGTAGCCCAGAAATCCGGTCAGGGCAAAGACCGCCGCCAGTCCCCAGACACTATTGCGGAGATGAGTGACGACGAACAAGAGGCCAAAGTAACCGCCCAGCGTGATGAGCCAGTGCAAAGGCGCGGCATTCGTGGCCATGGCGAAACCGGCCGTGAGGCCGCTGAACAGCAGTGTCATCGACAATAATAAATAGGTATTGCGGAGCACCTTATTGCCGACCGATGCTTTACCCAGCGTCAGTGTGACGGGCGCTTTGGTCAGTACGTCATTTCTCTGCATCATGGTTGGTAGAACCTCCTCAGGGTTTGGAAACTGTCAGTAATTGACCGTGTAAAGGTGCAAGCAGTTCATTCAAAATGCCGCGCTAACAATAGCAGATGCTTTTTACCATAATAAATCACTAAAGAAACAATATATTAGGCTAGTATTGATTGGGGGCTGTTTTTCGGCTAAGTGTGCCGGGGTATGTGCGGATGTCCAGCGGAAACCGATCATTGCAGCATGTAACCTTTCATCGGTAAAATACCGCCAGCCAAATGGTCGGGCAAGCGGTGAATGTCACCCGATGGCGGGTGTGCGCCGGCAGGTTCAGCGAATCGCCCCGCGTCAATCGAACCTGCTCGCCCGTTGCGAATGTAATCTCGGCCTCTCCCTCCAACAGCGCCACCCACTCATGTTCGTCCTGGTCGTACCAAAACCCCTCCGGCGAAACGTGGCCGTTGGACACAATACGTTCAATGCGCACAGCGTCATGCCGGAGCAATTCCGTAAAGATTTCTCCAGTGTGATCGCCGGGTAGGGAATTCAGTAGATTGGTCGTGGAGCGCATCACCGTCTCTTCGTCGATTGAATGCAGGATACCTGATTTCGTTTCAGGGTTGGTGTAGCACCCCTGTCGGGCTGCTCTTTGCCATATTATTGTATTTAATGAGATTAATGCAGAAAAATTCCTCAATAAGTTGAAAATTTCCTGTCATTGGACTACGAATTACGAGATCGTATTTTTTGCAGGTCGTGGTCAACCTTGCCTATTCCATCTCGTGATCAATCGGAGCCGCCTCATGTCCGATCCTAACGCACTGCATCCCGATCAACATCGGTTCAAGAATCTCACAAACGATCAAGTTCGCCGCCTACAGAAAATAATGGATTTTGCGGTGATTTCCATTGACCATGCGATCAAGCGGTTGCAACCGATGATCAGTCCTCCCGTCGGTTGCAATCCGGCTGAGCGCTGGAACCGCGAGAATTACCATTGCTGGTGGGGGGAGTTCGATGCCCAGCGAAGTTCACGAACAGCGCAGTTATGTGTAACGCGCTATCAGGCGGTGAAAGGCAAACTCAATACCTCGAAGCTTCGCTTCAAGCTACGCAAGGAAGAGCGTTACACGAACGTTGCGCCTTATTGGGGTTGGCGGATTTATTTGGGAGCGAACTTTTTTCGATCGAGGTCACTTGATTCGCTCTCTACGTTAATCCACGAATTGTTCCATCTAATAGGACTTGTCGATCTACGCTACTCGCGTGATGCGTGCGTGACGCTGGCCCAGACATTGCCCATACTTGCTCGCGGCAATCCCGATAATTACGCCTATTACGCCCTCGATTGCTACCGTAATCAACTGTCTGGCGCTAGTCATTTGGCGATGGACGATCCGTATTGCCAGTTGGCGCGACAAGATCATGGTTCAATAAGATTGCCGGGCACCTAGCAATTCGTAGCGAATCTGTCGGGCAACACAATGTTTTTACCCGATCGACCAGGCTGCCTGGCTGTTTCCGAGATAGGTCGGGTGCGGGTACCCGATAGGCGCACGTTCGGAGGAACCTAGCGGGTCACAGTTGTTGCCGCCGACAACGTGGTCGAGTGATGGGGGTTTAGCGCCCTCCGGTGTGCGGAACGGCGTGGAGATCCAGGGCGGTGCAGGTTTCTTCGTAGGCTTGGTTCAGCCATCTACGCTCGGCGGCGGGTTCGCGTGCGTTCAGGGCATGGAGTTCGGTTTCGATGTCTACGAGACGGTCATCGGGGGTCGTTTGTAGCCGACTGAGCAGTAGAATCCATTGGCGTTTGAGATCGGCATGGAGGCTAAACTTGCCCAGCATCCCGAATGCGAGGACCGCACCATTGAGCAATGCGGCGATTAGAGCGATCCCGGCCACGATCCAACTTTTGTAGGGGATGGTTTCTAATAGGGCGATGAAGGCGGCGCTGCTCAGGATGAATGAGACAAAGGAGGTCCAATTTAGCCAGTTTCCATAGCGTCGCTCTAGATTTTCGTGGTAGCGGATGTTCATCCGTGCTTGAAATTGCAGCTCATGCCGAGTCAGTTCAGCCATGCTTTTTCTCCGGTTGAGGTCGCGGCTTAGGGGGAGGGACCGGGCGCGGTGGATAGTGCTCATGGACTTGTCCAGGCTCTTTGGGATCGGGTCTCTGGGTTGAGGGGTTTTTCGGTCCCAGGGGGTGGTCATTTTTTACCATCGCGCGTTCAACAGTCGGATCAGATCTCTTGCGTATTAGACCAGAGCGTATGGGGTTTGTGCAGTCGTCGATTGGGGTGAGACCGTCGTAGTGGAAGGAACTCGCTGAGTCGGGGAGCATCCCTCTTGAATTAGCGCTTTGGATAGATCCACGGCCTTCATTAGGCGTTTCTCTGCTCAGTAGCTAGCCGCACTGCCAGGCCGCCTAGCATGACACCCATAAAATAACGCTGAACCCGAAGCCACACAGGATGATGACTGAACCAGCGCGCAAGCTCGGCAGCAGATAACGCGATGGCTAGATTTACTATGAAACTCACTCCAATCTGGACGCAGCCCAATAAAATACTTTGAAGGAATACTGAGCCGTGTTCTGGCGAAATAAATTGGGGGAAGATGGATAGATAAAACGCTGCGATCTTTGGATTGAGCGCATTCGTAACAAAACCCATGGTGAAGAGCTTGTGAGCGGGTTCGATGGGCAATGCATGTGGCTCGAAAGGTGAACTAGCGCCCGGTTTGAGCATTTTCCACGCTAGATAGAGGAGGTACGACGCACCCAGCCATTTGACGATTTCATAAGCAAATGGGATAGCCAAGAACAGCGCAGTAATACCCAATGCCGCCGCGAACATGTGAACCACGAACCCTGCGATTACGCCGAGCAGCGAGATGACGCCCGCGTTTCGCCCTTGGCAGATGGATCGCGATATTAAATAGATCATGTTTGGGCCGGGGCTCAGCACCATAACCAGAGCAGCAAGAGCGAAAATAATCAGTTCATTTGCAGGAATCATAGGGCGGTATTCTCTTGCGTAACGTAGCGGTGACCGGCAGCTACAGTGCAGCAAAGGCTATTCATTTTTACTTCCACATTACCTACGCACCCGCCTTCAGCCGCGGTTTGCCAGAGCGAAGCGGCGGCAAATACGTCGGCTGGAAGGCATGGCTGGACCTCATTGCTCATCCTCCGGACGCAGAGGCGAGTGTGACTACTGAACCGCCTGAAGAATTCCGACACAAGCCGTTGCCCGCCTGACGAGGTGGGCTGACGCGAAAAGGCCGCAGGAGTTTCAAACGGGGCCTCTACTCCACCTGCATTGCTCGAAATCTTCAGCACGGCATTCATGAGGTCACGCCCCAATAACTGGCATGCGTAGCATGTCCATGTTGATTGGCTGGTTAGCTGCCAATAAATCAGTAGTGGTAGCGACATGAAATCACTGTGATAGCCTGATTATCTACTGCATAAACAAAGCGGTTTGTGTCATCAATCCGGCGTGACCAGAATCCTGCTAAGTTCTCTTTCAACGGCTCGGGCTTACCAATGCCTTCGAATGGAGAACGCTTAACATCATTAATCAGTTTGTTGATACGTTTAAGCGTTTTCTTATCTTGGGTTTGCCAATACAAGTAGTCGTTCCAAGCCTCATCTGTCCAAGATAGTAATCGTTGGCTACTACTCATCAAGTAGCGCTCTTACCGTTGTTTGACCCGCTCGATACTGTGCTATTGAACGATTAAGATGCTCTGCATTTTCAGGAGAACGAAGTAAGTGTACCGTTTCCATCAGGCTATTGTAGTAATCCAATGACATCACAACAGCATCTTCAGAATCTCTACGAGTGATGATTATTGTGTCCGCATCATTAATAACAGCATCTAAAACTGCTTTGAGGCTATTTCTTGCTTCTGTAAAAGATACAATTCTCATAAAAATACCAGTATGTACTTTTGATCAAAGAATTATAGGCTTTGTAATCACAAGTGTACAGTAAGTTGAACATGTATGATTGTAGCAGCTAACGCGCCGTTGAGCGACGACGCGCGCAGCGCGGAGGTGTCCGCTTCAACAGCTGGTTATACGTCATATGGCTTTGAACCAATCCGAGTCAATAGCCACCGACTCGACCAATTCGGTTCGGACCCCAAGACTTAGTTCTTTTAGCTTTTGTGCGAGTTGATCACCATCGACCAGGTCGATTGGGGGTGCGCCGTCACGCGTTGCTTCCTTGACCGCAGCGGGCGTGAACGTGCCCGTAGTAATGAACAAACCCTTGTCCGCTCGACCAACCATGGCGCCGCGGAAATCCCGGATCTCTCCTGCCCCAACGGAGCCTTGATATTTCTTGCATTGGAAGATGACATGGAAGCTCATGAATCCATGAAGGCGCGCGATGCCTTTTCCATCGATCCCGCCATCTCCTGTTCTTCCGGTGACCTCCACCTGGACAAAGCCGGATTCCCGCAAGAGTCGCTGGGCGAGACGTTCAAATTGCTCAGCCGATATCTCTTTGGTTAGGATGCGGTGTAGCTCTTCGACCCAGGTCGATTCCTGCGCCAATTCTTTCGCTTCCGGAATTTCGCCCATTCCATCTTCAAGCTGCTCCGTCTTGCGGTTCCGTTGGTACTCTTCCCGTACGCGGCCGACTACTTCCCTCGGATTCACTGTTGGCGTGTCGTGCGCCTGTTGCGTCAGGACCCAAACGCCCCTTTTCGAATTTTCGAGGTGCCCAAATTGCTTTAGATAGCTTCTGGCCCAAGCGAGACGATAGGCTACTTCCGTTAACGTCGACTTCTCGGGATTATGAATGATGTTAACCACGTCTTCTGGGAAACGTTCATTCGAAATCACCTTGTCGTAGATTTCATCGATGGACCCTGAGCCGCCGAGGTCTCTCAGTGCGGACAAAAGCGGATTCATCAATTCATCGAATGTCGGGATTCTGGGCTTCATCGATTGATGGCTCTGCTTTTCATGACGTTATAACGCCACAAATAACCGGGCGCAAAAAGCGCGCAGCGGTTGTTGCGATCCGTGTTAATTTGTCTGTTAGGTGTCTTTAAGCAAAAATTCACATAGTGTGCAAATAAAGCTTCTGTTTACTTGTTCTGCGAAGAAGCAGAGCAAGGCCAGAGCATAAAAGAATAAGCGGCGACGGCGCAGGTATAACTGAAATAACGGTTGTTGATAGCTCTCTCAACGCAAAGGTACTTTGAATATTATCAAAATTGATATTTTGATTGGTTTCGAATCTGATATTGGCCGCTGCTCCCACGTCAAATGGAAAAGACGAATCAATAAACAAGTCGATCAATTGCGCGCCACCAGGATAGCTAATAACACCCATTCCAGTCTCGAAATCTAACTCTGGGAAATCGAGCGACAATACTTCGCTTTCACCTGTCAATTCAAACGAAGAAATAACCCCGCTATCAAGAGTTAAATTAACCACAAAAGACTCGATGAACTGTACATCATTAAAACTACGCGAGACAACGGAGCCATCTGCTAAAGTTATGTCAATTTCCATATCCATTGTGCCGGTTACGGATGACGATAAATTAACTTTTCCGCTTTTTTTTTCTGGATCAATGCTCCCTTTTAATCTACCTTTACCTTTCTTTCTACTTTTTTTCTTTGTGTGCTTGTATTTTTCGACCTCAATCATGTCTCCATTCTTTTTTGTTATCTTAAGCCCCTCTAGTTCTATAGTTTCTTTGTCGCTTTCCGAGTCAAAATTTGCACCCAAGTCGAGCTCAATCGTATTTGCGTACACGGATGTAGAAATTAATAAAATTAACACCGCCAGAAGCAATGCATTAATATGATTTTTTTCATTAAATTTAATTCTCATAAATAGCTCCATCCTTTCGATGGTAGGTGCATCTAACGGGGTGGCGGATAACCTGCGAGCCCGGACAAAATGCAATTTTGGACGGGTGATGTCAGGTTGATCCGCGTGGTTATGCGGCGCGAAGCGCCAAGCAACCATGCGGATTAGAATCCGCCACCCCGTAGTGCGGGCGCGAAGCGTCCACACTACGCCGCCATAACCGGAGGCAAAAACTGCATAGGGAGGAACGACCAGCGCAGTTTTTGACGTCCGAGTTTATGGCTTTGTTATGTTTCATTTACCAGCCCCCACTCAAGTGCTTGAGATTGGTTTTCAAAAATAGCCAAGGCTGTACTCATACGCTTGAAACCAAGCTTTTTGTAAAAGGCTTCTTTTCCTGGGTATGAGTACAAAATTATCTTTTTGTGTCCCTCGGATAGCTCAACCAGTTTTGACACAATGCTTTTTCCTATACCAAGACCCTGATGGCTTGGCAAAACGGCCACATCACAGATGTAGGAACAATCAATTCCATCAGCTAAAGCTCTACCAACGCCAACAAGTTTTCCTTCATCACAGATAAAGCACTTGAACATGCTATTGGTAAATGCCTTTTGCAAATCTCCCGGCGTTTTCTCTCCCAATGGTGCCACTCTGTATAGGTTGGATAGTTCACCCCAATCAATAGCATCTTGAGAATATAGCCATTCAAGTTTCAATGGTGACTCCTTTTAAAAACATAACTAATGATTATATGGTTCCGTATAACTCCACAACGGTTATGTTATACAGCAACGTGACCTTGTGGCTTACCTGTCTCGTCGGTTGAGGTAGGGAATGAGCCTCAGCCTACGCGCCTTGATGCTGTCAACACCTACGAGCGCTACTCGACGTTTTGCTTCTTTCTGATGTTCAGCTTGTTTTGCTGACCGGCGTTCTGCGTTGTCTTGCATATGCGCTCGACCTTCTTCGGTAATCCTTGCGTTTGCCCTGGTGGATACCGCCAGAATAGCGATCAGAAATGAAACAAGCCTTTCCATACTTGAAATCTCTACGTCGATTTTAGGAGCGGTTCGTAGCGTCTCCTAAGAGGCCAGCACATCGCGGGCCAAGAAGATGGATGGGTATTCCACCATCTACGGCTTGCCAGCAAGCGCCCGTTAGCTTTCCTGGAGCAGCGCTTGCCAGCGTTTGCTTACCCTAGAGTCGTCCACCGCGTTTGAGATTCAAGTATTGGTTGACCATTGCGGTCGGCAAGCGTTGTGGTGAAGTATCCAGGAGGATGCCCCCCAGGCGGCGCAGCTCTTTCTGTACTCGCTCACGTTGCAACAGATAATGACAAACAGTTGCGTACAGCTGAGCCTGAAGCAAATCTTGAATGGGTTGGGCCAGCCATTCATCCAGCACGGGTTCCCGCAAATTGGCGATGAGCACTAGGTGCCGGCGGACTAATAACGAGATGGCCGGACGTAGATCGTCCTGATCTTCATCACGTAAGTTGGTCAGCAGCACGATCAGAGCCCGCTTGCGCTGCCGGGTCGAGGCCAGATGTGCGGCTTCGAGATAATCCGGAGGCTCCAAGGTCGGTTGCAGGTCGTAAACGCCATTGATCAGCGGGGTCAGCGTTCCTGGCCCAGGGTGCGGCGCTAGCCAGCGGCGCTCGCCGCCGAAACTTTGCACGCCAACGGCATCCCCTTGCCGTAAGGCCACATAAGCCAACAGGATCATGGCGTTGAGCGCATGATCGAAATGGCTGAGATCGTCATCCTGAGCGCGCATCCGCCGGCTACAGTCGAGCAGGAACAACACGGTTTGGTTGCGTTCGTCCTGGTAATCCTTGGCGATGAGCTTACGAGTGCGGGCGGTGGCCTTCCAGTCGATCTGGCGCAGGCTATCGCCGATGCGGTATTCGCGCAATTGCAGGAAAGTGTGACCTTCGCCGCGCCGCCGCCGCCGGTGAATGCCCAGCAGCGCTTCGCGCTGGTCCGAGGTCAGCCGAATGTAGCGAACGATAGCCGCAAAATCCGGATAGATACGCACGGTCATTGGTTTTCCTAGCCGGTCATCACGACGCCATAGCCCGCGAGGCGATTCCAGCCAAACTTGCACCGGGGCGAAAGTCCATGCACCTCGGACTATTGGCCGCAAGCGGTAGCGAAGCTCGGTCCAGCCACCAACTGCGACCGTCAAGCGTTGCGGCAGATCGGTGCAATCGGCGGCGGCTGTCGGGTAGTGGTCGAACACCGTCAGGGTGATCGGTTGCTCCTGGGTGTTGGTGATGCGCAAGCACACCGATTGCCATGCGCCCAGCGGCAATGTTGGGGCAACCAGGCGCTCGACCAATGGCGGTGGACGAATGTGGAGAGTGAAGGCATCCCAAGCCGTGATCGTCAGGGACAGGCCGCCGGCCAGCAGCCAGTAGGCGGTCCACTCCGGCTGGAACGCCGGTATCAAACCGAGCAGGGTCCAGCCGGCCAGCCAGCGCAGCAGCAGTGGGGTAGGGCTAAGGGAGAGGCAGGTCAAGAGGTTCTCTCGCTCAGCCGATACCGTTCGGCAATGAGCGCAACCAGTTGTTGTCCAAGCAGAGTTTTGTTAGCTAAGGGTAGTATCCGTTCTCCGCCTTCCCACAAGACATGCAATGCGTTTTGCTCGCTTTCGAAGCCGCTACCGGCTACGCCGACCTGATTGGCGGCGATGAGATCCAGATGCTTGCGGCGGCGCTTGTCATCGGCGTAGCGCAGCACATCATGGGTTTCAGCGGCAAAACCTACCGTGAAAGGTCGATG
>JACKNE010000017.1:0-60000 GCA_024235035.1 Gammaproteobacteria bacterium
ATCTCCGATATACACTCGTCCACTGACTTGGGACGATCCACGTCTGGATCGCCTATGGGCGCGCCTAGCGCCCGGCTTTGGCTTAGCATTGATCCGCGACCGCGCTTTTCTGACCTGGCGCTACGCGACCAACCCTTTTCACACCTATGATTTACTTGGATTCCAGGTAGCCGGCTGGCTGCTGGGCTGGGCAGTGGTACGCTGGGCTGAGGATCGATTACGGGTGATCGATCTGCTGGTTCCTCGCCGCTGCTTGGAACCCGCGCTGCGCGCGCTGGATCACTTGGCGGCGGTGGGTGGCGTCGACGATGTGGAGATCTGGTTGCCCAGCAGCTGGCGCGCAGCCATCAGCGGGCGACTGGAACCGACGGAAGTCGTCGTTGGCAACATGATCTGGCGCTTGCCGATCCCAACGACTGAGGTACGCGAAACCCTGTATTACACCATGGGCGACCTGGATATTTTCTAGAGGATTTCCCAACGATTTTCCAGGTAGCAAATACCCAAGTCACGTGAGTTCTTGCGCACCTCGATATCGGACAACACCTTCTCATGGTAGATCATCAACCCATGGTCATCGAAAACACGAGCGTGCGCCGAATAGAAACCGCCCAAGAGAGGCGACCGTGGGTAGGTGATGCGAACCTCGCGCCGCCGACCACATAACGGTGGTTGATCTGTCAGATGGGTACCCGTGGCATAGACGCCACGGCCATTGTCCATCTTGATCGACAGTGCAACGTGGAATGGCAAATCATCACGGATACTTTCCAACTGCAAACGGAAACAGAGATCGTCACCAGGTTGGCAGGGTAACGGATTCAGCAATTCCAAGCTGACAATACGTACTGGCATATCAGGCCGCGGACCGGTCTCAGCCTGCTCTCGTTGAGCACTGCGTTGGGCCTGCCAAGCTTCATAGGCGGGAATCACCTGATCGGTTTGACCATGCCGATGGATGCAGCCCCTCCGCAACCACAATGTTTCATCGCAGAACATGCTGACCTGGTACATACTATGCGAACAGAAAATAACCGTCTGGCCGCGATTTCTGAGCTCCGTCATCCGGTCGATACATTTTTTCTGGAAGTACATATCACCGACCGACAGCGCTTCATCCACGATCAGGATATCCGGCTCCAGCGAGGCGATCAGCGAAAACGCCAACCGCATGCGCATCCCCGTGGAATAAGTCTTGAGCGGTTGATCGATGAATGCCGCCAACTCGGCGAATGCGATGATTTCATCGAGTCGGCGCTGAATTTGCCGACGTGGCAAACCCAGTACGTCTCCATAAAGAAAAATATTTTGTCGGCCCGTAAACTCAAGGTGAAAACCAACTCCCAGCTCCAACAACCCCAACACCGTTCCATCATGCTCAATCTTCCCGGCAGTTGGCATCAGCGTACCAGCGATCAGCTGCAACAATGTGCTTTTTCCAGCACCGTTGTCACCGATGATGCCCAAGGTCCGTCCGTGCGGGAGTTCGAAACTCACTTCCTGTAACGCCACGAAATCATGGTGCCGCTGCGTCCGGAATAACAGCTCCTTCAACCGATCAACCGGTTGATCATAAAGCCGGTAGATTTTGCTCAATCCGCTGACACGCAGAGCCAAGCTGGAGTTCTTCATGCGCATGGACACTCCAAGAAGACTTGTTCATAGCGCTGAGCCATCCGTTCGGCGCTATAGCTCGACAGCGATGCGAGTCCGCCTTCCGCCAAACGTTTCCGGGCCATCGGATCAACCAGCAGCTCCATGATCACCTCCGCAAGATGCTCGGGGTCGGATACCCTGACCAGCCGTCCATTCCGCCCATCCTGAACAATCTCGCGAGGACCGAAATCGCAATCGGTCGCGATCACGGGCACCCCACAGGCCATCGCTTCCAGCAATACATTGCCAAAACCCTCGAAGAGCGCCGTATGGACAAAAAGATCGGCGGCCTTAACCCGTTCGAATGGTTGTTGCTGGAAACCAAGGAAAGCGACATCGGCTGCTATGCCTAGCTCGGCTACCAATGCCTCAAGCCTGGCTTGTTCCGGCCCCGCGCCGATGATCTCAAGGACTACATCGCAACACGCTCTAACCTTCGCAAAAGCTTGAATCAGTGTCTGCAAATCCTTTTCTGGGGCTAAACGCCCTGATGTCACGATACGCAAGCGTCCCTCATCCAGAGATCGCGGTACAACGGTCATCGCATGACGCATCAACTGATCGTCGATTCCATTGGGAATTACCCAAACTGCATGGGGTTTGGCGCCATATCGATGCACAGACTCGTCTTTCAATCCCTTGGAAGCCACCACGAGCCGATCGGAGAAACGGCAAAAAGCATGGATCAGTATTCGCCACAGTAAAGCATTTTCACCCCCTGATTTGATGTGCCACTGAAGCGCCTGGAAAGAAGGTGTTCTGGGGCTGGCAATGGTCCACAATCGGAAGCGTGACCAGAACCGACATAGGACCGCCATGATGGCGCCGTAATGCAACATGCCGAAAAAGACTTGGCAGCGTTCACGCCTAGCGATGGCGCACAGTCTTCGAGCATCCGCCAAGCTTCTGCGGAAACCTGCAAAACCCTCGGCGACACCGACTTCGGCCCTCGGATAAAAGGCGTCAACCGATAGTTTGCCAAACACTTCCGGGCTGGCCACCAGCACCACCCGAAGGCGCTCACGGCTCAGGTGCGTCAGCAGATTCACCATCGTTCGCTCGGCGCCACCAAAACCATCAGGCGGATGGAACATCAATACACTCAATCGGCGATCTTCATTCAAAATGCCACCTTAACCCGCTTTGCACAGCCGCATTACCTCAGCCCCTGAGTACCTGTTGGAACAAAGCGCGATAGTTTTCGACCATGTTTCGCGCGGAAAAAGTAGGCGCACGTTCTCGCGCGCCGTGCGCCAGACGCTCGCGTTCATCCGGATGAGCCAGCAAACGCCTTAGGGTACGAACAAGCGCCTCGGCATCGGCCACTGGAAACAACTCACCACTGGTTCCGGGTTCAATGATCTCAGCGGGTCCCCAAGGACAATCACTCGCCACGACTGGTATCCCCAAAGCCATGGCTTCAATGATGACGTTACCGAAACCCTCGGAAAAAGAAGATAATACGAATATGTCAGCTTGCCGCATCCAGCGGAATGGGTTGGATTCAAATCCAGTGAGATGCACCCGCCCACTAATGCCCAGTTCACTGGCCCATACGCCGATCTGATCACGCAAGGACCCTTCTCCCACGATGATCAATCGGGCTGTTGGATAATCCACGAGCCCAGCAAAGGCCCGCAAAAGCGTCAAGAAATCCTTTTCCTTGGAAAGCCTGCAACAAGTGGCAATCCAGGGTTCCTGTTTCAGGGTCGGCAAGATTTCCAGGCTGCGCTGGCAAATTTGCTCCAGATCGACGCCATTGTAAATCGGGTAAACTTGTCCCACTCTAGCTCCAAAATCTTGCACAAGTTCTTTGGCCAAACGCTGCGATGGAATCACGATAACGGGTAAGGTTTTCAGAACCACCTGAATCAGCAACCGCTCGATCCAGTTCGGTTGGCGTTCTTGTTGTGCAAAATAACTCGAGAGCGAACCATGCAAGCTGCCGATCAGCCGGCGGCTGCCCAGCCGATAGGCATGGCGCCAGCGTGCGATCGCCAAAAACAACGAAGCATTGTGCATGACGGCATAGATCAAATCCGCCTTGACGCGATGAGCCACCTCGGCGATCGCTTGGGCATAACGGAGCAAATTGCGCCAACGGTAATCGAAAGGATTGTGCAACCCTCTCTCTTCGAAGCACACGACGCCAAGATCCCTATCGCAAAAGAGCGGCTGAACCGCGCGGTGCGTCAACAGCACGATTTCAAAACGGGTGCTTAAACCTTGTAGCAGTACCTGGGTTTGGGTCTCGGCGCCACCAACGGTATCTGTCGCCAGGATCACCAACATTCGGGAACGACACGCTGGAACAGCCGGTTGAAATTTGGCGCTACAGCACATCGGCAAAACCAGGCTCCAACCGGCGAAATGAAGCCAAACCCAGCACCAACATGATGCCAGCGAATAACGCAAGCCCTAATAGGGTCATGGATTTCGGCCATGCACCCGCCAGGATTGCATCATGATAGCCTTCGGCAAAAGCCGTGAAAGGGTTCAGATACATCCAGCCCCGGTAAGGTTCTGGCGCCAGTGTCAGGGGATAAAGCACCGGCGCTGTGTAGAACAGCGCCATCAAGAGGACACCGAGCACTTGAGTCGTATCGCGCAGATAGACGGTGAACGACGCCAGCAGCAAACCAAGTCCAGCCGTAGTGATGAATTGCAAGCTCAACAGGGCCATCACGGCTCCCAGCGTGCTCAAGGGCAGGCCGCCTCGCCACAGGGCAAAGACGGCCAAGAATAAGCAGTAACTACCAATATGCACCACAAAAGCAGCCGTTGCCGCCGCCAATGGAAAAATCAGGGACGGGAAATGAACCTTGCAGACGATGTCACGACGGCTGACGATCGCGTTGGCCGCTCGATTCAGTCCCTCCTGAAACGCAAACCAGGGCAGTAACGCTGATAGGAGAAAGGCAATGAACGGTGTCTCAGCCAGCGTCGTTCCCTCTGGAAAGCGGATTCGCATAACAGCAGCGAACACCCACCAGTACAGCAGAATGAACAATACTGGCTGCAGTAGGCTCCACACGACGCCCAGCAGAGAACCCGCGTATTGCTCGCGGAGTTCTCGGCTGATGAAAGGCGGGAACAAACGTATGACCCGAAGTACCTGGTGGATCACATCGCATCCTCAGCCGAGGTCAGCCTATTTATGAGCAACACGATCAGTAACGTGTCAATGGCCTTTCCGCCATCTCATCATAATATTCTCGATACCAGTCGTTGTTGACAAAGAGCCAGGTCTCCACGAAAGCTGTCTTTTTGAGGGGCTGCCTGAAGGTTTGACCCGATGGCGTCTTGAATTCAGGCACTGAAGCCTCGATTTCTATGGGCACCTTGGCGATATTGCCCTGCCGGCTGATGGCGCCGACCTGGTAACGATGATATTTGATGATCCCCGACTGGGATAAATAGGTCTTAAGATCGCGAAAATGGCGAAAGAAAGGATCCATCAAAGCGTAGCTAGTCATGTACTGACCATCTTGCAAGGCTTGCCAATAAGTGGTCACGCGCTCACGCAGCCGCTCTTCGGTATCAAGCGCTTGGGCCTCCGGTGTCTTGAAGGATTCCACGTTCTTCCGCACATCCTCCCAGGTCAACGTGTAGAGCACATAGTCTTTCTGGTCGAATAGCGAATCGTCGGTGTACTGTTTGGCCACTAGGAAAAAGCGGTTCTGCTGATCGCTGACCAGCACCCGAGGTTCCGGATCCAGCCCCAAGTTCCATACACCTGGCCTGCCCAATGGCAACGCCGGCTCCCAGGTTTCCCCGTAATTCCGGGAATAGCTGACATAGATGTCAGGTCGAATATTGCGCCAATCCTCCCAAGCCAGCATGACGGTGCCGGGCTGTGTTCCCATGGCCAGCAATGGAAATTGGGCATGGGTCAAACGGGCCACGTCTGGACGCACGGTCTGAGGTTTCTGCCAAGTGGCGCCATTATCAGTAGAGCGCACGATATAAATATTGCTCTTGGCATCCTCAGGATCGATAAAACGCCGACTACCATCGACGGCCACCACCAGATTCTGCTCATGATCGGTCGCGATAGCGACCGTGCCGATGTCTAGACCACGCAAGGTGTCGAACGCGAAGCGTTTCCAGGTTTGGCCTTGGTCATCGGAGTACATGCCCTCGAGCAACAATTCATTGTTGAGTTCGCCATGATGACCGAGCCATAGGAGAAACCAGCGCTTACCGGATTGGAATGCTTGAAATATGGGGCTGATCTGCGGAGCATCGGCGATTTTCACAACAGGACCGAAGCTCTTGTCGACGCGATCGAAGACGCGCATCGTCATGGCCAAATGACCCTCGTATTCCATCCAGGAAAATATCGGGATCGCTGTTTGGTCGACAATCCAGGCCAGGTAACGCCCTGGCATGACTTTCTCGACCGGAGATAAAACCTTGCCTTCCTGTTCGACACTCCGGAAGTAAAGATGGAATTTCTCCTGGTTGCCTGGATATCCCTTTTCCCCCAACCAGAGCAAATAAGTCGTGTCCTTACTCCGGACCATCTGCAAGCGGGTCAGCGGCTCCGATTCCTCGCTACCCACCAGGATCGGCGCTGGAGCGGCGCCTGTCGGCTCAATCTTGGGGAGCAGGTACAGAAGCTTGCGCGGTAGCTTATTGCGCCATAACACGGCCATAGCCTGATCGTTCACCGGAGCCAAGGCCAACCCGGATTGTTCACGAGGCCCGTCGGCAATACCCAAGCCTACTTCGCTGCCGTCAGGACGGCGCACATAGAGCGTATTGTCCGTGCCGTAATAGGCGAACCAGGGTTTATCATCGCCGGACAGGGCAAATTCCCAAGTCGAATACTTATCCGGAGTCTGCTGATTCAAAACGATCGGGCTGAGAATATCAGCCACCGCCACTACGGTAAACAACACACTGACCACAGCGAACATCAACTTGTTGACCATATCGTACCCTAAATCTGTAAGGCTCTAACCCACGCGGAAACCCACTTCATCAGCAAAACCATGCAATGCCATCCGCTCATGCTCTCGATAGAAATACAAAAGGGCCACTTCGCAGTGGCCCTTCGTCACGCTCGACCTAGGTCGACGCAGTGCGTTTACTGCTTAATGCTGGTCTTGCCCGCACTGATAGCAGCCGCGACATCAGCCGTACTAGCATACAAGGTGGTATTGTAGTAGTCCGACAAAGAGCTGGTGGCTGGTTCCACTGCCGATAAGACACTGCTGGAGCTGGCGATCGTTTGCACCGGAGGTAAGGGCAAGCCAGCCGCAGCAACCGATGCTTCGTTGAACACCGCATACGGCGAACTGAGCTCAATACCTGGAATTTGATAGAGCGGAAGGATATTCCACCCGCCGAACGACAAGCTCCTGGCCAAGGACTCACGGATACCCTTACGCACCCAGAAACCGTTGTTGAAGCTGCCACCAATCGGCAAATCGTCCAGGGTGGCCGCCGAAGAGGGGTTGAATTCCAGCTTGAGGACCGTTGCCTGGTCCGTATTCGAGCCGCTCCCGACAGCGACATTACTCCAACCACCATTGGGCACACGATTCTTAGCTGCAGTGGTCATCAGATTAGCGACCTCGACACGACCCACGCAGGTTACCGAAGCGTCAACCTGACCAGAAACCGGATTTTCGTCGCGATCATACATCACATCGAAGACCGCATTCCCTGGATCATTCACGCGCAAACCGACTCTGGCGTTCAGGTCGCCACGCAACTGGAACGGGGTGTTCACGCCGATCGGCGTTACGAACAAGCGAGTCGTCACTTGGCTGAAAGGCATGATCGCGATCGGGACCCAATAGTCTTTAGGATCGCCACCCGTCGGACGCTGTACCATGACTTCGCCGGTCGTCTCGACACGGTCGGAGAAATCATACGGGTTTTGCAGAGTCACCACACCGTTCGCCGGATTGTAGGACCAGATTTCCGAGGGGCTATAAGCTTTGTAACCCCAAACCGAACCGGTAGCGAACTCGACGATGAAAGCTTCACCCTGGATATCCACGCCCGGCCCGAACACATCGTTGTTGTCCACGACAGCGAAGCCGATCACCGGCTTCAGGCTGGGATCACGGAACGGGGCAAAATCTCTGTCGTACTTAGCATTGAGCCGCTCACTCACCGGCTCGAAGAACACGCCCAGAGTCGCCGGATCACCGCCAGCCGCCCCGACATCGAAGGTGACGATGTCATTAGGACTGGTCTTCTCACGATAGTCGACCTCTTGGCACGCACCCGCATCGGTAAACTTGTGATAATACCGATAATGGAGTCTTTCCGCGGTAGTCGTGCCAAATGAGTCATCGTTGTTGATCACCGAGAAAAGCGTGGTGACCGTGGTAGAGGAAATGAAATAGGGGAAGAGAACTTCCGCGCTCTGCGCGGCATTCATGCCAGCCGCCGAAACACCTAACCCCGCCGCCACAGCGACCGCAATTTTCGTAGCCTTAAACTTCATAGCGTTAGCTCCTAAGCATTGGCTTTCAATCAAGCCTTTCAAGAAACAGTTGCGTTAAGCCCCAAGACAGTTTAGCGGTGACCCAATATGCCTGCCAAATTTTTATGGCAAACACACCTCCCTGCTTGTGGATTCTACACAACAAAGTGTTGCTGTCAATACAGCAAAGAAACAAAAGCACTTCATCACTCCAAGCAAGCCGTTGCAACCCCATCAAGTCCGGCTTGATAAATCAATGAAATACAAAGAAATTTAAAGATAGTTATATCAATTATTCTCGGAAAATTGCTTGCTGTAACTCAATTTTCAAAAAAACAACAAGCAAAAAAAAACAACGACAACACCACTTTCTATGTTCCTGCATAGTAGCCATGCACCAAGACGATCATTTTCAAGATTAAACAGAAAAGCTCCTTACATGCCCATCCCACATAGCTAGGAACGACTGCTCAATTTGCCTAGCAAAGCATTCAGTCGAGAATAGGGGGTAAGTTGTACGATGTTCAGCTAGACGGGCCCGCCATTCCTGCAAGCGGCCTTGATCACGAGCGAGAGCTATTGCCTGCCTCTTATATTCGTCGTTATCCTTGACAACCCATTCCTGTAATCCTAGCGTGCTCAACAGGCTTGTGCAAACCCGTGATTGAAAATTTAAGCCCGGCCTCGTCAGCACGGGCAATCCTGCCCATAACGCATCGCTGGCAGTAGTATGCGCATTGTAGATAAACGTGTCGAGAAATAGATCGGCCAATCGATGTCGTTCCAAATGCTCTGCCTTAGGCAAGCGTGGTGCGAAAATCAAGCGTTCCGGCGCCACTCCTTGTCGTTGAGCTGCTGCGCGCAGGTGATCGGCACAACGCGACGTATCCGCTAATAACCATAGCACACTTCCCGACACTTGTCGCAGAATCTGCATCCATACGCTAAACACACCTGGCTCGATCTTATGCGCATTGTTAAAGCAGCAATAGACGAAACTTTTCTCCGGCAGGTTGACATCAGCCCGGGTCATTCCAGTCTCGGCGATCGGTTGCTCATCGTCGTTGATCTGGTAGCAGTCGAGATAGACCGGTTGCTCACTGAAGTAGGGGCGCAGACCCTCCGGTAACACCATCGGATCCGCAATGATGTAGGGAACATAATCCGCGCCCAAGCTACCTGCATAGCCCAGAAACGCCACCTGTACCGGTGCTGGCCGCAACGCGAAAATTTCCGGACGAGCAAAACGAGTATAACCGTGCAAATCGACCAATACGTGAATGCCATCCGCTGCGATGCGTGCTGCTGCATCGGCATTGCTCAGACCATACACCTCTACAAACTGATCACAAGTCTGGGAAATATCCCGCCAGTAATCGCTACCATCGCTAGGACGCAGGCTGTAGCCAAAAATTTCGAACTGCTCCCGATCGTGCACCCGGAACAGCTTCCGAATCAGATGCGCAGTCGCATGATCGCGAAAATCGCCGGAAACATAGCCGATTCGTAAACGTTCACCAGATTGCCGACCTGTCCACTGAAACGCCAGCTGCCGGCGAACAGGCGTCATCAGCGCGTCTACTGCCGTCGCCTGAGCCCGAGCCACCGCCAACTGCAAAGCAGGATCGATAGGCAGACTCAACAGGCTATGTGCTTCCAAGCCAGCAACGAATCCATACTGGAGCGCATCCTTCACCAAATCATCGATATTCGCCCATACCACATCCCAGTCACTCCAATCGCATTCCTGCCGTGCGTCGAAGGCCTGCATCAGATAGAGTCCACGTCCCGTATAGCGCTTAGGCAGGCTATCTTCCGGCACCTCGTCCGGCAATCGCCAAGGCTCAAATTCCCTTTCCAGAGCCGCATGGGGATATCGACCCCGCAGATCGTCTAGAATGACATCGGCTTCCGTAAACCGTCGCAACGCAGCCAGCACCCGCACCTTGGTGCATAGCGCCGTAAAATGGCCATCGGGAATGGCAACGAGCGCCTCCAATTCGACTAAGGATTCCTCATAGCGGCGCAACTGATAGAGCAAGCGCCCCCGGCTTAACCGCCAACCGACATCGTCCGGCGCCAGCGCTAGGGCTTGTTCCACACTCACCAACGCTTCTTCACGCCGGCTAAGCTGAACTTGCAAGATCGTCTGAGCATACAATACTTGCAGTCGTTGCACAGGAGGCAATACCAGCGGCAATAGTCGTTCGCTAACCGCCAACGCTTCCGTCGCTCGCTGCATGCCGCGTAATGCCTCGAATTGTTGCCACAACACTTCGGCATCATTCGGGGCCAGCGCCAACAACTGCTCCGTCGTCGCCAACACTTCCGAAAACCGTCTCAGATGCAGGCAAGCCACGCCACGATCCAGCAGCAGGGCTCGATCACCAGGCTGTAACGCCAGCATCCGATCAACCGCTACCAGAGCAAGTTCAACATCCCCCAACTCCCAGCAAATCCGGCCAATTTGCCGTAAGACATCGAGATTATCGGGTTGCGCCTCACTACGTTGCTGATAGCGGATCAGCTCCTGTTTCAGCCATACGCGGCGCAGCGCAGCTTGGGCTTCCGGTTGCATCAATCGTTCTCCCTAAGAAAAACTAGCCTGCACTCTTCAAGATCGGTTCAACAGCTTGCATCTTGCGCTTGATCTCCTCGGTGACCTGATCGATCTCCTCGGTGCTCTGCACCACGCGCGGGGTAATCAACACGATCAATTCCGTGCGATCCACTTGCTCACTAGTACTGCCGAATAGTGCACCCAGTACGGGGACTTTGTAGAGGCCTGGAATACCGCTTTGACCTTCGGTGCGATTGTCGCGGATCAGGCCACCGAGCACCAAGGTCTGTCCGCTCTTGACCGTGACTTTGCTGGTCACGCTGCGCTGTAAAAATGCGCGCTCTTGTTGGGCGGTCGAACCGGCTTGGCTAACGTCCACCAATGGCCCCACATCAATCACTTCCTGCTTGATTTCCATATTGACCATGCCGCCGGCATTGACCCGAGGCAATACTTCCAGAAACACCCCGGTATCCTTATAGGTGACTCCGCCAGTGGTGGTCACGTTATTCACCGTGCTGGTACCCGACGGAATCGGTTGTTGGGTACCCACCCGAATCGTCGCCTGTTGGTTATCCACCACCATCACCTGTGGAGAAGAGAGCACTCTGACCTTGGAATCCTTGGCCAACAAATTGAGTAGAACCTTCACCAGGTCATTACTGCCCGTAATCGCATAATTAAACTGACCTGATGAAAGGTTTCCGAGCGTATCCGTCAAGGTCAGGTCGGTAGGCAAACCCAGCGAGCCGTTCCCAGTGTAGTTTCTACCGACGTCATTATTGAAAAACCATTGCAACCCATATTGCAACTCGCCAGTCAAGGTCACCTCGGCGATGGTCGCTTCGATCAGCACCTGCCGAGGAGCGACATCGATCTTTTGCAGGGTGCTGACAATGCGTTCGTAGTTCTGGCTGGTCGCCCAGATCAGCAGCGCATTATTATCGGCATCAGCGACGATCCGCACTTCTTCCATACCCGCACTAGGCCCACCCGATCCCAGGGTGCCAATTCCACCTCCTGAGTTGCTACCCGTGCGGCTACCCGCGGAGGACGCCGCACTGCCCAGAGATGATGAACCTCCAGGCGACGATACCCCGCTCGATAAGGAGGAAGACGCAGCACTACCACCGCCCAAATTCAAGCCCGACCCACTACCGCTGGACAGTTGCGCCCCTTTAAGACCCGGCGCCACGTCGCCGCCACGCGCTGTACTCCCACCGCCACCACCCAGATTAAACAGGCCGTTCAGCAATTCCGCCACATAATCCGCCCGGCTATTCTGAATGGGATAGACATACAACCGCTCTCCACCAATACCATCCAGGCGCTCGATCCAAACCGCGACTTCCCGCAGATATTCTCGCTGCGGAGTGATCACCAGCACCGAATTCAGCTTGCTTAGAGGGACCAAGCGGACCAGACCGGCAATCGGCGTCCCCGAGCCTTCACCCAGTAATTGGTTTAGCTCGCTCGCCACGGCCTCGCTGTTGATATTCCGCAATCGGAACATACCGACGGACATGCCCCGCAGCCAGTTCACATCAAAGGTGTCGATAGTCCCCTGAACACTGTTGAGCTCTTGCGGCGTCCCCGCCAGCATCAATAGATTACGAGCAGTATCGGCTTTCAAGACACCGCCTTCCGGCAGAAACGGCGTAATGATCGTCTGCATCTCGATCGCGCTGACATAACGCAATGGCACGATCCGCACTCCATAACCCACTCGGCTTCCACCGAGGCGCGGCGTCAAATTGCCCTGCTTCAACGCTACGACAGCCGGGATGATTCGATACACACCGCCCTCTCGCACCAGAACGGCATTGTTCTCCCGCAACAAGATTTCCAAGGTCGGTAACAATTGATCCTGTGTCAATGGCCGGCTGGTTTGCACCGTCACTTCACCCTGTACCTGGGGATCGATGACATAGTTCTCCTTGAGGGTGTCAAAGATGACCTTGACGACATCACGGATACTGACGCTCTCGAAGTTGAGCGTCACTCCACTACCCGGTGCTGGCGTAGTGGATGCTGTTCCAGCGACCGGTTTGCCGGCTTCCCGTAAATCGATAAAGCTACCACTACCGGGAAAGATGGCCGCCTTCTCGGAGCGTGTGACCATCGGTCGGCTCGATAAACTAACCTCCGCTTCTGCTCCGAATTCCGGTTCGGCAAGCAGCCTGAGGGAGTCGCCTGCAGGAGCCAGTGCTTTAGTCGCCACTGTCGCCGCGTCTGAATTTTTCTCAGCAAAGGTTTCATCTTCCGGAAGAGCGGCGCATGCCCCTAGCAATAAGGTCAGAAGTATCGCTACCGTAAATGATCTGACGATTTTTCTACTCAATTTGCTCTCACTCTAAGATTTAGATTCTCGATCTAAAGTGGTGGTAGCATCTCTTGCGGTGGAGCAACGCTTTCAGGCGCTGCTGGCGGCGAAATGATCCTCGGGATGGAACGACTGGTCCAGGCGCCATTTGCAGCGGAGCGATTCCCCGAAGCGCCGCTTGAGGTGAAACCGCTGTCCCCAGGCGCTGTAGCGCGAGTCGGCGTCGGTGGACGCAGCAGCAGCAACTCCCGAATTTCACCGTTTTTGCGCAGCACGACTTTGTCGGCGTTCACCGACTGCAATTCCCAACCATCCACCTTTTCACCCTGAGCGACGCGTAATACCTTGGCGTTGGTTTTGGTAGGATCCTTGATCTTGAGCTCAGTGGGACGTAACAGCGCAGCAGCAGCGCCTGGAATCAGCAACACACCGATCAAATCCAGCGGCTGATCAGGTTCAGGCGGCGGCGCAGCAGCCGGCAAGAAACGCAACGGTGTTCGTCTTTCTCCGACGGCGGGTGTCGATAAAATTTGGGCGCTCCGCGATCTGCGCATAACGGAGTAAATCCGGCGGATCGAACGATTGCAGCGGTGGAACCGTCACTGCCGCTGGTGCTTCGACCACAGTCGGCACAGGCAAGCGTGGCGGATTCCGCCACTCCATGACTAGCGCTCCTGCGCTCATCGCACCCACCGCCAACCAGAACAATAGCGGCCACCATCTAGCGAACATTTAACTGCCCTCCTTGCGTAGATAACCAGCCACTTCGAATTGGACATTCAGCTGGGTGCGCGTGTAGGGCGCAATCTTTGCCATCGGGCAAACGTGGCCGAAACTGACGCGCAGTCACCTGAAGATCATCCATGAACAACAAGGGTACCTGCGACTCCAGACCATACAGCGTTTTTTGCAGCGTATCGACGCTGCCTTGTAGGGTCACACTGACCGCCACTCGGACTACACCGCCTTCCTCGATGACCGGCAACGCTTGAACGCTCAACAAGTCGCCACCCGCCCCTTCGACTAGACTCTGACCCTCTGCTGCAAATCAGCCGCCGCCAATGCCGGTGAGGTCGGTGGAGAAAATAAGCGGCTGTGCGCTGGTCATTACGCAACCCTTGAATGGCGCGCTCCAACTCAAGGGCGGGCTATCGCCAATCGTTGCAGATTATTCAGGCGATCTTGCAAACGCTCGATATGACTTTGGTAATCACGATACCGACCCATCCAACCTTGATCCATCATCAGATAGAACAAGCCGATGGTTAGTGCCAGCAGTAACAAAGCCGCCAGACGATGGCCGAGCGTGGGGGGAAGAGGATGAATTCATCAAGGCCCAAAACGACACGGGCGCCTAAGACAAACCGCTTCCTTGCCTGTCCGGCGATCGTTGGTGATCGGAGAAGCGAAAGCAACATTCCCCAACAGTTTCGATTCCTCGATGACCCCTAACTAGCGCCGATGCACTGGCCGACTGACCGATGAGTTGCAAAGTATCGCCTTTGATCTGCAGCGTCGCTCCAACCAAGTATTATCCGGCAAGAGAATCGTCAACTCATGCAGCAACTCGATGATCGGTGGAGCGCCATGCTTCTTCTGTAGCAGAAACTGGGAAGATTCCAACGCTTTTTCCAGTTGTTCCCTGCAGAGTCAGCACTTGACCTGAGTTCTGCTGTAGGACATCGACCTGCTTCTGCAAGCCAATGACGATCGCTCGTTGCTGCCATAGCGGCAATAGTGCCGCCGCCAACAGCAGACTCAAACTGGCGACCACCACGATATTCCGCAAGCGCCGGGGCCAGATACCGCGCCGGGGCCGTTTTTCGACGGGCAATAGATTGATACCCAGTCGACTACCCGCCACATCCACGACATCCGGCGTCACACCTAAACCGGCCAGTGTTTCCAACAAGCTATCGACTTCGGTTCGCGGCAACGCTGACAGCTCGACCCGAATTCGCCGTTGTTCCGATTGACGCTCCAGGATCAACGCATCGTAATACAGCTGGTTAGCGCCGAACGGGGTCAGCCGATCCATCTCATAACCCAAGACTTGCCGTAGATTCGCCGCAGCGGCGATCGGCAACATCACCACCCGTGCCAGCGCTCGATCCGCCGGCATCCGCAAGACAATAGCGATCGGGCGTTCGATTTTATCAGCTTACGCAACGCTTCCCGGTTCAGCGCCCCCAGGATTGATCAGCCAACGCCTCTGGGTCACCATCTTCCTGTCGAAACAACGCCAGCTTATCAACCCCCGGCATGATAATCAGTCGCCGTGCGGAACCCATCAGCCACCGGCGAACTCTCGCAGGTAACCAACCCAGCAGACCTTCCCACCACCAGCGCCAGCAAGCCGCCAGGCTCCAGCGAGAAACATTTTGCAAAGCTTGCACGGAGGATACTGTCACCATGATCGAAGAAAGCTCATCAATATTTTGTTTTTAAATAGTTTTATTCTTATTAGGCATGAAGGTCTTTCTCAGCGGCCCAATCGCCAGGACAGCCATCGCACCGCTTGCCCCTTGGGTGGATTTCGTGTCGAAGCGATGGCTTCCGCAGCAACGGTTGTCCCGCTCGCGGTTTCCGCTGTGACGGCAATATGATAAACACTTGAGCGACTACCTGAAAAAAAAGAGAGTCCGTCACTCGGTGGCAAAGGCGGTGGCGGCGTACCTTCGCGCGCTGCGCGCGCGCGCGCAGCGATGTAATCTGTGATGGCCGGCTCATCCAATCCGGTTGCCGCCTGCAATACAGCAAAAGAGGCCAACGCTGGGTTGATTCCAGAAATCCGGGTTTCCGTCGTTGCTATTTCAGTGAGCCGCTGGGCAATTTCCCGATCGATCCCCAACACCTGCTGGAGTTCATCGAGACTCTCAAATCCCCCATTCTTGGGTCCAGGCTGACCGGCGGCGCGATATTCCAGGCTTTCCGCACCATTTGGACGCACCTGGTCATCGCCATCACGCCAATCCTCAATCGCTGCGACCAGATGATCGACTTCAGCCTCGGCCACACCGATCTTGAGCAACACTGCTCGCAAAAACCGAGGATCGGCATTGTTCAAGCTGACCCGCCCAGCCGCATCCTCGACGCGGATGCGTACTCGTCCTCCACCGAACGACCAGTCGCGGACATCGCCGTTAGCCGGCCATTGCTGCTGTTGCTGTGCTTGCGCATCCAGCTGCCAGGCCAGTGCATACGCCACCGCTGCCTCAGTCAGCGCCCGGGCCTGAGCGCGCTCAACCGTGCTGGTCGCTAACTGGGTTTCAATCCGCATCGAATAGGCAAAACCACCCGCCATGACCGATAGCAGCGTCACGATCCACAATACGATGACCAGGACCATACCGCGCGAGCGATGGCCCAGAGCCTGCCTCATCACTACCTCCCAGCAATTCCCATTTTAAGATGCTGTTTAATTTATTAAAACGATAGTCGTTGCTGCTCCCGTCCCTCGGTCAGCGCCACAACCAAATCAGGCCAGGACCCATCGAACAAATTCAGATTGAGTCGCACCAGCAGCGGCCGGCGTTCCGTACTCGCCCACTCAGAATGCCAACGCGGCGACTCCTGATCGTTGTCCTGCTCGAAACCGAAGTAAGCCCACTCAATGCCAGAGACTCCTTCCAGCAGCACGCTCTCCCTCTCCTCGCCTGCATTCGGGTCGTCAGGCAGATACGGACGCCAACGAATCCACAAACGGCTGTCGCCCAACTCAATGCGCAACCGGTATAAACCACCTTGTCCCAGTTGAGTCAACATAGGCGTGATGAGTTCGATCCCATCTGAGCGCCCGGCAAATACCACCGATTTTTTCCGTTTTTCATCGAATTGATAAACAGTGAGCGACTGGGTCAGTTGCCGACGCAGAAATTCCTGGGCCAGACGCAGCCGGTTGGTCGCCTCGGCGCGGCGCTCGCCATGATCCCAGCCATTCAGTCCCAACCTCAGGCCGCTATAGAGCACCACCAGCACCAACCCCATCAGCGTAATGGCGACGATCAGTTCCAACAGGGTAAAACCAGTCTGCCGCCGGTTTCGCGCATAGCGCCGTGAACAGCGATGCGTGTTAGCCATAGCCCACGGTCTACCGTTCACGCTCCTCAACCTCCACTCGGAGATTCAACCGACGCCAACCGCAGGGTCTCTAGCACGACCGAGCGATTTTGCACCCATCCCGACCAGTACACCTCAACACTGATCCGGTAGGCTCGCACTCGGACTTGTTCGGAATCCGGCATACCCTCGCTATAGGCGCTCACCGTACTACGCCAGGAGAACTGTTCGTCAACTGGCCCGCTGTGTTCTCCTTCAGCTAGCGGACTTTCCCGACCGATGGCCGCCAAAATCGATTCGGCATATAGAATGGCTCGGGTATAGTCACCGGACGTGCCTGCGTTGCGTAACCCGGTGGCGAATACTTGCAGCAATACACCCAATGAAATACTGAGAATGGCAAAGGCAACCAGCACTTCCAGCAGGGAAAAACCCTGTTGGCGGCTGTGGCGAATCACGGCTGCACCTCCTGTTCGACGATCGCGATAGCGCCAGTCAACCAGTCTATATTGACCCGGTAGGCCTGCTTCGGGCCGCTGACGGTGATAGCGCCACCCGTGGAACTGCCATCCGAAAAAAAGCGAATGCCGCCCCTTTCACTGTCCAGCAATTCCGACTGCGCGGTATAAAGATGGAGTGCGACGCTATTCGGTAAGGCGACCTCGCGAGAATCACCGCTGATCGTGAAACGATGTCCCGTCAGATCGAGCGTCAAGACCGCCTCACGTTGCCGAGTGATGGCGTCATTGCGAGCGCTGCGCAAACCCGCCGCCAGTTGCCGCGCCGCGCCGCGCAGTTCCGTCGCGCCACTCATGCCGGACAGCAATGGCGGCGTCAACGCGACCAGCAAGACCCCGATCACCAGCACCATCAAGATTTCCAGCAGAGTGAACCCCTGCTGCAACTTCACCTTCCACCTCCTTCACCCATAAAGCCTACAGCCAACTCACCACATCCTGGTTCTCACCATCACCGCCTTCGGCATTGTCGGCGCCCAATGAATACAGATCAAAAGCCCCGCCACTGTGTTGGCCAGGGGAGCGATACTGATAGTCATTGCCCCAGGGATCCTTGGGAATAATGCTCTTGCGCAGATAGGGACCATTCCAGCGGGTTGCGCCCGACGGCTGCACGACCAGCGCCTGCAAACCTTCGTTGCTGTTGGGATAGCGCCCCATGTCCAGCCGAAAAGCGTCCAACGCGGTACTGAAATCCTCGATTTGCAGTTTGGCCGTCTTGGTGTTGGCGCCACCCAGGTATTTCATCACCTGGGGTCCGACCAATCCGGCCAGCAGTCCCAGGATCACCAGTACGACCAGCAGTTCGATGAGGGTAAAGCCTTGCAGGCAGCGGAAGGTATTTTTTTTCATCGGAATTTTTACTCACATCAGGTATTCAGGTCTCAAGCTTCGGACTTCGGATTTCGGATTTCAGGTTTTTCTACCTGGAAATCGATCCCTCTATTAAAAGGCCAGTTCGTTCAAACTGAGAATCGCGACCAGAATCGACATGATGATACCGGCGATGATCACCCCCAGCCCCAAGATCATGGCCGGTTCCAGCAGAGTCAGCAACCGTTTGACCGCCGTTTGCACCTCGCCATCGTAAGTGTCAGCGATCTGGATCAACATTTCCTGTAATTGACCGGTTTCCTCGCCGACCCGAATCATCTGCACCGCCAATTTGGGAAAACGCTCGGCATCTTGCAATGGCTCGGCCAATCCCCTTCCCGTCTTGACGTGTTCAGCCACTTCGCCTAGCGCCGTTGCCATCACCTGATTACTCAACGTCTCCCGAACGATAGCCAGCGCATTCAAGAGCGACACCCCATTGCCAAGCAGGGTACCCAAGGTCCGCGACAGCCGGGCTGTCTCCACTTTGGCAATCAGGTCGCCAAACAAGGGTAGGCGCAATACCCAGCGATCCCAACGGGCGCGGCTCTCCGGTTGGCTCATCTGCCGGCGCATCACCAAAAGCCCCAAGACGATTAGTATGAAGCCCGCCCACCAGTAATGGCGGAAGCCATCGCCGGCTGCGATCACGATCTGCGTCGCCAACGGCAACGCTTTGCCCGCATCAGCAAAAAGTCGCTGGAACTGTGGCACCACAAAAGTCAGCAGGATAATCACGGACAACGCCGAAACGGTGAGCAAGATCAGCGGATAAATCAACGCCGAGGTCACGGTTTCCCGTAACGCCTGCGACCGTTCCAGAAACTCCGTCAACCGCTTCAGCACGACTTCCAGCGCACCGCCTGCTTCGCCAGCACGGATCATGTTCAAGTAGAAGCGCGAGAATGCTCCCTGAGCTTCCAACGCATCCGCCAGCGAAGAGCCGCCGCGCACCTTCTCCTGCGCCCGTTCCAGCAGTGTCCGGGTCTTCTCATCCTCACTGACTCCAATCAGAATGGTCAATGCTCGATCCAGCGGCATGCCGGCGCGCAGCAAGCTCGCCAATTGCTGCGTCAGCAGCAAGGTGGATCGGCGGGATAATGCCTGACGTTTGCTGAACAACGGCTGACCAAAGCCACCCCGCAGAAAGCCACCCTTGACCTCGCTGATCGACAGCGGCAGCAACCCCTGATCGCGCAATCGCTCGACCGCCGCCTCCGGGGTCGGCGCTTCCATCTCGTCACGCAGCGTCTCACCGGCGCTATCCACCGCCTCATAGCGATAGCGGGACATCTATGTCTCCTGCTCCTGCTGAGTGGTCACTCGCAGCACTTCCTCGATGGTCGTCTGGCCAGCCACGGCTTTACGCAAGCCGTCCTCGTACATGGTGTCCATACCTTCTTTCTGCGCTTCAGCTTGCAGCACGGTCGCATCCGCATGTTTGAGCACCAACCGGCGCAGCGGATCGCTCATGAGCAGAAATTCCATAATCGCCGCCCGACCTCGATAGCCCGTACCACCGCATTGCTCGCAACCCACCGCCTTATAGAGGGTTACCGCACCCTTGGGAAGGGCATCATGGGCCTCGACAAAACGATATAGGTGCATTTCTTCGACCAACTCGGGCAAAGCTGGATAAGGTTGGCGACAGTGAAGACAGAGCAACCGCACCAACCGTTGGGCCAGAATACCGTTGATCGTGGAAGTCAGTAAATAATCGTCCACTCCCATGTCCAATAGTCGAGTCACGCCGCCAGCGGCATCATTCGTGTGTAGGGTGGACAGCACCAAGTGCCCGGTCAGCGCCGATTGCACCGCGATACCCGCCGTTTCCAGATCACGCATTTCACCGATCATGATCACGTCCGGATCCTGACGGACGATGGAGCGCAGCGCGTTGGCGAAGGTCAGATCGATCTGCGGCTTGACCTGAATCTGGTTGATACCTTCCAACTGATATTCCACTGGATCTTCGACGGTGAGTATTTTCCGCTCCGGGGTATTCAAGGTCAGCAAAGCGGTGTACAGCGTGGTGGTCTTACCGCTACCGGTCGGGCCAGTGACCACGATGATGCCATGTGGCATCATCAATACGTCCAGAAAGCGCTTGAGCGTGCGCGGGCTGAAACCCAGCGCCTCGAAATTCAGCACCATGCTAGCCTTGTCGAGGATACGCATCACCACGCTTTCCCCCCATAGGGTCGGCACGGTGGAGACACGCAAATCGATTTCCTTGCCTTGCGCCCGCAACTGAATCCGTCCGTCTTGCGGCAACCGCCGCTCAGCGATATTCAGCTTGGCCATGATCTTGATGCGGGAAATAACGGCGGCTGACAGTCGCGACGGCGGCGACTCGACCTCACGCAACACTCCGTCTACCCGGTAGCGCACCTTGAGTCGGTTTTCAAAGGGCTCGATGTGAATATCCGAAGCCCTTGATTCGACAGCGCGGGCAATCATCAGATTGACCAGGCGAATGACCGGCGCTTCGCTAGCTAAATCCTTGAGGTGTCTGATTTGTTCTTCGTCGGTGAGATCGTCGGCCAGACCGATAGAATCGACAATCTGGCCCATCGCCGAGCGGCCACTGCCGTACAGCCGCTCAAAAGCCACTTCTAGTTCCGAGGGAATACCGACCTGTGGAAGAATGGTCTTCCCGGTAGCCAGCCGCAATGCCGACACTACGTACTCATCGGTGGGATTAGCCATCGCCACGATGAGTCCTGCTTCGTCGTCGGCTAAGGGAATGGCGCGCGCCTCCTTGAGAAAACGCGGCGAAACGGCACCGTTGATCGCAGGCATCTCGGGATAATCGGCAGGTCGGACCAGCGGTAGATCCAGCTGCGCCGCCAATGCTTCGGCAAGGTCGCGTTCTGACACCAACCCCAGCTTGATCAGCAAGGCATCCAGACTTTCGCCGGTACCCTCCTGCACACGCCGGGCGCGCTGCAGATCAGCATCGGCCAGCTTCTGGTGGGCAACCAGCAGTTCGCCAAGATCAATGGACATGGACAAAAGATGCCAAATAGAGGTTAGTCACTGGAAAACAACATGACTTCCAAACCGTTCCGCCAAGGACGAGGTCGAATGCCCAATTGGGTCATCAGCTGCGAACAATCCAGCACCGAATTGGCTGGCCGGGCGGCGGGCGTTGGATAGTCAGCCGTCGTGATGGCAGTTATGGTTTTGAGCGGTAACGATTCGCGTGCGCGCGCCTGTTCGACGATAGCGCTAGCAAAACCGTGCCAAGTCGTCGCTGGTTCACCGCAATAATGGTAAGTACCCCAGGTGTCGTTGGTGTCGATTTCAACGATACGTCCCGCCAGTTCCAGTAGGGTATCGGCAATATCGCCGGCGAACGTCGGGCAGCCCTGTTGGTCGGCGACCACACGCAGTTCTTCCCGTTCCCGCGCCAGCCGCAGGATAGTCTTGACAAAGTTGTGGCCGTGAACGCCGAACACCCAACTCACCCGCAGAATCAGATGCCGGGATAACAACTGACGTACCGCTTGGTCACCAGCCAGCTTGCTGGCGCCATAGACGCCGATCGGCGCGGTCGGATCGTCCTCGACATAGGCACCGCTCTTAACGCCGTCATAAACGTAATCGGTAGAGAGATGCAACAGCGGAATGTTCATGCGGGCGCAAGCGGCAGCCAGGTGCGCGGGACCATCGCGATTGACGGCAAAGGCGCGCTCCGCTTCCTGCTCAGCCTTGTCCACTGCTGTATAGGCTGCTGCGTTGATCACCACGTCTGCGCCGCTGGCGCTCAGCGCACGGTCCACTGCAGCGGCGTCGGTGATGTCGAGTTCCGTCTGATCCCAAGCCAGCACCGCATGACCGAGCCTAGGCGCACGCTGGGTCAGCTCCCAGCCCACCTGACCTTGAGCGCCGGTGACGATGATTTGCATGCATCAATCCTCGTAAATCGGCAAATCCTCGGATGCCTGAACGCTCAATCGCCGATTCTGTTGATCTTTACCCGACAGCGCAACCTCGCTCAATGGCCATTGAATACCAATTTCTGGATCATTCCAGGCGATGCCGCGTTCCGATGGTGGATGGTAATAATCGGTACATTTGTAGAAGAAATCGGCCTCTTCCGACACTACGCAAAAACCGTGCGCAAAGCCGGGTGGAATGTACAGTTGCCGGTGATCAACATCGTCCAGCACACAGCCGTACCAATGTCCGAACGCCGGTGAGCCTCGGCGAATATCGACGGCGACGTCGAATACCGCACCGCGCGTGACCCAGACCAACTTACCTTGCGGTTGCACCAGTTGGTAATGCAAACCACGCAATACGCCTCGTCGGGAGCGAGAATGGTTATCTTGCACGAAACGCTCCGGCAGTCCTGCTTCCTGGTAGCGCATCGCTTGCCAAGTCTCCATGAAAAAACCTCGGGCATCGCCGAAAGCTTTGGGTTCCAGCAGCAACACGCCGGGTAGGTCGGTCGCAATCACTTTCATGGCGCACGCTCCTGCTGTAGCAATTCCTGTAAATATTGGCCATAGCCATTCTTGGCCAACGGCGCCGCCAACTGCGCCAACTGTTCATCGTCGATGTATCCCATGCGCCAGGCAATTTCTTCGGGGCAGGCGATCTTCAGGCCCTGCCGTTGCTCGACCACCTGCATGAAGTTGGCCGCCGCCAGCAACGATTCGTGAGTACCGGTATCCAACCAGGCATAACCACGTCCCAGCAGCTCGACATTCAACTCACCACGCTCCAGATAGATCTTGTTGACATCGGTGATCTCTAGCTCGCCGCGCGCCGAAGGCTGGATGTTCTTGGCAATATCGATCACCTCATTGTCGTAAAAATACAGTCCGGTCACCGCATAATGAGACTTAGGCTTATGCGGTTTTTCCTCGATATTCACCGCTCGCCCGTGGCGGTCAAAGCTGACGACACCATAGCGTTCCGGGTCGCGCACATAGTAACCGAACACCGTAGCACCCCGTTCGCGCGCCGTCGCTCGGCGCAGCACCGCCGACAAGCCCTGACCATAATAGATATTGTCGCCGAGAATCAGGCAGGCTGGATCAGCGCCGATGAAATTCTCACCGATCAGGAATGCTTGCGCCAGCCCGTCAGGACTGGGTTGCGCAGCATACTGGAAACGCATGCCCCATTGGCTACCATCGCCTAATAAGGCTCGATACGCTTCCTGATCGCGGGGTGTGGTGATAATCAAAATGTCCCGAATGTCCGCCAGCATCAAGGTAGCCACTGGATAGTAGATCATCGGTTTGTCATAAACCGGCATGAGCTGTTTGCTGACCGAAACCGTCAGTGGATGCAGCCGAGTACCGGAACCGCCAGCGAGAATAATGCCTTTGTATGCCATGCTTGCCACTCTTGCCCCTTCTCCCTGTCGATGGAAGAAGGGAACCCACGGTTGTTTGAACTAGCCTCCCATCAAGGTCGGAATCTTAACGGGTTTACGGGAAGCTTGAACAGTCGTTTTCGCCGGGCGTCCTCGTCCAGAAGTCGTTTCCCGGGAATGAAGCGAGCGTGTCGATTCGGTGCGAGTACGAGCAGAGGCATGATTTCTGGAAGACCCGCGACTGGATGCGGAACCTCGGTTGTTACGGCCATTCGGGATCGGTTCGGCCTGGATGCGCGGATCGGGCTCAAAACCGGGAATCACTTCTCTAGGTACAGAACGCTTGAGCACCTTCTCGATATCCGCTAATAACTTATGCTCATCCACACAGACCAGCGAAACGGCTTCTCCCTCCGCGCCGGCGCGACCGGTGCGTCCGATGCGATGGACATAGTCCTCTGGCACATTGGGCAACTCGAAATTGACGACATGCGGCAATTCGACGATATCGATACCCCGAGCGGCGATATCGGTCGCGACCAATACCGGTAGGGCGCCGCTCTTGAATTGCGCTAGCGCATGGGTCCGCGCCGACTGGCTCTTGTTACCGTGAATGGCCAGTGCGGAAATACCTCCCTTGGTCAGTTGCTCGGACAGGCGGTTAGCGCCGTGCTTGGTGCGGGTGAACACCAACACCTGTCGCCAGCGATTCTCGCGAATGAGATGGGCTAACAATTCGCGCTTCCGTTCGCGATCGACGAGATGCACACGCTGGGTCACCGCTTCGGCAGGCGCGTTGCGGCGAGCAACTTCGATCAGCGCCGGGTGGTTGAGCAGGCTGTCGGCTAAGGCTCGAATCTCGTCGGAGAAAGTGGCCGAGAACAGCAGGTTCTGACGTTGTCGGGGCAACCGCGCCAATACTTTTTTGATATCGTGGATGAAGCCCATATCCAGCATGCGGTCCGCTTCATCCAGCACCAGCACCTCGACCCGCGACAGATCAAGCGTCCCCTGTCCTACATGGTCGAGCAAACGACCCGGAGTAGCCACCAGGATATCCACCCGGCTACGCAGCTGCTGGATCTGCGGTTGGATACCCACACCGCCAAACATGACCATCGATTTCAAATTCACATATTTACCGTATTCGCGCACGCTTTCCTCGACCTGCGCGGCCAATTCGCGGGTCGGCGTGAGAATCAGGGCGCGGATCGACGCACGGTGGCCGGCGTGTGCATTCCGACCGTTATTGGCGGCGAGGCGATGCAGGATCGGCAAGGTAAAGCCAGCCGTCTTACCTGTACCGGTCTGGGCACCGGCCAGCAAGTCGCCACCTGACAACACGGCGGGGATCGCCTGCCGCTGAATCGGGGTGGGAACGGTGTAGCCGCGTTCGGTAACAGCGCGGACGAGGGCTTCGGATAATCCAAGGGATGAAAACGACATGAGACTCCAGAGTAAAAAGCGACATCGGCCGGTCGCCGGGTTTCGGCGCCAGTCTACGGCGGATGAACAGAGGTTTAGCCAGGATGGAGCGCGGCGCAGGAGACTGGAGCAATGCCGCGACGGGGCAGTTTAACAGGATTCACCTGGATTGGTTCACGAGAATGCGGAATTTCCCCGAATGTTCACGGGCGACCTAACCTAATGGAACAGTGAATATGGGCAGAGCTTGATGTACATGATCAAGGCCAGTTGCGTTGGGAGGGTGACTTCGATGGAATACGGACCGATCGATGGTTTTTGTTACGGACAACCTGTTCTCGTGAAGCTCGCTGGCCCGACCGAAATCAAGCAGATCGGTGAGTTACGGGCTGATGCCCTACACCCTACGCAGAACTCGAACTTTTTGAAGATCACAAGCCCAGTTGGCAAGTTGGATGCGTAGACTAGAACGATAGGCTCTGCACTCCAATAATATGGACGCCTGCCTCCGGGGAATTAGGACGAGAGCTTATCTTGAATAGTTGTTCATCATTATTTTATGCACACTACTCAAATCATCCGCACCAGAAAGCAGAGCAGAGTGGCACTTTTTGGTGCGGCTGGATTTACATATCAGCCCTATTGTTCTTCATCCACTAAATTTACAAGATACTCGAGTGCTCCAAATAATTCTTTTATATTATCGATTGTGTAGTTTTTCTCATTTTTTGTAAACAGATGCTCTTGTAATCGGCCAAATTGCCATAAATTCCCATCAGTTACAACTCCGTATAATGAGTTTATTTCATTATCATTAATCTTTTGTGATGCGACCAACTCAGCCAAACACTGACCCCATCCTTGTTCAAAGTCATTCTTTTTTGCCTCAACAACTATAACAATAGGCGCTTCAAGCACTGTCTTACCTAGTGGAGACCTCTTGGAAAAGATATAATCTGGTGTGCCTGATAGCACCTCGTCAAATGATATTGACTTTTGTATCCAAAACGAATATTTCTTACTATGTTTTTTATACACCTCCCGCAGCACAGGGGATATTATTAGTTCGCTTCGAGACGCCTCAGATGAAAATATGTCAATATTTTCTTTATTAAACTTAAACTCTTCAATAAATGTTTGTGGAACAACGATGTCTATCGCCGATATGAATATGCCATCCTCATACTTGATATTGTATGCTTTTTGAGTATCAGCAATGCTCTTAAATTGACTAAAAGACATTCGAGAATCCCTCGTTTACTTTTAGATTAACAGAGTGGCATTCGCGAAAACGGCTTGACTAAGCAGCGACAATGGAACACAGTAGAATTACCGTCCGATGTAGCACTTTATTGGGTGGTTTTCCATTTTCTTCTTCTTAGCGCTACTGCCTTTCTGATGAAAAATCCCAATATTTTTCAACGCACAAAGATACGTCTTTTAGGTTTAATTGTTTCATATTCTTCCTTTGGCTCGAATAGATATGACTCAACAAGGTTCAACTGTTTTTTCACCATCTCGCAATATTCAGGAATAATGTCGATACCTATTGAATTTCGCTTCATTCGATTTGCAACACTTAACGTTGTTCCAGAACCCATAAACGGGTCCAGAACCGTGTCATTTTCTTTTGTAAACAGTTTAATGAACCATTCCGGCAATTCTTCAGGAAAAGCCGCACTGTGATTTTTGTTATTACATTCGGTAGCTAAATGAAGAACGTTTGTTGGATATGCCTTATCCCTATTAAGCCAATTTGAAATATTTTTGCCAAATCCACTTCCGACTTTTGAGTTGTCACGGGTTTTATCGGTTTCAGAGAGGTTTTTCAGCCTTGCATTTACCCATTCGCCCATTGGCACCATTACTTCTTCTTGGTACATATGAAATTTTCGATTTTTATTAAATTGAAGAAGCCGTTCCCATGCATCACGGAAGCGATTAGGCCATTTTCCAGGATAGCAATTTTTTTTATGCCAAATAAACTCTTCTGTCCATAACCATCCTTGCTTACGCATTTCTAAAATGAGTTCCATAACATAAGTACTACGCTCACCCTCAACCACTTTTTCCTTAATATTTAAGATAAAAGTTCCTGTTGGATTAAGAACGCGTAAAAGTTGTTCTGAAATGAGCAAAAACCAGTCCACATATTTATCATGATGAATTCCACCATAGGTATATTTTCGTTGGTCCGCGTAAGGTGGGGATGTCACTATAAGGTCAACAGAGTTATTTGGAAGCTGCTTTAACTGCTCCTTACTGTCCCCAGTATATATCTCTGTAGTGATTTCCATTTTATGCTCACTTGTTACATAAATGAACGGCCCTACAGCAAGCTGCGAGGAATTAAGACCCGTAGAGATTAAAGTCCGTTGGATCGCTAAAAATCTCCACCTCCACTCCCATAGGAGGGAGAAGTTGGGGGCAGGGAAGCCGGGGTAGGCGTTTTCTATTCCACAGTCACCGATTTCGCTAGGTTACGCGGCTGATCGACATCGGTACCTTTCAGCACCGCCGCATGATAGGCCAGCAATTGCAAAGGGACGGTGAACACGATCGGCGCAATCGATTCCGGCACGGCGCCTAGCGATAACACATGCGTATCGACACCGCTGAGATGAGTATCAACTTCCCGATCGGCAAATAGGAACAGTACGCCGCCGCGCGCGCGCACCTCCTGAAGATTGGAGAGCACCTTCTCCAATAGATCGTCCTTGGGCAGCACGCAGACGACAGGCATGTCGGCATCCACTAATGCCAACGGACCATGCTTGAGTTCGCCGGCGGGATAAGCTTCGGCGTGGATATAGGAAATTTCCTTGAGCTTGAGCGCTCCTTCCATCGCGATGGGATATTGCGGGCCACGCCCCAAGAACAAGGCGTGATGCTTCTCGGCGAAATGCTCAGCCAGTCGCTCGATCGCGTTGTCCAGCAATAGCGCTTCCTCCAGGGCCTTCGGCAACAATTCCAAATCCCGCGCTAACACCGCCACATTGCTTTCGCTCAAGCCATATCGCCGGCCCAACATCAACGCCAACAACCGCAAAGCCACCAGTTGCGTGGTAAACGCCTTGGTCGAAGCCACCCCGATTTCGCGACCAGCACGGGTCAGCAGGATCAACGCTGATTCGCGCACCAACGAACTCTCGGCGACATTGCAAATAGCCAGGGTGGACAGATAACCACGCTCCTTGGCTTCACGCAGCGCCGCCAGGGTATCGGCGGTTTCGCCCGACTGGGAGATGCTGACGAACAGGGTGCCCGGCGGCGTCACTCCACGTCGGTAGCGGTACTCGCTGGCCACTTCGACCATGCAAGGGACACCCAGGCTTTCCAACCAATAGCGCGCAACCAGGCCGGCATGATAACTGGTGCCGCAGGCGACGATATGAACGCCTTGCACTTGATCGAACAGCGCGCCTGCCTCCGATCCGAAGCTGTCTTCCAACAAATGCCCTTGATGAATACGCCCTTCCAGGGTCTCGGCCACTACCGCCGGTTGCTCGAAAATTTCCTTGAGCATGAAATGGCGATAGCCGCCCTTGCCCGCCGGTCCGCCCTGCTGAGCAGCGTAGGATAACGGCCGCTCCACCGGTTGCCCTGCACGATCGTAAATGACAAATTGCTCTCGTTGCACCTCGGCGATATCGCCTTCTTCTAGGAAGACGAAGGTTTGGGTGACCGGCGCCAGGGCAAAAACGTCGGAGGCGATAAAGTGCTCCTCGATACCGATACCCAGCACCAGCGGACTGCCGGCCCGCGCCGCGATCAAGCGATCTGGGTCTGCACGACAAATCACGCCTAGGCTGTACGCGCCAGTCAGTCGCGTAATGGCCTGCTGCACAGCCACGCGTAAATCGCCAGTTTCCCGCATCCGCTGCTCGATCAGATGAGCCACCACCTCGGTATCGGTCTCAGATTCGAAACGATAACCGGCAGCGCTGAGTTCTTGCCTGAGTTCCTGATGGTTCTCGATGATGCCGTTATGCACCACCGCCACCGAGTCGTTACTAAGATGCGGGTGGGCGTTGCGTTCGCAGGGTTCACCATGCGTCGCCCAACGGGTGTGTGCGATGCCGAGCGAGCCGCGCACCGGTTCCTGTCGCAGGCCGTCGGCCAGCATTTGCACCTTGCCGACGGTCCGTAGCCGGTGTAACTGGCCATCCCGGCCATCCCGAGTGACGATGCCCGCCGAATCGTAGCCGCGATATTCCAGCCGCCGCAGACCTTCGAGCAGGATGGGAGTGACATTGCGTTCAGCGATAGCGCCTACGATTCCACACATGAGTGATTTCCAGTTAGCTAACTTGATAAAGGAATTATAGCTGTCGTGGCTACATATCCACCAAACACAGCGATCTCACTTCTCCGAGAGAGTGGAATCCGGCATGAAAATTCGTGTCAACTCCGTATAATCACGAACTTCATGAATTCGAGAGCAGCGCAAACAGCATGGAATTCATTCGTGGTCAACACAATCTTCGCCCCCGACATCATGGCTGCGTAGCCACCATCGGCAATTTCGATGGAGTGCATCTCGGCCATCAAGCGATCCTAGCCCAACTGACCGAACCTGCTGGACGGTTGCACCTACCCCGGTTGGTCCTTACTTTCGAGCCGCAACCTCAAGAGTTCTTCGCCGATCCGGCAGCACCGCCCGCTCGATTGATGCGTCTGCGGGAAAAGTTGCTGGCGCTGGATGAATTGGGTATCGAGCGCGTATTGTGCCTGGAATTCGACCAGCGACTAGCGGCCACGCCGGCACAGATTTTCATCGAAGACCTGTTGGTTCAACGCTTGGGCGTTCGCTATCTGGTGATTGGCGATGACTTCCGTTTTGGTCATCGTCGCGCCGGTGATTTCGCCATGCTGGTTGCGGCAGGCCAACAACATGGCTTCGAGGTCGTCGACAACCATAGCTACCTGATCGATAACGAACGCGTCAGCAGCACTCGCATCCGGCAAGCGCTGGGCCGGGGCGATCTGGAATTGGCGATGCGGTTGCTGGGCCGACCCTACGACATATGCGGGCGGGTGGCGCACGGCGACCAGCGGGGACGAACCCTCGGTTTTCCAACCGCCAATATCCATCTGTATCGCCGCGCCACGCCGATCAGTGGCGTCTATGCGGTGTCCATCAGCGGTTCCGAATTGAAGCCCTGGCCCGGTGTCGCCAACGTCGGCCGCCGTCCAACCGTGCAAGGCGTTCGTGAGCAACTAGAAGTCCATTTGCTGGATTTCCAGGGCGACCTCTACGGCAAGCACGTCAAGATCGATTTCCTGCACTACCTGCGCCCGGAACGACATTTCGCCTCCCTGGATGCATTACGCGAGCAAATTCAGCAAGATGAGCAGGTTGCTCGGGACTGGTTCGCCGCGCGAGGGATTTTGCAAGCTTCACCATCTTCTTTTTCCACCTCTCTCCCCCTTGTGCTCTAAGATTCGGAGCCAGGGGCGTTTGAGCATTCGTTCCCAGAGGTTCATCGTGGCCGATTACAAAGACACCCTCAACCTGCCCCAAACCGCTTTCCCGATGCGAGCCGATCTTGCCAAGCGCGAGCCGGATTTGCTGCGCTATTGGCAGGAGCTGGAGTTGTACCGTCGCCAGCGCGCTGAATTTGCCGGTCGGCCCAAATTTGTGTTGCATGACGGTCCGCCTTATGCGAACGGGGTGATTCACATCGGCCACGCGGTCAACAAGGTGCTCAAGGACATCATCGTGAAGTCCAAGACGCTGAGCGGCTTCGACGCACCCTACGTGCCGGGTTGGGATTGTCACGGCCTACCCATCGAGCAAGTGGTGGAAAAGAAACTGGGCAAGGTCGGCGTCCAGGTGGACGCGCATCGCTTTCGCGACGCCTGCCGGGCATTCGCCGCCGAGCAGGTCGCCAGTCAAAGCGCCGATTTTCAGCGGCTGGGCGTCGTAGGCGACTGGGCGCATCCTTACCTGACCATGGACTTCCGCGCCGAGGCCGATATCGTGCGCTCGCTGGCGCGTATCATCGCCAACGGCTACCTGTATCGGGGTTCCAAACCCGTGTACTGGTGCATCGACTGCGGCTCGGCGCTGGCTGAGGCCGAAGTCGAATACGAAGACCGTGATTCGCCGGCGATCGACGTGCGCTTTCCCGTGGCGAATCCTGAAGCATTGCTGGCGCGGTTACATCATGTCGAAGGCCACGAGGGCCAGGGAGCGTTGTCGGTCGTGATCTGGACCACCACCCCGTGGACTCTACCCGCCAACCAAGCCGTAGCGCTCAATCCAGGGCTGGAATATCTCGTCATCCAGGTCGCAACCGATCAGGGCCATGAACGATTGGTTGTCGCCGAGGCGCTGTTGCAAGATTCGCTGGCCCGCTGGCAAGTGGAAAGCTACCTGGTATTGGCGCATGGCCTGGGTAGCGACCTGGAGGGCCTGGCCTTACGTCATCCGTTCTACGACCGGGAAGTACCGGTGATCCTCGGCGATCATGTCACCACCGAGGCCGGCACCGGTGCGGTGCATACCGCCCCAGCCCACGGTCAGGAAGACTATGTGGTCGGCTCCCGCTATGGACTGACGGTGGACAACCCGGTCGGCCCAGATGGCAAGTTTCTGGCCGATACCCCGCTATTTGCCGGATTGCATGTCTTCGCCGCCAACGAGCGGGTCATCGACGCCCTCAAGACCCATGGGAGGCTACTGCGCGCCGCCCGACTGAAGCATAGCTATCCACACTGCTGGCGACACAAGACACCGATCATCTTCCGCGCTACGCCACAATGGTTCATCGGCATGGATCAACACGGCTTACGCGCTCAGGCCCTGGCGGAGATCAAGAAGGTCCGTTTCACCCCAGACTGGGGCGAGGCGCGGATTCAAGGCATGGTGCAAAACCGCCCTGACTGGTGCGTATCCCGCCAACGCTATTGGGGGGTCCCCATCACTCTGTTCACGCATAAAAAGACCGGAGATCTGCATCCCCGCACCCAGGAATTGATGGAGCTGGTGGCGCAACGCATCGAACAAAGCGGCATCGACGCTTGGTTCGAATTGGATCCGACCGAGTTGCTCGGCACGGAGGCGGCAGAATACGACAAGACCCCGGATACCCTGGACGTGTGGTTCGATTCCGGCACGACGCACCTTTCGGTATTGGAGCGTCGCCCTGAACTGCATTTTCCCGCGGAACTGTACCTGGAAGGTTCCGACCAGCATCGCGGCTGGTTCCAATCCTCGCTACTGGCCTCAACCGCCATGCGCGGGGTCGCACCCTACAAGGGGTTGCTGACGCACGGCTTCACCGTCGATGCCCAGGGCCGCAAGATGTCCAAGTCGCTGGGCAATGTGATCGCACCGCAAAAAGTGTTCAACTCGCTGGGCGCGGATGTACTGCGGCTGTGGGTGGCAGCCACCGATTATCGCAGCGAAATGAGCGTCTCCGACGAGATTCTCAAGCGTATGGCCGACTCTTATCGGCGGATGCGCAATACCGCTCGCTTCTTGCTGGCCAACCTCAATGGCTTCGATCCGGCACTGCATCGGATTCCTCCAGAGCACATGCTAGCGTTGGATCGTTGGGCGGTGGATCGCACCCGACGCTTACAGGAAGAGATCCTGGAAGCCTATGACCAATATCTATTTCATCTGATTTATCAAAAGATTCACAACTTCTGCTCGGTGGACATGGGTAGTTTGTATCTAGATATCATCAAGGATCGCCAGTACACCACCGGTCGCGACAGCATTGCCCGACGCTCGGCGCAGACCGCCATGCAGCATATTTTGGAAGCGATGACCCGCTGGCTGGCGCCGATTCTCAGCTTCACCGCCGAGGAAATCTGGCGGAACCTGCCCGGTGAGCGCGGCCCATCGGTCTTCCTGGCAACGTGGTACGAAGAGCTGTTCAGCGTTGGCGATGAAGAATCGTTGAACGCGGCCTATTGGGAGCGGTTGCTCAACGTCCGCGAGGTCGTCGCCAAGAAACTTGAACAATTACGGGTCGAGGGCAACATCGGTTCTTCACTGGATGCCGAAGTGGATATCTACTGCGAGGGTGAGTTATCTGCCGACCTTGGGCGACTAAGCGATGAACTGCGCTTCTTCTTGATAACCTCCTACGCTCGCCTTCACCCACTGACACAAGCGCCGGATGAGATCGAGTCGATGATGGTCAACAATCAACGACTGGTGGTGCAGGTCACGCCTAGCCAACACAGCAAATGCATCCGATGCTGGCACCATCGCGAAGACGTGGGTCGAACAACCGATCATCCTGAACTGTGCGGGCGCTGCGTGGAGAATGCCTTTGGCACGGGAGAGGAAAGAAGATTCGCTTGATCGTCCATCCTGCTTGGAAAAAGCCCATGCTCAAACCCTGGATCTGGCTTAGCATCTTGGTCATTGTCCTGGATCAAGCCACCAAATATCTCGCTGAGACGCTGCTGATCATGCATCAGCCAGTACCGGTGACACCTTCTTTCAACCTGATGCTGACCTACAACACCGGCGCCGCCTTCAGCTTCTTGGCGGAGGCCGGCGGTTGGCAGCGCTGGTTCTTTCTGGGGTTGGGATCGTTGGTCAGCATCGGCTTGGTGATTTGGTTGATGCGGCTCAAACCGCAGGAAAAAGGGCTGGCGGCGGCATTGGCGCTGATTCTGGGCGGCGCGGTCGGCAACCTGATCGACCGCGCCTGGCTAGGCCAAGTGATCGACTTCATTCAGCTCTATTACGATCGCTGGTATTGGCCAGCCTTCAATATCGCCGACTCAGCCATCACCATAGGCGCCGTGCTGCTGGTGGCGGAGAGCTTGTGGCTCAAAAACCCCAGCCCTGAATAATAAATAGAGGGATGGTGCTTGCTTTTCTCCTTCGGAGATCCATATGAGCGTACATATTCATCTCGCCAATCCCCGTGGTTTTTGCGCCGGCGTGGATCGAGCCATCGGGATCGTCGAACGGGCGCTGGATTTGTTCGGCGCACCGATCTACGTGCGTCATGAAGTGGTGCATAACCGCTTCGTCGTAGACAATCTACGTCAGCGTGGCGCGGTGTTCGTCGAGGAACTCGATGAAGTGCCAGACGGAGCGACCGTGATCTTCAGCGCTCATGGCGTGTCGCGGAGCGTCCAGGAACAAGCGACGCAGCGCGGATTGAAGGTCTTCGACGCCACCTGTCCGCTGGTGACCAAGGTCCATCTGGAAGTCAGCCGTCATGCGCGTATCGGTCGCGAAGTGATCCTGATCGGTCATGCGGGCCATCCTGAAGTCGAGGGTAGCATGGGCCAGTATGATGAGCGCGCAGGTGGCCGGATGTATCTGGTGGAAACGGTTGAGGACGTACTGACCTTGGAAGTACGCGATCCCACCGAATTGGCCTATGTGACCCAAACCACGCTGTCGGTGGATGACACCGCGCGGATTGTCACCGCGCTGCGCGCGCGCTTCCCAACGATCCAAGGGCCACGCAAGGATGATATTTGCTATGCTACCCAAAATCGGCAGGATGCGGTCAAGGATTTATCGCGGGACTGTGAATTGCTGCTGGTGGTCGGTTCACGCAACAGTTCCAATTCCAACCGCCTGCGCGAGCTGGCCGAGAAAGAAAGCGCTCCAGCACAACTGATCGATGGACCGGACGATATCGACCCGGCTTGGTTGCTCGGCAAAACTACCATCGGCGTCACCGCCGGTGCTTCGGCGCCCGAAGTCTTAGTCCAACAAGTCATCGCCCGGCTACGGGAATTGGGTGCGAAGACGATCGTGGAGAGCGCTGGCCGAGAGGAAAATGTGGTGTTCCCTTTGCCCAAGGAATTACGGTAAGCACCCCTCAAACGTCGCTCTTGGGACAAAGCGACTTTCAATTTCCTCCATTCTGGTGAATCCATACTTGGGTGCTGGCGATTTGGCCGGACTGGTCCAGCACCGTGATCCGCACCTGTCCCTCGCCATCGGGTTGCCAGAAGGTTTCCCGCCGCCACGGGTCGGTCGGCAGTAGTCGACCGTTTACCAACCAGCGTAATGGCCGCACCCCTCCCGTCGCCGCCAACGGCAGCTCGACTAACCCGCCATCATGACGAGGCAATTCCACGATAGTGCCAGTTACCGGAAAGGTGATGTTGAGTCGTGGAGCGTCGAGATTTTGGACCGCTGGCCGGGTATGAAAATAGCGCAATCGCTCCGGCAGTTGCCTGCGGTTGACCACGCGGAGTGCTTTAGGAGGCGGTGGCGGGGACCGGCGCGCCGGTTCCGGCAACAGATTGAAGACCCGAAATAATAACGGCGCCGCGGTATTGCGTCCATAATGACCTGGACTGGGGGCACCATCCGGTCGTCCGACCCAGATCCCAACCGTATAGTCCGCATCGAAACCCAGCGCCCAGGCGTCACGAAAGCCGTAAGAGGTGCCGGTCTTGTGGGCGATGAATCGGGGTCGGGCTGTGCTGCTCGGCGGCGCGATATTTTGCGGTACTGGCGCATCGCGCAAAATCTCACCCAGATACCAGCAGGCCGTGTCCGATAGCAACGGTTGACCTACGCTTTCAGGATCGGCCAGGCTAAAGCGCAAGGGTGCGACTGAACCACCGTTGGCAAAACTGGCATACAGTGTCACCAATTTTTCCAGGGTCGTACCTACGCCACCCAGCACCAATGGCAGTCCAGGATGTGGATTGGCCCGGTTCCAATCCAGCGGCAGGCCCACCTCACGCAAGCGCGCCGCCACGCGCGCCGGCCCCACTTGTTCCAGCACCGCCACGGCTGGAATATTCAGCGATTGCTGGAGCGCTTCGCGCACGGTGAGTTGTCCAGCATAAGTATTGCGGAAGTTAGTCGGCGTGTAATCGCCGAAACGGGTGGGTACATCTTCGATCAGCGTTTCCGGATGGATCAACAAATCATCGAAACCCAACCCGTAGACCAGGGGCTTGAGCGTCGAACCGGGTGAGCGGATGGCCTGAATCATGTCCACTTGTCCCGCCCGGCGCGTAGCGAAGAAGTCGCTGGCGCCGACATAAGCCAGCACTCGCTGATCGCGATTCGCCACGACTAACAGGGCGATGCTGCTGTGCGACTCCAGCGCACTGTGCTGTTGACGGGCGAGTGTTTCCAGAGTCCGCTGCAAATCGCGATCGATGAAGGTGCGATGCAACATCGTTTCCGGCTGGACCGCGCGTAACCGGTCGGCCAGGTGGGGAGCCAGAAAAGGCAGAGGATGACGCCAGGTTGGCACCGGTTCTTCGCGAGCTTCAGCCACTTGACGCGGAGTCAATACCCCCAGTTGCTCCATACGCGCCAGCACCTTGTCACGGGCGGCCCGCGCGCGCTCAGGATAACGATCCGGGCGCAATCGTGACGGCGCCTGTGGCAACACCACAAGCAGTGCGGCTTCCGCAGCAGTCAACCGTGCAGGTTCCTTACCGAACCAGGCTAATGCTGCGGCGCGCACGCCTTCCAAATTGCCGCCATAAGGCGCCAGAGTCAGATAAAAGCTGAGAATCTCGTCCTTGGTATAGCGCCGCTCCAGTTGCAGAGCACGCGCCATTTCTCCAATCTTGCCAAGCAGATCCCGCCGATGGGGTTCCAGTAGACGAGCAGTCTGCATGGTCAAGGTCGAAGCGCCTGAGACGACCCAGCCGTGATTCAGCCATTGCCCCAGCGCTCGAACCATCGCCAGCGGATCGACGCCCGGATGATGAAGAAAGCGCCGGTCTTCATACGCCATGAGCAGGTTCAGGTACAACGGGTCGACAGCCGTTGGTTGCACAGGCAATCGCCAAACGCCGGGAGGCGTGGTGAAGACCCGCAACAGGCGATCCTGGGCGTCAAGCACTTGTACGGAGGTTTGTCGAGCGGGCTCAACAGGCGGTGGCAGCCAGCGATCCAGGAACCACAGAAAACCACCTAATACCATCGACAGTATCCACCAATGACCGAAACGCCGGTGGCGATACGCACTGATGCGGAAGAAAGAAAAGTGATTTTCTGGTGCGGACATGCTCTAAAAGATGCTGTAATGGTGGAATCGTTTCCCCTATCTGGATGCCTTAGGAAAACCGATGAAACCCGTAGTGGTCGTTATTATGTTGTCATGTCTCATGATGGATGGTTTACCAGCCTCCGCCCAAATCGATCCCGATGCGGCCAATAGCGATATCCAGGCCGACGCCCCACCGCACAGCACTGTCCAAGCGCACAGGCGAGAGTGCCGGCAACGGACCCGCCAGATCGATGATCATCAGGAACGCCGCAGGATGATCCAGCAATGCCGGCAAGAATTACAGAGAAATGCGCTGGAAACACCAGCGCTGCGGATAGACGATCCAAATCCTGCACAGGATGATTCAGCGATGGACAACGCGACGCTGCGCAACGAGCGCCCATCCGATTGGCTAACTCAAGGAGAAGCCTGGCAGGACAATCATCATGATGGGTATGAAGGGATGGCATCATCCGCTCATCCGGATGGGATCGAGGGCGGCTCTGATGGATCACCACCTTACTCTTGGAACGACGAAGAGCATGCATCTTCAGTGGCGGGCGGCGCCGACCCTAATGATGATCAGGGTGGAACGCTGAATCGGCGCAATCGGCGCATCCGACGCTTGGAACAGCGCCTCGACAGACTCGAGAGCCTGTTGCAACAAGTGCTGGTTAACCAACAGCAACTTCTGGATCGCTGATAGGCGGATAGTGGTATAGACATTTAGTCAAGCAGTAGTCTTGCATAGTGCGTGATGTGAACCCTTTCAGGTAGAGGGAGAATATCCAATGTATCACTCACGCTTCAGGATTACCTATTTCATCTCGCTCAAGTCGCTTGACTCTTTTCCTTCTGTTCTTCCAAGTGTTTGCAATCGATGCATAATTCAGCGGTGGGCCGCGCCTCCAACCGACGCAGACCAATCTCTACACCGCAAGCTTCGCAATAACCATACTCGTCATTGGCCAGTCGGTTCAATGCTTTGTCGATCTTGTGCAAAAGCTTACGTTCCCGATCTCGTGCTCGCAGACTGATCGAGAACTCTTCCTCCTGGCTGGCCCGATCATTTGGATCGGGTAGATTGAGGACCTCATCCCGCATACTGTTGACAGTACGGCGACCCTCTTCCATCAATTCCTGTTTCCAAGCCAGCAGGATGGCGCGGAAATGGACTTTCTGCTGGTCATTCATGTATTCCTCGTCCCGTTCCGCGCTGTAAGGCGTAAAGTCCGCAAACGTGTCAGCCATGATCATTCGCCTTTGATATCTATCATTCACATTAACTTGATGATTTAGAGATAGTAAGTTGGTTAAACCTGCAGGAATGACAGGCTCAGCGCCAACGAATGCGCATAACAGCATAGAACATCCCGTCCGTGAATGCTGCCAACGAAACTGATGAATTGAGATCCAACCAGGATTTTCCAACTGCGCTTGAACCAGGCTTTGGGCGCCCGGTCCAAGAGCTATTTGTTTCAGGCTTCGCTCAAACAAGTGCGTAACGCTTCCGCTAATCCTTGCAATAACCGGAAGTAAGCCTCAGGACCTGCAGGCAATTCCGCGCCAAGCGGATCGAGAATACCCAGTCGAGCATTGCTGCCACGGACAATGGTCGCTGCCAGGGCCGGTTGGAATTGCGGCTCACTGAAAACACAGCGCACCTTGAGATCGCGAATGCGCGTCTGGATCTCCACGACTCGCTGAGCGCCGGGCCGTCGTTCTGGGTCCAGCACGATCGAGCCGACTGCATTCAATCCATAACGCTGCTCGAAGTACTGATAGGCATCGTGAAACACGACGTAAGGCCGATCTTTGACTGACGCCAAGTCGGATGCCAACTGTCGATGCAACTGGCTCAAACGCTCGATCAATGCTGCGCCATTGCGTTGATAATCAGCTCGATGGTCCGGATCAGCTTCGCTCAGTATCCTGATAATTTGACGGGTCATGGCTACGGCGTTGACCGGGTCCAGCCAGATATGCGCATCGGGACTGGCTGCACCATCGTGATCATGAACATGGCTGGCATCATGATCCAATTGCGCATGATCGCCATCCGGCTCTTCATGATGGTGATGCGCTTCCCAGGCGCCGCTCGCTCGCAAAGAGAGAACCTTGATATCAGGCGCATCCAGCAAAGCAACAGCTTGGACTTGGCCGTTGACATTTTCCAGCGGCTTGATTAAGAAACTCTCCAGATCTGGCCCGATCCAAAACACCACGCGGGCTTGTTCGATAGCGCGCACATCGGAAGGTCGCAGTCGGTAGTCATGAGGTGAGGCGCCCCCCGCCACCAACAGGTGAGGCTCACCGACGCCTTGCATAACTCCAGCAACCAGCGCATGCACCGGCTTGATGCTGGCCGTCACCGGCAATCCAGCGACAAATCCCGCCGATGGCAGGAACCACAGCAAAATTCCCAATCCCTTCTGCAACCATTGCAGGGAGAGCGGATTACATGGCATAGCATCATCCTCGCGTTATGTTATAGAGTATCTATTGTTATAGAATAACATCGAATGACTTTCGTCAAGCTGGAGCACCGACCGATGCAACCCCCTCTGGAGCCCTGTTCTCGGCAACTTGCCGCTGCTCGGCAAGCGTTATCGCAAGCCGAGATCGTCTGCCAACAACGTGGGGTTCGTCTCACCCAGCTGCGTCGGCGAGTGCTGGAAATTATTTGGCACCACTCCTCGCCGCTCGGCGCTTACGCCATCTTGGACGTATTACGCAATGATGGCCGCCAAGGAGCGCCGCCCACAGTCTATCGGGCGCTGGATTTCCTGCTAGAACAAGGATTGATCCACCGATTGGCCTCACTGAACATGTTCATGGGCTGCCGCCAGCCAGGCGCTCACCACAGCGGCCAGTTCTTGATCTGTCAGGATTGTGGTCAGGCCGATGAATTGAACAACCAAACGGTCGAAGCAACCTTGCACACTGAAGCGATGGCCCGTCATTTCGAAGTGTTAGCCCAGACAGTGGAAGTCCTCGGTCGTTGCCTGGATTGTCAGGAGGCATCACGCCATGGCGACTGAGCCGCTGCTGACGGTTGAAAACGTCTATTTCGCCATTCGCGGCAACCCCATTTTGCAAGCCGTGAGCCTTCAGGTCTCGTCCAGTGAAATTGTGGCCCTCATCGGCCCCAACGGCGCTGGTAAATCCACGCTGGTGCGCATCGTGCTGGGTCTGCTCCGTCCGGATCACGGCCAGGTCCGCCTCAGACCTGGATTGCGGATCGGCTACATGCCACAGCGGCTGACGGTGGACGATACCTTGCCGCTGACCGTGCAGCGCTTCGTGACCTTGGGTACGCCGGCATCGCGTGAACGAGTCCGATCGGCGTTGGCCGAAGTCGGCGCCGTGCATGTCCTGAACACGCCGATGCAAGCCATCTCCGGCGGTGAAACACAACGAGTACTGCTGGCGCGCGCCTTGTTACGAAAGCCGGATCTGCTGGTGCTGGATGAACCGATCCAAGGTGTGGATCTGACGGGTCAGTATGAGCTGTATGATCTGATCAGTCATTTGCGGCGGCGGCAAGGCTATGGGATTCTCATGGTATCGCATGAACTACATCTGGTGATGGCGACGACCGATCATGTGCTGTGCCTGAACCGACACGTTTGTTGCTCTGGTCATCCGGAGCATGTCGCCCGCGATCCTGCCTATCTGGAGTTGTTTGGCATTGATGGCGCTCGACGATTGGCGATCTACCATCACCATCATAACCATCGCCATGACCTGCACGGAGCCGTGGTGGCTGCCAAGGAAGAAATACATGGATGATTTCCTGGCACGCGCCTTGCTGGGTGGCCTGGGTGTCGCATTGGCGGCTGGACCGTTAGGCGCTTTCATGGTCTGGCGGCGTATGGCCTATTTCGGTGACACCCTGGCGCATTCGGGGTTGTTAGGGATCGTGCTGGGCATGGTCTTGAACGTCAACCCGGAACTGGGTGTCGCCGTGACCTGTCTGACGGTAGCGGTCGTGCTGGTGTTGCTACAACGGCAGCGCCGGCTGGCCGCCGACACTCTGCTGGGTATCCTTGCGCATACCAGCCTGTCGGTTGGGCTGGTCATGCTGGCTTTTCTGGAAACGGTCCGGGTCGATCTGGTCAGCTACCTATTCGGCGATATCCTGGCGATCAGTCCCAGCGACCTCTACTGGATCTGGGGAGGTGCGCTGCTGGCGCTAGCCGCGTTGGCCTGGCTATGGCGACCATTGCTAGCAGCGACGGTTCATGAGGATCTAGCACAGGTGGAAGGCGTGCCGGTATTCGCTGTGCGGTTGGCTTTCATGCTCTTGATCGCCATCGTGATCGCCGTAGCGATGAAAGTCGTCGGTATCTTGCTGATCACCTCGCTGCTGGTCATCCCAGCCGCCGCAGCGCGGCGCTTCGCCCGTTCGCCGGAAGGCATGGCGGCGCTGGCCAGCGGATTGGGCTGTATCGCGGTAGGAACAGGACTGTGGGTATCCTTGCGCTGGGATACACCCGCCGGTCCTTCGGTGGTCATCGCCGCCGCCGTTCTGTTCGCAGTCGGTCATGCCTTCCCCAATCATGCGCGGCGTTGATCAGCGCTTGGTCGCAGGTGGGAGCACAGATCTACTGTGCCTTCTCCGTATATGTGCACAGATCGCGGATCAGACAATCCGGACAGTGCGGCTTGCGTGCAGTACAGACATGACGGCCATGCAGAATCAACCAATGATGGGCGTTCTGCTGGAATTCCTCCGGTATGACCGCCAGCAAGCCTTCTTCCACCTCGCGCACGGTTTTGCCAGGCGCTAGTCCGGTGCGGTTCGCAACCCGGAAGACATGCGTATCGACAGCCATCGTCGGTTCGCCAAAAGCCGTGTTCAGGACGACATTGGCCGTCTTGCGTCCGACGCCGGGCAACGCTTCCAGTGTCGCCCGGTCGCGCGGTACCTCACCCCCATGTTTCTCTACTAATAGGGCGCAGGTCCTGAAGATATAAGCCGCCTTGGCGTTATAGAGGCCGATCGTCTTGATGAAGCTCTTCAGGCCCGCCTCACCCAACGCCAGCACGGCTTGCGGCGTGTTGGCGACTGGAAATAACCGGGCAGTGACTTCATTGACCTTTCTATCGGTCGATTGCGCTGACAAGATGACAGCCACCAGCAATTCGAAGGGACTGTCATAGCACAATTCCGTCGTCGGCTGTGGGCAAGCGGCTTGTAGACGAGTAAAGATAAGGTGAACAGTCACGTCATTCATGATGGATTGGGAGTATCGTGGTCGACATGGATTATCTTTCATGCAGGGCATTAAGCGCTCTTGATCACATGATCATCAACCTATCATATCCATGATCATCTACTGGCTGATCTCGCCACCTTGAACATCGGCTAGGATGACAGAAATAGCGCTGAATGGTTCTCAATAATGGTTCCATTCCCTGAACACTGAAAATTACCGTAAAATCCTTTCCAGACTGGGTGGTTTTCTCGATTGTTCCTGATCCCCCTTCCCGCTTTTATGGAGCTCATCATGCCCGACTATCGTTCCCGCACTACCACACATGGCCGTAATATGGCTGGCGCCCGCGCCCTGTGGCGAGCAACCGGCGTCAAGGATAGCGATTTCGGCAAACCGATCATCGCCATCGCTAACTCTTTCACCCAGTTCGTTCCTGGCCACGTTCATCTGCAAGATTTGGGACAACTGGTCGCACGCGAAATCGAACAAGTCGGCGGTCTTGCCAAGGAATTCAACACGATTGCTGTCGATGATGGCATCGCCATGGGCCATGATGGGATGTTGTATTCGCTGCCTTCGCGTGAACTGATCGCTGATGCCGTCGAATACATGGTCAACGCTCACTGCGCCGACGCCCTAGTGTGCATCTCCAACTGCGACAAGATAACCCCCGGCATGTTGATTGCCGCCATGCGCCTGAATATTCCAACGATTTTCGTCTCTGGTGGGCCGATGGAAGCCGGTAAGACTCGGCTAGCGGTCCACAAGCTGGATTTGGTCGATGCGATGGTCGCCGCCGCCGACGATCGCATCGACGACGCCACCGTCGCCGAATACGAGCGCTCAGCTTGCCCAACCTGTGGTTCCTGTTCCGGCATGTTCACGGCCAACTCCATGAACTGCCTGACGGAAGCATTGGGTCTGAGCCTGCCAGGCAACGGCTCGTTGCTAGCGACGCATACCGACCGTCGGAAACTGTTCCTGGAAGCTGGACAGCGCATTGTCGAACTGACACAGCGTTACTACACACAGAACGACGCTTCGGTGCTGCCGCGCAGCATCGCCACTTTCGAAGCCTTCGAAAACGCCATGAGCCTCGATGTCGCCATGGGCGGCTCGACCAATACCGTATTGCATCTGCTGGCAGCGGCCCAGGAAGGTGAAGTCGCCTTCACCATGCGTGACATCGACCGACTATCGCGGCGCGTACCGAACTTATGCAAGGTAGCGCCTGCAACACAGAAATACCATATGGAAGACGTACATCGAGCTGGCGGCGTCATGGCCATTCTTGGTGAGCTGGATCGCGCCGGATTGCTGCACCGCGAGGCGCGCACTGTCCACAGCGAAACGCTGGCAACGGCGCTGGATCGCTGGGATATCGCTCGCCCAACCTCCTGGGACGAAGCACGGGTTCGCTACTCGGCTGGTCCCGCTGGCATTCCCACTCAGCAAGCCTTCAGCCAGGAGACCCGTTGGCCGAGTCTGGATCTGGACCGGGAGAGTGGTTGCATCCGCGCCCAGCCACACGCCTATTCTCAGGATGGCGGTCTGGCTGTGTTATATGGCAACCTGGCCGAAGAAGGCTGCATCGTCAAAACCGCTGGGGTCGAGCAAGAAAATCTGCGATTTCAGGGGCCGGCGCGGATCATGGAGAGTCAGGAAGAGGCCGTCGCAGCTATTCTCAGCGGGCGTATCCAGCCGGGCGATGTGGTGCTGATCCGCTATGAAGGGCCGCGAGGCGGGCCGGGGATGCAGGAAATGCTGTATCCGACCAGTTATCTCAAATCTAAGGGACTGGGTAAGGTCTGTGCCTTGGTCACCGATGGCCGTTTTTCTGGCGGCACTTCGGGTCTTTCCATCGGCCATGTCTCACCAGAAGCGGCAGAGGGTGGCGCCATCGCTCTGGCGGAAGAAGGAGATCTGATCGAAATCGACATTCCTAACCGCCGTATCCATTTGGCGGTCAGTGACGAAACATTGCAACAGCGGCGAACGGTGATGCAAGCACAGGGCGCAGCAGCCTGGAAACCGGTCAACCGGCAACGATCAGTCTCGCCCGCGCTACGCGCCTATGCCGCCATGACCACCAGCGCCGCTCGCGGCGCGGTACGAGACGTCACTCAGGTGGAACATTAATATTGCAAGACAGGCCTTTGATCCTTGAGCTTCACCGTCGATCAGCCTTGCCAGAAAAACGATCAGGAGACAAGCCGTGAATCAGGCAAAAGGTCAGGATAGCCAACGCCTCAGATTGGTCAATCACCTCACACTGATTGAAGATTTGTGGCAGAAACTGTACTACGTCAAATGGAATCCTAAGTCTTTTGCCATGCTGGTCCGTTTAGCGCAGGACATGGTGAAAAATGCCCAAGGTCGGGACGATGAGCGTTTGCTCAAACTAGTGACGCAGTTGGAGCATCATGTCAGAGGTTGTGCAACGGTCAACGAGATACCGCCCGAATCTGAACGGCAACGGCTGATGGTATTGATCGATGCGTTACGCTTTATCTTGGCGACCGACAACAGCAGTGCCAACGATGAGCCGCGGACTCGCCCATTGCTGGCCGTTCAGCCGGAAATCTTCCTGATCATCCCCGACACTGAAAAGCCGTCATTGATGACCAAGCTTGAAGATTTCGGTTACCGGGTACGGCATATCTCCAATTTGATCGAGGCAGAAGAACGCCTGCATGAGCGGATGCCAGGCGCCGTGATCATTGATGTGGATTTCCCAGAAGGATCGGAAGCTGTGTTGGAGATGGTCACTAACCTGCGGGCCCAGATCGGCTTTCGCTCGCCAGTGCTGTTCCTCGCCGAGCGCAACGATATGGCCGCACGCCTGGAAGCGGTGCGGGCTGGTGGAGCCGCCTATTTCAACAAGCCTCTCGATAACGATGAATTGATCAGCCTGTTGCGGGAACTGCTGCTGCCACAAACCTCAGAAGGTCATTACCGGGTACTGATCGTCAACGACCGACCGACCGAAGCCTGGGAAATGGCCGGAGCATTAGAAGAACAGGGCATTACGCCGCGAGTACTGATTCAACCGCTGCAAGTATTGCAGGACATTCATCGCTTTCGACCTGATCTATTGTTGATTGATTTGGATATCAAGGAAGTCAGCGGGCCAGAATTGGCTCAAGTGATCGCTCAGCACCGCGACTGCGACATCCTACCCCTGGTCCTAATGTGTTTTCCGGCGGATGTCGCCCATTATCTGATGAATCTGGAGGTGCCGGGAGCCAGTTTACTGACCAAACCAGTGCCGATCAGTTATCTATGCTGGGAAGTCAAGCAACGCTTGCGCCGGGCGCGCGCCATGCGGGTGAAGCTCAGTCTGCTCAGCGACAACGATGTGGTCAGCGGCCTCTACAATCGCCGACGATTCATGGTGTTGCTGGAGCGAGGATTAGAAGCGATGGGGCTACGCCTGCAAACCCTGGTGGTCATCTTCATCATGTTGGACAACTTGCGAACCATCCGCGAATCGGCGGGGGTCGCCACTGCCGACGAGGTCGTGGGGCAAGCGGCCAGCCGATTGCGGCAGGTGCTTACCGCCGAGCAACCGGCAGCGCGGTTCAGCGAAGCTGCTTTTGCGATCATGGCGCCGAATCTGTTCGGCGAGGCGCCACTCCATCTGTCCCGTCGTATCCGTGACGCGCTAGAAACCGGATTTTACAAGGTCGGTGATCAGGCGCTGTTATTGCGGACTAGCATCGGCATCGCCTTGACCAATGACCGCAGTCAAGATCACTTGATGCTGATGCAACGAGCCGATTCGGCCTGTGGGCTAGCCCGGGAGGCCAAAGGAGAGCGTATCTATCTCCAGCAGAATATCCCTCTAGGGCAGCGTGATCATGAAGCTTCTTCTCGAGCACGGATGTTGGACCAGGTGCGGGAGATGATCGACCGCGAATGGCTCTGGCTGGTGTTTCAACCGATCGCCAGCATGCACGGCGACACCGACGAACGTTATGAAGTATTGTTGCGCTTGCGCGACAATCAGGGACAAGAACTGGTGCCAGGCAGCGTATTTGGCGTGGTCCATAATCATGAGCTAGGGCTGGCGCTGGACCGCTGGGTGATCGCTCAAACCTTGGAAATATTACAACAGCGACAGGCCGCAACCACTTTGTTCATCAAAGTACTGCCGGTCACATTGCAGGACAAGACCTTGGGCGTCTGGTTGCGTGAAACGCTGGAAAGAACCGGCGTCGAGGCGCAACGCATCGTGTTCGAGGTCGCCGAATCGACCGCTGAACGCAGCTTGCGCGACATGTTCACGTTCTTGAGCGGCATCAAGTTGCTCGGTTGCGGCTTCTGCCTGGATCGCTTTGGCCGGGGTGCGGATTCACTGAATCTGCTTAAGAATCTAGGCGCCGATTATGTCAAGTTGGACATGTATTTCGTCAACCATCTTGCCAAAGATGCCAAAAAACAAACTCAACTCAAGGAATTGGTAGGTCATCTAGAATCGCTAGGAGCGGCCACCATCGTCGGTGGCGTCGAAGACGTGCAGGCCATGCCGATTTTGTGGTCGCTGGGCGTCGATCTAATCCAGGGGTTTTTCCTGCAGCATCCCTACCGCGAGATGAGCTACGATTTTGCCAACGCCGGATTTTAGCGGTCGAGATCCAACAAGGCGGCATATCCATCCCGGTAGCTGGGATAGCGGAACTGAAAACCACTGGCGCGCAATCGGGTATTGCGGCAGCGCTTGCTGGCCCTTAGGCGCATCGCCGGATCGCGACGGACTTCAGCGCCAGGCTTCAGCGGTGGTTGTGCGACCCGTAGCGGTTTCGGAACTTTCAGTTGGATAGCCAGCCAATCCAGTACCTCATCCAACGGCGCCGGGTCGTCATCGACGGCAATATACAGTTTCTGCGGCTCCGCGATTTGTAACAAATGCTCCAGTATCCGGGTGCAATCATCACGGTGAACGCGATTGGTATAGATCGGCGGACCCTCGGGACAGACCGCGACGCCATTGCGAACGCTATCGATCAGCCGGGTGCGACCTGAACCGTAGATACCGCCGAAGCGAATGGCCACCGCGGGCCAACCGCTGGCCCATAACTGTTGTTCACCCTGACGGATGCAGCGACCGCTAAAGCCTTCCGCTTCAGCCGGAGAGTCTTCATCCACCCACTCTCCCTGGCGCTGGGCGTAAACGGAGGTGCTGGAGGTAAACAGCAGCCGTTTCGGTTGCTGACCAGTTTGGCGTAAGGCTTCTAGCAAATGACGAATCCCTGTCACGTAAGCAGCCTGATATTGAGCTTCGCTGAACCCAGCAGCAGCAGCGCTGTAAATCACAAAATCCAAGTCCGGGGGTAACACCGTCAAGGTCGCAAGGTCGGTCAGATCAGCAGCCAGCGGCTGAATACCGGGGGGTAGATCGGCTGGGTGGCGTTTCAATCCCCAGACCTGATGTCCGGTCTTATGCAGGGCGAGTCCAAGTGCGGCGCCTAGGTCACCGCAGCCAGCAATCAGAATACGCGCCATATCACAATCCTTTAAAACATTTCGAAAAATCAAACCGAATGAATCCAATAGAATTCAGCCAACGGGTACTGGACTGGTTCGACATTCACGGGCGCAAGCAGTTACCCTGGAAGGAGAATCCCACGCCATACCGGGTCTGGGTATCGGAGATCATGCTCCAACAAACCCAGGTGACGACCGTGATTCCCTATTATGAACGGTTTATGGCGCGGTTTCCGGATATCCGCGTGCTAGCTGACGCCGAACTGGACGAAGTGCTGCAATTATGGGCAGGGTTGGGCTATTACGCCCGCGCCCGCCACCTGCACCAGGCGGCGCGGATCCTGTGCGCGCGCGCTGAGAATCAACTGCCGCTGGATATGGCCGTTCTTCAAGAGTTGCCCGGCATCGGTCGCTCGACTGCAGGCGCCATTCTGGCTCTGGCTTCGGGGCAACGCCAGCCGATTCTCGATGGCAACGTCAAGCGATTGCTGGCGCGGTTCGCAGCGGTGGAAGGCTGGCCGGGCCAATCGCGAGTGCAGGCAACACTATGGGAATTGGCAGAGCGCTACACACCTAATGCACGGGTCGCAGATTACACCCAAGCAGTGATGGATCTTGGCGCTATGATCTGCAAGCCGCACCAACCATGCTGTGAGGCTTGTCCATTGATAGAGCACTGTGCAGCTTATGCCCAGGGGCGACAGGTCGATCTTCCAACCCCAAAGCCACGTCGGGAATTACCAGTCCGAACAACCCAAATGTTGCTGTTACGCGCGGAAAATGGCGCGGTATTATTGGAGCGACGGCCACCAATCGGCCTCTGGGGCGGGTTGTGGAGCTTCCCCGAATGTCCGATGAATGCCGATGCAGCGACATGGTGCCAGGAACGGTTGGGGTTGATGGTCATGGTTGGACCGCCGTGGGAAGTAATACGCCACAGTTTCAGTCATTTCCATCTCGACATTACACCCGTGCCCGTTACAGTCACTGGATATTCTCAAGCAGTGATGGAAGGAGAGCGATTTATCTGGCATCGTGATCGCCATGCCGTCATCGGCGGCATGGCCACGCCGATCCACCGATTGCTGGTACGACGATTAAAATCAGCTCCCGACACGCAGCAACTTACTATTGACTTATAATAAATTGAATTTGAAAAAATAATTCTACAAAGAAGCGCGCTGCTCATTGAAAATGCTATAGTCCGATTCAGGCGACATTTAATAATCGACCGCCAATATTGCCCGAACCACTGTCTATTCTGCTGATCTTAAACCTCAGATCCCGTCGGAGCCTGTTGTGACCCGAACCCTGTTTCTCGGCCTGGATGGCGCCACTTTCCATATTCTCGATGACCTGACCTGCGCTCGACCCGGTCAGGACGTCGTCATGCCATTCCTAGGACAGTTCATGGCGCAGGGTTTTCGCGCCCCGTTGCGCTCGACACCCCACCCACTGACCCCGCCAGCTTGGACCACACTGGTGACCGGCCGCAATCCCGGCGAGCATGGCGTCTACGATTTCATGCGGGTCGATGACCGCCAGCATGAAGTATTCTTCACTCTCTACGACTTCCGCGATATTCGTTGTGAGACGATCTGGAACATCGCCGAACGCCAAAATCGGTCCGTCGTTTCGCTCAATTTTCCGATGATGGCGCCGCCGCCCAAACTAAACGGCAGCCTGATCCCTGGCTTCACCCCGTGGAAACACCTGCGCCGCAATATGACTCCGGACACGCTTTATGAACGGCTGCAAGCGATTCCCGGTTTTCATCCTCGGGAACTGGCCTGGGATTTCGAGCGGGAGAATGAGGTCGGCAACGACATGGACGAGGATTACCTGGCCGACTGGATTCGTTATCATCTGCCGCGCGAAGAACTCTGGTTCAAGGTCGCCTGTAAGCTACTGGTCGAGGATCAACCTGCACTACTGGCGATCCTGTTCGACGGTGTGGACAAGATCCAGCACCAGGCCTGGTATTACCTCGACCCAGCGCTGCGACCCGCACAACCGGACGCCGCTTATTGGATGCTGCGGAACCTATGCCTGGACTACTTCCACCGACTGGATGGCTATTTGGCGGAACTGACTCGACTCGCTGGCTCGGATGTACAGGTGTTCATGGCTTCGGACCATGGTTTTACCGGTTCTGGGCGGGTGGTGCGCATCAACCGTTACTTGGCCGATTTGGGCTATCTGGTCTATCAGGCTTTGGACGGTACGGCAGCGGCTCAGCGGCGCGCTTCCAGTCCGTTCGCTTACCTAGACTGGGAAAAAACGGTCGCCTACTGCCCTACGCCTTCCAGCAACGCCATCCTGATTCGCGTCGCTCGTGAACCGGGCCAACCTGGCGTCGCTCCTGGCGATTATTTGGCCTTCCGTGCTCAGTTAATCGAGCAACTGTATGCCCTGCGAGATCCCGCGACCGGCGAACCGGTCATTCGCGACATCCTGACCCGCGAAGCAGCTTTTCCCGGCCAAGCCAGCGCCAACGCCCCGGATTTGACCCTGATTCTAGCCGATCATGGCTTCGTCTCGATCCGCAATCTGGAACCAACCGTCTTCACTCGACCACGCCCGGTTGGCACCCACCACCCAGATGGCATCGTGTTGGCTAGCGGACCCGGCATCCAGCCCGGCTGGCACCGCGAACCGCTGCCCATCGCCGACGTGGCCGCCACTTTGCTGCATAGTCTCGATTTGCCGATTCCTGCAGATTTCGATGGCCAGGTCATCACCTCCGCCTTCACCATCGATTCGCTACGCAACCGACCCGTGCATTCCGGCTCCACCACACGCCCGGTCAAGGACGGTGCCGTACAGGAGGATGCGATTCCCGCTGAGGATCGCGACAAGATTCTGGCACAATTGGCGATGCTCGGCTATCTGGAAGAATAGATGCCCATCGCTGACCTGACCGTTATCCGGCTGCACTATCTCCAGCTTCCCTGCCAGAATGATCCTGAACCGCCCCCTGGAGGCGACTTGGTGTTGGTTCATGGTTTGGCGGCCAATCTCGGCTTCTGGCATCTGCCTATTGTGCGCCCATTGTCACACTTGTGCCGCTTGACGCTGTACGACCTACGCGGACATGGGCGCAGCGAGATGCCAGCACGCGGCTATTCACCGCTGATCATGGCCACCGATCTGGCCCGCTTACTGGATTATCTGGCGCTGGAACGGGTCCATCTGCTCGCACACAGTTTTGGAGGTGCGGTGGCGATGGCTTTCGCCGCACTGTGGCCAGAGCGGGTGCGTAGTCTGATTCTGGCCGATGTTCGAGTGCGCGCTATTCAACCCCAACACCGGCTGCGCGACTGGCCACACTGGCCACACTGGCGACCGCTGTTTGAACGGGCGGGTGTCCTTCTCGACGACGAATCGCCTGAGAGCGGTTACGAGTTGCTGGTGGAAATGGCCCGGTCACACGTGCACAACCCTGTCGCCGACCTTCACCTGCCGCGCCTGTTCAGCATGACCGCCAGCGGTGCCCGCCGTAACGGTGTCGCTCAACGCTGGTTGCAGCTGCAGGAAGCGACCTCGATCCGACAGGAATTCTTGGCGAACGATGGACTGACGCCAGCCCGACTAGCCATGTTGCATCAGCCCATCCTCGGTCTGTACGGCGCGCATTCGCCAGCCTTGCCCAGTGGCCGCGCGCTACGGCGGCTGTGCCCAAACTATCGGATGCGTCTGATTCCCAACGCTGGACACTTTTTCCCGTTGACCAAACCCCTACGCATGGTTCGACCTAGCCTGCGCTTTCTCGCCGCTCAGGCCGGATTGCCCCCAGCCACCGTTGACCTACCTGATCTGCTGCCCCGTGACCACACTGAATCTCCTCTCTCGCTGGCGACCTTTTGATCCTAGCCCACCACCGGGTCTGCATCGCGACGATTTCCAAAAAATCGCGGCGAACGGCTTTGGCGACCTGTATAACGCCTATCCACATTCGATGGCCTGGTTCAAGGAACATCTCTACGTCGGCGTCACGCGGGCTAATATGTGTATGTTAAAGGCCTCGAAAATCCCCACCCGACTTCCCTTCTGGCCCGTGGATTGTCCGGACAACCTCTACGATCTGGACATGCGCGCCCAAATCTGGCGCTATAACCCGATCATTGGAGAATGGCGGGAGGTTTATCGCTCACCGATGATCACCGCCCTGGACGGTTCACCGATCCCACGCGACATGGGTTATCGAGGCATGGCGGTGTTTCAGGGTCAATCGGACCCGGAACCGGCGCTGTACGTTTCTACTTACGCCTCAGCTCGCGGCCCCGGCGCCATGGTCCTGCGCAGCATCGATGGCGAAGCGTTTAGCCCGGTATCCAAGCCAGGATTGTTGGAATTACCGATCACTTCAATTCGCACCTTGACGCCATTCAAAGGCCGGCTATTAACCTCGCCGACCGGACGGGCCGGTGGTAGTCCCAATGCCGCGGATATCGCGGTGATCTATGAAAATCGTGACCCGCTCAAGGGGCAATGGACGCCGGTCAACATCGAGGGCTTTGGCGATCCCGGCAATGCCGTCGTGTTCGAGATGGCGGAGTTCGGTGATTACTTTTACGCTGGAACGGGTAATTTTCGCGGTGGTTACCAAATCTGGCGCACCCGAGCCAAAGGACGTCCACCCTACGACTGGGAGTTGGTGGTTACTCAGGGCGCGCAGCGAGGCGCGTTCAACCAACTGGCCATGAGCATGGTCGAATTTAAAGGCGCATTGTATGTAGGCAGTGGTATTCAAAACGGCGGCATCGACCTGGTCAACAAGATCGGCCCAGCCGCCCCGGAGTTGATCCGTATCCACCCGGATGGGCGATGGGATCTTCTGATCGGTCACGCCCGCCAAACTCCTCAGGGCCTGAAGACGCCACTGTCCGGTTGCCGGCCGGGGTTTGGCAATGGCTTCAACGGCTACTTCTGGCGCATGGCCGTGCATGAGGGCTGGCTCTATCTGGCAACCTTGGATTGGAGTTTGATGCTCTATTTCAGCAACCAGGAGAACTGGCCACCAGGATTCCGGCGCATCGTCAACCGTATCGGATTGGACCAGATCATGGAACGACAGGCTGGCGGCGATCTCTACCGCAGTTTTGACGGTGAAAACTGGTTACCCGTGACCACGAATGGTTTCGATAATCGCTATAATTACGGCATTCGCGGACTAGTCTCCACTGCTTATGGCTTGTTCGCCGGCGCTGCCAATCCCTTCGGGCCGCGTGTGGCCGTGCGGACTGAGGAAGGCTGGGCCTATCAGGATAACCCGCATAGTGGTCTGGAGATCTGGCTGGGATCAAAACAAGGCAAGCAGCATGCGTAATTTGATGACGCTGTGGGTTCTGATAGCACTGTTAACGGGCTGTCAAGACTTCTTTCCCTGGAGAAAAGATCCACCATCCAGAGCGACCTCAAGGGCTTATACAGACGCAATATCGACACCCGCCGATCCTCCAGGTCGCCACGTCCGCCGCGCAGAACGGCAGGCGCGCATTCAGGCGCAGTGGGCTAATACAGAAGATGCCCTTGTGTTTCAAGACAGTTTCGATGATCGCTATGCCCGCCGCGCAGAACGGCAGGCGCGCATTCAGGCGCAGTGGGCTAATACAGAAGATGCCCCTGTGTTTCAAGACAGTTTCGATGATCGCTATGCCCGCCGCGCAGAACGGCGAGCATATGCTGATACTTATCTTTATTCTGGAGAAAGTTTGTCAGCTGTCGATCCTGAGAAAAACGACAATAACGAGCTTGCTAGACTGAAAACCATCGTATTACAACATCAGGGCATGGAACGCAGCTATCTACTGTATGTTCCATCGAACTATCGGTCTGGCCAACCGACGCCCCTGGTTTTCGTATTTCATGGCGGAGGTGGTAATGCTTTGGGAATTGCCAAAACGACGAATATGCATCAACTGGCCGAACAACATGGCTTCATCGTTGTTTATCCTAATGGCACCGGATTGAATGGCCATCGTCGCCTGACCTGGAATGCCGGCTCCTCCCCACCCCAAGGTTATGCCGAGAACCATAATGTGGACGACATTGGCTTTGTCAGCAAAATCTTGCAACAGCTCAAAGGAGCTTACTCCATCGACTCCAAGCGAGTGTATGCAACAGGCCTCTCCAAAGGCGCAATGTTCGCTTATCGTTTGGGCTGTGAAATGTCCGAACAGTTTGCCGCTATTGCACCGGTTGCCGGCTCACTGACTTATCAGCAATGCCATCCCTCGCAACCGGTAGCTGTCTTGCATATTCACGGCGATCGTGATCAAAACGTGCCTCTTCAAGGCGGGCGCGCTGCTGCTTCCGCTCGAAATGCCAATCATCGATCGCCCTTGGATGGTCTGAATCAATGGGGGCGGCAAAACCGATGCGCCGCAACCCTGACGAAAACAACAGTCACTAATGACACAGATCGTTTCTCCTACAATGGCTGTAACCGTAGTGGAGAAGTGACTTATTATATTGTGCGCGGCGGTGGACATGGCTGGCCAGGTTCCATCGCAAAACCCAGACAATTACAGCGGCAGGTCTACATCAGCCATCAATTGCACGCCAGTGATGAAATCTGGAAATTTTTCACTGCGCATCCAAGATCATGATGCAACCGCTCTTTATCCTGACTTGTATGCGCTCCTATTCGTCTGTCGTGAGCGCCATGCTAGGCCAGCATCCGCAGATGTATGGTCTACCCGAACTCAATCCATTTCTCGCCGATACGCTAGGCGGGATCATACAAAAATTGCAAAACTCGCGTCCCCAAGGCTTGAGCGGTTTATTGCGCACCGTTGCCGAACTTGAATACCAAGAACAAACCGCCAAGACGGTACATCAAGCGCATGCTTGGTTTGCAAAGCACGCTCACTGGCCGATGCACGATTTTTTCGCTTATCTTGGCAAAAAGGTAGGAGCACGCATCCTGATCGAGAAAAGCCCTACTACAGCGATCGATGAACGCCGCTTGGCCCAACTTCACCACCAATTTCCCGATGCGTGTTGTCTGCACTTAGTTCGGCATCCCCGACCAACCTGTGCTTCCATCTGCGAACTTCAGCAAAAAACGTCCATCCTCACCTCTCGTCGCGCCGGGATACCGGCTGATCCGGAACAGCTATGGCTACGGATCAACTCCAACATCTTGCGCTTCACTGCTCAACTACCGCCGGATCGCACCTTGGTGATTCAAGGTGAGCAGTTGCTGAGCCAGCCAGAGCTCTACCTGCCACAAATTACCGAGTGGCTGGATCTTCGTACCGATGCGATAGCGATTGCTGCCATGCAACATCCCGAACAATCACCCTATGCCTGTCTAGGCCCCCCCAACGCGCCATTTGGCCACGATCCCAATTTTCTAAATCATCCGCATTTTGAAAAACGCCCAACCAAGGCCTTTCGGCTTGAAGGACCGCTAGAATGGCAGCCACCTGGCAACAGCGGTTTTTCAAAAGCCACTATTAAAGTCGCTAGAATGCTCGGTTATCAATGAACACTGACCAACCTCTATTCATCCTTTGCCCTGGTCGTTCATTTTCTTCGGTGGTTTGCATGGCGATTGGCCAACATCCACAGTTATACGGTCTACCAGAAATTTATCTTGGAATTGTCGATACGCTGAACGAATGGTTTGCACTGGCTAAAAAGCCAGGCCGCAAGCACATGCACCAGGGCTTATTGCGCGTCATTGCCCAATTACACCATAGCGCCCAGACTGAAGAGGCCGTTCTGGAGGCCAGAGCCTGGCTTCAGCAACGCTGCGAATGGTCCACGACCAAGCTCTATCATTACTTAGCAGATCGTATTGCTCCTCGGCAACTGGTCGATAAAAGCCCCACGATGGGTAAGCAGCAAAATCTTGAACGTCTTCATGCGGTATTCCCAAATGCCTATTTCCTGCACTTGACCCGTCATCCACGTTCGACAGGCAACTCATTTTTCCGCGTCAAGTCTGCTAAGGCTGCCCTCAAAGGCTATCCTGATCCTGACCGGCTGGCAGCCATGATTGAAAAACACTGGGTGCAGATTCATCAGCAGATCCTGCAGTTCACTGATCATTTACCCGAAGGACAAGCCATGCGTTTGCAGGGAGAAGATTTATTGGAAACTCCTGACCGCTATTTCCGGCAAATCGCCGAATGGTTGAACCTCCGCACCGATTCCGCTGCTATTGGGGCGATGATGCATCCTGAACACTCGCCGTATGCCCATATCGGGCCATCCAACGCTCCTCACGGTAACAACCGAGGATTTCTGGAACAACCCGAGCTCAAAGTAGGCCGCCCCTCCTTCGTGAGTCTGACTGGGCCTATGGAGTGGTCACGCGAAGGACAGGATTTTGCTCCAGCAACACTACGACTGGCTCGACAATTGGGTTATCAGTAGTTTTCACTCGCAACGGACTTCAAAGCCGCCATGACTTTTTCCAGCAATATCCACTTCCGAGCCATTCCTCTCGGTTTTTTGGCGACTCCCGGCGAGCATCGCATTCAAAACGCAGTATTCTTTAAAAAGCGGCTTTATGTAGGTGTCATCAGCCATCCCGTGGATGCAACGACGACCAGCATAGCCCGCTTGTTGCGCTACTACCCAGGCGCAGAACGCTGGGAAGCCGTTTACGAAGCAGTTGTGGAAAAATCGTCAGTTTTAAGCGCTACACGCCCATTTCCACTAGAGCTAGGCTGGCGCGCCTTATCGATTATGCCCATAGACGGGGGTACGGAAGCATTATGTGCTACCCTGCTTTCATTGCGAAACGCTCAATTAATCTATTCCACCGATGGTGAGCATTTCGAAGCACTACCTGCAGTAGACGTCAAGCAACCTCGAGCTGCGCCGTTCGGCCTATTGCATCCGTTTCAAAGCTGGCTATTTGCGACGCCGGTCGGGGCCATGAGTGATGGCCTTTATATGAGAGAGAATGGCCATGCTTCCTTATACGTCACGCGTAACCCTCGCACTGGCGACTGGCAACCTGCCAACGCCCCAGGTTTCGGTAATCCTGGCAACGAAGTGGTGCATGGCCTCATTGATTTTCACGGCTGGCTTTATGCGGCAGTTGGCAACCCTTTCGCCGGATTCCAACTTTGGCGCACTCAGGCAGTAGGGCCACCGCCGTTTACATGGGAATTAGCGCTCGATACTGGCGCACGACGCTATACACTAAATCCATCCGTGGCATCGATGGCAATCTTTCAGGACGCCTTGTATTTGGGCACGGGCGTACCGGAAACCGAATTGCTATCGGACGAAGTTGCAGGCGCTGAAATCATTCGGATATTCCCAGACAATCGCTGGGAACTGGTCATGGGTAAGCCACGGTTTTCGCCGATTGGCTTGCAAGTTCCACTGTCCGCCAACAGCCCAGGCTTCGACGATTCTCAGAATACGCTGGTTGCAGCATTGGCCAGTTCCAACGATGTACTCTATGCGGCGGTCGTGCAACGCAGCCAACGTGAAATTACCGGATTTCAGATTCGGCAAACGGTCGATGGCGAAAACTGGCAACAGCTGCATTCCCCTGCTTTCTTGAATCCTTGCGCTTACAGTCTACGCGTATTGCTGGCTATGCCAAATTTTTTGCTGGCTGGCGGTGTTTGGAAATTCGAGGCGACAACGCCCGATCCTGAACCAAGTTTATGGTGCTTTTCCTGATTCAACCGCTGAAGTGACAACAGAACCACTATCTGCTCCATGTCACTCACAAAAAATCCTAGGGCATAGAAACCCCCCTGAGCGTGGAGCGGAGGGGGGTTTTGGAAGAGGCGCCTGGCGATGACCTACTTTAGCATGAGTAACCTCACACGATCATCGGCGCGACGCTGTTTCACGACCGAGTTCGGGATGGGATCGGGTGGGACCAGCGTGCTGGGGTCGCCAGGCAAAAAAGGGGGTGGTGAGTGCATAAGGGGTTGAGAGGGAAGCACACCCAAGGCTTGGGTGTTAGCGGGTCAAGCCGCACGGTCAATTAGTACGGGTCGGCTGCACGCATTACTGCGCGTTCACCGCCACGCCTATCCACGTGGTGGTCTTCCACGAACCTTCAGGAGTCTCAAGGACTCGGGAGAACTCATCTTGGGGGAGGCTTCCCGCTTAGATGCTTTCAGCGGTTATCCCGTCCGGACGTAGCTACCCGGCGGTGCGTCTGGCGACACAACCGGTACACCAGCGGTCCGTCCATTCCGGTCCTCTCGTACTAGGAACAGCGCCCCGCAATTCTCCAACGCCCACGGCAGATAGGGACCGAACTGTCTCACGACGTTCTAAACCCAGCTCGCGTACCACTTTAAATGGCGAACAGCCATACCCTTGGGACCGACTACAGCCCCAGGATGTGATGAGCCGACATCGAGGTGCCAAACACTGCCGTCGATATGGACTCTTGGGCAGTATCAGCCTGTTATCCCCGGAGTACCTTTTATCCGTTGAGCGATGGCCCTTCCTTTCGGAACCACCGGATCACTAAGACCGGCTTTCGCCCCTGCTCGACCTGTCCGTCTCGCAGTCAAGCACCCTTGTGCCTTTGCACTCACCGCGCGATTTCCGACCGCGCTGAGGGTACCGTCGCACTCCTCCGTTACGCTTTGGGAGGAGACCGCCCCAGTCAAACTACCCACCATGCACGGTCCCTGAACCCGTTTCAGATCCGAGGTTAGAATCCCGAGCATTCCAGGGTGGTATTTCAAGGTTGGCTCCACGAGAACTGGCGTTCCCGCTTCAATGCCTCCCACCTATCCTACACAAGAAGGCTCAAAATCCAGTGCAAAGCTGTAGTGAAGGTTCACGGGGTCTTTCCGTCTTGCCGCGGGTACGCTGCATCTTCACAGCGAGTTCAATTTCACGGAGTCCCGGGTGGAGACAGTGTGGCTATCGTTACGCCATTCGTGCAGGTCGGAACTTACCCGACAAGGAATTTCGCTACCTTAGGACCGTTATAGTTACGGCCGCCGTTTACCGGGGCTTCGATCAAGAGCGTCGCTTGCGCTAACCCCATCAATTAACCTTCCGGCACCGGGCAGGCGTCACACCCTATACGTCCACTTGCGTGTTGGCAGAGTGCTGTGTTTTTAGTAAACAGTCGCAGCCACCTGGTCACTGCGGCCCGCTTCCGCTCGGCCCGCGAGGGGCTTTACGTACCACGGGCGCACCTTCTCCCGAAGTTACGGTGCTATTTTGCCGAGTTCCTTCACCCGGGTTCTCTCCAGCGCCTGAGGATACTCTCCTCGCCCACCTGTGTCGGTTTCGGGTACGGTTGATGAACACCTGAAGCTTAGAGGCTTTTCTTGGGAGCCGGGCATCAACCACTTCGGTTCGAAAACCTCGTTATCCGGTCTCAGGATTGTCGTTCCGGATTTGCCTGGAACCACTCCCTACACCGTTGAACCGGGACTACCAATCCCCGGCTGGTATAGCCTTCTCCGTCCCCCCCTCGCAGTGCTCTTCAGTACCGGAATGTTCACCGGTTTCCCATCGACTACGCCTTTCGGCCTCGCCTTAGGGGCCGACTCACCCTGCGCCGATGGCCGTTGCGCAGGAACCCTTGGGCTTGCGGCGTGCGGGGTTTTCACCCGCATGATCGTTACTTATGTCAGCATTCGCACTTCCGATACCTCCAGTCACCTTCTCAAGTAACCTTCATCGGCTTACGGAACGCTCCCCTACCCTGCTCTTGCAAGCAGCCGCAGCTTCGGTACATGGCTTAAGCCCCGGTAAATCTTCCGCGCGGGCCGACTCGACCAGTGAGCTATTACGCTTTCTTTAAAGGATGGCTGCTTCTAAGCCAACCTCCTGGCTGTCTGGGCCTTCCCACTTCGTTTCCCACTGAGCCATGATTTCGGGACCTTAGCTGGCGGTCTGGGTTGTTTCCCTCTTCACGACGGACGTTCGCACCCGCCGTGTGTCTCCCGTGATTGCACTTCCCGGTATTCGGAGTTTGCCTCGGGTTGGTAAGCCGGGATGGCCCCCTAGCCGAAACAGTGCTCTACCCCCGGGAGTGAGACACGAGGCGCTACCTCAATAGCTTTCGGGGAGAACCAGCTATCTCCGAGCTTGATTAGCCTTTCACTCCGATCCACAACTCATCCCCGGCTTTTTCAACAGACGTGGGTTCGGCCCTCCAGTAGGTGTTACCCCACCTT
>JACKNE010000017.1:65000-72790 GCA_024235035.1 Gammaproteobacteria bacterium
CATTGATTCGATCCACGCACAGCCCGAGTTTCAGGATGCGACTTTGGTGGTAGGACATCCACAAACGGCTCCGCCGCGTAGCGCTGTTCAAACAGGGCCTGCAAATCTACTTGGGAATCGGTCAATGTAGCGTAGAGCGTGGCGTGAATGCCACGAATCATCGGAATCAGATGTGGCGTGAAGATCAACTCCACCGAGCCACCGGCGACCGCGGTCAACCCTTGACGAATCTCCGGTAAATGACGGTGGGCAGGCACATTATAGGCTTTGAAATTATCACCGACTTCGCACAACAGGAAGCCGATTTCGGCCTTACGCCCCGCGCCGCTAACCCCGGATTTAGCGTCCGCGATCAAGGACTGGGGATCAACGACGCCCGCCTCCAATAATGGCAGAAACCCCAACTGCACCGCTGTTGGATAGCAACCCGGGTTAGCCACCAACCGAGCGCTGCGAATCGCCTCACGATTAACTTCAGGCAAGCCGTAAACGGCTTCCGTCAACAATTCGGGACAGATATGCGGTATCCCATACCACTGCTCCCATTCCTCAGCTTGCCGCAATCGGAAATCAGCAGCCAAATCGATGATCTTGACACCGGCTTTTAGCAAAGCTGGGACACTCTGCATGGCCGTGCCATTAGGTGTGGCGAAAAACACGACATCACAGCCTTTCAACACAACGCCATCTGGCTCCACAAACGCCAGATCAACCCGGCCTCGCAGGTTGGGAAACAGTTCGCTGACCTTGACACCTTTCTCGCCGCGCGAAGTGATAACGGCCAATTCAACGCTGGGATGCGCCGCCAACAACCGCAGTAATTCCACACCGGTATAACCGGTGCCACCAACAATACCCGCCTTGATCATCTTTTCAGCTCACCTGCGTTCATTACCAAGCGCACATGATACGGGGTTCACTCTATCGAGCAAACCCGACCTTTAGCATTATCGTGTTGTCAGAGTCACTTTGTGGCACTCGCCACCACCGTGATTGAGTACGCACTCACTGATCATCTTAACGATCAATTACAGGAGATTTTTTGTGAAACCCAATAAAGAAACCCTCATTGCCGGCGTCACTCTTGTTGTGGTTCTCATCTTTGCCGCGATCTGGTTCATGCCTGTCGGCCTGCGCGAAGCACCACCATTGGTTGGAAAAACCCTGGACGGTCGCACCTTGACATTGAAAGAGTTACACGGCAGACCGGTATTGGTGACGTTCTGGGCCACGACCTGCCCATCCTGTATCGAGGAAATACCTCATTTGATTGATCTATATCGAGACTTAAATCCGAAGGGGCTCGAAATTATCGGTGTCGCAATGGCCTACGACCCACCAATGCAGGTACGAGCGATGGTCGAGCAGCGCCAGATCCCCTATTCCATCGTACTGGACAGCGAGGAGCGCATCGCCCAAGCATTCGACAGTGTGCGAGTCACACCAACGACCGTGCTGATCTCACCCGAGGGCCGGATCGTGCATTATCGGCTTGGGCTGCTAGATATGCCGAAGCTGCGAGAGACTATTGAGGCAATGCTTTAAAAAGGGCGGGCATCCCGCCCTTTTTAACATGGATAACATGGACAGGAGCATCCAAATCGTTATCGATCGTTTAGTTAAAGCAAGCGTTAGCTCGTTCCAGGCACTCGCAGGCCTGGTCGAGATCAGAGTGACAACGCATCACCCAGGCGTCGCCCCAGAAGAAGTTGCAACTGGTTTCTGCCCGCAATACCCGCCAGCGAGCTTCCTCTAACAGAGTCAGTAGCTCCGGGTTATGAGAGCCGATGTTGGCTGCATTACTCAGTGCGCCATGTACCGCCTGGCTGACCTCGTCTACTCGGGTTAGCGCATCCTTTTGCGCCTGAGTACCGGTCCACTGTACAAAATCACTACCATGATGCCATCCGGTGTTCCAGGCGCCGGGACCGACGATGATCTCGCCCTGTGCGCCGAACCGTTCCAGGTAATCGTCAATGAAGGTTGGCTGAATAGCGTCCTGATGGGTCCGCGCTTTTTCCAGAAGTGGTTTGTAGAAAGCGTCCCAAAAATTGCTACCCGGCGTGACATTACGGAACCAACCGCCATTCTGGCCATCACTACAGGTCGTAACCAGAGGGGGGAAATCGCAGCCCTTGGTACGCTCTCGAACCTCCCGATTAAACCAGTCGAACTCCATACCGGACTCCTGAGCATTCGACAGATCGCGATCGCGTACGACAGCGATAATTTCCTCGCCGCCAAATCGGACAATATGCGGCCGATAGCGCAATTCCTCCCAACGCATCGGCCCAATCGGTTGGACATGTTCGCTGTCCACCAGGACGTAGCGATAGCCTAACCGCCGCAATAATGGGATCATTTCCATGCAAAAACCCATTTCCGGCGGCCAGAATCCCTGAAAATCACTATTGAAGAACAGTCGGCGAGCGAACCCCCGCCACCGCTCCACTTGCGCCTGCCAGTCCGCTGGCGGAATCAGCGGCATGACTGGGTGATAGTAAGCGGTGCCCAACATATCGATCGCTTGGGTGTTGCGCAGGTTCCAGAGTAGCGCACCACAATCGACAATGCCGTAGGCCCGGCTCTGAAACTCCGAATCGGTCAAGGTTTCCAGCAAAGCGCCGGACATCGCCAAGTGGACTCGGCCTACATCTTGGTAGTCCGCCATCGACCGGGGAATCCGATCCATGGCAAACAGGATCTCGCGCACTTCCCACTCATTGTGCTGCAGCAGATGCTCCAGATTACTATGTGGCTGATGAAGGTTCAGCACCAGCGCATGGTAGAGTGTATCTGCCATGATTCAGCTTCCTCCTCCTAATCATTGGATTGCGATGGATACGGCGCCAAAACCGCACCCGTCGCTAATTCCGTATTTTTATCGTAATCAATCCGAATCTGGCTCTGATGGAACCTTTCGGGGTAGCTAAATACTCTCAGCGATCGCACTGGCCCGCCGGCAGATTTCACGACCGTAATCGGTCCATAATCCCTGTCCCCAGTATCGGTAACAACTCGTCTGTGAGCACATCAGATGGAATAGCGCATTGCGATAGCGCGGGTCAGTAGTAGGTATTTTCGGCTTCAGCACTTTCTCGTAGAAGAGCGAACTGGCCTTTTCCATAGGGCCAAGGACATTATCGTAACCGCGCACCCAGGAAATATCATTCGTCCAACTACCGCCTTCCATATGAAAGCGACCGTCCTCCTGCTTCAACTCACCAATCGTCTGCTCCAGTTTCTCCGGTCCGTCGCCGGGTTTGAATCGATCCCAAATTCGTTTCTGGAACGACGGCTGCAGAGTCGGCAAATCGCTCTCCTTGACTCCCAATGCAAACAGGTGCTCCAGATACTCGGTGGCGTTCATCATCGGCGTATCCGACCCGGAAGCCTCGTTCATCACCTGGAAGAACATACCGGGAAATTCATTCATCATCACTCCACCGTTCTCACCGTCGGCGATTTGAGTCACCAACGGCGGCACGGATTTACCGGCTAGCTCCCAACGCGACAGCCCTTTGGCTTCGTAATAGGGTTGCATTTGCGCTACCAGCTTGGTGTCGCTACCCTGGGTTTTAATCACGGCAATGATACTGACCGTTTCGCCTGCAGAGTTGGTGCAAACCAACCGATGCGGCAGATGCTTTCGCTCCGGACCCCCACCATTCTCGGGTCGCTCCACTGTGTGTTCCTGCACCAGGAGCCATTGATAACCGCAGTCCACCAAGGTCTTGATGTACTCATAAGCGGTATCAGGATGGTTAGGCAAAGCCATTTCCGAAGGCGAAAAACCGCGCACCCGCTCCAGCGCCTCCATACCAAAGATGGCGGCGAAATGCTGCTGCCAAGCTTTAACATGCAGGCGAAAATCCTGCGCCGGAGTCGAAGGCGCCACCGCATGACCCCACGGACAGCCCAACCACTCGACACCTCGTCGGAAATCTGGATTGCAGGTGACGTTCTTGAGCGTATCCAGGACGTCGTGCAAACCCATGTCGCGCAAGCCGTGGAACAAGGTGCCGGAGTACTCCAACATGACCCGCGGCTCCTTACCTTCGTTGATAAGTTGCGGGACGAATTCGCCGATGCGCTTATAGCACCAGTGGAAAACCGGGGCATTGTAATTATCGCCAATACCCTGATTATCCATCATGTACTTGAGATTGCTGATGATGCCCGCCGTTTGCAGATCATGGCCACCTGCCGGAATCAGTGGTTGGTGCATGTGCAAAGCAATCGCGCAAGCAGCGCGAATATGGCCGAAATCCACGCGACTCTCGGGCAAGAATACTGGCCGGTTGGCACTGGCGCGCAAGGTTTGTTCAATCAAGGATTCCGAGCCACAAATATTGGGCAGACCATCGACGTATTCCGGAAGCTGACTCATGCGCAGGGTTCTCCTGTAGGTAATCGGATGGCGACAAAGGGTTGTTGTCAAAGCGAAAACAGCAGGCCAGCATCATAGACGTCCGCCTACCACACTGCCGACACTCATTTACAACGGATATGTTCGTAGATATTCAGGTAATCCTGACCAGGTCGGTACCAGGAATAATCACATTTCATGCCGTGGATCATCAACTCCCGAAAATCGTCCGGATAAGCGAACCATAGAGCGATGGCGCGGTGCATAGCGGATTCGAGACCAGCATGATCCGCATTATGAAAAACGAAACCATTGCGTTCTTCCCATGGCCGGCCATCATAATCCTTGTCGAATACCGTATCCTTGAGACCACCCACCGCCCGCACAATCGGCACCGTGCCGTATTTCAAGGCAATCATTTGCGTCAGACCACACGGCTCAAACAGACTGGGCATCACGATCATATCCGCTCCGGCATAGATCAGATGCGACAATTCCTCGTTGAATCCCAGCTCGAGGTGGCAATCGGGACTATCGTTAAGATGCCGCTTCAGATTCCAGAAATGGTGGTTGATATTGGGCTCCGGGCTGGAGCCAAGCAATACAAATTGGGCATGGTTACGCAGCGCATAGAAAATGGCGTGATGAATCAAATCCACGCCTTTCTGGCTGTCGAGTCGACCTACGTAGGCGATAATCGGCTTGAAATCCTTGCTCAACCACAAGCGGTCGCGCAAGGCTTCCTTGTTCTCAAATTTCTTATCCAGGGTTTCGATGCTATAGCGACTAGCAATATGCGGGTCGATTTCTGGATTCCACACGTCATAATCGATACCATTCAACACTCCACCGAACTTGCTTTGATGCACATTCAGCGAATGGCTCAAGCCACTACCTTGATCGGTAAAGCGCGCCTCGTTGGCATGAGTCGGCGATACCGTGGTCACGAAATTGGAATAGACGACACCGCCTTTCATCAGATTGACTGCGGTATGGTTAAAGTTGTCACGCAGCCGGTCGTAATTGAAATAGTGGGCAATATTGGTCAGCCCAGTAGCCCATAACGCATATTCGCCGGTCAGACCCTGATGCTTGAAATTGTGGATAGTGTAGCAAATCCGCTGCCAATGCATTCCACCGTGGGCATACTGCTCGAACAGCAACACCGGCACTAGGCCGGTTTGCCAGTCGTGACAATGAATGATGTCTGGACGACGGTTGTCCTTATGCAAGAATTCCAGCGCCGCCTTACTGAAAAGCGCAAAACGGCTGACATCATCCGAGAAGCCATAGAAATGTCCGCGATTAAAGAAATTGTCCTGGGAATGTGGCTCGATAAAGAAGCACTTGCGCCCGTGAACAAAACCAAACCACACTGAACAATGAACAGCTCCATTGTACCAAGGCACCCACAGATCCTTCATGCTGACTTGCAGGCCCCAGATCTGGTCATAACGCATGCAGTCATATTTTGGCAGGATGATGTGGACCTCATTGCCGCGAATTTCCAGTTCCCGGCTCAGACCGAAAACCACATCCGCCAATCCGCCGACCTTGGCCACGGGAGCACATTCAGAAGCAATCTGCACAATATACATAAACTTCCATCCTTATCTTCGTATGCCGGCGCGGGCATCGCTTTCCAGAAAGTCTTCATCCAGGGGAGCGTGAAGCGCGCCTGCGCCCCGTCATCTATTGCTGCGGCAAATGATCGCGGCTAGCAACCATCACGAACGCCTGTCCAGGCCGCAGATCGTAGGAAAATGGCCGAGGAATATATTCCAGCGTGTACTCAGGCGACACATCTTGCAGTGGAGCACCGGCCTGAATGTAAGCGCCAATATTGTCGGAGTAGAAATACTGGTGGTTCCACGGATCTTTATTCAGGATGATCAGCGCCTCTTCCTGAGAGCGCGCCGAGGCCTTCCACATCAACAGGATGTTTGGGTTCTGATAAGGCAAGATGGTAGTAGGGCACTCTTCCTGGAAGATCAAATACTGCTGCTTGATCGCATTGACCTTTGCAATGAACTCACACAAATCGATATTGGGTTGTTCCCAATCCCCCGGACGGGTTTCGACAACATGCAAGCGCCGGCGAAACCCGTACTCAAAGCCGATGGGAATCATCACACCGGCAGAGAACAAGGCGGAAAACAGATAACGCTGTTTCATCGCCGCCACATTACCGTTCACTTCCTGGAACAATCGGTCAGTATCGTGGCTTTCAGGAAAACTGATGGATGGGGCGATTTCACGCACCAGTTGATACTGCTCTAATAGCCAAGCCCCATGAAAATCCCACCACTTAGAACTGTTGAACACGAAATCGAAACCGGCTTGGGCCGTTTGCTTAGTCTGATCAGCGGTACAACCCAAGGTCTCTGCGGCGAATAATGTGTCAGGATACTTCTGCCGGATCTCACGAATCAGTCGGTTCCAGGTATGCCGGGGAATCTGGTAAGCCGCGTCGCAACGAAAACCCTTGAAACCCAATTGCATCAAATACTCAACGATCTTATAGCAGTAGCGATAGAGCCCTTCCTGGTCGGAAGTATGCTGGTGATTGAATAATGCCAAGTCACCCCAAACGACCTTGCGTCCATCCTCCATGCAGAAAGGATGGGCGACGCTGCCATCTCCCTCGCGAACGAACCATTCTGGATGCTGGCGGGTCAACTCCGAATCAAAGGCGCAGTGGTTGATGACCAAATCCACCATCACTTTGAGGCCTAATCTGTCAGCCACAGCGAGCGCCTCTTTGAGTTGCTCTTCAATGGACAATTTGGAGTCTGAATCGGCCAACAGAGGATGTAGCTGGAAGTAATCGACAATGGAATACAGACTCCCCGAATAGCCAGGCTTCTGCACCGGATTGACGAAAACCCAGTCGAACCCCATCTCAGCAGCGCGTTGGAGATGGGGTTCCCACTGGCTGCAAGGGCCGGCTAACAAGGGAAAAAGGTTATAAACGATCATGGCGACTCCCCTAAGTTCTTTGTTGTGATTCAGGTACGGCGGAAGGTTTAGGCATATAGCTGCCAGCATGGATCACTGAGATAGGAGAAATCGTACCATGAAACCGTCGGCGACAGCAGTGCTAACCGCAACGTAACCGTTCGCACGCCCCACTCAGATACTCTTTAATACAAAGAGGAAAGGCACCACTCTAGAACAGCCGCTTATCTGCCCTTTCTTACCATTTGATGGGAGAGAGTAAACGCTTACTGAATGATTACAAAGAACTTGCGTTTCTATCAGAGATACGCCATGTCCTAAGAAAATATCGCCACGATGGCAATTTTATAACTGTAGTCCGCAATGCGAATGATTAGGTGAATCTTAGCGTTTTCTTACTAAGCGCCACTGAACTACAAGAGATTGAAAACCCTAAATCACTGGGCTGTCAAGCATCAGCTTG
>JACKNE010000018.1 GCA_024235035.1 Gammaproteobacteria bacterium
GAGTAGTCTTTTGATCAATGAAATGATTTCCAGACAGGTGACCTAAGTTGTGGGGTCAGAAAGGAGTGTTACGCTACGATATTGGCCCGCTGAAACATACACCGCAGCTGGCGCTGGTGGCGAATCTTCACAATAACGAACTAAACGGCATGTTCGTGCTGTCGCGACTGGCGGAATTTCTGCAGAGCATTGAAGCGGGTAAGCGGCGTGGACTGCGATTGCGTGAACGGGTTTTGATCATTCCCACGGTCGATGTTCTTCATGCAATGGGTCGCACCCAGTGTCATAGGAGCCACTGTCGTATCAGAGAGGCGGTGAGCGAAGTGGTGATGGCGATGACGCGAACCGCTTATTACCGGGTGAGTATCTGCACTGCTGATAGCAACATCGAGGAGATGCCACAAGTTTTGCTCCACATGCCGAACGATGATGAGCGGGCCAGCGCCTGCTTGTTCGGGTTGCCAGCGGTGGTCGAGCAATCGGACGACTCGGATGAAACAAGCGAACTAGTGCGTGCTTGGCGGTTGCATGGAGGCGAGAATTTTGTCATCCATGCCGGACAATCAGGTAGTTTGCAACCCCGGCATTGTGAAACCTTATTTCGAGCGCTCGTCGCATTTCTCAAGCACACTGGAGTGATCGATGGTTTACGATTGGCTGATGGTGAGGAAGATTTGCATTACTTTGATCGGCGGCAAGTGTGCAATGTTCAAGCAGAACAATCCGGTGTTTTCGCTTCGCGCCTGGAAGTGGGGCGCTGGATTCGAGCGGGCGAGGAGGTAGGGCAAATCTACGACGGTTTTACCGGTGACCTGCGGTTACGAGTAATAGCGCCCGTCGCTGGTTTATTGGCAGGCCTACGTCGCCAACCGCTGTTATGTGTGGGAGATTGGGTAGCGCGGATTTTGGCGCTGGATGCCGCACTCTGGCGTGGCGCGGTGCAGCAGCGATCCCAAGGACAACACCATGAGCGACAAACAGCCGGTTGAGGGTTACGCGGAAGCGTATCGACGGTTATTGGATCGAATATTGACAGAAACCCGTGAAACTGCGGGTTCGACAGGTCTTAACCGGCTCAGCGAGCAGGTGATCGCCGCAATGGCGGCGGTGCCTCGGCATTGCTTCGTGCCACTGGAGCAGCAGGATTGGGCCTATGCCGATACGCCGCTGCCGATTGGGCGCGGCCAGACTATTTCTCAACCGTTCATCGTTGCATTAATGACCGAATTGTTGGCGCCTGGTCCGGAGGACGTCATATTGGAAATCGGTACGGGATCCGGCTATCAGACAGCTGTATTGGCCCATCTGGCCCGACGAGTCTACTCGTTGGAACGGATTTCCGAGTTGGCGAACAGAGCAAAGCAGCGCTTGCAGGAGCTCGGATTCATCAATGTGGAGGTTCGCACTAGCGACGGCAGTCAAGGTTGGGTAGAACAGGCGCCTTTCGATAGCATCATGGTCACGGCGGCGGCGGCAGAGGTCCCACCCGCGCTGGTGCGGCAGTTGAAGCCAGGTGGGCGACTGGTGATTCCTGTCGGCCCACCCCATCGAACCCAGGAGCTACGGGTACTGGATAAGGATCAGCAAGGCGCCGTGCGGAGCCGAAGCGTATTGCCAGTGGTGTTTGTGCCATTGATCGACGGTTGTCATGACCGCCATGAATGCCTCTAAATGCCCCCGGTTTTACCAGGGACACAATTAGTCGCCCTTGGATTCCACTCAATCCATCGCTTCATACAACGGCAGGGTCAGAAACTCCGGGTACTCCGGCGAGAGACTCATCTTCTCGAAGATGCCCGCTGCTTGATCGTAAGTTGCTGTGTTTTCGCCCTGAGCCATGACCGTCGCTTTCACCTTGGCCAGCTCCTCAGGGATCAGGTTATGCACCAATTCAGCGGTGACTTTACGGCCATCGTCCAGTTTGCCCTTGGGGCTCACCACCCACTGCCATACTTGCGAGCGGCTGATTTCCGCTGTCGCGGCATCTTCCATCAAGTTATGAATCGGCACACAGCCGTTGCCAGCCAGCCAGGAACCCAGGTAATGAATACCGACATTGATGTTGTTGCGCAAACCGGTCTCCGTGATGGGTTGCTCGGGTTGAAAATCGAGGAAATTCTGTGCGTTAAAGGCTTCATCACGCTGTTTTTCCCATTGGTTGGGCCGGTCGCCGAGCACCTTGACAAACTCCTCGTGAGCGATAGGCACCAATCCTGGGTGGGCGACCCAGCCGCCGTCGAAACCGTCGTTGGCGTCGCGGGTCTTGTCATGGCGGATGCCGGCGAGTGCTTTCTCGTTGGCGACCGGATCGTCCTTGATGGGAATCAGTGCTGACATGCCACCCATGGCCGGAGCGCCACGTTTGTGGCAAACCTTGACCAGATGCAAGGCATAAGAACGCATGAATGGCACTTCCATAGTGATCGCGCCGCGATTAGCTAGACAGAATTGCTGATTCTTCTTGAATTTTTTGATGCAACTGAAAATATAATCCCAACGACCGGCGTTTAGGCCGGCGCTGTGTTCACGCAGTTCGTAGAGAATTTCTTCCATCTCGAAGGTTGCGAGAATGGTCTCGATCAATACCGTTGCTTTAATGGTCCCTTGCGGAAGGCCCAGTTCGTTTTGCGCCATGACAAAGATGTCGTTCCACAACCGGGCTTCCAGATGCGACTCCATTTTCGGCAGGTAATAGAATGGGCCGGCGCCACGGGCGATCTGCTCTTTGGCGTTGTGAAAGAACACTAGGCCAAAATCGAAAATACCCCCGGAGACACGCTGGCCATCCACGGTCACATGTTTCTCGTCCAGATGCCAGCCGCGCGGACGAATTTGCAGGGTGGCGATCTGCTCGTTCAGCTTGTATTCCTTACCCACTTCATTGACGAAGCTGAGTTTCCGGCGGATCGCATCGACCAGATTCACTTGACCCTGAATCTGGTTGAACCAATTAGGGCTGTTAGAATCCTCAAAGTCGGTCATGTAGGAATCTGCGCCGGAGTTGTAGGCATTGATGATCATCTTGCGCTCGACCGGACCGGTAATTTCGGTGCGGCGACATTCCAATGCCTTGGGTAAGGGTGCAATTTTCCAATCACCTTCGCGAAGGTGTTGCGTTTCCAGCAGGAAATCCGGCATTTCACCCGCATCGATCCGAGCCTGACGCTCGATGCGGGCGTGCAATAGCTCCTGGCGGCGTGGCTCGAAAGCGCGATGCAACTCAGCGACGAAGGCCAAGGCGTCGTGAGTGAGAATTTCATCGAAACGGGGATGGATTGGGGCGTTGATTTGCACGCCAGCCGGCAGATTCAGGCTCACGGGTGTTCTCCTGGGATTTTTAGCATGAAAGATTTGTGCAAAATGGGTCAGTACCTATTTTAGCGTGGTTTGAATGACAAAAACCCGGAGGGTTCGCCCCCGGGTTCTGAGGATGGCTGTATTTCGTCAGTCGTCTAGGCGCGGACGGGCGAAACAAGAGCTATTCAATGGAACTGCTCTTCTTCAGTGGAGCCCGTCAGCGCGGTTACCGAGGATACGCCACCCTGGATGATGGTGGTGACATCGTCAAAGTAGCCAGTGCCCACTTCCTGTTGGTGAGAAACAAAGGTGTAACCCCGGTCGCGGGCAGCGAATTCAGGTTCTTGCACCTTTTCGACATAGGCGGACATGCCGCGCTTCACATAGTCTTGCGCCAGATCGAACATGTGATACCACATGTTGTGAATACCAGCCAAGGTGATGAATTGGTACTTGTAGCCCATCGCGCCCAGCTCGCGTTGGAACTTAGCGATGGTGGCGTCGTCCAGGTTCTTCTTCCAGTTGAAGGACGGCGAACAGTTGTAAGCTAACAACTTGCCGGGGAACCGGTCACGGATCGCTTCGGCGAATTTACGCGCAAAGTTGAGATCAGGAGTGCCGGTTTCGCACCACACCATGTCGGCGTAAGGCGCATAGGCCAAGCCGCGGGAAATCGCTTGTTCCAGGCCCTTGCGGGTCTTGTAGAAACCTTCTGGGGTACGTTCGCCGGTTAGGAACGGCTTATCGTTATCGTCGCAATCGCTGGTCAACAAATCAGCGGCTTCAGCGTCAGTACGCGCCAAAATGACGGTCGGCACTCCATAGACGTCAGCGGCTAAGCGAGCAGCGATCAATTTTTGCACCGCTTCCTGGCTAGGCACCAGTACCTTGCCGCCCATGTGGCCGCATTTCTTGACCGAAGCCAGTTGATCCTCGAAATGCACCCCACCAGCGCCGGCGCGAATCATACATTTCATCAATTCATGCGCATTCAATACGCCACCAAACCCAGCTTCAGCGTCAGCGACGATCGGCAGAAAATAGTCCACGAAATCCTTGTGACCTGGGTGAATATTACGGGCGCACTGGATTTCATCAGCGCGTTTAAAGGTATTATTGATACGCTCGACCACGGTCGGCACTGAATCGACCGGATAGAGTGACTGGTCGGGATACATGGACATATAGGTATTATTGTCCGCTGCGACTTGCCAACCGGATAGATAAATAGCCTTGACGCCGGCCTTGGCTTGCTGCATCGCCTGCCCGCCAGTCAGCGCGCCCAGACAGTTGACGTAGGGTTCATTGTTGATCAGCTGCCACAGCTTCTCGGCTCCTCGTTGCGCTAGGCTATACTCGACTGGCAAGTTACCGCGCAATCGTACGACATCCTCTGCGGTGTAGCCGCGCGTGATGCCTTTCCAGCGAGGGGTTTCGGCCCAGTCCTTTTTCAGTTCTTCAACGCTCAGGAACGTCATGTCGTGATCCTCATTTGATAGTTGCGGGGTCATGCCATAATATTCAACTATTCTAATGTGGCTATGCAGCATTTTACAAGCTGATTACAACGGAGCTTGGTAAAAGAGCCGTCTTGGCTCCTGGCCGTGCGGATGTTGGCATGAATGCTAGAATGAATAGTGGTTAGCCGTTGGTAGCAGGCTATCATTCTTCACTTGGAAAAATATAAATGCAGGAAAAATTTAGAGATATTGATTTGGTTGCCGATATCGGCGGAACCAATGCCCGTTTTGCCTTAGTTGGGGCGAGTCGCCAGCCTTATGCTGAACAGGTCTTGGCTTGCGCCGATTTTTCAGGACTGGCCACAGCCGCCGCTCATTATCTGGAGAAAGTCGGCGAGCGGTATCCAAATCGCGCTGCAATCGCAGTCGCTACGCCAATTACAGGTGACTGGGTTCAATTTACCAATAGTCACTGGTCGTTTTCGATAGAGGCCACGCAACGGACATTAGGCCTAGAAAAGCTATTAATTATCAATGATTTCACCGCATTGGCCATGTCGTTGCCGTTGCTTAAGCCCGATGAACGACGCGCTGTCGGTGGTGGTGAAGTGGTGGCCGAAGCGCCGATTGCCTTGATCGGTCCCGGCACTGGCCTGGGTGTATCAGGCTTGGTGTGGTCCGGGGAACATTGGATTCCCTTGCAGACCGAGGGCGGTCACGTCACATTTTCTCCGGTCGATGAACGGGAATGGAGGGTTGGACAGATTCTGCATCGACAGTTTGGCCATGTCTCGCCGGAGCGTCTGTTATCGGGACCTGGACTGATCAATCTCTACAACGCACTGGCGGAATTGGAAGGCTGGCCGGCGGAGGCGTTGACGCCCGCCGATATCACCGACCGGGCGTTGGCCGGTGCTTGCCGCCATTGCTGGGAGGTATTGGAGTTATTCTGTGGGGCCTTGGGTACGGCAGCGGGAAATTTGGCCATCACCTTGGGCGCCCGCGGCGGCGTTTATATCGGTGGCGGCATTGCGCCGCGTCTGGGGGAGTTCTTCGATCAGTCGGCGTTTCGAAGCCGGTTCGAGGATAAAGGCCGATTCAGCGACTATCTGACAGCGATTCCGACTTGGGTGATCACCGCCGCCAACCCGGCATTACGGGGAGTGGTGGCGGCGCTGGCTTAGTCCAGGAACTCTTGCAGGAGGTCGTTCAGAAATCGCCATCCCAACTCGGTTGGTTGCAACCGATCGGGATGGGCCTCCATCAACCCCTTGGCCCGCACTTGGCTCAATCCCGGCTCTAGTGCCGTCGGTAGCAGACCGGTCCGTTCACCGAACAGCGTGACGGGAACGCCTTCCACCAATCGTAAGGCGTTCATCAGGAACTCTATAGGCAGATCGGCTTCCCGGATCGGTGCATCGCCACCGATGCCTTTCGGGGTTCCGGCGCATGCCAGATAATCCCGAGGGTGTTTGCGTTTCCACAACCGATAGATCCGACCGGCGGCAGGATCGGTCAATTTGCCATGTGCGCCTGCGCCGATGCCCAGATAATCGCCAAATTCCCAGTAGTTGAGGTTATGCCGGCAGCGCTGGTCCTGGCGAGCATAAGCCGATACTTCGTAACGCTGATAGCCGTGATGCTCGAGCTCAAGCCACACTCGCTCCAAGATAGCGTCGATCGTTTCATCATTTGGCAGGGTTGGCGGCGAGTGATGGAATGGTGTATTCGGCTCGATGGTGAGCTGATAGTACGAGAGATGGGCCGGTTGCAGGGCTATGGCGTTGGCGATGTCGGCCAGCGCCTGTGCAACGGTCTGTCCCGGTAGCCCGAACATCAGATCCAAATTGAAGTTATCCAATCCGGCGGTAAGGGCTGCCTCGGCGGTGGCAAAAGCGGCGCGGCGGTCGTGAATCCGCCCTAATTGTTGCAGATGCTCGTCATTGAAGCTTTGTACGCCGATGGATAGTCGGTTGATGCCCACCTCGCGAAATTCGCTAAGCCGGTCCCGTTCGACCGTCCCAGGATTGGCTTCCAGAGTGATTTCCAAATCCGGGCGTAATGGTAATCGGGCGCGCAAGCCGGATAACAAGCGTTCCAGTGCCTCGGCGGAAAACAGACTGGGCGTACCGCCACCGATGAAGATGCTGTCAATGCGTCGTCCCCATACCCGGGGCAAGTCTTGCTCTACATCGACTAACAATGCATCGACATAGGCCCTTTCTGGCAGTGGCTCGCGCGCCTCGTGGGAATTGAAATCGCAGTATGGGCACTTGCGTACACACCACGGTATATGGATATACAAGGCGAGCGGTAGTGCTTGGTGAAAAGCCAACATTCGTGTTCCAGAATTTTTAGTGCGCCCAAAACTCTGGTTGTCGCTGCAACGCCTCGACCAGCTGCGCTAATGCTTGGCCGCGATGGCTAAGACGGTTCTTGACCGCTGGGTCCAGTTCGGCGGCGCTCTGCCCCTCGCTGGGGACCAGAAAGATTGGATCATAGCCGAAGCCGCAGGTACCATGTGGCTCGAAGGTGATGAAGCCGTCCCAGCGCGCCTGGCAAATCAAGGGTGTCGGGTCAGCGGCGTGGCGCACCAGTGCCAATACACACTGGAAATGCGCACCACGCTGTTCAGCTGGTGTTTCGCTTAACTCGGCCAGCAGTCTGTCGAGATTGGCTTGGTCGCTGGCGTTGAGGCCGGCATAGCGGGCAGAATGGACGCCGGGTGCGCCACCTAGCGCATCCACCACCAACCCGGAATCATCGGCCAATGCGGGCAAACCAATATGGTCCGCTGCATTACGAGCTTTAATTAATGCATTCTCGACAAAGGTCAGGCCGGTTTCTTCGGCTTCTGGCACATGCCATTCCGATTGTGGTGCGATTTCCAGGTCCAATCCGGCCAACGTGGCGCGGAATTCCCGGAGCTTGCCAACATTACCGGTGGCTAAGACGATTTTGCGCATGGGCGCCCTCGATGGCTGCTGGTAAACGACGCTTAACTTGGCAAGCCCAAGGCTTCCCGCTGCTTGATCAGCAATTCTTGAATGCCGCCGCGCGCCAGCTCCAACATGAGCTGCAATTCTTCCATACGAAAAGCGTGACCTTCGGCAGTACCCTGAATTTCGATGAAAGCTTGGGCATCGTTCATCACTACGTTCATGTCGGTTTCGGCTTCAGAATCCTCGGCGTAGTCCAGATCGAGTACTGGCGTACCCTGGTAGATACCGACTGAGACCGAGGCGACTTGGCCATGCAATGGATTTTTCTTGACTTGTTTTCGGTTAATCAGGTAGCGCACGGCATCGGCTAGCGCTACAAAACCACCAGTGATGGCCGCAGTACGCGTGCCACCGTCAGCCTGGATCACATCGCAATCGACGGTGATGGTGCGTTCACCCAGCGCTTCCAGATCCATCACTGCGCGTAGTGACCGGCCGATCAAGCGCTGGATTTCCAGGGTGCGTCCATCCTGCCGGCCCCGACTGGCTTCTCGTTGTGTTCGTGTATGAGTGGCGCGCGGCAACATGCCATATTCAGCCGTCACCCAACCTCGTCCCTTGCCTTTCAGGAATGGTGGCGTCCGCTCTTCGATGCTGGCGGTGCAGATCAACCGCGTGTCGCCGAACTCCGTCAGCACCGAGCCTTCGGCATGCCGAGTGAACTGACGGGTGATCCGAATCGGGCGCAGCTCATGGGCGGCACGGGCGCTGGGACGCATAGGTGGTTTCCTGTGATCAACATGGATTATGGATTATGGTTTAGGAAGGCGGGACTATAGCAGAAGCGGCGAGCATGCCAAATGATGGATTCGACCGTTCGATGCAGGAGGATTCTAAGCCCTGGGCGCGCTAATGAAACGATTTCAGCCTAAGATTAAGTAATTAATTGTTGAGACTATATAACCACTAAAGATTGAGGGTAAACCCATGTTACGTAGCATGACCGCTTTTGCGCGCCAGGAGCAGTCCAGCGCTTGGGGAACGATGATCTGGGAAGTGCGCTCGGTCAACCATCGCTATTTGGAAACCTCGATCCGCTTGCCGGAAGCATTGCGGGGTTTGGAACCACTGGCGCGCGAACGCATCGCAGCGACGCTGAGCCGCGGTAAAGTGGAAGGTACGCTTAAACTGCAAACCAGCGGTGCAACGTTGACCGCTATTACGCTGAATCAATCCCTGGTCGAGCGTTTGCTGGAAGTTGCGGCTGAGTTGGAACATATGATGGGGCCAGGTACCGGGTTACGCCTGGTGGATGTATTGCGCTGGCCAGGAGCGGTCAGCGAGGCCGAACCAAATCTGGATGAAATGAAATTAGCCTTGCTTGGCGGTTTGGATACGGCATTGGCAGAGCTGGTGGCTACCCGCGAGCGAGAAGGTGAACGCACCGCTGAACTGATCCGCCAGCGTTGCCTGGCAATGCGCGAACAGGTCAAACAGGTGCGCGTCCGCCGTCCAGAGGTGTTGGCGCGCTGGCGTGAGAAGCTATTGAGCCGGCTCGCGGAAATTCCGATTGACGCTGATCCCGCTCGACTAGAGCAAGAATTGGTGTTGATTGCCCAGCGCCTGGACGTCGATGAGGAGCTGAGTCGATTGGATGCCCATCTCGATGAAATCGAAGCGGTCTTGGGGCGTACTGAGCCGGTCGGTCGGCGACTGGATTTTCTGATGCAGGAACTCAATCGTGAGGCGAATACGCTGTCCTCAAAGTCAGCTGATGCGGATACCACCCGATCCGCGATTGAACTCAAGGTGTTGATCGAGCAGGTTCGAGAGCAAATTCAGAATATCGAGTAGGTTTTCATCGCGTTTTAATCGGTCTCGTATCCTTGAGTTAGCGGCTAAACACTGATCTGGATTGTCTAATCGTCACTATTTTGATCTTCTGAGGAAGATGGTTCATTCCATGCACCGTGAAGGGGATTCTACTCAATGTGTACCGCATTCTTCGATGGAGCCGGTGTTATCAAGCGCCATGCTGATTTTCCATCCCGTTACATCACGCCCCGGCATGTCGATGTCTGGTGCCCGCCAGACAATGAAATGAGTTCAGCAACTCGTTATCCGGTCATCTATATGCACGATGGCCAGAATCTGTTCGATTCTGCTTTATCTTTCATCGGTGTCGATTGGGGGATGGATGAAGCGATGATGCACCTGATCCGCGAAAATCGGTACCCCGGTGCGATCATCGTGGGAATCTGGAATAGTCCGCTGCGCTTGCGAGAATACATGCCGCAGAAACCGTTGATCCTGTCTCAGGGGCAGCACATCCTGAATCGGTTCATGGAACAGACGGGAGGAGAACCCCTGTCGGATGGATACTTGAAATTTCTGGTCGATGAACTCAAACCATTCATCGATACGCACTATCCGACTTTGCCAGATCCCGCACACACTTTGGTCATGGGATCGAGCATGGGAGGGCTGATTTCGTTGTATGCGTTGATTGAATATCCAAATGTTTTCAGCGGTGCAGGCTGCTTGTCTACCCATTGGCCGAGAGGGGAAGCGGTACTGGTGGATGCTCTAGGAGCGGCTTTGCCGCGGGCCGGTCGGCATCGATTGTATTTCGATTACGGCACCGAGACCCTGGATGCAGACTATGAACCCTGGCAACAGCGGATGGATCAGTGGTTGCAAGCGGCAGGTTACCGGGAAGGTCAGGATTGGCTGACCCGGAGGTTCGAGGGAGCGGAACATTCCGAACGAGCTTGGCGCGCGCGAGTTCATATTCCTTTGGGGTTTCTTTTGGGGATACGATGAACGTTTAGCAAGGTACGCATGGTATTTTGGTAAAAGTTCTTCAAATCCACACCATTTCCAAAATTGGCGCACGCAAGCTCATATTCCTTTGGGTTTTTTTATAGGTACAGTGAATGTTTAAGCAAGGTACACATTCTGAATTATTTAAGTCGTTGGAATCTATTGGCGCAAGTTTTGCTATTTTTGAGCTACAAGCTGGAACAAGCAATTTTAAGCTGGTCAGTGCGAATACACTCTATGAAGAAATCACCGAAAAACCGATTAATGAATGTGTTAATAAAACAATCATTGAAATCTTGCCACGCTATGTTGAAAAGCCGTTACGAGAGCATTTCCAGCGTTGTTTAAGTGAGCAAAATTCCCAGGAAATCGAGATGATTATTGAAAGGTCAGGTGTTTCTCGGTGGTGGCGAGTCATCATTTCGCCAGTGTTGCCTAGAAATCAAGGTTGTGATCGTTTGATCAATACTTGCATCGAAATTACTGATAAAAAAATGTTGGAGAAACAGTTGATTATTACAAGACAGCGGTTTCAGGCGGTCATTGAGAATGCTTACGATGGAATAATCACCATTGATGATAAACAAACGATTAAACTGATGAACCAAGCTGCACGAGATATATTTGGAGTCGGTGAAAGTGAAGTTTGTGGAACCAACCTTTCTCGTTTCATTCCATTACGATATAGATCTAAGCATTTAGAATATATAGCTTCTTTCCGTCATTCTGTGATGGATTCCCGCCCAATGCATTCGCGGGCATCAGTTACGGGGTTACGTGTTGATGGCACTGAAGTTCCACTGGAAGTTGCTATTTCAAAGATTAGGGTTGGACCTGAAACAGAGATGACGGCGGTAATTCGAGATATCTCGGAACGGGCAAGATTGATTGATGAATTGTCCAGAGCTGCAACCCAGGATTCCTTGACTGGCCTTTATAATAGGCGATTTACAACTAGGACTCTGAGTAAAGAATTGGAACGGTGTAGAAGATTTAATCATGTATTGAGTATTGTAATAATGGATTTAGATAATTTCAAAGAAATTAATGATACTTATGGGCATTCTTGTGGAGATAGTGTCCTGAAAATAGTTGCAGAAACGTTATCGAAAGATATTCGTGAGATTGATACTTTCTGTCGTTGGGGTGGGGAAGAATTTGTGGTGTTGTTACCTGAAACGAATTTTGAAGCTGCAATTATATGGGCACAGCGAGCTTGTGCTCTGATAGCCTCTAAAGAGATTGAGGAACTGAGTGGGCAAATAATTAGCATTACCGCTAGTTTCGGGGTAATGGCTACTTATGGAAAAGATGAAACGATCGATACACTTATGCAGAAAGTTGATAAAGCGCTTTATCATGCTAAGAGAAGTGGTAAAAATTGTGTGTATGGATTTGAATAACGGAATAATTTGCAAATCCGGAAAAGATTTCGATCAATCAACGTTTCCGATATCCATCCATCAGTTGTACTACATCCTTTAAGCGTTTCTGCGACCTGATCAAGAAAAATAATGCTATATAACAGCGAGTTGTAGTTTTTTGGTAATCGGGTTGGGCATATCCAGGGTTTATTCATTGAGCGTTTTTGCGGCCCGAATCACTAAAAACAACGCGAAATATGGTCCCGGCGTGGCGGGAATATCCTCGAAGCGTTCAACGATACGTTCAGCCGGTCGGCTGGCCTGTTCGATGTACCACACATCCTGGGTGCGGCCGGTCTCCCTAAGTAATTCCAGCAAGCGTGGACGATGCCGGCCAGGCTTGAGAATAGCCACGCTGTCGCTGTCGAGCAAAGTCCGCCGCAGTACCTCATCACCAGCGGTGGCGGGAATGACCGTTAGCCGTTGTTCACCGGTGATCAGTGGAGTGGCGGCAGCAGCTCCAGCAGCGCTCACCGAGTTAATGCCTGGAATCACCACGCAGGGAAACCGGTCGCCCAGTCGCTGCAACAAATAGCTGAAGCTACCGTAGAACAGTGGGTCGCCCTCGCAGAGAATCGCCACATCGTTCCCAGCGCTTAATTCCTCGGCGATGACCATCGCGGCTTCGTCGTAACCCTGATTCACGGGGCCGCGATCCAACATACAGGGCATGGTAATGGGAATTTCCCGCTTGCCGGTCAGCCACTCCGCCGCAATGTCGCGAGCCTGAGCGCTGCCTTGCGGCGTCGCAGGGTAAGCGACGACCGGCGCCGATTGGAGAATCCGCACGGCCTTGAGGGTCAGTAATTCCGGGTCGCCGGGACCCACGCCAACACCGTACAAGGTGCCTGTCATAGCGGTTTCTCCATTCTCATTAACAGCACTGGTAAATATGGCCGCATGACTCGTTGTCCAGCCAGTCGTTCGCTGCGGGCGATGCTTAACTCAGTCCAATAGGCTTCCCGGTCACCGGCAAAGCCATGTAAATCCACTCGGCTGTCTTCGGTCACTGCGCTAGCGACCAGCCGCCCGCCGGGCAACAACCGTGTCCAAACCGCCTCCAACATCTCGCACAGATTGCCGCTGCTGCCGCCGATGAAGACAACCTGTGGGTCCGGCAGCCCGACCAACGCTTCCGGGGCACCGCTTGGGACGATATGCAGGTTGTGCATTACCCCAAACCGTTCGCGATTGAGGCCAAGATGTTCGAGCCGTTCCGGGTGGCGCTCGACAGCGTACACCTCGCCATGAGGATTCCAGCGCGCCCATTCCACCGACACCCCCCCGCAACCGGCGCCCACATCCCAGCCGATTTCACCAGCGCGTGGAGCAAGCAGGGAGAGAATGGTCAGTCGCACCTCTCGCTTGCTGAGCAAGCCCTTGCCAGGCTCTGCGCCGGTGCTGAACCATTCGTCGGGAATGCCAGGGAACTCCGGCAGCATCCCACCTGGCCCGCGGGTTTCCAGGATGACGACGTTCAGGGGAGAGAATTCAATCTCAGCGCTTGCCAAGTCAGCAGCGCGAAAGTGGCGAAACCGCTCATCCGCTGCGCCGAGATCTTCCGCCACCCAAACATCGCTTTTGCCAAAGCCGGTTTCGAGCAGCGATCGGGCGATCGCTATGGGCGTGTTCTCCCGGTCAGTCAGCAGGACGTAGAGCCGATTGCCTTGCAGCACTGCACGCAAGCTGGCGAGTGGTCGTCCGTGCAGGCTGACCATTTGCGCCTGTTGCCAGGGTCGGCCCAGGCGGGCGCAGGCGGCTTGCGCACTGGATACGTTCGGGTGAAAAACCAAATGGTCGGGTGAAAGGTAGCGGAGTAGGGTGGAGCTGATGCCATAGAATAGCGGGTCACCGGAGGCAAGCAACACGATGCGCCGCCCGGCGTGGCTGTGCAACAGCTCTCGAAGGCCACTCATCGGGCTGGGATAGGGAATTTTCTCAACCGCCAATTCTGGAAGGGCGGCCAGATGCGCTGCTGTGCCGATGACCAGCTCCGCTTCCTCCAGCGCCGCCCGTGCCGAGGCATTGAACGCGCCGATTTCGACACCCATGCCGATTACCTGAATCGGCGGGTCGGACCTATCAGGTAATGAGGTCATCAAAAGCGAATCCCGTTCGTCATACGCGCTAGGGCATTGAGTGTCGCAGCAGCGAGGCTACTGCCGCCGCGCCGGCCCAGTAAGGTGATGCAGGGGGTTTGAAATTCGTTCGGGGCAACGTCCCACAACGCTTGCTTGGATTCGGCGGCGTTGATAAAGCCGACCGGCATGCCGATGATCAACGCTGGGCGGGGTGCGCCTTCGTCTAATAGATCCAGCAGGCGGAACAGGGCCGTGGGGGCGTTGCCGATGACAACGATCGAGCCGGCCAAGTACAACGGCCATTCGCTCATCGCCACCATGGTGCGAGTTTCACCGGTTTCACGGGCGCGGTTGGCCACTGTGGGCGAATTCAGGAAGCAATGCACCGGGCCTTGCAGATAGCGCTTGCTGATGCCGTGAGTGACCATCTCGATATCGCAAAGGATATGGGCGCTCTGTTGCAGGGCCGCTAGTCCAGCCGCGACTGCACCAAGGCTAAAGTGGAGATCATGGACAATACTCGGATCGCCGGAGGTGTGAACCAGGCGCATGGCGACCTGCTGCTGGTCGGGGTCGAAGCGGGATAGATCGGTGAGTTGGCGAATCTGCGCGAACGACTGGCGTTCGATTTCGTCAGGATCGCGGAGATAGTCGAAGCGAGGCATGATGGCTCCAGATTTCTGATCTCGCCCAATGGGAAAGAGGTTAGGGGTGAGAAATATTCCGCTCCTCTTCTCAAAGCGGAAGAGAAGCTGGGGGGAGGGCGCATCTAGTGATGGTGGCCGTGATCATGATGGTGGTCGTGATCATGATGGTGGTCGTGATCATGATGGTTATGGTGATGTCCGGTCTGCGGCGCACCCTGCCAGTCTTCACGGCCAATGATGGGACCACGATAAGGGCAAAATTGGCAGTTCATATGTGCTTCACCTTGTTCGGCTTCATGCAGCCGCTCCAGGAAGGTTGCGACCACCGACGGATGGGCGTTGAGGTAGGGTGCGACCAACGCCTGTATGTCGGGATGGCGTTCCTGATAAGCGGCGACCGTGGCCTGCACCTGTTCGACCAATCGACCCGTGAACAGTAGGTATGGAAAGACGATGACCCGCTTGAAGCCAAGCCGGTGCGTTCGCTCCAGTGCATCGGCCATCAACGGCGCAGCAACCGCAGTATAGGCGGTTTCCGCCCAACCGAAACCCATTCCTTCCCACAGGATTCGCGTGATCTTGCTGATGTTGGCGTTGGCGTCGGGATCGGAACTGCCACGCCCGATAACCATCAGTAGCGTCTCCCGCCGGTCGTGATTCAGCCCAAAATCGGCCTCGATGCTCTCGATCCGTTCGCGGGCGACTTGTAGCAAGTTTGGATGGATACCCAAATCTGCACCAAAGGTTATTTGGATATCCGGATGTTCAGTCTGAAAGGCATGGAGCATCGCCGGGATGTCGTTCTTGACATGGCCAGCGGCCATCAGCAACGCTGGCAGAGCGACAATACGGTGAAAGCCCTGCTGCCGTAGCGTCTCCAGCGCTTCCGGCACACTGGGTTCAACCAGTTCCAGGAACCCCGCCAGGCAAACACGCTCAGGCAGGGCCTGTTGTAGTTGGTTGGCCAGATTGTGAAATTCGGCAACGCCGGCGGCAATTCGAGTGCCGTGGCCGATCAGTAAAACGGCAGCAGAAGAGGATTGATCCATGTTGGCAGCGCATTCTTCGGGTTCGGGAGCGGAATAGCGAGTAGATTGGAATTATAGGAGGTTTGAACTTGGCCTGTCATGGCTGAGTCTTTTACCCAATCAACCTATCTGAAATCTTTGCTCTCCTTGAATCGAGCAAGGATGGCGCGAGGCCTCAGGGTCGGTTGGAACCTTTCGGTCGTTTCGCAGCAAGAAGCCACCATGCAACTCCGCGAGAGCAATATACGGAAATTGCCACAAGGCGTTTACGACGCTCTGATCGTTGGCGGCGGCATCAATGGTGCCATTTCCGCCGCTGCCTTGTCCGGCCAGGGTGCACGGGTGGCGTTGATCGATCAGCGCGATTTTGCCGGCTTTACCAGCCAACAATCGTCCAATCTGATTTGGGGTGGCATCAAGTATCTGGAAAGCTATGATTACGCTCTGGTTCGAAAGCTGTGTCTGAGCCGCAATCACCTGATGCGCAGTTACCCATCGCGGGTCCAGGAAATGCGCTTTTTCGTCACCATCGAGCAAGGGTTTCGTTTGCATCCGCTGCTGCTGTGGGCGGGAACCTGGGTGTATTGGCTGTTTGGGAATGGCTTTACCCAAGTCCCGCACCTATTTTGTAAACGGACGATCCAGCGGGAAGAACCGGTGGTGAAGACCGAAAATGCCGCTGGCGGCTTTGAATACTCGGACGCTTATCTGCACGATAACGACGCTCGCTTCGTGTTCCAATTCGTGCGCTCCGCCATGGATCGCGGTGGCATCGCCGCCAACTACGTAGAGTCGCTCGGCGCTCGCCGCCAAGGCGATCTGTGGATCACCCAGGCGCGGGATGTCATTGCTGGTCAGGAGGTGGACATTCGCTCCAGGGTGTTGATCAATGCGGCAGGCCCGTTCGTGGATCAGCACAATCTGCTGACCGGAGAACAGACCGAACATCGTCATGTGTTTTCCAAAGGCATCCATCTGATCGTTCCCCGGATAACTCCTCATCAACGCATTCTGGCTTTTTTTGCCGACGACGGACGGTTATTTTTCGTCATGCCGATGGGCGTGTGCACCTGCATCGGCACCACTGACACTCCGGTGGAATCCCCATGTGCTGAGGTCACGGACGAAGATCGTCAGTTCGTGCTCGATAACATCAACGAACGCCTGAACCTCGGTCAACCACTGACGCAAGCCGACATCATCGCCGAGCGTTGCGGGGTGCGGCCACTGGTGATGAAAACCCAGGCCGATGACAACATCCGCGACTGGTTGCAATGGTCCCGCAAACACGCGATCGACGTGGATCGAACCAGAGCGCATCTCAGTATCTTTGGCGGTAAGTTGACTGACTGCATCAATGTCGGTGATGAAGTTTCAGACATCGTCGCTCAACTGGGCGTTGCTTTGCCGCAGCGGGGTGATCCGTGGTACGGCGAACCGCATGCTTCGGTGCGCGAGGAATATGTGCATCAAGCCCGACTGATGAATCTCGATGGCTATGCCTCGCCGGAATCCGTCGAGAGTCTTAGCAGCCGACTGTGGCGGCGCTATGGCCAGCAGGCGTTTGAACTACTGGCCGAAATCCGCGAAGACCCACGCCAGGCAGAGGTGCTGATCAAGGGTGAAGACTATCTCCGCTGCGAAATCCAGCTCGCTAAACGCCAGGAAATGATCGTCAAACTGGAGGATTTCCTGCGCCGGCGCTCCAAGATCGCCTTGGTGATGCGTCATGAGGATATCCGCAACGCCGAAGGTTTGATGGAGGTCTGCGAAATCCTGTTCGGTGACCAGGCCCGGCAAAAATTCGAAGAATATTTTTAGGAGCAAAGGTGACTGGTTGAGGAGGCGGATACGGTGGTCGATATGATCTAGGTGTTGCTGATGTGGATGATTTGTCAGTGAGTGTGAGCAGCTGAAGAGGGCGTGCTTGTGCTTGTCAGCACACCCTCTCTCACCGTCAGGGCTTTAGGAAGGATGATCGTCGGCCATCCAGCGATGGAAGAAACCGGCCGCCGCGGCGCCGGCAATGGGCGCGACCCAGAACAGCCACAATTGTTGCAAGGCCCAGCCACCGACGAAGATCGCTTGGCTGGTGCTACGCGCCGGATTGACCGAGGTATTGGTTACTGGAATGCTGATGAGATGGATCAAGGTCAGACACAAGCCGATGGCGATGGGAGCAAAGCCGGTCGGCGTATTTTTATGGGTCGATCCCAAAATGACGATTAAGAAAAAGAAGGTCATGACGACTTCGGATACCAGAGCAGCGTTCAGGCCATAACCACCCGGCGAATGTTCGCCAAAACCGTTGGCGGCAAAACCACTGGCGACCACATCGAATCCCGGTTTTCCAGTCGCAATGAGGTAGATGATGCCGGCACCGGCGATACCACCCAGGACTTGGGCGATGATGTAGGGGAACAAATCGGCGGTCGGAAGACGGCCACCGGCCCACAATCCCACCGAAACCGCAGGGTTGAGATGGCAACCGGAAATATGGCCGATGGCGTAAGCCATAGTCAACACGGTGAGGCCGAAAGCCAGTGATACGCCCACCAGGGCAATGCCGAGTGGATATTGGTCGGGACCATAAAACACAGCGGCCAGTACGGCGCTGCCACAACCGCCTAACACGAGCCAGAGAGTGCCGATGAATTCAGCGGCGAGACGATTGGCAATTGGCATAAGAATCCTTTTGAAGCTAAAGCGATGATTTCTAGATTCAAGGTTGGGTTAGGCCGCAGGCCATGACCCAATCTATACCTACAACTGCATAACCTCTGTCAGAACGCCATGGTGGCGGTGACGAACCGCCACCATGGCGAGATAAGGTTACTTAAATCCGTCATATAATCAATAGCTGATTGCCCCATGCATGTTATCGGCGACTCTTGCGGGTCGGTTCACTGTCCGTGTGTGCGAATAGCGTCAGCCAACTCGTGGCTGAGCGCCGCCAGGGCGGTGCTGTGGGCGGCCACCAGCGCCTCGTAATCTGAGGACGTCACCGGTGCGAAGCGCTCGAAACGCTTGTTGATCAATGGTTTGTCTGCATTCTCATCCAACAGCGTCCAGACGGCGTTGAGGGTGACACCCACACCGAGATGACCATCAAACTGCTGGACATCAATGACAATCCGGTAAAGCAAATGCAGCGGTTCTGGACTTGGGTAGACGCTCACCCGGTTCGTGGCCAGCAATCGGGACAGGTTCTCGACCAATACTCGTGCGAAATCCTCTTGCAGGGAACCGCCCCAACGGTGGAACTCATCGACATTGAGTCGGTTGGCGGTGGTCCGGGTCACGATCTGCGGACGGTCCAGAAATTCGGGAAGCGTGATAGGGCCGACGCCGATAGTGATATCGCTGCGGGATACTTCGGTTTGAGCGGTCTGCAAGGATGCGCTGAGCGGATTTAGGGTATAGAACTCGGTGGGTGGTGTGCTGCCGCAGCCTACCAGCAAAAAAAGTCCAGCGATGACCCAGGCAATCTGACTGTTTTCTCGTCGATGCATCGCGCTTACCTCGCTTTACCCTGAATTAATGCTTCTGGATGTCGTTCGAGATAGTCGGTCAGCATTCTGAAGGAACGCGCGGCGGCCGATAGCTCTTTCAGCGTTCGCTGTGTTTCCCGCTGAAGCGGCGAATCCGTCGCCAGCGTCTTTCCAGTGGTGACCAGGGTTTTCTCCGCAGCGGTCAGAGCCTTATCTGCGGTAGCCAGGGTTTCTTGAAGCTGTTTCAAGGTCACCGTCACTTCGGGCAACACATTGGTATTGAGTTGGCGGGTCAGTTTGGATGCCTCGACAGCGGTCTGGCGCAGCGCCACCAGACTTTGCTGTAAATCAGCACCCATCTGTTCCAGCGGCAACCGCTGCAATCTTTCTAGAAACTTAGTGAGGACGTCTCTGATCTCTTCCAGTGAGGTCGGAACCGTCGGCAATTCAGGGTACGGATCTTTCCAAACAATCGTTCGAGGTGGGGAGCTAGGATACACGTCCAGGTCAACAAAGAGCGCTCCAGTCAACAGGTTGCCCGTCTTGAGTTGCGCACGCAACCCTTTGCCGACGAGTTGATTCCACAGGTTTTTCTGAAACTGCTTGAACTCTTGATCATCATAATTGGGGGGCTTGCCGATCCATTGGAATCGGTCAGATTCGATTTCGATTAGAACCGGAATGCGCGCAGTAATTTCGTCGAGATCGAGTTCAAGTTTGATATCAATTACTTGACCGATACGGATACCTCGATATTCCACGGGCGCGCCCACCGTCAGGCCTCGAACCGAGCCGGTAAAGTTGACTAGCCAATAACTCTTGCGGACATAGCTACCCTCCTGGACGCTTTGCCGATTGGGGTATAACTGAAAAACTGCGTTTTCCTCGACCAGTCGTTCAGATTCGAGGTTCACCGGGGTTTCGAAGGCGACGCCGCCGATTATCAGGCTGACCACGGAAGCCGTGTCAACTCTGACGCCGTTAGCGTCCAGGGTGACGTCGAGTCCGGAGGCATTCCAGAAATGAGTGTTGGTGCGTACCAGTTGGTCATAGGGGGCATTGATAAAAATCTTGAGCTCCACAGCCTGTCCGTTTTCGGAAAGCCGGTAGCTCGTCACTTGTCCCACCTTAATGGCCCGGAAATAAACTGGCGAGCCTATATCCAGCGAGCCGAGTTCAGCGGCGCGCAGTGTGAAGCGGCTTCCCGGTTGATCAGTAGTCACTGCTGGCGGCGTTTCCAGTCCGGTAAAAGTATGGGTGCGTTGGCCCTCGGCGATTGGATCGACGGTGATATAGGCGCCGGCGAACAGAGTGCCAAGTCCACTTACTCGGCCAGCGGAGATGCGCGCCCGCTCCACCCAAAATCGGGTCTTATCGGTGAGATAGTGCTCGACGCCTTTAATCAGCTTGGCTGTCACGATCACCTGGGAAAGATCTTCCTTGAGCTTGATGTCATTCACTTGCCCGAATTCCACGTCCTTGTATTTGAGTTTAGTTTTGCCTGCCTCCAGTCCTTCGGCAGTTCTAAAGGTGATGGTGATGGTCGGTCCCTGCTCAGAGTAGGTCTTGTAGACCAGCCAAGCACCAATGGCGAGGGCGACCAACGGAATAAGCCAGACCAATGAAAGGCGGCGATTTTCTTCGAGGACCACTTCGGGGAGTGGTTCAGTAGCAGCCCGGTCAAATGTCGTCATTGGGTAGTACTACACCTTGAGAAAATGTATAAAAAATATCCTTTATAAAGCTAAGTTAAGTTCCTTGAATAAAAATATCCACAGAGTTAGGTATCGCTCACCATAAGCTCTGTTCATGACGTCCTTGTAAAGGATGGGCTATGCCTACCCTACTAGGGATTTGGCAGGTATGATTTTTTTCGGAAATCGTCTAAAGCCTTGCTGATGTAAGCGCGGGCAAGCCGATATCTACAGCATAGGCCGGTTTTTACCCAGCCCCAAAAGCTCACAGCGATTTGCCAGCAATTCTCATTTTGGTAAATTCACCCGGTTTCGGGTTGTGAGGGAGCCGGTTCGAAGCTTTGCAGTATGAACGTCATCAACGCTGTTTGGCAGCGTAATACCGCAGTCGGTAGGCGCGTCCATATCATTACAGCTAACCCAGCAGCTTTCAGCGCTTGAAAGCTGCTAGCATAGGTTTTTGAACGTTGCTCGATGCTGATTCGCCGTCATGATCGCGACGATAGCAGAGACGCCGAGTGCTCTTTGGTGAGTTCGCCGTTCTGGTAATCGACGATAGCCTGCTCGATCTCCTCGCGCGTGTTCATTACGAAGGGGCCGTACTGTACCACAGGTTCGCGCAGTGGTCGCGCGGCCAGCAGGATGAAGCGCGCGCCAAGCGCACCGGCCGCGACTGCGATGCACGCACCGGTCGATAAAAGACCGGCCTCGTGCGCCGCTAGCCGCCGCTGGTTACCCGTCGCGCCGACCTCCAGCTCGCCCTCGTAGACGTACACGAAGGCGTTGTGCGTGGCTTCGATGGCCTGTGTGAAACACGCACCGGCGGGCAGCTTCACGTCGGCGAACAGCGGCGCCGTGCTCAGACCCTGGATCGGACCTTCCACGCTTACCGTTTGCGAGTCGATCCTGCCGGCGATGACGCGCGCATGCCCGCCACCCTCGAGCGCCACGGAAGCGATCTCCTCCGGACGAACGTCGCGGTAAGCCGCCGGCTTCAGCTTCTCGCGCGCCGGCAGGTTGATCCAGAGTTGGAAACCGTGCATGCGACCGTTCTCCTGAAGCGGCATTTCCGAATGAATGATACCGCGCCCGGCCGTCATCCACTGCGCGCCGCCGCCAACCAACTCGCCGCGATGGCCGAGATGATCCTCGTGTTGCATATGGCCTTCGAGCATGTAGGTCACTGTCTCAAAGCCGCGATGCGGATGGGCCGGAAAACCGGCGATGTAATCGTCCGGATTATCCGTGGAAAATTCATCCAGCATCAGAAACGGGTCCAGGCGCGCGCCGGGACTTTGGCCAAGGCTGCGGCGTAGCTTCACGCCGGCGCCATCCGAAGTCGGATGGGCGCGAAGGATCTGTTGCAGGGTGCGGGTGCTCATCAGTTTTCTCCCATGGTGTTCGTCATGCTCAGGCGACCAGCGTTTCGGTATCGCTGCGCGCCTGGGCCAAAGAGGTCGACTTGCTGTCCTCACCCAAAGCCAGTCCCTCAGCGTAGATGAAGCGCACGTCGTCGATACCGATGAAATGCAGGAAATTCCGCACGTAGTCGGTCTGGGTATCCAGCGGTGTCCCGGCGTAGCGGCCGCCGCGTGCGGCATAGACCACTACGATCTTGTCGCTGAGCAGACCGACCGGACCCTTTTCGGTGTACTTGAAAGTAGTACCAGCGCGCGCAATGTGATCGAAGTAGGCCTTGAGCGTTGAAGGAATACCGAAGTTGTACATCGGCAGGCCCAGCACGACGATGTCAGCCGCACGCAACTCTTCGATCAAGGCATCAGAGTAGGCGACCACGATGTGCTGCTCTTCGCTGCGCGACTCGGGTGCAGCGAGGAAGGATTGAAAGCGTGCGCCGTCCAGATGCGGCACCGGGTCGGCGGCCAGATCGCGCTTGACGACGCGGCTGTCCGGATTCTTGTCGCGCCACAGAGCGACGAATTGGTCGGCTAGCTGGGTGGATTGGCCTTGGCCAGAAAAAAGACTGGTATTCAGTTGCAGTAGCGTTTTCATGATAGCCTCCGTGTGGGGTACGGCTGCATTTAACGATTTACTCATCGAATAAAAAAGAACAATAATTCGCTCATATCTATCGAATCATTCGATCATGACCCGAAACACCCCTTCAATCAGCCTCGAACAATGGCGCGCCTTAGTGGGCGTGGTCGAGGCTGGCGGCTACGCCCAAGCGGCTGAAGCCCTGCACAAGAGCCAGTCGGCGCTGACCTACGCTATCCAGAAGATCGAAACCCAGTTGGACGTGCGCGCCTTCGAAATCCAGGGTCGCAAGGCGGTGCTGACCACGACCGGGCAGATGCTCTACCGGCGCGCTCTAGCCCTGCTGGCGGAGGCAGCCGAACTGGAGCAGGCAGCCTACAAAGCCTCGGCCCGGCTGGGAAGCGGAAATCGGGTTGGCTGTAGAAGTGCTGTTTCCCATCTCCATCGTGCTCGCCAGTCTGGCGGAATTCGGGCTGGAAAGTCCGCACACGCGCATCGAACTGATCGAATCGGTGATCGGCGGCACGCCGGAGGCGTTGCTCGAAGGCCGTGCAAACCTCGCGGTCACTGCGCGCATTCCGCCAGGCTTCGCCGGCGATTCGCTGATCCGCATGCCCCTGCTGGCGGTGGCGCATCCCGACCACGCCCTGCATCGAATGGAGCGCCCGCTCCGCTTTCGCGATTTGCGCAGCCACCGTCATCTGATCGTGCGCGACAGCAGCCGTCAGCGCGACCGGCGCGCCCTGTCGTTGGAAGTTGAACAGCGTTGGACGGTGAGCCAGATGGCTACCTCGATTGCCGCGGTCTGTGCTGGCTACGGCTTCTCCTGGTTCCCGCGCGAAGCCATCGCCGCCGAAGTGTCCGATGGCCGGCTGAAAGCCCTGCCGCTTAGGGAGGGCGGCGAGCGGTACGTGGAACTCTACCTGGTACTCGCCGATCCGGATTTCGCTGGCCCGGGCGTGCGCCGCTTAGCAGCGATCCTGCGCGAAACTGTGCAGCGCGAATGCGCCCGCGATCATCGATGGGCATAGATTGGGAACTGCTGTTACATTCGGTTGCTTGCCGGCGGTCTTGCGCTAATCTTGTTCCCTACAAGTGTTCGTCGTTTCCTGGATGGTCTTCGGCCTGTTACCGATGGTCGATTGGTTGCCACGTCCGGTTATGGAGGAACCGCTCTGATGACGATCAAGGCCAGCTTCGGTATCCTGTGGGCACTTATTTGCACCACCGGACCCCAACGTGGTGATCGCCACTCTCACCTATGACGAGACTGAAGCGTGAAGAGTCCCTATTTATTGGGTGTTGTGCTGCTACTAAGCGCTTGTACGCCGACCGCAGCCGTTCGTTCTCCTTTGCAAACCCCAGTCGTCGCGGCGCCAGAACAGACGTCCTCCCCCCCGATGCCGGAAATCGTCGTGGCGCAATCTACCTCTAAGGTTCGCCAGTCGCTGGCCCAGCGGGCCGATGTCCAGGCTTTCATCCGCGAGATGACCACCCGGCATGGTTTCAATCCGACCCGCTTACAGGCAATTTTCAGCCGAGCGCGCATCCAGCCCAGCATCATCGCCGCCATGTCGCGGCCCGCCGAAGCCAAGCCTTGGTATGCTTATCGTGACATCTTCATCAACGACCGGCGCATTCGTGGCGGCGTTGAATTCTGGCGCACTCATGCAGCGACTTTGGCGAAGGCTGAGCAAGTCTATGGGGTGCCGCCAGAAATTGTGGTCGCCATCATCGGTGTGGAAACCCAGTATGGCGGTAACATGGGCAGCTACCGTGTTCTGGAAGCCTTGTCCACCCTGGCTTTCGACTATCCACGGCGCGCCAATTACTTCCGTAAAGAATTGGAGAATTATTTGTTGCTGGCCCGTGCCGAGGGCATCGATCCGCTGGCCCTGCGCGGTTCTTATGCCGGCGCCATGGGTCTGGGCCAGTTCATGCCAAGCAGCTTTTTGTCCTACGCTGTGGATTTCGATGGCGATGGTCATCGTGACTTATGGAGCAATCCCCGCGACGCGATTGGCAGCGTCGCCAACTATTTCAAGAAACATGGCTGGCGGCGCGGTGAACCGGTTGCTAGCCCAGCATCGGTCAGTGACGCACGCTACGTTGCATTGGTCAGTCGCCAGTTGAGTCCACCAAGAGATAGCATCGCCCGTCTGCAAGCTCAGGGTGTCTCACCCAGAGAATCCGTCAGCGGTGGCCAGTCGGCGATGCTGCTGGAATTCGAAGGCCGCAACGGCCTGGAATACTGGTTAGGTTTTGATAATTTCTACGTCATCACCCGCTATAACCATAGCCAGTTGTACGCCATGGCTGTCTACCAGCTCAGCCAGGCCATCGGTAAGCAATCGGCAACATTCAATATCGGCGCGTCGATATCGGCGCTTGCTGATTGAATCTTCCGGAAAATTTCAAGCTTCGAACTTTAACAAAAACCGCACCGGTCCGGCGCGCGGCTGCGCGTTGCCAGTGCAAGGGAGGTATAGTCCATATGAAGAAATCCTGGAATCATGCTTTGCTCTTCGCATCTCTGGCGGGCGCAATGGCGGGTTGTAGCACTGTCCCCGATCAGCAGCAACAGCCAATGCGCCCACCAGCGGATTTAACTCACAATGTCGTTTCGGAGCGTTCCGACCCGATTCCCCAGGCTGAACCTCCCAGTCGCAGCGGCAATCCCGATACTTATGTGGTGTTTGGTCGGCGCTATCGGGTCAAGGAGAGCAGTGAGGGGCACCGTGAGACTGGCACGGCTTCCTGGTATGGTTGGGATTTTCACGGGCGCAAAACTTCGAGTGGTCCGCCATTCGATATGTTCGATCTGACAGCTGCCCACAAGAGCTTGCCGATTCCTACCTATGCGCGGGTCACCAATCTGGAGAATGGCCATAGCGTCGTGGTCAAGATCAACGACCGAGGGCCGTTCGTTGGCGACCGGATTATCGACTTATCCTATGCGGCTGCCGCCCGATTGGAGATGCTGGATCAAGGAACCGCTCGGGTCGAGGTCGTAGCGCTGGCGCCGTATCAATTTTTGCCGCAGTTGGCGGCCCGGCGTGCTGAAGCGCGAGAGCGCTTGGCTAGTCGCGCGATTGAGTCGATGCGGAAGCCGGTCGTCGCAGACCAGTCATCCGGTCAGTCCACTCAGCCACCGGTCGCTATTCGGGAGAAGGCGCTATCGCGATTGGCTAAGGACAGCGGACGAGGAAAATCCACGGCAAGTATGCGGCTGGCTTCAGCTGCGCCAGTCGTGAACTCAGCCGTAAGGCCTGCAAGGGCGCCAGCAGCGACGAATCGCGGTACGGTGGATGGTAAAGTCGCTATCGCACCGGTGACCAAAGCTGGCAAGAGTCTCCAGAAGATCACTGAGAATCGTGTTGCTCCAATCAACAAGAACAGCGCTTTGTACGTCGTAGGCACCGTCGCCGAACGCAACGCTGCGCGGCAGTTGCAGACCCGGCTCAGCAGCCAGTTACAACGTAACGTGCAGGTGGATGCCAGCGCTGGCCAGCGGTATGAAGTTCGCGTGCCGTTGCGTAATCCCGGCGAAGCTAAGCAGGTTGCGATTCGCCTGGCGAGTCTGGGGGTGAGTCGCTCACGGATCGTCGCCGACTAAGCGTGTTGCGGGCAATCGCTGGCCTGCCGTATGACAGTCAGACGGTTTGTTTCGACCAGACTTCTGGCTAGAATCGCCGCTCATGATTTTTCAACCACGGGAACTGTCCGGACCATGTCGTACTCGACCCCATTTCGTCTTTTGAATCTGCTCGCGGTACTGATTCTGGCTTGGCTGGCACTGAGTGGGACGAGTGTTCGAGCCCAGACTCAAGCCGAAGCCCAGGTTATTCCGCCGCCGCCACAAGTGCCGGTCCGCGGCTACATCCTGGTGGATTATCAGAGTGGCAATATCCTGGCGGAGCTGAAAAGCAACGAGCGTATGGAGCCAGCCAGCATCACCAAGCTGATGACTGGCTATGTCGTTTATAAAGCGCTGAAGTCGGGCAAGATCCATCTGAATGACCCAGTGACTATCAGCGAACGAGCCTGGCGGACCGGTGGTTCCCGGATGTTTGTCGAACTCGGCAGCCAAGTACCGGTGGACGATCTGATCACAGGGATGGTCGTGCAGTCTGGCAATGACGCCACGGTGGCGCTGGCCGAACAGGTGGCCGGTTCGGAGGAAACCTTCGTGCAACTCATGAATCAGGAAGCCGAGCGGTTGGGTTTGACCAATAGCCATTTCGTTAACGCATCAGGGATGCCCGATCCCAACCATTACATGTCGGCCCGCGATATCGCTGTCCTGGCTCGGGTGATTATTCAGGAATTTCCTGAATACTATGCCCGCTATTCGATGCGCAGCTTCAAGTACAACAATATCGAGCAGCAAAATCGTAATCGTCTGCTGTTGACCGATGCATCGGTGGACGGTGTGAAGACGGGTCACACCGAGTCAGCTGGGTACTGTCTGGTGTCATCGGCCAAGCGCAATGACACCCGACTGATCGGCGTGGTGTTGGGTGCTCAGAAAGAGCGAGAGCGGTTTCAGGCCAGCCAAGCCCTACTGAATTATGGCTTCAGCTTCTTCGAGAGCCACAAGCTTTACGATGCGGACACCCCCATCGTGACCACTCGCCTCTGGAAAGGTGAGGAAAGCGAGTTGCCGCTGGGCGTGATCCAGGGGCTTTACGTGACCGTCCCCAAGGGCCAGGCGGCGCAGGTCAGTACGGTCACCTCGGTGCAACCGACTCTCGTGGCTCCGATTCAGAAAGGTCGGCCATTCGGTGAAATCGTGGTCCGGTTTGGTGAGCAGGAGATTAGTAAGACACCGTTGGTCGCACTGAAGGATGTGCCAGAAAGCGGCTGGTTCGGTCGAATACTCGACTCGATCTTGTTGTTTTTCTACTCGTTGTTCAATTGAGAAACCGCATTTCCCTTTTCTTATGGAAGAAGGGTCAGAAGCGAGGGTGTCGTCAGTATGCGTGATGAGTCGTTATTACAATTTCCCTGCGATTTCCCAATCAAGATCATGGGTGCGAGTGGCGCCGATTTTTCTCCACTGGTCATGGATCTGGTGCGCCGGCATGCCCCTGATCTCGATGAAACCCGAATCACCATTCGTGACAGCCGAACCGGACGCTACCAGTCGGTGACGGTGGTGGTCTATGCCCGCGACTGTGTGCAATTGGATGCGATCTATCAGGATCTGAGCAGCCATCCACGTGTGACAATGGTATTGTGATCCGCAATTTTCCAGTGACCCCGGTGCTAGCGCTACATGCCATCGGTAACGTCGATGACCCGAGAGGGTTCGGTGAGTTCACGGTCTGAATGGGTGCTGTTCCGCCAACTGGGACACCAGGAGTACCCACTCGTCTTCGACGCCATGCGCGCGTTTACCGAGGTTCGCGATGCGGATACCTTGGATGAGTTGTGGCAGGTGGAGCATCCGCCTGTGTTCACCCAAGGGCTGGCTGGCAGGGCCGAGCATCTGCTGGCGCCGGGTGATATTCCGGTGATCCAGGCGGACCGCGGCGGGCAGGTCACCTATCACGGTCCAGGTCAGGTGGTGATCTACTGTTTGCTGGATGTACGGCGATTGGGTTTGAGTGTGCGGGGGCTGGTGACCGCGTTGGAACACGCGGTAATCGAACTGCTGGCGATGTATGGCATAGCGGCTCAAGCTAGGCCCGATGCGCCGGGCGTTTATGTCGAAGGCGTCAAAATCGCGTCGCTGGGTCTGCGCATCCGTCAAGGTCGTTCCTATCACGGTTTGAGTCTAAACGTGGATATGGATCTGGAACCATTCCAGCGCATCGATCCTTGTGGTCAGCCTGGCCTGCGAATGACTCAGTTGCGTGATTTAGGCATTGGCCTGACACCCGCCGCCGCCGCTGAGGAGTTGTTGCCAGTTCTCAGTCGCCAACTCGGCTACATGCGCTTTCGCCGCATCGAGGGTCTACCTTAATACGTAGATTTCCCATTTTTATCCGATCCAGGAATTTCCATGTCCGAATTCTTCCCGCATCTCCCCACTACGACATCACCTGCCAAATCCGCTGTAACCGGTGAAAAACTGCGCGGTGCAGATAAGGTCGCCCGTATTCCGGTCAAGATTGCGCCGACCGATCTTAAACAACGAGCCCGTAAGCCAGCCTGGATTCGCGCACCATTCCCCGGTACGCCAGAGGTCCAGCGATTGAAGCAAATCCTGCGGGACCATCACCTGCACACTGTTTGCGAAGAAGCCAATTGCCCGAATCTTGGCGAATGCTTCGGTCACGGTACGGCGACCTTCATGATCATGGGCGATATTTGCACCCGTCGTTGTCCGTTTTGCGATGTGGGGCATGGTCGACCCAACCCGCTCGATCTCCAGGAACCGGAGAATCTAGCGCGCACCGTGGCGGCGATGAATTTGCAATACGTGGTGATTACCTCGGTGGATCGGGATGATCTGCGTGACGGCGGTGCGGCGCATTTTGTGGACTGCATCCGGGCGGTGCGCGCGGCGCAACCGGGAATCGTCATTGAGGCGCTGACCCCGGACTTTCGCGGGCGTATGGGCGTAGCGCTGGATATCCTGCAGCAGGCGCCGCCAGATATATTCAACCATAATCTAGAAACTGTGCCGCGTCTGTACCGGCAGGCCCGGCCCGGCGCCGACTACCAGTTCTCACTGGAATTGCTCCAGCATTTCAAGATGCGGCATCTGCAGGTCCCCACTAAATCGGGGCTGATGTTGGGGCTGGGGGAAACCCTGGAGGAAATTCGCGAGGTCATGCGTGATTTGCGTGCGCACGATGTAGAAATGCTGACTCTCGGCCAGTACCTGCAACCTAGCATTCATCACTTGCCGGTTGCGCGCTATGTGCCTCCGGAGGAATTTGAGCAATTGCGGGTGGACGGTGAGGCTATGGGCTTTACGCACGTCGCCTCGGCCCCGCTAGTGCGTTCATCCTATCACGCTGATTTACAGGCGAAAAATGCCGGAGTGGCGTAGAAACCCTACCGTAAAATTGCCCTCTCCCTAAGATCTGGGGGTCAGCATAGGGGAAAGGCTGGGGAAGCATCATGGGTAGCTATCAAGCCTTGCTCAGTCTTGTCAATAATGCTGCTTTGTTGCTGGCGCTGGCTGTTCTCTACGATATCGCCTCCCCCGGTTCGGAACCGAATACTCGCTTCAAACAGGTGTTGATCGGCGTATGCATTGGCTTGATCGGCATCGTGCTGATGCTGAATCCTTGGATACTGGCGCCAGGGGTCATCTTCGATACCCGCTCGGTGTTGCTCAGCACGGCTGGTCTGTTCTTCGGGCCGGTTTCTGCGGTGATCGCCGCGACTATTGCCAGCCTTTTCCGGATTTATCAAGGCGGGTCCGGGGCCTGGACAGGCGTCATCGTGATCGTTGTTACCACAGGATTGGGTCTGGCGTGGAGCCATTGGCGGCGCAGACCGCCTCAGCCGTTTACCTGGTCTGAGTTGTACATCTTCGGCATCGTGGTGCATAGCGCCATGTTGCTCTGCATGTTGACTTTACCCTGGTCGATCGTGGTGGACACCCTGCGCGAGATCAGTCTACCGGTGATAGCGGTGTACCCTATTGCGACGGTTTTACTGGGAAAACTCCTGTCCCATCATGTCCAGCGCAGAGAAATCGGGAAGGCGCTCAAGACGGAAATTGTCGAGCGTAAGCAGACGGAAGAAGCCTTGCGTCTGAACGAGATCATGCTGACTACGGGAGCTCGTCTTACGCATCAAGGTAGTTGGATGTGGGATATTGAGAGTGACGTGTTTACGCCATCTGACGAATGGCGACGCATTCATGGTTGTGATGCGCTAACGCTTTCAATGGCACAGCTTTTACCCATTGCTCATCCTGAAGATCTACCGATGGTCCAGCACGCCTTCGAGCAGGGGCTAAAGTATGGCAAGCCCTATAACTTGGAACACCGTATTGTGCGGCAAGATAACGGGGAAGTCCGCTACATTGCAGCATATGGCCAAATCTTTTTTGGTAAAGCCGGTCAGCCTATTAAAATCATTGGGGTTGCACAGGATATCACTGATCGTAAGCAGGCCGAAGATGCATTGCAAGAAAGTGAGAAGCGTTTCCGCCGAGCGATTCAGGACGCACCTTTTCCGACTTTAATCCATGCTGAAGACGGTGAGATCCTCATGATCAATCGGGCTTGGCTAGAGATCACCGGTTATACCCAAAGCGAAATTTCCACCATCGGCGATTGGACCGAACGCGCCTATGGCAAGCGTCAGCAGCAGGTGCAGGAAGGTATCGACCGTCTTTATGAGTTGGATCGACCTTTGGCGGAAGGGGAGTTTGTAATCACTTGTCAGGATGGTCGCCAACGGGTCTGGGATTTCAGCACGTCGCCTCTATCCCAGACCGCGGATGGCCGACGCACGGTGATCAGTATTGCCGCTGATATCACTGACCGCAAGCAGGCCGAAGACGAGATCCATCGCTTGAATGCCAAATTGGAACAACGAGTTCGCGAACGCACCGCGCAACTGGAAGCAGCCAACAAGGAATTGGAGACCTTTGCTTATTCCGTTTCCCATGATTTGAAAGCCCCACTACGCGGCATTGACGGCTACAGCCGCCTGCTGCTGGATGATTACGCTAGTCAACTCAATAAAGAAGGTCAGCTCTTTATAGAGAATATCCGGCAAGGTGTCGGACAGATGAGCCGATTGATCGATGATCTGCTGGCCTACTCGCGCATGGAGCGCCGAGCTCTGCGGCGTGACATGCTTGATCTTCGCCAACTGATCGATAGCCTGATCGCCGAACGGGCAGGGGACATCATGGCCAGATGCGCAACGGTGCGGGTGGATTTGCCATTGTTGACGGTGTGGGCCGATCCCGAGGGATTGACTCAAGTGCTGCGCAATCTGCTGGACAACGCTTTTAAGTTTGGCTGTAAGGGGATACCGGTAGAGGTCGAAATTGGCGGGCGACCCGGTAATGCCTCGATTATTTTGTGGATAAAAGATAATGGCATTGGCTTCGATTCAAGCTTTTGCGACCGTATCTTCGAAATCTTTCAGCGCCTGCAACGCACCGAGGACTATCCGGGCACCGGTATTGGTCTGGCAATCGCCCGCAAGGCGATGCAACGCATGGGGGGACAAATTTGGGCCGAAAGCACACTGGGCCAAGGGGCAACCTTTTTTCTGGAGCTTCCCTCTTATGACGTTTGAAGCATCGAGTCTCCCTCTTCATCTTCAGGGTCATCAAGACCGACTGGTGCGCTCCATCCTTCTGGTGGAAGACAATCCGATGGATGTGGATTTGACGCTGCGCGCGTTCGCCCGCCGTAAGTTGGCCAATCCAGTGGAGGTAGCCCGCGACGGTGAGGAGGCGCTAGCCTGGATTCCGCGCTGGAAAATCGGCGAACCACTCCCAGTGGTGATCCTGTTGGATCTCAAGCTGCCCCGAGTAGATGGCTTGGAAGTGTTGCGTCAACTGAAGACCCATGCCGTTTGTCAAGCCGTGCCTGTTGTCATGTTGACCACCTCCGGCGAGGACCGCGACGTACAAGCAGCCTATCAGTTAGGGGCCAACTCCTATATCGTCAAACCAGTTGATTTTAATCAATTTATAGAAGTCGCCACGCAAATTGAGTTGTACTGGTGTATTGTGAATGAACCACCCCGCTGAAAATACCCCGAATGAAAATACTCTATGTTGAGGACAATCCGGTCGACGCCGATTTAGCGCAACGGGAACTGGCGCGATTGGCGCCCGATTTCGTTCTCGATACCGCTACTACGTTCCAGGAAGCCTTCCGTCTGTGCCAGGTGTCAGCATATGAGGTCGTACTGATTGACCTGCGGTTGCCCGATGGCAACGGTCTCGATTTACTAACGCATATTCGTGAGCACCAACTACCAACAGCGGTGGTGATCCTGACAGGTTCCGGTTATCAGGAATCAGCAGTGGTTGCCCTCAAATCCGGCGCTGACGATTATCTGGTCAAGCGAGATGACTATTTGCAACGGCTGCCGCAAGCATTGCGAGACGCTCGGACCCGGTATCTAGTGGAGGTGGCGCGCAAATCCTACCCGTTGCGCGTGCTGTATGCCGAACATAATCGCTTCGATATCGATCTGACTCGCCGTTACCTGATCCAGCATTTTCCCTATATTCATTTGACCGTGGTCAACGACGCCACCGGGTGTCTGGCGCGGTTGCCAAGTGAGCCATTCATCCCCCTAAACTATGAAGTTCTGCTGCTGGATTATCATCTGCCTGGCCTCAATGCCCTCGAAGTCACTAAGATTTTGCGGCAGGAACGCCATCTCGATCTACCGATCGTGTTGGTCACCAGCGAGGGCAGTGAAGAAACTGTTGCTCAAGCTCTGCGCCTGGGTGTCTCCGACTACCTGATTAAACACCAAAACTACCTATACGAATTGCCCGCAGTGCTGGAGAAAGTCCATCACCAGGTGATGATGGCCCAGGAACACAGCGCCTTGCAGTCTGCGAAACGGCAATATGATGAATTGACAGCGCGCATCCCAGCGGGCGTCTATCGCTTTCGGATGCTGCATACAGGCGGGGCGCAATTCGATTACGTCAGTGGACGCTGGTGCGCCATGAACGGCTTGGATGCTCAGGCAGTGCTCGAAGATGCCGGGCTGGCGTTCGCGTTGGTCCATCCGGAGGATCGAGCGGAATTCGAGCGTCTCAACGCAGAAATCCGGCTCGATCCGAAGATGTTTGCTTGGAAGGGACGTTTCCTCATTCATGGCGAAACGCGCTGGATGAGCATCGAGTCGCTGCCGACCCGGCTGGAAAATGGCGATGTGGTATGGGATGGCGTGCAGATCGATACCACTGAACGTTACCGGGCGAATGAGAAACAACGTTTGAGCGCTGCAGTGGTTGCCAATACCCGCGATGGCGTGGTCATCACCGATTCGAAACCGGACATCCTGGCGGTCAACCCGGCCTATAGCGAGATGACCGGCTATAGCGAAGCGGAGGTGTTGGGCAAAAATCCGCGCTTGCTCCAATCCGGTCGCCATGATCGCGCCTTTTACCAAGCGATGTGGGCTAGCCTGCTGCAAACGGGTCATTGGCGCGGCGAACTGTGGAATCGGCGCAAGGATGGTGAATTGTATCCCCAATGGCTGACGATCAGCGCTGTCCACGATGATCAAGGTGAAACCAGCCACTATGTAGGTATTCTCACCGACATCAGCCAGCTCAAGCAGACCGAAGCACAGTTGGAGCGGCTGGCGCATTACGACCCGCTGACCAATCTACCCAACCGACTGCTGGCGCAATTGCGGCTGGAGCATGCCGTGGACCAAGCAAAGCGGCATAGCTATTGGGTCGGCGTCTTGTATATCGATTTGGACCAGTTCAAGACGATCAATGACAGCCTGGGCCACTTGGTGGGTGACCAATTATTGCAAGTGTTGGCCCAGCGGCTCAGCCAGAGGTTTCGCCAAGAGGACACGCTGGCCCGGTTGGGAGGCGATGAGTTTTTGGTGGTGCTGGAATATTTGCAACGACCGGAAGAAGCAGCTTCGGTCGCTCAGAATATCATTGACTTGCTGGAACAGCCTTTGAATTTGACTGGCGATCAGGATATCTATATCGGGGCCAGCGTCGGCATCAGTCTCTACCCAGATGATGGTTGTTCCGCCGCTGAATTGATCCAACATGCGGATACGGCGGTTTACCAGGCCAAGGCCCAAGGGCGTAATACCTACCGGTTCTATACCGAAACTCTGACTCGCGCTGCTTACGAGCGACTTGATTTGGAAGGGCGGCTGCGACGGGCGTTGGGGCGCGGCGAGTTTCTGCTGCACTACCAGCCGCTGATATCGGTGCAGGGAAAGCGAATCGTGGGCGTCGAAGCATTGGTGCGCTGGCAACCGCCGGGCGAGGCGCTGGTATCGCCGATGCGCTTCATCCCGTTGGCTGAGGAAACCGGATTGATCGTACCGCTGGGAGAATGGGTGTTACGCACGGCCTGCGCCCAAGCGAAGGCTTGGTTGGATGCTGGGTGGCCACCTCTGCTGCTAGCCGTCAATCTCTCCGCCCGACAATTCCAGCAACCGAACCTGATCGATCAGATTTGTGCAGTGCTCACCGATACGGGGTTGCCGGCTGTCTATCTGGAGTTGGAGATCACCGAGAGTACCTTAATCGATCAAGGCCAGCAGGCGGTAGCCGCTACCCTGGCGGCGCTCAAGGAACTGGGGGTACGGTTGGCCATTGATGATTTTGGTACTGGTTACTCTTCGCTGGCTTACCTGAAGCGGTTTCCCATCGATAAGCTGAAAATCGACCAGAGCTTCGTGCGCGATATCCCCCAAGATTCAAGTGATATGGAAATCGCCGCCGCTATCATTGCCCTAGCGCGCAACCTCCACCTGGAGGTACTGGCCGAAGGCGTGGAGACCGAAGATCAGCTAGCCTTCCTGCGTGAGCGGGATTGCGATACCTGGCAGGGCTATTTATTCAGCCGGCCAGTACCCGCAGCGGATCTGGCAACCTTGTTGAGTCAGGGGCTGAGGCTGGGTCAACTGTCCTGTTGATAGAGACACCCCCGTCAGCCGGCTGGGCGGGATCGAATTGTGGGGACGTGGTTGCTGGTGGTAACCGCTTGCGGGTTAGGCCGACCTTGAGTCGGTTCTTATACCCATCGAGCAGCTTCAGCGTATTCTCGGCATATTCCCGCGAAGAAATTTCGTCGGCAATATAATGCTGCAAGAGCTTCAGCCAGAACGCATGAATCTCGCAGTGCGCCGACCGGGACTCTCCCGCCAGCGGGCAATCGGGACATCGCTCCTTGGCCAGGGTCTGGGCAACTGCTTTTTTTTGCCACTGTCGTCGATACTGCTGAGCGTACGCTCCGATCCATTCCATGGCCCGCACATCCCGCTCGCTATCGGGAAATTGCTCGACATAGCGTTCGATAGCGGCGATCTGCCGGAGTAAAAATTCTGCGTCGGATACCTCCCTGTTCTGAGCACCGCACATAAAACGGGTGATCAACGCTAACATGGGGTCGTCTACGATATACATGATTTTTCTTGCTGGCCGACGGTAACAACCGAATAAGACTATAGCAAGAATTTGTGCGGTGCACAAAAAAATCTACCGATTGATCGACCACCGTGCGCCAAACGAACCTACCGATTACCTCACCTTGGGCAAAGGGTGGTTCGCGGTCGGCGAGAGGATTTCAGCCAGTCGCCGTATCTCGGGCATGCCGCTCTCTATGGTGAATAAACCAGGCAACTTGACCGCTGATTTGGATTTTTCTAGTTGGGTTTGTATTGAGATTCGAATCGCCTTTGTCAGAATGGCTTTTTTAAATTGCATAGAAAAAATCAAGTGTTTATTTTAAAGTGCTCTACATTTTATCAATCAGAGATAGCCAATTAAATAAAGCGCCATATATGTAATATTTTTAAGAGAAAATGCACATTGAGATGACCTAGCTCAACCTTATCCCATTCTCTCGCTCGAAGCCACCGCGCCATGCAATCCGAGTTTGTCAATGCGTTATTCGCCTGGGTAGCTGCTCATCCGGGCTGGATGGGCCTGGTTATTTTTATCATCGCGATGACCGAATCGCTGACCATCATCGGTATCATCATCCCCGGCGCCTTGGTGATGTTTAGTTTGGGTGCATTGATCGGTCTCGGTCACTTGGAATTCTGGAGCGCTTACTGGTGGTCGACCTGGGGGGCCATCGCCGGTGACGCCATTAGCTTCTGGATCGGTCGAGTGTTCCATCAGGGCATTCGGCGTATCTGGCCGTTTACCAAGCACCCGGAGATGATCGCCCGCAGCGAGGATTTTTTCCGCAAACACGGCGGCAAAGGGGTGCTGCTGGGTCGTTTCTTTGGTCCGGTGCGCGGTACGATCCCCACCGTGGCCGGGATGATGGATATGTCCTGGCGTCACTTCATGATCGCTAACGTGATCTCGGCGATTCTGTGGGCGCCGGCCTATCTGATTCCCGGCATGTTTTTCGGTGCATCGCTGGATATCGCCTCCCGCGTCGCTGGGCGATTGGTCGTGCTGATCCTGATCATTGCCGTGTTGTTGTGGCTGACCGTCTGGTTGGTGACTCATGCGGCGCGATTGTTCCAGTCTCATGCGACCGACTGGTTGCAACGGTTCACCGCTTGGAGTCAGGGTCGGCGCTTTATCGGCCCTATCAGCGCCTCATTGCTCGATCCTCGCGAGGGTGAATTACGCGGCTTGGCTACCTTGGCAACGCTACTGCTGGGCGGAGTAATGCTGCTCAGCCTGAGTTTGAGTGCGGCTGGCCAGCAGTTACCGAGCGGTTTGGATCAAAGTCTCTATTACTTTTTCCAGGATCTGCGCACACCCTGGGCCGACGTCCTGATGGTGTTCACCGCCGAGCTGGGCGATTATCAGGTCACCCTACCGGTCAGCTTGGTGGTGTTCGGCTGGCTGGTCTGGCGACGCAACCATTCGGCGGCTTGGCACTGGTTGGCGGCGTTGGGCTTCGGCATGGCTACCAACCTGCTGTTTCGTTGGTTGTTGCCGGTGCCCAGTCCTGTCGAGGTCACGCAGGGAGTACAGAGTTATTCTTTCGCTTCCAGCCACGCCACATTCAGTACCCTGGTGTTCGGTTTTCTGGCGGCCCTGATCGCCCGGGAGATGCCCTTGGCTCGCCGTTGGAGCGTTTACCTGACGGCAGCCTTCCTGATCGTGCCCATCGCCTTCGCCCGGCTGTATCTGGGTATTCACTGGTTGACGGATACTTTGGCTGGTTTATGCCTGGGGCTCATTTGGGTGACGGTGCTGGGTATTGCCTACAATCGTCATCCCAAGGCGAAACTGCCATGGCGTAGGCTGCTCGCCTATAGCGTGATCGTGTTGCTGGCGACCGATCTGTTGCACGTCAGCCTCGATTACCAGACCGATTTGCAGCGCTATCGGCCGAACGTTGTGCTGCATATCCAGGCGCGAGATCAGTGGTGGCGGGATGGTTGGCGAGAGCTACCCCGACAGCGGCTGGATTTTCAAGGTCATCACCGCCAGAATCTGACCGTGCAATGGGCGGAAACGCGTGCACAGATGGAGCGGCGATTGCGCGAGGTGGGTTGGCAACCCGCGCCAGTGCCCAATTTGAAAAGTCTGTTGCTCTGGTTGAGTCCTCAGGTCGAGTTACGGGAATTGCCGGTGTTACCGCAACTGCACGGGGGACGGGAGGATGAATTGACCATGGTGTATTACGGCGCCGATCCCAAGACTCGCTGGTTGCTGCGGTTCTGGGATGTCGGTGAGCGCTTGCGGGAAGGCGATCTGCCGATCTGGGTCGGCAGTATCAGTCGGCAAAAACGCGAACCCCGGATGCGTCTATTCACCTTGGCCGTGGACGACCCGGGATACCCTGTCCCAACCGATCTGTTGACCTCCGCTTGGCAGGGCTTGCAAACGCGACAAGTCACGGGTTCCAATTCTGATGAACCCATCACCTTGATTGCTGACTGAGAGGATTGACCAATGCTGATCAGAGCTGAAACTTCGTGCCTGCTGGTGGTGGATTTCCAGGAACGACTGATGCCTGCCATCCACAACGCCGATAGCGTTGTTGCCAACGGCGCCTGGCTGGTCCAGATCGCCCAGCGACTGAAGATTCCGGTGTTGGTCTCGGAACAGTATCCCAAAGGACTGGGTCCTACAGTGGCGGCGATTCGCGATTGGCTGCCTGCGGCAGCATTCATGGAAAAAATGCATTTCTCCTGTGCCGCCGAGTTGGATTGCATGAGGCGCATCGATGCGCTCGGTCGTCAACAAATCATCGTCATCGGCGCCGAAGCGCATGTTTGTGTACTGCAAACCGCACTGGATTTGCAGGGGGCCGGCAAGGCGATCTATCTGGTCGCTGATGCGGTTTCCTCCCGATCGCCGCGCGATGTGGAACTGGCGGTGGAGCGGATGCGCGCCGAGGGAGTCCAAGTGGTCAGCCGCGAAATGGTCGCTTTCGAGTGGTTACACCGATCTGGTACTGACAACTTCCGTGAGATCAGCCGCGAATTTTTGCGCTAACCTGAACCTGAATGATGCTCTAACTGCTGGAGGAGAAACATATCCATGAAAGCGCGCGCTGCGGTCGCCTGGGAACCACAAAAACCACTGGTCATCGAAGAAGTCGATGTCGAAGGACCGAAAGCAGGCGAAGTTCTGCTGAGAGTCGTCGCCACGGGCGTCTGCCATACCGACGCCTTCACGCTGTCCGGAGACGATCCGGAAGGCGCGTTCCCCTGTATCCTGGGTCACGAAGGCGGCTGTGAAGTCGTGGAGTGTGGTCCCGGTGTCCAAGGTTTGCAACCGGGTGACCACGTCATCCCGCTTTACATCCCGGAATGTGGCGAGTGCGAATATTGCCGCTCGACCAAAACCAATCTGTGTCAGTCCATCGCCGCCACGGTGTGGACCGGCTATATGCCCGATCACACCCGCCGGTTTTCCTGCCGCGGGACGCCGTTGTTTCATTACATGGGTTGCTCGACCTTCGCCGAATACACGGTGGTTCCGGAAATCGCTCTGGCCAAGATCAACCCGGCGGCGCCGTTGGACAAAGTCTGCCTGCTAGGTTGTGGCGTGACCACCGGCATCGGCGCGGTGCTGAATACCGCCAAAGTGGAGCCAGGCGCCACGGTCGCCGTCTTCGGTCTGGGCGGCATTGGCCTGTCGGTGATTCAGGGCGCGGTCATGGCGCAGGCCGGGCGGATCATCGCGATCGACGTCAACCCCGACAAATTCGCCATGGCGACGGCGTTGGGCGCAACCGACACGCTCAACCCAGCTCAGATCAGCGGCAACGTGGTTGACGCCGTCAAGGAGATGACCAACGGTGGCGTGGATTATTCCTTCGAATGCATCGGCAACGTCGAGATCATGCGCCAGGCCTTGGAGTGTTGCCACATGGGTTGGGGCGTTTCCACGATCATCGGTGTCGCCGGCGCCGGTCAGGAAATCCGTACTCGGCCTTTCCAATTGGTCACGGGACGAACCTGGAAGGGCACCGCTTTCGGTGGGGTCAAGGGACGCACGCAATTACCCGATTATGTGGAGAATTATCTCCAGGGCAAGATCGAGTTGGATCGCATGGTGACGCATACCCTGCCACTGGAGCAGATCAACACCGCTTTCGATCTGATGCATGAAGGCAAGAGCATCCGCTCGGTGATCCTATTTTAGTTTTAGGAGTGAGGCGTGGAACATATCGAGGCGATCAAAGAATTCGGCGGCTGGCTGAATCGTTACCGGCATGACTCGGCGACCTGTCATTGTTCGATGACCTTCTCCGTTTATCTGCCGCCCCAGGCGCAAACGGAGAAGGTTCCGGCCATCTACTGGCTGTCTGGTCTGACCTGTACGGATGACAATTTCCGCGTCAAGGCGGGGGCGCAGCGTTATGCGGCGGAATTGGGGCTGGCGCTGGTCATTCCCGACACCAGCCCCCGAGGTCTGGACGTGCCAGACGTGCCGGAGCGCTACGATCTCGGCCAGGGCGCCGGCTTCTACATCAACGCCACTCAAGCGCCGTGGTCGCAGCATTACCAGATGTATGACTACATCACCCGTGAGCTACCTGCCTTGGTTGAGGCGGAATTGCCCCTGATTCCTGGCCGGCGCTCGATTAGCGGGCACTCGATGGGTGGGCATGGCGCGCTGATTTGCGCCTTGAAGGAACCGGGTGTCTATCGATCCGTGTCTGCTTTTGCGCCGATTTGTCACCCCATGGCGTGTGGTTGGGGGCAAGGCTGCTTCAAGGCCTACCTGGGCCATGATCGGGAGATCTGGGCCGCTTACGATGCGGCTCGCTTGATCGAAGCTGGCGCGGCGGCCACTCCTCTGCTGATCGATCAAGGCACCGCCGATGAATTCTTGGCTGGGCAACTGCATCCGATGTCGCTGGAGCGCGTTTGCACCGCCCGGGATTTTCCGCTGACCCTCCGCTGGCAAGAAGGTTACGATCACAGCTATCACTTTATCGCGACCTTCATTGGTGAGCATTTGACTTGGCATGCCAAGGCGTTGCGGGAAGCTTGACGATCGTATCAAATAGAAAATCGACAGTGAAACAAGAGCTTTTGAAATTATTGCGGAGTCTACTGCGTGGAGAGCTCAGTCGTGTCCGCCGCCGCAAGAACCAGTCGCCCTGGTTGATGGGCGGATTGGTCGTGACAATTGTCGCGATCAGCTATTTTCTGCATGAACCCAAGGCCCCATCTTCGACCCTTCCCAAGGGGGCGGAGTTGGCCTGCGCAGTCAAAACCGTCTACGACGGCGATACCCTGACCGCGATCTGCCCAGCCGGCCAGGTCAAGGTGCGGATGTTTGGCATCGATGCGCCGGAAATGGGCCAAAAACCGTGGGGTGAGCATGCCAAGCAGGTATTGCGAAGTCTATTAGCGGGCCATGATCCAGTGCGGTTGCGGGTGATGGATCAGGACCGCTATGGCCGGACCGTCGCTCAGGTCCTCGTCGGCGAGCGCGATGTCGGTTTAGAGTTGGTTCGACAAGGGCAAGCGGTCATGTATGAGCAATATAACGATTCACCGGTGTATCGGCAGGCGCAGGCCGAAGCCAAAAAAGCCCGGCGCGGCATCTGGGAAAAATCCGGTAATCAACAGGATCCTGCCGCGTGGCGGCGACTGAATCCGCGTTAGTGTCTTTTAGTCGTTACAAGGTGATTGTTTACTTTAATCAGTCGTTAATTTAGATGTTCCTAGGTATTTGTCGATGTAGGGTATCGAGTCTATTCTTGACGGTATGCATGCACAGATTCTCGTCTTTAAGTTGAAAGGAAATCCACGTGATCTTCGGTCTCAAGGAGTAAGAAGCCATGAACTGTTTGTTTCAGATGTGGAAATCCGCTTGACCGAACTCAATCGAATCGTTTGTGGGGTAATCTAAATGACTAAAAATCACGCAAATTTTAGGCATTTGGCGAGATTTCTTGCTTTACTGCTGGGGCTGTGTGTCGCGCTATTGAGTTTTTCCGCACGGGTACAGGCACAGGCCGCTTTGGAGTCCCCAGCGCCGAGCGCCTTTGTGCGCAGTGGAGTTGGACTGATTCGAGGTTGGGCATGTGCCGCGACCCAGATCGAGATCAGCATTGACGACGGGCCACGCCGACCGGCTGGGTATGGCACCGTGCGTGGTGATACGCAAAGCGTGTGCGGCGACCGCAACAACGGCTTTGGGTTGACCATCAACTGGAACAACATCGGTGATGGCGTGCATAATCTGCGCGCCTTCGCCGACGATGTCGAATTCGCGAACGTCGACTTTACGGTGATCACCTTGGGCGAGGATTTCGTGCGTGGGCTGATCCGGAATTATCTACTGCCGAATTTCCCCGGTTCGGGCCAATCCGCCCCGGTGCACTGGTCCGAATCCCATCAGAATTTCGTCTTTGCGCAACCGACCTCGGTACCGGAACCGACCAATCCACCGTTGCCCGTCGCGCGCGCCCACTTGGAATCACCCACGCAAGGGTCATTTGAAAGCGGCGTGGGTCTGATCCGGGGTTGGGTGTGCGATGCGACGCAGGTCGAAATCAGCGTCGATGGCGGGTCGCGCCTGCCGACCGCCTATGGCACGCCGCGAGGCGATACGGAAGCGGTCTGTGGCGACCGCAACAACGGTTTCGGGCTGACCGTCAACTGGAACAACATCGGCGATGGCATCCACAATCTGCAGGCGTTTGCCGACGGTGTCGAGTTTGCCAGCGTCAATTTCGCGGTGACGACATTGGGAGAAGAGTTTCTGACTGGCATCGACCGCAAGATCGCCCTGCAAGATTTTCCGGGAGACGGCGCGACCACGATTCTGCGTTGGTCGGAACCGGATCAGAACTTCACCTTGGCCGAGACCACCGCCACGCCCGCGAAACTCGCGTTGGTGTCCTTGATCACCGACTTGAGCAACATATTTGCCCTCACAGGCGCCAGCACCAGCTCCACGAACACTACCGGTATTCGAGCCGCCAAAAATGCCCGCGGCCAACCGACGCAACTGAGTGGCCTCGCCTGGGCTGACACTCAGACCCGTCAAGCCGCTGATGTCCAACTGACGGCGGACGGCCTGCCTGTAGTCTATACCGACTCGGCAGGCGTCGAGGCGCGATTCAGCGCCTTCACGGACACCACGACCACGATCAGCTTCCATGATCGGGCCGGCAACGTTCAAGCCGGGCCGGTGACGGTGCCGATCGATGCCAGCCTGATCCTGGCGCTGCAAGAAGTCGCCCGCCGCGTGCTCGCTACTGCGCAGCGCGCCGAAACCGACGGGAGCGAACGGCGCTTGGCCGAGACAGCGCCGCTTACTGCCGATTCAGCGTTGCCCGCCGCGACTACTGGGCAAGTGTTCAATCTGAGTCAACTCCTGGCCAACGTCTACTGGTTTGGTAGCCTGGCGGCCGGCGAAACGGTCTGCGCGGTCGGCAGAGCCGCCACTGCGGCCCAAGTCCACGGACTCATCGCCCCGACCGCCTGTCAATCACCCTTGATCACCGCGCTCTTGTCGCGTTTCAACACCCGCCAGGGACAGGCCGACGTGCCGGAGGTGGGCGTTGACCCCACCGCCCAGCAAGCCTTGCGTTTCGACGACGATGTCACCACAGCGCCCTGTGATCCGGCGACTGACAGCGCCAGCTGCCTGATCGAGTCCACCGTTCAATTGCAGGAACGTGAACAAACAGTGACGCCACCGGTTCAACCGACCTACGCGTTAACGCTGAATACCGCAGGAACGGGGAGTGGTGCGGTCGGCGGTGGTGGCCACTACTTGGATGGAGCGGTAGTGAATCTGACGGCTACCCCGGATGCGGAAAGCACCTTCGCGGGTTGGAGTCCGGCACCTTGTGCGGCCAGCTTCAGCATGCCGGCCCAGGACCTGGTCTGTACGGCGACCTTCAACCGAAATGTTGACGGCGGCGTCCATACGGTGACCGCCATAGCGGGGCTGGGGGGAAGCATTACCCCGTCCATGCGGATCGTCGAAGCCGGCGCGATCGCCAGTTTCACCGTCACGCCCGATATCGGCTACCAGATTGTCTCGGTGACGGGTTGTGATGGTCATTTGGATGGTGCGGTCTACACGACAGGACCGATTACCGGAGCGTGTACGGTCAACGCCAGCTTCACCACCCAGCTGACCTATGCCCTGACCCTGAGCACAGCGGGGACGGGAAGCGGCACGGTTGAGGGTAGCGGCAATTATTTGGCCGGGACGGAAGTGGCGATTGCCGCCACTCCGGATGCGGGGAGTACCTTTGTGGGTTGGAGTCCGGCGCCCTGCGCGACGCGTTTCAGCATGCCGGCCCAAGATCTGGTCTGTACGGCGACCTTCAATCAGCTCGATGGTCATGCGTTCGCGTTATCGGTGACTAAGGCTGGTAACGGTGAGGGTGAGGTTACGAGCAACCCTTCAGGCATCGCTTGTGGTTCGCAGTGTTCAGCCGAATACGCGGCCAGTACGGTGGTGACGCTGACGGCGCGCGCCCTGGGCAATTCCTCGTTCGCAGCTTGGAGTGGGGCGTGTAGCGGTAGCGACAGTCAATGTGTGGTCACGATGGACCAGGCGCAAAGTGTGACTGCGACGTTCCTCCAGGGACAACAAGGGGAGGTGCGGTTTAATCTCTCCTGGGCGACCCTGGCGGATCTCGACCTTTATGTGACCGATCCTTGCGGTAATCTGATTTACTACGGGGCCACATCGGCGACTTGCCAAGGCGCGACGGGGATCTTGGACATCGATGCCAACGCGGAGAGCCCCGTGCTCAACCCAGCGGAAAATATCTTCTGGTCCAGCAATCCTCCAACCGGGCAGTATCAGGTGCAGGTTTGTTATTTTCTGTCTCGGGATGCCGGCCCATCTCCCTACCAAGTATTCATTCAGGTGGGGAGCACCTCGCAGACGGTGACCGGCTCGATCGCTTACAACGATCCCTGCCAGACGGTGGGAACGTTCACTTTCTGACGCCGGGCTTCCTGATGCAAGCGCTTCGCTGGCCGGTGAAGCGATCATGGATCGCTGGCCAGCAAAGTTTTTGTCGCCCATGGGTAGTTGTTAGATAAGGACATGATATTTGAAGAAATAAAAAAATATCCCTCGCCCTTCGGGAGAGATTGGGGATGAGATGCTGTGCAATGCCTTATAACGCTATAGGAGCGCCTCATCAGGCGGCGTGGTGAGCGGTGAAACCTTGACGCTAGCGGTTCTACCCATCGATCTCGCGGTCATCCGCCATGACCAGGGTCGGTACCGATGCGAAGGCGCCTGGACGCTGGACGGCATCGTCGATCTGGATCAGCGCTTGCGCGACATTCGTTGGCCGCCGGGCGTTGTGCAATTAGAGGGTTCCTTCATTCGGGCGCTGGATACCATCGGTGCGTTGCAACTGCATAACCTGAGCGCTGAATTGGAACAGACCGGCCATGTCATTCAGTTGACTGGCTGGCGCGAGGAGCATCGGGCACTGCTGGACTTGGTTCGCGACCGTCTCACGGCAGATGGGCTCGTCGAATCGCCGGGGCGATCGGCCAATGTCCTGGAGCGGCTGGGCCGGCAGGCGATGCATCATATGCATGGCGGTTTCGCTTTCCTGATCTTCATTGGCGAGGCGGCGACGGCCTTGGGACAGTTGCTCTTGCATCCTGGTCGGTTTCGCTGGCGTGCGCTGTTTGCCAATCTCGAAACGGCGGGTGTCCATGCCCTGCCGATCATCGCCCTGCTGGCCTTCATGATGGGCATCGTTATTGCCTACCAGGGTGGCCAGCAACTCAAGTTCTATGGCGCCAATATCTTTATCGTCGAACTGGTTTCACTGACCATGTTGCGTGAGTTGGCGCCGCTGATTACCGCGATCATCGTCGCCGGACGCACCGGGTCGTCGTACACCGCCCAGATTGGCACCATGCAGGTGACCGAGGAAGTGGACGCGCTGCGCACCATCGGTATTTCGCCAATGGATTTGTTGGTGCTGCCCAAACTGCTGGCATTGACGGTGGCTTTGCCATTACTGACCGTATTTGCCGATGCACTGAGCGTGTTTGGCGGCATGGTCGTTGCCCAGGTCATGCTGGATGTCAAGTTCCAGGATTTTCTCGACCGGTTTCCGCAAGCCGTCAGTCTGACTTCATTTCTGCTGGGTGTGGGCAAAGCGCCCGTGTTTGCCGCGATCATTGCGCTGGTCGGTTGCTACCAGGGTTTCCAGGTGCGCGGTGGGGCCGACAGTGTCGGCCAGCAGACCACGATCAGTGTGGTGCAGGCGATCTTTCTGGTGATCGCTGCCGATGCGCTATTCTCAGTACTGCTGGGTGGAGTCGGGCTGTGAATGCCACCGTCGATGCGGAAGCTCCTGTCATTGCGGTGCGTGGCCTACGTACGCAGTTTGGTGTCGAAGTGATTCATGAGGCGCTCGATTTCGAGGTCCGCCGGGGTGAGATCATCGCGCTGGTCGGCGGTAGTGGCTCTGGGAAGACCACTTTGTTGCGAGCGATCATCATGCTGCTGAAACCCACGGCGGGTTCCATCAAGCTGTTGGGCCAGGAAGTGATCGGCATCAGTGATCGCGCCGCATTCCAGTTGCGCCGGCGGTTTGGGATGTTGTTCCAGCAAGGCGCTTTGTTCAGTTCGCTGACGGTGCGGGAAAATGTCGCTGTGCCGTTGCGTGAGCATACCCGACTATCAGCCCGCCGGATCGCTGAGATTGCCGATCTCAAGATCGTGCTGGCTGGATTGCCCGTTGACGCTGGTAGTAAACTGCCGCGTGAGCTAAGTGGGGGGATGTTGAAGCGGGCAGCGCTGGCGCGGGCGCTGGCGCTGGATCCGGCGCTGCTATTTCTGGACGAACCGACGGCTGGTTTGGACCCGGTCAGCGCCGGCGCCTTCGATCAGCTGGTGGTGCAACTCAAGGAGTCGCTGGGTTTGACGGTGGTGATGGTGACTCATGACCTGGACACACTCTGGCAGGCGACCGACCGGGTAGCGTTTCTGGGCGAGAAACAGTTGATTGGCTACGCACCGATGCGGGAATTGACAGTCGCCGAACATCCACTCATCCGAGCTTACTTTGGAGGGCCGCGTGGCCGCGCGGCGCAGGAGCAGGCGGATGCAAAGTAACGTCAATTATGCCTTGGTCGGGTTGTTCGTCATTATTCTGGGCTCAGCATTGTTGAGCGTGGTGTTCTGGCTGACCTTAGGTAGCGAGAGTAAAACCTATAACCGCTATCGCGTTTATTTTCACGAGTCGGTGGCTGGTCTGAATCTCAAGGCGACCGTGCGTTATCGCGGCGTCGAGGTCGGGCAGGTGGAATCGATCCGGCTGGACCCCAAGAATCCCGATCAGGTCGATGTGGTGTTGGGGATCGAACGCAGCACACCGATCCGCCGCGACACGATTGCCACCTTGTCGACCCGGGGTTTGACCGGCGTGGCCTCGGTTGAGCTCAGCGGCGGCGGCCAAGCGTTGCCGCTGGAAAAGGGGCCGGGCCAGGATTTGCCGGTGATTCAGGCCGGGCCATCCTTGGTGGCGCGGCTGGATGACGCCTTCAACAGCATTTTGACCAATTTCGATAACCTATCGAAGCGACTGGAACGGTTGCTGAGCGACGAAAATCAGATAGCGCTGACCGAGAATCTGCAGCATCTGAGCACGATCACCGGTGCGGTCGCCGACCGTTCCGACAGCCTGCGCCAGACGTTGAAGAACGTCGAAGTTTTCACGAATACCCTGGCCCAGCGCGCCGAACGCATGGGGCGGGCGCTGGATCAGTTTGCCACGGCTTTGGAAAGCACGGATGAAATCAGTACGCAATTTCAGGCGACCTTGCGTGATGTCCAGGCCAGCGCTCAGGCCGTGCGCAATGCGGCCAACAATATGACCCAAACCAGTCGGGCGTTTACCGAACTGGCGGGAGACGGTCGTCGGGAGTTACGGCAACTGGGTCAGAACACGGTGCCGGAAATCGATACCTTGTTGGTGCAGGCCAACGAATTGATGAGGGTGCTACAGCGGTTGGCTGGAATGCTGGAGGAAAATCCCCGTGCGCTGTTGTTGGGCAAGCCCCAGGGCCGGCCAGGGCCGGGAGAATAGTGAAAATAAGGCATCAGGTTCCGGGTTTCGGGTTTGAAGACGGTAAGGAGAATAAGACGTGACTGGTGGTATCGAAGGCCGAGCGGTAACTGGCCACTGGAGAGAAGCATGGTTAGTCATGCTGGTGATATTGACCGGTTGTACGTTGCCACAAGACCAGTCGTCGCCTCCGCAGACTTATTTATTAGGGAGGGGAGTGGTTGCGCCAACCCCGGTGCGACGGCCCAGTGGCAAGATCCTGTTGGTGACGGTTTCCAAGGAGGCGCCCGGTTTCGATTCTCAGCGTATCGCCTATACCCGGGAGCCACTCACGTTGGATTACTACCATGACAGCGTCTGGAGCGACACACCGGCTAAGATGCTGCTGCCGGTCTTGGTCCAAGCATTCGAGGCCACCGGCGCGTTCAAAGCTGTGGTTTCGCCGCCATCGCCAGTTCTGGCTGACCTGCGGGTGGATGTCGATGTGATCCGCCTGCAACAAGAGTTCATGACCCGACCTAGCCAAGTCCGTTTGACGGCGCGCATCAAGGTGGTGGAGATGAAAAGCAGACAGGTGTTGGGTACGCAGATCTTCGAAGCTGTGGAACCCGCGCCTAGCGAGAATGCGCATGGCGGCGCGCAGGCGGCGAATGCCGCCGTGCAGAAAATGCTGAACGGGATGGTGCCGTTTGCATTGAGCTATCTGGTTCGTTGAACTGTCGCTGAGTCAGATATTCACCCATGAGTTTTTCGACATTGCTGGGTATCTTGGCCATCATGGGCATGGGGCTATGGTTCTGGCGAGACAGCCTCGGCGCCCGCGAGCAGGCCCGCACCGCCAGCGCCCGCGCCTGCCGTCAGAGCAACGTACAACTGTTGGATGATACCGTGGCCTTGGAACGATTGTGGCTGCGGCGCGATCGCGATGGTCGGTTGAAGCTGGAGCGATTGTACCTATTCGAATTTACGGATACCGGGCAGCGTCGCCAGGTCGGTAGCGTCTTGCTGATTGGCTGGCGGGTGGAAGTGCTGTGCATGGAAGGCGGCGATCTGTTGGTGCCCTGATGTCCCGCTATCTGCGGGGTCACTTTGAGGAAAAATATGATGGATTATCAGGATATTATGTATGAGGTCCGCAACGGCGTCGCCACCGTGACCATCAATCGTCCCGACAAATACAACGCCTTTCGCGCCCAGACCTGTGAAGAGCTGATCCATGCGTTCCAGCACGCGGGCTGGGATCGGTCGGTCGGGGTTATCGTGTTGACGGGGGCTGGGAACAAGGCGTTTTGTACTGGCGGCGACCAGTCGGCGCATGCCGGACATTATGACGGGCGTGGGGTCATTGGTCTGCCGCTGGAAGAATTACAGGCATCGATCCGCGACGCGCCCAAGCCGGTCATCGCCAAGGTGCGCGGCTACGCCATCGGCGGTGGTCATGTGTTGGCGTTGCTGTGCGATTTGACCCTGGCGGCGGAATCGGCCAAGTTCGGTCAGGTCGGCCCCAAGGTCGGCTCGGTGGACCCCGGTTTCGGCACGGCCTACATGGCGCGGGTGATCGGTGAGAAGCGGGCGAGGGAAGTCTGGTATCTGTGTCGCCAGTACACGGCGGCGGAAGCGGTGGAAATGGGCTTGGCGAACAAAGCCGTGCCGGATGCCGAACTGGATGCGGAAGTCGAGCGTTGGTGCGCGGAAATCCTGGAGAAGAGCCCAACGGCGCTGATGTTGGCCAAGCGCTCCTTCAATGCGGACACTGCTCATATCACTGGGATTTCCGCCTTGGGCTTGCAGGCGGTCAGTCTGTTCTACGGCACGGAAGAGTCACAGGAAGGCGTGCGGGCGTTTCAGGAAAAGCGCAAGCCGAAGTTTCGGGACCTTTGATGGCGATTGCACATCTGGGATAGCAGGGCGCCGTGTGCGTCAGATCGGTCAGGTCGGTTGGGCAACGCGGCATTTTCACCTGATGTCATTCCCCAAAACCGGTTGCATCAATCCAGTCGGGATGGCCTGCCCAGTCCAGCGGATACAATCCGTTTTCCACGAAGCGGCGAAAGCTGGAATGGGGCCAGTCGGCCACGCGGGTGGTGTGTCCGTGTTTGACCGGATTGTAGTGAATGTAATCGCAATGGCGCTCAAAATCCTGATCATCACGGATTTGATATTCCCAATAACGGCGTTGCCAAATCGTTTGTTCGCGTTTATGGCGAAGTGCAGGCGAGCGTATAGTTTTGAGTGAGGCAGGGCAACGACGGGTAAAGTGCGATTTGATCAACATCCAGCGTGTTGAATAATCTGCATCGTCTAGCGGCAAGGTCCAGAGACAATGCAAGTGATCAGGTAGAATCACCACCGCATCGATACGGAACGGATGCCGTTGTTTGACAGTGGTGAATGCGTCCCGCAATAAAGCCATGGCATCGGGTTCGCAAAGGATGGCCCGCCGCCGATAGGTCACGACCGTGAAGAAGTATGTTGCGCCGGGGGTAGTTGAACGGCGATAGCGCATCGGTAAATTTCCGAGTAGGTCGGGCAAAAGCATCGCGTTGCCCGACGAGTTCACACGTCCCAAGTCATCATAAGAGATAGATCGAGCAAAAGCACCGCGCTCAGAGGATTAAGCGCATGTCGGGTTTGAACATTGCCAGGAGGGGTAGGGATTGCCAGTAGGGGTAGGTCGGGCAAAAGCATCGCGTTGCCCGGCGGGTTCAGTGGGTAGTAGGGGTAGGTCGGGCAAAAGCATCGGGTTGCCCGACGAGTGCAGTGGGTAGTAGGGGTAGGTCGGGCAAAAGCATCGGGTTGCCCGACGAGTTCAGTGGGTAGTAGGGGTAGGTCGGGCAAAAGCATCGCGTTGCCCGACGAGTGCAGGGGGTAATTCAGAGGATTAGACGCATGTCGGGTACATCCTGTGCCCGACCTACTGGTCTTGAACGTTGCCAGTAGGAGTAGGTCGGGCAAAAGCATCGCGTTGCCCGACGGGTTCCATCGTAAAGAGTGAGGGCGTTTTCTCGTCTGTCCTCGCGAGGAGGTTCTTGTATGAGCGACCGTTACACCGTTCAGCCAGGTGATAATCTCTCGAAAATCGCCCGTCGGTATGATTATCCGTCTTGGCGGGTCATTTATTATCACGCGGACAATGCAGAGTTTCGCCGGTGGAGACCGAATCCGAATCTCATCCAGCCGGGAGACGTGCTGGTTCTCCCGGATCGACCCCGCTCCACGCCGCCACCACGGGCGACGCTGACCCTACCCTGGAATTTTGCCAACCGGCTTCAGTTGCCGGGTGTTCTGCAGTTGGAGCCACTGTCCCTGACCGATCTACGCTTGCAGGGGCCTTTGCTGTTTCCAGTATCCCCACCGCCGCTCAATCTGTCGCCCCGCAGCGCTCCCTCCACCGGTTCATCGGGAGTTACGCTAGGTGGCTTGGTGCAGGATATTCCCACCACGCCCACCGGCGAACCGATTCGCGGGGGGTATGGCGAGGCGCTGAAGTGGGCAGGGCGTGCGACGTTGCGCTATCCCTTTGTTCAACGGCGCTTGGATGCCGCCAAGGATTGGGCTATCGATATCGCTTGGCGCTCTGCGCCGCCCTGGCGGAAGGGGCTGGAGATCGGCGTCGGGCTGGTCGGTGCTTCGGTGCTGTTGTCGATCAGTCCGACTCGTGAGTTCATTCGCGAGCAGGTTCATGATCAGGACATCCCGCTCGATCCACTCGGTGTGGATTGGATCAGCGTGCAGCCGCGTCTTGGGATCGATGGCGATTGGGGCGGTGTTATCAACTTCAATCTGCAAAACCTGATTCATCCACCGCAGTCGCGTTAGGGGTCAGAATCGCCGCGTGCCGAATATTGCCACTTCAGCAGATGGGCCAACAGGACGATAAGCCGACTTTCGAGTTCTCGCCATTCACTTTTTCCCACGGCTTCGATTTCCTCGGCGACATGTTCCCAGTCCACCTCGCTGAAGCGGTGAGCACGAATCAGTTCGGCATTGCGCAAGGCCTAGGTGTAGGCGTCTTGCTGGTAGAGAAGGGATAGGGAATTCTCGGGCATATTCGCTCTATGCATAATGGGTCGTTTTGCGAGCGGGTATCTACGCGCTCACCGTCCGGTGGGACCGGCCTGCTTGTCCCGCCAATGCTCGGGACCTAGGGCCAGACGAAAGCCGAGGATGACGAAGCGGTCGTCGGGTCCGAAGCGGAAACGGGACGCGGAGCGTGCGTTGTGACCGTAGTCGATCCAGGAACCGCCCCGCAGGACGCGCCCCTTGCCGGTCTTCGGACCGGTGGGGTCGGTTACCGGACCCGCAGGATGGTTTCCGTACCAGTCCTGGCACCACTCCCAGACGTTGCCGTGCATCTCGTACAAACCCCAGGGATTAGCCGGCAGCGAGGCTACTTCGACCGTTTCCTCTCGATAACGCCCTTCCTTGCCACGACGATAAGGGTACTTGCCGTTATAGTTCACTTGCTCCGGCGTGATGTCCTCCCCGAAGGAGAACGGGGTGGCCGTTCCCGCTCGACAGGCGTATTCCCATTCGGCCTCGGTTGGTAAGCGTGCTTCCAATCCCGGTATTGCACGGTTGAGGCGAGCTATAAAACTCTGCATGGCGTTCCAGCTCACTTGCTCCACCGGTCGTCGATCATCCTTGAAGTGGCTAGGATTCTTCCCCCTCACCGCTTGCCATAATGCTTGGGTGCAGGTGGTTTCCGCCAGCCAGAATCCACGAGTCAGTAGCACCTCGTGCTGAAGTTCATTGTCGGATCGATCATGTTCATTTTCCGGCGACCCCATCAAGAACCGTCCCGGTGGCATCCAGCGGAAGGCTTGACGAACGCCACGGTAGGTCAATGACTGCCACAATCCATAAGGATCTTCACCCCAGTCGCTGGTCCAGGGAGCAGGAAAGTGTTCTGGTAGAGGGCCAAGGGGTGGAGTGGGGGGTGGATTCTTCACAGCAGATCTTCAGCCCGATCCTAGACAAGGTAGAAGTAGTGCATTTGAAAGAGGTAGTCCATCGTATCTGTCCATGGGGATTGGATCATCTAGGTACATCGTGCCCGACCAATCCATTGGAAGATATGGCTTGTTCAAGATCCCCGCGGATGCGTCGCGATCCACTCCCGCATCACCGCATTGACACGAGTTTGCCAACCCTTGCCAGTTGCTTTTAACGCTGCCAGTACGTCTGCATCAAACCGAATGGTGGTTGCCACCTTCAAAGGCGCTTTCTGCGGATCACACCGCTGTTTTTGCGCCAACTTCTCCTTTAGTTCTTCGTAGGAGTAGCTAACGATCGCGTTGTCCCAATCGCTGGAATCAGTGCGCGGATTTTCCGCATCCTCTACCGGTAATTCGGCAGCAGCGGCCAAAGCCGATTCGATTTGTTCGGGATTAAAGAACTTCTTTGAAATAGCGTTGGGTTTCACGGATATCACCATATCTGCAAGAAATGACATGCGGCCCGGTTTCACGCTCCGTCCAGATCAGTACCACGACGCGGTTATTCAACCAGCCTAGGCTTTTCAAGCGCTGTTCGCCATAGGCTTCCCGGTTGTCTTCGTCCGTCACCAGCGGAGCATCGAAAATTGGCTCACATCCAGCGAAATCAATGCCATGCTTGCGCAGGTTGGTTTGTCGTTTCGCCACGTCCCAAGTGATCATTAGCAAATTGTACCAATGGCAAATTGACTATCTGTCATTTTGGATTGTACCAATGGCAAATTGACTATCTGTCATTTTGGTTGGTTCCTAGGCAGGAACATAGAAAAAGCGGTATTCATGTTTTTGTTCAGTTGGTTATTCGCACCCGGCGGGACCCGCTCGCTCGTCCCGCCAGAGCTCGGGACCTAGGGCCAGACGAAAGCCGTAGAAGTCGTTGCGGTAGCCGGGCTCGTAGTGGTTACGGTACGCGGAGCGCACGTCGGGACCGTAGAAGATCCAGGAACCGCCCCGCAGGACGCGCCTCTCGCTGGTTGCTGGGCCGACAGGATCGGCCACCGGACCTTCTGGGTACTCTCCATACCGATCCTGGCACCATTCCCAGATGTTCCCGTGCATCTCGTACAAACCCCAGGGATTGGCGGGCAGCGAGGCCACTTCGACGGTTTTTTCGCGGTACTGCCCTTTCTGGTCCCCGCGGTAGGGATAGTTGCCGTTATAGTTCACTTGCTCCGACGTGATGTTCTCACCGAAGGAGAAGGGAGTGGTCGTCCCGGCTCGGCAGGCATATTCCCATTCCGCTTCCGTCGGCAAGCGCGCTTCCAGTCCCAGTACTGCGCGGTTGAGGCGAGCTATAAAATCTTGTACCTCGTTCCAGCTCACTTGCCCCACCGGTCGTCGATCACCTTTAAAGGGGCTAGGGTTCTTCCCCGTCACCGCTTGCCATAACGCTTGGGTGCAGGCCGTCTCCGCCAGCCAGAATCCACGGGTCAAAATCACTTCGTGCTGAAGTTCGTTGTCGAGCCGACCATATTCGCTTTCCGGCGAGCCCATCAGAAACCGTCCCGGCGGCATCCAACGCACGCGCTGGGTAATACCGCCGACGCTGAAGGCGGCAAAAAGCCCTTTGCCATCCCGTCCCCAGGTGTGCGCCCAGCTCGGACGCGAAAACGGCTCAATCACCAAGACATCGCTATCGGTCACGAGCCGATAACCGGTTTCATTGATCGGCAAATCGGCGCCATCGGTCAACGGCAGGCTGACATCGACCGCCCCCGGTTCGCAGACTTGCAGCATCGGGCGACGGGTGGAAAAGTCGGCAATCGGGCTGCCGCTTGTGTAGGCACTCTCTGTACGGGCGCTAGCCTCGATCTCGAACCGCTCCCCACGCTGGACCAGACGCCAAGCCTGGATCTGTTCCGGGCGACCCTGCGCGGCCAAGGCACGATGAATGTCGAATCCAGCCGGTAACTCTCCGCCTTCATCCACGACCTTCGGGTTAGCTAATGCCCAAAGTGCTTCGGAGCACGGGCTGTATTTCCATGCGTCAGGGTGCATCCGCCGCCCGCGTCGGTTGACCCAAGCACATAAAAAGCGGACGTGCTCCGCCGCGTTGCCTGACTGTTCCCGCCCCTGTTCCATCGCGGCAGCCACCTGATTCAGAAAAGCTTCGGCTTCCGAATCAGCGTGACCCTCCATTGCGGCGTACAAAGCTCGTTCTTCCATCTGCACAGCCAGGGAAACCGCATGCTGCTGGGCGCGGATCAGGTTCCAAGCCAAGCGACGGTTAGCAGGCTCCACATGTTGAAAGGCTTGGCGTAAAGGTTCGATAGCGTGGATGTCGCCTGGCAACAAGGCGAAATCACCACGGCGGAATGCGGGATGAAGCCAGGCTGCCGCTTCGCTGCCCACATCTGCTTGCTCCACCGGCAAGGCATGGCGCAGATGCCGCAACAAGGCTGGTGTGATGCCGATGGATGCGCTGAGTAATGTCAACAGAAACTTGGCGCCGGCATCTCGACCGATTTCCTCGCCGACGTTCGCCGCTTGCGCTGGCCAGGGACGCGGCCCTACCGGTCGCGGTGGAACGCGGGCAGCCCGGTCCAGCACGATCGGAAAGAACAGCCCGGCCAGAGCCGGATTCCACCAGCGCACGGGACAAGGTGTCAGCACCACCGGCAGAATATCCTGCGCCGCTAGGCGATGACCAAAACGCTCCCAAGGCCGCCATTCCTCCTCCTTGCCGAGACAACCCAGATCGCTGGCGATCAGCACTGGTGTCCCTGGCAGGGGCGAGACGTAAGGATGATCAGTTCCCCAGCCTTGACCTTCCCAACGCTGCACCGGTCCGGCAGGGCCTTGATCCATGCGCAGGATGTCAAGGCCCGCTGCACCACGCAACCGAGGCAACGCCGTCTTTAGCGCGTTGAAATCACCCAAAAAGGGATAAAGGCGTGGGTGTAGATCGAGAATCAACTGGCCATACAGCGCCCAGCGCAAACCTTTCAGACGCGGCAGGCGCGGCAAGGGTTGGCAACGAGCGACATCCGCCACCACCCGACGTAGATCGATGCGGTGGCGTTCCACGTATTCGCCTAGGGCAGTATGTAGAAACGGCCAGAGACGCGGCCAGGGCATCAAGGGTGGGCTCGGGCCGAGAGGAGCGACGAGATCTTCTTCAGCCGATGGTGGCGGTGGTGGTAGCGGCGGCGGTGACGGCATCAAGGCGTCGCGTTTCACCAGTCGATAGTGACGGTAGCGTACTGCTTCGCTAGCGCTTGCTGTTAAGGACGGAAGTAAGACATGAGCGAAGTTGACGTCGCCAGTTACCACCTCCAATTTGGCGACAGGTTCCGGTTCTTCCTGGTAGCCAAGCGATTCGGCGACGCGCAGAAAACGGGTCTCGTCCTCCAGCTTAGCGTACAGGCGGATCAGGTCCGCCCGACCTACGTCGGCTCGCCCTGTGTGTTGACGATCCGAATTGGGGCGGGTCATGCGTCCGCAGTTCCGGTCTTTTCGAAGGCGAACCGGGCGATGCGTTTGAACAAAGCTTCTTGGGCGACCTCATCGGAGCCACGAGCATTGACCAGAGCACGCAGGATGTCCAGGTACTCGGCCTGACCTGGCTTGTACAAACCTTTTTTAACCGCCTTGTCGCGATCCTGGACCAACTGTTCAGCCACCAGGGTACGAACATTTTCCTTGCAGTCGTCGCCGAAGTGCTCTTTACCACGTTCGACCAGCCAGGCCACCAATTCGTTGGATTCCTTCGGTAGTTCTAGATGGAGCACCAGGCAACGCCGCATAAAGGCGGCGGGCAGTTCACGCTCTCCGTTGGTGGTGATTACGACCAGCGGAGGTTTGACGCCCTTGCGCAAACCCACGGGAGCATCCAGCCACGGCACCGGAAAAGCGCCATTGCCGAGCGTTTCCAACAGGCTGTTGGGCAGGTCTGCCTCGGCCTTGTCGATCTCGTCGATGAGCAACACACTGCCGTTCTCGGGTTGCCAACTTTCGGGTTTGGCCGGTGACTTGGCCTTGCAAAGACTGTAGTGGTTGACTTGATTTTCAGCGGATGACCAATCGAACACCCACCAGAGAGGACCAGGAATCAGAAAGCGGCGCGGATCAAGGCGCTCCTGGGGACCCAATGTGGAGGGTACCGAGGCGAGGACTTGTGCCTCGCCTAGACGGGCTACGGCATCGTATTCCCATTGCAAGTCCTGAGCTTCGCTGCGCGAATGGACCACGGTCGAAATGAAGAGACGGCCCAGTTTTTGGGCTGCCGCCCGCGCTAATTGGCTTTTGCCTGCGCCAGGTTCACCTCGCACCAGCAGGGGGCGTTCGGCGGCCAGGGCGGTCAACACGGCGTCGGCGCTGACTTGGTCAAAGAGGTGTACGGAAGCAGGCCAGGTACCGCAGGGGGGCAGGTCGATGCGTTTATCGACAGGGAGGTCAGGAAGATCAGGGGTAGAGATCATTTGCAGCTCTCGATGATGTGCAGACAGGTGTAAATCTCAGCAGTCAACAGACTTGCCGACACCACGAATACATCGTCTTCAGGTGCATCGCTGTCGATGAAGATCAGGTGGAGCTGGGGCAGGGCCGCACTGATAGCCTCGACGTAACTCTGACAATTTAACTCATTGTGCAGCTCGCTTTGGTCGATCACCAAGCGCAAGCGTCGTTTGTCGCGAAGCTGAACGTCGAGCCAAGCCTTGAGCGCCAGTACCTTGCTTTTTGGTAGTTTGTCTTGCGCAGGTTCGCCAAAAATTTCCTGATAAGCCTTGCGCAAGACGTAATCGACGGCTCTGTCCGGGTCGGGACGTAAATCTTTACCGAAACCGATCTCACCTAAATTCTTGGGCGTGATATCGTCTTTCCCATAGTCGAAGCGAGAAGGTTCGATACCGAACTCAGCCTTGCCGCCTCGCCAGCGGGCAACCAGAATCTCCAGGCAAGGGCTGCGCCCCAAAGGAATACGGAAAATCGCGCCTGTTTTCCAGCGTTCTGCTATAGCATCCTCCAACTCATAGCCTTCCAAAACCGTCGTGACTGCTATCCATCCAACAATGTTTCGGGCGCACTGGATGAGATGTGAGATGCTTTCGTGCTTGCCGCGCAACGCTTCTGCTGTATTGCTTAGCGCTTTTCCAAGGGCCTGGAAAACGGTGCAAATATCACTGTCCAGCGCACACAGCCATTCCGCTAACTCCTTCGGTTTTGCGGTGCCAACTCCCCGTTGATCGGTGAGAGCAGTGCACAGTGCAGGGAACATATCGAGAGACTTGATGATGGCGGCGATGGCTTCAGGCGGGATCGTGCGTTTTCCACTATTGGGAGCTTCTTCTGGCGAAGTTTTGCCACGATTTCCCGCCTGCTCTCGATTCCTCGAAGGCAGCTCAAACGGAGCTTCACCATCCGGGCAACCCGGCTGGTTACGGTCGATGATCCAGGCCCCATGATTCCACAAGCGATATAAGACCTTGACACGACATGGTTGGAGATAAAGCTCAATCCACTGAAAAGCATTCGGATAGTCGCTGTTTTCGTAAACGCAACCAGCAGCCAGTTCCAGACAGCTACGAGACCGGTCTGGTGGAACGATTCGCTCGGTTTGAGGCTGGTGCAGGTGGCCGCGCAGCAACAAATCACAGTGTTGATAGATCGTCGAGCGGGCTTCGTGACCGTCGAATTCGGCGAAATAGCTCCAGGGATGATGGAGCAATGCCAAGCGCCAATGAGCGGCAGCGGCATCTTGGCTGAGAACCGTTTGGTGCACTTGGTAACGTCCCAGCAGTAGTCGGCCATAATCTTCATCGCCGCATGCCATCCAGGCGGAATCAAGTCCGGCGAGGTGCAGGCGGACTCCACGGATTTCAATCAACCGCTGCCACCAAGGCAGTGGTTGCGTTTCACCTCGCCAGCCACCGAGGAACTTCAGGTAGGCAGTGTGGCGCTTCAGTAATACGTTGCGCTGCTTGGCATCGCTGAGGATTTCAGCGATTTGGTTTTGATCACCAGGAGTCAGTAACTTTTCCTGGACAGCCTTGGCCGCGAGATCAACCTGCTTGCGCGCTGCATCATGGTTGCCGGGCACCAGCAGCAGCCGATCACGAGGAAAATCCTTCGGTAACGCTGGCCAGAGCTGCTTGTCCAGCCAGTCCCGCGCCAATTGATATTCCTTGGCTACGCCGGCGAAGGCCAAATCGCCGGTGATCGCCACCAAATCGGGAACCAGCCCGGCTTCGATTTCGGTCCTGATGAATTGGGCCAGAGCTCGTAATACCGGGTCCGCATCCCAGGTCTTGCCAGCTTTGAAATGGATATCGGACAGATGCAGGATACGGATCGGTTGATCGTTCTTGATCGTCATGTTGAGTCAACATCTGCTGCAATAGATAGAAACGACTATAGATGAGTCATCTGGAAAAATAGAAACAAGTAAATTCAGGGAATCGCATACATAATGCGCTTAGTTGGACTATAGTAAATTCATTTACAGTTTTACTGTAAAGGTACTCAAGGAGTACTCAGTCATGAGTCATGTAACTCACTCAAAATTCTCACGAATTCTGATTGTTGACGATGAAAAACGCAACATTAATCTAATTGAAACGCTATTGCAGGCTGAAGGCTACGCCACGCTGGCTGCCATCAGTGGCTCTGATGCACTGACTGCAGCTACCGCTGAAGCACCAGACTTAATCCTGCTCGATATCATGATGCCAGGCTTGGATGGTTTTGAGACTGTCGCACGCCTGAAAGCCAATCCTCATACGCAGTCAATCCCAGTGATTATGGTCACGACACTGGACGACCGCAGTTCCAAATTACGTGCATTGAACGCTGGTGCCGAGGAATTTCTCACCAAGCCTATCGATCGCGCTGATCTCAGCATCCGGGTCCGCAATCTTCTACGGCTTAAGGAATACAACGATTTTCTTGTTGATCACAACCGAATTCTCGAACAGCAAGTGGGCGAACGCACTACGCAACTTGAAACAGCCTATCGTGACACCATGCTCATGCTCAGCCGTGCGGCTGAATACAAAGATGAAGAAACCGGTTTGCATGTTCGCCGTATCAGCTACTACAGCCACGAGTTAGCAACAGCGATGGGGATGCCATCTGATTTCTGCAAAACCATCTATCACTCTAGTCCGATGCATGATGTTGGTAAGATTGGAATACCCGATTGTATATTGTTGAAGCCAGGTAGCCTTTCCGTAGACGAGTGGAAGATCATGAAAACCCACTGCGTACTCGGGAGCAATATTCTCACCAATGGCACGTCACCTTACACCCATATGGGTGCTGAGATCGCTCTCAGCCATCATGAGAGATGGGATGGTAGCGGCTATCCAAACGGTTTAAAGGGAGAAATGATTCCCTTGTCCGCACGCATCATGCAAATCTGTGACGTCTATGATGCATTGCGTAGCCGGCGCCCCTACAAACCAGCCCTTAGTCATCCCTCCAGTGTTGCTATCATCATGCAAGGAGATACACGCACTAAGCCGGAACATTTCGATCCAGCGGTGCTGGCAGCGTTTTCTGCTTGTGCTGACGACTTAGCTACGATTTACAAACAGCATACCGATGATGAGTATGGCTAACACCTTACAGCCTTAAAGGCCTTGTCCATTCTTCTCTTAGAATTGACGTAGATTTCTCAACAGCATCTCGTTGTTCAAAAATTGAAGGCGGTACATGAGGTGTTTTTAAAGAAATCCACCATTGGAATCAAATTGATCAGCGGTTTTGCCACTGCACTGATAGTACTGCTATTGGCTGGTTGGCAGATGTACCGCTCGCTTGAAGGCTACATCGATACTTCGCATTGGGTGAACCATACCTATCAGGCGCTGGAAGCGCTCGGTGAACTGACGTCCGATATAGCAAAGGTCGAAAATGGACATTATGCCTTCATCATCACAGGTGAGGATTTCTACCTTACCGAGCGTGAAAGCGAAAAAGATCGAATCATAAAAACACTAGAAAATATCAGGCGACTCACTATCGATAACCCGCGCCAACAATTGCGTATAGCCAGGTTGGAGCAATCGGTGAGGGAGCACCTAGAGTTTCTGGAAAGAAATATTGAGATCTTTCGTACCCAAGGCCGCGAAGTGGTCCGTGATCGTATCAAAAGAGGTATTTCCCGCCTCAGTATGGAAGCTCTATTGAATCAAATCACGATGATCGAAGAGGAAGAACGTGCTCTACTGGTCAATCGCAATCAAAAAGCCGAAAGCGATGCCCATTGGGCAAAGAGTGTTGGACTGTTGTTGACCACCATAGCCGTAGCGGGAATCTTCCTGTTATGGCTGCCCACCAGATATGCAGATCGTGAGCTACGTAACAGCGAAGCGATGTTGCAGCAGATCCTGGATTTGCTGCCAGTGGGTGTAACCGTTTGCAACCCAATCGGGCAAATCACGCGTACTAATCCAGCCATGAAAGAAATCTGGGGAGGGGTGCGCTATGTCGATATCGAACAGTATGACGAGTACAAAGGTTGGTGGCCCG
>JACKNE010000019.1 GCA_024235035.1 Gammaproteobacteria bacterium
TTCGCGATAACCCAATTGATCGCATCGATGATATCGGTGGATGAAGCGAGATTGCCATTGAAGACATCGAGGGCGGCGATTCGGGCGCTGGGGGCGACCCCGAGGACGATGCCAGCGACGTTCGTGCCATGGCCGTGGTCATCCCGTGAGCCGTCATCGGGAGCAAAGTCGGCGGCGTAGATGACTTTGCAGGCGCCGCCTGGCGTTGGGCAGTTGCCAAAGGCCGCGCGGGTATAATCGACGCCGGTGTCGAGCACGGCAATCGTGGCGCCAGCGCCAGCGCCACCTTGGGCGGCCGTTTCCGGTTGGCGGATTAGCGGCAGGCTCTGGGTCAACAGCAGTTGCAATTGACGGTTGGTATGCACCGCCTTGATGTTCGGCTGTTGCAGCAGGGCTTGCAGATCCGCCGACGAGCGCAACTGTGCGGACAGCATGGGTAGGTGGCTATAGTCCTTTTTGAGCTTGAAGGTTCCCGTGGAGGATACCGCCGCTAGCGTGGTCAACATCTGGTTCTTTTGCCGACGGTAGCTTTGCACGCGCTCAGCCAGAATCGTTTCGTCGTCATATCGGGAGGCGGCCTGTCGTCGCCGGGCGGCAGCCAGGTGGACCGCCTCGGTTTGATCGAATTCGACGATGACATCGATTTCCTGGCCCTGCGCGAGCAGTGTACGGTCTTCCAGAGAGAGCCGGTTGGGTCCAGCCTCTTGCGATGGCCCCTGATCCAGATTTTCCGGTGGGGTAAAATCTTGCGGAGCAGCCATTGCTTCTGCGGGTTGCGTCATGAGAACAACCATCGTCAATATCATCACCAGCATCCGATAGCCGGGAATCGCTGGTGTGTCATATTTTCCTCTGTTTATTCGCCACATGATGGTATTTAAGATATTGATTATTTAAATAAATTTAGATTATATCGCTGCTATCTGTTCCGGCAATTGATGCATCAGCGCTCATCTTTTGGCCGGTTCTTGACCAATGAACGCTCTTCCCTGGGCCACAGCCACCGCCACGCTACCAGCCCACCCATCAGCGCCAAGAATGCCGCCAAATCGAACATCAGCGCTGGTCCCAACCCTTGCCACAGGTAGCCGGCAGCGAGACTGCCTACCGCATTGCCAGCCCCAAAACTCAGACTGCTGTAGAGCGCCTGGCCACGCCCTTGCAATGCTCCCGGAAAAAATTGGTGTACCAGATGAATGGAAGCTGCATGAAAGACGCCGAAGGTGAAGGAATGCAAACTTTGTGCAAACAGCAATATTGACAAGTTGGCGGCGCAATGGCCGATCAACCACCAGCGCAGAGCTGCCATGACCAACGCCGCCAGCAGTAGCCGACATGGTCCGAAGTGCGGCAACAATCGATGCATGAACGCGAACATGCCGACCTCCACCGCCACTCCTAGTCCCCACATCAATCCAATGAATTCCCGTGAGTAACCGAAGGTTTCCAGATATAGCGAAAAAAAACCGTAATACGGCCCATGGGCCGCCTGATTGAGAAAGCAAGCGGCAAAAAAAGCGATGACCGTCGGTTGACGTAACACTTGACCGATGGGTGGCGCTGGATGGGTATCCGGCGGCCTGATCGACTCCGGCACCAGTAGACTGTTCAGCCACAATACGGCGAACAGTCCCAGCAGCACCGCGGGCACCGCTGCGACCCCCCCATTCTCCACCACCGGCCCCATGCCCACTGCCGCGCCGATAAACCCTACAGAACCCCATAACCGTACTCGGCTGTAACGGTGAATGTGTTCGCCGAGGTGATTTAGGGTGACGGCCTCGAATTGTGGCAGCGCCGCGTTCCAAAAGAAGCTGAACAGCAACATCACCAATGCCAAGTAGCCATAAGAGCCGCCAGCGGCATAAACTCCGGCGAAGCACCACACCGTCGCTAGACAGGCCCAACGCACGATGCGGATACGCTGACCGGTCCGGTCGCCCAACCAGCCCCATAGATTAGGGGCGATCAACTTGGTGACTTGGGCGATGGCCAGCAGTTCGCCGATCCGTGCTGGCTGAAAACCCAGCGCTAGCAGGTACAGTCCCCAGTACGGCAAGATCACGCCCAAAGTTGCGAAATAGAACAGATAGAAGCCGGATAGGCGAATGTAAAGCGCTGGCGTCAACATGGAGATACCGCGAAAAAATGGCGCCATTGGCCGGCAAACCTCAGAAAAGCTTTTACAATAAATCGGGTAACAACCATAAACTCTTACCTGTAGGGAGAAGCGGAATTCCCATGTCTGAAAATATCCTGTCACGCCGCGCTTTCCTACGTCTGTCAGGCGCTACGGCCCTGACGACGACTTTAACTGCCTGTACAGGTTATCCCGCACTGGCTGAATCCGATCCGGACCCGATGCCGCCGCAGGTTTCAGGATCGTCCGGCGGTGCAGAGGGATACCATGCGTCCGAAAAGCCGATTTCTTCACCTCAGGAGGCTTTGCAACGCCTGATGGAAGGTAACCAGCGCTTCGTGGCCAATCGCCTGCTCGATCCCAATCGTTCACCTCAGCGCCGCGCTGCTGTAGCCCATTCGCAGCAACCCTTCGCCACCATTCTGGGTTGTGTCGATTCCCGAGTGCCGCCTGAAATGGTTTTCGACCGTGGATTGGGTGATTTACTGGTGATTCGCAGCGCCGGCGAGGTATTGGACGAAGCGGTCATCGGTAGTATCGAGTTTGGCAGTTTCGAACTCAAAATTCCGCTGATCGTCGTGCTGGGGCATGAACGATGCGGTGCTGTCAAAGCGGCTATCGATGCGCTCGAACATGGTGGTGGCGAGCATGGGCGCGGCAAAAAGAAAGGTCAGCACAGCGCTGAACCCGGTGATATCGGCTATCTGGTGCAAGGCTTGCGTCCTGCCATCGAAAAAGCCCAATCCTGGGGAATGGGCGACTTGGCCGAAAATGCTATGCGGGCCAATGTTTCGCTGACGGTGCAGCGCTTGAAGAAATCGCCAGTGCTGTCCGCCGCCGAGGAAAGTGGCCGGTTGAGGATCGTCGGCGCTCGCTATGATCTGGACAGCGGCGCTGTAGAGATGTTATTCGGCGTCTGAAGGGCCGCGAACCACGCCCCCAGCCTGAGAGTCGAGGGTGGGTCGTTAGCCTATAGCCCGTCAGCTATCCCCGGCTTGGCGGGTTATGCTGCGCTGAACTCGATCTGCGCGCTATTACTCGCTGACCGACGATGCGATCATCGGCGTTGACGAATGCACGTCCAGATTCTGCGCGCGGTGACGCAGGGCATGATCCATCAGCACTAGCGCCAGCATCGCTTCGGCAATCGGCGTAGCGCGGATGCCGACGCAGGGATCATGCCGACCTTTGGTCACGACCTCCACCGGGGCGCCTTGCAGATCGATAGTCCGCCCCGGCAATCGGATACTGGAGGTCGGCTTGAGCGCGATGCTGGCGACGATGTCCTGACCGGTGGAAATGCCGCCCAGCGTCCCGCCAGCGTGATTGCTCAAAAAACCCTCGGGTGTGAGTTCGTCGCGATGCTCCGTGCCATGTTGCTCGATACAGGCGAATCCGGCGCCGATTTCCACGCCCTTGACCGCGTTGATGCTCATCAATGCATGGGCGATGTCCGCATCCAGCCGGTCGAACACCGGTTCGCCCCAACCGGCGGGTGCGCCACTGGCGACGACGGTGATTCGCGCGCCGATCGAATCGCCAGATTTGCGTAGCGCATCCATGAACGTTTCCAATGCGGCGATCTGGTCCGGATCCGGGTAGAAAAACGGATTGTTGTCGATCTCTTCCCAGACCACTCTGGCTGGACGCAGCGGGCCAAGTTGGGCTAGATAGCCGCGGATATGTACTCCATAGCGTTCGCGCAAGTATTTTCGAGCGATGGCGCCGGCAGCCACCCGCATCGCGGTCTCGCGCGCCGAGGACCGACCACCCCCCCGATAATCGCGCCGACCGTATTTCTGCTGATAGGTATAGTCAGCATGGCCAGGTCGGAAGCGATCCATGATTTCGCCATAATCCTTGGAGCGTTGATCTATGTTTTCAATCAGCAAGCCAATAGGCGCGCCGGTTGTGTGACCTTCGAAAACTCCGGATAGAATGCGCACGGCATCCGGTTCGCGACGTTGAGTGGTATGCCGATTTTGACCGGGCCGACGGCGGTTCAGGTCGTGTTGCAAATCCAGCTCGGATAGTTTCAGGCCCGGAGGACAGCCATCTACAATCGCGCCGAGCGCTGGGCCATGACTTTCACCAAAGGTGGTGACGGTGAATAGCTTGCCGAACGTGTTGCCAGACATGGAAAAATGATCCTTTTTTAAATGGGTACGTAATTTGCTTGAATATATTTAATGCCATCAACAGGTGGATAGTCTGACATTTATACCTAAGTTTAAGCTTATCATCGTGGGCCGGTCCGGTATCGGGTGACACAACAGGTTGAACATGCCAGCGGTTGCTGGCTATCGGGACCAGAATCTCAGGATTCAAAAATGCATATTCCAGGTTACCAGATCGAGCGTGAGCTCGGACAGGGTGGCATGGCGATCGTTTATCTCGCCACGCAAGAGTCGTTGCATCGCTATGTTGCGCTGAAAGTCATTAAGCCGGTGCTGACTACCGATGAGGAATTCGCCCAGCGCTTCCTGCGTGAAGGTCGCATCATTGCGCAACTCAGCGATCCGCATATCGTCACGGTTTATGATATTGCTTCCCACGAAGGTAACTATTATCTGTCGATGGAATATTTGCCGGGCGGCACGCTGCAGCAGCACATTCGCAACGGTCTACCGCTGGCTGATGTGCTGAGCATCACCCGAGTCATCGCTGCCGCCTTGGATTACGCTCATCGTCGCGGCATTATTCACCGTGACATCAAGCCGCAGAATATCCTGTTCCGAGAAAATGGCCAGCCGGTACTGACCGATTTCGGTATCGCCAAAACGCTGGGCACCAGTTCGATCATGACCCGCACCGGCTTATCACTGGGTACCCCACGCTATATGAGTCCGGAACAGATTCGTGGTCAAGGAGTGGATGCCCGCGCCGATATCTATAGCCTCGGTGTCTTGTTCTACGAGATGCTGACCGGCAATGTGCCTTACACGGCGGACGACAGTTTTGCCTTGGCGATGATGCATGTGACATCGCCTGTTCCTGAGGTGCCATCGCACCTCAGTCACTTTCAGCCATTGCTGAACAAATTGCTGGAAAAAGATCCCAACCAACGCTTGCAAAGTGGCCGGGAAGTGGTGGCCGCTATCGACGCCGTCGAGGCGGGCGACTTTAAGTTACACAGTGTGCTCGGTCCGGCGCAGCCTATCAGCGCTCTCAAGGCACGTCCGGAACGGGGGCTCGGTTGGAAGATGGGTGTGTCTGCGGTGCTGGCTGGCGCGGCGCTGGTCAGTGGTTACTGGTTTTTGTATCGGCCCACGACGATGCCTACCCAACCGTCGGTGATCGCGACGCCGATCGCACTGCCGGCGGCTGAAACGCCTAGTATCGCCGCGCCAGCGACCCTACCTCAAATCCAGGCTTCTGTGGTCGATACGAATGTCCAGGCCCAACAGGAGCAACAGCAGGACGCGCGTTTGCAAGCCGAGCAATTCCTCGAACAGGCCCAGCGCGCTCGTCAAGATGGGGCGTTGCAGGTCAGTTTGGTTTATATCGAACAAGGTTTGCAGGCCATACCCGATCATCCGGGTTTATTGCGCCTCAAACAGGAGATTTTGCAGCAGCAGGCCGATCGTCAACGCCAGGAAGAAGCGGTCCGTCGCCAGGCGGCGGCGGAACAGGAAAAAGCGGAGGTTGCTCAGCGCCAGCTTCGAGCGGATGAGTTCTTGGCCCAAGCGCTGGATGAGCAACGCCGACGCGCTTATGAAACCAGCTTGTTGCGCATCGAACAGGGTTTGCAACAGATTCCCGATCATCGCCGGTTGTTGGTGTTGCGTCAGGAGGTCCGCAAACAGTTGCGTGAGGCCCAGGCGACACCGCCCCCTACGCCAGTGGTCAAGCCGCCTGTCGATGATAACGCCAGGATTTCTGCGCTGTTGGGCGAATGCGCGGATCATCTGAGGGCCAATCGTTTGACCGTGGGTCGGGGCGGCAACGCCGCTGACTGCTACAACGAAGTGCTTAAGCTCGAGCGCGGCAATGCCGAAGCGCTGGCCGGTATCGATCGAATCGCCGATCGTTATGCCCAGCTGGTCAATGCGGCGCTTGAGGAGAGCGATACCCGGCGGGCCAAGAGCTTGCTCAGCCGGATGGAAGCGCTGGACCCTAATTACGCGCAGCTGCCTCAACTGCGCCAGCAACTGACGTTGGCCGAAGCACCGAAGTCAACGGTCGTTCCGCCATCCAAGCCCAAGTTGCCGCCGGATGCGCCTGAACCGCAAGCACCTGTGGTGGCGCCACCCATCGATCTGGTGTCCGTACCGCAACCTGCGGAGCCGTCGGTCGCCACTTCTCTCGATACCCGGATCGTTGCTCAGGATCGTCATACGCGGATGACTAAAACGCAGGTCAACGATGATGTCAGCTTGCAGGTGACCACTTCACCACAAGGTCTCCTCGATGAAGCAGGTCGGGCAGCGGTCAAGCGTCAGGTTCCACTTGACGCACCTGCCCAATTGCGGATTCGATCCGATATCGAGAATGCCGAAATTTGGATCAATAACCGTAATATGGGTACGACACCGATGGAGATTGAGATGCCGCCGGGCTCCTACCGGATTCGCGTCAGGCAAGAGGGCCATACGGATTGGAATGGCAGGGTTGATCTTGCTCCGGGTGAGCAAAGTTCGATCATGGCGGTTCTGCCGCGCAAGGTGGAAGTCGCCGTTGTAACGCCGCCTCCGGCACCAGCGACAACCCCAGAATCACCGCGCTCAGTCGTTGCATCCGAACCACCGACTCGTGAACCCGAACGCCAGGTCGCCACGCTCGGTCGTCAAGCGACTGACTGTCTCAGCGGCAACTGCGAAAACGGTCGAGGTACTTACCGCTATTCGGATGGTAGTGAATATTCGGGGGATTTCCGCAACGCCAAGATGCATGGTCAGGGGACTTATATTTATGCCAATCGCGGTGAAAAATATGTAGGGGAATGGCGCAACGGGATCATCAATGGCCAAGGTGCTTATTATTATCGCAGCGGAAACCGTTACGAGGGGGAATGGCGCAATGGCCGCAAGAGCGGTCAAGGCGTTTATCTTTACGCCAGTCGAGGGGATCGGTACGAAGGGCAATTTGCCAACGACCAGCCGAATGGCCAAGGAACCTATTACTACAGCAACGGGGATCGCTACGAGGGGGAATGGCGCAATGGCCGCAAGCACGGCCAGGGGGTGCTCTACGAAGGGGGGCAGAAAATCGTTGGCGAGTGGCAAAACGACCAAAAGGTCCGGGTGCGGATCGAACAACAGTGAGTGAATAAGAGAGCGGTGAACTCAGTACGGGCTGAATTCACCGCTAAAGGGTATTGCGAACCCTCCCTGGCTCCTTATGGCTTTATGAGCGAACGCCAATCTTACCGAGGTAAAACTTCAAGTTCGATTTCTAGCGATGTTGCAAGGGATGAGCTAAGCGGCGCGGTATCTTCAACCAGCGGTGCAGGGCAAAGTCAGCGCTGTTCTCTTCCAGGCACCGAACTGAGTGAAGCTGTGTGCCTTTGATCGGGGTGTCGCCACCGTAACCGCCACAGTAACTGCCTCCACTCGCGCTGACGCAAGACGCCTCACCCTGATATGGACAACTGCACTTATCGACAGGCATCAGCCCTTCATTAGCATAACGTTTAGCCTTGACGGGTCGAGTAACCTCGCTTTTCATCAGGTTAAACTCCTCACTTTGGTGGTTGATGGTTTTTACCGCTTTACCAACAGGCTGGGTTGGATCGGCGATTTTTATTTTAAAACAAATAATTATTTAAAACCCACATTGACTGTGAGTGGGGCTATATTAAAACCTGATGATTTAGAGTAAATAAGGATATTCTCGGTTAGCATCAGGGTTTTTCCTTAATTCCTGGGCCTAATGCTGATCGCTATGCCATCTATTCCTGCCGTTCGTCTGACGGGTTTGCTGAACGCCGCTAGCGTGCTGGCTTGCATGGCTACCCTGGCTGGATGTGCTGGTCAGCTTTGGTGGATGCTCGATCTGGCGGGACACTTCCGGGTCCAGTATGTCTTGGTGCTGGGTTTTGGCGCACTTTTGGCGTTGATTCAGCGCCATCATCGCTGGGCGGCGGTGTTTGCCGGGTTCGCCTTGCTCAACAGCGTCTTGCTGATGCCGCGAATCCTGCCAGGCACCGCCGCTGTGGCTAGCGCCGATGATCCGGTGTTTCGCGTGTTGCTGGCCAATATCAACTCGGGGCACCGTGATCCGGTCGCTATCCATCGTGCTATCCTGCATCAGGATCCCGATTTCATCTTGTTACTGGAGATGACTCCCTGGATGTTGGAGCAGCTGGGTGATCTGGCTGGACGCTACCCGTATCGGGTGGCCGAGCCGCGCGAGGACAATTTCGGTATGGCGTTGTTCAGCCGGCGACCGTTTCTAAGGACCGAGAGGCTCGCCTTCGGCTCAGCGGCATGGCCTTCCATTCTGGCCGAGTTCGCTGTCGGCGAGCGCCGCTTGATTTTGCTGGGTGCGCATCCGCCGCCGCCGATCAACGCCGAGCTGGCTCAAGACCGTAATGAGCAATTGGCCTGGTTGGCGCAGCGTGCTCGGCAAACCGATCGACCCCTGTTATTGCTGGGCGATTTGAACCTTTCACCCTGGTCGCCCTGGTTTAGGCAACTGCTGGTTGATTCCGGCTTGCAAGACAGCGCCGACGGGCGCGGCATCCAGCCAACCTGGCCAGTGGGTTGGCCGCCGTTGTGGATTCCCATCGATCATGCATTATTCTCGGAGGGTATCCAGATTCAGCGCCGCACCGTCGGCGCCGATCTCGGTTCGGATCATTATCCGGTCCTGGTTGAATTTCGGGTAGCGAGGCGATAGGTTTAAAACGGTTTCAAGCCATCCTTTCCATCAACGCTATCCTTCTGAACGGAGGCTGTCTTGCTCATGCTTACCCCACCCTCCCACTCAGACCCTGTAATGGACGACGCTCGTTCGATCGTCGATCCTTCAAGGCGCTTGTTCCTGACTGGATTGGGAACCCTGCTGGTCACCTCCTTGGGGCTGGCTTCGACATCTAGTGAAGCGGCTCGACCCCGTCATCCAGTCTCTAACAACTCTTTGTTGAGAGATTTTCGCACGCCCTATCGCTTACCCTACATGAACACGCTCGCGGTTGAAATCGAGCGTTACATCAAGAATCTGCGTCGTGCGGGGCGGATCAAAAGCAATGAGCGCACAGCTTGGTTGATCTATGATTTCACCACCCGCCAATATCTGGTGGCGATCAACGCCACCCATTCCTACCAAAGCGCCAGCATGATCAAGCCCTTCATCGCCTTGGCGTTCTTTCACAAGGTTCGTGAAGGCCGCTTGCGGTACACGCCTTCTCACCGCGCGCGGATGGAGGCCATGATCCAACGGAGCGACAACCATGCCACCAATTATTTCATCGAGTTGTTGAACCGAACCAGTCGTCGTTCGGGACCGGCGGAGGCGGAACGCACCCTCAAGCGTTACCATCCGGATATCTTCCGGCATACGCGCATCGTCGAGCATATCCCAGGTGGCGGGCGCACTTACCGTAACAAGGCTTCGGCTCTCGACTATCATCGTTTTCTGTATGCGCTTTGGTACAACCGGTTGCCGTATTCGGCTGAATTGAAACGGCTGATGCATTTGCCCAATCGGGACCGCATCTACTCGGATGCGCATGGCGTGGCCCGCCAAACCTGGGTGATCGACAAGACTGGCACCACCGCTCGGCTGTGCGGCGACATGGGTATCTTGATCGCTCAGGGGCGCAATGGTTACCGCTATCCGTATACCTTCATCGGCATCATCGAGAGATCGCGTCCGACCGGCAGTTACCGAGCCTGGAAGGATGACCGTGGTGATGTGATCCGGGAAGTCTCTAGCTTGGCTTACTCGCACTTGCGACGGATGCACAATCTGGTGTGATGGTGCGCTGGCCTTCAGTCGTTCTGGGTGATGCGCTCCACCCGGTAGACGGCAATGGCCTGTTGCTTGCCCTTCAGGTGAACCCGGCTGACTTCCGTGATGCGCAAGCGATCGTCGAGGTCGTGATAAAGCGTCTCACCGATCAGGGCATGGCTGAGGCTGCTTATGTTTCGATTCAAATAATGAAAGGTCGTCTCGCCGATCAGCACGCGGCAAACGCTGCCGACGGTATGGTGAGCGTCCTTTTCGAAGCTCTCCAGGCGTGAAGCGCTATTGACCGTATCGCCGAGCACGGTGTATTCCAACCGTCGCCGGCTGCCCAGGCTGCCTGCGACCAATGGGCCGGTCTGGATGCCGACGCGCATGGCGATGACCGGTAAACCTTGTTGCGCCCAATCCGCATTGAGTTGTCGCAAGCGTTCACCCATAGCCAGTGCACAGGTCACGGCTCGTGTCGCGTCGGCGGCGATTTCAGCCTCGATCTGGCGCGGCGTCGGGACGCCGAACAACGCCATCACCGCATCGCCGATGTATTTGTTGATGACTCCTCCGTGGGTCATCACGACTTCGCTCATCGCTTCCATGTAACGATTCAACCAGTCCATGAGTTGCGCCGGCTCCAGGTTCTCGGCCAGGGTGGTGAATCCCTGGATATCGGTAAAGAGCACCGTGGCGGTCAGTCGCTGGGAGCGCAAGCGCCCGTCTTCGAGGAAATGCTGGCGTTCGCGCCATAGAGTCTCTGCGACTTCTGGCGCGACGTGGCGGGCGAACAGGTTCATCATCAGGCGTTTCTCGGTGCGTTCGTAAACCGAGCGATAGACGCTGCACAGCGCGGCGGCGCTGGTGAGTCCCAGCGCTGGTGCGACCCAGGGCAACCAGAGCTGTTGCGTAAAGGCGATTTGCCAAAGACCGGTCAGCAGCGTCAATGCTCCGGCCATGAGCATCAGTAGCCAGCGGAAGTGCAATTGGCACAGCGCCAGACCCACGCCGATCAGGCACCCTACCCAGAGCCAGCCAGTTTCCAGATGATCCGGCAGACCGTGCAGGGGTCTGTCGCCCGCCAGCGCGAAGCGCAGCAATTGGTTGATTTGCAGACCATGCAGCGTGATGCCGGCAATCCGTCCGGTGGCTTCGTCGATGGGTTGCGGTGAGTGAATGCCTTTTGCTGGGCTGTAGCGAACGGGGACTTGAAAGTCGTCGCGCAAACTAACGGCCATGCTGCCCAGTAGAATGATCTTGTCGGTCCAACGCGCCGCAGGCACCCACCCTGCCAGGACATCGGTCACCGAGTAAATCTGGGTGGGGTCGATGCGGCCCCGGAAGTCCAGCAGGTATTGGTAGCCGCCGGCATCGAGGTGGATGTATCCCCCGGTGTCCGTTGTCAGTGGCGGGAGAGTCGTTGCGCCGAGCCGCAGCCAGTCGGCGTTGTGCGGGTCGGGTTGCAGGCCGATGCCTTTCGCTTGCAGGTAGCGCAGGGCGACGCTCAAGGGGAAGGCGGTGGCGAACTGTTGACCGTCGTCCAGGAACAACAGGCCGCGGCGGACCAGACCGTCTAGGTCGAGAGGCACGTCGCTGAACCCGATGCGATCGGAGTGCGCCAGGACGGCTGGTGGAGCGATCGCGGGTTCACCAGCGGCGGGGTTGCCGAATTTCATGACCCAGATGATTTCCGGGTGCTCACGGAGCAGTTGGTTCAGGCGTTCGCTGCCGGGTGGGGCGGGCAGGTCGCGGTATTTGTCCACGCCGATCACTTGGGGTCGCCCTTGAAGCAGGCGCTCCAGCAGGTCAGCCAGTATGCCATCAGGCAGGGGATGGCCCCAACGTTGGATATCGGCTTCGGTTTCACCGATCAGCACGATGCGCTCGTCTGGAGGCGGTGGCGATCGCCAGCGAAGCGCCTGGTCGTAGGCGATGAGTTCCAAATTCTGGAGAGCGCCCAAGTTCCACAGGAGCAGCACGCCGCCAAAGACGAGATGCCCGAGCAGCAGGCAGACCAGGGGGGCGTGTTGTTCGCGCGCCCAGGCGACCCTGCAGCCAGGGGTTTGGCCGGATAGTTTCATCCCAATCCCAGCAGACACCGGGCTTGAGCTTCACTCATGCCGGATGCGAGCAGTCGATCCAATGCCTGCTGCAAGCCTTGTTGCAAACAGAGCAAATCTCCGGCGACGAATACATCGGGCCGGTCCGCGAAGAGCGCGGCGATGCCGCCTTGAATCGTGACGATGTAGCGGAATTGCCGGGTGTTGTCGGCCATGGGTTTGCCGTCGCTTTCGGGGTAAACGATGGGGTGGGCTGAGCTGAGAGAGGTCGGCGCTGGATGTGCTGGAGTGGTTGAGAGGGTTGCGGTCATGGTTCATCTCCTGTGGTGCTGGCCCGGCGCCGGGACACGAGATTTGATGATTCGTCATCCTATCACACGCCTGTCATCCCTGCGGTTTGCTGGCGGTGGCGGATTTTCGCCGATCGGTTGGTCATGCCTGAGTTTCGTGGCTTTGCATCTTTTTTGCGCTGGATTGGTAAGTTGATGATGAGGTGCGGCTTAAATTGTGTCACTCACTCTGTTTTTTTAGTTAAAAACTGTCTTTACACCGTCAGATTTTTTACATTGGCTGCTTGATGGAAGAATTTTCTGGAGATATAAAAAGGTTGGCTTTAGTTTTGAACGCAAGCTCATTGCCAATCTATCCATGCACAGCCTTGAGAGTTGGGATCATGATTTAGGTATGGATGGTTTCTCAAGGCGTTATTTTTAATAAAAAAAGAGTAAATCTTATGCTGCATTATAGAAAGAATCTAGCCGTGGCCAGTTTTGGCATTGTGCTCGCCAGCACCGTGCAAGGACAAGTGACTCTGGATGGCACGTTTGGACCCTCGGGGTCGTTATCGGGACCGAATTACGCTATTACGGCTGATCTTGGCCAGCAGGTGGGCAGCAATCTGTTTCACAGCTTTGGGGTGTTCTCGATCCAGACCGGGGAATCGGCGACCTTCAGCGGGCCGAGTTCGGTGAGCAACATCATCGGGCGGGTAACCGGCGGGCAGGTCTCGTTCATTGATGGAGCGCTGCGTTCCACGATTCCAAGCGCAAATCTGTATCTACTCAATCCGGCGGGTGTTCTGTTTGGAGAACACGCTTCTCTGGACGTGCCTGGCTCGGTGCATATGAGCACGGCGGATTATTTAAAGCTCGGTGATGGTGGACGGTTTGATGCTCGCACGCCAGGGAATAGCGTGTTGACGGTCGCGCCGGTGGAAGCGTTCGGGTTTCTCGGGGATACGCCGGGCCGGATCGCCATCAATGGCAGTTTTCTCCAAGTGTCGGAAGGACAGACGCTGTCGTTGATCGGTGGAAACATCAGTCTGAACAATGCCACGGTGTATGCCCCGGCGGGGCGAATCGATGTAGCGGCGGTCGGTTCAGCGGGGGAAGTGGCGCCCACGGAAACCGATGTGGTCATGCAGGGATTTGGCAAGTTGGGGAGGCTGACGATAGAACGCGACCCGGCGGCGAAGCGGGTGACCATAGATATGGGTGAACCCTTTGGGTCAGTGCCTTTGGGCGATCTGGATACCAGCGGCGAAGGAGGTGGGGCGATTTTCATTCGTGGCGGGGAATGGGTGAGCCAAGGCGGGTGGGTGTTTGCCGATACCTATGGTAATCAACATGGGCGTAACTTGGATTTCTCAGTGCAGGGAGATATGACTCTGGAGAATGGCGCCATTATCGGTGCCTCAACCTTTGATAATGGCAATGCAGGTAAATTGACCTTGCGGGTTGCGCGACTGAAGTTGATCGGAGGGAGTCAAATCAACGCAGACACGCGGAGCGGTCTTGGACAGGGTGGCAATCTTGTCATCGAAGCCTCTGGGCTAGTTTTCATCGCTGGTCAGGATGCGAACAGGGTTCCATCTGCTCTCACTACTAACACCTTTGCTCCGGGCAGCAGTCAGGGAGGGAATATCCGAATCACCACACCCATCCTGACGCTTGAGAATAGCGGTGAAATTGTCAGCGCCACCACTGGTGACGGCAAAGCCGGCAACATTCGGCTAGACGTGGGACGACTCTTTTTGATCAATGGTGGTCAAGTCAGCACCAATACCGGTTTACGCTTAGCGGATGGTTCTCTTGCAGGCGGTCACGGACAAGGTGGAAATCTAGTAGTAATTGCTACTGAGTCCGTGTCTATCACAGGTCGGGATGCAGAGAATTTTCGGTCAGGACTATTCGCGAGCTCCCGCGCCCCAGCTGATGGTCAGGCAGGCGTGATTAAGATACAAACTCCTGTGCTGACACTTGCGGATGGAGGCGCGATTCGGGGCATCACCAGCGGTGACGGTGCCGGTGGCAATATCGATCTTAACGTTAGGCAGCTAAATCTCACTGGAGGCGGACAAGTCAGCACTAATACTCAAGGTGGTCAAGGACAGGGTGGTCACATCGATATCAACGCTGCTGAATCTATATTTATCGCCGGGCGAGATACGGAGGGCAATGCATCAGGATTGTTGGCCGGTTCCCGCAACCTTGCCAGTGGCAAGGCCGGATCAATTACAGTACAAAAAGCTCCTCTATTGATGATTGCAGATGGTGGAGTGATTCGAAGCAGCACCAAGGGCGCCGGTGACGCCGGTAATATCGATCTTACAGTGGACTACCTAATCCTCACCAGCGGCGGCCAAATCGATATCGGTACTCAGAGAGGCACAGGGATCGGAGGCAATCTGATGATCAATGCTAACGAGTCCATACTCATCACTGGATGGGATGCAGAAGGTAATCCATCAAACTTATCCGCTAGTTCGCAGCACACTTCTGCTGACAGCAAAGCGGGCATGATTACGATACAAACTCCCTTACTGATGATTGCGGACGGTGGGGTGATTCAAAGCAACACTAGCGGTGACGGCGCCGGTGGCAACATCAAACTTACTGTGGAAGGGCAATTCATTCTCACCGGAGGTGGCCAAGTCAATGCCAGCACGCAAGGCGGTAGCGGGCGAAGCGGTAGCATAACAGTAATCGCTGATGAATCCGTGCTCATCGCCGGGCAGGATACAGAAGGCAATGTATCGAGACTGTTGGCCAATTCTCACGCGTCCGCCAGTGGTAACGCAGGATCTATTACTGTGAAAACTCCCCTGCTGGTGATTGCAGACAGTGGGGCAATTCGCAGCAGCACTAAAGGCGATGGCAATGCGGGTGATATCAATCTGGAGGTTGGGCGCTTGAGTTTGACAGGAGGTGGTCGTGTCAACACCAATACTGGCCCGCTGTTTCCAGACAAACCAGGTGGGCTTGGTCAAGGCGGACGCATCAATATTTTGGCAACAGAATCAATTTTAATCGCGGGGCCAGATTCAGAAGGCAACGTATCTGGGCTGTTCGCCAATTCCCGTGATCCTGCCAAGGGCAAGGCCGGAAACATTACCTTGAGTACCCCAGAGATGACGATTGCCGATGGTGGGGGTATCTTTACCCGCTCGGATTTTGTTGGCGGCGGCAATATTATCGTCAGTGCTGACCACATCAAACTGCTTAACGGTAGCCAAATCAGCTCTTCTGTGGCTGGCGATGAGCGTAGCAAAGGCGGCAATGTCACTATCAACAGCACCAACATCGTCGCTCTGGCCGGCAGTGCCATCACTGCCCAAGCCAATCAGGGTTTAGGCGGCAACATCAAAGTCAATGCCGAGGTCTTCCTGCACGACGCACCGAGCGTTGATCAAGTGCTGAATGCTTCCTCACAAGTGATCGGCAACGACGGCACGGTCCAACTGAACGCCCCCACCACCGACATCAGCGGCAGTCTGGTCGCACTCGACCCGGCCTATCTCGACGCCGCCGGCCAGCTCAGCCCCCGCTGTGGTACGGGCGACCTAGAAACCCGCAGCCGGTTCATCATCCAAGGGCGTGGTGCGTTGCCGCTCGATCCCAACGACACTGCGCCTGCCCCGACGAGCCGCTGCGGTTCCGAACGGCTCGAACTCGCTTCCACGGCAGGTGAGCGTGCCCCAGGAAACGTGCAACCCCCTGCGTCCGTTACTGAACCATCGGCGCCAAGCGCATTCGGCTTCAGCAATCGCTGAAATCCAGTCGCGCTTTGATTCTGGTTGCCAAATCCACTGGAGAATAACCTGATGACCCTCCACAAGATCACCCTGGAAGCGTATCACCCGATGGCGCCGATCTTCCCGGATGCCCGCCTGGAATTGAGCGCGAGACATCCTGCCCTGAAGGTTCACCATATCCCCTGACCTGGAACATTACCCCATGTGGAGTTCTCCTGCCGCTGGCGACAGCGGATCACCGACCTACCGGCTCTTATCGTGCGCGATCTTGGTCGTCATGGCCTTAGCGCCGTTCACAGCCTACCCACAGAACATCGACTCTCCCGATCAACGACCGAGCAGCCGCTCCTTGCCGGCTCCGGATTACACCCAACCGGTCCCAGTGTTGCCCGATGCTGCCGCCGCGCCGCCGGCTGCCGAAGCCCCCTTGTCCACCCGTGAACAGGTCTTCGTGCGCCGCTTTGAACTGACCGGCAACACTGTCTTCACGGCTGAAGAACTGGCTGCGGCCACCGCACCTTACGAAAACCGCACCCTCAGCGCCGAGGAAGTGCAGGAAGCGCGCCGCCAACTGACTTTGTACTACGTCGAGCGGGGCTATCTCAATTCCGGTGCGATTATCCCCGACCAGCAGGTCAAGGACGGCGTGGTGCATATCCAGATCATCGAAGGCCGGTTGTCCGAAGTCGAGATCACCGGTAATACCCATTTACGCAGCGCCTATTTCCAAGACCGGTTGCAACCGGACGCTGAAGCGCCACTAAACGTTCAGCAGCTCCAGGAACGCTTGCAATTGTTGCAACAAAACCCCTTGATCGAACAGCTTCAGGCTGAACTGGCGCCGGGACTGCGACCAGGGGAAGGCCAATTACGGTTGGGCGTCCGCGAAGCCCGCCCCTATGAAATCGGTTTGATCGTGGCCAACAACAGCCCGCCCAGCGTCGGCGCCACCCGAGCTTATCTCTACGGGCTGGATCGCAACCTCAGCGGTGTCGGCGACACCTTGGGGTTGAGCTACGGCCATAGTCTGGAGAGCAGCGACACCTCGGACTGGCGGGTGTTCTATGCTCGCCCCCTGAACGCCCGCGACACCACGGTGCAGATCTGGGCCGAACGCAACGACACCTCGGTCATCGAGGATCGTTTCGACACGCTGGACATCACCAGCGAACTACAGGGTTACGGCATCGCCCTGACCCATCCTCTGTATCGCACTCCCCAACAAACCTTGAGCCTGGGCTTGAATCTCGAACGGCGGCACAGCGAATCCTTTTTGCTGGGTATCCCGTTCTCGTTCGCGCCCGGCGAAGAAAACGGCGAAGCGACCGTCACCGTCGCGCGTTTCATCCAGGAATGGCTGGATCGACGTTTGAATCAGGTCATCGCCGCCCGCTCCACGTTCAGCGTCGGCCTCGACGCTTTTGACGCCACGGTCCACGCGCGGGAACCGGATGGCGAGTTTGTGAGCTGGCTCGGCCAGTTCCAGTGGGCGCGGCGTTTTGGTGAGCGAGGTCACCAATTACTGTTCAAGGGCATTGCCCAACTGGCTAGCAACCCCCTGCTGCCGATGGAGAAATGCGCACTGGGCGGCATGGAGACCGTGCGGGGTTATCCGGAAAACACCCTGGTCCGGGATCGCTGTTTCATCGCCTCGCTGGAATTTCGCGCGCCGGTGTATCACCTGCCCTTGCCCGGTGTCAGCCGTGGTCCCAATGAAGGCCAGGTACAACTGGCCGCGTTCGCCGATTACGGCTATGCCAAGAACAAGGGTGAGTTCGATCTGAAACCGAATTCGATTTCCAGCGCCGGGGTAGGGGTGCGCTGGGATGCCAACGACAAGATCAAGGCGGCGGTGTATTGGGGCTATCCGTTCAAGGAGGTGGATGTCGGGGAGGAAGCCTGGACCGGATCGCGTGTCAATTTCTTCGTGCAGGCGGCGTATTGATCGATTTTGCATGGTGGGAGGCGAGGAGCATGGCCATGTCACGGGTCCGAATCCTAAATATTGTTGTGCTCGGTACGGCGCTAGCCGGTGCTGTACAAGCTCAAGTCACGTTGGACGGCACGCTTGGGCCTTCGGGGCCATTATCCGGACCGAATTACGCCATTACCGCGGATCTTGGTCAGCAAGTGGGCGGGAACCTATTTCACAGCTTTGGTTTGTTCTCGATCCAGACAGGTGAATCGGCGACCTTCAGCGGACCGAGTTCGGTGAGCAACATCATCGGGCGGGTAACCGGCGGACAGGTTTCGTTCATCGATGGCGCGCTGCGTTCCACGATTCCGGGCGCGAATCTGTATCTGCTCAATCCGGCGGGTGTCCTGTTTGGAGAACACGCTTCTCTGGACGTGCCTGGCTCGGTGCATGTGAGCACGGCGGATTATTTGAAACTGGGCGATGGCGGACGGTTTGATGCTCGCACGCCAGGGAATAGCGTGTTGACGGTCGCGCCGGTGGAAGCATTCGGGTTTCTGGGGGATACACCGGGCAAGATCGCCATCAATGGCAGTTTTCTGCAAGTTCCCGAAGGGCAAACCTTATCCTTGATCGGTGGAGACATCAGTCTGACCGATGCCACGGTGTATGCCCCGGCGGGGCGGATCAACATAGCGGCGGTCGGTTCGGCAGGGGAGGTGATACCCACGGAAACCGATGTAATCATGCAGGGGTTTAGTGATTTGGCAACCTTCACTTTGGAGGATCAGGGTATTCCATGGGATGTAGCGCTACCGTTGGCCAATCTTGATGTCAGTGGTGCTGGGGGCGGCGCCGTCTTTATTCGCGGTGAAAATTGGATTAGTCGAGGTGGGCAAGTATTCGCCGATACCTATGGTGATCAGGCAGGACAAGGCATTGACGTAGCCCTGGAGGGCACAGCGCGACTCGAAGGCGTCCCTAATACATTAGCTTTTTATGGAGGCTTTTTACTTACAGCGGATACTATCGGTTCTGGAAACGCAGGTTCAATTCAACTGAAGGTGGGTCGTTTGGAGTTAGGTAATCATGCAGGCATTCACTCCAATACCTATGGCCCAGGACGTGGCAGCGATATCACTATCGCTGCCTCACTTATAGAAATGAAGAATGGTGCATCTATCGCTGCTTCCACCTTTAGTTCAGCACGCAGTGGCGATATCACCATTACTGCGGACACCATGACAATGCTCGATATGAGCAAAGATGATAGCTCTGCTGCTTTAGTCACGGAATCAGGTATTGATCCTGATCAGCCCGGTGATAGTGGATCGATCACTTTGAATGTGGGTCGACTCGATATGATTGGGAAAGCCCTTATCACTTCTGCTGCTTATGGGATGGCGCGTGGTGGTGATATTACGATTAACGCTCGTGATGCTGTGACCATCACGACTACTTTAGAAGATCTGATCAATCAGCCCAATTCTGGAACCATTCGTTCTTTTGTCGACGATGGTAGGGCCGGTTCGATCACTCTGGATGTCGGTCGGCTTGAGCTGCATCAAGGCGGAATTTTTGCCGATACCGCTGGTGCAGGGCGCGGCGGTGACATCACCATTACCGCCCGCGACGCTATCTTCATCTACCCATACTCTTTCGTGACCGTTGCAGCCTTTGATCCTTCTGATGAAGGTAACTCTTTTGGCGGTAATGCTGGCAATATTGTACTGACTGCTCCTCATCTTACTCTTGCCAATAGCAGTATCATTGACGCTACCTCCCACCAACCTAGCCAAACCAGTGGTGGCAACATCGTGGTCAATGTGGCTTATCTCAAGCTGCTCGACGATAGTGAGATCAGCACCTCGGTTTTCGGTGGCCCTAACACCCAGGGTGGCAATATTAACTTTAACAGCACGAATATCGTCGCCCTAAACGGTAGCGCCATCACCGCCCAAGCCAATCAGGGTTTAGGCGGCAACATCAAAGTCAATGCCGAGGTCTTCCTGCACGACGCACCGAGCGTTGATCAAGTGCTGAATGCTTCCTCGCAAGTGATCGGCAACGACGGCACGGTCCAACTGAACGCCCCCACCACGGACATCAGCGGCAGTCTGGTCGCACTCGATCCGGCCTATCTCGACGCCGCCGGCCAGCTCAGTCCCCGCTGCGGTACGGGCGACCTGGAGACCCGCAGCCGGTTCATCATCCAGGGGCGCGGCGCGTTGCCGCTCGATCCCAACGACACTGCGCCTGCCCCGGTGAGCCGCTGCGGTTCCGAACGGCTCGGACTCGCTTCGACGGCGGGTGAGCGTGCCCCAGGAAACGTGCAACCCCCTGCGTCCGTTGCTGAACTACCAGTGCCAAGCGCATTCGGCTTCAGCAATCGCTGAGATCCAACCGTGCTTTGACTCTGGTTCCCAAGTTGATTTTGGAGATCGTTGACCATGACTTATCCTGAATCTCGGTTATGGCGTCCGCTCCTCCCCGGCGCCCTGGTTAGCCTGCTGCTCTGCCTATCGGTCGCCACGCTCGCCACTCCCTCTGAGCCTGAAGCTGGCATCGAACCAGCCATGACCGCTGGGGCTGCCGCTGCGCAGCGCGGCCAGTTCGACCAGGCCGCGCAGCACTGGCAGGCCGCCAGCATCGCCGCCGCTCAGGCCGGCGACACCGCCCGCCAGCTCGATGCCTTGCTGCAATTGGCCGATGCCCAGCAGGCGCTTGGTTATGCCCGCGATATGCTCGCCACCTTGCACACTGCCCAGGCATTGGCCGAGCAACTGGATGATCCGGTGCGCCGCGCTGCTGCTCTTGGGGCGCTCGGCAAGGCCGAATGGTCCGTCGGCGCCGCCGAAGAGGCCCGCCGTCACCTGGAGAGCAGCATCACCCTGGCCCGCCAGGCGCAGGCGTCGCACATCGCCGCCGCCAGCCTCAATCACCTCGGTAACCTACGGATCGACCAAGGCGATCGATCCGCCGCTCGTAGCGCCTATCAGGACAGCCTGGAGCTAGCCCGCCAGACTGGGGACAAGGCGCTCATCGCCACGGTGTTGCTCAATGCCGCTCGGCTCGCGCAACAGGAAGGCGACGCCCGGCGCGCGGAAACCCTATTGACCGAAGCGGCTCGCGCCATTCAAGCGCTGCCTGATGGTCACGACAAGGCGTTTCAGCAACTCACCCTGGGGCAACGGCGCCGCGATCAGCCCGGTGCGGATGCCGCCCGGCGTAAACAAGCCGCCCAGGATTTCGCCGCCGCCGCCACCCTTGCTCGTCAGTTGGGTGACGCCCGCAGCCTGTCCTACGCTCTAGGTTATCGGGCGCAACTGCACCAGGAGACCGGCCAGAGCGGCGCGGCGCTGGCCCAGTACCGCCAGGCGGTGTTCGCCGCCCAGGAGATCGACGCGCCAGAACTGCTCTACCGCTGGCAATGGGCCATCGGTCGGTTGCTTCACGCCCAGGGGGATGAAGACGGCGCGATTCTGGCTTACCAGCAGGCCGTGGCCAACCTGCAACGCATGCGTCCGGATTTCATCGCCACGCGCCGCGCCGTTGCCGGCCAATCCTTCCGCGTTCGGGTCGGCGATGCGTTCGTCGAACTAGCGGACTTGCTGCTGCGCCGCGCCGCCCGCCCGTCGGACAGCACCCGGCGCGCAGCCGATCTGCTGGCCGCGCGCGATACCATGGAGGCGCTGAAAACCGCAGAGGTCAAGGATTACTTTCAAGACGATTGCGTGGTCGCCCTGCAATCGCGCACCGTCGCCCTGGATCGGTCTCCGCCGCATACCGCCATTCTCTACCCGATCCTGTTGCCCGATCGGTTGGTGTTGCTGTTGAAAATCGGCCAAGGTATCCAGCAGACCAGCGTACCGGTCGCTCACGAGACGCTGACCCACACCGTGCGCGAATTTCGCCATTACCTGGAAAAGCGCACCACTCGCGAATATCTGCCGCTTGCCCAACAGTTATATGGGTGGCTGATCGAGCCGCTACGGACGGAACTGACGACCCAAGACATCGACACCCTGGTGATCATCCCCGATGGCCCGCTGCGCACCATTCCGCTGGCGGCCTTGCACGATGGCCAGAGATTTTTGATCGACCGCTACGCTGTCGCCACCACGCCCGGTTTGACCTTGACAGATTTGCGTCCTGTCCGGCGTCAGGCCATCCAGCCCTTGCTCAATGGCCTGACCGAGTCGGTGCAGGGCTTCCCACCGCTGGAGCATGTCCAACAGGAGTTGACTGCCATTCACGCCGTCTATGGCGGCACGGTGTTGGAAGACCAGGATTTTCGTTTGGCCAGCGTGCAACAGGAATTGCAACAAACCCCGTACTCCATCGTCCATATCGCCTCGCACGGCCAGTTCGCCAGCGAGGCACGCGACACCTTCCTGTTGACCTTCGATGATAAGCTGACTCTGGATCGTTTGGAGCGTTTCATGAGCCTGAGCCAATACCGTGACCAACCAGTGGAGCTGCTGACCTTGAGTGCCTGTCAGACCGCCGCCGGCGACGATCGCGCCGCCTTGGGCTTGGCCGGCGTTGCAGTCAAGGCCGGCGCCCGCAGCGCACTGGCGACCTTGTGGTTCGTCAACGACCAGGCTTCGGCGCAACTGGTGACGGAGTTCTACCAGCAGTTGCGAAACCCTGACCTGTCCAAGGCCCAGGCCCTACAACAGGCGCAATTGACGCTGGTCAACGACCGTCGCTATCGACATCCCGGTTACTGGTCGCCGTTCCTGCTGATCGGAAACTGGTTGTGAAATGGGGAAAATCTTCTGTTTAAGGAAACCATCGTCATGCACAGTCCTGGTGTGAATTGCCTTCTGAGTCTGTCCATCATTACCCTTTTGCTCATTGCCATGCCTAGCAAGGCTGCTGATCAAGTCTCCTCGGGCGCGCCGCCCACGCCGGTCTATCAGCCGCCAATGCGCGGCGCACCGGCTTCCCGCGTGGGCGGCGCCAGTCGCGGCGAACGGAATGGCGCATTGATCCTGAGAGTGCTGGCTCCCGAAAGCATCGGCTTGACCCGCCAAGCCCAGCCAACCTTGTATTGGTATTCCTCGACCAGCTTATCCATGCCCCTGGAGTTCACCCTGATCGACGAGCAATCGATCAAGCCTTTGGTGGATAGGTCCGTAAATGCGCCGCAACCGGGCATTCACGCCTTGCCGCTGCATTACACCCTCAAGCCCGAGGTGGAGTATCAATGGAGCATCGCCGCTGTTACCGATCCCGGCCAGCGCGCCAGCGATACGATCGCCAGCGGTGCGATCAAATACGTTCAGCCGCCCGCGCCGCTTGCCGCCCGACTGAGCAACGCCAGTGTGGAAGAATTACCGTTTCTGTATGCGCAGGCAGGCTTCTGGTATGACGCGATCGCCGTGCTCTCCGAGCAAATTGCAGCCCAACCAATGGAGCGCCGTTTGCGGGAACAACGCGCAGCTTTGCTGGAACAGGTCGGCCTCAAGGCGGTCGCCGCCTATGATCGGGAAATGAAACCTTAAACAACCTCTCGCCTCCTCTCCTAAGTTGAAGAGGGGAAGGATGGTATGGTATTTGAATTTTCAGCGAGAGTTCGCGTAGTGCTGATAGAAATCCGCCACGAAGCGCTCCAGCCGGCTTTCGCTGATCGCCGCCCGTAGTTCGCGCATCAGCTCCTGGTAGTAATGCAGGTTGTGGATGGTGTTGAGCCGGGCGCCGAGTATTTCATGGCACTGGTCGAGATGGCGCAGGTAGGCGCGGCTGTAATGGCGGCAGGTGTAGCAGCCGCACTGCTCATCCAAGGGCCGGGTATCGGTGCGGTATGCACTGTTGCGAATGCGCAGGTCACCATGCCGGGTGAACAGATGACCGTTGCGCGCGTTGCGAGTCGGCATCACGCAATCGAACAGATCGACGCCCCGGCGCACCGCCTCCACGATATCCTGAGGTTTGCCGACTCCCATCAGATAGCGCGGCGCCTGGTCCGGCAGCAGCGGCGTGGTGCATTCCAGCATGGCCAGGCGTTCCTCCAGCGGTTCGCCGACCGCCAACCCACCGATGGCGTAGCCGTCAAAACCGATGTCCTGCAATCCCGCGGCGGAAACACGTCGCAGGGCAGGGTACATGCCGCCCTGAACGATGCCGAACAGCGCGGCGGGATTGTCGGCATGAGCGACCTTGCTGCGCCGCGCCCAGCGTAACGATAATTCCATGGACTGGCGCGCCTCGGTTTCCGTGGCGGGGTAGGGAGTGCATTCGTCGAAGATCATGACAATGTCCGCACCCAGCGCCCGCTGTACGGCCATGGATTCTTCCGGCCCCAGAAACACCATCCCGCCATCCACCGGGGATTGGAATTTAACTCCGGCTTCGGTGATCTTGCGGATCGCCGCCAGACTGAAGACCTGGAAACCGCCGGAGTCGGTTAGAATCGGGCCGCGCCAATGCATGAAACCATGCAACCCACCATGTTGCTCGATGATCGCCGTGCCAGGCCGCAACATCAGATGAAAGGTATTGCCGAGGATGATCTCCGCGCCACTGGCGCGGACTTCTTCCGGGGTCAGCGCCTTGACCGTGCCGTAGGTGCCTACCGGCATGAAAGCCGGCGTTTCCACCACGCCACGGGGGAAGGTCAGTCGGCCACGACGGGCGGCGCCATCGACCTGGAGGAGTTGGAAATGCATGAAATACCATCAACCATTGGAATTTTTGAGATAAGCATCCAGAATCCGTGAAAATCATCCACAGGATAAGATCGTGATGCCGCTTTATCGAAGAACCATGCGACGGTTAGTTTGGCTGACGGCGCTGACCGTCAGTCCAGTGTTCGCCCTGGACAGAGCACAGGTGACGGTCGGTCCGGCGACCTTTCAGGCCGAGGTTGCTCGAACGTCGCAAGATCGCCAACGTGGTCTGATGTTCCGCCGGGAACTGCCACCCGACCAGGGCATGTTGTTCGTGCAACCGCCCGGCCCGGCAGTTTTCTGGATGAAGAACACTTACGTTCCCCTGGATTTGCTGTATTTCGACACCGAGGGTCGGTTAGTGCAAATCATCGCGGAGGTCCCACCCTGCGAGACGCCCAACTGTCCGATCTATCCCAGCCATACCGCCAGCGTGCGTTATATCCTGGAAATCAACGCGGGTGAAGCGGTCCGGCGTGGCATCCGAGTCGGCGACCCGTTGCGACTGATACCGAAGTCCGCTCCTTGAAGCCTCCTAAGTTCCCTATCTCGTTCCTGGAAATTTCTGAAAAATATTTTATTTATCAATCAAATAACCGGATATGTCCATGACTGGCAAATTAAAAGGACGGATGCCCGTTTGGCGCTAAAGGGACGGGATCAGAATATGACAGGTGGCGGGCGGCGTTTCTGGCGATGGGGTGTTCTGCTGTTGCTGGTTGGGGTGAGCATCGCATTGACCGTACCTTTGCTGCGTCCCCGGTCTGAACCGGCAAAAAGTATCGCCGTGGGCGCGGCGCTGGGTGGCGGTGATCCTGCTGGTTATCGCCGCGCCGATCGACCACGGGTGTTTCATTTCCCGGATGATCACGGGCCGCATCCTGAATTCCGTAATGAATGGTGGTATCTAACCGGCAACTTGGTCGATGCCGCTGGCCGGCCATTCGGCTATCAATGGACGCTGTTCCGCATTGCCTTGAGCCCCGAGCCGCCGGTCGCGGATTCCGCTTGGCGGACCCATCAGGTTTACCTGGGCCATTTCGCAGTGACCGATGTCGCCAGTAAAAAGCATGATGCTGTTGAACGCTTCAGCCGAGGCGCAGTGGGCTTGGCCGGGGCGCAGGCGCAGCCTTTCCGCGTCTGGCTGGAAGATTGGCAGTTATCCAGTATGGAATCCGATGCCTTCCCGATGCGCTTACGAGTGCGAGATGACGACATGGCTCTCGATTTAATACTCGAAGCCGGTAAGCCGGTGGTCTTGCAAGGCGACCGGGGTTTGAGTCAGAAGAGCGCCGAGCCGGGCAATGCGTCATATTACTACTCCCATACCCGCCTGCCGACTCAGGGTGAAGTCGAGCTGAAGGGGCAAGTGTTCAAAGTCACGGGTTCAAGTTGGCTGGATCGTGAGTGGAGCACCAGCGCTCTGGGGGCCGAGCAAAGCGGTTGGGACTGGTTCGCGTTACAGTTGGACGACGGGCGAGAGCTGATGTTTTATCGGCTGCGCGGCAAGGATGGCCGTGCGGACCCCTTCAGCAAGGGGGTGTTGGTCGATGCCGCTGGTCAAACGCAGCTCTTACGCTGGGAGGCGCTGGACTTGCAGCCATTGGGCGAATGGATCAGCCCGCACACCGGCGATCGCTATCCGGCCGGTTGGCGGTTGCGGTTACCCGGTGAACATCTGGAATTGACGGTGATGCCGAAAGTGGCGGACCAGGAAATGCGGCTGACCGTGCATTACTGGGAGGGTGCGGTGACGGTCGTCGGACATGCAGGGGATCGTAAAGTCAATGGCCAAGGATACTTGGAGATGACACGATACGAGTCCTCCATGTCACGCTGATGGAGCCATTGCCGTCGATCGCCAAGGCAATTCCAGTCGCGATTCCAACCCACCGCCGGCTCGGTTGCGCAACTGGATTCTTCCGCCATGCGCGGCGGCGATCCGCTCCGCAATTGCCAGGCCCAACCCAGTGCCAGGGGTGCTGCGAGCACGATCGAGCCGGGTGAAGGGCAACAGTAGCCGCTCCAACTCTTCTTCGGGCGCCCCCGGCCCACAATCTGCGACCTGAATGACCACAACGTCCCTTTCGAGGAAACTGGAGACCGTCACTGGCGGGCGACCGTAATGGCGCGCATTCTCCAGCAGATTGCCGAGCGCCCGGCGCAACGCCAAGGGTTGGAAAGTCAAGGGTGGCAACGGATGCAACGCCAATTGCACTGACCAGTCATCGCGTTCGTGGGTGGAGACCACCTGACGGATCAGTGCGTCGAGATCGCCGGTTTGCCGAGGTTCTGTCCAATCGGGCCGAGCCAGCGCCGTGAACTGGTCAAGGATGGCGTCGATCTGCGCAATATCCATACTCGCGCCCGTCTTCAGCTCTTCATCGCCTTCCAGCAACTCCAGGGCGATGCTCAGCCGCGCCAACGGGGTGCGCAAGTCGTGGGAGACGCCAGCCAGCAGTAGATTGCGATCTTGTTCCAGCCGGGTCAAACTGGCGCTGCTGTAATTGAACGCCCGAGCCAAGGCTTGAATCTCTTCGGGGCCCTCTGGGACCAATGGCGGCGATGGTCCTTTCCCGAGCTGCCGCGCAGCGGTCGCCAATCGAAGTAGCGGGCGGTTGATTTGCTGCACCAGCAACGTCGCGCCGGCCACCGTCAGCAGCGCAATGGACAGCAGTATGGCCAGAAGTAGCGGGGGCGCGATCTGCTCCAGTCCATCCAGCGGCATCCCGATCCACGGCATGGTTCGATCGGGGGCACGAATCCAAAGGACTATCGTCGATTGGTGATCCAGCTTTATTTGGGTGCGGGCGCCCAGGCGATCACGCAAACGTTCCGCCAGTACTCGGAAAAAGTACAAACGCGGTAGCTTGCCTGGCGGCGTATCCCAGCGAAGGGGTAGACCGACCGGCGGCGATTTGGCTAGAAAAGATACCCGAGCATCGGGTGGCAGGCTGGCCAGAGTAGCCGACAAGGTGTGCATGTGAGCGCTCAGCAGATCCGCCATCTGTCGGGCGCCAGCACTGATCAGGTAGACCCGACCCACCATGAAGGTCGCGAGTTCCGCCAGCACCAGCAAGCCCGCGATCACCAGTGCGGTGCGGCCAAAGGTGGTGCGCGGCCATGGCGTCAGCATGGCGGTTCGTCGGGCACGAAGACATAACCGACCCCCCAGACGGTTTGAATATAGCGCGGTTGAGTCGGGTCCGGTTCGACTAGTCGCCGCAATCGGGAGATCTGTACATCGACCGAGCGATCGAATGCGTTACGCTCACGGCCCCGCGCCAAGTCCAGCAGATGGTCACGGGTCAACGGCCGGCGAGGATGTTCTACCAGCGCTTTCAACAGGGCAAATTCGCCGCTGGTCAAGGTCAGCTCTTGGCCATCGCGCCCTAACCGCCGGGTGGCCAATTGCAGCTCACAACGCCCAAAACGCACGATTGCCCCCGGAGCGCCTGGAGATCCCGGCGCTTCCCGGGTCCGCCGGCGCAAGATGGCGCGAATGCGCGCCAGCAATTCGCGTGGATTGCAAGGCTTGGGTAGATAGTCGTCAGCCCCCAATTCCAGACCGACGATCCGATCCACTTCATCGCCCTTGGCGGTCAGCATCAAAATCGGCAGGTTGCAACCCTGGTTGCGCAGCCGACGGCAGATATCCAGCCCGTTTTCACCGGGTAGCATCAGGTCCAGCACCAGCAAGTCGAACGGCTCCTGCTCAAGAGCGGCATCGAGTCGACGACCGTCGGCTACGCCACGCACTGTGCAACCTTGCTCCCGCAAATAGCGTTCCAGCAAAGCCCGCAACCGGGCGTCATCATCCACGATCAGAATACGGATTGGGTCGGACGAAGTCATGGACAGGACTCTCAAGCCGTTTCAGGAACCAGGAGGCATAGCGCTGGAAAGGCGTCAGTGCGAAACATTTGCTTACAAACTCGATGGGGTCAGACATAGTTCATTGACATCTCCTGATTAGAGTAGCGCCCAACAGCGGTGGAGTGAAAGCCGCCGCTCACCCAGCCACTCGACCGAGGAGAAAAATCATGCAGTTCGGTAAATCCCATTGGCGATCCGTTGCGTTCGCCGTCGCGCTGACCTTGGGTATCGGCGTCGCTGGCGCTACGTCGGTGTCCAGTCAGAGGCCTCGCTTTGGCTTGATGAGCGCATCGACGAAGAGTGCTCTACAACTCGATGCGCAGCAGACCGCCATCTTGGACCGGATTCAGGCTCAGGCAGCTGCTAATCAGCAGTTCGCTGGCAAACAATTGGCAGCGATTCGGACGTTGTTCGATCAGGAGTTGGCTCAAGCTGAGCCGGATCTGCGCAAGGTCGTCACCGAAGCTCGGTTGCGTTTCGAGCAGTTACACGCGCAGGTGCGCGATAACCTGGACCAGCGATTGGCATTTTATGATCAATTGACGGCTGAACAGAAGCAACTGATCCGCGTCGAGCTCCAGCAACGACTGGAACGATTCGATCGACTGCGTCAATTGGCGCTTAATTTGCTCGATAGAGCAAATTAATTCCCATTCCCATTCGCTATTGTTGAGGAGATTCGCATGAACAAATTGACGATCGCCATGACGGCGGCCTTGAGTCTGGGCTTGTTGGTCATGGACGCTGCCCAGGCGGCTGGCCGGTTCCACGCCGGCGGCAGCGCCGTTACGGAGCAGGGCGCTGTCAGTGGCCGTGGCGCGGCAGTGCGCGGTCCCAATGGGGGTGGGATGGTGCGCGGGCGTGGCGCCGCTATCGATAGTCAGGGTAATTTCGTCAGCGGCGGCGGCGGCGCTTTCAATACCGGCACTGCCCAGGGAGTGCGCGCCGGTAGAACCACGGGTACAGTCGGCGCTGGCATCCAGCATCAGAGTGGTATGGCGGTTCAGGGGGTACGGGGTAGCGCAACTTCCAGCGGCGCCTTTAATACGGATGGCGCCGGTGGGGCCAGTGGTTCACGCACGACCAGCGCCAACAGCAGCAGTTCCGGTGCTAGCTATACGGGCAGCACCAGCTACGAAAGGGGCTCCGGGGCTAATCACACAAGTAGTTGCACCGACTACTACGGCAATCCGGTCTCCTGCTCCCGGCCATGATCGATCACCGTGTGCGCCGCTCGGCTCGATGAGGGTCTTTTTAGGTTTGGAGTGTTCATCAAGCCGCTGACTTCGTCATGCTCGCGTTAGCGAGTATGATGGAAGAGGCAAGTCGGATTGAGAACCGTTTTAGCCGGCTGTTGTGCCCCGCTGCCGACGCGCTTCAAACAGAAAAATCCCCGCTGCGACCGATACGTTCAGGCTCTCCACGCCGCCCTCGACCAGTGGAATACGCGCCAGTCGGTCGCAAACCTCGCGAGTCAAACGCCGCAGACCTTTCTCCTCCGCGCCCAGCACGATCGCTGTCGATGGGAGGAAATCCACTTGGTAAAGATGCGTTTCCGCCGCGCCCGCTGCACCGATGACCCAGACGCCCTGTTCCTTCAATTCACGCAAGGTGCGCGCCAGATTGGTCACCGGGATGAAGGGCACGATTTCCGCCGCCCCACAGGCGACCTTGCGCACCGTCGCGTTGAGACCGGCGGCCCGGTCCGCAGGCGCGATGACCGCATGCGCGCCAGCGGCGGCGGCGCTGCGCAAACAGGCGCCGAGATTATGCGGGTCCTGCACCCCGTCCAGCACCAGCAGCAAGAGAGCCCCTTCGGCAGCCGCCAGCAATGCCGGCAGATCGTCCTCGCCATACGTGCGTTGCCGGCTCTCTAATCGGGCGAGTACTCCTTGATGAGGTGCGTTGCCGCTCAACCGATCCAACTTCGCGCGATCGGCCCAATGAATCGTCAAACCGAGCCGAGCCGCCGTCTCCAGCAGAATCTGCATGCGCCGATCCCGGCGTTGGCGTTCCACCCATAATTCCCGAATCTGTTCTGGCTCATGCTCCAGCGCCGCCATCACCGCATGCAAGCCGTAGATCTGTTCCTCAGTCAAGGCGACTGCTCCTTTGCTTCTGTTACTTGCGGCGCTGCGGATAGCGATTGCGCCGTCCGGATTCGCCGCGCCCGCTTTCCACCGGCTCGAAGTCGATCTTACGCTCGTCCAGATCGACCCGCGCCACCTGCACGCGTAGCGCATCACCTAACCGATAGACTTGTCCGGAACGTTCGCCGTGCAGGCGATGGCCGATGGGATCGAATTGATAGTAGTCATTGCGCAGCGCCGTCACATGCACCAAACCCTCCACATACACATCGCGCAATTCCAAGAACAAGCCAAACCCTGTCACTCCGGTAATGATGCCGTCGAATATCTGCCCGACCTTATCCAGCATATACTCGCACTTCAGCCATTCCACGGCGTCACGCACGGCGTCATCGGCGCGCCGTTCGGTCATGGAGCAATGCTCGCCCAACCCGATCAAGTCAGCGTGAGCATAGGGAAAATCCACCGCCTTACCACCCTGGAGAATATGGCGAATGGCGCGATGGACTTGAAGGTCGGGGTAGCGGCGAATCGGTGAGGTGAAATGCGTATAAGCTTCCAGCGCCAGGCCGAAGTGGCCGACATTGCCTGGGCCGTAGACCGCCTGGGCCAGCGAACGCAGCATCACCGTCTGAATTAGATGGACATCCGGCCGATCGTGAACCTGCTCCAGCAATCGCGTGTAATCGCGCGGCGAGGGTTTCTCGCCGCCGCCCAACCCCAGTCCCAATTCACCAAGAAAGGCGCGCAGCTTGTTCAAACGATCCTGGGTCGGCCCCTCGTGAACCCGGTACAATCCCGGCATTTTGTGGCGTTGTAGAAACCGCGCCGCCGCGACATTTGCAGCGATCATGCACTCTTCGATCAAGCGATGGGCATCGTTACGCTCGGTCGGCAAAATGCGCTCGATCTTGCGGTCCGCACCGTACTCGATGACCGTCTCCTGGGTATCGAAATCCATCGCGCCACGCTGTTCCCGCCAGATGCGCAATACCTGGTACAACTCCAACAGCCGATCGAGATGCGGGACCAGTTCAGCATACTCGGCGCGGACCTGTGGATTGCGCGCAGTGACGATGGCCGCGACCGTGTCGTAGGTCAAGCGAGCCTGGGAACGCAGGACCGCCTCGGCAAAGCGTGAGCGAATGATACGGCCTTCGGCATTGATGGTCATTTCGCAGACCATGCACAAGCGATCGACGTGGGGATTTAGCGAGCACAGGCCGTTGGACAGCGCCTCTGGCAACATTGGAATGGCTCGATCCGGAAAATATACCGAATTGCCGCGTTTGCGCGCCTCTTGATCCAAGGCGGTCCCTGGTCGCACATACCAGGACACGTCGGCGATAGCTACCAGCAACCGCCAGTTGTTTCCACGGCGCTCACAATACACGGCATCGTCGAAGTCGCGGGCGGTGATGCCGTCGATGGTGACTAATGGCGTGCCGCGCAGATCCCAACGCCCTTGGTAAGCCGATTCCGGGACGGTTTCAGCGTATTGCCCCGCTTCCTGGGTGACCGCTTCCGGCCATTCCACGGGAATACCATGGCTGGCGATGGCGATCCGGATTTCCATGCCGGGCGCCATGTGATCGCCCAACACTTCCTTGATGCGACCGAGGGGACGATTCTGGGCGTTCGGTTGCTCGATCAGTTCGGCGATGACGATCTGGCCCGCTCGCGCTGCGCCGCAGCTATCCACTGGGATGATGATGTCCTGATTGATCCGTTTGTTATCGGGGATGACGAAGTAGGTCCCGCGTTCTGCGCAGAACCGCCCGACTACGGTCTCGGTATTGCGCTCCAGCACCTCGACGACGGCGACTTCGCGGCGACCTCGGTAATCGACTCCGATAATGTGTGTGACCGCCCGGTCTCCATGCAACAACTTGCGCATCTGCCGAGGCGAGAGAAACAGGTTGTCGCCGCCCTCGTCTGGGATTAGGAAACCGTGACCTTCAGGATGACCGATCACTCGACCGGTGACTAGGTTCATCTTGGCAACCGGGCCATAACCCTCACGACGGTTGCGGATCAGTTGTCCATCCCGTTGCATGGCGCGCAGACGACGGGACAACGCTTCGATCTCCCAGTCGCTCTCCAGACGCCATTCGGCGCAGAGCTCTGTCAGGGTCAGCGGCATCCCGCGTTCCTCCAAGGTCTGGAGGATGAATTCACGGCTGGGAATGGTCCGTGCGTATTTTTCTTGTTCCCGAGCGGCGAATGGATCGGTCTGTCGCCAAGAATCAGGTTTTTTATTTTTCATTTCAATTATTTGAGAATAGGTTGCAGATTGGTGAAAGGGAATCGGTTGACAGTTGATGGGGCACTACGTATAGTGCGCTCCCGTCGCAATATTGAGGAGCGACTGCAAGCCGAAGTGGCGGAATTGGTAGACGCGCTAGGTTCAGGTCTTAGTTGGGGAAACCCAGTGGAGGTTCAAGTCCTCTCTTCGGCACCAGATTGAAAAAGCTCGGTTCAGCGCCGGGCTTTTTTGCGTTTCGAGATCCGATGGCGATGTTTCCACCCGTGCAAGATGATCCTAGACGACATTTTTATGATAGGCATCATGTATCATTAATTAAATATTAGCTACATATTAGTGATTCTGTTCATCCGATCGTTTATCGCCACCGATAGGGCTTTAGTACTATCAAGTTTGCCAATTAACATTTAATCTGTATTGAAATTTAGAGGTACATCCGCAATTCATGCGCGAGGCCCGTCATGTCTGTGCCAACGCAACATCCTCCCCCTTCCGGACTTTCCAGCGAGACGCCGCAAGCGTCTGACCCTTCGGCGATTCGGCAACATACCGCCAGTTCCAGCGAATTGCCGGCGGTCCGCTTCGAATCTATAGCTGTCGATCCACAAGCCCCGCCCAAGGGACGTCTCGGGCAACCGTCAGGCGCCTTGTCGACCTCCGAGACTGGCCTGGAAATCGCGAAGTTTCTAATTGAAGATGGCATCATCACCGACCAGCAATTGGCCTACGCGATGCGGGTGCGAGCCAAGCTTTCCACTGAAAAGTCGTTGCTCAGCGTTCTCAATGAAATCGGCTATGTGAGTCTGGAGCAGCAACGCATCACGCTACGCAAGCATCGCATTTCGGTGCGAATCGGTGCTCTGCTGGTAGAATTAGGCTTCCTGAGAGAGCAGGATCTGCGGGCCGCTCTGGCATTGCAGCGTGAATCCGGACAAGGCAAGAAACTGGGCGATATCCTGCTGGAAAACCATTTCATTGAGGAAAACAAGCTGCTTGAGGTGCTGGCGGATCAACTCGGCTTCCCTCAAGTCAAGCCCGACCTGAGTGACGTGGATCGGAAGCTGATGGAAAAGGCCAATCCCAACTGGTTCCTGCAGCGGCACTTTCTCCCGCTCCGTGTCGAGAATAACCAGGTTCTGGTCGCTTTTGCCGACCCTCTCGATCGACGTGCTCGTCAAGAAGCCGCTTGGTTGTTTAGCGCTCATGACTTGGTGCCGTTGATCGCCAGCAAGCGCGTTATCCGCGAAACGATCGAAGCTTACAAACGCCATTATCAGGAGCCGATAGCGCCGACGGCTCAAGTTGACGATACCAGTCAAGTCATCAAACTGGTTGATACTATGCTGCTGGACGCAGTTCAGGCGCGGGCCAGCGACATCCATGTCGAACCCATGCGGAATGATCTGCGCATCCGCTTTCGTTGCGATGGCGTGCTGGAAGTTTACAAGACCCTCGACAAGCAGCTGGCCGCAACTTTTGTCAATCGCATCAAGATCCTAGGTAAGGCAGATATCGCCGAGCGGCGGCGTCACCAGGATGGTCATATCGCTTTCGAAGATTTCAACACAGGCCGCATGATTGATATTCGGGTTTCCATCTATATCACGGTCCATGGTGAAAAGATCGTGCTGCGCCTGTTGCGTAGAACGCAACTGGTGCCGTTGGACCAGATCCGTATGTTTCCTCGCACGCTGGGCCGTTTCTACGAGGACGTGCTCGATTTGCCCAGTGGGATCATCTTGATCACGGGTCCGACGGGCACTGGCAAAACCACCACGCTGTACAGCGCTGTTAACTATCTGAACAGCATCGATCGTTGTGTCACCACGGCTGAGGACCCGGTCGAATTCATTATCGAGGGCATCGCTCAATGCTCGCTGAATCCAAAAATCGATCTGACCTTTGAAACCACTTTGCCGCACATCATGCGCCAGGACCCGGATGTGATCGTCCTGGGCGAAATCCGTGACCGCTTTTCGGCGGAAGCGGCGATCCATGCCGCTCTGACCGGCCACAAGGTGCTGACCACCTTCCATACTGAAGACAGCACGGGCGCTTTGCTGCGGTTGATGAATATGAACATCGAAACCTTCCTGATCGCCTCGACGGTGGTCGCCGTGCTGGCGCAGCGGTTGCTGCGGCAGATTTGTCCTCATTGCGCTGAACCCTATCAGCCCAACTCCAGCGAACTCCAACGCTTGGGCTACAAACACCATGACTTAGAAGGGGCCGCTTTCCAGCAGGGACGTGGTTGCCCCCTATGTCGTCATACCGGCTACCAGGGCCGCATTGGGGTTTTTGAGCTGCTCGTCTTGAACCTTGCCGTCAAGGACGCCGTTCTGCAGAAATGTACTGCGCATGCAATCCGTCAGGTGAGCCTGGAGAGTACAGGCATGGTCACCCTGCTGGAGGATGGCTTGGCCAAGGCATCCAGGGGCGAAACCACCCTGGCCGAGACCTTTCGCTATCTCCCGCGTCTCGAAAAACCCCGGCCACTGGCCGAGATTAAGCGTCTGGTGGGGATCGCATGAAGATCGGCGGACAAGCGCCCGCGCTGCATGGGCAGGTGTAAAACATGGCACAGCACTCGCTGCAAGATCTGATCATCAAAGCCTTGGCCGCGGAAGATTTGCAACTGCCGGCCTTTCCAAGCGTGGCGATGCAGCTTCAACAAGCCGTGCGCGACCGAAACACCAAGGTCGCCGATCTGGAAAAGATGATCGTCGGCGACCAAGCACTGGCCAGTCAGGTCTTGCGTGTCGCCAATTCAGCGTTCTACAAGGGCTTGCAGCGGATCAACACTGTCCAAAAGGCGATTATCCGTCTCGGTATCCGCAAGGTGGCGATGTTGGCGATGGCGGTTTCGCAACGCAGCCTTTATCTCAGTCGCAATGCGCAGATCAGCCGCTACCTGGAGAAACTGTGGCAGCATGCTTTTGCCGCCGCCCAGAGCAGCCAATGGCTGGCCAATCATTGCGGATGTAGAGCGCAGGCTGACGACGCCTTCATGGCAGGTCTGTTGCATAACATCGGCCAACTGGTGATCTTGCGTGTCATCGATGAATTATCGGCTCATCAACAACTAGGCAGCGACCGATTGCCGGAAAATCTGCTTGATGAACTCTTGAATAGCAATATGCATAACGCAATGGGATATGTGTTGCTAAAGCGCTGGAACCTGCCGGACGAGTACTGCGTCGTGACTCGCGATCATCATAGAGAATCTTACGATGGTGACAATATGCTGCTCACCATCGTGCGCTTGGCCGATCAGGCTTGTGAAAAACTAGGGATTGGTTTGCGTAGCGATCCGAACATTGCCTTGGCGGCTACTCCAGAGGCGCGAACCTTGGGGTTGGGAGAGATCGTGTTGACTGAATTGGAAATCTTGCTTGAAGATAGCGTGGCTATGGCCGGCTAAAGGCCTAGCGCAGGCTCTGAAAATCTTCTGTTTCGCCAAGGCAAGCGCCTATACTTGAACCTCAAGACCACTGCGGTTGAACCTGACCATATGACCGAGTTGACCCTGCGCGAATCTGAAATTACCCGCGCCAGCTTGCTGAATCGCACCATGTACAACCTCCGTGAGGCATGGCGAGAAATGGCCGATTGGCGTGAAGGGCTGCTTTCGGCAGCCCCTAGCCCCAATCTTCCCGAGAAGGACGTAGAAAATCTCAAAGTCCAGATGCGGGACTGCTTGGAAGCCCGTGGTGGCGAGGTATCCGCTCGGGCGCGAGCGGCCAATCTGGGTCGTGTGTACTTGTCGTTGAACGCTCAGGGCCGCCAGCGGTTTCTCCAGATCCTGGCTACTGAGTTCGATATCGATCGCAAGGCGGTAGACACGGCGACCGTTGCTTTGCAACAGGCGGGTGATGACGCCAAGGCGCGGGCCAAGGCCGAGCGGGCATTGCGTCAGGCGTTGCAGCCGCCGAGATTGCGGTTGCTGGCGCAACTCAATGCGCTACCCGAAGGATTTTTGTTTTTGGTCGATTTGCGTGAGGAATTGTTGAGTTGGAGCCGAGATGACTTGGCCTTGGCGGCGCTGGAGCGGGATTTGTTGTCGCTGCTGACATCCTGGTTTGACGTCGGTTTTCTGGAGTTGCGGCGCATTACCTGGGATTCGCCGGCTTCGTTGCTGGAGAAAATGATCGCCTATGAAGCGGTGCACCCGATCATGGGTTGGAGCGATCTCAAGAACCGACTCAGTTCCGATCGGCGTTGCTTTGCCTTCTTCCACCCGCGCATGGCTCATGAACCCTTGATCATCGTGCAGGTGGCGCTGGTCAACGGTATCTCTGACAACGTGCAGATCCTGCTGGATGAAACGGCGCCGGTACTTGACCCGCAGGTAGCCGACACCGCCATTTTTTATTCGATCTCCAATGCGCATGATGGTCTTAGTGGCATCAGCTTCGGTAACTTCCTGATCAAGCGGGTCGTAGACGAGTTGGCCAACGAGTTCAAGAACCTCAAGACATTCGCCACCTTGTCGCCGATTCCCGGTTTCCGGCGCTGGCTGGACCACAAACTGAGCGAACCAGATCAAGATATGGAAGCAAAATGGTTGACTGTCGCCGAGCGCAAGGCGTTGGCGAGTGCAGCGGGAGCGGGTAAGGAACCTGCTGCTCTGCAAACGCTGTTGCAAGCTCCGGATTGGTCGCAAAAACCGGAGTTGGCCAAAGCGCTCAAACAGCCTCTGATGCGGCTGTGCGCCCGCTATCTGGTCAAGGAAAAACGCGATAGCGTGACCATTCTAGATCCGGTGGCTCGTTTTCATCTCACGAATGGCTCGCGCATCGAACGCTTGAATTGGTTGGCCGATGTTTCGACCAAGGGTCTGGCGCAATCGGCAGGCATGATGGTGAACTACCTATATAAACTCAGCGACATTGAGGCCAATCACGAAGCTTATCGCGGCGAGGGCAAGGTCACCATTTCGTCGGCGATTCGTGCCTTGCTCAAGACTTGAGGGAGGATGTTCAAGCTTGAGGAGCGCTGGTCGGCTGTCCATGCATCGACCTGGAGCGGTGTTTTAGGTGGTTTTCCACCGCCAGGCCGGCGATGGAAGCGGCACAATATTTATCGATTAGTCATTGATGATTAAGACGATTACTGGTAATAACCGACGCCGCACAATTGATTGCCGACCTTGGTGATGAAAGCCGACTTGGCGGAAGGGGTGGCTTCCCCTGGACGCTGGAATTTATACGCTACTTCCTTGAATTCACCTTCGGTCGCTACGGCAAAGAATTCCTTGCCATATTCCTTGCCGTCCACATCCTTGGATTCCTTCATGTTGACGCTTCCGACGCGGTCGGCTTTGGCGCCGTGGGCCGTGGTGATGCCGGTCGTGGCGTCAGCGCAAAATACGTAGAGATCACGGTCTTTGAAGCCATCTTCCCCCTTGGTGAACATCTCCAGAGCCTTGGCGGGATCTTTCTTTAACTCCGCGGCTGCCTTCTCCAGCATCGCCTTGGCTTCCGCAGGCGTTCCTGAGTTTTGCGCCCAGGCCAGCGTCACCGACGCCATCATGATCAGGGTAAAGAAAACACGCAGTACATGTCGCATAGGGATTTGCCTCTTGTGGAATGGACTCTTTCTGGCAGCGCACTAAGCCGTTCACGGGACACTTTAGATCGTATTTTCCACCTGTGCGCTTACTTGAAGGTAGAACATGCGCCAGAAAGCGCAATAGGCGGCTCGCTGGATCAATCTGAATTTCAGCAGATCCAGCTTGGAAAATGACTGCATGAGAACACGGTTGCCTACCACTGAATCAGGCGCTGAATCTCCCGAGCGCTCCAGCGCAAGGCCCGGCTTTGCAAGCGGCCCAGCGCCAACAGTAGGGCAATCGCAGCGTCGGGGTACATTTTGCGCAGTCGATCGAAATCCGTGCGGCTCAATATCCAGAGCTCACTCCGGCGGACCGCGACGGCCTCCGCGGCGCGCGGACCGGGATCAAGAAAGGCGATTTCACCGAACACGGTGCCTGGCCCATAAACCGCTAGTCGCTTATAGCGTTCACCGGCGACATGCAGGCGGATGTCGATCCGACCACGCAGCACCAGGTACAACTCTGAGCCAGGCTCGCTGGCGTCGAACAACCGTTCGCCGCTTTCCAAGGCCAGCGGGCGTAGCACCGAGGCGAGTTCAGCGATTTCAATGGGTTGCATGCCATGGCATAGATCCAGTTCCGCCAGTGTAATGTCCTTTTCCATGACGGTTGTATCGACATTCAGTGCCTTGAGGAGCGCATTCTCGGCATACTCCAGCGCCTGATCCGCACCGGCGAAGGTGCGAACGTTCAGCCGTCCGGGGCGCAAGGTGAGACGGCGCAGCGTGCGCTCGACATCCCGGCCCAATCCCAGTTCCTCAGGCACTTCGCAGAACAGCAATTCTCCACGATGCGTCTCCAGCCGTGCTGCAATTTGTTGCAGCAATCGTACACTGGATAGGTCGATTTGAATGACTCGTCGTAGATGCAAGATCACCCAGGAACGCCGGTCGAGGTCGGGTAACATCTCCTCGAACAATTGATCGGTCTTGGCGAAAAATAGAACGCCGCTCAAATGATACATGACGATCCGATCGCCATGATGAGCCAGCCATTCCACTTGATCTGCCGGACGTTTGCGCACCGAGGGTCGTTCGAGAGCGGTCAACCGACGCTGAATGACCGGCAGTCGGCTTTGACTGCGAATGAACAGCAGAATGGCGATGCTCAAACCGACTAGCACCGCGATCATCAAATCCTGTAGGAAAGTGACGAGTATGACCAACAGCGCAACCAGCGCATCCAGCCGGGTCCGCCGTTGTCGCGCCCAGGCAATGATGTCTTTTTCCATCAGGTTGATCGCTGAAGCGATGATGATCCCAGCGAGCGCACTGGTCGGTAGCCATTGACCAAGCGAGTTGGCGAACAGCAGCAGTAGCAGCAGCAGGATGCCAGCGGTCAGCGCCGCCCAGCGCCGAGCACCGGCTTGGACCGCCGTAGTGGTGCCGCCTACGCTGGCCGCGCCGGCCAAGCCGCCGATCAAGCCGACGACCATCTGACCGATACTCTGCGCCAGCAATTCACGGTGGGCGTTGTGGCGCTGGCCAGTGGTCGTGTCAGCGATGACGGCAGTCAGCAGCGTGTTCAGGGAAGACAACACCGCCAGGGTAAAAGCGGCGTGCAAGATCAGGGACCAAGGTAGGGAAGGCCAAACCGAGAATTGATCGACCGCCAGATGAAATTCCGACCATCGGGGTAAGGCGCCGATGACCCAGTATTGCGGCACGGAGGGTGGATTGGCGAGATAGAGGATGGTTTGATAGAACGCAGTACCGCCGAGCAAGCCAGCCAGCGGTCCAGGAATGCTTGGTATGAAGCGCGGCGCATAACGGACGGCGCAGAAAGCGATGGCGGTGGTCGCCATCGGTAGCCAGTACCAGCGGACCCATAAGCCGCTGTAGCTGATGCCCAGCAAGGGTTTGAGTTGCGACTGAATCAGCAGCAGACCGATACCGGTGGCGAGTCCTGCGAATACCGGATAGGGAATGAATTTCATCAATCGGCCACCACCGGCGAAGGCGATCGACAATTGGAGTAAGCCAGCCAGCACGGTGATGGTGAACAAGGCTGGCGCGATGGCCGTGGGAACAACATCAGCGGCGATCAGGAGGACTGCCGTGCTGCTCAGCAACGCCATGCTGGCCCCAGTTGGGCCACTGATCAGGCCGACGGCGCCGCCAGCAGCTCCGGAAATCAGCAACAGACCGATTGCGCCGACCAGACCGGCTATTGCTCCAGACGCAGTACCGAGGTAGGGAGCGAATACTGTGACGCCAAAGGCTGTGGCCTGTGGTAAAACGACGGCAGCGGCAATCAATCCACCGCGAAGATCGGCCAGTAAAACAGGAGGGAGTTTCATTTTGCTGAGGGTTCGGTTCGGGTCGGGTCCATTCCTGCGCACTTCGGGCAACGATCACTGCTTTCGCTGGCCAAGCGGTTTCGATGAAATGTTCTGTCAACGATAAATCACTAAATCACTGTGGTTGTCAGTCTCGATGGTTGAGCTCGCAACACGCTATCCACAAGCATAATTGTTACGTTCAAGCATGGCAAATAGCTTTTAAATTCATTTTTTTATCTGAAAAATCAAAAGCGCTTTCCTTCATTTCCACTCTCAGGAACATTAGCGGAATTCTCCATGCACGACTCCATTCCCTTGATGATCGCGATCGTTCTGTTGGCCGGCGTCGGCGCGCAATGGTTGGCTTGGTGGTTGGGTCTGCCTGCTATCCTGCCACTGTTAGCCGTGGGTATCATCGCCGGCCCGGTCACCGGTTGGCTCGATCCCGATCGTCTATTCGGTGGTTTGTTATTCCCGATGGTCTCGCTGGGCGTCGCCGTGATTCTGTTCGAAGGCGCGTTGACCCTGCGTTTCACCGAGATTCGCGGTCAAGCACGGATGGTGCGTAACCTGGTCTCATTCGGGGCGTTGATCAATGCTCTACTCATCGCCCTCGCTGCGCGGCTGTGTATGGACTTACCCTGGTCCATGGCGCTGCTGTTCGGTGCATTGGTGACGGTCACCGGTCCTACTGTAGTGGCGCCGCTGCTGCGTAGCGTCCGCCCGCAACACGAAATCGCCAGTATCTTGCGTTGGGAGGGCATTCTGATCGATCCCATTGGCGCGTTGCTGGCGGTCTTGGTGTTCGAATTCACCGTATCCGAGCGGCACCAGCATACGGTCTTGATGTTCGGCGTCACGGTGACCGCCGGCACGCTGCTGGGCTTGGCTGGCGCCTGGCTGTTAGCGACGCTCATGCACCGGCAATGGTTGCCCGAATACCTGCACCGAGTCGCCAGTCTGGCGCTGGTGCTCAGCGTGTTCACTTTCTCAAATACCCTTGCTGCAGAATCCGGTTTGTTGGCGGTGACGGTCATGGGAATGCGATTGGCCAATACGCGTGATCTGATCATCGAGGACATTCTGGATTTCAAGGAAACCCTGACTTTGTTGCTGATCTCAATCTTGTTTATCGTGTTGGCAGCGCGGTTTGACCCCCACGACTTTGCTGGAATGGGTTGGGGTGCGTTCGGCGTATTGCTGGCGATTCTATGTGTGGCTCGCCCCGTCACGGTATGGCTATCCGCCATTGGCTCGAAGCTCAACTGGCGACAGAAAGCGGTGCTGGCCTGGATTGCTCCGCGTGGTATCGTCGCCGCCGCCGTGTCGGCGCTGTTCGCTCTGCAACTGGAACGACTGGGTTATACCGAAGCGCGGACTCTGGCAGCGTTGACTTTTCTGGTGATCCTGGTGACGGTGATCTTGCAGAGCCTGACTGCTCGGATCGTGGTGCAGAAGCTGGGCGTGGCGGCGCCGCCGCCACATGGGGTGCTCATCGTCGGTGGTAATCTCGTCTCACGAGCCGTGGCCCAGGCGTTGCATCAACGGGAGATTCCGGTGATTCTCGCCGATCCGGTCTGGCAGAATCTTCGCGCCGCACGCATGGCGGGGATACCGGTCTACCATGGCAACGTCTTGTCCGAGCACGCTGATACTCATCTGGATCTCAATGGCATCGGCAAGCTCTTGGCTATGTCGCTATGGATGGAACGTAATACACTCGTCAGTTTATATTACCGGCCATTCTTTGGAGCTGATCAAGTCTATACTCTGCGCATGGACGAGGAGCGTGACAGTGTCAACCGCAATCGGGTGGTTCCATCCTATCGCACTGCTCGGTTATTTGGCGAGCAGGTCACCTTTGCCCGGCTACAGGAGCGACTGGAGCAGGGCCACGCCATTCGCGCCACGCCGCTGACGGCCAGCTTTGATTTCAAGGCTTTTCGCGAAAAATGGGGCGACCAGACCATTCCGTTGTTCACGCTCGACCCTAAAGGGGCGCTGCGGGTATTCTCAACCCGGGAAACCCTACAACCCGGCGCTGGCTGGGTACTGATTAGCTTGCTGCCGCCGAACGAGGCGGTGAAGGGAGCAGAGGCAGGCTAGCATTTAAAAAACGGAAAACCGCATGAGTTTCTCTAGCGTGACCCCACATCCCATCTTCGAGCGTTTATGGTCGTAGAAGATCACCCCCACTTTGGAGATTGCAAACGTGAACCGAACTCGATGGCTGTATCCGCTAGGTATGCTGTTGCTACTCAGCGCTGCTTCCTCGGAGGCGCTGGCCCGCATCAAACTCACCACGTTGCCGGTGCGTGAACGGGTCGCTGTGCAACTGGATTATCCGAGTGTCGCTCTGGTTGAGGAGGAGCGTATTGTGCCGCTGGTCAAGGGCGTCAACCAGATGGATTTTTCCTGGGCCAACACGCGGATCGATGCTGACACTCTGGTATTGCGCATTCTGCCTTCGACCATCGAACCGGTGCTGAACGCCAAGGTCCTGTCGGTCAGTTATCCGCCAGATGAAAATGCCCTGATCTGGTCCGTCGCCGCCGATGCCTCCGGAGCGGCGCGAGTGCGGATCAGCTACGTGTTGGGTGGTCTGAATAAGGACTTTCACTATCGGGCAGTGGCGGATCGGGATGAAGCGACCCTGGATTTGGCGCAATACCTGCGGGTGAATAACAACGCCAATGAAGCTTACGAGACCGCCGAATTCTGGGCCGGCGTCGGCGAGCGGTTCGACAAGCCGTTGGGCTTGAACGAGACTAAGGAAGTGCGGCTGAATCGCTTCGCCAGCGTCCCGATTCGCAAGACCTACAGCTGTGATCCCGTCGCATTCGGCTATCTCGACCGTGCGCAGGATAAGCTGAATGTGCCGATGCACTACGTCATCAGGAATGCCGGAGGTATGCTCGGCCAGGAACCGTTACCTGCTGGCAAGGTTCGCATCTTCCAGGACGACGGTCAGGGCGGCGCCGCTTTTCTCGGCGAGGATCACGGTCAGTTCACCCCACCCGATGAAGAATGGGAGTTATATCTGGGTCTGGCTCGCGATATTGCCGTGCGACGCACCATCGATCGCAGCGAGCGCCAACGCATCGCAGGCAATCTCTACCGCTATGACGTGACCCTAAAATACGAGATTGAGAACTTTAAGGATACGCCGGTGATGCTAGATATCGCCGAAAGCGTTCGTCAAATCCGTGACCAGGTGCGTGGCGGCGTGAACCGCGATCCGGAATGGCAACTGGGCGATGGCACCTTGCGTAATCCCGATCTGGAAAAGAGCGACGCCGACAAGCTGTTGTTTCATGTCGAACTGCCTGCCCGCACCGCCGATGGGCCGGCGCAAAAACAAACGCATACCCTGCGATTGACGCTGAACAACGAGTGGTGAGCGCCATGAAAACGAATCATCAGGCTTGGCTGTTGGGTTTGTTGGGTTTGTTGGGATGGTTGCTGCCGTTGGCGTCGCCTGCCGGCAATATCGATCTGGCCACCGTCCCCAAACGGAACACGGTGCAACTGACCATCTACAACTCCGAGGATTTGACCCTGGTGCGGGAAAGCCGGATCGTCACCTTCAAGAAAGGCGTCAATCCATTGCAGTTTTCCTGGGCCAACACTTTGATCGATCCGAGTTCGGTGGAGCTTAGGTTCCGTGAACCTTCAGTCGGGTTGGCGGTGCTGGACACCACCTTTCCGCACGATCGCCCACAAACGCTGTACTGGAATGTGCAAAGCGACGCCAATCATGAGGCGATCATCGAGATCAGCTATTTCACCTCTGGCATCACCTGGGCGGCGGATTATCTGGCGGTCGCCCATCCCGATGAAAATGCCTTGCGACTGGAAAGCTTCGTGCGGGTAAAAAATCTCTCCGGCGAAGACTACGAAAACGCGCAAGTGCGGTTGGTGGTCGGAACCATCAATCTGGTGGAGAAAATTGCCGAACTGGCCAGGCTCCCGGTCGGGCGGCTGGATGAACTCAAGCGTGAGGAATACCAGGGTCTGCGGCAAAAGGCAGCGCGCAAGATGATGGCGCCTGCGCCCGCAGCGATGATGAGTGGGGCGACGATGGTGGCCGATGCCGCCGAGATGGAAGCTCCTAAGGAAATCGTCAAGGCAGGGCTGAGCGAGTATTTCATCTACACCATCGAAGGGACGGAAACGGTGCCGAACGGCTGGGCCAAGCGGCTGCGCAGCTTCGAGGCGGATACCGTGCCGGTGGCGGTCGAGTATCGCTATCGGCCTCGCGAGTATGGTGAGCAACTGGTGCGATTGTATTTGCTGAAGAATGATACGGCTTCGAAATTGGGTGGCACACCACTCCCGGACGGCGTGATCCGCGTTTTCCGCACCAATGGCCGCGAGGGATTGAGTTATCTGGCGACGCAGAATCTGAAATATGTCCCGATCGGCGACAAGATTGAACTGAATCTGGGCGCTGACCCAGCGGTGATTTTCGAACTCGTCAGGCAAAAAGTTTACCGGGACAATCTCTGGTTCCAGCTCAAGAGCGGTCATCTCTACCGTAAGCTGGGCGAAGACGGATTCAAGTTGGATCTGGACAGCCAGGTGGCCGGTTGGGATGAGCACACGGTTTACCGGCAGAAGATTCGCAATAACCGCGACCAGCCGATTCATGTGCAAATCCGCCGTGAATATCCAGGCGATATCGCATTCCATAGCCAGCTCGATCCGAGCCTACATGATTTCCAGACCGTGCAGTTCGAGACGGACGTTCAGGCCGGTGAAAAGGCCGGGTTGGACTACGAGATCATCGCTCGTATGGGCTATAACCAGAAGCAGAATCGGGTCGAGTTGCAGCCTGGAGCACCCGGACGCTGAACTGGGCCATCCTCACCGAGTGCGCCGGCGCAAAGCCGGCGTTTCTCAACGCAACACCAGCAACAATTCGCCTTGCCCACGGATCAGATTGATGATCAGGGCATTGCTGCCAGCGGCGATGCGCCGTAACTCATCCGTGCTGGATACACGTTGGCGGTTGATAGCCGTGATCACGTCATTCGAACGCAATCCCGCCTGCGCCGCCGGGCTGCCCGATTCGACCCGAGCGACCAGAACACCCTGCACCTTTCCCGCGAGCGGTGAATTGGGTCCGACGTCCTCGAAAATCGCGCCGGCCAAGCGAGGGTTGAGAGCATCGCCTTCCGCCTTGGCCGGGGTATATTCGCCGACCTTGACGTTCAGGGTGAGCGGTTTGCCGCCCCGCAAAATCTCCAGGCGCACTGTTTCCCCGACCTCGATGAGACCGATAGCGTTGCGTAGATTGCTACCATCGCGAATCGGTCGATCATTGACCTGCAAGATGACATCGCCCTCCCTGAGGCCGGCGCGGGCAGCGGCGGAGCGGGGCGCCACCTGGGCAATCACCGCGCCTTGATTGGCCGGAATATCGAACGCCTGCGCCAGTTGCGGCGTGAGATCTTGCACCGATACACCGAGTTGGCCGCGTCGCACCGAGCCATGGGCAATGATCTGATTCATCAATCGTGACATCATGTTGGCCGGAATGGCGAAGCCGATGCCGACATTGCCGCCGCCGGGCGCGATGATGGCGGTGTTGATGCCGATCAATTCGCCACGCAGATTGACCAACGCCCCGCCGGAGTTGCCCGGATTGATCGAGGCGTCGGTTTGGATGAAATCTTCATAGCCCTGAATGCCGAGTCCGGTGCGACCCAAGGCGCTCACGATCCCGGAGGTCACCGTCTGGCCGAGGCCAAAGGGATTGCCGATGGCTACGACGAAATCACCTACGCGCAAACGATCGGAATCGGCCAGTGGTAGGGCCATCAAGTGATCGCTGGACACGCGAATGACGGCGATGTCGCTTTCCGGGTCGGAGCCGATGACCTTGGCGTCGAGTTGACGGCCATCATTCAAGGTCACCGTGATCGTGTCGGCGCCCTCGACGACGTGATGATTCGTGATGACGTAGCCACGCCGGGCATCTACGACGACTCCGGAACCGACGCTTTGCGCCCGACGTTCGCGCGGTTGATCGGGGATGTTGAAGAAGTGCCGGAAAAATGGGTCGTCCAACAGGGGGTTACGGCGCAGTGCTATCCGGCTTTCGGTAGCGATATTGACCACTGCCGGGGTTGCTCGCTCCAGCATCGGCGCCAGGGTCGGCAGGGGTTGGCCGTCTAGTCCCGCAGGCAGTGCAGCCTGTACAGGTAGTGGGATGGCAACGGCCAGGCTCAGCGTCATCAGGATCGCCGATAGTAGGGAGCATTGAATGTTCATCGGTAGAAATCTCTTCTTCAAGACGTCGAAGGGTATCGTTGCCGCGCATGGCGAAAGAGATCGGAAAGGATTTTCCAATGCCGGACTTCTAGTTCTCAATGCCAGTGAGCACGTGGATTGAAGGGCAATTCTCGTTCCATGCGCTCAAACAACTCACGCGCCGCCTCGCTATCGGCAGGCGGATTGACGATACGTAGCACCGCCAATTGATCGCCCGGTGGATTGCCTGGGAGACCACGACCGCGCAATCGGAGTTTCTGACCATTTTTAGCATTGGCCGGGATATTGAGCGTCACCGTTCCGCCCAAAGTGGGTACTTCGACCTTGCAGCCTAGTGCGGCTTCCCAAGGCGCCAGTGGCAGTTCCACACTGATGTCACGCCCACGCACTTTGTAGAAGTGATGGGGTTTGATCGAGACTTCGAGGTACAAATCGCCGCTGGGTCCACCGCTCATATTTGCGCTGCCCTGACCCGTCAGACGGATTTTTTGCCCATTGGTGACGCCAGCGGGGATTTTGACGTTCAGGGTGCGCGTTCGGTTCAGCACGCGGCCATCCGTACTCTGCTCAGGTGTCTGCAGTTGCAGGGTGCGGTTACCACCGTGATGGGCTTCCTCCAGGGTGATCTCCAGCGCCACTTTCTGGTCCTGCCCGGTGCTGGTAAATCCACCCCCTATCCCTCCTATGCCATCCATGCCGGCGAAACCACTGTGTCTTCCTCTACCCATCCCCCCGAACAACGATTCGAAGAAATCGCTGAAATCGCGGCTGCTGAAGCCGTCGGTATGAGTGCGTGCACCGCTTCGTCCCTGCCAACCTGGCGGTGGTCGGAATTCTTGACCAGCTTGCCAGTTGCTGCCCAATTGATTGTAGGCGGCGCGCTTTTCCGCATCGCGCAGCACCTCGTAGGCCTCAGCGACCTCCTTGAAGCGCTCCTCGGCGCCCGCTTCCTGACTGACATCGGGGTGGTATTTACGCGCCAGTCGGCGGTAGGCTTTCTTGATCACCTCTTCCGAAGCATCGCGGTTCACACCGAGAATTTGATAGTAGTCCTTATATTGCATGCGGATTCCAGGCAGTTGGAGGCATGACCGGCGAATTCTGTCCGCCGGTCACCGGTTGCGCTTCAGCTTTCGATCTTGATCGTTCGCGATAGCGTGTGGGTCAGCTTAGGAATGCCGATTTCCAGCACCCCGTTGCTGCTGCGCGCGACGATTTGCGCCAGATCGGCTGTGTCCGGCAGACTGAAGCGGCGGTAGAAGCTGCCGCAAGGCCGTTCGACCCGACTGTAGCCAACGCGAGTCTCGCGGGTTTCGCCAGGACGATGGCCGCGAATGGTCAAAACGCCATTTTCGGCGATAATCTCGATATGCTTGGGATCGACGCCCGGAATATCGGCGCGCAGTACATAACGCTCTTTTTCTTCCTTGATATCGACTGGGGGAATCCAGTCGCAAGTCGCGACGCTGGACTGATCGTCGCCGGTGGCGTAGGGCTGGAATACTCGATCCAGTTCTTTGCGCAGGCGTTGTACTTGTTGCCAAGGTTCATAATGGGTCGGGTTCATGGACGGAGCCTCGCTCAGTGAGTTGTCGTTGTCTTTTACATAGGGCTAATCCGCCGAGTTTCAAGAGCTTCGATCCTTTATTTCTTTTCTCAACCGACGAGTGGCGAGCATGAGCGCAACTGAGTTTCTGCCATTGAACATCACGGTGCTGACCGTCTCCGATACGCGCACTGAAGCGGATGACGCGTCTGGCCAAGCCTTGGTCGAGCGGCTGGCCATGGCGGGTCATCGCTTGGTGGAAAAAGCCATCGTCCCGGATGATATTTACCAAATTCGCGCCATTCTCTCACGCTGGATCGCCGATCCGGCGGTGCAAATCGTATTGGCGACCGGTGGTACCGGCATGACCGGTCGGGACAGCACCCCGGAAGCGGTGCGTCCGTTGCTGGACAAGGAAATCGATGGCTTCGGCGAACTGTTCCGTTGGTTGTCCTGGGAGGAAATCGGGACTTCGACGCTGCAATCGCGGGCGTTAGGTGGGTTGGCCAACGGGACCTTCCTCTTCTGTCTGCCGGGTTCGACCGGCGCTTGCCGCACCGGTTGGGATCGCATCCTGCAAGCGCAACTGGATGCCCGCACCCGACCCTGCAATTTGGTGCAATTGCTGCCCCGATTGGGGGAGCGGTGAGCGTGCTCGGGAAACACGAATCTTACCTGCTGTGATCGAGGAACAAGCGCCATGCCATTGCATCGACAACCCCGACTCGGCATTGCTCTGGGCAGCGGCGCAGCGCGTGGCTGGGCGCATATCGGCATTCTGCGCGCATTGGCGGAGGCGGGTATCGTCCCGGAGATTGTCGCCGGTACCTCTATCGGGGCGCTGGTGGGAGCCGCTTATGCCAGTGATCGATTGAGCCGGCTGGAAGAATGGGTGATGCAGATCGATTGGTGGGAGATTATTCGCTATATGGACGTGCGGCTTGGTGGTGTGGAAGGTGAGCGGTTGATGCAAGCCTTCTGCGAACGAGTCGAGAATGCACCGATCGAAACCCTGCCCAAGCCGTTTGGCGCGGTGGCGACGGATTTACACACGGGCCGTGAGGTTTGGTTCCAGAAGGGTCCATTGCTGGAAGCCGTGCGCGCTTCCATTGCCTTGCCGGGGTTGTTCAGTCCGGTGCGCTATGCGGGTCGTTGGTTGGTGGATGGCGGGTTGGTCGATCCATTGCCGATATCGCTATGCCGAGCGCTGGGAGCCGAGCAGGTGATTGCCGTGAATCTGAACGGTGATATCGTCGGTCGGCATTTCAACTTGCGGACCATGCGCCGGGCGGCGCCCAATCCGTTGTTGGCGCGGCTCAGCGCCGGTTGGCAGGCCGTATTGGGTCATCATCGACCCGCGACGCCAGCCTCGGAGGAGGAGCCCCCTGGATTGTTCGATGTGATGGCTGGTGCGATCAACATCATGCAGGATCGCATCACCCGGACCCGAATGGCGGGTGATCCTCCGGATATCGTATTAGCGCCGCGCTTGGCCCATCTGGGATTGATGGACTTTGACCGCGCCAGCGAAGCGATCGCGGCTGGCATGGATTGTGTGAGACGGCGTCTGCCTCTGCTCAAGGATGCGCTCAATCTTCCGGAGATCGATGAGTAAACGGTGAGTGCTTTCGCCTACAATGCCGGCTTTTCAGCGCAACTCCGCAAAATTTCTCCATCATGCAAATTCTACGTTACATTTTGACGATAACCTGCCCGGATCGGGTGGGCATCGTTGCCGCGGTATCCGGCCTATTGGCGGCGCATCATGGCAACATCATCGAATCCGATCAGTTCAGCGATACTGAATCGGGCCGGTTCTTCATGCGGCTGGTGTTCGATCTCGACGAGGCGACCGAACCGGTTTTACTGGAGCATTTTTTACCGTTGGCCACCAAGTTCGGTATGGATTGGCGCCTGTACGACCCGCGTCAGCGGTTGCGGGTCATGATTTTGGTTTCCACCGCCGATCATTGTCTGAATGATCTGTTATACCGGCATCGCACCAGTGCGCTGCCCATGGATATCACCGCCATCGTTTCCAACCATCGTGAGCTGGCGCATCTGGCGGAGTGGCACGCGATCCCTTATCACCATCTGCCCGTGACGCCGGTGACCAAGTCGGAACAAGAGCGGCGCATCCTGGATCTGCTTTGGCAGACGCAAACTGAATTGGTCATTCTCGCTCGCTACATGCAGATTCTGTCGCCGGAATTGTGTCGGGCCCTGGAGGGGCGGGCGATCAATATTCACCATTCCTTCCTGCCTGGTTTCAAGGGCGCTCGACCCTATCACCAAGCTTACGCGCGTGGGGTGAAATTGATCGGCGCTACAGCCCACTTCGTGACCGCCAACCTGGATGAAGGGCCGATCATCGAGCAGGAGGTGGAGCGGGTCGATCATGCTCAGACGCCGGAGCAGTTAGCGGCGGTCGGGCGCGACATCGAAAATATTGTGCTGGCTCGGGCGCTGCGCGATTACCTGGAGCGCCGGGTATTCCTGAACGGTAGCAAGACCGTCGTATTGCGTTAGGGGACGGCGTGACCTTTGATCTGCTGTATCCCAGCGCTTTCCTGATTGGGTTCACCGGTGGTGTTCACTGTTTCGGCATGTGCGGCGGCATTGTCGGGGCGCTGACCCTGGGGTTGCCATCGGCGCCGGGACATCCATGGTTGGCCCGCTTGCCGTATCTGCTGGCGTACAACCTGGGGCGAATCCTCAGTTACGTCGTCGCTGGAACCTTGACGGGGGGGATCGGGGCTTGGGCTGCGCATCTGCTGTCGATTCATCACGCACAACTGGGGCTGCAAATCCTCGCTGGGTTGTTCATGATCCTGCTAGGCTTGTATCTGGCCGGCTGGTGGTCGGTGCTGAGTCAGTTGGAACAAGCCGGCGGCATCCTTTGGCGGCGGGTCGAACCCTTGGGTCGGCGGTTGCTGCCGGTGCGCACTGCGTTTCAGGCATTGGGCATTGGCCTGATCTGGGGCTGGTTGCCTTGTGGATTGGTCTACAGTGTACTGATCTGGGCGGTTGGCGCAGGTGGGGCGTTGGAAGGGGGATTGTTGCTGCTCAGTTTCGGGTTGGGCACCTTGCCAGCCTTGTTGGCGATGGGAACGGCGGCGGCGGCGCTGGCTGGCTTCGTCCGTCGTCCGGCGGTTCGCCGCCTGGCCGGAATGCTGGTTATCCTGTTTGGGATTTACGAGATCGGTCTGGTCGTCCGGAATATTGTGGGCGTTGTATCCGTAGTTAGTAATTAATAAAAACAATAGGTTGATATTGAAGTAGGTTAGCTATCCAAGGATAAATATGCACTCGATCTTACCCTGGTTGACCCTGACCTTGCTGATGGTGATTGTCATGCTGAGCATGGTGTTGCAGCGCACTCGCCGTGACTGTGTCAGACACAAGCAGGCTGAGGCGTGGCAGGAGTTGGCGGCGTTGGCTTTTGAAACGGCTGAGGCGATGTTCGTGACTGATCGAAGGGGGATCATCCAACGGGTGAATCCAGCTTTTACCCGGTTGACCGGTTATACTGCCGCTGAGGCGATCGGCCAGAACCCAAGCTTGTTGCAGTCCGGGCGGCACGATGCCGCATTCTACGCGGCGCTGTGGCGTGACTTGTTTGTGGAAGGGCGTTGGGCCGGGGAAATCTGGAACCGGCGCAAGAATGGCGAGATTTATCCCGAGTGGGCTTCCATCACCGCCGTGCGTGACGATACCGGTGAAATCATCCATTTCGTCGCCAGCTTCTTCGATCTCAGCAAGCAGAAGGCGGCAGAGGAGGCCCTGCATCGCTTGGCTCACTATGATCCCTTGACCCAGTTGCCCAACCGGCGCTTGTTTTTCGAGCACCTCAATACTGCCCAGGCCGCCGCCCGGCGCGGCGCGTATCATGGGGCAGTCCTGTTTGTGGATCTGGACGATTTCCGACGCATCAGTGATGCCCGAGGTCATGAAACCGGTGATCGGCTGATCCAGGAAGTCGCCGTGCGGTTAACACGCTTCTTGCGGTCGGAAGATATTGTGGCGCATTTGGGCGGTGATCGATTTGCCGTGCTGCTGATCAAGTTGGCGGATTCGGAAGAAAGCGCGATTCGATTTGCCCGAGGGGTGGCGGAAAAGATCCGTTTGGCGCTGTCGATGCCGATCCAGCAGCAGGACAATACCTACGTGTTGGGCGCCAGCATCGGTATCACCTTGTTTTCCGGTCAAGAGAAAACCGCAGATGAGCCGCTCAAGCAGGCTGAAACCGCGTTACACCAGGCCCAGTCTGCCGGACGCAATGCCGTGCGCTTCTTCGAAGCCGCCATGCAGACCGAGGTGGAAACGCGCATGGCGCTGGAGGGTGAGATGCGCCGCGCCATTGAGCGAAACGAATTGCGTCTGTACTTGCAACCGCAGGTGGATCGTGAAGGTTACATTATCGGCGCTGAGGTGTTGCTGCGCTGGCAACATCCCGAACGAGGTCTGGTGCCGCCCGATCATTTCATCCCGCTGGCCGAGGAAACCGGCTTGATCATTGCCATGGGTGAATGGGTGTTGTTGGAGATCTGCCGGCTGCTGGCCCGACTGACTGCGGCGGGTCAGCCGCTGCGGCTGGCGGTGAACGTCAGCCCTCGCCAGTTTCGTCAACCGCACTTCGCGATCCGAGTCAGAGCGGCGCTGGCCGCCACCCGGGCCGATCCCGCTTGGCTGACCCTCGAAGTGACCGAAGGATTAGCGATTGAAGATCTCAAAGGTACGATCGCTATCCTGTCCGAATTGAAAGCGCTGGGTCTTCATCTATCCATCGATGATTTCGGCACTGGCTATTCTTCGTTGGCCTATCTCAGTCGAATGCCGATCGATGAATTGAAGATCGACAAAAGCTTCCTGCGAGGGGTGCCTGATGACTCCCGTAGCGCCGCGTTGGTCGAGGCGATCCTGGCGGTTGCACGGCATTTACGTCTTTCGGTGGTCGCGGAAGGCGTCGAGACCATCGAGCAAGCTGCTTTTCTAAAAGCCTGTGAGTGCGGTTACTCGCAAGGTTATCTCTACGGGCGGCCTGAACCGGTGGAGACTTTTCTCCAATCCACCTTACCGGCAAAACGGTTGCCGATCGGTTCCTCTTGAAGCCAAAAAGTTTGTTGGGCTTCGCTACGCTCAGCGCCAACCTACATTGAGCTTGGGTGGAACACTGGATACCCGGAAACTTTGGATTCAGCACTTGCGCACCAACCAACGGGAAGTGGTGTCGTTGGGCCGTGGGAGTATCGAGGAAACCCGGCTAGAAGATGTGATAGTCAGCGGTTTGGTGGATTTCGACGATATTTCCTATGATGAACACGCTGACCAAGAAGCGTACGGAGCTTGACGATTCAAGCGTCATTGCCAAGAAAGAGGCGGCGCTCAAATGGTGCACGAATGCCTCGGACCATGCAGCGAGCTATGGCGGCAAGCCGTGGCGCTATGTGCTGATTCCACACGACGAGATTATGGAGAACATGACGCTCGACAGTCTGGCAATACGATTCGACAGCTGAGACGGGTGCTCTGTGGTGGAAGGAAAAACCAAATAAAAAGCCCGCAATTAGGCGAGCTTTAGGGGGTTACTGAATGTTGAATGGTGGAGGCGGGGGGAATCGAACCCCCGTCCGCAGATCCTCCGCCTTTGGCCCTACATGCTTAGCCTGATCTTTGATTTAACCTTTCGCAACCCGACCGGCAGGGCGGCGAACGGCGGTTCCGGTTAGGTTTTAACGCCTCTCCCCCGGACAAGTTTGGCGCGAGCTTGTGTTAGTCGACCTTTGAAACGCCCCGAAAGGCTCCGGACCTCACAAGCAAGTTCCGGTCAAAGGCTAGCGGGCTTTAAGCCGCCAGAGCGTAGCTGTCGTCGTTGGCAACTATATTTTGCAGCAAGATTAACGAGGCTAGCTGCATCCTCGACATGCGCCTTGGGTTTTGCAATCCACGTCGAAACCCGGAATCGCCCCCATTGGGTAACCCACTATGATAGTCCAGTGACGGGAAAGTTCCATGAGTTTGGCTGAACTTTTAGGAATTCTCATTGAGAGTGCTGACTCAGAAATTACCGCTTTCGTGCCCAACCGATTACCCATATATTGCAACGAAACATAACAGCCTATTGATATGACTATGTTTTTTCTTTGAACATCAAATTTTGGTAGCTATTTTAGGTTTCCGATAATGTCTAATGAATAAATCTAATTAATGACCAAGCGCGCTACGTGCTTTTTTTAATATGGAAGTCAATAATTTAATTAGTACTATAAAAGAAATAGCAATGATCTCAGCAATTAACTTATCCCCAATTAACTCAAAACTAGAATAAAATAATACCATACTATATATCAAAGGCATATCCAGATATGAAGGCTTATCTTGATTTTTAATAGTATAGTGTAGGCCCATAGAAAACAAAAATAAACAGTATATATATTTGAATATTACAGGCTCATTTAAAAGATCATCTAGCAACACTGATAATTCATAAACGATAAAAATAATAATTACTAATGAACCAATTTTTTCACGATTGACAGTATTTAATTCTTTATAGTTTAATAAGAAATAACAGGTAACTATTACAACTAGATATCCCATGTTTTTACCTATTGACTCGAACAATCACCAGCGCTAGGCATTTCAGTAGCTGACCATTGATTTAGGATTGCTGTTGTTAAAATAAGAGCAGAAATTATTTTCGAAGCCGTATTTTTGATAAGCTCATACAATCCATAAGATATAGTGGAAAATCCAGCAAAATAAAGTACACCTGTGAAAAAACAAGCCGGATCAAATTCATTTAATGCTATAAGTATAGATGCCTTATGGAGTATCGTAATAATGCTTATGAGTACGAGCAGCAATGGCAAAAAACCATTGATGCCAAGAAAAGGAACCAGCGTTCCAAATAAGAAGGTAGAAATGAATTGCCCTCCTAAATAAAAGCTTCCCCCATTTCCCCCACCGCCGATCTTGTACGCCCCGCTACCAGTCTCGGGATCAAAGAGGATGTAACCGGCACCTGACCAACCCGGTACGCTGACGGCATCGGTGTGGGTGATGACCTCCAGGCCGACGGCCAGGGCGCTGTGGATTTCAGCCAGTGTCTCGGGGTGATGGTGAATGTTGGGAAGGGTCGTGGTTTGATTCGCTGGTGTGATGTGATAAATCCGCTGTCCCTGTGCATTCGCCTTGGCCAGGGCCTTGACCGCTGAGATGGCCTCACCGGGATTTTCTGGGGTGACGAACATCTGCTCGGGAATAGCATGTTCCAAGGCGGAGGACAGCAATCCCACTTGCAGATTGAGACTCTTGAGCTGAACGGGGTCGATTTGATGGGTGCCCAACTGCCGGGCGATGCGGATGTTCATCACGGCCCCACCGACATTCAGGGCGCGTGGGAAACCGAAGAAGTAGTCGACGGTCGGCTCATAGCCGTAACTGCCATAGCCAAAGGCCAGCTGATGCGTGGCCCGTTGAGGCAGGGCCAGGAGGTGGCTCAGCCCAGTGTATTGGGCGAAATAGCCCAAACCCCCCGCTTGGAAGAGATCGCCGAGCACGTCTTCCCGGGTCAGGCTGGCGATCAAGGCGGAATCGCCGGATTCCAGGGTGCTCTTAGTGGCTTCCAGGCGTTGCTGGAGGGCTTGCAACCGTCCCGGCGAGACACTTCCACCGATCACGGGCAAATTCAGGTAGGACCCGGCGATGACTTTGTATGCATACGGTGGATCGGTGACGCCGGGATGAGCGGTTTGGTACAGCAGCGATAACTCTTCGCCCAGCGTCAGCGCGGCCCCTTGCTTCAGCAGCGTGCCATTGAGCCGTAGTTCCGGGATGACTCGAATCAGATAAGCCGGGATGCTGCTGGGCAGTTGCGCGGGATCGGTGATCTCCCCCTCCGGCAACAAAGCGAGCAAGGTTTGTTCGTCGGCGGCCGTGGCCGGTTTGAACGAGAGCGTGAGCTTCTGGTTATTGACCTGCGCCCAGGGCAAGGTGATGGGATCGACCAGATCGCCCAAGGCATCACGCTGGAAGGCGATCTGCATGTGGTGTTGCAAGGCGGAAGGTAGCGCGCCATAGCGCGCGCCGATTACCCGAGGCGGATAAGGTAAGCCCGTAGGCAGCACCGGGGATGCTTGGATGATCGTCTTGCGTCCCCCGATCACGTCGCCCACGGTCGGGTCGGTGAGGTGTTCATCAAGGTACTGTTGCAGCGCGGTTTGCGCTTGATGCTGGGCTTGTTCCAGGATCGTGGGATCGAAGCCTGTCACCCAGGACTCGGGGTCGTTCACAGTACCGCTGTCTACAAAGGATTGCGCCAGATGTTCGGGATTGAGGCCGGCGATATGCAGGATATCCAGCCCCTGAAGATGCGTGTACTGTTTGAAACTAGGGTCGAGGGCCACCCAGGTGTCGGCGGCTTGGTTGACCGTACCACGGGAGGGATAAAAGTCGAGGGCCGCCTCCACCCACACGTGCTCCAACCGGACGTGGGTGATCTGCCCACCGCGGAGCACGCTCGTGATGGGAATGCCGCCCCGACTGGCAAAGTCGATCGCGGCGGCGACGTCCGCGAAATCCCCCGCCCAGTTCTGGAAGCGTTCGGCGGGCAGTTCGATCGTGCCATGCACGTAGCGCGCGGGAATCCCGGAGGCCCGCAGCAGGGCGATCAACAGACTAGCGATGTCCAGGGCGTTGCCGCGTTGGCTGCTCAAGGTCAGGTCGGCGCTTTGATAGGCGCCCCAACTGGGTAGCCACGCCACGGTGTTGCGCACCCAGTTGTAAATTTGGATCGGGTCCTGGTTCAGCTCGGCGGCTTTGGCTTGGATCGCTTCGCTCAGAGTGACTTCCACGGTCGCGGCCCGATAGGCGGGGTCTTCGGCCCCCGGTAGCCCGTCCAGTTGGAAATCGCCCAGCGCCGCCAGACGGAGCGGCGGATGACTGCGCAACCCCGCCTGGAGGAACGCAGCCGGTGTGTCCTTGGGAGTCCGTGCCGGGTCCGCTGGCAGGGTTTGGTTGGGTAAGTCGTGCGGATCGAGGGGTTGCGGGGGGCGTGCATTCGGGTGCGCACGCAGTTGGGCTAATGCGGCCTGAACCGCCTGCAGCCGTTCGCTCGCGTCCAGGCTCGTTTCAAGGTCAGTCAATAAACCCAGCAACCGCCCCAGCTCGGCGCGGTAAGTGGCCACCATGGCGTCATGGCGCGCTAGAATCGCCGCCGGTACCTGCTGGTCCACCAGCCGTATACGCACTTGGGTAAAGTGTTCCAGCACATCGGCGTCCAGAGTTTCCAGTTGCCGCCGGAGTTCCGCCACCGCATCCACGTCCACAGCGCTCGCATCCGCAGCAGTTGGCGCTTGGTGTGTCAACGCACGTTCCTGCGTCTCCAGGTGACGCTCTAGGTGCTTTAGAACCGACGCAAATCGGGCCTCGGCCCGGCGCTCAGCAGGAATTTCAGAGAAGTGGGTAGCTCTTAGGGCAAAGGCCGGTTCATCCGCCCATTGTTGGGCCGCCATGACCGTCGGTGTGAGAATCTGCATCGTGAATGCCACACTCACCATCAGCGCCATCCAGCGAACCCATCCACCCCCTCGATGCATCACCGTTATCCCATAACTCCGCATGCATTTATCCCGGTCTAAGTGCTTGGCAATCGCCAGCAACTCGATTTCACCACGGCTGGCCAGAGTGTCGAGCGGCGGAAAGCATGCCTCGCTCGAAAATGCTCCATTGCCTAAGCAAATACATGACCAAGTAAAGACAATAACTTGATATTTTAATCATATCAATACTATAGATAAATGATGGGGCCATGCTGAAAAGATGGCGATGTTTCAATATGAAACAAAAAAATTTCAATGTACTTATAGTTGAAATAAGGGAGAGGCGATTGTCGAGATTAGGATCTCGACACACTCATCCCATCGCACCGCCATGCAACCATCATTGCAAGCGGTTGCGCACCAGAACCGTCGCCGTCGTCAGCGTCACCAGAGCCGTCGCTGCCATTGGCCAGGCTTGGGCGACGACATCTGCGACTGGCAACGCTTTTACGAATGTGCCCTGCACGATGATCAGGAAATGCGTCAGCGGGATCGCCTCAGCCACCCACTGCAAGAGCGTCGGCATGTTTTCCACCGGCGTGGCGAATCCCGACATCAGAATCATCGGCACGCCGGTTGCGAAAGCGCCCAGGATAGCCTGTTGCTGCGTGGCGCAGATGGAGGAGATCATCAACCCCAACCCCACGATGGACAAAATGAACAGCAGCATCGTCAGGAACAAGAGTCCTAGGGAACCTGTGAAAGGAATGCCAAAGGCAAATACGCCAGCTCCGACCATCAACATTCCCAGCGTCGTGCCGATGACCAGTGCCGGTGCGGCTTTGGCGGCGATGATTTCCATCGGCGTCGTGGGTGAAACGAGCAACTGGTCGAAGGTACCCAGTTCGCGTTCGCGCGCGATGGACAGCGCTGTGACGATGAGGGAGGTAAACATCGCTAAGGTGCCGGCCAAACTGGGTACGATGAACCAACGGTAGATCAGATTCGGGTTGAACCAGTGCCGAATGGCTAGCCTATCGCTGCCAGGGTAAACGCTAGCTTGAAGCGTTGCACCCAGGTTACTGGCGATGCTCTCCACATAACGGAGCGCCACTTGCCCGGAGTTGGCGCGACGACCGTCGACGATCACTTGCAGCGGTGCGGGCCGGCCCGCGACCACATCACGCGAGAAGGTCTCCGGTATGTCGATAGCCAGAAGCACCTGCCGCCGCTCGATCGCCTCTTGCAATCGCTGTGGGTTTGGCACGCTCACCAGGCGTCCGACGAACGTGGCGGCGCCGATGCTGGCGACCAGCTCCTGCGACCAGCGTCCGCCGTCGCGATCATAAACGGCGATGGAAACATTGCGCACTTCGAGCGTCGCTGCGAACGAGAAGAGAAGCAACTGCATCAGCGGTGGCCCGATGAGGATGGCGCGAGCTCGTCGGTCCCGCAGGATGCTGAGCAGTTCCTTGATGATCTGCGCACGCAGTCGTGGCCAGGATAGATGCATGTTTCAGGTGTCCAGGCTCTTGCGGGTCTTGGCTTTGGCCAGGGCAAAGAATACTGCCCCAATAGCCAACATCGCCGCCATGTTCGGGAGCATCACGGCCCACAGGTCACCCGCCAGGAAAACGGTCTGCAACGAGGCAATGTAGTGGCGTGCGGGTACCACGTAGGTGATGACACGAATGGGTGCAGGCATCGAATCGATCTCGAACAGAAAGCCCGAGAGCAGGAAGGCCGGTAGAAAACCGGAGAAGAGCGCCGCTTGGGCGGCGATGAACTGGTTTTTCGCCAGAGCGGAAATCATCAGTCCCTGCCCCAAGGCGGGCACGAGGAACACCGCGGACAGCAGCAACAAGGTGCACCAGGAGCCGCGCAGTGGCACGTCGAAGACAAAGACTGCCAGCAAAGCCGACCCCAATGTGGCCAGCAACCCCAGTACAAAGTAGGGTAGCAACTTGCCGAGCAGAATTTCGGCGACTCGCGTCGGCGTTGAAAGCAAGGCTTCCATGGTCCCGCGCTCCCACTCCCGAGCGACCACCAGCGCCGTGAGCAACGTACCGATCATCGTCATGATGATGGCGATAGCGCCGGGGATGAGAAATCGGCGGCTTTCGATCTCGGGGTTGAACCAGAAGCGCGAACGCACCTCGACCACGGGCGGTGTGCGTTGCGCAACCCGGTTGGCCAGCCACTGAGTGATGACGCCTTGCGCATATCCGGCTACGAAGCCTGCCGTGTTGGGTTGCGAACCATCGGTGATGACTTGCACGAGTGCGCCCGGCGCGTTGGAGGCCAGCCGACGTTCAAAATCCTGAGGGATGACGACGTAGCCTTTGAGCCGACCCGATACCACATCACCGGCAACTTCTCGCCGATCCCGCGCCGGGGTGACCTGAAAATACCGGGTTCCACTGAAAGCGGCGGCGAGCGCTTGGGCAGCGGCGCCATCCGCTTCCAATACCACGCCGATAGACACCTGGCGGATGTCCAATGAAACGGCATAGGCGAACAGGAACAGCAGGATCACCGGCAATACAAAGGCAATCAGGAAGGTCGAGGGATCGCGGATGACCTGAAGGCTTTCCTTGCGCACCAGCGCAGTCAGCCTCCGCAGGTTCATGCGGTTTCCTGTATCGATTGAGTGGCGTTTTGTGCATCCACCTCCTGAATCAGGTGGATGAAGGCGTCTTCCATGGTGGGTTCCTGATTGTGACTGGTACTGGCTTGGGCCTTGAGCGCATCTGGGGTATCGAGTGCGATCAGCTTGGCCCGGTACATCAGGGCCACCCGGTCGCAGTACTCGGCCTCGTCCATGAAGTGGGTCGTGACCAGGACCGTCACGCCTTTGCGCACCAGGCCATTGATGTGCGTCCAGAACTCGCGTCGGGTGATCGGATCGACGCCGGAAGTCGGTTCATCGAGAAACAGCACCGGTGGGCGATGCATGAGCGCACAGGCCAGCGCTAGACGCTGCTTATAACCCAGTGGCAGCTCATCGGGCGCGCTTTGGAGGCGCTTTTCAAGTTGGA
>JACKNE010000020.1 GCA_024235035.1 Gammaproteobacteria bacterium
TTGTTCATAGCTTGCGCCATAATGCTCGGCAGAGATGGTAAGTGAGGGATGAGCTTGCGCTCTGATTGTAGCTGTTGAGCAGCACGCCTAGCGTCATGCCACTGCGCAGCAGCACCGACCATACCGGTGAGAGCAGGCCGAAGGCCGCGTCGGCAAGCCCTGGTTTGCATGCTTTACCACTGGATTCGGATTGGGGTTGCATTCATCTACTCTGAATAGATAAAATGATAATTATTATCATTTGATAATTAATGCTGATAATCGCTTCGCAGCATGCAATGGAAAGCTAATTTAGACGTGGAATGGGATATTCCCGCTGCCCCTGAATGGACATTGAGCATGCGGGCAACTTATACCGATAGCCACGTCAATTCCGCTAACACCCAGCAGATTCCCTCCTGGACGCGCTACGATCTGGGCGCTCGCTACACTGCCAAGCTTTGGGGTCAATCGCCAGCTCATCCACGAGCGCATCGGCTCAGGTCAATGAGGTCTGCTGAATGAGGCCTGCTGAAAATCGCACCGTGCGTTGGCTAGAACGTCTGGGTCCGCTCACTCTGATCTGCGCCGCGCACGCTGCCATGCTATGGTGGCTGACGGAAGCCATTACGCAAAATCCGGTGTTGATCACGCCACCCGCGATGGTCGGCATGCTGGTATCGGCGCCACCGGTCACGGCGGCACCGATACCGCTGCCGATAGCGCCAGAACCGGTATCAGAGTCTAAATCAGAACCGGTACCGGTACCGGTACCTAAGCCTAAGCCTAAGCCCAAGCCCAAGCCCAAGCCTAAACCAGTACCGGAACTCAAGCCCAAACCCATTGCGAAGTCGAAACCGAAGCTACCGCGTCCAGCGCCACCATCAAAGCGAGCGGTCACTCCGCCCACGTCAAAATCAGCCGTTTCAGCCGTTTCATCGCAAACGGCGGAGGCGGCGGTGCCTGCGCAGCCAGCAGTGACATCTGCGCGACCGGGAGTGGTTGCCTCCTCGCCCGATCTTCCAAAACCCTCACAACCTGTCGTGCCGCCGCGCTTAGATGCCTCGCATCTGAACAACCCGGCCCCCGCCTATCCAGCGATGTCGCGTCGCCTGGGCGAACAGGGGCGAGTGCTGTTCGATGTCTACATCCTCGCTAACGGCACGGTGGGCGAGATCAATCTCAGACGTTCCAGCGGTTATCCGCGCCTGGACAATGCCGCGCTCGCTGCTGTGCGGCGCTGGCGCTACCTGCCGGCGCGTCGGGATGGCGAGCCCATTCCGTTCTGGTATGTGCAACCGATTATTTTCGAACTGAACCGGTAGGTGCGCTCCGCGCCTGCCCATCGACTTTCCAGGAGAGTTCCGATATGTCCGATAACCCTTACGGTCTTTTAGCCCTCTGGAATCAAGGCGATGCCATCATCAAGAGCGTGGCGATCACTTTGTTGCTGATGTCCATCGTCTCGTGGTACACGATCGTCACCCGTGCTTGGCGGGCGGTGCGGTTGCGTCGCGCCGCCCGCGCCGCCAACGATTTCTGGCATGCGCACAGTTTCGCTGAAGGTTTGGCGTTGCTGGATCAGCAGAAATCGGTCAATCCTTTCCACCACCTAGTCCTCGAAGGCCAGGCAGCGGTGGATCATCACGCCCACAACACAAAAGATTTGCACGGCCAGATTAACTTAGCCGAATGGCTGACCGAGAGCCTGCGCGGCGCCATCGACGACAGCGCTGAACGAATGCAGCAGGGTCTGGTACTGCTAGCTTCAGTCGGTTCGACGGCGCCCTTCGTCGGCTTGTTCGGCACGGTCTGGGGCATCTACCACGCCCTCGTGGGCATCGGCGTCGCTGGCCAGGCCAGCATCGACAAAGTGGCTGGCCCAGTCGGTGAAGCATTAATCATGACTGCTTTCGGCCTTGCAGTCGCTATCCCCGCTGTACTCGGCTACAACGCCCTAATGCGAACCAACAAAGGGATCATCAACAAACTTAACCGCTTTGCGCGCCAGTTGCACGCCTATTTCCTGACCGGTTCGCCGGTGCTGAAAGCGCCGGGGAACGTTAGGCCACTGCGTCAGAAAAAGGAGGCTTAAATATGGCTTTCGGTGGCAGCCTCAACCACGCTGACGACGTGGTCAGCGAGATCAACATGGTGCCGTTGATCGACGTGATGCTCGTGATGCTGATCATTTTCATCATCACCGTGCCGGTGCTGACGCACTCGGTCAACCTCGATCTCCCTCGTGCTGAGAACCAGCCCAACCTCGTCAAGCCAGAAACGGTGAATCTCTCAGTCACGGTGGATGGCGTCGTTCATTGGAACGAAGAGGTGGTGGACGAGGCACAACTCGCTGCTCGCCTTGAGGCCGCTGCCGCCCGCGAGCCACAGCCAGAAATCTTCATCCGCGGCGACCGCAAGGTGGAGTACGAGCGCGTCGCCCAAGTGATGGCTGCGGTGCAGCGCGCCGGGATGCTAAAGCTGGGCTTCGTGACGGAGCCGGGGAACTAAACCCTTCACCACTATCGAAAAGCAAAAATCGGTTACCCTTTTCTCGTGGTAATCGGGTGCATGACACCGTGGTTGCAAAGGCTTCGTCACCGGGGTTGTGCTTTCGACCAAGCTTCGGTCCTTGGTTGAGAGGCTCAATTTGCTTCAAGTCATGGATGAAGGCAACTCCGGCCCAGGCGCGCAGATATGGATTTCCACCGTCATATGGGAAAAATCATGGAGCGCCTGAAGCTTTCTCTTATAAGACCCAGGAGCCTGCGGTTCGTGTGATACGATCGAAACGACAAGCGCCAAGTGACCGGGACCAACCCGCCATAAATGGAGATCGGAAACCCGGTCGTCGTTCTGCTCAAGCGCGAGCCGAATCCGCTGGACTAATGTCTGGTCCGGCACGTTATCGAGCAGAACCGCCCCCGAGTCCTTCAACAAGCCCCATGACCACCTTGCGATGACTAGGCTACCGACGATACCCATGAGCGGGTCCATCCAGATCCAACCGTAGAGCCGCCCAGCGAACAGTGCGATGATCGCGAACACTGAAGTCAGTGCGTCCGCGAGAACATGGGCGTAAGCGGCGTGCAGGTTGTGATCGTGGTGCTGGTGGGTGGGCTTGTAGCCAGAATCGCGCCCGTGCGAGTGGGCGTGGTTTCCCGCACCGTCATCGTAGTGATGTTCGTGCTCACCGTGATGATTGCCGTCGTGCAGCAGCCAAGCGCTCGCCAGATTGACGATCAGTCCGAGCACGGCGACGGTGATCGCCTCATCGAAGCGGATCGGCACCGGTGCGGCGAGCCGTAGGATCGACTCGAAGCCGATGAGTAGGGAGATGATAGCGAGAATGATTGCGCTTGAGTAGCCAGCCAGTTCTCCGAGTTTGCCGGTGCCGAAGGTGAATCGTGCGTCCCGCGCGTGGCGCCGGGCATAGAGATAGGCGAGGGCCGTGATGGCGAGCGCACCGGCATGGGTAGCCATGTGGAAGCCGTCGGCGAGCAGCGACATGGAGCCGAACAGACCACCGGCAACGATCTCACCGCCCATCATCGCCACTGTCAGGCCGATGACGATCCAGGTACGACGCTCGTTGCGTGCGTGGTTGGCGCCGAGAAAAACGTGCTCGTGACCCCAGGGTTCGATCGATGCGGAATGCATGTGCGTATCTCGCTTACAGGTGTTTCGTAAGTTTGTGGAATTGGGTGCACGCTCAATGGCCGCTTTGGTATGCCGCCTTCAGCGTCTCCAGCCGGTCCTGGAACGCTTCCAGGCGGCTGGTCTTCAGGCTGACCCCGGCGATGGAGTTGAGCAGCACGCCCAGTGTCATGCCGTTGTGCAGCAACGCCGACCAAACCGGCGAGAGTAGGCCGAACGCCGCGCCGGCGATGACCGCCGTGTTCACACCGGTGGAGAGATGGAAATGGGTGCGGATCAGGCGTAAGGTCCCCACACTCAGCGTTCTGGCCGCCAACAGGGTCTGCAAATGCTCGTCGAGCAACACGATGTCGGCGGTGGCGCGGGCCAAATCTGCGCCTCGGGGCATCGCGATGCCCACATCGGCAGCGATCAGCGCCGGGGCGTCGTTCACCCCATCGCCAATGAAAGCCACTTTCGCGCCGTGTGCCCGCAGCGCCTCGACCACGGCGGCCTTACCCTCCGGTGGGCATTCGGCGTGAACTTCATCCATGTCCAATTCCAGCGCGAGCGCTTCGGCCTTGTCCTGGCGGTCGCCGGTGAGCAGCACCAGCCGCTGAATGCCGCTGTGGCGCAGATGCGCCAATACGGTCTTTGCTTCCGGGCGCAGGCTATCACGCAGGCCGATCAACCCCAGAGGAGATTGCTCCAAGGCCACGTACAATAGCGTCTTGCCCGCGTGCTCCAGAGCCGTAATCCGCTCCTCATGAGGGGCGAAAGAAATATTTTGATGCGTTTCGAGAAAATGCCGGCTGCCAATCACCACGCATTGCCCATCGACCTGCGTCGTCAAGCCATGTGCCACCAGATAATCCACATCCTCGTGTTCGATATGCCCCAGATGCTGTTGGCGGGCCTGCTTGACCACTGCGTCGGCGACGGGGTGCGTCGCATGTTCCTCGATAGATGCCACCAGTGTCAGCAGTTGCCTGTCGTCCCAATCCGCATCCAGACTGAGTACGTCAGTCACTTCCAGCAGACCGCTGGTTAGGGTGCCGGTCTTGTCGAACACGAAGGTGTCCGCCTGAGCCAGACTGTCGAGCGCCGAACTGCCGCGAAATAAAATGCCGTGCTTGGCACCTTGGTACATGGCGGATTTGATCGCGACCGGGGTACCGAGTTTCAGAGCACAGGCGTAATCTACCAGGAACACCGAGGCCAAGCGGTCGAGATCGCCCGTCGCGGCATACACCAGCGCGCCGGTGCCCAGCGTCAGGTAGACGCGTTGCTCAGCCAGTTGCTCGGCCAAGGATTGGGTCTGTGATTGTTGTTGCAAGGCGTTTTCGATGAAGCGGGCGATGCGCGCGGTGGTGGTTTCCGCACCCACGCGAGTGGCGCGGATGCGCAAGCGACCGCCCTCCAGCACGGTGCCGGACAGCACTTTGTCGCCTGCTTCCTTGCGCACAGCTAGATTCTCGCCGGTCACGGACGCCTGATTGACGGCGGCATTGCCGTTGATCACCTTGCCATCGATGGGAATCATCTCGCCTGGCCCGACTTCGATCTGGTCGCCGATGCACAGTTCGCTGCAAGGGATTTGCATCAGCGCGCCAGCGCGCTCCACCCAGGCTTGCGTTGGCATTGGTTTGAGTAGATGGCGCAGCAGATCATCGGCGTGGCGGGCGGTGCGCTGTTCCAAATACGCGCCCAGCGCCAGCAAACCTTGCGTGGCGATGGCGGTGAAATATTCGCCCCGGGCTGCTGCCAGACTTACCGCTAAGCTATCCAATACTTCGATTTTTAGCCCCTTGCAGCTTAGGGTTCGCACGCCTTCCCACACTGTGGGGGCGATGAGCGCATACGTCAGCACGCGGCGTAGCGGTTGCGCCAGCGTTGGTAACAGAACCAGACCCGCCAGCGCGCTGAAAACGCGCAGCAAGTCGGGATCGGGGTGGTCGGCAACCGGGCTGGGTTCGGTCAGAAATTCCGGCGGCAGTTGCCGAAACCAGGCCAGAATCGCGCAGCGATGATGGCTTTGACCATCGTACTCGATCGCGACGCTGCCCGCGCGGAGGTTGACCCGCGCACCGCGCACGCCGCCAAGACTCAGCAACGTCGCTTCCAAAGACAGCCGGTCCAACTGTGGATCGGCCAACCAGGGCGCGCGCAGGCGCAAACGCTGGGGCAGTTCGTGGACCAACTCGACGGTAGGTAAGGATTCGGGAATGCGCATGGCGTTGTTTTGACGGGCCAAAAAAAGCTGATGCGGCGAGTTCACGTTCTGGAGTCGGGATAAGCTTGCCTATTTGCCGGGTTGGGTTTCCGTCTTGATCTCCGCTTCTGCGTCCTTGAAACGCTCTTTAATTTCTTCCATGCCGCCCTGGAATGCGCTCCACAACTTGACCAGCGACTTGATGGCGTTTTTCTGCACCGAGTCGTTGGTCAGCAGGAAGGTCAGGGCTGCGCCGGTGATCGCGCCCTTGACAAAGCGTTCATCGCGGAAGTTGAAAAAGCTGCTCAAGCCACTGTCGTGGTGATGATGGGGTACATAGCCGGCCTGAAACTGCGCATAGCCGGGATGTGCGCCGTAACCTGGTGGGTAGTGCCCCTGCGCTTGCGGCGGTCCGTAATAGGCGGGATGGCCGCCCCGCTGATGATCCTGGTGCGCCCAGGGCGGCGGGCCATTGCCCGGTGCAGGCGGATAGCCATAGCCACCCTGATAGTGATCCTGATAGCCGCCGTGTTGGCAACCTTGACGCGCCCAGGGCGGCGGGCCATTGCCCGGTGCAGGCGGATAGCCATAGCCACCCTGATAGTGATCCTGGTAACCGCCAGGATACTGCGGTCCTGGCCCGTGCGGACCGGCCTGCTGTTGCGTGGTCGGACCTTGCGGACCCGGCGGTTGAGGGGGCATCGGGTTGTTTTGGTTTTCATTCATGCGGATTCTCCCGGTTTGGATGGATTCAACAAGTACATCAAGGTTGTGCTGGCCGCAAACATCGCGGCGAAGCGGGTCAGGGTCTTGTGGCAGCCCAGACTTTGCCCGACCAGAGTAGCGGTGGCGGTGGTGAGACCGGTAACGGCGCCGGCTTGCAGCACCTCGTTCAACGCGAAGTGGTGGTCGTCACCGTGGCGCTTAAGCTGCGCGGCGGTCGCCGTGGCGGCGCCCACCGTCGCGCCCATCGCGGCACTTTGCAGCACTGCCACAGTGGATGGTGAAAACGACGCTGGGCAGTCGTGCAGATAGTAAGGTGAGGGATGATAACGATCGCTCATGCGGATGCTCCTTCAGGTGGATGAGAAGGACCGTGGTTGAGAGCAGCGCACAGACCAACCTCCGCCAGCAGCACGGGCAGTGCTTCGTTTTGGGCGTGCAGGAGGCGCTCCCACCATGGCGGCGGAATGCGCTGGGCGTCGTACTCGATCACCAGCGAAGCAGCCGCCTTGTTCAAATATAGCGCAGTAACGCCGGGCAGTCGCGCCAGCCAGTTTTCCGGGGCCACATCCGGCGATCGCGCCAGCCAGTCCAGCACGCCGGCGTGCAGCCGCACCCGCAGCCGCCCACGAACATGATGGATGATGCGCAGATGGGGCAGCAGACTCGCCAAGTACGCCCCATCATCGACATGGGCCGGTTTTTTGAGATCCGCCAATTTCAACGGAACCCTCGCGCCAGGGACAGCACCGAGGTTTCCACACTCTTGCGCAACAGCGTGCCGAACAGAGCATTGCCGAACAGAGCGCCAGCCTGTTTGACCAGATCGCCGCTGGCCGAGGTGGTGGGCGTGGCAGAGATCGGGCTATCCAGACAACCGGCCTTATGGAGGTGATACAGAATGTCGTCGGCGCTCAACCGGGCAGTGTCGTAATGAATCAGCACGCTGCCAATTTTGCCATTGTGGCTGTGGCTATCGATGCCGGGCAATGCGTCCAGCATCGTGCCCAGCTTGCCCTGACACTCCGCCCGGCGCAATCGCGCAGTTTGGATACGCAGACGGCCTGGAACATGATGGATGTAGTAACTCATCGCAAGGACCTCGCAACGGGAAGATGCATGAGATCATATTGCAAACAATAATTGTTCTCAATAGAAATAATGACCGCCCCAAAAATTCAAGATTATTCCTATAATCAGGAATGATGCGTTATTTCGTAATATATAAAATCATTACATTTTACGTTATTTACTATAGATCAGCTTGATGAAAACTTTGACGCCCCCCCTGGTGTTTGGCGAAGATAATTCATCAAACTCCAATCACCACGCCCGCTCGCTCGGTGATCAAGCGATAAGTATGCGGCTGACGGTGGCGGGCGAAGTTGAACGTGGTGTTCTTGTAGGATATGCATAAATCCAGATCACATTGGGCAATGGCCAGCTCGTCACCCTTGGTCGAACAGGCGGCCACGATCTCTCCCGAAGGGGCGATGATGCAACTGCCGCCGATCATCTCACAGCCTTCCTCGCCGCCAGCCTTGGCTACACCTACTACCCAACTACCGTTCTGATACGCGCCGGCTTGCATCACCAGATGATTGTGAAACATCGATAGATCATCATGTTCCGGCGCCGGCGGATTGTGAACTGGGGTGTTGTAGCCGATCAGGATTAACTCGGCGCCTTGCAGCGCCATCACTCGGTAGGTTTCCGGCCAACGTCGATCGTTGCAGATCGCCATCCCGACGATGCCACCGAAGGCGCGCCACACGCCGAACTCTGGACCAGCTTCAAAGTAGCGCTTTTCCAGGTGTTGGAAAGCCCGCCACGGCTCATGCTCAGAATGGCCCGGTAAATGCACCTTACGGTATTTGCCGATGATCCGCCCATCGCGCCCGACAAGAATCGAGCTGTTGTAGCGATGAATTACTCCAGACTCGATCGCCAGTTCTGCGTAACCCAGGTAAAAACCGATCTTCAGTCGTTCAGCAGTTTCGAATAACAACCGGGTTTCCGGTCCAGGCATCTCGCGTTCGAAGAAAGCGTCAACCTCGGCCTGATCCTCCAGATACCAGCGCGGAAAGAATGTGGTCAGGGCCAGCTCCGGAAACACTACCAGATGGCAATCCATCGCAGCGGCTTGTTCGAGATGAGCCAACAGGCGGGCAATCACTTCGCGGCGAGTCTCGCTGCGGGCGATGGGGCCCAGTTGGGCGGCGGCGATATGCACAAGGCGGGGCATGGGGGAATTCCTCGCAAGATAAAAACTGCTCTCCCACGGTGGGAAGAGATTAAGGGGTGAGAGGCCGCTCAGGCAGCCAATTCCAGCAGCAGGTTGAGCAGCAGATTAGCGCCGGCTTCCAAATGTTCAGGGGCGGTGTATTCGCGCACATTGTGGCTGATGCCACCGACGCTCGGGACAAAAATCATCGCGGTTGGAGCAAGCCGGGCCATCATCTGCGCATCATGACCGGCGCCGCTCGGCAAACGCCTGACCCGGTAACCTTGGGCGCGAGCCGCCGCCTCGACCCGTCCGACCAGTTCTCGATCAAAGGCGACGGGCTCGAAACGGGCCAGCAACCGGTGGTTGACCGTCACTCCCTCGACGGCAGCGAGTGTCTCGACAAAGGCGAACAGCCGTTGTTCGGCTTGTTGCAGCGCCGCTTCATCGATATTACGCAAATCCACTGTGAACAACGCTCGGTTGGGAATCACGTTGACCAGGTTTGGCGCCAGTTGCAGGTGACCAAGAGTGGCGAGTTGACTAGGGCCGGTTTCCTTGACCAGTTCGCGCAGAAATGTACCGGTAGCGGCAGCGACGTAACCAGCGTCGTGGCGCATCGACATTGGCGTTGTGCCAGCATGGTTGGACATTCCAGTGATGGTGAACTCGCTCCAGGAAATACCCTGCACACCTTCGACTGCACCGATATCAAAGCCTTCACGCTCCAGCACCGGCCCCTGTTCGACATGCAACTCCAGGAAAGCATGAGGACGCAGCCAACCACAAGGCGCATCTCCGGCATACCCGATGCGCTGCAGATTGTCGCCCACACTGGAACCATCGATGCCGACAGTCGCTAGCGCATCCTCCAGCGCCAGTCCACCGGCGTAGACGAGGCTGCCCATCATATCCGGGGCGAAGCGCGCGCCCTCTTCATTGCTAAAAAAGGCGACTGCCAGCGGCCGGCGCGTGACCAGGCCAGCCTCATTCAGTACCGCGACGATCTCCAGCCCGGCTAGGACGCCAAGGTTGCCATCGTAGCGGCCGCCAGTGCGTACCGTGTCAATGTGCGAGCCGGTCATAACTGGCATCACGTTCTCCAGTCCAGCTCGTATTCCAACCACATTACCAATGGCGTCGATGCGAACGACCATCCCCAGTTCGCGCATCCAGCTGACGAGGAGATCGCGCCCAGCGCGATCCTCATCCGACAATGCCAGCCGGCAACAACCACCGTCCTCGATAGCACCAATCTCGGCGAGTCGGTCCAATCGGTCCAGCAAACGGCCCCGATTAATTTGAAGTTCAGCGTTCATGTCGTAGCCCTCACAGCTTGCGCATCACGCCCGATGATTTGCCGGTATAACTCGGGGTCGGTATCACCCTCACTGCCAAACAGCAGCACCCGGCTGTCCAGACCGAGATCGAGTTGAGCCATCGACTCCGGATCGGCCAGAACCCCGAGGCAACCTGCCAGACCAGCGACCGCTGACTCGCCGGCGACGATGGGTCCGTCACCGCCGACGCCTTCGGCTAGCAGTCTCATGCAGGCCAGCGCCGCTTCATCATCGACGGTCATGAAGGCATCAACGCCGGGTTGGAGAATGTCCCAGGCGAGCAGCGAGACTTCGCCACAGGCCAGCCCGGCCATCACCGTATCCAGATCGCCATGAATTACGATCGGTTGGCCGGCCCGAGCGCTCTCGTAGAGACAGGCAGCGCGATCCGGTTCGACCACCACCATCTTTGGCCGCGCTGCGCCGTGCAGTTGCCAGAAACGGGCGCATACCGCCGCCGCCATGCCGCCAACGCCGCCCTGGATGAAAATATGGGTGGGCATCATCTCGTCTGTGAGCTGCTGCGCGACCTCATCGGCCATCAGAGTGTAGCCCTGCATCACATCTTTCGGTACGTCGAGATAACCAGGATAAGACGTGTCGGAGACCACAAACCAGCCATGGGTGGCGGCATCCCAGGCAGCCTGGCGCACGGATTCGTCATAGTTACCAGTGGTGCGCACCACTTCAGCACCGTAACGGGCAATGGCGTTGGCGCGACCTGGACTGACGGTGGCATGAATGTAGATCACGCAACGGCAACCGAAGGTTTGTGCTCCCCAGGCCACCGAGCGGCCATGATTGCCGTCAGTGGCGCAGGTGACGGTGATAGCGTCGGTAATGTCGCGGTAGCGGCCAGTCAATAAATCGGTGACGTGGGCCGTTTCACCGCTACGGCGGGCAATCTCGGCAATCAACAATTGCTCGACAGCATAAGCACCCCCCAGCGCCTTGAAGCTGCCCAGTCCGAAACGGCTACCTTCGTCCTTATACCAGAGTGCGGCCAGGCCAGCAGTCCGGGCCAGTCCGTCAAGTCGGTGCAGCGGAGTCGGCGCGTAGCCAGGCCAGGCGGTGATCTCGCAGCGTGCGTTTGCGAGACCTCGTTCACTGAGAATGGCATTGAGTACAGCAGGGTAAGGGGCTTGACGCTCCACCACAGGATTGCTGAAAGCGTGGGCGCGAACCGGGATCAGAGCGGACATGGCAACTCCGGGGTGAGCAGATTTATATAGAAGGAGACGCAAGTGAGCGCCAATTGGAAAAATTCTAGTTCTACTTTGTCAGAACACCTGTCACTATTCGTTAAGTTATTGACATCATTTTGTAGATTTCTCACCGCATTCTTCAAATCACTTCAGTCAATCGCTCAGCGCACTCATAAAGGGCGACTTGCTGCAAACTGGTGCATTGAATTTCAATCATATTGCCCCTATTGCGCTAAATTAGAGAGTGAAGCCATCTTCAGCTTGCCCCAATGGTATTAATCCCATTCTTTCTTTAGGTGCTGAGACAGTCTGGCACGAGCCGTGCTGGAGACTTTTCTCATATCACTCACGAGAATTTGCCATGTTGCAGTGTTTCCGACGCGCGCCCACCGCTCCAACCTGTTCCAGCGCCTGATGTTGGAACCTCACCTGTCGCCGTTACCTACCGCCGCCGCTCGTATCAGCCGCGTGCTGGCCCGCACCACCGAAATAGCGGTCGTCGGCCTGATGGTGATCCTGATCGGGCTAGTATGGCTCGGCATTGCCGTGCGCTATGTGGTTGACGTTCCGATCACCTTCACCGAGGAAGCCTCACGTTATGTGATGATCTGGACGGCGTTGCTGGCGGTTTCAGTAGGTATCGCCCGCCGCGAACATATTGGGGTTGCCATCGTTTATGACCGTCTGCCGCGTGGAGTGCAACGAGTGCTGCTCGGCCTCATCGACCTATTGGCACTCATATTCTTCCTGCTGCTGTTATGGTACGGACTGAGCTTCACCAGCGGCGGCGCCCGCCAGTTCACCATGATCTATGGAATGTCCAAGGCGTTGCCCTATGCGGCGGTGCCAATTGCCGCCGGTCTGGCCGCCGTGCAACTGGTGTTGGTGGCAATTCGCGACCAAGCCCGGTTAGCACGGGCGCCACAAGGCTTGGAGGTGCGTCCGTGATCCTGGTTATTATCGTCTTTTTCAGCCTGATCTTGCTTGGGATGCCTGTAGCCTATGTAATGGGTATCGCCGGTTTGATCGGCCTATTGCAGATTGGCGGCGAGCAATTCGTGGCCATGGCGCCCCGGCGCATGTTCGCCGGCCTGGATCTGTTTCCCTTCCTGGCCATGCCGTTTTTCATTCTCGCCGGCGAGATCATGAACCGTTCGGGCATCACCCGCCGGCTCGTCGAACTGGCCGATGTGCTGGTCGGTTTCCTGCGCGGCGGCATGGCCCATTCCAACATGGTGGCTTCCGTGCTGTTTGCCGGCATCACCGGTGCGGCTACCGCCGACGCCGCCGCTTTTGGTAACACCCTCGTGCCGGCGATGGTGCAGAAAGGTTATACCCGTTCTTTTGCCTGCGCGGTCACCGCTGCCGGTTCGATCATCGGCCCGACGATTCCACCCTCGACCTTGATGGTTATCTATGGCTCGATCATGGGAGTGTCCATCGCTGGTCTGTTCGCCGCCGGCATTCTTCCAGGCTTACTCATCGCCTTGATTTGCATGGCGGTGATCGCGATTTTTGGCAAGCGTTGGAACCTACCCAAGGGTGGTGAGCGACCGAGCTTCAAACGTCTGTGGGAGGCGCTGCGGGTCAACGTGTTAGCGCTGGTCATGCCGGTGCTGATCCTCGGCTGCATCCTTGGTGGCTTCACTACCCCGACCGAAGCAGCCGCCATTGCCGTCGCCTTCGCCCTATTCGTCGGAGTCGGGGTCTATCGCACCATCACTTGGCATGATCTATACGGAATGCTGGCGCGCACCGCGTTGATCACCGGCGTGGTGTTCCTGATCATTGCGTGCGCCTCGATTCTAGGTTGGTGGATGACCTTCGAGAAAATTCCTCAGGCCATCGCTGCCGCCTTCCTGGCCGTGACCAGCGATCCCAATGGCATCATCGCTATGATTCTGGCGTTGCTGATTCTGGTCGGTTTGTTCATGGACATCAACGCCGCCCTGTTGATCCTAGCCCCGGTACTCGGTCCGTTGACCGCCTCCATTGGCATGGACCCGGTGCATGCTGGCATCATGATCGTTCTGGCTTTGAACATCTCGTTGATGACACCGCCGGTCGGCGCCTGTTTGTTCGTGCTGTCGTCGGTGACCGGCGAGCGTATGGAAGCGATTGCCCGCGATCTGCTGCCGTTCATCGCCGCTGAATTGGCGATCCTACTGTTGATCGCCTTCTGGCCAAAACTGACCTTGTTCATCCCTCATCTATTAGGTTTTTGAGCCATTCCCGCCACCACCAAGAAAGAGGAGTCGATCCGATGAGCTTTATGCGCAAACTCACTGTCACTCTCGGCACCGCTGCATTGTGCGCCAGTCTTGCCTTTCCGGCTTATGCCGAGAAGGTCATTAAACTCTCGCATCTCAATCCCGGCGACCCGTTCAATAATCTCTCGGGAGCGATGACCACGGTGTTCAAGTCACTGGTTGAGTCCGGCACCAACGGCGCGATCACGGTGCAGATCTTCTCCGATGGCCAGTTGGGCAAGGATGCGGAGGTCATCCAGCAAACTATCGAAGGAGTGATCCAATCGAATATCTCCTCCTCAGGTGGTGTGGCTTCGGTGTATCCGCTGATTGGGGTATTCGACCTGCCGTTTCTGTTTCCGAACATCGAAACCGTGCATGAGGTGATGGATCTTGACAACCCGTTTGGTAAGACGCTGGCCGCGGATATTGAAAAGAAAACCGGCCTGAAGGTGATCGGCCTGCTCGACAGTGGCGGTTACTTTGCCATCACCAACTCCAAACGCCCGATCAAGTCGCTGGCGGATATGAAGGACCTGCGCATCCGCACCATGACCCTGCCCACGCATGAGGCGATCATCAGTTCACTGGGCGGTAAGCCGACCGCACTGCCTTGGGCGGAAGTGTACACTGCGCTGCAAACCGGGGTGGCTGATGGTCAGATGAATCCGGTGCCGATGATTGCCTTCGCCAAGTTTGACGAGGTGCAAAAGTACCTGACTCTGACCCAGCACATCATTACTCCCTATGTCTGGTTCATGAACAGCGACTTCTATAACAGTCTGACCCCCGAAGAGCGTTATGTGGTGAACTATGCTGCCAAGGCGGCGGTTACCGCTGGACGCGGCATTTCGCGCATCGTTGAAGCCTCCGACCGAGGTCTGCCCTATCTTGCTAAGAAGATGGAGGTGAACAGCCTACCGCCAGCGGAACTCAAGGCCTTTGCCGAAGCCTCACAGCCCGCAGTCAAGAAGTTGATTGCCGAAAAATTCGGTGATGAAGGAACGCAACTGCTCAGTCAACTGCAGAAAGCGGTCGACGCAGCGAAATAGGGATTGCATAGCTGTTGATTGCAGGCTTCTACATCTGACAAATCGAGATTTGATAGATCGTGGTCAGCGCCACTTCTTCGCAGTTCAGTCCAGGGCCATCCCGGTCGATCACCAGAAACTCACTCTCGGCATTCAGTGCCAGTAACGGATGGTGCCAGACGCCAGGATGGTAATTGACTCCTTGGCGACTGCCTGCCAGGAAGACTCGGGGGACTTGTTCATCCAGGCGGTCCCCTGGCGCAGCCACCACTACTAGATAGGTACGCCGCTCCAGCGGATAGAACGCCTGACTGCCCAGCGGATGCCGCTCCAGCCGCTCGATTCGCAAGGGCCAGGCGACCGGTTGCGCGCGGAAGATGCTGATCAAGGGACGTCCGGCGACGCCGACCGTGATTCGCGCCAAGTCGTGAAAGCGCAGACAGGTTCCACCATTGATCGGATAGTGCCCGGCGCCGTCGGTGTCAATCACATCGCCATAGGGCGCAAAGGCTGTCCGGGTTAGAGGCATCACCGGCAGTTCCGTGATAGCGCCCTCCTCCTTTGTGAGGGGGTCCTGGGGTGGGAGATCACCGAGCATCGTTCAGACCCACACGCCAAACAGCCGCAGTCGGCTGACCCCACCGTCGGGGATGATATTAAACCGGACATGGCTGATAGGTCCCAACTCATTGATCTCCAATTGGAAGACATGAACCATATCTGCGCTCAACGCCTGCTCCGGCAACAAGATCGGCCAAAACAGGCTTTCCGTGACCAAAGCCGCTTCGGGGAGATCCAGCGCAAATGTTGCATGCAGCGAACAGCGGTCAGGGAAATTCCCCTTAAAGTGAGCGGTATCCACCTCGATTCGGCGCACAACACCAGGGTGACCCAGCGCCAGAATGGCCCAGTCGTAACCCGGTTCGCGCCGCCGCCGGGTTTCCCAACCGTCGCCCATGGTCAGGCCCCTACCCGGCAAGAGCAGATTACCGGCCGCGCCAAAGTGCTGATCGTTGCAAGCTAGCGCTCGCCCGCCATGCTCCAGGGCTAACAGATCGTAAAGTTGGGTTTGGTCACACCGTGTCCAATCGCAGTGAGGTTGACCATGCACTCGCAGGCGGGCGACACCTCCGTCAGGATAGATATTCAGCCGCACATGGGTCCACACTTGTTCATCCCGCACCTCCCGATAATGATGGGCGTTGCCCCGCAAATCTGTCGCTGGCAGCAGCGGGGTCCAGACCGTCGAAGTATCCGGTTCCTGCTCGCTGTGACAGGCATCAAGCGAGGCGGCTGGCGGATAATTGCCGATGAAGTGGCGGGTATCGATGTCCACGCCCTTGATAATCCCCGGTAGACCCAGGCGAACGATGCAGAAATCATAGCCGGGACCACGGCGGCGGCGGGTCTCCCAGCCGTCCATCCACTTGCCGTGGGCGTCATATCGATCGGGAATGAAGATTGGTGGCTCCGGGCTCAGCAACCGGTTTTTGGATGCGAAAAATTCATCGCTAGCAGAGAGTACAGCCGCCCCCAGCCGGGGTTGCGCCAGATTGGGCCAGCGGCTGATGAAGTTGGGTAAGACCACATCGGTGTCAGAAAGCATAAAAGCTTACTCCAATCGATTTGGATTTCGCCTAAAGCCGTGTTTGCGTGCGCAGACGCTCAAGCCGCGACCGCGATGGGCGTCAGCTGCCAGCCGCCCTCACCATCGAGTCGCAGTTGCCGGTCGTGAAAGGCTCGAAGCGTGCCGCGATGACCGACGCTGGCGAGGGCCGTTTCCGGCAAGCGCTCGCGGATCAGCCGATAGAGAGCCTGCTCGGATGGCTCGTCCAGCGCCGAACTGGCTTCGTCGAGGAACAGCCATTTCGGCTGGCGCAGCAAAATGCGGGCGAAGGCCACCCGCTGCTGTTCACCGCCCGACAGGGTCTGCGCCCAATCCTCGACCGTATCGAGCGCATCGGCGAACCGACTGAGTCCGACATCGTGCAGTGTCTGTCGTAACAGGGCGTCGTCGAGCGTGGCGCGTTGCGGATACAGCAACGCTTCCCGCAGGGTGCCGATGGGGAGATACGGGCGCTGAGGTACGAACAGCACCTTCGCCTCTGGCAGATACACCGTGCCGCGCGCGTAGGGCCACACCCCGGCCAGGGTGCGCAGCAGAGTGCTCTTGCCGGCGCCCGAGGCTCCGGCGATCAGCAGCGAATCTCCCCGAGCTAGTGATAGATCCAACCCTCGCAGCAAAGCCATGCCATCCGGTCGGTCGATCTCCAAATCACACGTGGCAGGCTGAGCTGCGCTCTCGCGGCGTACTTGGGTGATCGCGGCGACACGCTCGTCGAGTCCGTCCACGGCCTCGGCGAACTGGGTCAGGCGCAGAGTGACCGCACGCCACGCTGCGATGCTCTGGTAGGCGTCGATGAAGAACGAGAGTGAATCCTGGACCTTGCCAAAGGCATTGCCGATTTGCATCAACTGGCCGAACGGCATGCGGGTACTGAAGTAGACGGGTGCGACCACCAGGTAGGGTACGATCACCGATATCTGGCTGTAGCCAGCGTTGAACATGTCCACCTTGAAGCCAGTGCGGATGATGCAGTGAAAGTTCTCGATCACGCGGCCGAACAGGGTGCGACAGCGTTCGTTCTCGGCCTCCTCGCCACCGTAGAGCGCGACCGCTTCGAGGTTTTCGCGCAGCCGCATCAAGTTGAAACGGTAGTCTGCTTCAACCTTTTCTTGCTGAAAGTTGAGTGGGATCAACCGGCGGCCAATCAAGTGCGTCAACCCGGTTCCGACGATAGCATAGATCAGCGCGCCCCAGAACAGGAAACCGGGGATCTGGTAGTGCTTATCGCCCAAGGACAGGGAAGGGTCGCGGACAGATCCCACAGCACCACAGCGAAGCTAAGCAGGGTCGAAACCGCGTTCACCAGGCCGAAGAACAGGGTCATGGTCTGTTCCGTGAAGCCGTTGAGGTCGTCGGCGATGCGCTGGTCAGGATTGTCGACCGGCGCCCCCAGCAGTTTCAGGCGGTAAAACGCCTTGTTGCGCAGCCAGGCTCCCTGATAACGTTCGGTCAACCAGGTGCGCCAGCGGATGCGCAACCACATGCGCAGAACATAGCGTGTGCCGGCGATGGCAATGTAGGCCGTCGCCAGGATGGCGAAGGTGGCCAGCGCCGCCCAGAACGTAGCGGCATCGTAGTTCTGCAAGGCGTCGTAGAAGTCACGATACCAGGTGTTCAGGCGCACCGTCAGGTAGACCAGCGCAAAGTTGCCAGACAGCACCACGACCAGCAACAGCCAGGCGCTAAGCCGTTGTTCGGAAGTCCAGTAGCTGTAGATCAGACGCCAGACGCGGGCGATGTGAACGCGAGTAAGCGCTTGCGGTTCCATAAAACTCTCGAAGGGCGGTTTCAGTGAGGGCTGCGGTGCGACGGATCGGATCGAACCGTAACCTAAAGACCTCCGTTTGGTCGGGTATTGCGGCGGAAGGTTCCTTCACCAGGATTATCTTTTCCATGCCGTCGGACTGTGCAGAATCGCATCGCACGTCGCCGGCAGATTGTCGGTGGAGGGCGGCTTGGGTTTCTGGTAGGGCTTGGGCGATAGCGCCGCCTGGCGGATTTCTTCGACCCAGCGGGCGAGATCGGCATCGCAGCCGTCGCCGGAAGGCAGCGGCTTCTGCGGCTGACATTGTCCAGCATCGGGTGGGCACGCCAGCCGGATGTGGAGATGATCGTCGTGACCCCACCATGGTCGAATTTTAGTCAGCCAAGCATGGTCCATTTCACTCGCGCACAGAGCCTGCTTGATGATCGGATTGACGAAAATTCTCTCCACTTCAGGCGCTTGTGATGCCAGTTTCAATATGGTCCGATCTTGCAGCGACCAGAGGGTGCGATCGAGCACACCCTCGGCAGCGCGGATCATCGACGGTGCTCCAAGCTGCTCAGTGTCGAGCGGCGACAATACCCGCCCGCGCGGTAATTCGAGGAACCAGATATCCACATCCAGTCCGATCTGGTGGCTGCGATGACCGCTCGGCATGGGTCCACCGCGCGGTTGACCTAGATCGCCGATCAGCAGTCGCCTGCCGCTTGCCGCGACCTGCCGACCCAAGCGTTCCACGAATGCGATCAGCACAGGATGTCCGTAGTACCGGTTGCGGCTGGGTCGCATGACCTGATAACCATCGCCCAGCAGTGGCAAGGGCACTGCCCCGGCGATACAGCCGGCCGCATAAGATCCGATCACTTGTGGCAATCCAGGCAGTGGATAGGCCACGTCGCTCCAGCCGTTGCCGGCATGGGTCAGCGTGGAGCTCAAGAATAACCAGAACAAAAATCCGATGAATCGAGCGGTCATGCGGTGTTTCTCGGTGAGTGTGGAGCCAAACGCTTCTCTCCAAACGTAGTTGGCGCATCAACGCCGCTCGCCCTTGTAGGGCTCGACATCGGTCGCAGTTAGGGTATAGCCGGCGTTGGCCAATTGAGTATCGGTGCGTCGGGCCGCTAACTGCCCCGTCACCCAGAACGGATCGAAAACCTGCTGAATGCGGGCACCCATCGGTGCTTCCACCAGGACCGTCTGATTAAGCGGTGGTGGGGGAACATGAATGCAGGCACCGATGTAAGGCACCAGCAGAAACCGGGTCGCAATCTGGCCATCGGTTTCCAGGGGGATGGCAAAACCCGGCAGGCGAATGTAGGCGCCGTCCAAGGCGGTCACGACTGGGGCCTTGTTCCATAGCTCGCGCAATTTCGCAAATAGTTCCTGAGCTTGTGGATCGTTGTCGCTCAGTTTGCTGATATCGACGTCCTTGAACAGCACGCCCGGATCGAAATCGGCCGGCATCAGATCGTCCCAAGTCAGGGTTCGCACCACACCGATGTCAGAGGACACAGTAGTGACGGGTGAGATTTTCTCAGACGATGAGGGCGACGTGGGCGATTGGGAAGAGGAATCACAACCGGCGAGCAGCGCAGTCAGTAAAAGGAACCCACAAACGAAACGAGACATGCTTTCACATCCGAAGGGTCATGCCGTCGGCGACCGAATAACGGTAAGCGCGCCAGGCGGGGATCATTCCGGCCACTAGACCACAACCCAGCACAGCGACCAAGAGCATGAGTTCATAGCGGGAGGGCGGCCAAGCGGCGATGGTCAGTCCCAACTGGGCTTCGAGTACCGGCCCAGCGAGCCATAAAGCTCCCTGGAGCAGCAACAGACCGCAGGTCGCACCGGCCAGCGCCAAGGTCACCGACTCGCCCAGCACCAGGGTAAAGATTTGACTCGGCTGCGCGCCCACCGCCCGTAGAATCGCCATTTCTCGCCGCCGTTCGTTGAGACTGGTCAAAAGTGCTACCAGCATCACGGTGAAACTCACCAGCACTACCAGCCCGGACACCACGAGCAGGGCATTTTCCGCTAGACCCATCAGATCCCACAGTTGTTGCAGGGTGAGACCGGGTAGGATCGCCAGCAACGGTTCAGCGCTGAATTCGTTGATCTCACGTTGCACCCGGAAAATAGCGGTCTTGGTGTTGAGACCGACCAGGAAAGCGGTAATGGTCTTGGGTGTCAGATCGAGTTGACGCACCTGTTCGGCGGACAGGTGAAATCCGGGCAGGGGTGCACCGCCGCGCCAATCGGCATGAATCGCTTCGATCCCCGCCAGACTGACATGCACCGTTTGATCCACCGGCGTGCCGGTGCGCGCCAGGATGCCGACCACGCGAAACGGTTTATCTTCGTGCAGTGCGAAGCTGACTGCGCCGGCCCCGTGAGCGAGGATGATAGACTGGCCCAGCCGATAGCCGAGTCGTTCGGCGACTTCGGCACCCAGCACGGCATCGAAGAGATCCGCGAACTCACGGCCTTCAGCAAAGTGTAAGGGATGATCGCGACCATAACGGTAACGCTGGAAATAGTTCTGATTCGTGCCCAGCACCCGAAAACCCTGGTGCGAATCACCCAGCGATAAGGGGACCGTCCAGGCGACTCGGTGATCGGTGGCCAGGGTGCGATAACTGCTCCAGTTCACGTTGTTGGTCGGATCGCCGATGCGGAACACGCTGTACAATAGCAGATTGATCGGACTGCCGCGCGCGCCGACGATCAGATCGACGCCGGACAGGGTGTTGGCGAAACTGGCGCGGGTTTGAGTGCGTAGCCGCTCGACCCCCAGCAGCAGGGTTACGCTCAGGGCGATGGCAACCACGACCAACGCGCTGGTGAGGCGACGATTCCATAAACTTTTGGCAGCCAGCGTCAGGATGGCCACGGTTCACCCCGCCAACGGCGTGGCATTGAGGGTGGACAGTTCCACGACGCGGTCGAAGTGGCCAGCCAGCGAGCGGTCGTGGCTAACGAACAGCAGCGCGGCGCCGGCGCTTTCGCATTCGCGGCGCAGCAGTTCGACGAAATCCAGGCGGCGGTCGGTGTCCAGGGCGGAGGTCGGCTCGTCAGCGACGATTAAATCCGGGCGACCGATCAGGGCACGGGCCGCTGCCACCCGCTGTTGCTGTCCGACCGACAGTTCCGCAACGGCGCGGCGCTCCAAGCCCGGTTCGTTCAGGCCCAGATGCGCCAGCAACCGACGCGCCTCGGCATGTATCGATCCGGCGGCGGCGATGGCGTGGGTGCGTCGGGCCGTCGAGAAACGGCACGGCAGCGTCGCGTTCTCCAACACCGAGAGATAGGGCAACAGGTTGAACATCTGGAAAATCACCCCCAGCCGGTCCGCACGGAAGCGGTCGCGCGCCGGCCCCGAGAGGCTCGCTAAATCCACGCCGAACACCGCGATTCGTCCCACCGTCACTTGATGGATGCCAGCGATCAGCGTCAGCAAGGTGCTTTTACCCGAGCCGCTTGGTCCGGCCAGGAACAACCGCTCGCCCGCCGCCACGGTAAAAGCAGGAATATCCAACACCCACGGTCGATTGGATCGCCAACGAAAACGTAATCCGTTGATCGCGATGGCGGAGAGGGCGTCCGCTTCGATCGCTGGCGCGTCGGTCATGGCAGCGTGATCACCGCCTGTCCCGGAACCAACCGCTGGCGCGCTTGCCCCGTGGCGGTCACCATCTCGACATCAAGCCGCTCCAGTTTGGGCAACGGCTGGAACAAGCGTACTTTGATCTGCTTGAGCGCTTCGGGGCGGCGGCAATCGAAGCCATAGCGGACATCGAAATCGGCGTGGTCATCATCATGAGCCTCATCGTGGTCGTCGTGGTCATGATCGGCTTGCCCATGTTCCAGCAGCAGTGCGCTGGCCACCACACCGGGTGCAGCGGTGCATTGAGCCTTTTCCGAGGGTGTCAATACTTGACGCGAGTCTCGCAGCAGGGCCACCGCTTTCTTCACTGCTTCTTCTTGCTTCGTGTCGCTCGGTGCATGTTCGAAGCCAACCACATTGATTGCTGGCAAGCGGAGTTCAGCATTCAGGCGGCTACCTTCCAAAACCAGTTGCAACGTCCCGGCGCCGTGGACATGCGGTGGCGCGGCGAAGAGAACTGTACTCATTACGGTGAGCGCGGTGGCGATGTGTAGAGAAAGCAGGGTTTTCATAGCAAGCAATCTCTCCAGTTACATCAATTCTTCGCCATTGCCGCCACGAGCGCGGGTACGTTGTAGCGGAACAGGCCGATATAGCTATCCCCCGGTTGGCCGGCGGGCGCCAGGGCATCGGAATACAGCGAACCGCCCACGACGCCACCGGCCTCATCGGCAATCCGTTGGATCAACCGTGGATCGCTCATGTTCTCCACAAAGAGCGCCCGTATCCCTTCTTTTTTGATCTGACGGATCAGAGTGGCGATTTCTTTGGCAGAAGGCTCGTTTTCGGTATTCCAACCCACGGGCGCCAGAAACTCCACACCGTAGGCCGCGCCGAAATAGCCAAAGGCGTCATGTGAAGTGATGACGCGCCGCTGAGCGGGAGGAACCGTCGCCAGTTGCTCACGCACCCACTGGTCGGTTTCCTTGAGTTGCGCCCGATAGGCGGCGCCGCGCTGCTGGTAAGCCTCGGCATGGGCTGGATCGGCTTTGGCCAGCGCGGTCATGATGTTGTTCACGTAGATTTGACCGTTCCCCAAGTCCTGCCAGGCATGGGGGTCACTATCAGAGTCATGGTGATGAGAGTGACCGGTCGGTTTTTGATCCGGTTCATGCTCGGAGTGATGCGCGTCATGGCCGTCGTGTTCCTCGGCCATTTGTCGGGGCTTCACACCCTGACTGGCCACCACGATCTCGCCGGTGTAGGCGGATGACTTAATCAGGCGATCCATCCACCCCTCGAAGCCCAGGCCGTTGACCACTACCAGTTGCGCCTGACCGACGGCCTTGGCGTCCGCCGGGGTCGGCTCGTAAACGTGGGCATCGCCATCGGCACCCACCAGCGTGGTAACCGCTACATCCTCGCCACCGACATTTTTGATCATGTCGCCCAGAATACTGAAGCTGGCGACTACCCGCAGGGGTTCCGCCCACGCCGTCGATCCGAGCAGTATGAAAGTCAGGATAAAAACTTTGGATAACCAGCGCATAATAATCTCCCAGAATCAGGATTGTAGATGTAGCCGGGGCAGAAAGCGGACGAGCAGTCCATCCCGACGCCCCAGGACGATGGAAAGCAAATAGATCATTCCGGTGGTCAGGATGATGGCGGGACCGGACGGCAGATCGTGGTGATAGGACAGCAGCAACCCCAGGTAACCGGATAGCACGGCGATGCTGGCAGCCACGGCGGCCATGCTCCACACCTCTTGCGCCCAAAAGCGGGCCGCGGCGGCGGGTAGCATCATCAGACCGACGGCCATCAGCGTACCGAGAGCTTGAAAGCCGGCCACCAGGTTGAGCACGACCAGGACGAGGAACAGCAAATGGTAAGCTGCGCCCCGACCCTGGACCGATTGCAGGAACCCCGGATCGAAACACTCCACGATCAGAGGTCGGTAGATCAGCGCCAGGGTCACCAGGGTCAGACTGGCGATGCTCGCCACCAACAACAGCGAGCGGTTGTCCACTGCCAGGATGGTCCCGAACAGGACGTGCAGCAGGTCCACGCTGCTACCACGGGTAGAGACGATCAACACGCCCAGCGCCAGCGAGATCAGATAAAAGGCCGCAAAGCTGGCGTCCTCACGCTGCCCGGTGAAACGCGTCACCAGGCCGGCCAGCAGCGCCACCGTCAAGCCGGCGGCAAAGCCGCCCAGGCTCATCGCGGCCAGGGAAAAGCCGGCGATCAGAAAGCCAATGGCCGCACCCGGTAGCACTGCGTGCGACAGGGCATCGCCCATCAGACTCATACGCCGCAACGTCAATAGCACCCCGATCGGACCGCAGCCCAAACCCAGCGCCAGACAGGCCACCAACGCCCGGCGCATGAAGCTGAATTCCACAAAGGGGGCGAACAGCCCATCGACCCATTGGTTCATGGCGTTACCGCACACGGTGGGGCATTCTCATCCCACGCCTCAGCCATTCGGCGGGCGCGCTGTAAATGATCCGGCGTCAATACGCGATCGGTCTGGCCCCAGGCGATGCCGGAGCGGGCCAGCAGCAGGGTTTCGGGGAAATGAGTGCGGACCTGCTCCAGATCGTGCAACACGGCGATCACCGTGCGATGCTCGGCGTGCCAGGCCCGCACCACGGTGAGCAAATCGGCGGTGGTGCGGGCATCGATAGCGGTAAAGGGCTCGTCCAACAGGATCAACCGGGCGTCCTGCAACAGCATCCGTGCGAACAGCACGCGCTGAAACTGGCCCGCTGACAAGCTGCGAATCGGGCGTCGCCGAAAGTCTGCCAGCTCCACCGCCGCCAGCGCGTCGACCGACCGGCTTTCCAGTTCGGCTGTGACCGCGCCGAATGGGCCGATACGTCGCCAGTGGCCGAGCAGCACGACGTCCAGGACAGTGATTGGAAACTGGCGGTCGATCTGGGCCTGCTGGGGCAGATAGGCGATGTCGGATCGCTTCAGTGCCGCGTGATCGATCCGACCGGTGGTCACCGGCAACAGGCCCATGATAGCTTTGAGTAGGGTGCTTTTACCGGCTCCGTTCGGCCCGACGATCGCTGTCAGCGAGCCACTGGCGAAGGCGCCGGAGAGATGATGGACTGCCGGATGACGATCGTAGCAGACCGTCAAGTTTTCAACTCGAATAGCGGGATTCATGACAAGTCAATGCAGTGCCCAGAGCACGGTTAGCCAGAGTCCAGCCACCAGGACGATCGCTGTCAGCAGCCGTTGCGCGGCGCCGCTGGCCAACAGACTGAAGGAAAAAGGTGGCTTCATCAGGCAAACTCGAAGACCGCGACTGTACCGTCCTCGCCGCCCACTGCCAGCAGTCGCTCTCGGGGATGCCAGGCCAGTCGTTGGAAACCGCCGCGCAAGGTTCCCTGCCAGATCAGCCGATACCCTTGATCATTCAAGGCCCAAACCAGCAGATGCCCACTCTGATCACCAGTGGCCAGCCAGTCCCCGTCCGGCTGAAAAGCCAATTCGCGCACTGTAGCGAAGGGACCTTCGATATTCAGCGGAACCTTGCCGGTGGGTGGGCCGCGGGTGAAATCCCAGAGCGTGATGATTTCGCGATCTCCGGTAGCCAGCCAATGCGAGGCGCGATCCCAGGCCAGCGCACACACCTTGGAGGCATAGCCGCTCATCTGAAAATCTGTAAGCTCCGGCCAGGTCCAGCAGCGCAGGCTGTTGTCCTGACAACCGCAAGCCAGATACTGACCGTTCGGCGCCCAGCAGGCGTTCAGCAGCGGGGACGAATGAAGGAGAATCTGCTCGCCGGGCGCCGCCGGATTTCCCCAATCCCACAGATGCACCTGACTGTAAGCGGTTGAGGCTAGTAGCGGTTGTTGCGGATGCCAGGCCAGAGCGGTAATCGTGCTGATGTGCGGCTGAATGTGGTGGAGCGGTTGACCGTCGAGACTCCAGGCACGCAACTCCTTGCCCGCCGCTGTGATGAGCAAATCGGCATACGGCGAAAAACTCACGTCGCCGACCCAGGCGTTGCCCGTTACCAGCTGCAAGCGTTCCTCGCCGCTGGTTATATCCCAAACCCGTGCGCAGCCATCCTGGCCGCTACTAGCCAGCCAGCGGCTATCGCGTGACCAGGCCACTTTCAAGGTTCCCCCGGCATGCCCAAGCCAGTTCTGGCGGAGGTCGCCGGTCGCACCGTCTGCCACAGTCAGCGAGCCGCTGACCACAGCCACCGCCAACCAGCGTCCATCTGGAGACCACGCTAGGTCTTGCACGCTGTCGGTGGTTTCAAGCCGCCAGCGGATGTGAACCGATTCTGCCTGTCTGTTCATGCGCATGCCATGGCCTCATCAATCTAGGCAGGCCTGAAAGCCGGTCGTAAGGTCAACGCGATCCAGATTACGACCAATAAAAATCATCTGGCTTTGCCGAGGCTCCTCATCACGCCAGGGTCGGTCCGCCTGTCCGTCGAACAGCATGTGAACGCCCTGAAAAACAAAACGGTTGAGGTTATCGGCCAAGTGCAGTACGCCTTTCATCCGGTAGATATCCGCCCCCTGCTCGCGCAGTAGTGCACTCAGCCAGAGATTCAGTTTATGGATATTCACCGGGCGTTCCTCGACAATCGCTACAGAGGACACCGTATCATCGTGCCTATGACCGGGGTTATAGGCACGGGCGAACAGCGGTTGCATGAGTTGCCCGTGCGGATCGAGCACGCGCAAGGTGAATTCGTCAGGGTGGTGTTCGGTGAATAGTGCAGTGTGCACGGTTTCTGGTAACTGGAGCGGAAAGCACTTGGAGCCGGGCTGGCTCAGCCGCAAACGATAACAGCCGACATCCGGTTTCAACTGATCACCCGGTCGCGCCTCGATAACCGGAGCTGAGAACAACCGGATAGCGGTTTCCTTGCTGACCGCCAGCGCATCGTGTTCCGATACCGACAGCAGGACCAGGTGCATCGCCGGATCGGGGCCATCTTCCAGAACTAAGGTCGATTCGCCAGCGGGCAGGACATACCAACCTGCCCACTCAAAGGGATATTCCGGTTCCAGAAACGCTGGATTGAGGTCCAGCGCCCGCTGCAGATCGAAACCGCCTAGATCCAGCACCTGGGCGAGATCGACCTGCGCCATCCGGGCACGCTGGATTTTTGCCAGCCCGTTCATCGCACGGAGGCGGGTTTCCAGACCCTCCACGGTTGCGTCATCCACCAGATCAACCTTGTTGAGTACCAGCGCATCGGCGAACGCGATCTGTTCGCGGCATTCCGCGCTATCCTCCAAATGTTGCGCGAGGTGTTTGCAATCGACCAGAGTCACGATGCCGTCCAGCCGGAAGTGGTCTTTCATCTCGTCGTCCATGAAAAAGGTTTGGGCCACTGGACCTGGATCGGCCAAGCCAGTGGTCTCGACCAGAATCCGGTCGAATTTATCGCGGCGTTTCATTAGGTTACCGAGAATACGAATCAGGTCGCCGCGCACCGTGCAGCATAAGCAACCGTTGTTCATTTCGAAGATTTCTTCCTCGGCGTTGACGACCAGGGCCTGATCGATGCCGATCTCGCCGAACTCGTTTTCGATCACAGCGATGCGCTGGCCGTGCTGTTCGGTCAGAATACGATTGAGCAGGGTGGTTTTCCCGGCACCGAGAAAACCAGTGAGGACCGTAACAGGAATGCGAGCATCGGCAATGTTCGTAAGTATCATGAGCGGCGTACCCATTAATTTGAGATTCAGTTCTCATTTTCCGAATACGATAATCGATTCTCAAATTCAGTCAAGAGGGGGGTAGAGCAGGTGAGCTATGCCACGCGGCAACGAGAGGTGATTTTGGGCATCCTGCGCCAGGCGAGCCAGCCGTTGACGGCGCAGGAGATCCGTGAACGGGCGAACCAGAATCGCACGGGGATTGGGCTGGCAACGGTGTATCGCGCCTTGAAAATATTCATGGCGCAGGGCGAAATCGCTCAGGTCGAGATTCCGGGCACGGCTCCCTGCTATGAGCCGACCGACCGTGGCCATCACCATCACTTTATCTGCCAGCATTGCCGGCAGGTGTTTGATGTGCAGGGTTGCGTTCGCGATCTGGAAAAGCTGGCTCCTCAGGATTTCCAGGTCGAACGGCACGACATTACCTTATATGGGTTTTGCGCGAACTGCGTGGAAGGTCATGAGCAGCCGGAAACAAAGTGAGCGTGCCCGTCGATCGGCTATTTTACGGTAACCTCATAAAGGCCAAGGTCGGGTCGTTCATCGTGGCCCTGAGCGATGTCCATATGGATCGAGTTCAATCCGCGCTCTTGTTTGCAGGAACGCATGGCGCCCTACCCTCGTCAACCGGTGTTATCTTGAATTTATATCCAAATTGGAGCATAAAATACGTATTATGTAATTATTTATCATATAACGGCTTTCATTATTCAAATAGGAGTTTTTCATTAATGGCCCGTTCTGGAATTCGTTATGAAGAAGTCAAAGAGGTTGCCGAAACGCTGCTCACGCATGGCCTTAATCCCACTATTCAGCGTGTACGCGAGCAGCTCGGTACCGGCAGCAACACCACCATCAGTGAACATCTCAAGCGTTGGCAACAGCAAATGGCTGAAACACCTCGAGCCGTGTTACCACCAACGGTACCTGAGGCAGTGACCCATGCGATGGAGACGTTTTGGAAAATCGCTGTCCAGTACGCTGAAACCGCTTTCGAGGAGCAACGTATCATCACTCTCAGAACGGTAACTGCCGCGGAACAAGCACGCGATGCAGCCCTCACTCAATCACAACAGATCCAAGCTGAAGCCGCTGAGATCCAACGTCAGTGGGAAATCGCTCAAGCAGCCCAGCACGATTTAGCAAACCGCTTGCTAATAGAGCAGGAACGCCGAGCCGCTGCTGAAACAGCGATTCAAGCAGCTGAAGAACGAGTTCAGGCGGCAATCATCTCGGTAAATCAGATGCGTGCTGAAACCGATGCCCGAATCGCCCAGATGGATGTCATGCTTCAACAAGCATATGCTGACCTTGAGCGGCAACGGCTGGAAGCCAGACGACAGCTTGAGTATGAGCGCGAGCGCAATGCAGCCAACGAGGTAAAATTAACGCAACTGCTAGACCAGGAACGCGCCGAGCGTGCCGCAGAACAACAAGCGTTTTCTGTGGAACGTCAGAATCGCCTACATCAACTGGAAAACGCTCAGCGGGAATATGCTGAATTACAGCGGAATCTGGCTCATAATCGGGAACGCCTGGAGCAATCCACCGCCACATTGGACACTCTTCACGCAACGCTTGAACAACGTGAAGTGCGGATTCAAGAAGCAGAGCACACTCTGGAAATTATGCGCGTTCGTCTGGAAGTTGAGACCAATCTGCGGTTACGGTTGGAGAAGGAAACAGTGGAGTTGCATGAATTATTCAAAGGCATCATCTCTCAACCCGAGCACACCAAATATTTTGAATTGAAAGAATAATAATCCATGCTCACCGATTTTCGAGCTCAAGCCAAGCCGGGGCGCTATCCCGACTGGCTGGTGTGAATAAATTGCGCATCGCTCTCTGCCGCTTCTAGCACGGGTTAACACCCAGCAATCGATTCGCATCCATCTAGAATTCTTCCCATTCCTCGGTAGCTGTAGCTTTGGCTGTGAGGTTTTTTCTAGTCGGAATTACTCGAAGCGCAGGGCGAGCAGTCGTAACCACCGGCTTGGCAGCTGCAATGGACGAGCGAGAGCCTTCTTTTGAGTAGGGTCGCCGCTCAGGTTGCCGTTTGGTCGAGACGGACGGGATTGCAGATGCGATCGTCTCGATCCTGGTTTCGCTCTCCTGCGTGTTCAACTTGAAGAAGCCCATCAGGCTTTTCAATTCCCGCGCTTGTTCGCCCATCGACTGACTAGCGGCAGCCGTCTGCTCGACCAGAGCGGCATTTTGCTGAGTCGTCTGATCCATTTGAGAAACGGCTTTATTGACCTGCTCGATACCGCTGGCCTGCTCTCGAGCCGCGGCAGCTATTTCAGCGACGATGTCACTGACTTTCTTAACAGCAGCGACGATTTCCTGGAGAGTCTTTCCCGATTGCTCGACCAGTTTGCTGCCGCCTTCGACTTTAGCGACGCTGTCGGTAATCAGCGTCTTAATCTCTTTGGCGGCATCCGCGCTGCGTTGCGCGAGTTTACGCACTTCACTAGCGACGACGGCAAAGCCTCGACCTTGTTCCCCTGCCCGGGCTGCTTCAACCGCCGCGTTGAGGGCCAATAAATTGGTCTGGAAGGCAATTTCGTCGATGACTCCAATAATATCAGCGATCTTGCGGCTACTTTGGTGAATAGCCTCCATCGCCGAGACCGCTTGGTCAACGACCTGCCCACCCTGTTCGGCTTGGGTGCGGGCAGCGCCAGCCAGTTGATTAGCTTGCCCAGCATTATCAGCACTATGCCTAACTGTGCTGGTGAGTTCTTCCATGCTGGAGGCGGTTTCTTCCAGGGCGCTGGCTTGCTCTTCGGTGCGTTGGGATAAGTCGGCGCTGCCTCGCGCAATTTCGGCAGCAGTGGAGTCAACCTGTGAGGTGGTCTGCTGCACCTCGCCGACAATCCGTCGTAGTTCCCTTCCCATCTCCTGCACAGCTTGCAGGAGTTGACTGATTTCATCCTTTCCAACAATTTGAACGGTTGCGGACAAATCTCCCTCAGCAAATTGTCGACTCAGCTTTGCTGCCTCTTTCAGGGGCAGGGTAATCGTGCGCGTGATAAGGAAAGAAACGACGACCGCTAACATAATAGCGCCACCGAGCATGAGGTAGGTTGATAACAAAGCCTTATCACGATTGAGTGCCGCACTCTCGATAAACATAGCAGCTTTATTGTCCGCAAAATCGACAATGGCTTTGATTTGCTGGCTGAGTGCCTTCACCTGTTCAGCCCCCTTCCCTGAGGTAATCGCCGCGGCTTCCGCTCTATTACCCTCGCGCATCAAGGTAATGACTTCATCGCGAATCGGTTTCCAGTCTGCGAACAATGCACGCGCTTTTTCAATGCCTTGTTTATCGCCTAGAAACCGTTCCGCTAAAAGATCGAAGTTTGCATAGGCGCCCTTTTCGATCTTAGCGACTTTTTCTGTAGCAACGTCGATTTCTCCAGGTGTTCTCGCAAGCGCAACATCTTTCATGGAGCGATGCATACTGGTAATTGCTTCTTCGACTTTCAATGCAGATGTACTGACGGCGTAAGGATGCCGGTATAACTTCGTAGTCAAGTCAGACAGTTCTTTCAGATAGCCGACGATCATCACGCCGACGATTGCTATCATCACAATCAATATGCCGAAACCTAACCCTAGGCGAACGCCAACTTTTAGTTTATTCAGTCTATTTAGCATGACCACTCACTCCTAATTATGCAAAAAGCATTCACTTCTGTCGCAGGTAGGGGATATAGCGCTTATCGCTTTTTTGAATATGTCGAGTCATCCAGTTCTTGAGGAGTTTCATGAATTCCAGTTGAGATAATGTTCCTTTCTGGAATTGACCTTGCATATCCTTCACTTCCTGCAACATGGCGGTGTGTTCCTCTTGATGCTCGGCGAGCTGCGGATAGTGGCCAGTCCGCATCCGCTCTTCCTCATAACGGAAGTGTTCCAGAGCATGCGCAACTAGTTTTCCCAGCAGATCGCCGATCACACTCTGCGACTTCCGAGCCACCATGGCTTCGTGGAAGCTGTTGATGATGCCGACGAGTCTTTGATGTTGCCGATCAATCTCGGGATCATTGACGCTGAGTGCATCGGTCCATTCGATAAGCATCTTCACCTTGGCGTCACCGCTGCGGTGGTCCGTCACGACCATCGGCGCCTCTCCCAATTTGAAAAATGCAATGACTTCCAAGAGCTCTCGCGCTTGGTCGCTCATGGATTGGCTAGCCGCCGCTGTTTCTTCCACCAAAGCGGCATTTTGCTGAGTGACTTGATCCATTTGCACGATGGCTTTGTTGACCTGTTCGATGCCACTGGCTTGCTCGCGGGCGGCGGCGGCCATCTCGCCAACGATACCACTGACCTTCTTGATCGCAGTCACGATCTCCTTCAGGGTCTCACCGGACCGCTCGACCAATTGGCTGCCGTCTTCCACCTTGGTCACGCTGTCGGTGATCAGCGCCTTGATCTCCTTAGCCGCATCGGCGCTGCGCTGGGCGAGCTTGCGCACCTCGCCAGCCACGACGGCAAAACCTCGTCCCTGTTCTCCAGCCCGTGCCGCTTCTACAGCAGCATTCAGTGCCAGCAAGTTGGTTTGGAAAGCGATTTCGTCGATGACGCCGATGATGTCGGCAATCTTCCGACTGCTCTGATAGATGGCGTTCATGGCCGAGACCGCCTCATCGACCACTTGCCCGCCCTGCTCGGCCTGGTCGCGGGCGGCGATCGCCAACTGGTTAGCTTGCCCCGCGTTCTCGGCGCTGTTCTTGACCGTGCTGGTCAGTTCTTCCATCGAGGCAGCGGTTTCTTGCAATGCAGAGGCCTGTTCTTCGGTGCGCTGTGACAGATCAGCGCTGCCCTGGGCAATCTGCCCAGCGGCGGAGCTGACCTGGTCGGTCGCTGCGGTCACTTGGCTGACCATTTCTCGCAGCTGTACAGCCATATCGCGCATGGCGGCGTAAATACCAGTCTCCTTTCCGGTATTGGCAAATTGAGCGGTCAGATCGCCGTGGGCGATCTGTGCGGTCAGCGCCGCCATTTCAGCCGGCTCGCCGCCAATCGGTCGGCGGATGACCCGCACCAGCAACCAGGCCAGGAGGATTCCCGCTAGCACGGCCCCGACCGATAGCCAAGTCACGATCGCTACCGACAGTTCGCTTTGGTGTTGCACCTGCGGACCCAGTTCATCCTGATTTTTGCGGTAGGAATCGATCAATGCTTCCGTGTTGTTGGCGATCTCTGGCCCGAGCTTGTCTAACCCGTCTTCCACCCATCCATCGATCTGAACGGTCACGTCATGGATTGTCTGGGCTAGGGTCAGATATTCCTGATGAGATTTTTCGAAGCGCTCCCGCAAGGCTTGTATGTCCAAGTCCCCCGCCTTCTCCCATAAAGCATCGGCTGCCTGGCGGGTCTTGACCTTGAGTTCATTCATCGAGCGGTCGTAATCCTCCGCTGTATGCGTATCGAGATACTTGACCATGTACAGCCGACCCAACAGCACCTGCTCCTGTAATTCACCCGCTAGAACCGCTACGCTCTTGACAGACAACTCTCTGAGTTCAGACACGGTTTTTCGCATGACAACACCGATCTCGTTCATCTGTGCAACCGTTTCTCGGCGTTGCTGACTTTTCAGCACTACTTGCTTAAAGGTTTCTTCGTACTGCGCAGTTTGCTTATCGATGAAATCAAGCAACCGGATTCGCTCCGGATCGCGAATTTCCCCTTTCAAGCGGTTGACTTCCGATCGCATCTGATCGACATGCGTCTGAAAATGCTGCACCGCTTGAGCGCTTTCTTTGGCGACGAAATCCTTGACCGACAACCGCACGTTCAGCATGTAATCCTGAAACCGGCCAACCTCCTTGGTCATGCGCGCAATCCGGCGGTATTCGGTAAAACCTTCGAATGCACCGGTCAGTCCCCAATGGGCGGTTCCCGCCACGACGACTAACAGAACGATCATGACTATGAAACTGAAATTGAGCTGCGTACTGAGCTTCAAACTCTTGAACATGTTTGCAATTCCTTTAGAAAGACAGATCTTTTAGTAAAATTTGGAGCAGGGATTCATGCTCATTGCCTTGGAGCAGTGTGTCTCAGCTGATGCTGGCGCAGCCAATCGGCCAAGTTATCATCGAACCGATCCGTTCTGATCATGGCCACACCCTCGTATGACAGGAGTTCTGGTTGGGGCGCCTCTGCAGTGATCGCCACCACGAATGGTGATGGGCAGATTTTTTGCTGACACAGGTAGGCTAACACCCGAAGCAGTTTCGATGCTGTCAAGCTCCATCGCATCACAACTACATCTGGTTGGACCATCAAGATTTGACGTAAACCTTCATTGTAATCAATGGCATCACCGATCACCTCGAAACCGGGTAGAGCAGCTAGTTTCGCCGATTCCAGCACTGGCGCACACTGCTGCACAGCAACAGTCAGCAGCCGAAGACGTTGATGGGGGCTAGGGACAGTGAGTTCGTTTGCCAATTAAATCGTCTCCCTTCGGATAATTGACAATACCTTTCTACACACCATAGTTCATATCCAGAACACTTGGTATCTTCTTAAGGGATAAATACTGATCTTTAGTATGGCTAAGGGTGGTTGGATAGGGGGAAGCGAGCTGCCTCTACCGGGATAAGATGGCTGTCAAGAACGGAGGGATAAATATAAAAAACTATATATATCAGCAGGATGGATCGATCAAACCACTACGAATAGCGAAGCGGGTAAGACCCGCTACATCGTGAATATTAAGCCGTTCCATCAGTTGAGCGCGATGGGTTTCAACAGTTCGGGCACTGACGCATAAGCGTGAAGCGATCTCGCGGGTTGTGCAACCTTCGGCGATCAGTTGTAGGATTTCGCGTTGGCGAAGCGTGAGCACGCTGGAACCAGACCCAGACTGGGTTGCCGTTTCCTTACGGACGAGCCGCAGATAGTCGTCGAGTAGATGATGCGATACCGTTGGACTAATCCAGCGCTCACCATTCCGGGCGGCGCGCAGTGCACGCTCCAGTTCATCGACAGCGGCATTCTTGATCACATAGCCGACCGCACCCACTCGCAATGCTTCCAGGACGTAGTTTTCCGTGGTGTGCATGGATAGGATAACGATCTGGATATGAGATGCCATCTTGGTAATCAATGCCGCGGCGTCCAAGCCATTCAAACCGGGCATGGTGATGTCGAGCAAGACGATATCTGGCTCTAGTTCTCGCACCAACCGCACTGCTTCTCGCCCATCGTTAGCCTCGGCGATGACCTTGAACCCTACGAATCCATCGACTAATTGGTGTAACCCCGCCCGCATTAAGGCATGGTCATCGGCTAATAACACTGTGGTTTCACTCATGACCTAACTCTTGGTAAGGAATGATTGCGTCGATACGCACCCCAGCGCCTAATTGGCTGGTAAGTTTGAATTGACCATTGAGCAGTTCGGTGCGCTCGCGCATGCTGATCAACCCTAGGCCCGATTTTAGCTTAGCCGAAATAGCGTTTGAGTCGAAGCCAAGACCGTCATCCTGAATGATCAGAGAGAGTGTCTCGTGATCGGCTGTGACAACGATATCGATCTGGTGTGCTTCGCCGTGCCGGATCGCGTTGTTGACGGCTTCTTGCACGATACGAAACACCGCCGTCTCCAATTTTGGAGACAGCAGTGGAATCTGGCTTTGCACCTCGATCACGCAACCCGTCCGCTCGCTTTGGTTGCGAGCGTACCAATGCAACGCCTCAGCCAGTCCTAGATCGTCCAAAATCGCGGGACGTAGCTGACGAGCGATGTTTTGGATATGTTCACAGGTATACTCGGTGATCTGAATACAATCCCCGAGGCGATTCTGGTGCATCGAGTCTTGTAAGTCACGTTTCAGCATCGCCAGATTAAGTTTGAGCGCTCCAAGCTGTTGACCGAAATCATCGTGTAGCTCGCGCGCCAGGGCGCGGCGCTCTTCTTCCTGCACGGATAGCAGCTTCCGCGAAAGCCGCTGTAGACGCTCGGTATTTTCGGCCAGACGCAAATCCATTTCTCGCTGCATAGTGATATCGGTAATGATCGCAATGAAGCCGTTTAACTGGCCATACTCGTCATGGCGGTAATTCCAGTCGACCCGGATGTCGACCAGGGCGCCATCGGCGCGACGATTCTTGGCGTAGTAAGTCTTGGGAGGTGGCTGCTTATGCACCAGATGATGAAGATAATCCTGCAACCGCTGGCGTTCGGTGTCATCCGCTAGAAAATCCCAGATGAACCGTCCGACCACATGGCCCTCCCATAATCCATGAAGACGCCCCAATGCCGGGTTAGCAAAAGTAATGCGACCTTCACAGTCATTTTCTTGCACGCCATAAGGTAACAATTTCAGCAGGGTGCGATAACCCTTTTCGCTCTCGCGCAACTGAGTCTCAACTTGCTTCGATTGAGTGATATTCGTTACTGAAATATAGCATTTCCGGTCCGCCCTGACCTTTTTACAGATGCATTCAAGACGCACATGGCAAGGTGACTCATTGTCAACGGCGAGGGTAATCTCGCAACTCTGCTTGGCCACACCCGCCAAAGTTTGCTCTAGGAAGAGATTGAAGGTGGGCTGGGTCTCCATTGAAACAAAGCATCTAAATTGTTCCCCAATCAAGCAGGATCGCTCCTGGCCGAACAATGCAGCGCCAGTGAGGTTTAATTCCTGGATGATGCCTTCGTCCGTCAGCGTGAAATAACCGATTGAGGAACAATCGTAGAAGTCAGCATGGTTTTCCAGTGTACGCTCAAGCTTGGCGCGTACCTCTCGCAGTTCCTCATTCTGCATTTCCAACTCGATTTGATGAATTTGCAGCTCATGGATTAGTCGCTGGCTCTCTATCCGAGTGAGATGTGGACTAAGAGAGGACGATGGCTTCCGGATACCTACTTCTGCACAGCGACACAGGGTGGGTGGCATCTGAAAGGTAACTTTGCGCTTTTTCATAGTGCTTTCCGATACATCCGATGTAGCTGCTATCAGCATCAATATAGTTAAACACCCTGTCACAAAACAACCGGTTATCCTATGAAATTTTCAAAATCAATGAGGATAAATAAGGATACGGAGTCCACGGCAATACCCAAAAAAATATCACAATTAAGATAATAACGATTGCTCATCCCCAACTAGCTAGCGACCTTCTGACTACCGATCAGTGCATAAAGTCGCTGGAATCAATTGATCGGTGCTAAGCAGTGTCAGGATACGAGCATAGAAATCCCTAGTCTTTTCCTATCCTGTTCGACTGAATCTGGCTAAAATTCGACAGTTTGCCAAACTAGAAAGGCGCAAAGCCTACTTTTATCTCCACCCGTCCCTATTAGCGAGGTCCGCCTCATCATGAATGCCATGGTGCATGCCAAGGCTGAAAGCCGTCATCTCCTGTCCGGCAACGAAGCCGTGGCCCGTGCCGCCTGGGAAGCTGGCGTCCGGGTCGCCGCCGCTTATCCGGGCACTCCTGCAACCGAGATTCTGGAGAGCATCGCCTTCTATCCCGATATTTATTCGGAATGGTCGGTTAATGAAAAAGTGGCTGTAGAAGTCGCTATTGGCGCCTCTCTAGCTGGATCGCGCGCCTTGGCTGCCATGAAACATGTTGGCATGAACGTCGCCTCGGATGCTTTCATGACCCAATCCCTAGCTGGTGTCGTTGGCGGCTTGGTCATGGTCGTTGCGGACGATGTCGGACTCTCTTCTTCGCAGAATGAGCAAGATTCCCGCTACTGGGGTCGTTTTGGCCACATGCCGATCCTGGAGCCGGCGGATTCTCAGGAAGCCTATGATATGGTCAAGCAGGCTTTTGTACTCTCAGAAGAACATGAAACACCGGTGATCGTGCGTATGACCACCCGTGTCTGTCACGTCAAGGCGATGGTCACCTTTGGCGGTGAGCGCATTGAGCATCGCGCTTTGGGTTTCCAGAAAAATTCCCAGCGCTGGGTGATGACCCCGGCCAACGCCAAACCGCGCTTACCGCTCATGCATGAGCGTGATCGAGTCCTGCGTGCAACGTCCGAAGCCAGCGATTTTAACGCAATAGTCAAGGGGAGCGATCGACGCATCGGCTTTGTCACCTCTGGCCCAGCGTTTATGCATGTCCGTGAAACGTTCCCCAACGCGCCGGTTTTCAAACTTGGCTTCAGTCACCCAGCGCCGCTGGAACGGATTCGCGCCTTCGCCGGCGAGGTGGATACCTTGATCGTCGTCGAGGAAACTGAGCCTTTGCTGGAGATCGAACTTCGCGCTGTTGGTCTCGATGTGCGAGGCAAGGATATCCTGCCCCGCTTCGGCGAACTAGCGCCCAATGTCCTGCGACCGGCGCTCAAGCCTTTGCTCGGCGAACCCTATGAGGTCGCGACTCGTCACCAAATCGAGGTTTTTCCCCGACCACCCACCATGTGCGCCTCCTGCCCGCATCTCGGTCCCTACTTCGCCCTCTCTCATGTTCGTAACCTCAATATCATCGGCGACATTGGCTGCTACACCCTCGGCGCCGGTCATCCCTGGAATGCGCTGGATACCTGCACCTGCATGGGGGCCTCGCTGAGCATGGCCCACGGCATGGACAAGGGTCGTGGCGAATCGGATGAGCAGAAACACATCGTCGCCGTGATCGGCGATTCGACTTTCCTGCACATGGGAATGCAAGGGTTGCTGAACATGATCTACAACCGGGGCAACGTCACGGTGCTACTTCTGGATAATCGTTCGGTCGGCATGACAGGCGGCCAGGAGAATCCCGGTACCGGCCAGGATCTGCATGGTCTACCGGCTCCGCGAGTGGATTTCGCCAAGCTGGCTGAAGCGCTCGGCATCCGTCCCGAACGTATCCGCATGGTCGATCCTTATGAACTGCCGACCATGGTCAAGCTGGTGCGCGAGGAGATCAAAATGGCAGAGCCATCGATCATCATCACTAACCGCCCCTGCTCGCTCACCGAGCGTTTCGAGCGCTTCAAGCCCTACACGGTCCTAGACGACAAATGCACCGGTTGCGGTAACTGCATCGACCTGGGTTGCCCTGCCATCTCGGTCGCCCGTCGTCAGACAGCGATCGCCAAGAGCGGCAAAACCAAAGCTTTGGTCTTCGCCCGCATTGATGCCAATGCTTGCACCGGTTGCCATATGTGCGTCGAAACCTGTGCTCCTGAGGCCATTGTCCAGCCTCTACCGGCTCCCACTATCCGGATTCAGCCTCATGGCTGACGGTATCACGAACATCCTCGTCGTGGGTATCGGTGGCCAAGGCGTGATGACCGCTGCCGAAATGCTGGCCCGCACCGCCCTGAGCCAGGGCTACGACGTCAAGAAGACCGAGGTGGCCGGCATGGCTCAGCGTGGTGGCGTGGTTTCTTCGCATGTGCGCTTTGGCCCCAAGGTCTACTCGCCGCAGATCGACCCCGGCGCAGCGGATCTGCTGATTGGTTTCGAAGCTGCTGAAGCACTGCGCTGGCAACCCTACTTACGCATGACAGGTGTTGCGATGGTCAACACTCTGCGTCTGGTTCCACCAGTCGTTTCAGCCGGCCTGTACGATTATCCTGCTGATCCGATCACTGGTCTGGCGGCGACCGGCATCGAAGTCCATGCCTTCGACGCCGGCGCCATCGCCGATGAGCTGGGTAATTCCAAACTAGTGAATACCATCATGCTAGGCGCGATCAGCGATTATCTGCCCTTCCCCGCCGAAGCACTGAAAGCCTGTATTGTCGAAGGCTTCCGCGCCTACAAACCCAGATTGGCTGATATCAACGCCCAAGCTTTCGATGCCGGTCGGTCAGCAGGACATTCGCAATAAGCGTACATATAATTGGGGCATAACATAGGTACTGGAGGAGTTTAAGGATGCGCAAATCCGGATTTCTGGCAAGCGTTCTCGCCGTGGCGCTACTTATCGGCGTCAATTTGCTCAATGCCGCTGAGCCCATCAAAATCGGTACATTCCTCACGGTCACCGGACCAGCCTCATTCCTGGGAGATCCTGAGCTAAAAACCCTGCAAATGGCTGTTGAGGACATTAATGCCAAGGGCGGCCTGAACGGACGCCAAGTTGAATTGGTTCACTATGACACCGGTGGTAATGCCCGCGAAGCGTTAAATTTTGTCAAGCGATTGATTAGAAGAGATAACATCGATCTTATCGTTGGCGGCACTACTTCCGGTGATACCCTGGCGGCCATTCCCGAAGTAGAAAAGGCCGGTATTCCGCTGCTCTCTCTGGCCGGCGCGGTCGAAATCATCGAACCGGTTCGAAAATGGGTCTTCAAGGTCGCTCACACTGATCGCATGGCCGCTGCCAAGATCTTCGGAGATTTACGCAAGCGTAACCTCAGCAAGATCGCTCTGATCACCGGCGACGGTGGTTTCGACAAGTCCGGTCGCACACAAATCCTCAAACTAGCATCCGAATACGGCACCACTCTGGTTGCCGACGAGTCCTACGGCAATAAGGACACTGATATGACCACCCAGTTGACCAAAATTCGCGCCACCGACGCTCAAGCGATCATCAACTTTGGTTTTGGCCAAGCTCCAGCGATCGTTACCAAGAACATCAAGCAACTGGGTATCGATCTGCCGGTTTACCAGTCTCATGGAGTCGCCTCCCAGACCTTCATCGATTTGGCGGGTGATGCAGCGGAAGGAGTGCGTTTGCCGGCGGCGGCTCTGGTGGTTGCTGAGCAACTGCCCGATACCGATCCACAAAAACCTATCTTGCTAGCCTATAAGAAAGCTTACGAGACCAAATATGGGCCGGTTTCAACCTTCGGCGGTCACGCCTACGATGGAATGATGATCGCCATCGAAGCCATCAAGCGGGCTGGCAGCGTGGACAAAGCCCAAGTCCGTGATGAAATTGAGAAAACCCAAGGCTTTATTGGTACTGCCGGCGTGTTCAACATGACTCCAGAAGACCACATGGGCTTGAACCTGGACGCCTTTAAAATGGTGGAGATTCACAACGGTGCTTGGAAGATTGTCGAATAGCCACCGTCAATGCTTGAACAAATCTTCCAGTTTCTGGTCACCGGCGTCACGGTGGGTTCAATCTATGCCTTGGTGGGGCTAGGCTTCGCCCTGATTTACAACGCCTCGGACGTAGTCAATTTCGCACAAGGTGAGTTCGTGATGCTGGGGGCGATGAATGCAATTGCCCTGTTGGCTGCGGGCCTGCCCTTACCACTGGCCGCTATCGCGGCGGTGCTGCTCACAGCGCTGGTCGGCTTGCTGTTGGAACGCCTCGCCATCGAGCCGGCGAAGGGCGCTTCGGTGATCACCACGATCATCATTACCATCGGCGCAGCCATATTCCTGCGTGGAGTTGCATCCCTGCTTTGGGGTAAGAATTCTCTGCCTCTGCCCGCTTTTTCCGGTGATGAACCGATCCAGTTGGGCGGAGCCACGCTGTTACCGCAAAGCCTATGGGTCCTCGGTGGCACAATCGTATTGGTGGCGTTAGTCCACGCCTTTTTTAATCGCACCCTGCTCGGCAAGGCGCTACTGGCCTGCTCCTTTAACCGCACCGCTGCACAACTGGTCGGCATCAACGTTCAGGTCATGCTGCGATTGGCTTACGGGCTGTCCGCAGGCCTGGGCGCGATCGCCGGTATTCTTGTCGCGCCAATCACCTTCAGTTCCTACGAAGCCGGCATCATGTTAGGTCTCAAAGGCTTTTCCGCTGCTATTGTCGGGGGAATCGGCAACCCGATGGGCGCGGTCGCTGGTGGTCTGCTTCTTGGGATGTTGGAAGCACTGGGTGCGGGACTCATTTCTTCCGGTTACAAGGATGCCATCGCCTTCATATTCGTGCTTATGGTGCTGTTTTTTGAACCGACCGGGCTATTTGGCCACAAAGCCGCAGAACGGGTCTGAATCCATGCGGTTGACCGGTTTTTTCATCTTCGCCGCCAGCGTAGCGCTGCTGCCAGTGCTGTTCCCAGACAACTATTTTGTCACTGTCGTTGGCATCGCCGCTGGTCTGCATGTCATTCTCGCGGTCGGTCTCAATCTGCTGATAGGCTATGCTGGGCAGATTTCCTTGGGTCACGCGGCATTCTTCGGCATGGGTGCCTATGCTTCAGCGATTCTGACCACCCGGTTCGATTGGCCGGGCCTGCTGGCGATGCTGGTCGGTCTCCTAGTGACTGGAACTATTGCTTGGCTGCTAGCCCAGCCTATTCTCCGTCTGCGCGGGCACTATTTGGCCATGGCGACCCTGGGTTTTGGCGTCATTGTCCACGTAATCCTGGTCCAAGCCACACACTGGACCGGTGGTCCCGATGGCTTGGGCGAAATCCCAGCCCTGAGTTTGCTGGGTTGGATAGTCGACGACGATCAGCGATGGTATGGCGTCATTGCCGCCGCCATGCTGCTGTCCATCTGGTTATCGCTGAATCTTGTCGATTCGCGGATCGGCCGCGCCTTACGGGCGGTGCGTGGTTCCGAATTTGCCGCCGAAATGATGGGTATTGATGCCACTCGCGCCAAGACGCAGATATTTGTCGTCTCGGCGCTTTTCGCTGCCTTCGCGGGTAGTCTGTTCGCCCACCAACAGGCGTTTATCAGCCCGGATTCCTTCAGTCTCATGATCTCGGTAGAGCTAGTAACCATGGTGGTGCTGGGTGGCATAGCCTCGACCTTTGGCGCCGCTTGCGGCGCAATTGCCCTGACCTTATTGCATGAGAGCTTGGTGGTCTTCGAGGATTACGAACTGCTGATTCACGGCGCCCTACTCATGGCGGTGATGATCTTCTTGCCACAAGGGTTGTTTGTAGGACTTACTCAGGGAGTACGGCGGCGGTGGATATCGAGGATAGCTTCAAGGCAGGATATGAAAGGTGAACGCAATTCGACGGTCCAGCAATGACGCATTCCTCTATCTTGTTGGCCGTTGAAGCTTTGGAACAAAGCTTTGGTGGCGTCATGGCCTTGGCCGGCGTCAGCTTCCAGACCCCCGAGAATTTGATCTACGCCATCATCGGCCCTAATGGCGCGGGTAAGACGACCCTATTCAACGTGCTGTGTGGATTTTACCAGCCTACTGCGGGTCATCTGCGTTTCGACGGTCAGGAACTACGTGGTTTGCCCTCACATCGGATTGCTGCTTTAGGCATCGCTCGGACCTTCCAGAACCTGCAATTGTTCTTCAACATGACTGTGCTGGAAAATGTGATGGTTGGCTGTCACCTGCGCGGTAGGACCAGCTTGCTGGCCGCCGCTTTGCGTCTTCCCAAAGTACGTCATGAAGAACGGCGGCTTCGCCAATGGGCCGGTGAAGCACTGGAACTTTGCGAGTTGTCCAGTCACGCTGAACGATCGGCAGGCGCCCTGCCTTATGGCCTGATGAAACGGGTCGAAATCGCCCGCGCCTTGGCGGCTAAACCCCGGCTGTTGCTACTGGACGAACCTGCCGCTGGTCTTAACGACACTGAAACTATGGCCTTGCGAGACTTGCTTAGTCGTATCCGTGCTGCTGGCGTCACCATATTGTTGGTCGAACATCATATGCCACTGGTGATGAGCGTCTCGGATCGTCTGCTGGTGTTGGACTACGGCAGTGTCTTGGCCGAAGGCGCACCGGCGGAGATTCAAGCTAATCCCCGAGTGATTGCTGCCTATCTTGGAGGGGCCGTGCAATATGCCATCTAATTCCCCTTCCACCCTAAGTCCTTCTCCTACAAAGGGTGAGAGGGGGTTGTTGTTGGAAATCAATGGCCTGAATAGTCATTACGGCCCGGTGCAGGTTATTCATGATATTAACTTGGGCGTTCATGCAGGCGAATTGGTGGCGCTGGTCGGCGGCAATGGCGCCGGTAAAACCACCCTACTCCACACCTTATCCAGCCTGCATCCCGCCAGCGCTGGCAGCATTTCTTTCGATGGCGTCGATATCACTCGCTGGCCTTCACATCGCATTGTCGCTGCTGGGGTCTGTCAAGTGCCCGAAGGCCGACAGGTTTTTGCTCCGCTCAGTGTCGAAGACAATTTGCGCTTGGGGGCTTACCGGCAATACAGTGATCCTAGTTGGGTGCGTCAAGAATTGGGACGGGTTTATCATCTGTTTCCGATTCTCCACGAACGCCGCCGACAACCAGCCGGCACCTTGTCTGGTGGCCAACAGCAAATGTTGGCGATTGGGCGCGCCTTGTTGGGCCGGCCACGTCTGTTGCTACTGGATGAACCCTCAATGGGTTTGGCGCCACTGTTGGTCGAAGAAATCTTTCGTGTGATCGTCGAACTCAATCGGCAAGGTGTCACTATCCTACTGGTAGAGCAAAATGCCCGTGCAGCCCTTGCCATCGCTGAGCGTGGCTATATTTTGGAAACTGGGCGAATGGTTAAGGCCGCCCCAGCAACAGAATTGCTCGCTGATGATGACGTGCGCCGGGCCTATTTGGGCTATTAGAGAGAATGAGCTATGTATGTAGACCGGATCATGACTCGTGGGGTATTGCAAGTCACTGCAGACACCCGTCTGCCGCAATTGGCAGCCTTAATGCGCGATCATCATATCCGCCACTTGCCGGTCGTTCATGAAGGTCATCTGATTGGATTAGTCACTTCGCATGATCTGGAACGTGTCTCGCCTTCCCCAATCACAACGCTCTCTGTAGGCGAGGCCAATTATCTGTTGGGTAAACTCACTGCGGTGAAGATCATGCGCTCCAAAGTGATTACCTGCACCCCGGATACCTTGGTCGAAGAGGCCGCACGACTGCTGCGTCAGGAAAAAATCGGCTGTCTGCCGGTGGTCGAAGATGGTGGAAAATTAGTCGGGATTGCGACTCACGAAGATTTGCTGGATTTTTTCCTCGAAATCACCGGTTGTCTGACGGAAGACGCTACTCGTATTAGCGTACATCTGCCTGATACTATTGGCCAGTTGGCTAAGCTGCTAACAACTATTAACGAAGCCGGTGGTTATATTGCCACCGTCGTCTCTCCCCTGCATCCTGATCAAACTGGCTTACGGATCGCTGTTGTCCGCTACCGTGCTCCTGATCCTCAGGCTTTAAACCAACATCTGCGTGACCTTGGCTATGATTTGCTCACTGAGATCCTGCCGCCTGCTGGGAAGTAAGCCTATTTTCTGCGGATCTTCATCGGGATCGGGCCGCTGCCGTTGATTGTTCTAAATCACTTGCCTATATGGTTTTTCGGATTCTCGATATGCGTAAACCAGGAGCGGATTGATATCCACTAAAGTTCGCCGCTTCACCGCTACCCTAGTCTGTTGGGTATTAATCCCGAGTCACAAATGGAACCTACCACATGATTTTAGACATCGAACAAGAAACCTTGCCCCGTGAAGATCTCCAGGAGTTGCAGCTGCGCCGACTGCGTGCGACGGTCGAACGTTGTTACCAAACCGTCGCTTACTATCGCGAGGCGATGGATGAACTCGGCGTCGAGCCGCGCCATCTCCAATCCATCGCCGATGTGCGTCTCCTGCCTTTCACCAAAAAGGAAAACTTGCGCGAAAACTACCCGTTTGGCATGTTTGCCGTACCCACCGACCAAGTGGTGCGTATCCACGCCTCTAGTGGCACGACCGGCAAGCCGACCGTAGTCGGCTATACTCGTCGCGACATTCGCACTTGGGCGCGAATCATGGCCCGTAGTCTAGCGGCGGCTGGCATGCGACCCGGCGATCGTCTCCACAACGCCTATGGCTATGGACTGTTTACCGGTGGTCTGGGGCTTCATTATGGCGCAGAGGAACTGGGAGTGATGGTCACCCCGATCTCCGGTGGTCAAACCCAACGCCAAATTATGTTGATTCGTGACTTTGCTCCAACGGGTTTATCTTGTACCCCTTCTTACGCGCTCAATATTGCCGAAACCGCTGAAGATATGCATGTGGATGTGCGCAAACTGCCTTTGCGGATCGGTATCTTCGGTGCTGAACCCTGGACTGAGGAGATGCGTTATGAACTGGAATCGCGTTTAGGTATCGACGCCATTGATATCTATGGTCTGTCGGAGGTAATTGGCCCTGGGGTGGGTATCGAATGCATTGAGGCCAAAAGTGGCCTGCATATCTTTGAAGACCATTTTCTGATTGAAGCGGTCGATGTCGATACTGGCCAACCGATTCCTTATGGCGAACCGGGCGAAATCGTCATCACTTCACTGACCAAGGAAGCCTTTCCGGTCATTCGTTACCGGACCCGTGACGTTTCCGTACTCGACCCAGTGCCCTGTCGTTGTGGGCGCACCCATGTCCGTATGAAGCGCGTTACCGGCCGCACCGATGACATGCTGATTATCCGCGGCGTCAACGTTTTTCCCTCTCAGGTCGAGGCGATTCTGATGCAGACCGAAACCCTCTCGCCATTCTATCAATTGGAAGTCTTTCGCGAGGGTAATCTCGATATGCTGACCGTCAATGTCGAGGGCAGTCCGCCCCTGGTGGTCCAAGGCCAGGAGGCTATGAACCGAGCAGCGCATAAGGCCCAGAAAGACATCAAGGACTTCATCGGTGTCACAGCCAAGGTTGTGGTCAAGCGAACCGGTGAAATTCCCCGCTCCGAAGGGAAAGCAGTGCGGGTGATCGATCATCGCAAGCAAGCAAAGTAGGAAAACCGCTGTCTAACCCCTCATGCTGCTTTTAGGAGGTACAGGGTCATGCCAGATTTCAAGGCGAATATCTCCACCGACGCTTCCGTAACCACTTCATCCAAAGCGGGGGCGACATCTGAGTCCCCCCCGATCTATCCCCAGCACCGCAAGAATGAGAAGGCTGCCACTTATCGCGCCTACCATATCGAGCGTTCGCTGCTTGGCTCTCATATTCCTGAAACGATCGACCGCATGGTCAACGCCAACTTGGCCCGTGGTACTGCCGGTATTTCCCCAGCCGTATTGGCTATGGCCTACTTCGACTGGTTGATGCATCTTGGTCTGTCGCCAGGGAAACAGGCTTTGCTCAATGAAAAAGCCATTCGCAAGATGGTGCGGTTGGCGCTGTACGCCTTCAAATCCAGCCAGAAACCTGAAACCCTACCCTGTATCGAACCGTTGCCCCAGGATCATCGTTTCGACAGCGCAAGTTGGCGACTGTGGCCCTATAATCTGATTTATCAATCCTTTCTGCTCACTCAGCAGTGGTGGTACAACGCGACAACCCACACTCGCGGTGTCGACCAGCGTAATGATGCGATCGTGTCTTTCGTCACCCGGCAGATTCTCGACATGTTTTCACCATCGAACTTGCCGCTGACCAACCCAGAGATCCTCAAGGCGACCATGGAGGAAGGTGGTCAGAATCTGGTGCGTGGCTGGACCAACTTTATGGCGGATATGGAGAAAATTGTCGCTGGTAAGCGGTTGACCGAAGAAGATGAGCAATTCGTGGTGGGCCGTGACGTGGCTGTGACCCCTGGTAAGGTGATCTTCCGTAATCATTTGATGGAATTGATCCAGTATCAGCCGATGACTGAGCAAGTTTATGCCGAACCGATTCTGATCGTACCGGCCTGGATCATGAAATACTATATTCTCGATTTGTCGCCGCATAACTCGATGGTTCGCTACCTGCTTGAAAAAGGGCATACTGTCTTCATGATTTCCTGGAAAAACCCGACTGCTGATGACCGCGATATCGGTATGGGTGATTACCGACAGCATGGGGTGATGGCGGCATTAGATGCGATTACAGCGGTTCTGCCGGATCGGGTTCACACCGTTGGTTATTGTCTGGGAGGCACCTTACTCACGCTGACTGCTGCTGCCATGGCGCGCGATGGTGACCATCGCCTGAAAACGATGACTCTATTTGCCGCTCAAACCGATTTTTCTGAGGCAGGTGAGTTGCTGTTGTTCATCAATGAGAGTCAGGTTGCCTTCCTGGAAGACATGATGTGGGACCAAGGCTACCTGGACGCAGGTCAGATGGTCGGTGCCTTTCAGTTGCTGCGCTCCAATGATTTGATCTGGTCGCGTATGGTCCATGATTACTTGCTTGGCCAACGTCAGCCCTTGAACGATCTGATGGCTTGGAATGCCGATCAAACCCGTATGCCGTTTCGTATGCACTCTGAGTATCTGCGGCATATCTTCCTTGGAAACGAGTTGGCAACCGGTCACTATAGAGTGGACGATCGGCCGATCGCAATCTCTGATATTCGTGTGCCTATTTTTACGGTTGCTACCGAACAGGATCATGTTGCCCCATGGCGCTCGGTGTATAAGATCAATTTGCTAGCGGATGCCGAGCAAGTCACTTTTCTATTAACCAGCGGCGGACATAACGCAGGTATCGTCAGCGAACCGGGGCATGGCCGACGTAGTTATCAGATTGCTGGGCGTAGTGATGAGGATCGTTACATTGATCCTGATACCTGGCAGGCGACGGTGCCTAGACAAACAGGTTCATGGTGGCCTGCCTGGCAAGCCTGGCTGGCTGAACATTCGGAGGAACAACGTATTCCGCCACCGCCGATGGGGATGCCAAAAAAAGGATTTTACCCTATCGATGATGCACCAGGGCAGTATGTCTTATATAAGTAGAGTGGCGCAGTCTAGTTATGGCATCTTCTCAAGCTCCTGTTCTTTCTACCCAACGCGCGATTAGTGAATTCTTGCAGCGAGCCGCTGATGTATCGGCGGCCATACCGCCGACTGGCCGGCTGCTTTTCGCGCTGGACGCCACGGCCAGTCGGCAACCGACCTGGGATCAGGCATGTCAGTTGCAAAGTGATATGTTCGCCGCAGCTGCGGAGGTCGGTGGGTTGGCTTTGCAGTTAGTTTGGTATCGAGGCTATGGTGAATTTCAAGTTGAACCCTGGTTGACTGATGCTGCCGAACTCCAGCGTCGTATGACTGCGGTGCAATGTCGAGGGGGACTGACACAAATGGGTCGTGTCCTTGAGCACGCGACTCAAGAAACCCAGCGTCGTCGATTGAATGCCTTGGTGTTGATCGGCGATTGCCTGGAGGAAGCGGTTGATCCTCTTTGTCATCGAGCAGGTCAATTGGGTTTGTTGGGCGTTCCCGCCTTTGTTTTTCAGGAGGGGTGTGATCCCAACGCTGCACAGGGTTTTCGCGAGATTGCCCGGTTGACTCGAGGCGCTTACTGTGTCTTCGATCAGGGCAGCGCCCGTCAATTACGCGCACTGCTCAAAGCGGTGGCGGTTTATGCGGTTGGTGGTCGTCAGGCGCTGGAAAATTTCAGCAAACGCCAAGGTGGCCTGGTCCGCCGATTGACGCAGCAACTTTGAATCTAATGTTGGCGCGCGCTCTGGTCATGGCTGCTGTTTTAGCCGGAACGTATTTTCTGGTTCGTTGGCTTCGTCGTTCTGTGGGAGGGCCTAAACTGGGTCGTATTGTGCTAGCGGTGGGAGTGATTGGTTTTCTATCGCTGTTGACGGTCCGAGGGGGTGCTGAAATCGCTTTACCGCTCCTAGTTGCCTTGGCTCCTTTCTTGCTACGTTGGCTGAATGTCTGGACCCCTCCCTCCCCCGCTTCGGCGGATGCTAGCTCTTCTGGGCAGTCTGCTGTGACGACCCGCTTCCTTCACATGGTGCTGCATCATGCTGATGGTGCGATGATCGGTCAGGTCCGGGAAGGCGGTTTTGCCGGTCGCGCCTTGCATGATCTGACTCTTGTAGAATGGCTGGTGCTGTGGCAGGAATGTCAAGTGGATCCGCAGTCTGTCGCGGTGCTGGAAGCTTACCTGGATCATTATGCCGGACCCGACTGGCGGGAACGGTTACATGCTAGTTCCGAGCATCCAGCACCCTTCCCATCTGGTGGGATGACCCGATCTGAAGCCTACCAGATTCTTGGTTTGTCGCCCGGTGTTGGTCGGGAGGATGTTCAAGCGGCTTATCGGCGTCTGATTCAGCGTGTGCATCCGGATCAAGGGGGGTCTGCCTACTTGGCGGCTCAGTTGAATCGGGCTAGGGATTTGTTGCTGGCTGGTGGATTTGACTAGGAGGCTGGCTTCTGATGCTGTTTGGCTTGGTGTTGCTCTGCTAATGCTTGGCGCTTCCGATAGCCATCCCAGACCAAGGCGACGTCTTGTAAGAACCAGTCTAGCTCGCCCATGAGCATAGCTTGCGGGCCATCGACGAGTGCTTTCGTTGGTTCTGGGTGAAAATCGATCAGCACCATATTAGCCCCAGCAATGATTCCCTGTGCAGTGGCATGCATCAGATCGAGGATGCCATCGGGGGAATGTTCGCGGGAACCCACTGAATGGGAGGGGTCTACACAGATCGGCATTCGGGTCAATCGTTTGACGACGGGCACATGGCTGAAATCGACCAGGTTTCGATGAGGGTCGCCCATGTTGGTTTTTACCCCTCTTAAGCAGAAGATGACTCGGGAATTACCTTCGCTGGCGAGATATTCGGCGGCGTTCAGTGATTCGTTCAAAGTGATGCCAAATCCTCGTTTGAAGAGTACTGGAAACGCCTGTTGGCGACCGATGGCCTTGAGTAATTCGAAGTTCTGTGTGTTACGGGTGCCGATCTGTAAGAGGACTCCAGTGGGGTGGCCGGTCTGTTCCAGACACTCATGGATCTCGTCGATATGGCTTTCGTGGGTTACCTCAATGGCGATGACCTTGATGCCATACTTTCCAGCTAGTTCGAAGGTATAAGGTAAGCAGGCTCGACCATGGCCTTGGAAAGAATAAGGGTTGGTCCGCGGTTTATAGGCGCCCATCCGGGTGCAGGTTTGGCCATGCTCTTGCAGGGCGCGGAGCATGGTTTCGACGTGCTCCGGGGTGTCGACAGCGCATAGTCCGGCGAAGATGGTTAGATTCTCCTGGCTGAATTTGACTCCGTTGTATTCGAAACCGCTGGCTCGTTGTTCGTCTCGGTGTCGGCCAAGGATGCGGTATTCTTCGGAAACGCGGATGACCCGCTCGACGCCGGGTAAGGCGCGAAGGTCTTCGGCGGATAGGCTCTTGGTGTCGCCAATCAGGTAGATTTCGGTCAGGGTCTGTCGAGCACCCTGGATTTTGTGGACTCGGGTTGTAATAGTGGGTAGTTGCGACAGGTAATTGAGCGTCTGTCGGTACTCTTCGGAATTTTCGGTGGTGCTGGAATCTAGGATGACAATCATGGTGTATTTCGTTCCTATTAAGTACTGTTCAGCGCCCGTTGGGTATAACGGTTTCTAATCCGCCCATGTAGGGTTGGAGAACCTTGGGGACGCGAATGTGGCCTCTCTCATCCTGGTAGTTTTCCATTACGGCGACTAGAGTTCGCCCAACAGCTAGTCCTGAACCATTGAGGGTATGAACTAACTCTGGTTTGCCAGTGTCTGGATTGCGCCAGCGTGCTCGCATTCTTCGAGCCTGGAAATCTTCGAAGTTGCTGCACGAGGAGATTTCTCGGTATTTTTGCTGACCGGGTAGCCAAACTTCGAGGTCGTAGGTTTTAGCTGAAGAGAATCCGATATCGCCGCTACAGAGTGCGACAACCCGATAGGGTAATTCCAGTTTCTGTAGGACGGTTTCGGCGTGTTTGGTAAGTTCTTCCAATGTGGTGTAGGAGTCTTCTGGGCGAACGATTTGTACCAGCTCAACTTTCTCGAACTGGTGCTGGCGGATCATACCGCGGACATCTTTTCCGTAAGAGCCGGCCTCGCTGCGGAAGCAGGGAGTGTGGGCAACCCAGCGTAGCGGTAGCTGCTCGGCGTCTGTGATGCAATCGCGGATCAGGTTGGTGACGGGCACTTCAGCGGTGGGGATCAGATAGTAGCTTAACTCACCACTGAGCTTGAACAGGTCAGCTTCGAATTTAGGTAATTGTCCGGTACCGCGTAGGCTATCGGCATTGACTAGGTAAGGGGTATAGATTTCCTGGTAGCCGTGTTCGCGTGTATGTAGATCTAGCATAAATTGAATGAGTGCGCGATGGAGCTGGGCGAGTTTTCCACGCATAACAGTAAAGCGGCTGCCGGTTAATTTGGCTCCGGCATCGAAATCCAATCCCCCTTCTGTGCCGAGATCGATATGATCGCGGGGTTCGAATTCGAAATGTGGTGGTTTACCCCAACGGCGGACTTCGAGATTATCGGTGTCGTTGCTGCCAGGCGGTGTGCTTTCGTGTGGAATGTTGGGAATGTTGAGTTGTAGGTTGAGTAGTTGGCTTTGTGTGGCTTCGAGCTCTTTTTCTGCTTGTTTGAGCTTTTCTCCCAATCCGGCGACTTCGTTGAGCAGGGGTTGAATGTCTTGTCCATTGGCTTTGGCGTAACCGATGGCTTTAGAACGGGTGTTGCGCTCGTTTTGTAACTCCTGGGCGAGTGTCTGTAGGGTTCTTCGCTGGTTTTCCAATGAGGTGAATAGTTCTGTATCGAGATGGTAGCCGCGTTGGGCAAGTTTGATGATGGTTTGCTCTAGTTCATTTCTGAGCAGTTTCGGGTCCAGCATGGATTGGGAACCTTTTTTGATAGGTGTGGGATTGGGAGGAATTATACGGGTTTTAGCATTTAGATGATGATATAAAAACCAAAATTTAAAAAGGCGACTCGATCTGAGTCGCCTTGGATAAGGAGTTTATCCGCTTATATCAGGTCGGCTAGTGTCAATCAGACCTCTCGTGTCCACAACGAGGCCATTGCCGGACCGGTGCCGACGCACAACGATGCACCACCTGTGGTCTTACCCTGCCGTTCCAATTCATAGTACAAGCTGACCACGATGCGCAGGCCGGTAGAGCCAACCGGATGTCCCAATGCGATACCGGAACCGTTAAAATTACAGTTATCAGGAGTGAGCGACATGCCGTGATCTTCCTTCAACATCCGCCCAACGCCCAGCCACTGGGCGGCAAATGCTTCGTTCACTTCCCAGTAATCGATATCGCCAAACTTCAGGCCAGCTTGACTCAAGCATTTGGGAATAGCCACCGCTGGACCTAACCCCATCACTGCCGGATCGATACCCGCGTTGCAGATGCCGACCAACTTCATCAACGGCTTAATCCCCATCGCTTTAGCCTTGTCCAGCGACATGATTACGACAGCGCTGGCGCCGTCGTTGATGCTGGAAGCGTTAGCCGCCGTCACCACACCATCTTTCTTGAAAGCGGGCTTCAACTTAGCCATTTTTTCCATGCTGGCGTCAGGAATGAAGTTTTCGTCGGCCTCGAAGAATGTCGAACCTTTCTTCGATTTCAACTCTACCGGCACGATTTCGCGCTTGAAAATCCCTTCCTTGGTCGCCGTGGTGCAACGGGTATGGCTGATTAGCGCCAATTCGTCGCATTCTTCCCGAGTGATGCCATACTTGGTTGCAACATTCTCAGCCGTCATCGCCATATGGCCAGGCACCAGCTCGTCGAACAAGCCATCATGAATCATGCTGTCTTCGATGTTGCCCTGCCCCATCCGGTAACCCATGCGACCCTTCGGCAGCAGATAGGGAGCGTTGGTCATGCTCTCCACACCGACGACCAAGCCAATCTCGGTTTGCCCTAGCATGATGTTATGACAAGCAATCTCTAGAGCGCGCATCCCAGAGGTGCAATTCTGATTGACGGATACGGCGCTGCTGTAGTGCGGCAGACCCACTCGCATGCTGACTTGCCGGGCTGGCAAAGAACCTTGCATACCACCGTACAGTTGGCCCATGCAAATCTCATCAATCTGGTCGGCTGGGACGCCGGACCGTTCGATAGCCCCCTTGGCAGCGGTAATCGCCAAATCGCGAGCTGGTATATCTTTAAGGGTGCCCATGAATTTGCCAATAGCCGTCCGGGTAGCGCTGACGATCACGACTTCTTTAAGAGCCATAGATTATTCCTCAGTTTGTGTGGTGGTGCAGAATTCGCGTTGGATATTTTGGCCAACTCCGGCCAGGGCGCTGGAGCGTCCTGACAGACGTGTGAAAGTAAAGCTTATCTTCAGCGTATGTCAATCATTCCTAGAATTAAGCGTATTTTAATGATGATATAAGAATCATAAATTTAATGGCGCCATAGAAAAATTCCCTGCAGTGTCGATCGCCGGTGAAGCATTATGAGATTATAAAATCTGCCACGAGCAAGATGGCATAATAGAATTCTGCTATGGTTTTTTTTGCGACGGATACCGACAACGTGACTGAAACTGAAAGTCCCGTGATCATCGATTACGAAAGCTTTAGCGCCCTAACTGCCTACCGCGCCCATCAATTATTGCGGTTGGCTCGCCTGTTATCGATCCAGCGCTCGCATCATGCCTTGACCCGTCCGCTGATTGCCGATCTATTGTCCCAAGCGATGCAACTGGAGGAATTCCTGGATGCTTACGGCGCGCGC
>JACKNE010000021.1 GCA_024235035.1 Gammaproteobacteria bacterium
AGGCTAACGATAATCGCATTACCCGAGTCGGAGCGGTGCTGCGTGATACCCGTATCGATGAGTTACCGCAATTATTCAATGTGTTGTGGGGTGATATGAGCTTCGTGGGGCCACGTCCAGAACGGCCGCAGTTCGTCGCCGAGCTGTGTAAGGTCATCCCTTTTTATTCCATGCGCCATATGGTCAAACCTGGCATTACCGGTTGGGCGCAGATTTGTTATCCCTACGGTGCATCCGAGGATGATGCCCGAGAGAAGTTGCAGTACGACATGTACTACATCAAGAATTACAGTTTCTTTTTCGATATCCTGATCCTGTTGCAAACGGTGCATACCGTGCTTTGGGGTCGGGGAGCGCATTAGCCGCTGGTCGAATGCCGTGATGACCCAGTTGGGCATGATCGGTTATGGAGCGTCGGCAATCGGCTGGCTGATTCTCTTTTTGCTGCTGCTGACCAGTTGGCGCGGTCGCTTACAAGGGGGGTTGCTGGTCGTCGCGGTGCTGGCAACCTTGCTGTGGGCGTTGCGTGCGTCCTTTTATGCGGGCGCTGGCGTGGCAAAGATAGACTGGCTATACCAGGTGCTGGAGGTCGCGCACAATGCCGCGTGGCTGATTTTTCTGGCCGCGTTGCTCGAGCCGTTGGTCTGCGAGATCTGGACCCGCCGGTGGATGCAGTGGTTCTGGGTCGTGTTGACCGGCTACGCGGCAGTATTGTTGGCGGCTGATCTGCAATCGCTGCTGGATTTTGGATTCGATCTGCCGGTGGATGCCGCGATCTTAGGACATATCGGTTTGGCCATCGCTGGCATGGCGTTGATCGAACAACTGTTTCGCAACACTCATCCGCAGCGGCGCTGGGCGACCAAATTCCTGTATCTCGGCTTGGGATTGTTGTTTGCTTATGATTTTTTTCTGTACGCCGACGCACTGCTGTTCAAACGACTTGATCCGGTCATTTGGGAGGCGCGCGGGCTGGTAGGTAGTCTCGCCGCGCCATTGATCGCCATAGCAGCCGCCCGCAACCCGGAATGGTCGATGGAGGTATTCGTTTCCCGGCGAGTCGTCTTGCATTCCGCAACCATCTTCGGCGCCGGGATCTATCTGTTGACGATGGCGGGTGCAGGTTATTACGTGCGGATTTACGGTGGCGCCTGGGGTACGACCTTACAGTTCGCTTTTCTGGTGGGCGCTGGCGTCCTGCTGGCGGCGCTCCTGTTTTCTGGGCAGCTGCGCGCCCGGGCGCTGGTGCTGATGAACAAGCATTTTTTCGACTATAAGTATGACTATCGCGAAGAATGGCTGAAGTTTATCGGGACCTTGTCCTCCGGCGATCCTAACGAGCCGCCTCGGGAACGGGTCATCCGCGCTGTTGCGGAAATTGTTCACAGCACAGGGGGCTCGCTCTGGGTTCGGCGCGAACCCGGCGGCTTTGCCTGGGTGGCTAGCCACAACCGGCGTGACCAGGGCGAACTAGCAATTCGGATCGAACCCAGCGATTCGTCATTGATGCGCTTTCTGGAAAAGCGCCAATGGGTGATTGAGTTGGATGAGTATTGGCGCGAGCCGGAGCTGTATGGCGATTTGGCCTTGCCGAGCTGGCTGCGTGAAGCGCGCCGAGTCTGGCTCATCGTGCCCCTGCTACTAGGCGAACATTTGCAGGGTTTCCTGGTGTTGGCCGAGTCCCGCGCCCCACAACGCATCAATTGGGAGGATCGCGACCTGCTGAAGACCGCTGGTCGTCAGGCGGCGAGTTATGTGGCTTTGTTGGAGGCTAGTGAGGCCTTGAGCGAAGCACGGCAATTCGAGGCGTTTCACCGCTTGTCAGCCTATGTGGTTCATGATCTCAAGAATATCGCTGCTCAATTGGCATTGGTCGTCGCCAATGCGGCGCGCCATGGGCAAAATCCGGCGTTCGTTGAGGATGCCTTTCGGACCGTGACCAATGCGACTGAACGTATGAACCGGTTGCTGGCGCAGTTACGTAAGGAACCGCCAGCCAGCGCTGCGCGAGCGCTAGCACTGAAGACTGCAGTGCATCGAGCGGTCGAAGCGCGTGCAGTGCAGCGTCCAGCGCCAGTTGCGCGAGTTGTGACGGATGACGAACCCTGGGTTCAAGTCGATCCAGAACGACTGGTCGCGGTTCTGGAGCATTTGATTCAAAATGCCCAGGACGCGACCAAGGCAGAAGGTCAGGTCGAAGTTGTAGTCTATTCCGAAAAACAGATGGCGGTGGTAGCGGTGCGCGACAATGGTTGTGGCATGGACGAAAGGTTTGTTCGCGAGCAGTTATTCCGCCCATTTACAACGACCAAAGGGAATGCGGGCATGGGTATCGGTGTCTATGAGAGCCGCGAGTTTGCCCATGCCGCCGGCGGCGAGTTGGCGGTCGAGAGCCAGATCGATCAAGGCACGACCTTCTTTCTGCGGTTGCCGTTGGTCGAGAATCCGACTGTGGCGAACATTGAATCGGAGAACCGTGAATGGAAGAACCCAACCGAAAGCTGTTGATCGTCGAGGACGATTCCGGCTTGCGCAGCCAGTTGCGTTGGTGTTTCGACGGTTATGAAGTGATCATGGCTGAAGATCGTGAAGTCGGCCTGGCTCAGGTGCGGCGATATACGCCATCCGTCGTGTTATTGGATTTGGGGTTGCCGCCGGATCCGGCCAATGCTTCAGAGGGATTGAAGGCGCTTGAGCAGATCCGAGCGTTGGCGCCGGAGACGAAAGTGATCGTGGTCACGGGTAACGATGAACGCAAAAATGCGCTACAGGCGATTGCGATGGGTGCCTATGATTTTTATCAGAAGCCAGTCGATGCCGATGTGCTCCGGCTGTTGGTGGATCGCGCCTGTAATCTGTATGCATTGGAGCAGGAGAACCGAGAATTGCTGGCCCATCAAGCAGCGACGCCGCTGCAAGGTTTGATTGCCGGTAGTCCGAAGATGCTTAAGATTTGCCAGAAAATCCAAAAAATCGCACCCACCAACGCCAATGTACTGTTGTTAGGAGAAAGTGGCACCGGCAAAGAAGTGCTGACGCGCGCGCTACATGAATTAAGTTCCCGATCCCAGGGAGCATTCGTCGCTATCAACTGTGCAGCCATTCCTGACGCTCTGTTGGAGAGCGAATTGTTCGGCCATGAAAAAGGTTCCTTCACCGGCGCGGTCAAGCAGAACCGGGGTAAGATCGAGTATGCTGATGGCGGGACGTTGATGCTTGACGAGGTAGGCGATTTACCTCTGCCGCTGCAGGCCAAGTTGTTGCGATTTCTCCAGGAGCGAGTGATCGAGAGAGTCGGTGGCCGCGAATCGATCCCGGTGGATGTGCGGGTGGTGTGTGCGACTCACCGTGATCTTTCAGCTCTGATCGGTGAAGGCCAATTCCGCGAAGATCTGTACTATCGGATCAGCGAGATCGTCATCCAGATTCCTGCGTTGCGCGAGCGAGAAGGCGATGTGTTACTGATCGCCCGCGCCTTGTTGAGCACGTTTGGACAGTCGTTAGGCAAGACACAGCTGAATTTTGGTTCAGATGCAGTGCGCGCGCTGGAGAGGCATTCGTGGCCGGGTAATATCCGGGAATTGGAAAATCGGCTCAAGCGAGCACTGATCATGAGCGAGTCTAGGCAGATTACTGCCCGGGATCTGGAACTGGATGTGGAGGATAACACCGTTGCCGCTATCGAACCTCCACCCGATTTGCGCCAAGCGCGCGAACAGGCTGAGCGGCAAGCCATTCAGCAGGCGCTTGACTACACCAGCGGTAATCTTTCCCATGCCGCTGAACTGTTGGGTATTACGCGTCCGACCCTGTACACTTTGCTAAATAAGCATAGTCTTAAAACCTGATACTAAGGCCTGCAGCGTTTATTGGGATGGGGTTGTTGCAGAACCCAATTCAACTGAACTTGACATCAGTGACTTGCCCGCCTATAGTCCCGCCTCTTTGCAAGCCCGGATTCCAATCAGCGCAGGCCCGCTGCCGGGTTGACTGAATTTGAAAGCTTGATTGGAGTATAGGGAATGGCCACCATCAACCAGCTGGTAAGTAACCCGCGCGCTAGAAAGAAAGCGAAAAGCAATGTTCCAGCGCTTGAGAGCTGCCCACAGAAGCGCGGTGTCTGTACTCGTGTTTATACCACAACCCCCAAAAAGCCGAATTCCGCGCTTCGTAAAGTGGCGCGCGTGCGTCTAACCAACGGTCAGGAAGTAACGAGCTACATTGGTGGCGAGGGTCACAATCTGCAGGAACACTCAGTGGTGTTGATTCGCGGTGGGCGCGTCAAGGATTTGCCAGGCGTGCGGTATCACATCGTGCGTGGCAGTCTGGACACCTCCGGCGTAACCAAGCGCCGTCAGGGACGTTCCAAGTACGGCGCTAAACGGCCCAAATCCTGAGTTTCGTATTAATCCATCGAGATTGAGACGGTTATGCCGAGAAGAAGAGAAGTCCCAAAGCGAATCATCCTCCCTGATCCTAAACATGGGAGTGAGATGCTGGCCAAATTTATGAATATGGTGATGGAGCGCGGCAAGAAATCCGTAGCTGAGAAGATTGTCTATGGCGCACTCGATGCCATGGCCGAAAAGGGTAAGGACAATCCGCTGGGCTTGCTTGAGCAAGCACTGGACAATGTTCGCCCAGTGGTCGAGGTCAAATCTCGCCGGGTTGGCGGTGCCACCTACCAGGTCCCGGTGGAGGTCCGCACCGTGCGTCGAAATACCTTGGCGATGCGCTGGATCATTGATGCATCTCGCAAACGCAGCGAGAAATCCATGGCTCGCCGTTTGGCGGGTGAATTGATGGATGCGGCCGAAAGCCGTGGCACTGCGGTCAAGAAGCGTGAGGACGTGCATCGCATGGCGGAAGCCAACAAGGCTTTTGCTCATTATCGCTGGTAAGTTTCGAGGATTGAGCCGTGGCTCGCAAAACCCCCATCGAGCGCTATCGTAACCTCGGCATCATGGCCCACATTGATGCTGGCAAGACCACCGTAACCGAGCGCATCCTGTTTTACACAGGTATTTCCCACAGGCTGGGTGAGGTTCACGATGGCGCCGCCACCATGGATTGGATGGTGCAGGAGCAAGAGCGTGGCATCACCATCACTTCCGCCGCGACGACCTGCTTCTGGGCTGGTATGGCCAGCCAGTTCGACGAGCACCGCGTCAACATCATCGACACCCCAGGCCATGTCGACTTCACCATTGAAGTCGAACGCTCGTTACGGGTGTTGGATGGCGCTTGCGCGGTATTTTGCGCGGTCGGTGGGGTCGAGCCACAATCCGAAACGGTCTGGCGGCAGGCCAATAAATATGGCGTGCCGCGCCTGGCGTTCGTCAATAAGATGGATCGCGCTGGCGCCGATTTTCTGCGCGTCGTCCAGCAAATCCAGGGTCGATTAGGCGCCCATCCGGTGCCGATTCAGCTCCCGATCGGCGCTGAGGATCAGTTTAAAGGGATCGTCGACCTGGTCAAGATGCAAGCGGTTTACTGGGATGAGGATAGCCTCGGCATGGAGTTCAAGTATGCCGACATCCCAGCCAATTTGCAGGCTGATTGCGAGACCTGGCGTGAGAAGATGGTCGAAGCCGCTGCCGAAGCCTCTGACGAATTGATGGAAAAATACCTGGAAGGTGAGCCGCTGAGCGAAGACGAGATCCACGCTGGTTTACGCGCGCGCACCCTTAAAGGCGAGATCGTTCTGGCATTGTGCGGCTCCGCTTTCAAGAACAAGGGCGTCCAAGCGATGCTCGATGCAGCCATTCGCTATCTGCCATCACCGATCGACAAACCGCCGGTCAAGGGTATTCTGGATGATTCTGCCGAGAGCGAAGGCACGCGCCAGGCTGATGACGACGCGCCCTTCGCGGCGCTGGCGTTCAAGATCGCCACGGATCCTTTTGTCGGTACTCTGACCTTTATCCGCTGCTATTCTGGGGTGATCAATTCCGGCGACTCGGTTTACAACCCGGTCAAGAGTCGGCGTGAACGCATTGGCCGCTTGGTGCAGATGCACGCCAACAGCCGGGAGGAGATCAAAGAGATTCGCGCCGGCGATATCGCTGCTTGTGTGGGCCTGAAGGATGTGACGACTGGTGATACCCTTTGTAACGCCGATCATGTGATTACCTTGGAGCGGATGGAATTCCCCGAGCCGGTGATTGCCGTGGCCGTCGAACCCAAGACCAAGGCTGATCAGGAAAAGATGGGTATCGCTCTCAGCAAGCTAGCCCAGGAAGACCCTTCCTTCCGAGTGCATACCGATCAGGAATCGGGCCAAACGATCATTTCCGGTATGGGTGAATTGCATTTGGAAATCATCGTGGACCGCCTCAAGCGTGAGTTCAAGGTTGACGCCAATATCGGTAAGCCGCGCGTCGCTTACCGCGAGACTATTCGCAAGACGGTGGAGCAGGAAGGGAAGTTTGTACGTCAATCGGGTGGTCGTGGTCAATATGGTCATGTTTGGTTGCGGTTGGAGCCGCAGGAACCTGGCGCCGGTTACGAGTTCGTCAATGCTATTGTCGGCGGTGTGGTGCCTCGCGAATATATCCCGGCGGTGGACAAGGGCGTGCAAGAGCAAATGGAAAAGGGTGTATTGGCGGGTTACCCCGTGGTGGATGCTAAGGTCACTATCTTCGACGGCTCCTACCACGAAGTGGATTCCAGTGAAATGGCTTTCAAGATTGCGGGTTCCATGGGCTTCAAGGATGGTGCGCTCAAAGCTGGCGCGGTTTTGTTGGAGCCGATCATGAAGGTCGAAGTGGTCACGCCTGAGGATTACATGGGCGATGTCATGGGCGATCTCAATCGCCGGCGTGGCATACTGCAAGGTATGGATGACTCACCATCCGGCAAAGTGATCCGCGCTGAAGTGCCGCTCGCCGAAATGTTTGGCTACGCCACCGACCTGCGCTCAGCCACTCAGGGTCGAGCCACCTATTCCATGGAATTTGCCAAATATAACGAAGCCCCCGCTAACATTGCAGAGGCCATTATCAAGAAAGCATCCTGAAGCGGTTGCTGAAGAGTATTGAATCGGATGGAGTGCCTAGATGTCCAAAGAGAAGTTTGAGCGCAGCAAGCCGCATGTGAATGTGGGGACGATTGGTCATGTTGATCATGGCAAGACGACGTTGACGGCGGCGATCACGCGGGTGATGGCGGCGCAATTTGGTGGGGAATTCAAAGCCTACGACCAGATTGACTCGGCGCCGGAAGAGAAGGCGCGGGGGATCACGATTGCGACGGCGCATGTTGAGTACCAATCGCCGAAGCGGCATTACGCGCACGTAGACTGTCCGGGGCATGCGGACTACATCAAGAACATGATCACGGGTGCGGCGCAGATGGACGGTGCGGTGTTGGTGGTGTCGGCGGCGGACGGACCGATGCCCCAGACACGCGAACACATTCTGCTGGCGCGGCAAGTTGGGGTTCCCTACATTGTTGTGTACCTGAACAAAGCGGACATGGTGGATGACCCTGAATTGCTGGAACTGGTTGAGATGGAAGTGCGGGAGTTGCTATCCAGTTACGACTTTCCGGGGGACGACCTACCGATCATCACGGGTTCGGCGCTCAAGGCGCTGGAAGGGGATCAAAGTGAGGTGGGGGAGCCGTCGATTCACAAGTTAGTGGCGGCGATGGACGAAAGCATCCCGCAACCGCAGCGTGAAGTGGACAAACCGTTTTTGATGCCGATCGAAGACGTATTCTCGATTTCGGGTCGTGGGACGGTGGTGACTGGACGGGTGGAGCGTGGTCGGATCAAGGTTGGGGAAGAAGTAGCGATTGTGGGCATTCGTCCGACGGTGAAGACCACCTGCACGGGTGTAGAGATGTTTCGCAAGCTGTTGGATCAAGGTGAAGCGGGGGACAACGTCGGTGTTTTGCTGCGAGGCACCAAGCGTGACGATGTGGAGCGTGGTCAAGTGCTGGCCAAGCCGGGGACGATCACCCCGCACACGAATTTTGAAGCTGAAGTGTATGTTTTGAGCAAGGAAGAAGGTGGGCGGCACACGCCGTTTTTCAAAGGCTATCGGCCTCAATTTTACTTTCGCACCACGGATGTCACGGGCTCGGTGGATCTACCTGAAGGGGTGGAGATGGTGATGCCGGGGGACAATGTACGCATTGTGGTGAGTCTGATTGCACCGATTGCCATGGATGAAGGCTTGCGTTTCGCCATTCGTGAGGGCGGGCGCACGGTCGGCGCCGGCGTCGTCGCAAAGATTATCGAGTAAGTATCCCATGACCAGCCAACGCATTCGTATCCGTCTCAAGGCATTTGATCACCGGTTGATCGATCAGTCGGCTCGAGAAATCGTCGAGACTGCCCGGCGTACTGGCGCCCAGGTTCGCGGCCCGATTCCTCTGCCGACCAAGATTGAACGCTTCACCGTGCTGGTTTCACCGCATGTCAATAAGGATGCTCGCGATCAGTATGAATTACGCACTCACAAGAGACTCATGGATATCGTCGACCCGACGGACAAGACGGTTGACGCTCTGATGCGGCTCGATCTCGCTGCTGGCGTGGATGTGCAGATCAAATTGAATTAGGCGATTTCCTGAATCTCAGGTGATCTCCTTTCAGTCAGGCTTGGAGCCTGACCTTGCGAATTTTATGGATCATGAAGGGCGGCCTTCCCCTCCTCTGATCCTGAGTTGTCGCTCCAGAGGCTTAATAAAATGGCAATAGGACTCATCGGTCGCAAGGCCGGTATGACCCGGGTGTTTACGGAGGACGGCGTCTCGATACCCGTAACCCTGATCGAGGTCGAACCCAACCGCGTTACCCAGATCAAGACCGAGGATAGCGACGGTTACCGCGCTCTGCAAGTCACAGTGGGTGAACGTCGTGCTAGCCGGGTGACCAAGCCCATGGCTGGACATTTCTCTAAAGCTGGCGTTGCGCCAGGCCGTGGTCTGTGGGAATTCCGCCTGGCCGATGGCGAGGGCGCTGACATTGGTGTTGGCGCCGAGTTGACCGTCGAGCGCTTTCAGGCGGGCCAGAAAGTCGATGTGACCGGTACAACCATCGGTAAGGGGTTTGCCGGCGCCATTAAGCGCCACCATTTCCGCAGCCAGCGCGCCAGCCATGGTAATTCATTGTCGCATCGCGCCCCTGGTTCGATCGGCCAGAATCAGAGTCCCGGTCGGGTATTCAAGGGCAAGAAAATGGCTGGCCATCTTGGCACGGTGCAGCGTTGTGTGCAGAACCTTGAAGTGGTTCGAGTGGATGCCGAACGTAACCTGCTGGCGATCAAGGGTGCTGTCCCCGGCCACAAGGGTGGTGATGTGATGATTCGGCCCGCCGTGAAAGCGCGTCAGTAAGGAGGGCGATATGGATTTGCAGGTCAAAAACGCGAACGGTGTGACGTCCGGCCAGGTGCTCGCCGCCGATGAGGTTTTCGCACGGCCATTCAATGAATCTTTGGTGCATCAGGTGGTCGTCGCTTATTTGGCGGGCGCTCGTGCTGGCACCCGCGCTCAGAAAAGCCGCGCCCAAGTGCGCGGTGGTGGCAGTAAGCCGTGGCGACAAAAGGGGACAGGCCGCGCCCGCGCCGGCAGCACCCGCGGCCCTATCTGGCGTGGCGGTGGCGTGACTTTTGCCGCCCGCCCGCAGGATTACTCGCAAAAAGTCAATCGTAAGATGTACCGAGCGGCGTTACGTTCGATCTTTTCCGAGTTGCTGCGTCAGGGTCGATTGTTGATCGTCGATGAGTTAACGCTTCCAGAGATTAAGACCAAGCGGATGATCGCCCAATTGGCGGTGCTGGGTCTCGCGGATCAAAGTCGAGTGTTGCTGGTCAGCGAGAAAATTGACCTTAATCTTTATCTTTCGGCCCGCAACCTCGGTCAGGTGGCGATCAGTGATGTAGCCGGCCTGGATCCGGTCAGCCTGGTGGGCGCCGATACCGTGGTCATGACCGCTGGGGCTTTACAACGTGTTGGGGAGTGGCTGGGATGAGCGATCAGGAACGCTTGATGAAAATTCTGCTGGCTCCGCATATCTCCGAGAAAGCTAACCGGGTCGCTGAGCGTTATAACCAAGTGGTGTTCAAAGTACTTCGCGACGCTGCCAAGCCAGAAATCAAGGCTGCCGTTGAATTGATGTTCAGTGTCAAGGTTAAGGGCGTTACGGTAGCCAATGTCAAGGGTAAGCGCAAACGCTTCGGGGCGGTTTACGGGCGGCGTTCGGATTGGAAAAAAGCCTATGTATCCCTGGAGCCCGGCCAGGAAATCGATTTTCTGGTGGCGGAGTGAGCGGGCGCTGCTTCGGTACCTACAGATTTAAGGTGAATCTTCATGCCCCTCGTCAAAACTAAACCGACCTCGCCGGGCCGACGTTTCGTCGTCAAGGTAGTCAGTCCCGAATTGCATAAGGGCCACCCTTATGCGCCCTTGCTGGAGAAACAGTCGCGCAAGGGTGGTCGTAACAATATGGGTCGCATCACCACCCGACATCAAGGCGGTGGTCATAAGCAGCATTATCGATTGGTCGATTTCAAGCGTAACAAGGACAACATCCCGGCGCGAGTCGAGCGACTGGAATATGATCCGAATCGCAGTGCCCACATTGCCCTGCTGCTGTACGCTGACGGTGAGCGTCGTTATATCATCGCCCCGCGTCATGTCCATGCTGGCGATACCCTGATGTCGGGGCCAGCGGCGCCGATCAAGCCGGGTAATACCTTGCCGTTGCGCAATATACCCGTTGGTAGTCAGGTGCATTGCGTGGAACTACGACCAAACAAGGGCGCGCAATTGGCTCGTAGCGCTGGCGCTTCCGTGCAGTTGATCGCTCGGGAAGGTCATTACGCGACCCTGAGGCTGCGTTCTGGCGAAATTCGCAAGGTTCATGCGGACTGCAAAGCCACCATCGGTGAGGTGGGGAATGCAGAACATAACCTACGTTCGTTGGGTAAAGCCGGTGCTCAACGCTGGCGCGGCGTCCGACCCACTGTGCGCGGCGTGGCGATGAATCCGGTCGATCACCCGCATGGTGGTGGTGAAGGTCGTACTTCTGGTGGGCGCCATCCGGTGTCGCCATGGGGTGTTCCGACCAAGGGCCACAAGACCCGCTCGAACAAGCGCACCGACAAACTGATTGTTCGCCGGCGTAAAAAATAGGACCGATTGAATTGAGAGGATAAGTTAAGGTGCCACGCTCGATTAAGAAAGGCCCGTTCGTTGATCTTCACCTGATTAAGAAGGTGGAACAAGCGATCGCCGCGAATACCAAGCGTCCGATCAAAACCTGGTCACGGCGCTCGATGATCCTGCCCGAGATGATCGGGCTGACTATCGCCGTGCATAATGGCCGCCAGCATGTGCCTATCCTGGTCACCGAAAATATGGTTGGTCATAAGCTGGGTGAATTTGCCGCGACCCGTACTTATCGCGGGCATGCCGCAGATAAGAAGTCCAAATAGAGGGACGATTTGATGCAAGCTGTCGCCATTTTAAAACATGCCCGCATCTCGCCACAGAAAGCTCGGTTGGTCGCCGATCAGATTCGCACCCTGCCAGTGGGAAGGGCCTTGGAAGTTCTGACTTTCAGTAACAAGAAAGCGGCTCAACTGATTAAAGGGGTGCTGGAATCGGCTATTGCCAACGCCGAACATAACGAAGGCGCCGATATCGACGAACTGAAGGTGTCTACGATCTGCGTAGATTGTGGTCCGGTGCTGAAACGGATGCATGCCCGCGCCAAGGGCCGTGGTAACCGCATCGTCAAGCGCACCAGCCACATCACTGTCACCGTCGCCGAATAGTTTTAGGAGTAACGCCATGGGTCAAAAAGTCAGCCCTACGGGTATACGGTTGGGGATTGCATCCGACTGGACCTCCAAGTGGTATGCCAGTAGCAAGAACTTTCCCGATTTGTTGGAGACCGATCTCAAGGCACGGCAATTTCTGAAGAAGAAATTGTCCAATGCCTCGGTCAGTCGAATTCAGATTGAGCGTCCGGCGCGGCTGGCGCGCATTACCATTCATACGGCGCGTCCGGGTGTGGTGATCGGCAAGAAAGGTGAAGATATTGAGGCCCTGCGTAAGGAAGTGGCTCGGATGATGGGGCTAGATGTCAAGGATCTTCAAGTGAATATCGAGGAGATCCGCAAACCGGAATTGGATGCCCAGTTGGTCGCCGAAAGTGTGGCTCAGCAGTTGGAGCGGCGTATCATGTTCCGCCGCGCCATGAAGCGCACAGTCGCCAATGCCATGCGTCTGGGGGCGCTTGGGATTAAGATACAAGTCTCTGGCCGATTGAACGGCGCGGAAATTGCCCGCAGCGAATGGACCCGTGAAGGACGAGTTCCTCTGCATACTCTGCGCGCCAATATCGATTATGGTTTAGCGGAAGCTCAAACCACTTATGGTGTGATCGGAATCAAAGTCTGGATTTTCAAGGGCGAGATATTCGGCTTGGAGCGGCAAGGCGAAGCTAAATCTGAGAAAGCGACAGCGAGCTGAAAACCTGGCAGGTTTGCAGAACTCCGTGGCAGATTGCGGAGTTCATTGTTTTATAGACGAGAAGAAATATGTTACAGCCGAAAAGAACGAAATTTCGTAAACAGCGCAAGGGACGCAACCGTGGCGTCGCTACCAGCGGCGCCCAGGTGAGTTTCGGCGAATATGGGTTGAAATGCGCCACTCGTGGTCTGTTGACCGCGCGCCAGATCGAGGCGGCGCGCCGAGCGATTAATCGCTACATCAAACGTGGTGGTAAGGTATGGATCCGCATTTTTCCGGATAAACCGATTACCAAGAAACCGCTGGAAGTGCGTATGGGTAGCGGTAAGGGTAATGTCGAATACTGGGTGGCCAAGGTCAAGCCGGGTTGCGTGCTGTATGAAGTGGAAGGCGTATCCGAGTTGGTTGCTCGCGAGGCCTTTCGTTTGGCAGCGGCTAAGCTTCCCGTGCAGACGGTTTTTGTAAGCCGGATGGTGATGTGATGAAAGCAAGCGAACTGCGAGAAAAAAGCACGGATGAGTTGAGGCAGGAATTGCTGGCGTTGTTGCGTGAGCAATTCAACTTGCGTATGCAAAAAGCAACGAACCAGGCTGATAAGTCCCATCTGTTTCGGCAAGCACGACGCAATATCGCCCGGGTCAAAATGGTATTGAGCGAGAAGGCGGGCTAAACGCATGACGACAGAAAATCAGGTGGAGCGCACCCTGACTGGGCGTGTGACGAGCAGTAAGATGAGTAAGACCATCACCGTGGCCGTTGAGCGGCTGGTCAAGCATCCGGTGTACGGTAAATATATCCGTCGCACCACCAAGCTGCATGCTCATGACGAACAAAATGAGTGTCGTGAAGGCGACATGGTGACTATCAAGCAATGCCGGCCATTGTCCAAAACCAAGTCCTGGATGTTGGTGTCGGTGGTCAATCGCGCCCAATGAGCGGGATGGGCGCGGCTGATCCTTTTCCAACTCCGTGAAGGGAATGTAGAACATGATTCAGATGCAAACGATGTTGGAAGTCGCCGACAATAGCGGCGCCCGCCGGCTGATGTGCATCAAGGTGCTGGGTGGTTCCCATCGCCGTTATGCGCATATTGGCGATGTCATCAAGGTCAGCGTCAAGGACGCGATCCCTCGAGGCAAGGTGAGCAAAGGTGAGGTTTACAACGCTGTAGTCGTGCGCACCCGCAAGGGTGTACGTCGGTCGGATGGTTCATTGATCCGCTTCGATGGCAATGCCGCAGTGCTGCTGAACAACAAGCTGGAGCCGATTGGTACCCGCATCTTTGGGCCAGTAACCCGTGAGTTGCGCGGTGAACGGTTCATGAAAATCATTTCCCTAGCCCCCGAAGTTTTATGAGGCAGGAGGAAGGCAGTCATGCGCAGAATTCGAAAGGATGACGAGGTAATCGTCATCGCCGGCAAAGACAAAGGTCGACGCGGCAAGGTGATGCGAGTGGTGGAAAACGGCGAGCGTGTTATTGTCGCTGGCGTCAACATGATCAAGCGTCATACCAAGTCTAATCCGGCGCGTAATGTGGTTGGCGGTATCATCGAGCGTGAGGCGGCGATGCATATTTCCAATGTGATGTTGTTTAACCCGATGACCAAGAAGGGAGATCGGATTGGTTTCCGGATCTTGCAAGATGGCCGCAAAGTGCGCTACTTCAAGTCCAACGATGAAGTGGTAGATGTCATGAGGAACCCGTCATGACCCGGTTGCAGCACTATTATCGTGAAACGATCGCGCCAAAACTGCGTGAGCAATTTAGCTATCGAAATGTCATGGAGATCCCGCGCATCAGCAAAATCACCCTGAACATGGGGGTGGGCGAAGCGGTAGCCGACAAGAAAATCATGGATCATGCGGTTGGCCATCTGACTCAGATTGCTGGTCAAAAACCAATAATAACGCTGTCACGCAAATCCATCGCTGGTTTCAAGATCCGTGAGGGCTGGCCGATTGGCTGCAAAGTGACTCTACGGCGTGACCGGATGTATGAATTCTTGGACCGCTTGGTCAACATTGCGATCCCGCGTATCCGCGATTTTCGTGGTTTCAATGCCCGTGCTTTCGACGGTCGTGGTAATTACAGCTTGGGGGTCCGCGAGCAAATCATCTTTCCGGAGATCGATTACGACAAGATTGACGCTATTCGTGGCCTGGATATCACCATCACCACGACAGCGCGGACCGACGAAGAAGGTCGTGCTCTGTTGGCGGCGTTCAATTTCCCGTTTCGGAACTGAGGGTTCAATTGTGGCGAAACTGAGTATGATCAATCGTGAAGCCAAGCGGGCGCGTATCGTCCAGCAGTATGCTGCTCGGCGGGCTGAACTCAAAGAAACCATTCGCAACCCAGCCAGCACCGATGAGCAACGGCGGGAAGCGCAGAAGAAGTTGCAGATGCAGCCGCGTGACGCCAGTTCAAGTCGTTTGCACAACCGGTGCCGGCTGACCGGGCGGCCACATGGCTTCTATCGCAAGTTTGGTTTGGGGCGTAATAAGTTACGGGAAGCCACCATGCGCGGCGATGTGCCTGGATTGCGCAAAGGGAGCTGGTAGCGGTACCAGCGATAAGTGGATGGCCGGTGAATGAAGATTAGTGAATAAGTAGCGACTGGCGGGTAGGAAAATCCCCCTGCCTCCTTCCTCCCATCGATTAAGTTCAGGGGTTTGCCCCGCCGCCGGTGGCCCCAAGACTGACCACATAGAGTTGATTGATATCATGAGTATGACGGACCCCATCGCGGACATGCTGACCCGCATCCGCAATGCCCAGGCCGCCGCCAAGGCCCAGGTGACCATGCCGGCTTCCAAGCTGAAGGTCGCGATCGCCAAGGTGCTAGAGGATGAAGGCTACATCACCGATTTTACTGTTGCACAAACGGCGCCTGGCAAGGCTGAGCTGACCATTACCCTCAAGTATTTTGAAGGCCAGCCGGTTATCGAGCGCATCGAGCGCATCAGCAAGCCCAGCCGGCGAGTTTTTCGTGGCAAGGATGAATTGCCCAAAGTCATGGGTGGCGTGGGTGTAGCGATTATTTCTACATCCAAAGGTCTGATGAGCGACCGTGCTGCTCGCACCGCTGGCTATGGTGGTGAAGTTTTGTGCCTAGTGGCGTAAAGGAGAATTTGAATATGGCAGCGGTCATCCAGGAGAAGAAGATTCGCGTCTCGCGAGTCGGCAAGCAACCGATTCCAATACCTACTGGCGTAAATGTGACAATCAACGGCCAACAGGTCGTCCTCAAGGGTAAGAACGGTTCTGCGGAACTGCATGTACATCCCTGGGTATTGATTCAGCAGGAGGACAACGCCTTAAAAGTCGCTCCGCGCGTACTGACCAACGAAGGTAAGTATCGGGCAATGACAGGGACCATGCGTGCTCTGCTCAATAACTTGGTCATCGGGGTTAGCCACGGTTTCGAGCGTAGATTGCAGTTGGTTGGCGTCGGTTACCGTGCTCAGGCTCAGGGCAGCACCTTGAATTTAGCGCTGGGTTTTTCCCATCCGGTCGAATTCAAGGTCCCCGAGAACATTACGGTGCAGACCCCGACCCAGACCGAAATCGTCATCCGGGGTGTGGATAAACAGCAGGTCGGTGAGGTTGCTGCCCAGATCCGTGCCTACCGGCCGCCAGAACCCTATAAAGGCAAAGGTGTTCGTTATGCGGGTGAGACGGTTATCTTGAAAGAAGCCAAGAAGAAGTAGGGAATCACCATGGATAAGAAATCTGCCGATAAAAAGGCCGCGCGCCTGCGGCGTGGGTTGCGTACCCGGCACAAGATTAAGGAGTTGGGCATCCACCGTTTGTGTATACACCGCACCCCTCGTCACATCTATGCCCAGATCATTATTTCGGCGTTGGCGGGTGACCAGACCTTGGCGGCGGTGTCTACCTTAGAGCCGGCGTTGCGTCAGGCGCTCAAAAGCACCGGCGATATTGCAGCAGCTAAGGCAGTGGGTAAAGCGATTGCTGAAAAGGCCAAGGCCATAGGCATCAGTCGGGTGGCATTCGACCGGTCCGGTTTCAAATATCATGGTCGAGTCAAGGCGCTAGCTGATGCCGCCCGCGAAAACGGTTTGGAGTTTTAAGGAATAGATATGGCGAGCAATGTAGAAGGTTCCCAGAATACCGATGGCTTGCAGGAAAAGCTGGTTGCCGTCAATCGGGTAGCTAAAGTCGTCAAAGGTGGTCGGCAGTTCGGGTTTACTGCGCTGACCGTGGTCGGTGATGGCAATGGTCGAGTGGGCCTGGGCTATGGCAAAGCTCGCGAAGTGCCGATGGCGATTCAAAAAGCCATGGATAAGGCCCGCAAGAATATGCGCCGTATAGCGTTGAACGGGACGACTCTGCAGTATCCGGTCAAGGCCGAACACGGTGCGGCGCATGTTTTTATGCAACCGGCTTCTGAAGGCACAGGCATCATCGCTGGAGGCGCCATGCGGGCAGTGTTCGAGGTAGTAGGCGTCAAGGATGTGTTATCTAAGTGCGTCGGTTCACGCAATCCTATCAATGTGGTGCGAGCGACCATTCGCGGCTTGAGCGCCATGCGATCGCCTGACTACCAGGCTGCCAAGCGTGGCAAAAGTGTGGAAGAGATTCGGAGCTGAGGCGCATGGCGAATCAATTGAAAGTGACATTGGTGAAAAGCGTGCATGGTCGATTAGCTGCGCATAAAGCTTGTGTACGCGGGTTGGGTTTGCGGCGCATGCACAGCAGCGCGGTGGTCGTCGATACCCCGGAAAATCGTGGGATGATTAACAAAGTCTCCTATTTATTGAAGGTCGAGGAGGGCTGACGCCGTGCGACTGAATACCCTTAAGCCAGTACCAGGTAGCCGTCCGGAACAACAGCGAGTTGGGCGCGGAATCGGTTCCGGTCTCGGCAAGACCGCCGGGCGTGGTCACAAAGGCCAGCATGCCCGCGCGGGTGGTTATCATAAGGTCGGGTTTGAAGGCGGCCAAATGCCGTTACAGCGACGCCTGCCCAAGCGGGGCTTTCGCTCGATGACGGCTAAAGATACCGCTGAAGTGCGACTGTATGCGTTGGCTAAGGTGCAGGCTGAAGTGATTGACTTAGCGGCGCTCCAAGCGGCTAATCTCGCTCCAGTTTTTGCCAAGAGAATTAAGGTTATTCTCTCCGGTAAACTGGAAAAGCCCGTCACTCTACGTGGTTTGGCTCTGACTCAAGGTGCGCGGGCTGCGGTATTGGCGGCTGGCGGCACGATTCTCGAGTAGAAGTAAAGATGGCCAGTGCCCTGCCGGATCTCGGCAAGATGACCGAACTGCGCCAGCGCCTGCTGTTTCTGCTGGGGGCGTTGGTGGTATTTCGCATCGGTACGCATATTCCGGTGCCGGGTATCGATCCACATGCGATGGCGCAATTGTTCGATCAGCAGCGTGGGACCATCCTCGACATGTTTAATATGTTCTCGGGTGGCGCTCTACAGCGGTTGAGCATCTTTGCCTTGGGCGTAATGCCCTATATTTCGGCTTCGATTATTCTGCAACTCATGTCGATGGTGGTGCCGGCGTTGGAGCAGTTACGCAAGGAAGGTGGGGCCGCTGGCCGCCACACGTTGACCCGCTATACCCGTTACTTAACCGTATTCTTGGCTTCTTTTCAGGCGATTGGTGTCAGTATCGCTCTGCAAAATCAGGTGACGGGCAGTAGTTCGGTCGTCATCTCGCCTGGCATCGGTTTTATCGTGACCTCAACCATCAGTTTGGTAACAGGAACCATCTTTCTGATGTGGCTGGGTGAACAGGTGACCGAGCGTGGTATCGGCAATGGTATTTCCATGTTGATCTTTGCGGGTATCGTTGCCGGGCTTCCGCACGCCGTAGGCGGCACTTTGGAATTGGCGCGCACTGGCGAGTTGCATCTGATCATGGTGATGTTTTTGCTGGTGCTGGCGGTAGTGGTCACCGGTTTGGTCGTATTCGTCGAGCGTGGCCAGCGACGGATTACCGTCAACTACGCCAAACGACAACAGGGCCGACGAGTTTACGCTGCTCAAACCACACATCTGCCGTTGAAACTGAATATGTCGGGGGTGATTCCACCGATCTTTGCCTCTAGCTTGATTCTGTTTCCCGCGACGCTAGGTAGTTGGTTCGGGAACGCGCCAAACATGGGGTGGCTGCGGGATATCAGTTCGACGCTGTCGCCGGGACAGCCGCTTTATGTCATGTTCTATGCTGGCTTGATTATCTTTTTCTGCTTCTTTTACACGGCATTGGTCTTCAATTCCAAGGAAACTGCTGACAACCTGAAGAAATCAGGGGCCTTCATTCCTGGTATCCGGCCTGGTATGCAGACAGCGACTTATATCGACAAGGTATTGACCCGGCTAACGCTCATTGGCGCGATCTATATCGCGGGTGTCTGCCTACTGCCCGAATTCCTGATCCTGTACTGGCGGGTGCCGTTCTACTTTGGAGGCACCTCACTACTGATTATCGTGGTGGTGGTCATGGACTTCATGGCCCAGGTTCAGGCGCATCTGATGTCCCATCAGTATGAGAGCCTAATGAAGAAGAGCAGTTTTAAGGGACAAGGCTTGTTGCGCTAACTGCAAAAGAACAGTCGATGATTGGGCACTGCGATTGTAGTATGGCGTCCTGTTTAATTTTGGAGAATATTTAATGAAAGTACGCGCTTCAGTGAAGAAGATCTGTCGCAACTGCAAGATCATTCGTCGTGACCGTATAGTCCGGGTGATCTGCAAGGATGCCCGTCATAAGCAACGGCAAGGGTAAAACCAATTTCGCTGTTGATTTTACATTGCTATCCGGGTTAAATTCTCGCTTCTTTGCGTGCGAAGACCCGGCAAAGCAGGAGGAGCAGTTAAGGTATGGCCCGTATTGCAGGCATCAATATTCCGGTCAATAAGCACGCGATCATCGCGTTGCAGGCTATTTATGGCATCGGTCCGGCCCGCGCCAAGTCTATCTGTACAGCGGCTCAGGTTCCGCCGGATCGCAAGATTCGAGATCTGGATGAGGCACAAGTCGACACTTTGCGTGCTGAGGTCGCCAAGTATGCGGTCGAAGGTGATCTGCGCCGTGAGGTATCGATGAACATCAAACGTCTGATGGATCTAGGCTGCTATCGAGGGTTGCGCCATCGGCGCGGGCTACCGGTTCGTGGCCAGCGCACCCGCACCAATGCCAGGACGCGTAAAGGCCCGCGCCGGGCCATCCGTAAGTAAGTTTCGCCTGAATTATTTGGAATACTTGGCATAGGTTGGAGCATGGCAAAACCGGTTACCAAGACGCGCAAGCGCGTCAAAAAAAATGTTGTGGATGGGGTCGCTCACATCCACGCTTCGTTTAACAACACCATCATCACCATCACTGACCGTCAGGGAAATGCGTTGGCGTGGGCCACTTCGGGCGGATCAGGTTTCCGCGGCTCCCGCAAAAGTACGCCTTTCGCTGCGCAGGTCGCAGCTGAGCGGGTAGGTAACGTAGTCAAGGAATATGGTGTTAAAAATCTGGAAGTCAATGTCAAAGGTCCAGGGCCAGGTCGGGAGTCCGCGGTGCGTGCTCTGAATGCCGCTGGATTCAAGATCATGAGCATTATGGATGTGACGCCGATTCCCCATAATGGTTGCCGCCCTCCAAAGCGCCGGCGCGTCTAGTCCAGGAGTCTTAATGTGGCGAGATATCTCGGTCCCAAATGCAAATTGAGCCGTCGGGAAGGTGTGGATCTATTTTTGAAATCTGCCGCCCGGCCGCTGGAATCCAAATGCAATCTGGAGCGCTTACCGGGCCAGCATGGCGCGCGCCGCTCTCGGTTGTCCGATTACGGGTTGCAGCTGCGCGAGAAACAAAAATTGCGCCGGGTCTATGGCGTACTGGAAAGGCAATTCCTTAGATACTATAAAGAAGCCGCCCGCCGTAAAGGCTCTACCGGTGAGAATCTGCTGAAACTACTGGAATGCCGGCTGGATAATGTGGTGTACCGAATGGGATTTGGCAGCACTCGCGCCGAAGCGAGGCAGCTGGTTTCCCACCGGGCCATTACCGTCAACGATCAGAGGGTGAATATTCCTTCCTACCAAGTCAAGCCGGAGGATGTGGTTGCTGTCCACGAAAAAAGTCGCAGCCAAACGCGTATTCAGTATGCATTGCAACTGGCTCAAGGTCAGGGGTTTGTAGACTGGGTCGACGTAGAGTCCAGCAAGATGCGTGGGGTGTTCAAGCGGGTTCCGGATCGTAGTGATCTCCCGCCGGATATCAATGAATCACTGGTGGTAGAGTTGTATTCCAAGTGACCGAATCCGAGGGGAAACGGATGGTATTGGGCGTATTCGATTTGCTGAAGCCGACCCGGGTCGAGATCAAGATTCTCGATGATAAACGGCGGTCGGCGCAAGTGACCGTGGAACCTTTGGAGCGAGGGTTTGGTTATACGCTAGGTAATGCCCTGCGACGCATTCTGCTCTCATCGATACCGGGGGCCGCTATCGTCGAGTGCGAGATCGATGGAGTCTTGCATGAGTATTCGACGATCGAGGGCGTGCAAGAGGATGTAATCGATATTCTGCTCAACCTCAAGGGGATCGCCATCACCTTGCAGGAAGGTGTGGAAGAGGCGAACCTGACGCTAACTAAGAAAGGTCCAGGGCCAGTATTGGCAGGCGATATCGACAGAAATCATATGGTCGATATTGTCAATCCAGATCATCTCATTGCTCAGCTGACCAAGAGCGGTGAGCTGAATATGAGACTCAAGATCGAGCGTGGTCGTGGTTATCGACCTGCGACGCAACAGGAGAGTGCTGACAGCGAAACTCGGCCAATTGGTCGATTGCGATTGGATGCATCCTTCAGCCCGATCGAAAGGATTAGTTATCGGGTGGAGAGCGCCCGTGTTGAGCAGCGTACTAATCTAGATAAGCTGATTCTGAATCTGGAAACCAATGGTACGATCGACCCGGAACAGGCGATCCGCACGGCGGCTAGGACTCTGTTGGATCAGCTGTCTGTATTCGTGGATCTCAAGGGTAAGCGAGACGAGCCACTGCCACAGCCGCCAGTAGATATTGATCCCAAGCTACTGCAACCCGTGGATGATCTGGAGTTGACTGTTCGCTCAGCTAACTGTCTGAAAGCGGAGAATGTCTACTATATCGGTGACTTGGTACAGCGTACCGAAGCAGAGTTGTTGAAAACGCCGAACCTTGGTAAGAAATCGCTGACCGAAATCAAGGAAGTGCTGGCCAAGTTTGGGCTGCATCTAGGGATGAAGGTGGATGACTGGCCACCGTTAGGTCTGAATCTGGAACAACAGTCCGAGGAACGGATGGCTTTGTCACGTAAGGTCGGTGTGGCCACCGAGATGACTGAAGGCGATAAAACGCTGAAATCGCCGATGTCCGCCGATAACGCTGATAGTGATGATGTGAATTCCGAGTAAGGTGTGGTTGTCTTGGCTTCCTGTCATCTATTTAATCTGTCCGACTAGTTTTTCTAAGGAATCGTCATCATGCGCCATCGAAAAATCGGCCGCAAACTTAATCGAACCAGCAGCCATCGAAAAGCGATGCTACGCAATATGGCTGCTTCATTGTTTACCCATGAGCTCATTCGGACCACGTTGCCCAAAGCTAAGGAGCTACGTCGTGTCGCCGAGCCACTGATTACTTTATCTAAGGAAGATAGCGTGGCTCACCGAAGGTTGGCATTCGATCGATTGCGCGACCGAGATGTGGTCACCAAGCTGTTCAATGAGCTGGGTCCCCGTTATCAGACACGTCCTGGCGGCTATTTGCGTATTCTCAAATGCGGATTTCGGGTGGGAGATCATGCGCCGATGGCCTATGTCGAACTGGTCGATCGACCCGAGGCGGCAGTCGGGTGAGGTTCTCTTGTCAAAACCGACGACTTGCAGCCGGGCTCTTAACCCGGCTTTCTAAGGCGACTAACTTGGTTTCAACGGGCGATCGCTGTGTGGAGTCGTTTACTAAGCCCATGAATGACCAACAGATTATAGCGGGCATCAACTAACTCCCAATAAGGGCCGAAGCGTTCGCCAAAAATTTTGAACCACCATCCGCCATTCTCGAACCAAACAAACGGGTGGTGGAGTTTGCGGTTACTGCGCATGGGTTCAACCTCTCACCTGTAGCCTGAATTTTCGCCGATGGAAAGGTGCGGCGAAGCTTCGTCTTTCATGCTTATCGGCAATGAAGCAAAAGCATAGATGATTTTTTGTTGCGATGCAAAAATCACTGTAAGCCCTGCATATTTGCATCAACTCTAGGCAAGCAACACTCCGAATGGTTCTTGTTCAGCCAGCTCAAGCGACTTGCAGCAGGATTTTGCCGACATGGCGGTTTGATTCCATCAGGGTGTGAGCGGTAGCAGCTTCAGCCAGGGGGAAAATCCGGTCGATGATAGGTCTAACCGTTCCGTTCGATAGCAGTGGCCAAACAGCCTTATGCAAGGCTTGAGCGATGGGGGCCTTATCGGCGACTGGTCGCGCCCGCAGGGTCGAACCAGTGATGGTCAGCCGTTTCATCATGACCGGTGCTAGATTCAGCTCCATCTTGGCGCCGCGCAGAAAAGCGATGAAAACCAATCGGCCTTCGACCGCTAACAGGCTGAGATTACGCTGTACATAATCACCACCGACCATATCCAGAATCACATCCACCCCTCGGTTATGCGTAGCATTTTTGACGGCTTGCACAAAATCTTCCTCGCCATAATGGATGACCTGCTCCGCGCCGAGATCGAGGCAGGGTTGCACCTTGTCGGTGCTGCCAACGGTGGTTAGCACCCTTGACCCCAGCGCTTTGGCCAATTGGATGGCTGTCGTGCCGATACCACTGGCGCCGCCATGGACCAGCAAGATTTCGCCGGGCTGTAGCCGCCCCCGGTCGAAGACGTTGCTCCAAACCGTGAAAAAAGTTTCTGGAAGCGCAGCAGCTTGCTGCAGGGTCAGCCCGGCCGGGATGGGTAGACACTGCGGGGCAGGAGCGACACAGTATTCAGCATAGCCGCCGCCGGTGAGAAGCGCGCAGACCTCGTCACCAACTGACCAACTATTGACATCTTCGCCCAGCGCAACGATGGTGCCGGCCACTTCTAAACCAGGAATGTCGGAAGCGCCGGGCGGCGGCGGGTAGCTGCCTTGGCGCTGCAGGCAGTCAGGCCGATTGACACCCGCGACCGCGACCTGAATCAATACCTCACCAGCGGTCGGTCGTGGCGTCGGCCGACTGGCAGGTGCCAGCCTTTCGGGACCGCCAGGTTCAGTGATTTCGATAACGGTCATGCAGTCAGGCAATTTTAGATGCATGGTGCGGTCTCGGGTAAAGTCTGGAACAAAGGCATAAGTAAAGTACCATCAACGAAACTTGGCGCTCGAATTGTCGAGCATCGATATACACCATTAATACCGTATCAGGTTAGCATAACTTCCAAGAAAGACGGTTTGCCGCTGAGATGCACAAATCAATATGGGCAATAAAGGTGAATATTGTCTTTGATGATGATCACTGGACATCTTTTTTTTCTCCGTGGCTAAAATGAGGTGGCGCGTAGCGCCAGGGGGGGTTAAGGATGTCTGTATCTCAGGCGGAAAGACTATGGATTGGCAATTCGCTAAGTAGATTTGGCTTCTAGCCCGTTATAAAGCAGGCTAGGAAACCTATTTTACCCACGGCGACTTGCCAGCCAGTCACGGACAGCGGGGCCAGTGCCAATGGTCCACGGTTTCAACCGCTCGACAGGCACCCGCTTGATGTTGGCCAATTCCTCACCGAGCGTGACTTCGCCGCTGGCCGGTACATGGAAAGCCAACAATAATTGGTTCATCTCGAAGAAAGGATAATAGCCGATGAAGTTTGCCGTTTCGGCGTTCAGACCCAATTCCTCTCGTACTTCGCGCAGCACGGCGGCATCCGGCGTTTCGCCTTTTTCCAGAAAGCCGGTGACCAAGCCGAACATCTTTTCCGGCCAGCCGCGGTTTCGGGCTAGAATCACCACCTCGTTCACTTCGACGATGGCGGCGACTACGGGAATCGGATTATCCCAGTGAACATAGGTGCAATCGGGCATGCTACAGCGTTGCCGGGTGTGACCAGCGATTTCAGCAGTTTGCAATGGACTGCCGCATTGAAGACAGAAGTGAGCTTGCATGTTGAGGGGCCAATCCTGTAGTGGATGAATGCGGCCTCGCAGGCGACAACAGCGTCAACACGATTCCGCCGGAAACATGATCTATAATTTTACTACGGCAGCTGCTACCGCTGCCGTTTTGATTTTGGAGAACGGCTTGTGAACAGCTCGTCTTGGAAAGGCGTCCTTTCCACAAGCCGGTTTGCAACCATCCAGCGTGGCCGTTCGTCCGGCTTTGCAGCGAATTTCTATAATGAAAACACGCCATTTTCTCAGTTTGTTCGATTTGACTCCGGCAGAATTGCACCAGATCCTACAGCGCGCCGACCAACTCAAGGCATTGCACCGGCGCGGGGAGCATTATGCGCCGTTTCCAGGCAAGGTGTTGGGCATGATCTTTGAAAAAGCCTCTACTCGCACCCGAGTCTCCTTTGAAGCAGGCATCGTACAGCTTGGCGGCAGCGCCATTTTCCTATCGCCGCAAGACACTCAATTGGGCCGGGGTGAACCGATCGAAGATACCGCCCGGGTGCTGTCGAGCATGGTCGATCTTGTCATGATCCGTACTTTTGCGCATACCGGTATCGAGCGTTTTGCCGCGTATTCCACCGTACCGGTGATCAACGGATTGACCGATTACAACCATCCCTGCCAGTTGTTGGCGGATGTGCAAACCTTCATCGAACGACGCGGTAGCATTCAGGGTCAAACCGTGGCTTGGATTGGCGATGGGAACAACATGTGCAACAGCTATCTCAGTGCTGCCTGCCAGTTTGATTTTCAGTTGCGCATTGCCGTTCCTCCGGGTTATGAGCCGGATGCCGAGTTGCTGCAACGCGCCGCTGGACGGGTGGTTTTGTTGCGTGATCCGTTGCTCGCTGCGCGAGAGGCCGATTTGGTTACGACCGACGTATGGTCCAGCATGGGCAAGGAAGAGCAGCAACAACGGCGTATGCGTGATTTTGCGCCTTATCAAGTAACGAGTGAAATCATGGCTCAAGCCAAGCCGGATGCGCTTTTTTTGCATTGTTTACCAGCGCATCGCGGCGAAGAAGTCAGCGCCGAGGTGATCGACGGGTCGCAAAGCTGGGTCTGGGATCAGGCTGAGAATCGCCTGCATGCGCAGAAGGCGTTGATGGAGTTTCTATTGATGTAAAGGGCAGGTTTCCTGCCGGATTGACGGGCTGGAGCCTTCTACCATAAGCATTCGATATCGGCCTCAAAGACCTGCTATGAGAGAGTATGCGTTGATCCTGATAGGCGCGATTCTGGTCAATAATTTCGTGCTGGTAAAGTTCCTGGGACTATGTCCATTCATGGGTGTATCCCGCAAGCTGGAGACGGCCATCGGTATGGGGTTGGCGACAACCTTCGTGTTGACGCTGTCTTCCGTCTGCGCCTATCTCAGCGACGAGTATTTGCTGGCGCCATTAGGACTCGAATATTTGCGGACCATCACCTTCATTTTGGTCATTGCCGTGGTGGTCCAGTTTACCGAGATGATGGTGCATAAGACCAGCCCGTTGCTCTATCAGGTCTTGGGGATTTATCTGCCGTTGATTACCACCAATTGTGCGGTGTTGGGCGTCGCTCTGCTCAATGTGCAGACTCGGCATGGTTTCGTCGAATCGGGTCTGTACGGCTTCGGTGCGGCGGTCGGCTTTTCGCTGGTGATGGTGCTGTTCGCGGCCATGCGTGAGCGCATCGTGGTGGCGGATGTGCCCGTGCCGTTTCGTGGAGCGGCGATCGCTCTGGTAACCGCTGGATTGATGTCATTGGCATTCATGGGTTTTGCCGGTTTGGTCAGAGGTTAAAAAATGATTGCCGCAATTGTCGTGCTGAGTGCATTGGCTGGCGTTTCCGGTCTGCTGCTGGGGTTCGCCGCCGTGCGTTTCAAAGTGGAAGGCGATCCCATCGTTGACAAGATCGACGCCATCTTGCCGCAAACCCAGTGTGGGCAATGTGGCTATCCAGGATGTCGGCCCTATGCTGAAGCCATTGCCGCTGGCGAGGCCGATATCAACCAGTGTCCACCAGGCGGTGAAAACGGCATTGTCGCCTTGGCGGATCTGCTAGGCCGTGATCCCAAGCCGCTCAGTACTGAGCATGGCGTCGTGAAACCGAAAATGTTGGCGGTGGTCGACGAGCAGAATTGCATCGGTTGTACCCTGTGCATCCAGGCCTGCCCGGTGGACGCCATTCTCGGTGCAGCCAAGCACATGCATACGGTCATCGCCAGCGAATGTACGGGTTGTGAGTTATGCGTGGCGCCTTGTCCCGTAGACTGTATTGACATGGTTCCGATCACGCAAACCATTACCACCTGGAAATGGACTTATCCGGTCGTGACCACCAAAGCTGCCGCATGAGCCGCCTGTTTCCCTTTCACGGTGGGCTGAAAACCGTTCGCCACAAAACGGAATCCAATCGACAACCGATCCAACCAGGGCCATTGCCGCGTCGGCTGACCGTGCCGTTACGCCAGCATATCGGTGCGATCGCCAAAGCATTGGTGCAGGTTGGCGACTCGGTCCTCAAAGGGCAGATGATCGGTCAAGCCGATGGTTATATCAGCGCCGCCGTTCATGCGCCGACTTCGGGAGTGGTCGTCGCGGTGGATACCCGACCGGTGCCGCACCCTTCCGGTTTGCCGGACCTATGTGTGGTGATCGACAGTGATGGAGAGAATCGCTGGATCGAGCGTCAACCGGTAGTTTACCGCGCCCTGCACCCTAGCGAACTGCGCAATATCTTGCGCAACGCCGGTATCGTCGGACTCGGCGGGGCGGCGTTCCCCAGCGCCGTCAAGTTGAATCTGAGTGGTCAGGATCAGCATCTGGAGACCTTGATCCTGAATGGTGCCGAATGCGAACCGTGGATTACCTGCGACGACCGGCTGATGCGCGAACGGGCAGCCGGTATCATCGCTGGGCTGCATGTCATGGTCCACCTGCTGGAACCGCGTGAGGTGCTGATCGGCATCGAGGACGACAAGCCGGAAGCGATCGCCGCCATGAGCGAAATGTGCGCTGGAACCGGGTACGCCGTCCGATCCGTGCCGACGCGCTACCCTAGTGGCAGCGTCAAACAACTGGTCAAGCTACTGACCGGCAAGGAGACGCCCGTCGAGGGCTTACCGATCGATGTCGGGGTACAGTGCTTCAATGTCGCGACCGCTTACACTATCCATCGCGCCATCGATCATGGCGAACCGGTTATTTCCCGAGTGGTGACCGTGACGGGCCATGTGAGCCGTCCAGGCAATCTGGATGCGTTGCTCGGTACGCCGTTCGCCGAGTTAATCGAACAATGCGGCGGCTATCGGGAAAAGGTAGAGCGATTGATCATGGGCGGGCCGATGATGGGCTTTGCCCTACATAGCGACGAGGTGCCGCTGACCAAGGCAGCCAACTGTATTCTGGCGGCCAGCGCCGAGGAACTGACGCCGACCCGGCCAGTTGCGCCCTGCATTCGCTGCGGAGCTTGTGTGGAGGTCTGTCCCGCCAACCTGCTGCCGCAACAGTTGTACTGGCATGCCCGCGCCAAGGAGTTCGATAAGGCGCAGGATTACCATCTCTTCAGTTGCATCGAGTGTGGTTGTTGCAGTGCAGTCTGTCCCAGCCATATCCCGTTGGTGCAGTATTACCGCTATGCCAAGAATGAAATCTGGGCGCAGGAGAAGGAAAAGCAGAAAGCTGAGTTGGCCCGGCAACGCCATCAGGCCCGACTGGAGCGGCTGGAGCGCGAAAAACAGGAACGCGAGGCCAAACTGCGTCAAAAGTCGCCGGCCAGGACCGCCAAGGCGGAAGACAGCGGCGCGGGCGGCAAGTTGGACATCCAGACGGCGGTTGCCCAAGCCAAGCCACAGCCTCTTTCCCTGATTCCCTCGCATGAAGGAACGGGAGAGAGTGAGGGTGAAAAAACTGATCAGTCGCTTGGCAAGCAGGATGTTTGAACATGATGCGCTTCAAGATCGTCACTTCCCCGCATGTCTTGCAGAACACCAGTGTTGGCCAGGTGATGCGTCGAGTGTTGTATGCCATGATTCCTGGCGTTGCAGCGCTGATCGGATTCTTTGGTTGGGGTGTTCTGGTCAATCTGGTCCTTGCCACTGCCGTCGCACTACTGGCAGAGACGGTGATGCTAGCGGTGCGCGGCAGGCGATTGGCGTTGCATCTGAGCGACTTCAGCGCCGTGGTGACCGCTTGGTTGCTGGCGGTGGCGTTGCCGCCGTTGGCGCCGTGGTGGTTGACGACCTTGGGTGTCATGGCGGCGATCGTCGTGGCCAAACACTTGTACGGGGGGTTGGGCTATAACCCGTTCAATCCGGCCATGGTGGGTTATGTAGTGCTGTTGACCTCCTTTCCTCGCGAAATGAGCGCTTGGCTGATCCCGCATGGTCTGTACCAGCCGCAGGCGCTGACTTTCTTGGAAACGCTGCGGACGATTTTCAGCGGCGAGTGGCCGGCGCGTTTTGCCCTGGATGCATTGACCGGCGCCACGCCGCTCGACGCGCTGCGCACCCAGATCGGTTTGGGATTGACGGTGGCCGAGATTCGTAACAGCCCAGTGTTCGGTTTCGTCGCCGGCCAAGGTTGGGAGTGGGCGGCGTTGGGTTTTTTAGCCGGTGGATTGTGGTTGGTTTACACACGGACTGCCGATTGGCGGATTCCCACCGGGATGCTGGGTGGACTGGCGGTGATCGCTACGGTGTTCTATCTGATCGATCCACAGCATTACGCGCCACCGTGGTTTCATGTCTGGAGCGGTGCGGCGCTTTTCGGCGCTTTCTTCATCGCCACCGATCCAGTCACGGCCAGCACCACCCCGTATGGTCGATTGATCTACGGTGTGGGCGTCGGCATCCTGGTGTATATCATTCGCGGCTTTGGCGGTTATCCCGATGGCGTTGCGTTTGCCGTGTTGTTGATGAACATCGCGGCGCCGAGCATCGATCTTTGCACCCAACCCCGGGTGTTCGGAGCGCGACGCGGATGAAGACGGTCGCACACAGTATGGGGGTTGCCGCCCTGATCCTGGCGGGTTTCGCTGTTGTCGGCACTGGATTGGTAGCCGTGACCTATAGCGGCACTAAGGACATTATCGCCGAGGCGCAGCAGGCGGCGCTGGAGGCCAGACTCAATCAACTGGTGCCGACTGATCGTTACGACAACCGGGTGACGGAAGATCGTCTTGAAGTCGTTGCGCCAGAGTGGTTAGGCACCGATCAGCCGGTGGTAATTTATCGGGCGCGCAAGGAGGGTCAGCCGGTGGCGCTGTTCGCCACGCCTTATGCGCCGGATGGTTATGGGGGGCCGATTCAGTTGCTGATCGGTGTGTATGCCGATGGGACGTTGGCCGGGGTGCGGGTGTTGACGCACAAGGAAACACCTGGCCTGGGGGATGGTATTGAGGAGCGTCGTTCGCCATGGATTCTGGCGTTTGCCGGCAAATCGCTGACCCATCCTGCCTTAGCGCAGTGGAAGGTGAAAAGAGATGGTGGCGCATTCGACCAATTCACGGGAGCGACGATTACGCCACGAGCGGTGGTCAAAGCCGTCCATAAATTCCTGGAGTATGCTCAGAAGCATCGGGAATCGCTGTTCGCACCGATGACCAAAGCGGTGAAGAGTGAGGAGCATTCATGAACGACACCGGCTATTTGAAAATCCTTAAGGATGGCGTGTGGACCCAGAACACCGGGTTTGTGGCGTTGCTGGGATTATGTCCGTTGTTGGCAGTATCGAATTCGGTGGTCAATGGCTTGGGGTTGGGGTTGGCGACCTTATTGGTGTTGTTGATTTCCAATGTCGCGGTATCGCTGATTCGTAATCTGGTGCGGCCCGAGGTGCGGATTCCGGTATTCGTGTTGGTGATCGCCTGCGTAGTGACGGCAGTCGAGTTGGCAATGCATGCTTTTCTACCACGGTTGTATACGGTGTTGGGCATTTTCATTCCGCTGATCGTCACCAATTGTTGTGTGATCGGTCGCGCTGAAGCGTTTGCTTTCAAGCATCGAGTGGCCAAGTCGGCAGTCGATGGGATTGCCACCGGTCTGGGGTTTATGTTGGCGCTGGTGCTACTAGGGGCGTTGCGCGAAGTGGTAGGGCAGGGAACGCTGTTTGGTCAGGCGGATTTATTGTTTGGTGAGTTCGGCAAAGGGCTGACCCTGCATCTGGTGGACGACTATCGTGGTTTCCTGTTGGCGATTTTGCCGCCGGGCGCGTTCATCGGCTTGGGCTGCCTGATTGCGCTCAAGAATGTCATCGACTCGCGAGTCCAGCGTCGAGCCATTGCTCAATCAACGACGGTGCTGCTCGAAGCTAAGTCTTGATGCGCCGTATATCTTATCCTGATGCAGGATGTACGGTTCCGTATAATTACTTGTTAGACCTCATGCAAACCGTTCTGGACTCCGCCCAAGCTTGGTTTTTCGAATCGGCTTCTCATGGGTTGGGTGGTTCGCTGAGCATTCGGCTTGTCGAAGGCATCAAGGGTGCAGAGCGCCAGTTTGTTGACGTTGGCGACACAAAGCTCGGCCCGTACTTCCCAGTTCAGGTTGAATGTGGAAGTCGGTGCGTAGAAGTCACCTTCGAGCGCGCGCTCGCGTTCATCGAAGTGAGTCAAGGAAGACGAACGACCCCGCCGGTCGAAGAAGGGATTGCGTAGGGAGTCAGAATCGCCAGCCCTAAGGCGATGCGATTCTGCCCGGAGCATCCTGTCCGGCGGTTTGACGTGCTATCCGCGCCGGTTTTTCGGGGCGGTTCGCACCGCAGCGACGGGTGAAATCGAGTAAAATCGACGAATGGTTCAACGCCTGAAAGCCTACAAATTCCGCTTCACCCCGACCGCTGCACAACGAAAGCAGTTGGCGGTTGAGTTTGGGTGCGCAAGGTTCGTCTGGAACCGCTGTCTGGACGTGCGAAGCACGGCTTGGAAGGAACGCCAAGAGAAGCAAAACCACGTCTCACTCGGACGCCAAGTCACGGCTTGGAAGAAAACCGAATGCCCGTGGCTGGCCAATGCAACGGCGAACTGCTTGACGCAAAGTCTGATTGACCAAGACAAGGCGTTTAAAAACTTCTTTGACAAGCGCGGCAAGTACCCACGGTTCAAGTCGAAGTGGAACAAACAATCCGTCCGCTATCAACTGGATCAGCGCCACATTCAAAGCACCTATCGCAGCGGCGAATACCTCAAACTGCCGAAACTGGGTTTTATTAAAGCCCGTTGGAGTCGCATCCCGACCGGCATACCGAAAATGGCGACGGTTTCCAAAGACCCGTCGGGGCGCTATTTCGTGGCGTTTGCGTGTGAAGAAGGGGTTGAAGCCTTGCCCTTGACCGGCGTTGCCGTCGGCTTGGACTTGGGTATCAAGGATGTGGTGGTCGCCAGTGACGGCTTGAAAAGCGGCAATCCGCGCCACTTGAAAAAGCAGATGCGTCGGTTGAAGTTTCAGCAGCGCCGGTTGAGTCGGATGCAAAAGGGAAGCAACCGACGGCGCAAACAGCGGCAACGGGTCGCCACGATTCACGCCCACATTGCGGCGATGCGGGCCGACTTCCTGCACAAGACCACCACAGCCTTGATTCGCCGTGCCGATGTCTTGGCGCTGGAAGATTTGAACGTGCGCGGCATGATGAAGAATCATCACCTTGCGGGCGCGCTGGCCGATGTGGGGATGCACGAATTCAAGCGGCAAATCGGCTACAAAGCGGACTGGTACGGACGCACGGTGGTGACGGTGGATCGCTTTGCGCCCACCAGTAAGACCTGTTCTCACTGTGGGCGCTACCGAGAAACAATGCTGCTGTCGGTTAGAGAGTGGACGTGTCCCGATTGCAGAACGCACCATGACCGCGACGTGAACGCGGCTCGAAATATCCTGAGCTTTGCAACCGCCGGGGAGGCGGGGCTTGCGCGTGGAGGGAGCTTGAACTGGTTGAGTCACAGACTCAGCACTCCCGTTGAAGCGCGAACCGAGGCCGAAAAACTTGATGAAGCCGTCCGTCTGGAACGGGCAGCGTAATCAAGCGGCGCGGATTCCAAATGGAGAACATTGACGATTGGAGCCTTGACCTTGCTTCCGGGACTTGGAGTCGCATCGTTCACAGGGCTTGGCCAAGGTGGGTGATTTTCCGATCTGACAAGCGAGCCAACCGCTTATGGGAAATTCGGCAGGCCTTATGGGATCTGACGGTTGGGTGGGAAGACAGCTATAAAAAGGCAGTGGGGCGGCTTGAGGAAGCGTTAGGGTTCCTCCCAGATGTGCGAGCCGTCGAGCAGCTATTTAGGCCGGATGTGGCTCACGATGTACTTCCCGGATTAAAGGAAGAGTACGGCGTCTATCGAATTCGACTTGAGGGAGTAACAATCCGATTCGTTGAGGAGCATCACTGTATCTGGCTCACAATTGAAGGTTGTCTTCCTCAAGCATTGGCTGAGCGGCTTGTCGAAGGCGTTCGACGTAAGGTTGCCGCCTTGGAAGGTACTGAATATGGCGCAGAAAAAATCGCCTAGCAGCGCGTTGTAGATGACGTTTGCAGATACAAGCGATGGCGGACGACACAGACTCCACTGCCCTGAAGGTTATAAGTCGGGGGTATTTCTAAGAACAATTGCTCAACAATACCATGCACACGGACGGGGATTCCGCTACGCTCCATTCCCGCTGGCGATGGCCTCGTTATGTGCTCTAGGGCGTCGATTGCAAATCGAGGTGTGTTATGAAAGTCAGGAAGTCTTTAGCGGAATGAAGTAGTAGGGAAGTTGTTCTGAATATTAAATGTGGCCTTAAAAACTGAGAACTGGTTAAGCCGGGGGCCGCTACGGACAGATCTCACCCTGGGCGTCTATTATATTGGTTTTCAGTGCCCTGCAGATATTCGCGTCCCTGACTCGTGAGACCTTCGACAGATACTTGGTCGCAATAGCTGTTATCTGCTAGCGATATTTCATGAGGCGTGAAGGATTTGATGTATCCACTTCGATGCGCCCTACGCAGCAACTCCACGGTGCTTTGAAATTCTGCAAGGTGGTCATCTGTGTTACTTGAAGGGGTAAAACTGGTTTTTCCAGAGTCGATTTCTCTGAGCAGTTCTTTCACGATTGAACTCCTTAAAAAAACAGTGTAATCAGTCAGGTTTTCAGCTCTTAGGGTGTCGTCTGCCGCCAGCACCTTGGAGTGCTCCATTAGCTTAAGCATGCTGGGCATGCACTCCAAATTATAGGAAGCCGAGTAACGAGCAGGCGAAGAAGCCAGTGTAAGGCCCGACTGGACGTTTTTCAATAATTCCAGGTTCAAGGCTCAATTGGGGCAGAGATCGTGCTGTGTAGGGGATTGAGAGCGATGGAGTAGCTGGGCGCAGAGGCAAGCATGTATGAGGTGAAGAAGATATGCGGATTATTTCGATGAAGCTTGACATCCTCTTCGGCCTGAAGGACGGGGATTCCTGATCTTACCATCAGGGTTTTCTGTTTCATTGAGGATTGCCCAGAGGAGCAGACAGCTTGGTTTTCACCATTTGGCTTCCCCAGCGTACGGTAGCTCTTGCATAGGAGACAGTAGCGATGTTACCGAGAAATGCGGTGTTTAGTGAGTCCTCACCAGGGGGACTCTCTCGCCGTCCACTATCCCTCCCCAGCCTTAAGACTGGGATCTTTCGCGGAGAAAACTGATGAACCATGGAGCGAAGGCTGTGTTTATCTCTCATGGCGGTGGTCCAATGCCGCTCCTTGGAGATGTCGGACATAGTGAAATGCTCGCTTGTTTAGAAGGTTTGGCTGCGAACCTCCGTCGTCCCGATGCTGTTGTTGTCGTTAGCGCGCACTGGGAAGAGCAAGTTGCTACGATCACTGCTGGGGAGACTCCTGCGCTGATATATGACTACTACGGTTTTCCGCAAGAGTCCTATGAAATCGCATATCCATGTAGAGGTGAGCCAGCATTAGCTCGCGAGCTTTATCAATTGCTGACCGAATCGGGGATAAAGGCAAAATTGGATAAGGAACGAGGCTTTGACCATGGCGTATTCGTTCCCCTCAAAATCATGTATCCCGAAGCAAGCATTCCTTGTGTTCAGTTATCTCTTTTGGCGTCTTTGGACCCTTCGAGCCATATCGACATCGGGAAGGCTTTGCGCAGTTTAAGCCGAGAGAATGTATTGTTGGTGGGTTCAGGTTTCTCGTTTCACAATTTGAAGGCATTTTTTGCCCCCGAGACCATTGAAACACGTGATTTGAACCATGCCTTCGAGCAGTGGTTGCACGACACGTGTGGTAATTCAGAATATTCCGAGGAAGAAAGAACAAGAAGATTAAATCGTTGGTTCGAGGCTCCAGGGGCTCGGTTTTGCCATCCTCGGGAAGAACACTTGCTACCGCTTCATGTTTGCTACGGGGCGGCCCTCAAGCCATGCTCCGAGTCGCTGAAGCTCAGTATCATGCACAAGGAGTCAAGCATGTATGTATGGTGAGTCAACTGCTAAAAAATCGTGGTTACAGCGAACATTGAATCCGCTATCCATTTTTGCTACCGCCAAATCCACTTCAAAGATCACTTATTGCGTGAAAGCGCTCACCTCCTTCCCTGGGAAATCTCACAACCAAGCAAATGATTTAACTAAATAAAATACTTGCAAAATGAGTCATGTCATGTCGCTATGATCCCACCATAACCTGCGCATTGGCATCCAGCCTTTCTCCTCTTCGCTGAAATCCCTTTCGGCGTTTGCATCTGCGCCTGCTGGAAAAGTTATGTTATTTTAACCAACCTTGTTTCAAAGCCAGTCAACGCCAGGAAATCGCCGTGATCGCCGAGTTTTATCAGCCGCAAGCTATTGAAGCGGAAGCACAACATCATTGGGATGAGCAACGTATCTTCGCTGTGCATGAGGAGCCGGGCCGGGAAAAATTCTACTGCCTGTCGATGTTTCCCTACCCCAGTGGGCGGCTGCACATGGGGCATGTACGCAACTACACCATCGGCGATGTGATCGCCCGCTACCAGCGAATGCTGGGTAAGAATGTCTTGCAACCGATGGGTTGGGATGCTTTCGGCTTGCCGGCGGAAAACGCGGCGCTGGCTTCCAGCGTCGCTCCAGCGCAATGGACCTTCGATAATATTGCTTACATGAAGAAGCAACTCCGGTTGCTGGGTTTCGCCTTGGATTGGGAACGCGAAGTGGCGACCTGCAAGCCGGAGTATTACCGCTGGAATCAATGGTTGTTCCTGCGGATGCTGGAAAAGGGCATCGCCTACCTGAAAACTGGCGTAGTCAATTGGGACCCGGTCGATCAGACCGTGTTGGCCAACGAGCAGGTGATCGACGGGCGCGGCTGGCGCACCGGTGCGGTGGTCGAGAAACGCGAAATCCCCATGTATTACCTGGCTATCACCCAGTATGCCGAAGAGTTGCTGGCGGAACTCGATCACCTGCCCGGTTGGCCAGAGCAAGTCAAGCTGATGCAGAAGCACTGGATCGGCAAGAGTCATGGAGTGCGGATTGGGTTTCCCTATCGACTCCCCTTGCGCCCCGAGAGCGAAAACGACTCCGGCATCCTCTGGGTATTCACGACTCGCGCCGATACCTTGATGGGCGCGACCTACGTCGCGATCGCCGCCGAGCATCCATTGGCTTTGTTCGCGGCGCAAAGCAACCCGGAACTGGCTGCATTCATCGACGAATGTCGGCATGGCGGCGTCACCGAAGCAGAGCTGGCTACCCAAGAGAAGAAAGGGATGCCGACCGGCTTGGTCGTGATGCATCCACTGACCGGTGCAGCCTTGCCGCTGTGGGTCGCCAATTATGTTTTGATGAGTTATGGCGAAGGCGCGGTGATGGCAGTGCCGGCTCACGATGAACGCGATTTTGCCTTTGCCCACCAATTCGGCTTGCCGGTCAAGCCGGTGATTCGTACCTGCGCTGGCGATGAGACTCCGACACCCTGGCAAGAGACTTACGCCGATCATGGGGTCTGCATCAACTCCGGCCCGTATGACGGACTGGAGTTTGCCCAGGCCGTGGACGCCATCGCCGCCGACTTGAGCGCCAAGGGTTTGGGTGAAAAGAAGGTGATTTGGCGACTGCGCGATTGGGGTGTTTCCCGGCAGCGCTATTGGGGCACGCCGATTCCGATCATTCATTGCGAGCACTGCGGCGCGGTGCCCGTGCCCGACGCACAATTACCGGTAGTGCTACCCGAGCATTTGATTCCAGACGGTTCGGGCAACCCGCTCAACAAGTATCCTGAATTTCTGCACTGCACCTGTCCGAGATGCAATCAGCCAGCGCGACGAGAGACCGATACCATGGATACGTTCGTGGACTCGTCCTGGTATTTCTTCCGCTATGGTGCGCCCGGTGCGCCGGTGATGGTCGATCAAAGAGCCGATTACTGGATGCCGGTGGATCAGTATGTTGGCGGTATCGAGCATGCCATCTTGCACCTGCTCTATGCACGATTCTGGACCAAAGTCATGCGCGATCTGGGGTTGACCCAGATCAATGAGCCGTTCACTCACCTGTTGACCCAAGGCATGGTGGTTGCGCCCACGTTCTATCGGGAAAGTGCGGATGGCCGCAAGCAATGGCTCAACCCGGCGGATGTCAAGGTGCAAACCGATGACAAGGGCCGGCCACTGGCGGCGACCTTGAACAGTGATGGACGACCAGTGGCGATCGGCGGCATCGAAAAGATGGCCAAATCCAAGAATAACGGCGTCGATCCGCAGTCGCTGATCGAGCAGTACGGAGCCGATACCGCTCGATTGTTTATGATGTTCGCCGCGCCGCCTGACCAGGCGCTGGAATGGTCCGATTCCGGAGTGGCCGGTGCTTATCGTTTTTTGCGTCGCCTGTGGCTTTACGCCGCCGAGCATCAGGCTGCGATTCACGCTGCCGGTGAACCGGACGTCGCCACCTTGTCCGAACCGGCGCGTACGGTGCGTCGTGAAGTCCACGAAGCGTTGCATCAGGCGCTGTATGACTTCAGTCGTCATCAATTCAATACGGTCGTATCCGGCGGTATGAAGATTCTGAATGCATTGAGTCGGAGCGAGATGGAGGCGGCGTCAGCTGCTGCGGTGCGTCGCGAAGGTTTGGGTATCCTGCTGCGGTTGCTGTCACCGATCGTGCCGCATATCACCCATGTGCTCTGGCGGGAACTTGGCTATGGTGATGATGTGTTGCATGCCGCTTGGCCCGCGCCGGACGAGGCGGCATTGGCGCGCTCGCGAGTGACGCTGGTGGTGCAAGTCAATGGTAAGCTGCGCGGGCAGATTGAGGTGCCGGTGGATGCCGGACGTGAAGCCATTGAGCAAGCCGCTCGATGCGAATCAAACGTTCAGCGCTTTGTCGAAGGCCGGCCAATCCGCAAGATCGTGATCGTGCCCGGCAAACTGGTGAACGTGGTTTGTTGAGAGACAGTCGTTTAACCCCTCGTGCGTGGGCGGGAAAGAGGTTGAGGGTGCAAATGGTCAGGCGCTGGATCATGCATAGTGGATTGGGGCTGGCGTTGCTGGCGCTGGCCGGTTGTGGTTTTCAGTTGCGCGGTCAGGCGCAACTGCCGCCGGAAATGCGCGTGACCTACGTGCAAAGCCAACCAGGTGTCGGCATGCCGCCGGGTTCCGTGAGCCGGAAACTGCCGCTATTGTTGGCCAATCATGGAGTGACGGTCACGCATGACCCGGCTCAGGCGACCGCCACACTGACCATCGTGCGCGAAAATAGCGGTCGTCGCACCGTGGCTGCTGACCGTTCTGATATTAAACGACTGTATTTTCTGGTCTACGATGTCGCCTATCAGGTTACGCTGGCCAATGGTCAGACGCTGATCCCACTGGAGGGATTCAGCGTCAACCGCACTCTGTTGTTCGATGAGAATCGGGTGCTGGGTTTCGAGGCCGCTCAAGAGTCGCTGGTGGATAACATGGCCGAGGATCTGGCTTGGCAAATCATCCGCCGTCTGCAGACCGCCGCCGGTTCCTGAAAGGTGTTTGCTACCATCTCTGGCGTGCGTTATCCGCTGGTAAAGACGCTTCCGACTCCTCTCTTGGGGGGAGAAGGGAATGTTCTGACCATCTCTGAGATTTCCCTTGCGCCTGCCTCCCGATAAGCTCACCGTCCATCTGCGTAAGGCGCTGGCACCGTTGTATCTGGTGTTCGGCGAGGAAATCCTGCTGGCGCAGGAAGCCGCTGACGCCATCCGCGCCGCCGCCCGTGAGCAGGGCTACGGTGAGCGTGAATGTTTGACCGTGGAAGCCGGTTTCGACTGGAACGTGCTGCGCCAGAAAGCTTCCAGCCCTTCACTGTTTGCACATCGGCGTCTGCTGGAATTGCGGATGAACGACGCCAAACCGGGTGAGGCCGGGGCCAAGGCGTTGAGCGCTTACGCGACGCGACCCGCCGAGGACGTCGTATTGCTGATCAGCGCTGGTAAATTGGACTGGCAAACGCAGAAAAGCCGCTGGTTTGCTGCCTTGGACACGGTTGGAATCGTCGTACCCGCCCTGCCAGTGGAGGTGCGCCAGTTGCCGGCCTGGATCGAACGCCGCTTGCGAGACCGAGGTCTACATCCTGCACCGGAGGCCGTGACGCTGCTGAGTGAGCGCGTCGAAGGTAATTTATTGGCTGCCGCCCAGGAGATCGAAAAACTGGTGCTGATGGTTGACGATCGCTCGTTGAGCGTGGAAACCGTATGGGCGGCAGTGGGAGACAGCGCCCGTTTCAGCATCTATGATTTTGTGGATGCCGCTCTGCTCGGTGAGTCGGGACGGGTGATACGCATTTTGGACGGACTGCGTGGCGAAGGCGTCGAGCCCGTGCTGGTCAATTGGGCCTTACATCGAGAAGTAGGCGCCCTGAGCCGTCTAGCTTTCGCCTGCGCGGGCGGGCAACCCTTGGAGGCGGCGCTCAACGCGAACAAGGTTTGGGAAAAGCGCAAACCGCTGGTGCGTCAGGTGTTGCAACGCTTGACGTTAGCCGATAGTCGGCGGTTGTTGCAGCATTGCTCCCGAATCGACCGCTGTATCAAGGGTGCTGAAATCGGCGCACCCTGGGATGAACTATTATTGGCAGGATTACGGTTGGCGGGTCGGAAGCTGTGGCCCGATGAAAAATCTCCCACGCTTTCTCTTTGATATCTTCAGAAAGGTATGTGGATCATGAGGAAGAGTTGGGTAGCCAAGTGATGAAATACATGCCGGTGCGTGAAGTATCGGCTATGAGGTTTTGGATTTATGAACGACACGAACCAGGATACGACGGGTGCTGTGGATGACTATATGATAGCGGTGGGGCAGCGCGCCCGTGCAGCCTCTCGCAGCGTTGGCCGCGCTGAAACCCGCACCAAGGACGCCGCTTTGCTGGCGATTGCCGAGGCGCTCGCCGCCGCTGAGTCGCGGTTGCTGGTGGAAAATCGCCAGGATATGGAGGCCGGGCAGGCCGCTGGCTTGGAGCCGGCGCTGTTGGATCGGTTGGAAATGACCGCTAAAAGCATCAAGGCCATGGCGCAGGGTTTGCGCGAGATTGCCGCGCAGACCGACCCAATCGGGGAAATCACCGACCTCAAATATCGTCCCTCAGGCATTCAAGTCGGGCGGATGCGGGTGCCGCTGGGAGTGATCGGCATCATCTACGAATCGCGGCCCAATGTGACCGCCGACGCGGCGGCGCTATGCCTCAAAGCGGGTAACGCCGCCATCTTGCGCGGCGGTTCCGAGGCGCTGTATTCCAATCGAGCGATCGCTAGCTGTATTCAACAGGGATTGGCGTCTGCTGGCTTGCCAACGGATGCCGTGCAGGTGATCGATACGGCTGATCGGGCTGCGGTTGGGGCATTGATCCGTATGGCGGAGTACGTCGATGTGATCGTGCCGCGCGGCGGCAAAAGCCTGATCGAGCGTATCAGTCGTGAGGCGCTGGTGCCCGTGATCAAACATCTGGATGGGAATTGCCATGTCTATATCGACGACCGCGCCGATCTCGAAAAAGCCATTGGGATCGCCTACAACGCCAAGGTCCAGCGCTATGGCACCTGCAATACGCTGGAAACGCTGTTAGTGGCGGAAGGCATCGCCGACCAGGTGTTGCCCGCTCTGGGCCGCATGTATCAGGAAGTCGGTGTCGAATTACGCGGTTGTCCGCGAACCCGCGATTTACTGTCGAATGTCAAGGCGGCGACTGAGGAGGATTGGTATGCGGAATATCTGGCGCCGATCCTAGCGGTCCGCGTGGTGAAGGACATCGACGAGGCGATGGAGCATATTGCCCGCTACGGTTCTGCCCACACCGATGCGATCGTGACCGAGGATTACAGTCGGGCGCGACGTTTCCTGCGCGAGGTGGATTCGAGTTCGGTCATGGTCAATGCCTCTACCCGCTTTGCCGATGGCGGTGAATATGGCTTGGGCGCTGAGGTCGGTATCAGCACGGATAAGCTGCACGCTCGTGGTCCGGTTGGCGTGGAAGGGCTGACAACCCAAAAGTTCGTGGTGCTGGGCGATGGCCACATTCGGCGTTGATCCAGGACGACCAGGGTTCCGATAAGCCGATATGCGGTCTTCTCTCCGCCCGATAGGCGTTCTGGGCGGTACCTTCGACCCTATCCATTATGGCCACCTACGCCCAGCGCTGGAATTGTTGGAAGCGTTGGAGCTCGCTGAGGTGCGTTTTATCCCCTGCCGGATTCCAGCACACCGTGGGACGCCGCAAGTGACGGCTGAGCAGCGGTTGGCGCTGGTGCAACTGGCTATGGCCGGACAAGCGGGTTTCGTGGCCGATGATCGAGAACTGCGTCGGGAAGGCACGTCTTATATGGTGGATACGTTGGCGTCGCTGCGTGAGGATTTTGGCCAAGCAACGCCCTTGTGCCTAATCGTCGGCGCGGACGCCTTTCGGGCATTACCCACCTGGAGTCGCTGGCAGGATTTGGCCGAGCTGGCGCACATTGTCGTGATGCGGCGTCCCGGTGTTGCGCAGCAGTTGCCACTGCCGCTGGAAGCATGGCTAGCCCCGCGCATGACGCATGATGCATGGGCGCTGCACAGCAAACCGGCAGGCGCTATCCTGTTCCAGCCGGTGACGCAATTGGATATTTCCGCTACCCAAATTCGCGCCTTGCTGGCGCGTGGTCAATCGCCCCGCTATCTGTTGCCAGAGGCGGTGCTGGCCGATATCCATGACCGGATGCTGTACCGGTCGTTTTCTAGAGAAAATTCTGTTACTTCATGAGGATAAACAAGATTCCAATGCAATTAGAGGTCTTACGAAAGATCGTCGTCGACGCTCTGGAAGAGGTGAAAGCCCAGGATATCCGGGTTTTGGATGTCCGCAGCATGGCCAGTTTCACAGATCTGATGGTGATCGCCAGTGGTGCTTCGGTCCGCCAGGTCAAGGCGTTGGCGGATAAGGTGATCGAAAAATGCGCAGCGATCGGCATTCGACCCCTCGGTGTCGAAGGGCAGCGGGAAGCCGAATGGATACTGGTCGATCTGACCGATATCGTCGTGCATGTCATGCTGCCCCAGACCCGGGATTTCTATAATCTGGAAAAATTGTGGTCGGTAGATGTGGCGAAGGCGATCAAACAGTGATGCGTAGAGGGTGATCAGTGGTCATCATGCGCGCTGCGCTTTTGCAATCACTACGGCGCAAGAGATGAAAATTCATTTGCTGGCTGTTGGCACCCGAATGCCGGATTGGGTCAAGACGGGTTATGCAGAATACGCCGGACGACTGTCCCAAGAGTGTCTGCTCAACCTGGTTGAAATCCCCACCGGCAAGCGAGGCCCGAAGGCCGATGTGGCGCGTTTGGTCCGCGCTGAGGGCGAACGATTGCTGGCGGCGGTACCCACCGGCGCCTATCTGATTGCCTTGGATGAGCGGGGGCGTGAATGGAGCACTGCCGAACTGGCCGATCGATTGGCGGGATGGTTGCGAGAAGGCCGCGATCTGGGTTTGTTGATCGGTGGACCCGATGGACTGGATGCCGCTTGCCGCGATCGCGCTGAACAACTCTGGTCGCTGTCGCGCTTGACTTTGCCGCATGCCTTGGTGCGAGTCGTGGTCGCTGAGCAGCTTTATCGGGCCTGGAGCCTGTTACGCCATCATCCCTATCATCGCGCTTGACATGTCTTTCATTTACCTCGCTTCTACTTCGCCGCGCCGTCGTGAATTACTGCGGCAAATCGGCGTGGCCTACCGCCTGTTGCGTGTCGAGGTGGATGAGACGCCGTTGGTTGCAGAGCCTCCTGGCGACTATGTGGCCCGGTTGGCGCTGGCCAAGGCGCAAACCGGCGCGCGGGCTCTGGGGCGTCGAAAGCCGGCACCGGTATTGGGGGCGGATACCGCCGTGGTCGTCGAGGGGGCAATCTTAGGCAAGCCTCGTGACCGAAATGAAGGGCTGGCGATGTTGGCGCGACTCTCGGGTAGCGAGCATCAGGTATTGAGTGCGGTGGCGTTGGTCACTCCGGTGCAAAGGGCGGTCAAAGTCCAGGAGAGTCGAGTTCGGTTTCGCGAGTTGACGCTTGCGGAACGCGCTGCCTACTGGGAGATCGGTGAACCTTGGGACAAAGCCGGCGGTTATGGAATTCAGGGCCGGGCAGCAGCCTTCATCGTGGAATTGCACGGTAGTTATTCCGGAGTGATGGGATTGCCGCTGTTTGAAACGGCAGAGCTGCTGCGAGAGTTCGGCCTCTCTGGGCCAATTTAACTTTTCAATATGGAATTAAGAGTAAGAGACTATGACCACGCGCACCGAAGGTGGTACGGGCGACGAAATTTTGATCAACGTGACTCCCCGTGAAACCCGGATTGCGGTGGTCGAAAATGGCGTCCTCCAAGAGATCCTAGTCGAGCGAGTGGGGCGGCGTGGCTTGGTGGGCAACATTTATCAAGGCCGGGTTTGCCGGGTGTTGCCAGGCATGGAAGCTGCGTTTGTGGATATTGGCTTGGAACGGGCCGCCTTCTTGCACGTTTCCGATATTCGCCCTGAGTACCGGCTCGAGTCCTGTCTGTCCGAAACCGGCGTTTCGACCGTCGGCAATGGTGACCGGACGCTGGCGATCACCGACTTGGTGCGCGAGGGTCAGGAACTGGTCGTGCAGGTGATCAAGGACCCGATCGGCACCAAGGGCGCGCGGTTGACGACGCATATCACCCTACCGTCACGATTTCTCGTGTTCCTGGCCGATTCCGATGTCGCGGGTGTGTCCGTCAAGATCGACGGTGAGCGCGAGCGGCAACGTTTGAAAGAGGTGGTGAACGCTTTCCGCGCCGAGTTCGGAGGTGGCTATATCGTGCGCACGGCGGCGGAAGGTGTGGAGTCTTGGGCGCTGCGGGCCGATATGCAGTTTTTGCAACGATTGTGGTGTTCCATCCAGGATCGCATCCGTGAAACCAGTGGCATTGTGGCGCTCTATGAGGATCTACCGCTGGTGCTGCGGGTGCTACGCGATTTCGTCGGTGATAGTGTCGAAAAAGTCCGCATCGATTCGCGCGAGACCAGTCAACGCATGTTGCAGTTTGCCGAAAAATTCGTTCCGGAAATGGTCTCACGCTTGGAGCACTATCCTGGTGAGCGGCCAATTTTCGAGCTGTATGGCATCGATGATGAAATCCAGCGGGCGCTCGGCAAAAAAGTGTTGCTGAAGTCCGGTGGTTATCTGATCGTCGATCAGACCGAGGCGATGACCACGGTCGATGTGAATACCGGGGCCTATGTCGGTCATCGTAATCTGGAAGAAACTATTTTCAAGACCAATCTGGAGGCGGCGGCGGCCATCGCGCGACAATTGCGGCTGCGCAATCTGGGCGGAATCATCATCCTCGATTTCATCGATATGGCCAGCGAGGAACACCGGCAAGCGGTGCTGAAGGCATTGGAAAAGCATCTGGAAAAAGATCGCGCCAAGAGCCATATCTCGCAGGTGTCGCCGTTGGGGCTGGTGGAGATGACCCGCAAGCGCACCCGTGAGAGCCTGGGGCAAATCCTGTGTGAACCGTGTCCGTTGTGCGACGGGCGCGGTTCGATCAAGACCGCTGAAACGGTTTGTTATGAGATTTTCCGGGAATTGTTGCGCGAGGCCCGTCAATATGCGCCGCGTCAATTCGTGGTGTTGGCGGCGCCGGAAGTGGTGGATGTGATGCTGGATCAGGAATCCCACGCTGTGGCGCAGTTGGAGGCGTTCATCGAGATCCCGATCAAGTTCCAGGCTGAGGTGCTGTACACCCGCGAGCAATATGATGTGGTGCTGATGTGATTGGCTTTACACTCGTTCCCAGGCGAAGCCGGCCAGATTGCGCTGCTCGCGGCTGAAATCCATGCCCATCAAGGTCACCGGTTGACCTGCGTAGCAGTGGTGATAGCCACGAGCCTTGATTTGCTCCAACGCGCGTTGACCGCCGTCGGCGTCGGCCAGATTGAATTCCAGCAGCCAAATTCGCCCTTGATACTCGATGACCAAATCCACCTGTCCTCGATAACTGGACTCCTCGGCGCGAGTTCCCACGCCCAACGCCGCAAACAGGCAGTACACCAGTGATGCCCAGTAGCCTTCGTAGCTGGCCAGATCGTTGCGACGAATCGTGCGGAATCGAGGCAAAGAAGGCCTGCAAGGCAGGTCGCAGGGCTTCGGGATCATCCTGCTCCAGCGCTTGAAACACCCGATCCTCCGCTCGTTGCTGTTCGCGCCGGTTGGGGACATAGCGGCGTAGGATCGCCCGCGGCAGGCTGATGCGCACCTCATGATTGGGAAAGCCCAGCCGGTAGCGAAAGCCGTTGGGGCGCACCTGCCGTTCCCGCACGGTGGCGTAGCCCGTCTGGAATAGCAGCGCTTCCGGCTCAATTGCCTCGACCTCGAAGGCGCCCAGCAGGTCTTCACTGGCCCAGTAATCGTCGGCTTCGGGGATGACGAACTGCCGCTGGCGCAATAGCTCGATCAAAAAGGTCGGCGTGCCGGTTTCGAACCAGTGCGGCTTGAATTCACGCTGATTGAGATACAGTAGAATATCGAACGGGTTATAGACTGGCTCACCGAGGAAATTGTAACCGTTGTACCAGTGCCGTACTTGAGCCAAATCCACTCCATCTAAGTATTCGGCAAACGTGGTCGTGAACTCCTGATGGGTATAGCCGCACAGGGTCGCGGTACGTCGATCCAGGGTGATGTCTTCCAAATTGTTCAGTCCGGAAAACAGCGAAACCTTGGAGAATTTACTGACCCCGGTCAGCAGCACGAATTTGAGATGTGGGTCGAGGCTTTTGATGACCGAATAGAAATTATGCAAGCCCTCTCGCATCGTCCGGGCCTGCTCCGGGTGGTCGAGATTGTCCAGAATCGGTTTGTCGTATTCGTCGATCAGAATGACGACAGGTTGCTGCGTGGTTGCCGTCAGGCGCAAGACTAATTCCTCGAAGCGGCTGGGAATATCCAGCCGCTCCAGGGTCAGGCTCCAGCGCCGGGCAGATTCATCCAGTTGCGCAGTGATGCGCTGGTCGAGTTCTTCCCGCGTGCGCAAGACGCCGGGGCTGAAATCGAAGCGCAGCACGGGATATTTTCGGCTCCAGTCCCAGTGCTGTTCCAGATACAGCCCCGTGAACAATTCCCGGTTGCTGGCGAACGCCTCGGCTAGGGTGTCCACCAGCAGGCTTTTGCCAAAGCGTCGAGGCCGGGCCAGGAAATAATATTTGCCTGCTTCGGTCAATTGCGCGACATGAGCGGTTTTGTCTACATAGACATAGCCTTGAGTGCGTATCTCGCGCAGGTTTTGCAGGCCAATCGGCAGCTTTCTTTGCATGGCGGTCGACTCCGACCGAGCGAGAACGTGAGTCGGCACTATAGCGTAGGCGGAAAAGAAAAACCGTTGAGGTTGCTGCCCTGTAGATGACAAGCGAGATTAAAGATGCTAGGGATCACTTATAAAAAACCTTTCTTTATGCAGAAAGGGATGAACAGAAAAGAGCGGAATTTATTGAGCAACTAAGGCGGAACAAATCCCGAGGAGATGAAGAGCAGCCAATTGTTTATATTGATGAATGTGGTTTTCACAATAAAATCAAAAGTGAATATGGTTGGAGTAGGAGAGGTGACCTCATTTTGGAGGACAAGCACGGCAGGGCGACCGAAAAAATCAACTTGATTGCAGGGTTATTGAATCAGAAGGTCATTGCGCCGCTCATGTATTCATTTTATACGGATACGGAAGTATTTAACCTATGGATTGAGAGATGTTTAATTCCTGAGCTTCCTGAGAAATGTATTCTTATTATGGATAATGCGAGTTTTCATAAATCTGAAGAAACACGAAGCATTATTGAAGAAAATGGACATCAATTGCTATTTTTACCTCCTTATTCACCGGATCTTAATCCTATCGAAAATCATTGGGCTCTTCTTAAGAGAAGATTGAGAAAAATCCTTCCAAATAATAAGAGTCTTTTTGAATCCTTATCAGCAGTATTTAAAACTGCATAAAAACTGTTTTACTATAACACAATAAGCCAGTTTAAGAATTCAACAATATGATTTTAAAAACAATTTATTTCAATATTCAAGGTTAAAACCACCGGCTTTAGCCGGTCAGCTTTCAGCTACGACTCTCCAAGCGGACCCAGATGCTCTCCAAATGGGGATATGCTTGGTGCTGTAAACTTATTGTTGCAACAGGATATTGTTATTCTTAAAGCGCCGGGCACAGTGATGGGTGGACTTTCAGTCCTCTGCGCCCGGCGCAGAACCCACCAGCTTTAAGCTGGTGGTTGTTCAGTTTTCATGCCAATGAGGCGCAATATGATGTGACGACTTGCTTTGATCGATAGGGGTGTAAAATTTTCTGACGAAATCCGTAAAGAGAGGCTCGAATACGGTTGATTCGTGTAAAATTTTCCGCCTTCGGCGTAAACCAGGTTGGCAACGACGTTCTAGTGTTTGGCCAAATTTAAAACGATGGGTAGGTTGGGCTGAGGAACGAAGCCCAACATCTTGAAGCCACAAAACCAGTTAGGCTTCGCTACGCTCAGCGCCAACCTACACTTAGAATTGGTGGAGCACTAGGCGACTTTAAACGTCGGTGGAGATCCAAGACCCATTCATGAATGCTTCCACACCCGCCCGCCGCAAACTACCGATTGGGATTCAAACCTTCACCAAGATTCGGTCGGAGGATTACTACTATGTGGACAAGACGCCGCTGGCTTGGCGTTTGACCCAAGCAGGCAGCTACTACTTCCTCTCTCGCCCGCGGCGCTTTGGCAAGAGCCTGTTCCTGGACACGCTCAAGGAATTGTTCGAGGGCAACGAACCGCTGTTTCGGGGGTTGTTCATCCATGACCGCTGGGACTGGTCGGTGCATCATCCGGTGATTGCCCTCAGCTTCGCCGGTGGTGTTCTCCAAAGCCGGACGGAATTGGACGAAAAGATCGGGGAACTGCTGGAAGACCAGCAACAATGCCACCAAGTGGTCTGTACCCATACCAGCCTCTCGGGCCGTTTCGAGCAGTTGATCCGAGGGACCTACCAACGCACCGGTCAACGAGTCGTCGTGCTGATCGATGAATACGACAAACCGATCTTGGATAACTTGAAGGATCGGGAGACCGCCCTGGCGATGCGCGAAGGCTTGAAGAACCTGTATTCAGTGCTCAAGGGCGCGGATGCGTATCTGCGTCTGGTGTTCCTGACCGGCGTCTCCAAGTTCAGCAAGGTCAGCCTGTTCTCAGGCTTGAACAATCTCAACGATATCACAGTGGATGCCCACTACTCAGCCATTTGTGGCTATACGGAAGCGGATGTAGACACGGTGTTTGCGCCGGAACTGAGCGGACTGGATCGGAAGGAGATTCGGCATTGGTACAACGGTTACCACTGGTTGGGCGAGGCCGTCTACAACCCGTTTGACTTGTTATTGCTGTTCGACAAGCGCCAATTCCGCCCCTGGTGGTTTGAGACCGGCACGCCGGGCTTTCTGATCGACCTGCTGGCTCAACGCGGCTTCTTTACCCCGAACCTGGCCCGGTTGCGCACTGGACTGGAGTTGCTGTCCACCTTCGATGTAGAGCATATCGCCACCGAAGCCCTGCTGTTTCAAACGGGCTATCTGACGATCCACCAGGCCGAGGAGCCGATTCGGGGTCACTGGGTGTACACCCTGGGCTATCCCAATCACGAAGTCGAAACTAGCCTCAACGCCAGCCTGCTGTCGGTCTACACCGACGATCTCAGCAAGAGTTTCGCCCATCGACTGCGCCTGCTGGACTTGCTGCTGGCCCACGATCTGGCCGGCTTGCAGGCGCTATTCCAAGCCTTCTTCGCCAGCATCCCCCACCAATGGTACGACAATAACCCGATCAGCCGCTACGAAGGCTATTACGCCAGCGTGTTCTACAGCTACTTCGCCGCCCTGGGACTGGATATCCTCCTGGAGGACGCCACGAATCACGGGCGCATCGACATGACGGTGAAACTTCAAGGACGGATTTATCTGTTCGAGTTCAAAGTGGTGGAACTGACCCCAGAAGGGCGGGCCTTGCAGCAGTTGAAGGACAAAGGCTATGCCGAGAAATATCGGGCGTTGGGTCAGCCTATTCATCTCATCGGGGTGGAATTCAGCCGCACGAGCCGTAACGTGGTCGGATTCGAGGTGGACATCGC
>JACKNE010000022.1 GCA_024235035.1 Gammaproteobacteria bacterium
CTGGTTATGGCGTCGGCTTCATCGCCCCGGATGGTCGCAACTTCCTGGCGACCCATCTCGGCGCGAACGCACTGTTGACCGCCGAGCACGTCGAGCAGGCGCACGATGCCTTCGTCGATGCAAGCTGGGTTGTAGCGCAGTTTGAAATTCCCGATCCGGTTATCTTGCACACTTTTCGCCAAGCCCGCCGGCTCGGCAAACACACCTACCTGAATCCCTCACCGTGGCGTCAAAGCAGCCATGAGTTGCTGGGGCTGACCGATGTGCTGGTGGTCAATGCCAACGAAGCGGCGCTGCTGTTCGATCAGTCAGATCTTGAAAAACTGACTCGGAAGGATTGGTCAGAGCGACTGCCCATGCTAGCTCGACAGCTTGGTTGGATGGGTCGGTTGCTGGTTGTGACCCTCGCTGGAGCGGGTTGTGTAGCCCTCGACGAGGTGGGAAAAGTAGTGAGCCAGCCCGCCTACCTTATCCAGCAAATCGACGCGACGGGTGCTGGTGATGCTTTTGGTTGTGGATTGGTATGGTCACTGCTGCGTGGCTTGTCCCTGACCGAATCCTTGCGCATCGGCAATGCTTGCGGCGCGCTCATCGCTGCTCGTGAGGGTATCCTGGATAGCCTGCCCCGGCGCACCGATGTGGAGGCTTTCATGGCGGCGGCTGTTCCAGGTTGAGCGTGATACGGTAAGCATAAGCATCTCCGCGAAAGGTGCCTTCGACATATTCAATCATTTGTCTGGAAGCACTATATGTTTTGCGCTTCAAGAGCAAACACGGGCTGGGCTTGGCGAATTCGAACACCACCATTTCCGCAGGGGAACTCATGACAGCCTCAATCGTCTGTTCGCCACAGGTCAAGGCGATACCACAATGTTCATGGAGATATTGGTAGATCGAACCCACGACATTCCACTCGGCCAGCGCCGGAGCGGCGCTCAGATCATACCAGGCGACTTCCCGCGACAGTGGTGTACCGTCGCCCAGTCGTACCCGCACCAGGCGCAGGAATTGCGCGGTGGTCGGGCGCTCAAACAGCGAAGAGAGGGTGCGATCCGTCACGATGTCCCGTTCCATCAGGCGAGCCGACGGCTTCATGCCCAGTTCCCGCATTTCCTCGGTGAACCCCTTGAGACGACCCAAGCGCGGCGACAAACGCGGCGGCGCTTTGACGGCTACGCCCGCGCGGCCATGAGTGGATAAATAATCCTTGGTTCGCAACTCATCGTAGGCCCGCCGCACCGTCGTGCGGCTGAGCTGCAGTTTCTCGGCCAACACCCGTTCGGAGGGCAGGCTCTGGCCTGCTGGAATCTCTCCCGATTCGATGAGGTGGGTCAGTTTCTGCGCCACCTGCAGGTAGCTGGGCTCGGCCACTTCACGATCAGGGATCAAATGCTCGATCAGTTGCTCTGACTTCATCGTGGTTACAGGGTTTTGGAGTGGTTTATGGGTAACGTCGCTGGCGGCTTTCTTGATCCCATTCCCGCAACCGCTCAAGCTTCTCGGCAATGCGCCCCTCCAGCCCGTTGGCGGTGGGTTTATAGTAACGCGTGTCCTTGAGCAGATCTGGAAAATAACATTCTCCAGCGGCATACGCATTAGGTTCGTCATGCGCATACCGGTAGCCCTCGCCATGTCCCAAATCCCGCGCCAGTCCCGTAGACGCATTGCGCAAGTGCGATGGCACTTCCAGTGTCCCGTGGCGCTCGACATCCTGGCGGGCGGCGCTAAAGGCGGTATAGACAGCATTGCTCTTGGCCGCGATGGCCAAATAGACAATTGCTTGCGCTATGGCCAACTCGCCCTCCGGGCTACCCAACCGCTCTTGAGCCTCCCAAGCATTCAACGCCAATTGCAAGGCGCGCGGGTCGGCATTGCCAATGTCCTCGCTGGCCATTCGCACCACTCGCCGCGCGATGTACAGCGGATCGCAACCACCATCGAGCATCCGTGCTAGCCAGTATAATGCTGCATCTGGACTGCTACCCCGCACTGCCTTGTGCAAAGCCGAAATCTGATCATAAAACAGATCGCCTTTTCGATCGAAGCGCCGTCCGACCCCATCGTTCATCACTGCGGCCAGCGCCTTGTCCAGTGACATCTCATGCGCTTCAGCCAGCTCCGCCGCCAGCTCCAGCCAGATCAGTGCCCGGCGAGCATCGCCATCAGCAGCCTGCGCCAATTGATTTCGTATCTCACTCGTTAACGGCCAGCGACCACCCAATCCGCGTTCAAGATCGCGGAGCGCTCGCTCCAACATCTGGTCGATGGCGGCAGCATCCAGGCCATGCAGTACGTAAACGCGTAACCGGGACAATAGAGCATTGTTGAGAGCGAAGCCTGGATTTTCGGTGGTCGCGCCGATCAACGTCAATGTACCGTTCTCAACATAGGGCAGAAAGGCATCCTGCTGAACCTTGTTGAAACGATGGACCTCATCCACGAATAACACGGTGCGACGTCGGTGTTCCCGCCACAGGTTTTGCGCCTGTTCCACCGCCGCCCGCAACTCGCGCACCCCGGTCATTACCGCTGGCAGTCGGATAAACTCGGCCCGACTGGCGCTGGCCAACAATTCCGCCAAAGTGGTTTTACCGGTACCAGGCGGTCCCCACAACACCATGGAATGAGGTTGACCCCGTTCGATGGCAATGCGCAGTGGCTTACCTGGCGCCAACAGGTGAGATTGACCCACGAACTCTTCTAGCCGACAGGGCCTTAGCCGGTCGGCCAGCGGCCGACGGGGATCGGCGAGAGACAGAAGTTCATCCGGCATCGCCGACCACATCGACGCCGGGTGGTGGGGTAAATTTCAGCAAGGCGGGGTCCAGGACCGGATTGCGCTCCAATTTCTGGAAATCCAGCCGGGTACGCTGGCCAAAGCTATCCTCCAATTCCAGACTGACCAGCACATCATCCTTGAAAGCCACTCGCAGCAACCGAAATTCAGGCTGTAGCGGTTGCGGCGTCAGTTCATACCAATTCAACCCACCCTGCTGGCGAACCGGGCTGACGGTAAAGGTATCCTCGATGGGCGCCACACCGCTGAGTAGCGCCAGCGGTGTCGAACCCAGCGCCGTATCCAACGGACGAACGGTCACCTGCGCCAGCTCGACGTCATAAGCCCACAGCCGTTCACCATCGGCCACGATGACTTGTTTAGCAGGGCTCTGATAGTCCCAACGAAACTTACCAGGCTTTTGCATCAACATCTGGCCGCTGGACGTATGCACGATTTGTGCCTGTTCATTGAACACCCGCTGGATAAAATCCGCTCGCAATGACTGCAAATCCTGGAAATAGCGTTGTACTGGCGACTGGGCCGCAGAGGGGACCGGCAGAATCAGGAACCCTCCCAGAACCAGCGTGAGCAACATGATCGCCCATCTATGGATCAAGCCGTGTTTCCAGATCATCGAATGACTCCGAAGGTCTATGACCAGCCAATACGGCTGGGTTAAAGCCGGTCCACAGGCAATGCTCCGTTCCGGCTCTCGTTGAGGAAATCGTGTGGGGTGTTGACGTTCAGGCGGACAGACAGTTCCTGGATAGCCAGAGTCATCTGGCTCCACGGACAGGAGCGAACGCTCACGACTGGAGGATTTCCTTCAGCAGGAAGAGCCAGGCGTAAACAACTGAGCCGCCGCCGCCGGATGACTAGCGAAATACAGGTGCAGATATGAAGCAGTCAGCCGTCCGACCCGATAGACGGCTTCGCCTGGTTTGCCGTCGCGTTGGCGGCGCCCGTGAGCTAAGGCTTGCAGCGGCGTTTCCAGCCTGGAGTGATGAAAGGTATGCCCGCGCAATTCACCCTCCGGCAATGCCACCGACTGCATGCCCAACCCCGCTAACTTGGTTTGCAAGGCCGCATGACCGGGCAGCAAGCCCAGCATCGGCGCCCGGTAGCCTTCCTTGTCAGCCAGCGATTCCAAGGTATACAGCAGACCACCGCATTCGGCATAAATCGGCTTAGCGGATTCATGATGCTGACGCAGCGCTCTGCGTAGGGGTTCATTTCCGGCTAAGGTATCGAGATGCAATTCCGGATAGCCGCCCGGTAGATAGATGGCATCCACCTCTGGCAGCTTGGCATCGGTCAACGGCGAGAAGAATGTCAGTTCCGCACCCAACGCTTGCAATGTCTCCAGATTAGCCGGATAGAGAAAAGCGAACGCCATATCGCGAGCGACACCGATGCGCACGCCGTTCAACAAGGGTGGCGGCGGTTCTCTAGCTACAGCAGGAAAGGCGACCGCTGGCGGCAATTCAGCCAATCCGGTCTTGGCGATCAATGCAGCGATCGCATCGAGACGGGTTTCCAGGTCGGCGATTTCCGCCGCCTGCACTAGCCCGAGATGCCGATCTGGCAAGCTGATCTCCCCATCGCGCGGCAGCCAACCGTAATAACGCACTTCCGGTGGTAGGCTTTCCGCCAGCAATTCGGCATGACTCGGCCCGGCCACCCGATTGGCCAGTACACCGGAAAATGGGAGGCTGGGACGATAATGCGCCAACCCGTGAACCACCGCGCCGAAGGTCTGAGCCATGGCATGAGCGTTGATCAGCGCCAGCACCGGAACCCTGAACAAGCTGGCTAGGTCTGCACTGGACGGCGTCCCGTCGAACAGGCCCATCACGCCTTCAATCAGGATCAAATCCGCCTCCTGCGCCGCCTCACACAACAAAGCCTTGCAGTCGCGTTCGCCGACCATCCACAGATCGAGTTGATAGACCGGTTGGCCGGAAGCGCGCTCCAGAATCATCGGATCGAGAAAATCCGGGCCGGTCTTGAACACCCGCACCGTGCGCCCCTGGTCGCGATGGTAGCGCGCCAGACCGGCAGTGACGGTGGTTTTGCCCTGACCGGAAGCCGGGGCGCTGAGCAGTAAAGCGGGACAGGTGATAGCGTTCATGAAAGACAAGATTAAAGGTTAACGGCCAAAGGGGAAAGCCTTTGATCTTTGGCTTTTAGCCTTTAATCTTGCGTAATGCGCCCTGAAACTTCCGAAACCCCTCATCCCCTGCGCTACGGCTACACCACCGGCGCTTGTGCAACCGCCGCCAGCACGGCGGCGGCCCGGTGCTTGTTGACCGCCATCGAGTTCGGCCAGGTGGAAATCACCCTGCCGCGTGGCCAAACGGTGCGATTCCATCTGCAATATTGCCGGCTAACCGCGCAAGGCGCTGAGGCGGCGGTGATCAAAGACGCGGGTGATGACCCTGATGTCACCCACGAGGCATCGATCTTTGCTCAAGTCGCTCTCAGTACACAGCCGGGCGTGCGCTTTCATGCTGGACCGGGTGTCGGAATGGTCACCTTGCCGGGTTTGCCGATTCCTGTCGGTGAACCGGCCATCAATCCCACACCACGTCGCATGATCACGGAACACCTGTTGCACCTAGCGGCTGACTTTCAGCATAGCGGTGGCTTTGAAGTGATGATCGGCGTCGAAAACGGCGCGAAACTGGCGCAAAAGACGCTCAATCCTCGCCTCGGCATCGTCGGTGGGCTTTCCATTCTCGGCACCACTGGCATCGTCCGACCTTTTTCCTGTTCAGCCTATATTGCCTCCATTCAGCAGGCGATCGATGTCGCTCGCGCCAATGGTCTTACGCACATCGCCGCATGCACTGGGGCGACCAGTGAACAGACGATACGCAAGCAGTATGACCTGCCGGATATGGCGCTGATCGAGATGGGTGATTTCGCCGGTGCCGTGCTGAAACATCTGCGGCGGGCCTCTATCCCTCGACTCAGTCTGATGGGCGGTTTTGGCAAGATCAGCAAGCTGGCGGCAGGACATCTCGATCTGCATAGCCGAAATTCCAGTGTCGATCTGGCATTACTGGCCGCGGAAGCAGCGGCGCTGGGGGCGGATACGCCCCTACAGGCAGCGATACGAACCGCCAACACCAGCCAGCGGGCGCTGACGCTGGCTCATGCCGCCGGATTACCGCTCGGTGAGCGCATCTGCATCATGGCCCGCGACCAAGCCCGCGCCATCCTACCGCTCGAAGTCGCGGTGGAAGTCTGGGCGACCGATCGAGCAGGTCAACCGGTAGGTCATGCCGAATTTGCTGGTGGCATGAACCGTTAGATCCTGGAAGCGGGTATAAACATGCGCCTCTTGATTCTCGGCGGTATTGGTGAGGCGCTGAAATTGGCGCACACCTTGGCGTCCATTCACACCGTGATCTACAGCATCGCCGGCAAAGGGCGCATCCCGAACCTGCCTTGTCAGGTGCGTATCGGTGGGTTTGGCGGCGTGGATGGATTGACGACGTTTTTGCGGGAAAATCAGGTTCAACTACTGATCGACTGCACCCATCCTTACGCCGCGCAAATCAGCCACAACGCGCTTCAGGCGGCGCGACAAGCGGATATCCCCCTTTGGGCCTACCGTAGGCCAGCATGGCAACCTATGGTAGGCGACGATTGGCGTTTCGCCGCCGACTGGAGCGAAATTCAATTCGCCTTACGGGAATTTCAGCGCCCCTTCTTCACCCTCGGTCTGGAACCTTTGCGCCATGTTACGGATATTCCATCGCATCAGCACTGGTTGGTGCGCTGTCTAGCAGCGGAATCTCCTATCTCATCACATATGACTCTGTTATGTGCAACCGGACCGTTTACGCTGGAGCAGGAGTCAATACTGCTTAGAAAACATCGAATCGATGTACTAGTGGCTAAAAACAGTGGCGGTGGGGCGGTCGAGGCGAAACTGACGGCGGCGCGAAAAATCGCCATTCCGGTGATCATGTTCGACCGTCCAAGGTTACCAGTGGCGGATCGGGAATTTACCGAGAGCGGATCGCTCACCAACGCCCTATTTTTCATCGGCTAATCTTCAATCCCTGCCTATTATTCCAGCCATAGTAGGCTACCTTGATAAGGTAGCCTACTATGATTTTGTATTGATCGATTAACAAAAGCCATAATGGCTAAGCAAATAAATACTCTTAAAGAAAGGTGGTAGTCGCCACAAAGGAGACCATGATGCGGTATCTAAGAGCTATTTTTGGTGCAATCGGCATGTTAATAGTCGTGCTGGCCTGGGCTGCCTTCGAGGTCACGCCAGCCATCCAGAAAGAACTCGATCAACTCACCGAAATGCTGAAAGGCTGGGCCGCTGACCCAGTGATTGTCAACGCGGTGATCGCGCAGAATCAAAAAGGTCCGATCATCGACATGGACAATGCCAAATGGAAGTCGGTCCGGCGCAGTGATGCCTTGATCAAGGCCTTCCAAAGTAATGATGCAGGCCAATGGCTCAAGCAAAAACTAGATGAGTCGCAAAATTTATACAGCGAGGCGTTCCTGAATGCCAGTCAGGGTGAAAAAGTCGCGTTTGTAGCAAAAACCAGCTCCTATCTTCATCGAGGCAGCGCCAAATTCGACAGACCTTTCACCAGCGGACAATCTTGGCAAGGCGAACCTGAATTCGACGAAAGCTCCCAGACTCATCAGATTCAAATATCGGTTCCAGTGCTGGTCGATGGCAAACCGACTGGTGTACTGGTTGTCGGTGTCAATCTGACCCAGTTGACTCAGATATCCAAGTAATCAAACAGGCCAACCATATACCCGGCCGATACCGCCGGGTTAACAAAGGTAACGCCATGAATTTGAAAACATGGAAACTAAAAACCCGACTGATTGTTGCTAGCACGCTGATCGTATGGCTAGGCGCTGGAATGGGCCTTTGGAATTTGAGCAATTTCCGCTGGGCGGGAGCCATGTTCGAAGTCGCTAGCCAAGAAGACCTACCAGCGGTCGATTATCTGACGGAAGCCGACCGGGATATGCAACAAGCACTGGTGGCTGAACGCAGTCTGATGTTTGTACGACAAGCCTCCGAAGAAGCCGCCACGATGCGTAAAACGCATGAGGAAAATCTGCAACAAGTGAGAAGCCGTTGGCAGAAATACCAAGCGATCCCGGCTAGTACCGAGGAACATCAACTCTGGCCTGAATTCGAGAAAACCCTGACTGAGTGGGAGAAAACCTCCAAGGAAATTGTATCGCTATTAGCGGAGGATTCACCGGATGAACGCTTAGACGCCATCGACATCTCACTGAACGAGGGCGTCGTCAAATTCGAGGCGGCGCGAGTTATTCTAAATCGCTTAACGGAATTCCGCTTACAAGGAACCAGCCTCTTTGTCGCCCAGGTACGGGAGGCAGTCGCGCAAACTACGATTTGGACGCTGGCATTGGTAGGAGCTTTGCTGGTAGTTGGAGGATTACTCGGATATCTACCAGCCCGCTCGATCACCCGCGTCATCAATCAAGTGGTGGCGAACGCTGAGCAGGCCGCGACCGGTGACTTGACTGTGCAAATCTCTGTAAAAAGTCAGGATGAGCTGGGCCGGATGGCAGAAGCGATCAACCAAATGCTGGCCCGTTTTCAAGGCAGTATTACTCGAATTCAGCAGGCCGCTCATCAGACCAATGAAGCTTCCAATCAGCTAGCACAGGGCAGTGAACAACTAGCCGGCGGCGCACAGCAGCAAGCAGCTTCTCTAGAGCAAACCGCCGCTTCCTTGGAAGAAACAGCGGGCACTATCAAGCAAACCGCAGATAATGCGCACCAAGCCCACCAAGTGGCGGTAGCCACCCGCTCGAACACGGAGCAGAGTGGAACCGTCATCTCAGCGGTTATCGAGGCGATGGGCGCTATCGATCAAAGCAATCAAAAAATCAATAACATCGTGGGAGTCATCGACGAGTTCGCTTTTCAAACGAATCTGTTGGCGTTGAACGCAGCCGTGGAAGCTGCGCGGGCCGGAGAGCAGGGACGGGGTTTTGCCGTGGTAGCCGGGGAAGTGCGCAAATTAGCGCAACGCAGTGCCGACGCCGCCAAGGAAATCAGGACCCTGATCACGGACACGACAGTCAAGGTAAAAACCGGTTCGGAGATGGCCCATCAGGCGGGCACGGTGCTGAACGAAATCATGAGTGGCGTGAAACAAGTTACCGACCTGATCGGTGAAATCAACACTGCCGCTCAAGAGCAGGCGCAAGGCATCGAACAGATCAACAAGGCGATGATTCAGGTCGATGCAGTGACGCAACAAAACACGATGCAAACCGATCAATTCGTGGCCATCGCCAAGACTATGGCGACACAGGCCACTGAACTCGAAAGTCAAGCCAACCGTTTTAAGTTAAGTTGAAATTGCCTCGCCGATACCATTGTTGGATAAAGCCTCATTCCGGGACACCAGCATCGGACTGCATCTCCCGCCGATACCATTCCGCATGTTCAGCACTGTACAGATACGATGCAGGAAATCCTTCTGGCTGAATCACCCGACCGACGAGAATCAGCGCGGTGCGGGTGAATCTTTTGGCCTGAACCTTACTGGAAATATCGGCCAGCGTGCCGATGACGCCATCTTGATCTGGCCAAGATACCCGGTACAGCACGGCGACCGGACAGTCGGCGCCATAATGCGGCGTCAGTTCCGCCACGATCTCCGGCAATTTATCCACGCTGAGATAAATCGCCATCGTCGCCCGATGCCGCGCCAGTTCCGGCAGACTTTCCCCCTCTGGCATCGGTGTCTTGCCTGCATGACGGGTCAAGATGATGGTCTGGCTGATGCCAGGCAGGGTCAACTCCCGGCGTAACATCGCCGCGCCGGCGAAAGCCGCCGTGACGCCCGGCACCACCTGGTAGGCAATGCCCCGCTTCTCCAATTCGCGTATCTGCTCGCCAATCGCTCCATACAGCGCTGGATCGCCGGTATGCACCCGCGCCACGTCCAGCCCTTGCTGGTGCGCGGCGTGGATACGGGCCATGATCTCATCCAGACTCAGATCGGCTGTGTTGACGATCTCGGCATCGGGATTGGCGGTCAGGACAACCTCTTTCGGCACCAGCGAACCAGCGTACAACACCAGCGGACATTCACGGATAAGCCGTTGACCCTTGACGGTGATCAATTCCGGATCGCCGGGACCGGCGCCGATGAAATACACGGTCATACAAATTTCCCCTGATTCAGATTTTGCTTCAGTTCCACACTGGCCTCATCGAAGCGAACGCTTTGTCGGCCTGCATGGCCTCCAAGGAGCGCATCGGCTTCATTCCAGGTCGCCAGTCACATCGACTCGCGACCTATGGCCTGAGTCTATCGAAACCCGATCATAGGCCAAATCCGGACTTACCTGGGCAATCATGCTACAATTTACAGCTTATCGTCGGGGGTGTCCTGGTGTTGACAGAGGTTCTACATGACTGAAATTGCCAAAGAAATCCTGCCGGTCAATCTGGAAGACGAAATGCGTCAGTCCTACCTGGATTATGCTATGAGCGTGATCGTCGGGCGGGCGCTGCCAGATGTGCGGGATGGCCTCAAGCCTGTGCATCGGCGGGCGTTGTTCGCCATGAGCGAACTGGGCAATGACTGGAACAAACCCTACAAAAAATCCGCGCGCGTGGTTGGCGATTGTATCGGTAAATATCACCCACACGGCGATGTCGCGGTTTATGACACGATTGTCCGCATGGCGCAGCCCTTCTCCTTACGATATATGCTGATCGATGGGCAGGGTAATTTTGGCAGTATCGACGGTGATGCTCCCGCCGCCATGCGTTACACCGAAGTGCGGATGTCCCGCATCGCTCATGAATTATTGGCCGATATCGACAAGGAAACCGTCGATTTCGCCCCTAATTATGACGAATCGGAACGCGAGCCAACCGTCTTTCCCACCCGCCTACCCAATCTGCTGGTCAACGGCGCCTCTGGAATCGCCGTCGGCATGGCGACCAATATCCCGCCACACAACCTTGGTGAAGTGGTCGATGCCTGCATCGCCTTGATCGACGATCCGACTCTGACTATTACCCAATTGATGCAGCATCTGCCAGGACCGGACTTCCCCACCGCTGCGCTGATCAATGGGATTAGCGGCATCCATGACGCCTATAAAACCGGACGTGGTCGGGTGCGCATGCGCGCCAAGACCGAGTTCGAAATAGACGAGACCCGTAATCGACAAGCGATCATCGTCACCGAACTACCCTACCAGGTCAATAAAGCCCGGCTGATCGAAAAAATCGCCGAACTGGTCAAGGACAAGAAGATCGAAGGCATCAGCGAATTGCGCGATGAATCCGACAAGGAGGGTCTGCGCATCTACATCGAACTCCGGCGGAACGAAACCGCCGAGGTGGTGTTGAACAATCTGTTCCTGCATACCCCCCTGCAATGCGTGTTCGGCGTCAACATGGTGGCGCTGGTAGAAGGCCAACCCCGCCTATTGAACCTGAAGCAAGTGTTGGAAGCGTTCCTGGCACACCGCCGGGAAGTCGTCGTCCGGCGCACCGTGTTCGATCTCCGCAAAGCCCGGGAGCGCGCCCATATCGTTGAGGGTTTGATGGTCGCGCTGGCTCATCTCGATCCCCTGATAGCCTTGATCCGCGCTGCCGCCGATCCTGCCATGGCGCGGGCCACGTTGTTGGAACAGGTCTGGACGCCGGGGTTGGTCACCGCTCTGCTCGCGCAGTCTGACGCGACCTTGTCGCGACCTGGCGATTTACCCGCAGAATTCGGACTGAGCGAAGCCGGCTACCGGTTGTCGCCCGCCCAAGCTCAGGCGATTCTGGATTTGCGCTTGCACCGCCTGACTGGCTTGGAGCAACGCAAGCTGCTGGAAGAGTATCAGGAATTGCTGAACCGAATTCAGGACTATTTGGAAATCCTGACCGTACCGGAACGTTTGACGGCGGTGATCCGCGCTGAACTGACCGAGTTGCGCACCCAATACAATGACCCGCGCCGCACCGCAATCCTGCCCGACGAGCAGGATCTCAATTTGGAAGACCTGATCAACGAAGAAGCCATGGTGGTCACCCTATCCCACGCCGGCTACGTCAAGGCACAGCCGTTATCGCTGTATCGAGCGCAACGGCGCGGCGGCCGGGGCCGGGCGGCCACCACGATCCGGGAAGAGGATTTCATCGATAAGCTGTTCATCGCTAGCACCCATGACACCCTCCTCTGTTTCTCCAACCGGGGCCGGGTGTACTGGAAGAAGGTTTATGAACTGCCGCAGGCCGGGCGAATCGCGCGCGGGCGACCCATCGTCAATCTACTGCCCCTGGAGGAGAACGAGCGCATCAATGCGGTGCTGGCGGTGCGCGAATTCAGCGAAGATCGCTTTGTCTTTTTCGCCACGACCAGCGGCACGGTCAAGAAAACACCGCTGTCCGAATATTCCCGACCACGCGCCAGCGGCATCATCGCCATCGACTTGCGCGATGGCGACCAGCTGGTCAATGTCGCGCTGACCCACGGCCAATGTGATGTCATGTTGTTCACCGATGCTGGTAAGGCGTTGCGCTTCGCTGAAACCGACGTGCGAAACATGGGCCGTTCGGCCTGTGGGGTGCGTGGCATCCGGCTGGACGCAGAGCAGAAGGTCATCGCCTTGATCGTGGTTGGAGAAGGCGCGGTGTTGACCGTCACCGAGAACGGCTATGGCAAGCGCACGCCAGTTGCCGACTACCCGCTGCGTGGGCGTGGTGGTCACGGCGTGATCTCCATTCAGACCAGCGAGCGCAACGGCCAAGTCACCAGCGCCGTACAGGTGGAAAGCGACCAAGAAATCATGCTGATCACCGATGGCGGCACCCTGGTGCGCACCCCGGTCGAGGGTATTTCTCTGGTAGGTCGCAACACCCAGGGCGTGAAACTGATCGCCTTGCAAGGCCAGGAAAAACTGATTGGCGTCGAGAAGATCGAGAGCATCGGCGAAGCGGACGCCGACGGGGATTTACCGGTAGACGACGCCACGTTGGTAGCAGACGAGAGCACCGAAGATGAGGGGCCGCTATGAACAACGAAGCAGCGGGTCTGCAAGCACTGCGTGAACGCATCGATGCCCTGGATCAACAGATTTTGACCTTGATCTCTGAACGGGCGCGCTGTGCGCAACAGGTCGGCGTGATCAAGCAGGCAGCCGGTGCTACCGGCAACTTCTACCGTCCTGAACGCGAGGTGCAAGTGCTGCGTCGGGTCATCGAGGCCAACCAAGGGCCTTTGAGCAACGAAGAAATGGCCCGATTGTTCCGTGAGATCATGTCCGCCTGTCTGGCGCTGGAAGAACCGCTGAAAATCGCCTTTCTCGGTCCGGAAGGCACTTTTACCCAGGCGGCGGCGCTCAAGCATTTTGGCAAGTCCATTTACAGCATCCCGCTGCGGGCGATCGATGAAGTCTTCCGCGAGGTCGAAGCCGGTTCCGCCGATTACGGCGTCGTGCCGGTGGAGAACTCCACCGAAGGCGTGGTCAATCATACCCTGGACATGTTCTTGCAATCGCCACTACTCATTTGCGGCGAAGTGCAAATACGGATCAATCATCACCTGATCACCCGGGCAACCGACCTTAAGCATATTCGCTGCATCTACTCGCACCGGCAGTCGCTCGCCCAATGCCGCGAATGGCTGGATGCCAATCTGACGCGTGTGGAGCAGATCGAAGTCAGCAGCAACGGCGAAGCGGCATTGCGTGTGCAGGACGCGACGGATGTGGCGGCCATTGCCGGACAGTGCGCCGCGGATATTTATGGTTTGCCGATCCTGGTGCGAAACATCGAGGATGAACCGAACAATACCACCCGGTTCTTGATCATCGGCAGCCAGCCGATTGCCCCATCCGGTGACGATAAAACCGCCCTGCTAGTCGCCTCGCTCAATCGGCCAGGCGCGTTGTTCAAACTGCTGGAGCCTCTGGCCCGACATAACGTCAGCATGAATCGTATCGAATCGCGGCCTTCACGGCGCGGAATGTGGGATTACGTGTTCTTCATCGACCTGGATGGACATATTCAGGACCCGCCTGTAGCGGGGGCGCTGGCCACCTTGCGCGATCAAGCTAGTTTGTTCCGGGTGCTGGGATCGTATCCGAAAGGGGTTTTATGATCCTGCTAAACAGCCAAATTTGGCTTATATCGAAAGCGGATTACCATTACGATCCCCCTTACCATATACCGCTCCGTCTTGCTTTCAGCATTTAATGCCGATTGCCATGCTCGATCCCCATCCCTGCTTCCAGCCGATGCGCCGTGGCATCGATAGCCCCACCGATAGTCTTGATCCACGGATCGGCGTAGAGGCCGACACCGATCATCACCGCGCACAGCAAGCCAGCCATGATCAGCTCCCGGTGACGTAAATCGGCCAGTAATGACGCTACCCCTTGCGGATGGCGGGCGAGAAAGATCCGCTGGTACGCCCATAACAAATAACCGGCAGCCAACACATTGCCGGATGCGGTCAGCGTGGCGACGCCCCAGCCCTGTGCTTCGAGTAACCCTTCCAGAGCCAGATGCGCCGCTTCGAACCCCGGTGTACCCGGCATGGCGATGCTGCCCAACACCACCACCAGAAAGGTCAACCCCAACAGCGGCGCGGTCTCGAACAACCCCCCTAAACGCTGAAAGCAGGTAGCACCCAAGCGGCGGTAAAGCAAGCCGGCGACGATGAACAGGCCGGAAGCCGCCAGACCCAGATTCAGCGCCAGCAACAGACTACCCTGCAACCCGGCGGGATTCAGGGAAAACAGCCCAGCCACCAATACGCCACTCTGACTGATCACGGCAAAGGCCAGCAACCGGCGCAGATCGTTCTGCCGAAAGGCTAGCAACGCCCCGTAGAGCATACCGACCAAGCCCAACGCAATCACCCCGGTATCCCACTGCTGGACAGCGGCGGGCAGCAACGGCAAGACCCAGCGCAACAGCGCATAGATCCCTACCTTCACTCCGACCAGGAACACGATGCCCACGGCCACCGTGCCATGCCGAGCCACAATGGGCAACCAAGCATGGAAGGGAAACAAAGCCAGGCGCACCGCCAGACCGGCGAACAACAGCATGAAGATCAGCGCTTGTTGACCGGTCGCTATCGGCGTTGCCATCAAAACCGATCTATCGAAAGACCAGCCTCCATCCGTGGCGGCGGCATGGTTCCAGCCCAGCAGCATAACGCCGGCCAATAATGCCGCCAGACCGCCCAGCATGAACCGCAGGAATTGCCGGGCCGCCCGATCGCGCGCCGGACTGGTTCCATAATGTGCCATCAAAAACGTCGCGGGGATCACCTCCGCTAGCGCAAACAGCCAGAATTGCAGCAGATTCAGCGCCGTGAACATCCCAATCAACACGGCTTCCGATGCCAGAATGTTGGCGACGAACCGGCCAGGGCGCTCCTGCTGCTGACGGTGCGACTGCGCATAAAGCAGGACAAAAAGCGTCAGCAATGCGGTCAACGGCAGGAACAACACACTGATGCCGTCCACCCCCAGATGAACACCGAGCCACGGCAGAACATCTCCCTGCTCAACGAATTGCATCCCCGATGCCTGTGGTTGAAAGCGCAGCAGCAGTTGCACCGTCAGGATCAACTCCACTACCGCCGTTGTCAGACCTAGTGCAAAAGCAGTCGGCGCCTGCCGGACGCGAAAAACAGCCAGCATCCCGACCAAGGGTACAACCAGCAACGCGCTTAACAGCGGAAAACCCGTTTCGGCTCCGGGTTCCGTGCCGACCATCAGGCCGCCCAGGCCCGCCAGCGTCGCCAGAAGAGCGACCAGCGTGACCCACCAGCTCCAGGAGCGTCCCAGCGACCGCTCCAGCCGATTCAGACTCCGTCCCAATCGCTGACTCGCGACCGCCAAGCCCTGACCAGCGGTTTTGAGCATCAATTGCTCCTCAACCCAATGGAAAACCGCCGCTACCCATTCCGTAGCCCGTCCGACGAGACCCGGCTCCTGATCGATGGCGCTCGGCGCACGCTCTAACATCCGACCAGCGCCCAGATGATGTTCTTCCCATTGCGCAACGGACGACAGCGCATTCACCGCAGGCGCCGGCAACCCGGTCGCTCGATCCACGATCCGAGCGTCGAAACGGCTGAGGATACCGGCCAGCCGCTGCACGGGACGGACGATGAGTCCATCGGCGATAGCATCCAACCAAAAGCGCTGCAATGCGGCGGCATAGAGAGCCGACTGTCGCGCCAGGACTGCAGACACGGGCCGCGTCCGTTCACCCTGAAGCTGACGCAGGATCGAGGGCGCATTGAGAAATTGATAACCACGGAAAATGGCATGCCCGCATAGATGCAGCAACGCCCAGCGCCAGCACCCCAAACCACTGGCGAGGAACATCAACCCGACCTGCCCAGAGGTTGAGAAAATCAGAGCGCTCTTGATATCGGTCTGCACCAACCCCACCAGAAATCCGTAAAGCGCGGTCGCCAGCCCAACCACCGCCATGAGTGCCATAAGCAGCGGCGATTGCTCGAACAAGGGTTGCAGGCGCAGCACCAAATACACACCGGCATGCACCATGACCATGCCGTAGAACAAAGCACTCGACGGTGTCGGCCCTTCCATGGCCCGCGCCAGCCACGGCGTCAGTGGCAGTTGCGCTGATTTGGCGACTGCCGCTAACAAAAAACAACCGGCCAAGACCCCGGCCCGTTCTGCACCCAATCCAGCTGCGCCCGCATTGACCGTGGACCAATCCACGCTCCCCAGCCAATGAAACGCTAGCGCAATCCCCAGTAGAAAGCCTGTATCGCCGATCCGGTTGGTGATAAAAACCCGCGTGGCGTTGCTTGCCGCCACTGGGCGCTCCTGGAAGAAGGCGATCAGTAGATAAGAGCACAGCCCGGCAACCTCCCAGCCGATGAAGGTCAGCACCGCATTTCCGCCCATGATCAGCAAGGTCATCGCGGCGCTGAACAGACTGAGAATCATGAAGAAGCGCTGGAATCCAGCCTCGCGATGCATGTAGTTCACGGCAAACCGGGTGATGAGCAAACACCCCAGTGTCGCCACGATCAACAGCGTCAGACTCAAACCGTCGGTGACGAAATCGAGATGGATTGCGTAGTCACCGCTAACTAGCCAACCACCGAGCCTGATCCGCTCGGGCAGGCTCCCTCCCCACCAAGCGCTCATGAGCACGAGCGTTGCCACCAGCGAACCCATGTTGGCGGTCAGCGCGATCCGGCTGGTGCGTCGCTCCTGGATTTCCTCGTTCACAGACCCAAACAGAATCGCCAGACCAATCCACAGCGCGGCGGCCAGCGGCAGAGCGGGAATCAGCGCGGCGAACCCGTCAAGCATGGCTGTTCTCTCCACTAGTTATCGTGGATGCTGCACCGATCAGCGCCGGCGGCAGCGGCCCGGTATGGCCACGATACCAATCGCCGGAACGACGACGGACCGGCAGCGGTTTCACCGGCCCAGTCCACGGCATAAAACCTTGCGCGGGATCGAAAACGGCGAATGCTGCGCTATCCGGGTCCTTGGCAATGACCTGCACCCAACCATTGCCGATCAACTCTCGTAATGGCGCTTGACGCCCGTAGATGGCGGCCAAGATCTCGACGCGCGCCTCGACCACGATCTGTAAACGCAATGGCTCATGAATCTCGATCATCTGCCGGGGCAGCCCGGTGCGCAGGTCGCTACTGGCGCCTTCCATCACCGCGAACAAGCCGGTGACATTGTGCGGGGTCTTGGTCCCGCAACCAAACCGTGCATTGTTCACCGTGGAAAAATAGTATTCGAGATTGATTCCTGCACCGACCGGCCCCACCGCCAGCAGGATACCTTCCAACACCGCGCCACTGGGATCTTGCGTGGGATCGTAAGACACCAGGAATGCCCGCCGATCCAGGAATACCCCCTGGCTCATCGACCGGCGACCGACCAGGGCGGCGGCATTCGTGGCATGACCCAGTTCGGGGCGCGCCTGACTGAAATCTCGGGAGCGTTCGATCACATGGCGTAAGGCTTGAGCAGGTGTCGGGTTGCGCGGCGCGGAAGCGAAGCGCCGGCAACGCTCATGGGCGGAAAGCGCACGGGCTTGATCCAAAATTCGTCGTAGCGCCTTGAGCGCCGCTTCCGCCTCGATCGGCAGATCGCTGTGGTCGTAAAAGGTGATTTCCTCATCACAGGTGTTATGCTCCGCGCCAACGAACCAGGTGTCTTCCGGGACGGAAACGCCACGCTCCACCAGCAAGGCTCGCACCTGCGGTCGATTCGCCATCGCGGCGAACGTTCGAGCATTCGGCCCACCGTGTCGCCCGCCGCAAGCGCCACAGTCATACGCGCCAAGATGGGGGTTGTTCTGACTCATCGAACCGTGCCCCATCAAGATCACCAGCGGCGCAAATTGGGTGGTCAACCCGATATTGCGCAACAGCGCCCCGACCCGATCGGCCTGTTCGGCGTCGCTGAACCCGAGGCGAGGTTGCTCTGGCGTGGCTGAGGTTTCTGGATCGGCGGCATTGATCGCCACCTCGGTCGGCGCGCCAGGAACCCAGCGAACATCCAGCGTTTCCGCGAGCTGCCCGTGCCGGAACGGGGCGAAGATCTTGCCCGCCAGGACCGGCAACACACCCGGCGCTAACGCGGTGATCAATGGGGCCGAAGACCATAGGTTGCGCCGAATTGCCTGGTAAAAACCACGCCATCGGTGGCTTAAGCGGCGACGCTGGTTACGATGATCATGCTGGCGCTCGGTTCCAGGCCGCGGAACTTCATGCACTTCGTGAGCCGGCGTGACCACGACCGGACAGAGCGGCGTCGGCGCGCGATCGTCTAAACCTCGCCAGTTCATCGCCACGCCGAAGAAGCCCGCCGCTCCCAGGGTTTCAATCTCCGGATTCAGCTCCTCCAAATGACGGCGGATGCCTTCTTCACGATCATCGATGCAAAACACGATTTGCGCTTGCGGTCGGCGATCACGGATCGCCCAACGGCCTCGCCCCTGATTGCAGGCTAGCGCATTGATCAGCGCCTCCCGGTAATGATGTTCGTAAGCTTCTTGCCAGAGCGCCCCGCGCAAACCGGATGGCAACTCGTTCAGCGTGGCCAGCAGGCATTCCACCTCCGTTCGAGAAAGCCTGCGCAACTCGCTACCGGAAAGCCCCAGATGCTGGGCCAGACGAAACAGCCGCCAAGCCTCGCCATGCACGGTGGGTATGCCCGGCTGATCGGCGACCGGGCTATGCCGCCAGGTCCAGATCATATCCGCCAACGTGTCCCAAGCATCCTTGCTCTCCACAACCCGCTCTCCAGAGAAGGCGGTGCGCGCCACGTCGAAGCGGCGCGCACCGTTGCTCAAATCCCGCGCCCGGCTGGCCAGATACTCTGGCAAACGCCCTTCGTACAGCGCGTAGCGCACCAACGCTTCCGCCGGATGCGACAGGAAATGCTCACGCAATGCCGGCAAGGTTCCCTCCAGTCTCCAGGTTTCCTGACACAGGCGTTCGCTCCACAGGCTGTCAAAACCTAGCCGCACCGCCAGATAGTCAGCCAGCGCCACCGGGGTTTCCTGATTCGCCGGGTAGTCGGGATGTTGCTGTCGCCAGTTCAGCATCCCCGACCAGCCAGGCAGTTCCAGCGCCAGGCGCGTCAGATAGCCCTCCCAGCACGATTCCGGGATACCGAGTCGTCGCAGTTCGGCCATGATCGCTTCGACCGGCTCATCCGGCCAACCGGCCCAAACCTCACGCCCATCAACCAGCCCGACCAAAGTCCAAGTTGGATCATGCGCCGCGCAGCGACGCCAAGCGGAATACAAGCCTTGATCTCGACCGGGCAGGTTCCAAGCCGCCAGCCCTTCGTCCAAATGCGCCGCGCAGCAGCGAATCAATGCTGGCCGGACCTGATCCAGTAGGTCCTGACCGGTCAGCGTCCGCAATAAACCACACAATGTGCTGCTTTCCCCCACATCGGCGAACAGCCGTTCGATCAATGCCAAGGCCTCAACCTGCATCTGTTGATGCACCACCGGACCCTCAGCCTCATCGAGGCCTGCGCTCCTAAACCGCGCCAGCAACGCTTTAGCCAGAGTGAGTTGCAAATCGACCAACTCCTCAGGATGCAGACTGGCGGCAGGTAATCGGAAATGCTCCAGACAGGCTCGCCACAAATCTTCCAAAGCCGCGCCAGCATCCTGCCTAGACGCTTCCAGCAGGCGCTGACGCACGCTGGCCGGTATGTCCTCCTGAAAGCAGCGGGTCGCATCGAGCTCTTCCATCTGCCAAACCAGTTGACTGGAGGTCAGGGCTTCTACGCCATACACGAGAGAGATACGCAACACCTCACCACGCGAGATCGCTCGGTCACCGGCTCGCGCCAGCACCGCTTCGGTCTGCAAAGTGGAACGTTGAGCGAAAACAGCCCCAAGATCGGCATCGTCGATCCGCCCGCTCCGGTATAGTTTGCGGAATGCCTCTTCGGGCAGATAGGCGCGAATCCCCGTGCATTGTTCAGCTTCGGCCAACGCTTGCTCGAAGGGCAGGTGCTGGTAGCCGTGCAGAGTATTGTGATGCACGAAATTCAGGATGGGCGCCTGCCCCGGCAACACATGATCCAAATGGGCGATAGCGTGCTCGACAAGCTGGCGAGGTGTGCGCGGCGCTCGACCGCCGCCGGTTTGCGCGTGAGAAGTAGTCACTGCGGTCATCGCATCGCTCCTACGGCAGGTGCGTGAAGAGGGTGGTCAATTTCGCGATCGTGGCGCTGATCAATGCGATAACCGGCGCTGGCGCCATGCCCAGCACCAGCAATCCCGCCGCCAGCGGAATGACCGCAAGCCATTCACGCAGCTGTAGATCGCGGAGCTCCACCCACTCCGGACGGGCTGGGCCGGTGAATAAGCCGCTGATGGTGCGCACCGCATAGGCGGCGCTGATCAGTACTCCCAGGCTGGCCAACAGCATCCACCAGCCCCAGCGTTGAAAACCGCCGATCAAGACATGCAGCTCGGCGACAAACCCGACCAGGCCCGGCAGGCCCATACCCGCCAACAACGCCAGCGTGATGAACAGCGCAAAACGCGGCGTCACACGGATCAATGCTCCGTAATCGGCTATTTCGCGGGTATGGGTGCGCTCGTAGAGCAGACCGATCAGTAGGAACAGCGCACCAGCGACCAGACCATGCGCGGTCATCTGCAAGGCGGCTCCCAACAACCCAATCTCATTCAACGTCGAAATACCGAGCAGCGCCACGCCCATATGACTGACAGAGGAATAGGCGATCATCGCTTTCAGATCGCTCTGCCGCCAGGCCAACAATCCACCATAGAGGATGCTGATCAGCGCGATACCGACCAGCAGCGGTTGCAAGGCCAGCGCCCCTTCCGGCAACATCGCCATCACGCGCAGCAGACCGTAGGCCCCCATCTTCAGCAACACACCAGATAACAGAATACTGACCGGACTGGGTGCCTCGACATGCGCCAGCGGCAACCAACCATGCAGAGGAAAGATGGGGATTTTCACCCCGAAGCCGATCAGGAAAGCTAACAACAGCCAGACCTGTTCTTGGCGAGGCAGTGTGACTGCGGCTTCGGCGATGACCGCCATGGCAAATGACTGCGTAGGCGTCAATCGATAGACGACGATCAGGCCAATCAGGATAAAGATCGCCCCACCCATGGTGTACAACACGAAATTGAGGCTGGCCACATGGCGTTTCTTGCCGCCCCACAGGTCGATGAGGAAAAACAGCGGGATAAGCGTCAGCTCCCAGAACATGAAGAACAGCGACCAATCCCGAGCCATGAACACGCCGAGCATGGCGAATTCCAGGATCAACATCCAAGCGTAATAACCTTTCAGGCCAACCGTCACCTGCTCCGAAGCCAATAGCGCCACCGCGACCAACAGGGTCGTCAACAACACCATGGGCAGGGCCAGGCCATCGATGCCCAAGGCATAGGAAACGCCGATTGTGGCGCTCCAAATCACCTGTTCAGCGAATTGGATAGCCGCCGTACTACAGTCAAATTGGGCCAGCAAACCCCAGGACAGCACCAAGGCAAGACCGGCATGAGCCAGGGCCAGGCCGCGAATCAATCGATGCTGAGCCGCCGGCAATAGAGCAACCAGCAACGCCCCAAAGAAAGGCACCCACAAGATAAGGCTGAGCATATGCATGAGAAAGCGATTCTGTTCTGATTCTGTTCTTTAGTATTCTTTGCGCGATTATACCCTGCAATTCTCAACCTTGATCCTTCCGGAGATATCCGATGCAATGCGCGATCTACAAAAGCCGCCGAAAGCAGGACACTTATCTTTATCTGGCCATCAAGGACGATTTTTCCCGCCTTCCCGAACCCCTACTGAAACTGCTGGGCGAGCCGGTGCATGTCATGGATCTGGAACTGCATCCGGAACGACGGTTGGCACAGGAAGATGTCGCCGAGGTGCTGCGTAATCTTCGGGAACGAGGTTGGCATTTGCAGATGCCCCGGCAGGAATGGCCGAAAATGGAGGTCAGGCATTGAAGATAAAGATTCCCTCACGTCTCTCCTGGAGGGAAACCCGCTGTACAGCTTCAGGCGGAGCCGCCTAACAGCGCTTGCCCAGTCAAGCGCTCCAAAGCTTCCTGGTACTTAGCGACGGTTTTCTCAACGATGACCGGCGGCAATTCCGGCCCCGGCGGCTGTTTATCCCAATTCAGCGTTTCCAAATAATCGCGTACAAACTGTTTATCAAAACTGGGCGGATTCACACCAGGCTGATAGTCATCGGCGGGCCAGAAACGCGAGGAATCCGGAGTCAGCACCTCATCCATCAACACCAGACTGCCGTACTCGTCCAATCCGAATTCAAACTTGGTGTCGGCAATGATCATACCTCGCGCCAAGGCATAGTCCGCCGCTTCCCAGTACAGCCGTAGGCTGATCTCCCGCATCCGTTCCGCCACATCCTCCCCGATCTTGGCTGCGACATGGCTAAAGCTCACATTTTCGTCATGCTCGCCCAAGGCTGCTTTGGTGGACGGCGTAAAGATCGGTTCCGGCAATCGATCCGCCAGCCGCAATCCACCCGGGAGATGAATCCCGCAAACCATGCCGTTCTGCTGATAATCCTTCCAACCCGAACCAATCAGATAGCCACGCACGATGGCTTCCACGGGCAAGCATTGGAGCCACCGCGCCACCACCGCCCGACCCGCCACACAGCCACGCTCGGCAGGGTCCGGCAAAGCCTGCTCCAGAGTCTTTCTGGCCAATTGCAGATGGTTGGGGACGATACCTCGAGTGCGCTCGAACCAGAAATTTGACATCGCAGTCAACACCGCCCCCTTGCCCGGAATAGCAGTCGGCAAAATCACATCGAAGGCCGACAACCGATTGCTGGCCACCATCAATAAATGCTGATCATCCACAGCATAAAGATCGCGAACCTTGCCGCGATAGACCAGCGGTAGACTGGCCACTTCGGGTACAGCAGTGGCATCGGAAACAAGCATGAGCGGATGACTCCTGAAGCGTTTGAAAACTCAATGAACGCATAAAGCGGCACATCGTTCTGGCGTCAATAATCCCCTAACCACGGACTGATGTCGATCGATCCGACCGGCATTCCATCTTTCGAGGAGAGGACCATGACGATGTCCTTGTGCTTGCCTCGCAACGGCAGATAGAAATAACCCTCCAAACGTCCTTCATGTTGCGCGACAAACGCTTCAATCGCGATCTTGGCATTCTCGTTCAGCACAGCGATTTTCTTAAGGTCGATACTGCGGGTACGAAGTTGTGCGAGGTCAGGTTGATACGGTTTGTAGAATTCCGCTCGAAATTCCAAATCCTTCTGCCCCTCCAATAAGACGCCGAACAGCAAATCCTGCTGCTGCTGAAAGTCGTCGGGCAGCGGTGCTTGTGCGAACAAGGGACCGATGCCGAAGTGGCGTTGGAGCTCCGGGTATTTCAGTTTGTCGAATTCCACCTCTGCCGCCGGTACTGTCGTGAAGCGATCCACACTAAACACCACGAATGCCGGACGTTGCTGGTAGATGGTCGTTCCACCATATATCAATGCGCCTAATTGCATGAGAATGATGCAACTCATATCGAATTTCAAACCAGGCTTGCCCGGCTTGAAGAGGATCAAGGTCAACAACGGCCCAACGACCACATCGACGCTGGCGAGAACCCGCAACACGACCCAACCACCGTCGATCGCGAAATAAGGTGGGGGATACCAAACCCAGAACATAATCCCCAGAAACACCAGGAAAATGATGACACTAGCAATTAGATGAATGCTAAAGGCACGCAATTTGCTCATAAGGGAGGTCTCTTGAAGAAGTATAGAGCACCTAGGGGTTCGCGCTGATTTGCCACAGGAGAAGCTGTAAGTACATTGGCGGCTGACTGAGCGGTTGCTGACGATTGCCAAAAGTTTCCAGCAACGCTTTCGCCTTGGCCTTATCGTGCCAGCCGTGAGCAGGTAACCTGCTTCTGATGCTGAAAGCTGCTCCTGCGGTAGGGTATAGCCTCCGTCGTTTTTGCTTAGGCTACCAATCATGAATCCCATGAAATCGAAACTCAGGTTGTATAGCGGCAGCGTACTCATCGCGCATACGCCCATGAGCACCTGCACATAGCCGGCGTAACGCAGGGGTCTATCAATGCGGTCCAGGCGGCGGCGAATCCACAGTCCACCCAGCACCAAGCCCAGGATAAAAGCGCTGAGCATAAGCTCGAACGCTTTTGGGTAGAACTGCCCAGCACCAGACTGAGCATGCGAATCCAGCCAATTTCGTAGAAGAAAGAAGTAGACTGGAATAGAGAGTCACCGTCAACAGCATTACCGGTAACCAGGAAAACGCCATCTGATCCGGCTTGCTCACCGGCTCAGCCAGCGCGGGAGTGTGGCGCTTCTTGGCTATGCCCCATACCACGAGCGCCAGCAACACGTTCAGAATCCCGGCGCTCATGATGGTTCCCGGCAAGCCAACTGCTGGAATCAGCACGAAAACGCTGACCAGTACCCCTGCGGCGGCGCCGAGGCTGTTGGTGAAGTACAGCATGCCCAGGGTCGCGCCCGGTGTGGCGGGATACAGGCGAATGATACCGGCGCTCATCAGGGGAAAGGTAGCGCCCAGCAGACCGATTGCGGCAGAATCAGCAGTGCGGCGAGACTCCATTTGAGTAGATTGATCGCATCGGGATTGCTCAGGGCCGGTATCCAGCTCAAGCACAAGACATCCAACAGATGAGTGAACAGTGGGTGGAAAATCAATCCGAAAAGGCCGATCATGCTTTCAGCCATGGCGTATCCAAGCAACAGGTTGTCCCAGCGCCGGGAGTAGCGACTGGTGAGCCAAGCGCCGACCGCAAAGATCGCCAATACCAAAGTTTGGGCTTAAGCAGCATGACCTAGCATAAGCTTGAGATAATGCGACCAGAATAGAGAGTGCGCAGCATGGACGGAGCGGGAAGCGAGGTCATGACGGTTGGTCTTCAGGTAGAGGTCGAACCGGTTTTAAGGGGAGTATCGTGAATACAGAAATCAGCTTGCCGAATCGAACCACATTGAGTGTAACCGATCGCCTAAGCATTATCCTGCCCGCCAAAAATGAAGCGGCGAACTTGCAGCCCCTGCTGGAAAAATTGACCCAACAGGGACTGGCGGCGGAAATCATCGTGGTCAATGACGGATCAACGGACGAGACGGCTGAGACATGCCGAGCGTCTGGAGTGCGCGTAATTTCGCATCCCTATAGCCTGGGTAACGGTGCGGCCATCAAAACCGGTGCGCGGCACGCCAGTGGCGATATTCTGGTCTTCATGGACGCCGACGGTCAACACGATCCTGCAGATATTCCCCGCCTGCTAGCAAAACTGCAGGAAGGCTACGAAATGGCGGTGGGCGCGCGACAGGCCGACACCCATGCCTCTCTAAGCAGACGAGTAGCTAATTATATGTATAATCGTCTTGCTTCTGTCATGACTGGCTATCGTATTGAAGATCTTACTTCGGGATTTCGCGCCGTCCGCGCCCGGCATTTCCGCAAGTTTCTTTATCTCCTGCCCAATGGCTTTTCCTACCCGACGACCAGTACCATGGCGTTTTTTCGCTCAGGTTTTCCAGTCGCTTATGTACCCATCCGAGCTAGTCAACGCCGCGGCAAGAGCCACATCCGTCTCCTACGGGACGGTGCGCGATTCTTTTTGATCATCCTAAAAATCGGCGCACTGTTCTCACCGATGCGGTTTTTTGTGCCGTTGAGTCTGGTCTTCTTCCTAACCTCCATCTCCTATTATGGTTACACCTACGCCACCGCGCACCGCTTTACCAACATGAGCGCTGTGCTCCTGATCTATTCGCTGCTGATCTTTCTGATGGGCATGATCTCGGAGCAAATCTCCGCCCTCCACTACAAGGGTGTCGAGAGCGATCAGCGCCGCACTCAGCGAGATTAAGCAACCTCTTGGCGCCAGTGCGCACGAGAGTCAACTCCGTGATGAAACTCGGTAAGCGTGGATGAAATTTCTCTTCGACATCAATCACCCGGCTCATGTGCATTTTTTCAGATACCCCATTGCCTTGTTGCAAGGGCGTGGTCATGAGGTTGTCGTAACCAGCCGCGCTAAGGAAATGGCCATGCCGCTGCTGGATGAACTCGGCATCATCCATCATCCATTAAGCGCTCTGAAAGGCAAAGGGCTACTCGGTTTGAGCAGAGAATTGCTGCAACGGGACGCCGCCCTCTATCGGATCGTCCGTCACGAAAAACCACAGGTCCTGGCCTCCATCGGTGGCACTTTCATCGCCCATGTCGGTTGGCTGACCCGTACGCCATCCCTGGTGTTTTACGATACCGAAAACGCTCGGCTGCAAAATGCCATCACCTATCCGCTGGCCAGTCAGGTAATTACGCCACGCTGCTACCGAGGCTGGACGCCGCGCCATCGAACCCTGCGCTACGACGGCTATCATGAGCTGTCCTACCTGCATCCCGACCGTTTTACCCCCGACCGCCATCTCGCCGAACAGAACGGTCTCGATCCAACCCGCGACAATTTTTTCATCCGCTGTGTATCCTGGCAGGCCAATCATGATCTCGGTGAGAAAGGGTGGAGTACAGCGCTGCTAGGTCAGTTGGTTAGCTGGCTGGCGACCCTGGGCAAGGTGCATATCTCTTCGGAAACACCCCTGCCGACTGATCTGACCGGTTACGCCTATCCAGGTAAAGTCAGCGCAGTACATCATGTGATGAGATATTGCCGGCTGTTCATCGGCGAGAGCGCGACCATGGCCTCAGAATGTGCGGTGCTGGGAGTACCAGCAATCTACGCGGCGCACACCGGACGTGGTTATACCGATGAGCAGGAACAACGTTACGGTTTGGTGGCGAATCTGCGGGAATTCGATCTGGACCGGCTGCGTGAAACGATCACAGCTCTGCTGAAACGCCCGACCACAGACTATCAGGCGCGGCGACAAGCGTTGCTGGTGGATACGATCGATGTCGCAGCTTTCGTCGCCGAGCGGATTGAACAGGCAGCGGGAATCAGTAGATGTGTGGCTTGAGCGGATTCTTCTCAGCGACCCGACTCGACCCGCTAGCAGAAGCAGCGCGACTCGAACGGATGCGCGCCGCCTTGGTGCATCGAGGACCGGATGGCAGCGGCATCGAACTCTTCGATCAGGCGGCGCTGATCCATAACCGGTTAGCAATTATCGATTTGGCCGGCGGACATCAACCGCTGTTTGGCGCGTCCGGCGTCTGCATCGTCTTCAATGGCGAAATCTACAATTACCGCGAGCTACGGATGCGATTACCGAATTATCCATTCCGCACTCGTTCCGATACCGAAATTATCGTTGCTCTGTACGAGATGGAAGGCATCGCTGGTTTTCGTCATTTGCGCGGGATGTATGCTTTCGCGCTGTGGGATGGGCAACGCGGTGTCCTGGCCCGCGATCCAGTGGGGATTAAACCGCTTTTCTACGCTGCGTGTGGCGGCCAGCTGCTGTTTGCCTCCGAGGCCAAGGCGATCCTCGCTTACGGTGACGAACCGACGTGCCTTGACCTCACCGCGTTGCACTTGCTACTGAATTTCCGTTATGTCGCCGGTGAAACCAGCCTGTTTGCCGGTATCACCCAAGTGCCACCGGGAACCGTGCTCATCTGGACCTCGGAGCGTCTGGAACACTTGAGGTTGGCTGCGCCGGATGACGCCGCGCCTGAAAGCATCGCGACGGCCTTACCCGCAGCGGTGCAAAGTCACTTGGTAGCTGATGTACCATTAGGTTGTTATCTGTCGGGTGGGATCGATTCGGCGCTGATCGCACATCACGCTTGCCGCCATACAGCAATTGAGGGTTTCACTCTGGAGGTGGGTGACGATCTGCGCGAAGCGGATCACGCCGCTGAAACCGCTCACTGGTTAGGTATCGTCGATCACCGGCAAGCCTTTTGCGTCCCAGATCCAGTGGCGTTGCACCGCTCGCTGATCTGGCATTTGGAAACGCCGAAGGTGAATGCCTTGCAAGGGGCGATGCTGGCCGAATTCACCGCCTGCCGAGTGAAGGTAGCGCTATCTGGGTTGGGCGGCGACGAGTTGTTTTACGGCTACCATGCTCACCGCATTCTGTGGTTGGCGCAGCAGGCCCGGCGCGGGTTGCCGGGCGCCAGTCCTCGCTGGTTGGCGGCATTGCTCCGTCCATTGACTGGGCGCGATGTCTGGACTGAACGGCGGCGGGCGGTTGAGATGCTGGCGGCTCTGCCCGATTGGGGACAAGTGTATGGCATCCTGCGCAATGTCTGGGACAGCCCAGGGTTGCGGCGACTCATTTACGGCGAACGGATGCTCGATGCGGCGCTGCCGGATGCTTTTGCCTGGCTCAATGAACGATTTCCCGTAGAACCGGATGCAGCGACGGCGATGGCTCACTTTGAGTTAAATCATAAGTTAGTCAATGACTTACTTTGGCAAGAGGACCGGGTCAGTATGCGAGTTGGGCTGGAAGTGCGAGTGCCGTTCCTGGACCGGGAGCTGATGCGCTGCGTCCAACAATGGCCGCGTCAGGCACTGATGCCGAGTGGCCGGAAAAAGCACCTGCTCAAGCAATACGCACGCGCTGAACTACCGGATTTCATCCTGCGCCGCCCCAAAAGTGGCTTTCAACTGAATATCGTCGCTGCGGCGATGGGTGAACTGAAACCGGTATTTGATGAGTATTTGAGCGAGGAACGATTGCGCCATCACCAGTTGTTCAATCCTGATTTTGTGCGCGGGGTGCGGGCGCAACCGGCGCGCAAGGGCCTGCGTTGGCACTATTTTTTGCTCTATCTCATGGCCCAATGCCACCTGCTGCGGGAAGTCTTCAATGCCGATTGACGCTGCCGTCATCCGCCAAACCCTGGATCGTACCCTAGCTTGGAGTCGAGAACAGGATTACCGGGAGTACACCAAGCATGACGCCCTCAACAGCCCGTTGGTGTGGGCGATTTTTGGACATCACCGTCTCACGCGCATTCTGGCCACTCAGGCGGTGATGCGTTTTCCGCTGAACGTGCGCCCGCTGCTGGGAGTGACTAGGAGCGAAAATCCCAAGGGGTTGGCGCTGTTCGCGATGGCGCTGTTCGATAGCTATGAGGCATTTGGCGAGGAGCACTACCGGATCGAAGCAGAGCACCTGCTCGAACGACTGCTGATGCTGCGTTCACCGGGAGACTGGCGCGGCGCTTGCTGGGGATATCAATACGCTTGGCAAGATTTGGGGTTTTTCGCGCCGAAGGCAACACCCAATGCCGTCGTCACTGCATTTGTTTGCGAAGCGTTTTTGCGGGGTTATCGCGTTTCTGGACAGCCTGAATATCGGCGGATCGTCGAATCCGCGAGCAAATTTTTCCTGAATGACTTGACCGTGCTGAAAGAGACCGCAGCAGAATGGTGTCTCGCTTATATGCCGTTAGCGATGCAAATGCGTGTCTTGGATGTCAGCATCCTGATCGCAGCGGTGTTGGCTCAGCTCCAAGCGATCAACGGCGATGAGCGACTGGCTGAACATGCCCGAAAACTGACGCGTTACGTGGTAAATCGCCAAACCGATGAGGGCGCATGGTTCTATACCGATCCGCCGGATGCTTCTCCGGTCAAGATCGACAATTACCATACCGGCTTTATTCTCGATGCGCTCGACCGGGTGATGACCGGCCTGAACAGCGATGAATGGCGGGAAAACCACCGCCGGGGCGCAGCGTTCTATGCAGCGCATCTGTTCAATGCGGAGGGTTCACCGCGCTGGATGAGTCATCAGGATTATCCGCATGATATTCATGGCGCGGCGCAGGGTATTTTAACCTTCAGTCAGCCCCATCATCTTCAGCTCCATCCAGGCTTGGCCGCTCGTGTTATCGCATGGGCGCTGACTCGAATGTATGATCGGGAAGGCCGGTTTTACTACCAGCAAACCCGGTTTTATACCAAGAAATTTACTTTTCTACGCTGGTGCAACGCCTGGATGTGTCGCGCACTGGCCTTTTATCTGCTACAGGGTCGCCATGAAAAAAGTTGAACCGGTCGTTCCCGAAATCAAAACCGGCCTGACTCGGCAGATTCAGGATTTCTGGACCCGGCGAGTCAACGCGGAATACCTCATGGGTAAGGCGGTGACGACCCACGCTCGGGGCGATGACGCCTATTTCCAGGATTTGGAGACGCAACGCTATCGTTCACACCGGCATCTGCCGCCGTGGATCGCGGCGATGACGCCGGGCCGAACGGTACTGGAAATCGGCAGCGGGGTTGGACTGGATACATTCACCATGGCCCGGCATGGTTTACAGGTCACTGCAGTGGATTTGACCGAAGTAGCGGTTGCAACAGCACAGCAACGATTTTTGCGTCACGCTATCGCAGCGGACTTTCTAGTGGCTGATGCCTGCCACTTGCCGTTCCCGGAAAACTGCTTCGATTATGTATATTCATTCGGCGTGCTGCACCACGTCGCCGATACCGAAGCGAGTATTCACGAAGTACATCGCCTGTTGAAGCCGGGTGGACAGGCGCGAATCATGCTCTATCATCGCTATTCGTTGAATGAACTGGCGCATCGTTTGTTGAAAGTGCCTTTCGAGGATCGCGATGAATTGTGTCCCGTGGTGCGGCGATTCACGGTCGCTGAAGTTCGAGCGTTGTTCCGCGAATTCAGACATACCGAGGTAAGCATCGAGTATGTTTATGGGGAAGGCTATGGCCGGCTATTCGCTTTGACACCGCGTTGGCTATACGACCGGTTATCGCAGCACTGGGGCTGGCATTTGATGATCGCCGCGACCAAGTGAGGTGAGCGATGGCTTCGATTCGATTATTGCGCAATGAATCCGCCCGCGCGCTGCTTGCGCCGTTGACAGGCGGGAGGGCGTCAGCGCATATCCGCCCGACGATTGCGGCGATTTACATTACCCAGTTTTGCAATTCACGCTGCACCATGTGCGATTTCTGGAAGAATGCTCATGATCCCAAGGAGTTGACCAGCGAACAGTGGGGAGTGGTTTTTTCTCGACTCAAGGCGTTTGGAGTGGATTTTGTCGGGGTAAATGCATCCGGCGAGATGTTCACCCGTCCTGATGCTTTCGAGATCTTGGGACACCTACGCGCGCTGGATATGGATTTCGGCGTCAATTCCAACGGTACGCTGTTCACGCCCCCCAAGGCTAAACGGTTGGCGGCGTTGCGACCAAGAGCGGTGACAATTGGTCTGGATGGGGTTGGCGATGCTGCCTATCTGGCGACGCGCGGGCTGAAGAACGGTTTTACCAAGATTTCGCGGCATATCGATCATCTCAAGCGCGAAGGCATCCATAACATCGGCGTTGGAACGGTGTTGCTGGAGCAGAATCTTTATGAATGGGTGGCGCTGGCTCATTTTGCGCTGGAAAAAGGATTAGCCGGTGTTCGCTATACCGCCCATCATGACGCCTATTTTACCCCGGACGCTGATATCGATACGTTACATTATGCCGACCCCGATTTTTTAGCGGCGGTCGAACGGGAAATTGAAAAGCTGATTGAGCTGAAACGCAAGACGGGGATCGTCAAGAACTCTGAGGCTTATCTAAGGCAAGTAACGGCATTTTATCGTCATCCGACCAGTTATTTTCCCGTACCTTGCCTACAAGGCTCCAATCGCATTGAGATTGATATTTATGGCAATGTAAATCTTTGTTCTTTTATGACCGAATCACTAGGCAACCTGGCGCACCAAGAAATGGAAGAGATTTGGAATTCGGCAGCTCATCGCAAGGCGCGCGAAGATGCCTTCCACGGGAATTGTCCGAAATGCTTTTTGTCCTGCTACGCTGAGGAAAACCTGCGCTTGTCGGCAGCAGGGTTTATTCCGACGTTAGGAAACTCTTTAAAGCGCGCGAACTTGCTCCTAATGTCTAAAAAATGTAGCTAAGACTTGATGAGCAATCCTTGACCAGTTGGCAGCGACAAGACCTTAACACCCTGTTTTTCTGAAAAGCAATCAGCAACACGCTTCTGTTCTTCATGTCCAGAAAATCCATAATCATCAAGGATGATGACGCCGCCAATGACTATTTTCGGCCAGAAAAATTCGAGTGCGGCCAATTCTGGAAGAGCACAGTTCATATCAATAGAAAGATAAGCAACCTTTTCGATATAAACTGTCGCTAAACTATCAGGCACTACGCCACGAATAACAATAATATTTGAGTTATTATTGAAGCTACTCGATACTAATTGATATGTATCTTCATAGTAATTTCGATAAGCTGCTTTATCAGCGGGTGAGATTTGATTTTCAACTAACCCACAATAGGTGTCGAACAAATAAAATTTTCGATCAGCTATTTCATCGAAATCAATAAAATTCATTACGGAGGACGATAGAAAGGCGCGATTAACGCCACACTCTACAAAATCTCCATCTAATCTGGATGCATGCCATCCAGCCCATTGCGTGACATGAACGCGCCAACGAATATCCATTCCTGGGTGGAGGTGTAAAGCAGTATGATAAGCTTTAAGAAATCGTTTATCTTTGAGAAAATCGCAGTTATGTACTGTAGCAAGACCATCTTCTCGATAGGTCGGCGCTATTAATAAACGCAGGAAATTGTACAAACTGCGTGTTCCTGGTAATTTCCCAACCCCTATCCGCAATCGCTGTAAGATACTGTAATTTAACATATACAATCAAACCACTTTCTTTGTTGCTTGCCAAAAAAACCAGCGCTCCAAAAGTGGAGCTAATGGTCCTTTAGCGATAGGGCTGAGTAGATAACGCTGAATAAACTCGAAGAAAGTCAATTGGCTATTTTTGAAAGAAAAAAGATGATAAATGAAATTCTCAAAACCTGTCGATGCAGTACATTTTGCTAACATTTTAGGGTCAACAGGTTTCTCATCCGGACTAAATGAACGCAGACGAAAAACAGTGTCTGTCATGAAAATGACATTTTGCAGGCATAGCAAACTCGGGTCATAGCCAACTATGGAACCACCTGGAATTAACACTCGATTAATTTCAGAAAGTAAGCTTTTCTCTTGTCCAGGCAGATGATGAAAAAAAGCAGCAGCAACCACTAAGTCAAAGCAGCTATCTTTAAATGGCAGATTCAGAGCATCTGCTTGTACTGCGAGAGTCTTTGAATGAATAAGCATGTTATAAGAAATGTCCACACAAACACATTCAACACCAGGAACATGATTCAGTAAACGACTGGCCATTCCCGATCCACCACCGACATCTAAAACTCTGCCATGACCTTTCCAATCTATCCATTCAGCAATCCTTTTCTGATCAAATTCCGATAAAGACCGATAGTCAATATTACCTTTAGAATCCCAGAATTTTTGTTCATCTCTATAATATTCATTCATAAAAACTTACCTTGAATTTTCGAGTTGATTAGTCACCAGCCAAACAAACAATGGCCCCCACGCAACAATAACCACTAGGAGGCGCAAGGTAAGATACGCCGATAATACTGTTGCTTCTGAAAGGCCGATTGTAGAGAACAGTGCTATCCCCGCTACTTCGACAGTGCCAATACCATTAAAACTGATTGGCAGATAAGCGACCAAGGAACTGGCGGCAACCAAAGGGACCACTCGCCAAAAATTTCCCTCAGCGTAACCAAGCGCTTGGAATATACACCAGTAAGCTGCTCCAGCCAGGATAATCTTTACAACAGTCAGGCTGATATTGACAGTCACCCGTATCGGATGACGTCTTGTCAGTGTAGTGATTTCATTGAAGGTTCTCGACAGAAAATCTGCACACCGGGGCTGCCAACCATTAAAAACTCGGAGTAATGAAACACGCCACCAGTAACTCAATGAGAATATGGCAAAAGGAAGCATAGCTAGTAGCCAATAACTTGTGAAGTGGACACCCGGTAGACTAAAAATACCCCAGCAAGCAAAAACCAGCATGAGCATGAAAGAGATCAGTTTATCAGCCAGACTTCGTCCCAGTGTTTGACTGATCTTCAACCCATGCTTTTTCATGATTGCTGATAGTGTCACCATATCGCCTATTTGGCCTGGAAATACTAAGGCTGCCGCCCATGACATCCAATAGATCGGAATAAAATCAAGAAAAGAAAGTTTTTTCTCTATATTAACGAGTAGATAGGTATTATAAGCACCCAAGATCGTAAAAAATAAAATCAATATTGCTGCCGATAAGAAATAAAAAGAATCCAGATGACTAATTTCAGAAACCACTTTTCTAAAGTCAAAATGCCATACTAATATCGCAAGCAAGAAAAACCCGAAAAAGATTCTGGCTTTTTTTAATGATCCAGACACTTAGATAACCATCGACCTATGATTAGGTTCACGCTTTGCCTCCGACAGTGATTTCTGAGCAACACACCACACCCCTGCTCCCATACCCGGATGGCCACCCTGCCCCAGCCAGGCCATCAGATTCAATAGAGGGAATAGCAACGCATACAATATCCGATTTTTCTGCTCTGCCGCGCTAATGGCATAACCGATATTGTTCGCCAAATTCTCTAGAAAGCCATAACTGAAACCTGATCGCTGCACGATAAAGCCCGCTTTGCGAACACGCTCGATCAATTCCGGCAAATGATAACCGGGCCGGACATGACCGGGGACATCGAAATTGCGACTCCACCTGAATACCGGCCAGCGCCGATAATAGTGTGGAACGTGAACGACCAGAATACCGTTTGCTTGCATCGCGCGATAAAAACGCTGCAAGACACCGACATCGTTCTCAATGTGTTCCAGGTTATCCACCGACACGATCAGGTCGTATTCACCATCGCTGTCCAGAGTCGTCAAATCACCCTTCTGAAAGCGACAGTTAGCGATATAGCAAGCTTCAGCGATTTCCTGGTTTATACGCTGACCTTGTTCATCCTGATCGATGGCGTCGATTTTCGCAGCGGGATAGCGATGAGCCAGCATTCTACTGATGACGCCCTTGCCACAGCCGGCATCAAGCACTCGGGTCGCAGCGGGTGGCAGCAAACGCTGTAAACAGCGCAAACGGATGCGCAAACCGACAATGGGCACTCCAAGCAATCGACAATACCAGCGTTCCAGCATCCCTAGCGATGGGTCCCGGAATAACTCGCTACCTGGAAGACTCAACAAAGTTGACATAATTCTATACACCCAATTAACTAAATGGCTTCAGTTTCGTCCATTCCGTTAGCGATCAACCGGGCAATCGCTTGTGCAAGACTTCTTCAAGTCTCTGTTCTGCCGCCGAAGTCTTGATTCTCGACATCGACCAAGACTGGCATCCGCACTACGTGGATCAGATATCCCCCTTTGCCAAATACTCAATCAACCACCTTCTGCTCGCTCAGCAATCGGCCAAATTATAGATTTTTTAGCGCTGGCCAGCAGTGGCGCGTTCCAATAACTCTTCCTGCTGGCGAATTCGGGTCGCCAGGAAAGCATCTCGATCCAATGCTCGAGCCTGAGCAATCATTTGGCGGGCGGCATCCAACTCACCATGCTGAATAAGCAGATGGGCATGATTGAGCAGGATCTGCGGGTCATCCGGGGCAATTTGCAACGCTTGATAGGTGAGGTAAAGGGCGATACCGAGCGCATTCTGGGAAATGGCAAACTGCGTCAGTTCGGCTAACACTTGAGCGCGAGGTCTGCCACGCAGGGTAGGATTTTGCAAAATAGCCTGGAACAAGCGGTTGAACACTTCGGGAGAGAACTTGCAAGGTCCATCACTCTGGCAACGGCTGAGATGAATCAAGGCGTTGATGCTGGCGGAGGACAACGGCAAATCCGCCAATTTGCCGGCGAGACCCTCAAGGAGATCGGTGTCAACCGGTCGCTGTTGCCGGTCGTCGAGCACGAGCAGGGCGAAACTGCCGGAAAGATTGTAGTTATCCAGTTGTTGGGCAATCTCGAAATACTGGCGAGCACGCTGGAAATTGTGTTCGGGCTCGATGCCGTGGTCGGCCAGGCTGAAGAAAATACGTCCCGCCTGCATATTGGTACGCGCCGAGTGGGGGTGATGGCGGACTTCCACCAGAGCTAGATCCACATCGTTGGCCCAATAACTGGCGCGCACTGCAGTGCCAGCGCTCAGAGCTAGGATCAGCACCACGATGAACGCCGCCTGGGTGCGTAACCATACGCGTTCGCGTACCCGGCGATGGCCGAGATAGTAGATCGCCAGGAAGAGGAGTCCGTAAGCGGGTAGATAATTGCGGTGCTCATGAGCGATTTCCAGTGGCAAGATGGTTGATTCCAGTAGATGACCGGCGCAGAAGAACCAGACGCCAAAGGTCAACAACGGCGCACGCCGCCGTAACGCAATGCTTCCGGTGAGCAAGCTAAAAAGACCCAGCACCGCCGGCAATGTGGCGAGGGGGTCGAGCCAGTTTTTCGACAGGATGATATCGTCGTGATACAGCCCCATCCGGGTCGGATCGGGCAGTAGGACCATCTCGATGTAGAACCAAAGAACCCGCGCCTGGGTCAACAGGCGTTCGCCCAGGGTGAAATCGCGAGTTTCGTAGATCCTCATCAACCAGTCGAACCGCGCTGCTAAGACACCCAGTGCCAGCACACCTGGAATGAGCACAGTCGAGACATTGAAGCCAATCACAAAACGTCGGGTTGAGGCATCCGGCGCTTGAAAGCCGAAAATCAACCACTCGACCAAAAAAATTAGTATGGGTAGCAGAATGCCATTTTCTTTACTAAACGTGGCCAACCCCCCAAAAACCACTAGACCAATCAGCATGCACGCTGCGCCGCGTTGCCCACGCAGCTGTCGCAACCGCCCCCAGGTATACAATGCCAGACCGAAGATCATGAACAGCGCCGCTAAGCTGGCCATGCGCTGCACGATATACAGAACACCGGTCAGGTTGAACGGATGCAGCAACCAGGCAGCGGCGACTGCGAGACTCAGCCATGTAATCTCGCGATCGGTTAATTCTGCGCGACGGCAAAGACGGTAAGCGGTCAATAATAGACAGGTCAACCACCACAGGCCCACACCACACAGCCAATGAATAGCCAGATTGGTCAACTTGAAATAAAACGGATCAAGCCCGGTCAGGGCATGATTGACGCCAAGAGTCAGCATGCTGATCGGTCGTTCGAGTCCACCGCCACCGAAAGAGGTCGCCGCCTGGTGAAGCTGCCTCCAATTCAAACCATCGATCAGCACTTTGGGGTTATCGGTGATATTGATCGTATCGTCGAACAGGAATCCACCCTGGAGCCCGGACCAATACACCGCACCACTCAACACCAAGAGCAATAATAGAGTCATCGGGGCAGTGTGAGACGGAGAGATGTGCGGCATGATATCGACTCACAAAAGAAAACCGCCAACCCTTAGGTTGGCGGCGTGTAAGTACCGGTTACTCAGACTATCCAAAGCCCTTAGTTGCGGCAACTAGACGGTAGGTATTTGTTCTGTACAGAAGTAGTTGCTGCACCTGCACCTGGAGCATTAGCTACAGTTAGCGCGGGTGCAGCCGCATTGCCACATACCCAGACTAAGCCGCCAGCCTGATTACGCACCGGATATAACCCAAGCGTTTGGTTAAGCAGATTTTGGGCATTCGCTTTGTTGCCATAAGCGATAGTAATTCCACCGCTATTCCCAACTGTGACGCTTGTGACGTAATTACCAGAGATACTAACATTAGTAGAAACACCGGCAGAAAGGTTGCTATTCGGGATAGCTCCTCTATCAGCAGTAGTTTCGCTGATAGCGGTCTTGGCTTCAGCGGCCAGATTCAAGCCTTCCGTGACCTGCGAGCGAATCGTGTAATCCTGATAGGCTGGAATCGCGATAGCGGCCAGAATACCGATAATAGCCACAACGATCATCAGTTCGATCAAGGTAAAGCCGCGTTGGAACTTGTTCATGGTCTACTCCTCACTCTTCTCTACATCAGATAAAAGCCGGTGTTGGGCTTGGGGAAGTTGGGGGATTCGCTTGTCATCCCTTCGCGTTCGGATATTGCAGAGAGCATGCCAGAGAGACCAATCACCTACATTCTTCAGCTAATATTAAGAAAAATAACAATAAAAAAATAACAATAAAATGAACAACGCAAAAATTGACCATCAATCGATGTCCACCAGGGAACTTTCTCCGATCACGAGTGACCCCACACGACCAAGGGTGACTTTTTTTGTCAGTATTCCTTCAGAGAGAGGAGTTCCAGCCGGACCAAGAGCGCAATGTTAGGCTTCACTTCGTTCAGCCTAACCGAGTCAACGACCCAACTTCGCAAGGTTCCTGAGCTGCCCAGAACCCGCTAGAGCAGCAACAAATGCTTCTCCAGATAGTGAATATCGGCGCCACCATCCAGGAAGCGGGCATCGCCAAGAATACGCCGGTGCAAGGGCATATTCGTCTTAATACCATCCACCACCAATTCAGCCAGCGCCCCACGCATTCGGGCAATCGCCGCCTCACGGGTTTCACCATAGGCAATCAACTTACCGATCATCGAATCATAATTCGGCGGCACTCGGTAACCATTATAAATATGCGAATCCACTCGGATGCCGGGTCCGCCAGGCGCATGATACTGGGTGATGGTTCCCGGCGAGGGCGTGAACGTTTCCGAATCCTCGGCGTTAAGCCGGCATTCCAGGGCGTGCCCGCGGATATGAATATCGTCTTGGCGGTAACTCAGCGGCTGACCGGCGGCAACACACAATTGCTCCTTGACGATATCCACTCCGGTGATCCACTCAGTGACCGGATGTTCGACCTGGATCCGGGTATTCATCTCGATGAAATAGAACTCACCATCCTGGTAGAGAAACTCAAAGGTCCCAGCGCCGCGATAACCGATGCGCTGACAGGCTTCGACACAAACAGCACCGATCCGGCGCCGCTGCGCGGTGCTGATACCTGGTGCGGGGGCTTCTTCGATCACTTTCTGATGGCGACGCTGCATGGAGCAGTCACGCTCGCCGAGATGAATCGCCTGGCCAAACGTATCGGCCAGGACTTGGATTTCGATATGGCGCGGATGATCCAGGTACTTTTCCATGTACACCGTCGGATTGCCAAACGCCGCATTGGCCTCGCTGCGCGTCAGATCCAGGGTCGTCAACAACGCCGCTTCGCTATGCACGACACGCATCCCACGACCGCCGCCGCCGCCAGCCGCCTTGATGATCACCGGATAACCGATCTCGCGAGCTATCCGCAGCGTTTTCTGATCATCATCGCCTAGCGGCCCATCGGAGCCCGGTACGCAGGGAACGCCAGCCTCCTTCATGGCTCGGATAGCAGATACCTTGTCACCCATCAAACGGATCGTATCCGGGCGGGGACCGATGAAAATGAAGCCGCTTTGCTCGACCCGCTCGGCGAAATCAGCATTCTCGGATAGGAAACCATAGCCGGGATGGATCGCCACCGCGTCGGTGACCTCAGCCGCGCTGATGATCGCCGGCATGTTCAGGTAGCTCTCAGCAGCAGGTGGAGGACCGATACAAACCGTTTCGTCAGCTAACCGAACATGCTTGAGGTCTCGATCCACGGTGGAATGCAAAGCCACGGTGCGGATACCCAACTCCCGGCAAGCACGCAGAATACGTAGGGCTATTTCACCTCGGTTAGCGATCACCACTTTTTCGAACATGGTGGCTGTGGGCTACTCGATGATGAGCAATGGTTGATCGTATTCGATCGGCTGACCGTTCTCGACCAGGATGCGGGTGATAACGCCGGCGTGGTCCGCCTCGATCTGGTTGAACATCTTCATAGCTTCGATAATGCAGACCGGATCGCCGACACTGACAGGCTGGCTGATCTCGACAAACGGTTTGGAGCCCGGTGCAGCCGAACGGTAGAAAGTACCCACCATCGGCGCACGCAGCACATGGCCCTTGAAAGTTTCCGCTTCGGTAACCGGCGCGGCGGGTGCGGCAGTGGGCGCAGCAGGCATCGTTCCGAACGGTGGCGGGCCATAACCACAACCATGTGCAGCCCACATCGGCGGCGACATGGCCAGCGGCGCATTGCCCTGTGGGTGGCAGCTGATGCGCACCGAATCCTCACCCTCCTTGATTTCGATCTCAGCAATACCCGACGTTTCGAGCAATTCGATGAGTTTCTTGATCTTGCGAATATCCATAGGCATGGCGGCGACTACCGGTGGGGAGCAGCAAGGTGCCGATCGGCGGCATACAATGCCAGTTCGTAGCCCTGCGCGCCCAGTCCGCTGATCACGCCGACGGCAATATCGGAAAAATAGGAGTGATGGCGGAATGGCTCACGGGTAAACACATTGGACAAATGCACTTCGATAAACGGGATACCGACTCCCAACAGAGCGTCGCGCAATGCCACACTGGTGTGGGTAAACGCGGCGGGATTGATGACGATAAAAGCGACACCCTCCTGACGAGCAACGTGGATGCGATCGATGAGCGCGTGTTCGGCGTTGCTCTGGAAACAACTCAATTCATGCACTCCTAGACTCTGGATCAGTTCCATGCAACGTCGCTCAACGTCAGCTAGGGTATCAGCGCCATAAAGCTTGGGTTCACGAGTTCCCAACAGATTTAGGTTGGGACCGTTCAACAGCAGCAGTTTAGCCATGAGTCAAACAGTGGTCTTTAGCCAATCGGAGGGCGCGATTCTGCATCAAACCTGGTTCACTGTCCAGTAGGCTCATGGGCATTCGGCTTTGGCCCTGCGACCCAACTTGACTCTGGACAGGATAAAAACAAACAAGGCAGGGTTACCTGCCTTGAGTCCGGAAGATAAAGCTCAAGGGCATCCAAAACGGCTTCATTCTACCTAACATTCGTCATTACGCACCTTGAGCACCAAAGACATCAAACGGTCATCAGGAATATCACTCAAACACCGGATCAACTCAGCGAACAAGACAGGTCTTCTGGTAACGATTTCGCGCACATCATTCGCTATCCTACCAGCCAACCCCAGTAATAAATCTGCATCTTCTCCCAGCTCCGCCGCTAGACGGCGAATCGTCTCTTCCGATGGCGGCGGCGTATCACCGCGTTCAATCTTGCTAAGATAAGCGGGTTCCACTCCCACCCGTAAGGCTGTCTGCCGTATTGAATAGCGACTATTGGCTCTACGACGATGCTCGCGAAGCTGTCTGGCATAAACTCCAAAGCTCATGACTTCCGCCCTTATATTGTCAATTCAATGGACAATCCTAGGCCAGCTTGGGATACAAACTGGTACCAATCAGTACCTATCCAGCAAAATTCAAGCCATACAAAACAATATCCATAAATTTATAAAAAAAAACAATATCATAAAAGATAAAAAGGTCATTCAAAGACTGCCAGATCTCAAGTTGAACAATTCAATCTTGAAACAGACAAGCTTCTGCTCGTTTCATTTTAAATTGCTTAGTCTCCCAACCAAGCGTGATGACGACGACGACAACCCCTGTTTGACTCTCATACGTTTGTATGAGACCTTTTTTAAGCTTCTTCAAGCCTCGCCCCTACCACCACAGACAAAGGATTCCCTAATGTGCGGATTCGCCGGCGAAGCCCGATTCGATCATCATGACGCCGACATCAGTGCCGTCGCCCGCATGGGCGAAGTACTGCGACCCCGTGGCCCAGATGCTGCAGGCGCCTTCCAACAAGGCCAGATCGCCTTGGTTCACAGACGGTTACGCATCATCGACCTGTCGGAACACGCTCAGCAACCCATGACCGATCCCGAGTTGGGCCTGACTCTGATCTTCAACGGTTGCATCTACAATTACCAGGAATTGCGTCGAGAGCTGGAAGCTCAGGGTTACCGTTTCTTCTCCCATGGCGACACTGAAGTTGTCCTGAAAGCCTTTCACGCCTGGGGTCGCGACGGCGTCAACCGCCTGCAAGGCATGTTTGCCTTCGCCCTCTGGGAGCGCGACAGTGGCCGCCTGACCCTAGCCCGCGACCGCTTCGGCATCAAACCGCTGTACCTGGCCTCGGTTGCCGGTGGGCTGCGTTTCGCCTCTTCGCTCCCCGCGCTTCTGGCTGGCGGCCAAATTGACACGCGCATCAATCCAACGGCCCTGCATCACTACCTGACCTGGCACGCTGTCGTACCGCCGCCGCATACGATTCTGCAAGGCGTGCAAAAACTGCCACCCGCCACCATCGCTACTTTTACCATCGATGGCACCCGCACCGATCATACCTACTGGCGACTCTCTACCCATACTGATCCAGAGCTGGCTCGATTGAGCACCGCCGAGCGCGAAGAGCAGGTCACCACCGCCCTGCGCAAAGCGATCTCCCGGCGCATGGTAGCCGACGTACCTGTCGGAGTCTTGCTATCGGGCGGAGTCGATTCCAGTCTGGTCGTCGCGCTGCTGGCAGAATTGGGCCAACAGGATTTACAAACCTTCTCCATCGGCTTTGAAGACGCCGGTGGTGAATCAGGCAACGAATTCGTCTACTCAGATCGAGTCGCCGAACACTTCCATACCCGCCACCATCGTATCCACATTCCCACCCTCAACCTGCTCGATGCCCTGCCCCGAGTCATTCATGCCATGGCCGAGCCGATGGTGAGCTACGATAACGTCGCGTTCTACTTACTCTCCCAGGAGGTCTCCAAACACGTCAAAGTCGTGCAAAGCGGACAGGGCGCCGATGAGGTATTTGCCGGTTACCACTGGTACCCGCACCTAGCGGAAAGCCAGGATGCCGTCGCCGATTACGCCCGAGTCTTTTTCGATCGCGACCACGCCGAGTACCGGATGGTTGTCGATCCAGCGCTCGCCAGCGAAGATTTCAGCCTCGATTATCTACGCACTCACTTCGCCACCGTGGATGCACCGACACCGCTGGATAAGGCGTTACATCTGGATACTACCGTGATGCTGGTGGACGATCCGGTCAAGCGCGTGGACAACATGACCATGGCTTGGGGCTTGGAAGCGCGAGTGCCTTTCCTGGACCATGAACTGGTGGAATTGGCTGGGCGACTGCCTGCCGAGGATAAACTGGGCGATGGCGGCAAAGCGGTACTCAAATCCATTGCCCGCCGCATGGTGCCGCGAGAGGTCATCGATCGCCCCAAAGGCTACTTCCCAGTACCCATTCTCAAATATCTGGACGGTCCAGTATTGGATATGGCGCACGATGCGCTTACGAATCAGCGAGCCAGGGAGCGTGGCTTGTTTCAACCGGACTATGTACAAACCTTGTTGCGCGCCCCGGCGGAACATATTACTCCATTGCGCGGCTCCAAACTCTGGCAAATTGCCCTCCTTGAATTGTGGTTGCAAACCCACAACCTT
>JACKNE010000023.1 GCA_024235035.1 Gammaproteobacteria bacterium
AGGCATCCACCATATCCGGATCGAAATGCGTACCTCGATCCTCGCGAATTATCGCTACGGCCTGTTCATGCGACAGACCTTCCTTGTAGACTCGTTTACTGATCAAAGCGTCATAGACATCCGCCACGGCCATCAACCGCGCCGAGACCGGAATCAGATCGCCGGCCAATCCTTGGGGATAACCGCTACCGTCCCATTTCTCCTGATGACAATAGGCGATCTCCCGCGCCAGTTGTAAAAACGACTTGGGCGTGTGCAAATGCTTCTCGGCTGCCACGATCGCGTCCCGTCCCAGAGTAGCATGGGTCTTCATGATGGCGAACTCTTCTCTAGTAAACGCTCCTGGTTTGAGCAGAATCCGGTCGGGAATCCCCACCTTGCCGATGTCATGCAACGGCGCGGACTTGAACAGCAGCTCGATGGTCTCGTCCGTCAGGAACAGGGCGAAACGCGGGTGGTTTTGCAGTTTTTTCGCCAGCGCCCGGACATAGTGCTGGGTACGACGAATATGGTTGCCTGTCTCGTTGTCGCGGGTCTCCGCCAGCGACGCCATGGCTAGAATCGTCACATCCTGAATCGCGACTACCTCGCGGGTGCGTCGCCGCACCTCTTCCTCAAGATAAGCATTGCGATCTTCGAGGAATTGTCGGGCGTTTTTCAAGGTGAGATGGGTTTCAACCCGAGCTAGAACGATCGGTGGGCTGATCGGTTTGGTGATGTAGTCCACCGCGCCCAGCTTCAGGCCCTTTTCCTCATCTTCCACCTGGACCTTGGCGGTGAGAAAAATGATAGGAATACTCGCCGTGTAGGGATCGGCCTTGAGTCGCTGGCAAACTTCGTAACCATCCATGCCCGGCATCATGATATCGAGCAGAATTAAATCCGGTGGCGGGTCCATCGCCGCTATCTTCAGAGCGCGTTCACCGTGAGTCGCTACCTTGATCCGGTAGCGGTTCTTGAGTAAGCCACTCAACAAAGTGATGTTATCCGGCGTGTCATCCACGATCAGAAGAGTCTGTCGTTCAGCAAGATCAGAGATATCGTTCATGGCCGAAATAGCTCGTTGGTCTAAAGAAATCTTGCCCGTCAAATCTGCGTAGGGTAGGCGTGGCTCATCACTTCAAGGACCTCATGAACAGGGCCAATGGCGAGCAGCGCCCACTCTATAGATATTTTATTAATATAATCAATATATTAGTGATAAATTTTGAGGGATGGGTTTTTGAGTTGCTGGATCAGGTCGTTGTCGAGCAGGCCATGTTTCAATTGGTAGACGGTCTGCCTGGTTTGGGTAGTGACCTGCTTCAATCTGACCCAGACCCAGACCAGAAGGTACAGCCAATGTGATGGCGTTGAATGCACGCTTTACGGCGCTGACGGTGTTTAAGCCTAGTGAGTGGTTTAGCTTTCCGGTGTGCCTGCTCAATTTTCCAGCGAAAACCATACGCCTGTTGTATGGCCTCCGCGTGGTCAGTAAAGTTCGTCAGCGTGTAGTTGATCTGACTGACCCACAGATATTAGCAATCATCCAAGCAGGTTACAGATTGTTGCATGCGTCGAGGATAAGAACAATCCGGTTGTCCGAACAGCTTCTTTTGATTAAGTCCTATCCGGTTATCCTCATGAAGGACGGTAACATCGGCGATACCCAGAGCTATCCTGCTCGGTGAGGGCTATTTAGATTGTGAAATTTAGGTGATTTCTGCGCTAAACTCCATCTGATATAGTGGATGCCTGATTCTAATCGTTAACACTAGATTTCCGATGCCCATGTCGACGATCCCTATCGAACGGGAAAAACGCGAGTATTATCGACTCCAGTTTCCTCCTGCTAAACGACCGCAACTGCTCATTGACGAGAACGGTCATGCCGTCATCGATTGTTCAGCGCACGGCATCCGCTATGTCGCTGCTCCAGGAACTCCCCCTAGCCTCGGCGAACATGTGAAAGGATTGCTCCGCTTTCGGCATGGCGCACAAACGCCGATATTGGGTGTGGTGTTGCGTGTCGAAGAAGGCGAAATCGTTCTCTGTATCCCCGATCGAGAGATTCCTTCCACGCTCTTGCGCAGCGAGGAACGCCACCTGTTGAAGGCGCCTGCTGAGGTTGCCAACGCTCCTGTTCGAAGCATACCTCTGATCCCGCCTGAATCATCTTCTGGAATGCTTTTCACCGAAGGGGAAGAACGGCGTGAATTTCATCGTATCCATTACCCCATGACTGGAAGTCCTTCGCTATTCCTGGAAGGAAAGAAAGCTTTTCTGGTCATGGATATCTCGGCGCGAGGCTTACGCTACGCCGCTCCCAAGACAGCGGTGCCCAATTTGTATCAAGTGGTCAAGGGTGTTCTCCACTTCCGACGCAGAGCCCGGCTTAATACTGAAGGTACGGTTATTCGCGCGCAAAATGATGAAATTGCGCTTTATCTTCACCAGGAAATCCCCTTAAATATTCTGCTAGCTGAACAACGGCATCTGCATAGAAACTTCCCTATGTGGTCGCCGTAATCGTCGTATAGTGACCGACCATTAGCACATTATCGCCAGGAGTACCGTCTTGATTCAGTTTGCGCAACCTCCCGCAATAGATTCACTGGAAGGAGAACGGCGTGGGTTTCATCGTATTCGCTACCCGCTCGCGGAGCGTCCTTCCTTTTTTCCCGAAGGAAAGAAAGCGCATGTTGTGTTGGATGTCTCAGGACACGGTTTGCGCTATGCCTGTCCCAATGATTCACTGCCGAGACTGCATGATCTGGTCAAAGGTATTCTCCGCTTCCGGCGCGGTGCTCAAATCAGCATTGAAGGAGCCGTCGTACGCCATCAAAACCAGCAAGTTGCGTTGCATCTCCATGAGGAGATTCCCTTCAATATTTTGCTTGCCGAACAACGTTACCTGCACGCCAACTATCCAATGTGGTCGTAGTCACTGCATGAGAGTCTCATGCCGCCCAGCGCGCCATGAGGAGATCGGTTAGTGTGTCTGCAAACCGATTTCATTGGAAAACAGTATCTTTTGTTGATTTCTAATGTTCGCTGCATCATCAATCACTTGCATCGAGCATAGCCCTTTGAGCATCAGTTATCTTATTTGCCTTTTCGGCAAACCTGACAGGAATAACTCTCATGAAACTGGACGTGATCAGTCGCTATCCAGAAGCTATCCCCAAACCGACACCCTTGTTGTTTGTGCATGGTTCATTCTCCGATGCCCGGGTCTGGGATCGACATTTCTTGCCCTATTTTGCCCATCGAGGTTATGAAGCACATGCCGTCAGCCTACGTGGTCATGGCTTGAGCGAAGGGCATCAACGATTGCAGCGTTGGCGACTCGCCGACTATGTCGCTGACTTGAAGGAGATGGTGCAGACCATGCCCAATCCACCGATGCTCATTGGTCATTCGATGGGCGGCATGGTGATTCAGAAATACCTAGAGAACCATGCCGGGATTTCTGGCATGGTGTTGATGGCCTCCGTGCCGCCGCAAGGTTTGTTGCCCAGCAACCTGCACATGGCGATGCGGCACCCGATCCTGTTCCAGCAGATGGTCATGTTCTCGCTGCTTGGCCCCAGCTACGGATCGCTCGACATGATGCGGCGTTTGTTGTTTTCCAAGGCGATGCCGCAAGCGAAGCTACAGGAATATTTCGATTTGGTGCAGTCCGAATCACAGATGGTGGCGATGGACATGATGTGGTTCGATCCGTTGCGATTGAAATCAGGTCAGTTGTGGTTACCGTTGCTCGTAATGGGTGCACAAGACGATATCTTCGTCTCGCCAGCGATGGTGCGAGAGACTGCTCGCTTCTATCGAACTGAGGCGCAAATCATCCCGAACATGGCTCACGCCATGATGTTGGAGCTGAACTGGCGTGAAGCGGCGGACGTTCTGTTGCACTGGTTGGAACGCACGGTGAGTACTCAGCTAACGACGGATACTGTCTGAATGCCTTCGATGGCTCCATGTTCTATCTATTTGGACGTGGGTTGGCAGCGTAAACGGTGTTGCCTGCACTTTTATCGAGCGATGTGCTAAATCTCTACGCACTAATATAGAGCATTATCGTTGTGTGAACTGCTTGTCCGCCCTATTTTGCACCATCCTAGGACCGGTGTAGCCCTCTTCTGGGTGATCAAACGACTGAAAAATCAATAATCGTTTTTATGGCATGGTCCTTGATAATGCCTCTGTCAGGTTCGTACTCGGACGAACCTCCAACTACAACATCAAAGGTTGCATATGACAAAGACCATGCCGAAAATCATCTCCTGCTTGCTGGCTGGTGCGCTGATGCTAGGCGCCACTCTGGCTCATGCTGCTGACACGATCAAGGTCGGCGTTCTGCATTCCCTGTCTGGCACCATGGCCATCAGCGAAACGACACTCAAGGATACGGTGTTGATGCTGATCGATGCGCAAAACAAGAAAGGCGGTTTGTTGGGTAAGAAGCTGGAAGCGGTCGTCGTCGATCCGGCTTCGAACTGGCCGCTGTTCGCCGAGAAGGCCCGTGAACTGCTGCAGAAGGACAAGGTGGCCGTGGTATTCGGTTGCTGGACTTCAGTTTCCCGTAAGTCGGTTCTACCTGTATTCGAAGAATTGAATGGCATCCTGTTCTATCCGGTCCAATACGAGGGCGAGGAATCCTCGAAGAATGTGTTCTACACCGGCGCCGCGCCGAATCAGCAGGCGATTCCCGCTGTGGACTATCTGATGAACGATTTGGGTGTGGAGCGCTGGGTGCTGGCCGGCACTGACTATGTTTATCCCCGCACCACCAACAAGATTTTGGAAGCCTATCTCAAAGCCAAGGGGGTCAAGGATGACGATATTATGATCAACTACACCCCATTTGGTCATTCCGATTGGCAATCCATCGTTTCCGATATCAAGAAATTTGGTTCTGCCGGTAAGAAGACTGCGGTGGTTTCTACCATCAATGGCGACGCTAACGTACCGTTCTACAAGGAACTGGGTAATCAAGGTCTCTCTGCGACGGATATTCCAGTGGTCGCGTTCTCGGTAGGTGAAGAGGAACTGTCTGGCATCGATACCAAGCCCTTGGTGGGTCATCTCGCTGCCTGGAACTACTTCATGAGCATCAAGGACAAGGCTAACGACGCCTTCATCAAGCAATGGCATACCTTCATCAAGGACAAGAAGCGCGTCACCAATGACCCGATGGAAGCGCATTACATCGGCTTCAACATGTGGATCAAGGCCGTTGAGAAAGCCAAATCCACCGATCCCGACAAGGTGATCGACGCGATGGTCGGCATCGAATATCCCAACCTGACCGGTGGTGTGGCCAAGATGTTGCCTAATCACCACCTGACCAAGCCGGTGTTGATCGGTGAAATTCAAGCCGACGGCCAGTTTGACGTGGTGTGGAAGACCAAGGATCTGGTGCCAGGCGACGCCTGGTCCGACTATTTGCCGGGCAGCAAGGACATTACCGCCGATTGGGCCGATCCCAAGATTAAGTGCGGTAACTACAACACGGTCACCAAACAGTGCTCTGGGCAGAATTACGAATAATCACAGTCCTTATGTTTCCCTGCTGATGATCTTCAATAATGGGTCGTGAAGTTTCTCCTCCTTAGAAGATTAAGGAGGAGAGGGATAACGGCGGCACCCGAGATGGTTGGCGTTCGGTGGCGGCCTGATTGGCTTGTTGAAGATCATCCAAGGGGGAAAGATGTTCTCACCCCTCCGATGAGAGACGCCTCTTATGGTATCCCGCACGCTGTTTCGCGCCGGGTTGACCGGTCTAGCTTCGTTATTATTGGTCTTATTCATGCCTCTGCCCGTCCAGGCCGCCGATGATGAAGCGTTGCGCGCTGCCCTGACACAACTCCGCGAGGCTGACTTCTCCGAAAAAGCCGCGCTGGTGGAAACCCTGGTGGGTATGGATCACCCCCGAGTCGCTACGATCCTGAACGCGTTGGCCGAAAGTCGCCTGTTTTATGTCACAGAAACGAGTCGGATCGTGATCGGTCTCGGTGATGATGTCGAGATCGCTATCGAGGATGCCATCACCGGTGAAGCCTTGGGGCAGGCGGTCAAGCGTGACCTGGATCGTATCCGGGTCAACAATCGCTTGCGCAGCTTGATCGAAAATCAACTGGCCAGCTTAGGATTGGCCAGCGCCGATCCGCAACAACGCAAGGCGGCGGTCGAAGCGTTCCTGCGTAGCCCTAAACCGGAAGGCGCGGCCCGATTGAAAGCGCGATTAGACGTGGAGTCCGACCAGAAAATTCAGGAATTATTGACAGCGGCGCTGGCGTTGGTCGATCTAACTGGTACCGACGCCGCCGCGCGCGCGCAAGCCGCTAAGGCGCTGGGCGGCTGGACACAGCCGGAGATTCGCGGCCCGTTGTTACGGGCGGCTGCCGAAGACAGCGATGCCGCCGTGCGCCAAGCGGCGCAGACGGCGCTGGCCAAAACCGAATTCCGTCTGCAAATGCTCGGTTGGGCGGAAACCTTGTTTTTTGGCCTGTCGCTGGGTTCCGTGCTGATTCTGGCCGCCATTGGGTTAGCGGTCACTTTCGGAGTGATGGGTGTGATCAACATGGCGCATGGTGAGTTGATGATGTTGGGTGCTTACACCACTTGGTTGACCCAACAATGGCTGCCGGTCAACTGGTCGTTGCCGGTCGCTGTACCCTTAGCCTTCTTGGTCGCTGCCTTGGTGGGTATCGCCATCGAGCGCGGCGTCATCCGCTTTCTGTACGGGCGGCCCCTGGAAACCCTACTGGCTACCTTCGGCATCAGTTTGATCCTGCAACAAGCGGTGCGTTCGATTTTCTCCCCGCTGAACCGTTCGGTGGCGACCCCGGACTGGATGAGCGGTACGATTCTGTTGGGTCCGCTAGAGGTGACGCTCAATCGCTTGGTCATCATCGGCTTCTGTATCGCGGTGTTCACCTTGCTGTGGCTGGCTCTACAGCGCACCCGCTTGGGGTTGGAGGTGCGGGCGGTGGCGCAGAATCGAGCGATGGCGCGGGCGATGGGGGTCCGTTCGGCGCGGGTCGATGCGTTGACCTTCGGCTTGGGCAGCGGTATCGCCGGGGTGGCCGGAGTGGCGCTGTCGCAATTGACCAATGTCGGCCCCAATCTGGGGCAGAATTACATCGTCGATTCCTTCATGGTGGTGGTGTTCGGCGGGGTGGGCAACCTGTGGGGTGCGATGGTGGCCGGACTGTCGCTGGGTGTCGCCAACAAATTGCTGGAACCTTGGTCAGGGGCGGTGCTGGCCAAGATTCTGGTGCTGGTGTTCTTGATCCTGTTCATTCAAAAACGCCCGCGTGGATTGTTCCCGCAACGCGGTCGGGCGGCGGAGGTTTAAGCCATGCTGCTACCCCATTGGCTTTTCTCCGATCGCGCCGGGTTGGTCTTACTGGCGGTGCTGGCGGTGCTAGGCGTCGGCGTGCCCATTCTCAATCTGTGGGTCCCGCCTGACCATCCCTTATACCTGTCCGCTTATACCGTGACGGTCCTCGGTAAGTATCTTTGCTATGCCCTGCTGGCGGTGTCCATCGATCTGGTCTGGGGCTACATGGGTATTCTCACCCTCGGCCATGCTGCTTTTTTCGCTCTGGGCGGTTATTGCCTCGGTATGTACCTGATGCGGCAGATCGGCGCGCGTGGCGTTTACGGTGATCCCGTGTTGCCTGACTTCATGGTGTTCCTGAACTGGTCGGAACTGCCGTGGTACTGGCACGGTTTCGACCACTTCGGGTTCGCTATGCTGATGGTGTTGGTCATCCCCGGATTGCTGGCTTTCGTGTTTGGTTGGTTTGCTTTCCGCTCACGAGTGTCGGGTGTTTATCTGTCGATCATCACCCAGGCGCTGACCTATGCGTTGATGCTGGCGTTTTTCCGCAACGAGATGGGTTTTGGCGGCAACAATGGGTTGACCGACTTCAAGGACCTGCTCGGTTTTTCATTGCAGGCGGATGGAACGCGGGTGGTGTTGTTCATTCTCTCCGCGCTGGCCTTGGCGGGCGGTTATCTCTTGTGTCGCTGGCTAGTGTCAACCCGGATGGGTCGGGTGCTGGTGGCGATCCGCGACAGCGAGGATCGCGCGCGCTTCCTCGGCTACCGGGTAGAGCGGGTCAAAGCACTGGTGTTCACCTTGTCCGCCATGTTGGCTGGAGTCGCGGGCGCGCTGTATGTGCCGCAGGTCGGCATCATCAATCCCGGTGAATTCGCGCCGCTGAACTCCATTGAGGCGGTGATCTGGGTTGCGGTCGGTGGACGCGGCACCCTGGTCGGTGCAGTGATCGGCGCAGTATTGGTCAACTATGCCAAGACTTGGCTGACCGGCGCGCTGCCTGAAGTTTGGTTATTCGCCCTGGGGGGGTTGTTCGTGACGGTCACCGTGTTGTTGCCCTACGGTTTAATTGGTTTGTTGCAGCGACGGGAGAAAGCAGCATGAGCGAACTCGTCTCGGAACTGGATGCCGCTGGTCTGCACACGCCGATCGAACCGGTCGATGCGACGCACGGGATTTTGCTGTATCTGGAAGAGGTCACCGTCAGTTTCGATGGTTTCAAGGCCATCGATAATCTATCGCTGTATATCGGCGACGGTGAACTGCGCTGTATCATCGGCCCCAATGGCGCCGGTAAGACTACGATGATGGATATCATCACCGGCAAGACCAAACCGGATACCGGGCGGGTGTTCTTCGGCCAAACCATCGACCTGCTCAAGCTGGACGAGCCGTCCATTGCCCGGATCGGTATCGGGCGCAAGTTCCAGCGCCCGACAGTGATCGAGCCGCTGACCGTGCTGGAAAACCTGGAGCTGGCCATGTCCGGCGCCCAGCGGCTGGATCGGCTGATCACCGCTCGACTGACCGGTGAGGAACGCGACCAGATCCATGCAGTTCTGGACCAAATCGGTCTGACCGAGCATGGTGGACGGCTGGCCGGTATCCTGGCGCACGGCCAGAAACAATGGTTGGAAATCGGCATGTTGCTGATGCAGAAGCCACGCCTGTTGCTGGTGGATGAGCCGGTCGCGGGCATGACTCCAGCGGAGATGGAGCGTACCGCCGAGTTGCTGCGGTCCTTGGCCGGCAGCCACTCGGTGGTGGTGGTAGAGCATGATATGGGTTTCGTTCGCTCCATCGCTGATCAGGTGACGGTGCTGCATCAAGGGCGGGTGTTGGCGGAGGGGCGACTGGAAGACTTGCAGGTCGATCCCATGGTCATCGAAGTCTACTTAGGGGCCGGTGATGCTTATCATTGAAGCGTTGAATCAGTATTATGGCGAATCCCATACGTTGTGGGATCTCGAGTTGGAAGTGCCCGAAGGCGCGGTGATCAGCCTGATGGGTCGCAATGGGGTGGGCAAGACGACTTTGCTGAAATGCTTGATGGGTCTGCTACCGATTCGTTCGGGCAAGATCACCTTCGCCGGTGTAAATCTGAGTGGTCTGCCAGCGGAACGACGCGCCCCGCTCGGCATCGGTTATGTGCCACAGGGTCGGCAAATCTTCCCGCTGCTAACCGTGGAGGAAAACCTAAAAATCGGTTTGGCGGCCAATCCTCGGCGCTTGCGGCAGGTGCCGAGCTTGATCTTCGAGCTGTTCCCGGTGCTTAAGACTATGCTCAGGCGGCGCGGTGGTGATTTGTCCGGTGGTCAGCAACAACAATTGGCCATCGGCCGCGCTCTGGTGCTGGAGCCGCGTCTGTTGATTCTCGATGAGCCGACCGAAGGCATTCAGCCCAACGTCGTGCGCGAGATTGGTCGGGTTATTCGTCGGTTGAATCAGGAGCAACTTGAGCGAACTCGCGAGCAGGCCGCCATCGTTCAGGAGATCGGTGTGGCGGTGCAGCGGTTGAATCAGGAGTTGGGGATGACCGTGTTGTTAGTCGAGCAAAAGTTGCCGTTCGCCCGTTGGGTCGCTCAGCAGTTCTGTATTGTCGATAAAGGCCGGGCTGTGGCCAGCGGAGCGATGGCCGATTTGAACGACGATTTGGTGCGGCAGTATTTGACGGTTTAAAGAGTCGCCACACTCGTTCGATCCGAAACCTGGTTTTGGCGACTTGGCAGCTCACCTGCCTTAGGCGATTTCCGAAAAAGGCGATACCCGCTAAATTTTCATAGGGTGGGCCATGCTTGCCCTATGAGGGTTTTTAGTTAAGGAAATCACCTAAGACTGCTTTTCATTGACCGATATTTGCGGCGGCAAAGTGCCTGCTGATAAAGCATGATCGAGTTGGATTCGGCTGCTGAAACCTTCTCCCGCTATCCCGAACCTTGCGAAGTCGGCTACACTGTCATCAGTCCCTATTCGCCACCCGGCCAGTACCGGCCTCTTCGCACCGGTCGATTCTCCGTATGACGAGTGACCCCATGCAAATGCAGGATATGTCCAGCAAGACTGAAGAATACCAGTCCTTTACCTCCGGGCAGATTATTTTTCCGGAAGGTGCTCCAGGCGATGATATGTATATCGTCGCTGAAGGTCAGGTGAACATCGTAACTGATGGCCAGATCATTGAAACGATTGAACCGGGCGGCATCTTCGGCGAAATCGCGCTGATCGATAACCAACCACGCAGCGCCGCCGCCATTGCGCGTACCGATTGCCTGATAACGCCCATCAACCGCGCGCATTTCCTAACGTTGATCCAGCGCACTCCGCCATTTGCCATCCAGGTTATGCGTGTGATGGCCAATCGGTTGCGCCGCGCCAACCAGCAGAGAGCTACATGACTAAAGCCGCGGTTGCCTACTCGGACGTATTGGAATTGCCCAGCGAAACCTTGCTCGCCGACTACCCAGTCGCTGCTGCCGGCTATGACGAGATGTGTTCGGCGCCAGGCAAATTGCGTCCTCATTGGCGGGAGATCGCCAAGACGCTAGAAGAAATCGGTGGCGAGGAACTGGAACGCCGACATGGCGAGGTCCAGCGCCTGTTGCAGACGGATGGTGTGACCTATAACACCTATGACGATCTGCGCAGCTCGCAGCAGCACTGGCTGGTGGACCCGATTCCCTTGTTGATGACGGGCGAGGAATGGAGCGATCTGGCGGTAGGATTGGAACAACGCACCCGACTGATGAATGCCCTGCTGGCGGACCTATACAACCAACGGTTGGCCATCCGCCAAGGGTGGTTGCCTCCAGAACTGATCTACCCGCATCCTGGTTTTCTAGCCTCTTGCCATCAATCGTTGCCAACGGGTTTTCGCGGGCTGATTTTCCACGGTGTGGATTTGGCCCGTGGACCGGACGGGGTATTGCGCGTCTACGGTGACCGCACGCAATCTCCTGCTGGAGCCGGTTACACGCTGGAAAACCGTATTATTCTAGCGCGCGCGCTGCCGATGCTCTATCGTGATGCTCCACTCCGTCGGCTGGCTAGCTTCCTGGAAACCGAGCGCACCACGTTGGCTGGGTTGGCTCGGCACCATCCGGAAAATCCCCATGTGGTGCTGCTGACCCCCGGCCCCAACAGTCCGGTCTATTTCGAACACGCCTACCTGGCCAATTATCTGTCGCTCAGCCTGGTGGAAGGCGAGGATCTAGTGGTGCGCGATGGACGGGTTTGGCTGAAAACCCTCGGTGGATTGCAACCGGTGGATGTGATTCTGCGGCAAGTGCTTGACGCCTTTTGCGACCCCCTGGAGTTACGCGGCGACTCTCTGCTGGGTGTCCCTGGCTTGTTGCAGGCGGTGCGTGGCGGCCACGTCGTTCTCGCCAATGCTTTAGGTAGTGGCATCATCGAAAATCCAGGCTTGGCCGCGTTTTTACCGCTGCTGTGCCGGCAATTGCTGGGCGAAGATCTCAAATTGCCTTCGCTGCCGACCTGGTGGTGTGGTAACCCTGATGACCACGACTATGTCCTAGCCAATCTCGATCAGCTAGTCGTGCGCTCGATCCTGCCGAGTGGTCCCTATTGGGAAGGGCATCAGCTCGATGACAAACTGCGCGCTCAATTGATCGGGCAGATGCGGGTCAAACCCTATCTGTTTGTCGCTCAGGAGTCTCAACCACTGTCTACCGCACCCGTGTTGGAGGGAGGGAAACTGTTGCCCCGACCCGTGATGCTGCGCAGCTTTATCGTTGCCGAGGACGATGGTTATCGGGTCATGCCAGGCGGCCTGGCTCGAGTATCCTCGGGGTTGGATACTTTGCAGGCGGCCTTGCAAAAAGGTGGCATCAGTAAGGATTGGTGGGTACTAGCGCAGACCCCACAACGCCACGTCAGTCTGCTGCGTCAAGCGCATGGTCCCATCGTTGCGACTCGCGATGGCAGCGATCTGCCCAGCCGGGTCGCTGACAACCTGTTTTGGTTGGGTCGTTACAGTGAGCGTTTCGACGGCACAGCCCGGTTGTTGCGGGAAGCGCTTGGCCGGCTACTGGAATGGGAGCAGGACAATACCGACGAACGTTGCCTGGATGACCTATTCGATGCTCTGGAAATTCCAGTGCCGCCTGTTGCGGAATCGCCGCGCGCTCGGTTCTTCGCTCTGCGCCAGACGTTGTTAAGCCTGCTACTGGAATCCGAACATCCCGGCAACTTGCAAGCTGTCTTCAATGGTATGCTGCGGACCGGACGGGCAGTGCGCAATCACTTGGGCGATGACAGCTGGCGCTTGTTGAACCGTATCCAGCATTGGGTCCAGGAATCTTCGCCTGGTTTGAATGCTCGGCAGGCGCGGGAGTTGCTGGAAGAGGAGTTGATGCTGATTGCAGCGTTTTGTGGGCTGAACAACGAAACTATGCCGCACCACCAAGGCTGGTTGTTCTTCGACATTGGCCGCTACCTGGAGCGAGTGTTGCGCACCCTGGAGTTGTTCAAGCTGGCTTTCATCACGGCTCGTCATCCCGGCGTGCCGCTTTGGGAAGTCGTACTGACCATCACCGATAATCTAACGGCTTACCGGCGTCGTTATCGTTCCGCATTGCATCCGACCGCGATCATCGACCTGTTGTTGTTCGATGAAGGGAATCCTCGCTCGGTGGGCTATCAGTTGCAGCGGTTGCAGCGGCATGTCGGTCGCTTGCAACAACCCGACAGCTCTCCCTACCGCAGCGCTGAAGAGCGTTTGGTCCTTGAAGCGGTTTCCACACTGCAATTGGCTGATATCGCAGCGCTGGCTGTTCTATCCCACGACAGTACCCATTCGAGCACCGAATTGAGTCGGCTGCTGGATGCCTTGCATACCCCATTGTCGGGCTTGTCCGATGCGCTGACCCATAGCCATTTCAGCCATGCCGAAGTTCCCCAGCAATTGATCACCATGCGGCCATGAGGTACACCATCACCCATCGTACTGAATACCAGTACAGCAGTGGTGTGGCATTGTGCCACAACGAAGCTCGGCTGTTGCCTAGAGAAACCTCCTGGCAACTGTGCCGACCCAGTCAGATTCGAATCAAACCGCGACCTGCGCTGTCGGTCGAACGCCAGGATTTTTTCGGTAATCGGGTGCTGTATTTTGGTATTCAGGATGTTCACCAGCGGCTGGAAGTGACGGTTGCTACCGAGGTGCGAGTACTGGATGAGCGATCATTCGATGAATCCAGCGCCTCGCCACCGTGGAAACAAGCCTGTCGGATGCTGGGGGAAGACCCCGATCCGGAAATTATTGAGGCGCGGCTGTTTCGGCTGGATTCGCCATTCGTGGGCACCCATCGAGATTTTCGCGCTTACGCTGAACCTAGTTTTACCCCCAATCGGCCTCTCCTGGAAGCGACCGCCGAACTGAATCAACGGATTTACGAAGACTTTACCTACGATCCACATTTCACGACCGTTGCGACCCCACTCAACGAGGTGTTGAGTGAACGGCGCGGCGTCTGCCAGGATTTTGCCCATCTGGCGATTGCCTGCCTGCGCTCGCTGGGACTGGCGGCGCGCTATATCAGCGGCTATTTAGAAACGCTGCCACCGCCTGGGCAACCTCGGTTGGTCGGCGCCGACGCTTCACACGCCTGGCTGGCGGTGTATGTACCCGGCGCTGGTTGGGCGGAGTTCGATCCGACGAATAATTGCATGCCTCGGGAAAAGCATGTCACGCTGGCTTGGGGGCGGGATTATGGCGATGTCGCTCCTCTACAGGGCGTGATGACCGGCGGCGGTTCGCACACACTGACTGTATCTGTGGACGTGGAGCCCAATCCGGAACCGGTGAAGAGTAAGAAGAGCAAGGCTTGATACCAGTGAGGCCGGGCTGTGGGGTGCAAGCCAGTCAACTGGGGCAGGCAGGCAGCGCCAACGCCTGCAGTACTTCACCATCCTGGATCTGCTGAAGGAAAACCGCGACCCCAGCGTTCTGAGGGACGAATCCATCCGGTAAGGAAATCGATACGGTATGTGAGAAATGCCCGTTGGGATCGAGACCCAGTGGTCCGAGTAAGGCGCGCACTACCCGATCGTGCCGCAAATGTTCCCCGGCGTTCTCTCCGGCTATCACTTGGCTGCCAAGTTTATCCTGATAGACCGCTACAAATATCCCGATCGTGCTTTGGGTGACCGTTGCATGTAGCTGACCGGTGGTCTGTATTTGCCACTGCTCCGGCTTTTGGAACAGTTCAATTTGGAGATCCACTGGCGCTGGTTGCGCGGTGATGTCGGCAATTCGTTGTTGGAATGCCTCTGGCCAGCGCCACTGCGACAGGCTCCGGCCACTGACCAATACTTGCGGTGTGTACACCGTCCGGGAGCCTTGTTGCGCTGCCAGCGCACGTTGCCGGGTACTGAACGCCGGTTGAGCGAAGCGATCCTTCCAACCCAGGCGATCCCAATAATCGACATGGAAAGCGAGCGCTACGATCTGGCGTGGATTCCAGTCTTGCGCCGATTGTCGGCTTAGCCAGCGGTCCGCCGGTGGGCAGCTGTTGCAGCCTTCAGAGGTGTAGAGTTCCACGAGCGCCGTGCGGGTGTATGGACTGGTTGTTGTGCAGTCTGTGATTTCCGCCGACAGGGGATGCCCCCAGATCAGCGCCGCAGTGAGAACCATAGCCAACAGCAGTGTTTTCATGCCTCGCCCCCTGTTGGAGCATGGTGCTTGACCATGATATTCAGCATTTCAAGCGATCCCTTCCCCGCAAGCTGGGCATTCATATTTTTTCATATTGCTTGATGTAGTAGGCGCATTCCTTTTCCCAGATGAATCGTTCGTCGAGAAAATTGGCGTCGTGCAGTAACAAGCCTCGCCACTCTTTCCAAACTTCATCGACGACCTTCAAGAGAGCAGTCAGCGCCTCTTCACGGGTTTCATAGCCACTGCCGCCCGATATTTTTTGCAGTGTTAGTTTCTGGAGCTGTTCGGCAAAGGTCTTGGCGAGTGCGACATGTAATAGTTCATGGTACAAAACACCTTCTACAGTACCAAAGTTATTGTATTCGCTGACGGTTCTCGTGCCCATAGCGGTACAGAAACCAGCCTTGTCTCCGCCATAATCGTCATGCAGCATCTTATAAAGAGGGGCAAATTCCTTGATGTCCTTGAAGTCTTTCTTGGGTTTCAATTTGATGCTGGCGTCCAAGCGAATGCCTATCAGGATGGGTGGATAACTTCCGTCTTTTGCCAAAGGCAGCGCATACTGCAAGACCGCCTGGCTTCGGGTTGTTCCCCAGGCGCCTTTGAGCACGCCATGCGTCCATTCGATTTGCCCTATTTCGATATTCGAGCTGGGTCGGGTTGTTATGGGCACTTCTTGCAAGAAGACATTGGGATTTTTGGTGGACTGTAGTTTTCCCGTAGTTACTCCTTGATGTTGGGTCATCTGTAGCTTTTCGATTAGGGATTCGATCTCAAAATTGACTTTAATCCAGTTTAAAAGCAACTCGATCATCGAACTCATGAATCACCTCATTGATCTTGATCCAGTAACGACAATGCCGATCATCTTGTATGATGAATACCGTCCAGTCTAGAGGGGATAACGATGGAAATCCTGTCGATAGGCGCCATCAGCGCCTGGCAGCAACAGCAAACGGCCCTGCAGATTGAGATGGTCATGCTGAAGAAAGCCATGGATCTACAAACCGAGAGCGCACTGACTTTACTGCAGGCGGTGGTACAGACATCGCCCGCCACACCAGCGACGATCTCAGTAGCTACGCCCACTGTTTCCGCTAGTGTGGTTGGTCGGAACATCGATGTGGTTGTGTGAATAATAAAAACCCATCCCCATTGGGGACGGGTTTTATGAGAACTGCTTGCGAGCGGACCGCAAAAATCGCTTAGTGTTGTCCGATCGCCCGACGTACTTCTTCCAGCGAATTTGGATCGTCCAGGGTAGACAAGTCGCCGGGGTCACGGCCTTCGGCTAGCGCTTGGATTGAGCGCCGCAACAACTTGCCGGAACGCGTCTTGGGCAGCGCGCTGACGAAGTGAACGGCATGGGGTTTGGCCACCGCTCCCAGCAGCTCCTGCACCTTGGCGATGATTTCCTTTTCCATCCGTTCAGTAGCGCCCGCCGCGTCAAGTTGCGTCGGATCCTTCAGCCGGCAGAAACCGACCGGCACTTGACCCTTGACCTTGTCGGCCACGCCAATCACCGCCACTTCGGCCACCGCTGCGTGGGATTGAATCGCTTCCTCGATTTCGCGGGTGCCCAACCGGTGGCCAGCGACGTTAATGACATCGTCGGTGCGGCCCAGAATGAAGAAGTAACCATCCTCGTCACGTACCGCCCAGTCAGACGAGGTGTACAGTAACTCCTTGAAGCTGGAGAAATAGCTCTGTACAAAGCGCTTATCGTCGCCCCACACTGTGCTCAGGCAGCCCGGCGGCAAAGGTGGCTCGACAACCAAAACGCCCTTTTCGCCGCGGGGCACTTCCTCGCCGGTGCCTTCATTGATCACTCGGATGTTGTAGCCGTACACCGGGAAACCTGGCGAACCGAAACGGTTCGGCTTCAAGTCCACGCCTGGCAGGTAGGACAGCATCGGCCAGCCGGTCTCGGTCTGCCAGTAATGGTCGATGACCGGGATCTTCAACGCGTCGGTGATCCAGCGTGAAGTCGGTTCGTCCAGCGGCTCGCCAGCCAGGAACAGGTAACGAAGGCAGGATACGTCATGCATGCTCATGTACTTTTGATCCTGACCTTTCAGGACCCGTACCGCGGTTGGCGACGAGAACATGGTGCGCACCTGGTACTCGTTGACAATCTTCCACCAGACGCTGGGATCCGGTCGGGTCGGCATCCCTTCGTAGAAGATAGTCGGCGAACCGTTGATCAACGGCCCGTAGACGATATAGGAATGCCCCACCACCCAGCCGATGTCGGAGGTGGCGAACATCGTTTCGCCGGGGTTGATGTGGTAAAGGTGCTTCATAGTCGAGGCCAGCGCCACCGCATAGCCGCCGACATCGCGTTGCACGCCCTTGGGAATGCCCGTAGTGCCGGAGGTGTAGAGGATATAGCTCGGCTCGTTCGACTCCAGCCAGGTAATCGGGACTTCGGCGTCCATGTGCTGGGCGCGCAGCGTCGCGTAATCAACATCACGGCCTTCGACCAGCGTCAGACCTTTGTCCAGACCCCGGTTACACATCACGACTTTTTCCGGCGGGAACTTGGCCAGACTACAGGATTCGTCGACCAAGTGCTTGTAAGGTACGGCCTTACCGTTACGCATACCAGCGTCGGAGGTGACCATGACCTTGGGCTTAGCATCGTCGATGCGCACCGCCAGGTTGTAGGCGGCAAACCCGCCGAATACCACTGAATGAACGGCGCCGATCCGGGCGCAAGCCAGAATGGAGAAGAGAGCTTCGGCGATCATCGGCATGTAAATGATGACCCGGTCACCTTTGCCGACGCCTAGTGATTGCAGCACGGCGGCGAAGCGGTTGACTTCGCGGTGCAACTCGGCGTAGCTGTAGATGACTGTCTCGTCGGTTTCCGTCGAGATGTAGATCAGCGCATTCTGATCGGCGCGGTCCGCTAGATGCCGATCCACCGCATTGTAGCAGAGATTGGTTTCGCCACCGACAAACCATTTGCAAAACGGCGGATTGCTGTAGTCCCGAACTTTCTGCGGCGGTTTGTTCCAGTGGATCAACTGGGCCTGTTCGCCCCAGAAGCCCTCAGGGTCGTCAATAGATCGGCGATGAAATTCTTCATAATTCATGCTTGAGTATCCTTCAGCTTCGATGGTTTGGAAGCGCGACGTTTATGTTTGTCGGCGGCAATTAGTGTAGTTGCTTACTCGGAAATTTCCTGTCGTAACCGCTCGACTCTCGACTCTCGACTCTCGACTCCGACCCTTCCCCTGAAGGGGAAGGGAATCGTTGCCTACTTGAGCAAGTTCTCAATGCTAGCGCGTTCCTCGCGCAACTCCTTGTCGGTGGCGTCCATCTTGCCACGGCTGAACTCGTCGATCGGCAGGCCCTGCACGATCTCATAATCACCATTCTTGCAGACGCAGGGGTAGGAGTAGATCACGCCCTCGCTGATGCCGTAGGAGCCATCGGCAGGCACTGCCATGCTGACCCAATCACCCTCGGGAGTACCCAGCGTCCAATCGCGCATGTGGTCGATGGCCGAAGAGGCGGCAGAGGCGGCGGAAGAAGCGCCACGGGCTTTGATGATCGCCGCGCCACGTTGCTGTACGGTAGGAATGAAGGTATCGCGATACCAGCTTTGGTCAACCAGCGAGGCTGCTGCCTGATCTTTGATGGTACATTGGCCGATATCAGGATACTGGGTCGCCGAGTGGTTGCCCCAGATCGTCATTTTTTTGATGTCGTTGACGTGGGTACCGGTTTTCTCAGCCAGCTGGCTCAGGGCGCGGTTGTGATCCAGACGGGTCATGGCGTGAAACTGGCGCGGGCTTAGGTCGGGGGCGCTACTGGCGGCAATCAGGGAGTTGGTGTTGGCTGGATTGCCGACCACCAGCACCCGCACGTCGCGGGCGGCATAGTCGTTCAGCGCCTTGCCTTGCGGCCCGAAGATCGCACCGTTGGCGGTCAGTAGATCCTTGCGCTCCATGCCGGGGCCGCGCGGCCGGGCGCCGACCAGCATGGCAAAATTGGCATCGGTGAAAGCGGTTTTCAGGTCGTCGGTGGCGACCACGCCGGCCAGCAGTGGGAAGGCGCAATCGTTCAATTCCATCACGACACCCTGCAGAGCTTGTAGCGCCGGGGTGATTTCCAACAATTGCAGGATCACTGGCTGATCGGGACCCAGCATACTGCCCGAAGCGATCCGGAAAGCCATGGCGTAGCCGATATTGCCGGCGGCGCCGGTGATCACGACGCGGACAGGGTTTTTCATGCTTATGCTCCTTTGATATTAGCGATGAATGGCAAGAGCGGGTTGGAAAAAATCCCAGATCTGGTGTACGACGTGGTTCGAGCATACAGAGATTCGGGACTGTGGCGACCAGTTATAATGCCCGACGCTGCTTAGTTGGGGCAGCATTGTTTGGTTAAATAGAAATGGTAACGTAGATTGCCGTGTTTTTAAACGAATGCTGGCGTTGGCCGGCAAAGGTTCTCCAGAAAATGAGTGCTTCCCTCATCGAAGGCGCAAATTACGTGCTGACAGGTTTGCGTTGGTTGCCACGCCGTGAACTATACAGTTTCGTGGCGATTCCGCTGTTGATCAATGCATTGTTGTTCGGCATGGGTGTCTGGTGGAGTGTCGGTCAGCTTCAGCATCTGGACCAGATGGTAGAAAGTTGGCTGCCAAACTGGTTGAGTTGGTTACATTGGCTATTATGGCCGGTATTTGCGCTGACTGTGTTGGTGGTAGTGTTTTACACTTTCTCAGTGGTGGCGAACTTGATCGCTGCACCATTCAACGGTCTACTGGCCGAACGAGTGAAGAAGCTGGTCCGTTTAGGGCGCGCCGCCCGTCCGGACGCCAACATGAACTGGAAAGATCTGATTCTGAGTCCGCTGACCGAGCTAAAAAAGCTTTTGTACTTCGTTGGCTGGGCCATTCCATTGTTGCTGTTGTCGTTTGTGCCGGTGATTAATGTCGCTGCGCCGGTGCTGTGGGTGCTATTTGGCGCTTGGATGCTAGCTTTGGAGTATGCTGATTATCCGTTGGGTGACCGGGGTCTGTCGTTCCGGGAGCAGCGCCAGCTGCTGCGCCGGCATTGGCCGCTGACTCTGGGTTTTGGCGGCATGACCCTGGTGTTGACCCTGATTCCGGTATTGAATTTCCTGGCCATGCCAGCGGCGGTAATCGGTGCAACCTTGATGTGGGAACAAGAAGTGCCAGGGTAAGCAGTTGTGTTAAAAAAACAGACCAGGCGACCGCTTGCACAGTAAGCGAATAGATCACCTGCCAATGGTGCGGCAGAGCAGCCAGTGTGCTGGAAAGCTGTTGAGTGACGGGCTGGTGTTGCTCGCGCAAACACGAAAACTGACTAAGCATCCCCATGCCCCCGGAGTCTGATAAGATTAGCATCGTATCATCCAAACCCGTCTAAAACTTATCCAAAGGACGATCCATGAACTCTCGTAAACTGCTTGCATCCGCGTTAATTTTGGGACTGGGGACGCTAGCGGGCTGCTCGACGGAGAAGCCAGTGAGCTTCCAGAAGGATATAGCGCCGATCCTGAAAGCTGGCTGCGCAGAATGTCATACCGCGCCCGATGGCGAGGGCTACCAGAAGAGTGGCTTGGCGGTGGGCACATATGAAGAACTGATGAAGGGCACCAAAATGGGGCCGGTCATCATTCCTGGCCAGAGTCTTAACAGTAGCCTGAACCGGTTGGCCGAAGGCCGGCCCGGCGTCGATCCTTCTATCCAGATGCCGCATGGCAAAGTGAAGCTACCAGAAGCACAACTTGCGCTCCTGCGCAAATGGGTCGATCAGGGCGCCAAGAACAATTGAATGCAGGGTTTTCCGAGTGCCTAGAGCAGCATCGCGCCCGACTTGACACGGACAGGATGCCTGCTCTACTACCTCTTGATCAGCCATTCGCGCTTCCAACCCCCGTCGTTCGCCCCACTGGCTTTCCGGTGTCGGCGTCCCCGTCCGTTTTGGGCTGCCTTCTGGGGATGCAATATGGTCGCTTCCAGACAGACCGCGCTTGTGGGCGCGGATTTCGATACATGGTTGAATACCCTCGATATCCAGTGGACGCCAGCACAGGTTGAGATCGTGCGGCGCGCCTACATGCTAGGCGGTGAACCGGAGTTAGCGGTCGCTGATCTGTTGATCGACCTGGGTATGGACCACGAAACGGCTGCTGCCGCCTTACTTCACTCACCAGTGGTGGATGGACGACTCACTTCACCGGAGGTGCGAGAGCAGTTTGGAGAAACCATCGCCCAGATGGTGGACGGTGTCATCAAACTCGATGCTATTGGTGAGTTGCATCAGAGTAGTCAACATATCGGCAGCCAGTTGGAAAGCTTGCGCAAGATGTTGCTGGCGATGGCCCAGGATCTGCGGGTGGTGCTGATTCGGTTGGCGATGCAGCTCTATGCCTTGCGTCGGCTTGGGCAGCTGATCCCAGAAGAACAGCAACGCGTTGCTCGGGAAACTCTGGATGTATTCTCGCCACTCGCCAACCGGCTCGGTATTGGCCGTATCAAGTGGGAAATGGAGGATCTGGCGCTACGCTATTTGGAGCCGACGACCTACAAGCAATTGGCTACGGTGCTTGATCAGCGTCGCGTTGACCGTGAACAGTATATTGCCCAGGCCGCAGAGAAGTTGCGCGCTTGTCTGCGAGATGCTCATCTTCGCGCTGAGGTCAGCGGCCGAGTCAAGCATATCTATAGCATTTGGCGGAAGATGCAACGCAAGAAACTATCCTTCGAACAAGTCTTCGATGTGCGGGCGGTGCGGGTTCTCGTCGAGACGGTAAATGATTGTTATGCAGCCCTTGGGGTCGTTCACGCTCACTGGAATCATATCCATCAGGAATTCGATGACTATATCGCACATCCCAAGCCGAATGGTTATCAATCGTTGCATACGGCGGTCGTAGGGCCAGAAGGTCGTAACCTAGAAGTGCAGATTCGCACCTTCGATATGCACCAGAATGCCGAACTGGGTATCGCTGCGCACTGGCATTATAAGGAGGGTGGCAAGGGTCCGAGTGAGGCGGCGGCCCAACAAATTTCCTGGTTGCGGCAAATGCTGGAATATCGGGAAGAAGGTTCCGACGATGGCGATTTGTTGGAGCGATTCAAGGCAGAAGCGTTTCAGGATCGAGTATACGCGATTACCCCCAAAGGCACGATCATTGAGTTGCCGCAGGGCGCTACTCCGCTGGATTTCGCTTATCACGTCCATACCGAGGTCGGGCATCGTTGTCGAGGCGCCAAAGTCAACAATCGTATTGTGCCACTGACTTATGAGCTCAAGAATGGCGAGCAAGTGGACGTGTTGACGACCAAGGCGGGTGGACCTAGCCGAGATTGGTTGAGTCCTCATCTGGGTTATGTCAAGAGCAATCGAGCGCGAGCCAAGATCCGGCAGTGGTTCGTTCAGCAGGATCAGGACAAGAGTATCACCTCAGGCCGTACTGCCCTGGAACGGGAATTTCAGCGGCTGGGTATTCGTCATCTTAAGTTGGAAAAGGTAGCGGAGCGACTCGGTTTCACTAGACCTGATGAGTTGTTCGCCACGATCGGTCACGGCGCGCTGACCACCAGTCAGGTGGTGTCCAAAGTTCAAGATTTGTTGCCGCAAGCACCGCTCGTCGCAGACAGTCTGCCGGTGATTCGCAAGCCCAAAGCGGCTGAGCCAGGCAAAAACGATGTACGGATTCGTGGCGTTGGGCAATTATTGACGCAGATCGCTCATTGTTGCCAACCGGCTCCGTTCGAACCGATCGCCGGCTACATCACGCAGGGGCGCGGCGTCAGCATCCATCGGCAGGATTGCGCCAACCTGCTGGCGTTGGTCAACCAACATGGCGAGCGGGTCATTGAGGTCGGTTGGGGCGATACGCCGGCCACTTACCCGGTGGATATCATGATCGTCGCCCATGACCGGTCCGGCTTGCTACGGGACATCACCTCGATTCTCGCCAATGAGCAGGTCAATGTGTTGGGCGCCAATACGCTGACCGACCGGGAAACCTCGATTGCCCGCATGGGGTTGACGCTGGAGATCACCGATGTCGTGCAACTCAGCCGGGTGCTGGACAAGATCGGTCAGTTGCGCAATGTGATGGAGGCGTATCGGAAGACCTGACAGGCGCCGGAAACCATATTTGGTTCTTCGACTCCATGAGTTCTTGCGGCGGTAACCAGAAAGTCACCATAACGTTGCATCTCCTTATATCCTATAGTGATTCCCCTAAATAAGAAATCTTCGTCGGGTGGACCTAACAGCCCACCCGACGAAGATTTGGCGGATATCACCTTTTTTTGGAGATCGCCTTAATCCTCACGAAATTCCTTGTGGCAAGCTTTACAGGTTTCGGCGGTCTTGCCAAATTGTGCTTTGATGGCGGCTTCGTCCCCACCCTTGGCAACCTCAGCAAGCTTGGCGGCTTCCCCCTCGAAGTCATTCATGGCGGTTTCGAACTTGTCCCAGTTTGTCCAAATCTCTGGCTTAGCTTCGGTATTTTTTACTGCGTCCGGCCCGGAACCTTTGGGAAAACCTTCCAACGCCGCCTTGCTCATCAGTTCGATATATTGTGCGTGACGAGCAACGGCAGCGGCATCGAAGGGCACTTCACCTTTAACCATCGCTCCAATGGGTTTGAAATTCCAGCCGATAACTGTATAGATCGACTGTCGGTATCTCGCGGCATCTTCCGGTTTTGGACCTGCTGCGCTGGCCACGGTCGAGAACCCAAAACCGACAAGAGCGCTGACTAGAAAAACGCCAAGTAACTTGTTATTCATCAATTTTTCCGCCTCTTAGAATTTTGACTGAAAAAGTCCTATAACAATAATGGCATGAGGTTACCATTTTGCAAGCACAAGCTGAAGGTAGACTGAATCATGTGGGGCCATCGCAGTGAGACTCAAAACAGTTTGCCGAGCAACATGTACAGTGAGGCGTTACCACCTTCGGCATAACCGCTGCCGACATAGAAGGGGCCAAGTGGGCTGTCTACGCCCAAAAAAAGACTACCCGCTGGAATCAATGAGTCGAAGTCGATATCGCGGTATTCGTTCCAGACGCCGCCGATTTCCAGCGATCCTCCGGCATAGATCGGGATGGTAAACGCCGACGAAGCGCTGTCCAATCGGTACATGTAGATTAATTCTCCCAGAGCAGCGTACTGGCCTGAGAGCTGGTTACGTTGGTAGCCCGATAGATTCAAGAGGCCGCCCAACAGAAACAGATCCTGAATACCCATCTTTCCGGATAACTTGCCGTCTAGTCGAATGTGCGGAATGATCGAATATTTGCCCCAAGTGTAGGCCTGCGCATAGTCGAGGCTCAGGGTCTGGAGATTCTGATCGGCACCCAGCGCAGTGAGTGAATCGCGGAAGGTCAAATGGCTAACATAACCCGAATTGGGGAAGTTGATGTTGTCCAGGGTATCCGCCTCCCAGCGCAGCGTATAGCCAACCTCATCAAAGCGGCCTTCGTAGCTGAAAGGCTGGCCGAAGCGCAGGTCATTGCGACCATGCGCATAGTACAACCCCAGCGACAAACGCCCCCAGTGTTCCAGGTTGCGACCGATATTCATACCGATTTCGTTTTGATAAACCCGAAAACTGGCGCCTTGCCCATAGGAGTTATCGAATAGCTCTAGATTGTATTGCTCATAGTTCAGGTAGGGATCGACGAAATATTCTTGGTCGGCATCCAGCGGTTGGTAGAAATCGCTCAGAAGCGCGATGTTGCTGCCCAGTTGCAGGAAATTACGCCATTGGCCACCCAGTGCGTTGAGTTCCGACATCGTATAGGCGGCGCTGATATCGAACGCCGAGTCACCTTTGAGATTGGCGCCGAGGAATAGCCCAAGCCGTAACGTGTCGGTGCCGATATACTTGGGCGTGGCTTCGATGACCAATCCAGTTTGGTCGTTTTCTTTGACCAGTGTGTAGTTGACCTGCTGGAAATTACCCATGCCATAAATTTCGTTCAAGTTGCGGTTGAGCTGTTGTGGGTCGAGGCGGTCACCTGGCTTGATTTTTAGTTGCTGTTTAAGAACTTGGTCGGACAGCTGAGAACCGTTGTGGATCCGGATAAAGTCAATGACCGGTTGTTCAGAACCTGGTATGGGCGGTAGGGAAGCGAGATAGTCCTGATAGACCGTTGGAGAGACCGATAGGCGGCTTAGATCACTTCTTTTACCTTGGGCGGCGATGTAGCCGAAGTGTACAGCATCCGTCGAGCGCTCGAAATTGATACTGGATACGTCATGAAGATTTGGTGTGATCAGAATATCTTTTCTTTCCAGCGTCTTGAGCTGCTCAATGACATTGCGCACGGTCAGGATGGTCGTGAGCTGATTCGTGACGGACAGCACCGAGTTGAGTTCGCTGGCTGGCGCCAGGGGTGCGCCCACATCCACGGCGATGATGACATCGGGGCGGCAGAGTGTGCGGGTCACATTAATCGGTAGATTATTGGAGACGCCGCCGTCCACTAGCAATTTACCGTCCAGCTCAACGGGCGCCAGGGCGCTGGGGATCGACATACTGGCGCGCATCGCCTTGGCCAGTTCGCCAGAACCCAGGACGACGGGTTCGCCGGTGGCGAGATCGGTGGCGACTGCCCGGTAAGGAATATGCAATTGATCGAAGTCATGAATACTGGCTGCTGGCAGGGACAGTTCTTCCAGTAACAACAACAGGTTTTGTCCTTCGAGTAGGCCCTTGGGCAGTTGCGCCCCATCGGCTCCGAGACCAACTTCTGCGTTGAGCAGTATCCGTTCCTCCTGCTTGGTGCGAAAGGGTAGGTCAGCGCGTGGTGGACCGTCTTTGAAAACTTCCGGCCAGGTGATCCGTTCCAATGTCTGCTCCATGTCTTTGGGCGTCATGCCGGACGCATACAGTCCACCGATGATCGAACCCATGCTGGTGCCGGCGATGCAATCGACCGGAATGTGCATTTCCTCCAAAGTCTTGAGAACACCGACATGCGCCATGCCGCGCGCGCCGCCGCCGCCCAGCACTAACCCGACACGGAGGCGGTGCTGAGCTGTTTCGGCGGCCAGGACCGTATTTGACATCGATGTACTGCCGAATCCTATCGACAGGATCAGCGCCCAGACGAGTGCATGGCGGGGTAACCGTGAGCTGAGCATGGGAAGTCACCACGATGGACTATAGTTTGATCAGGTATTCAGCGAAACTTCAGACAGTGTATGCCAGATTCTAACGGCAATATAAATGGCAATACTGGGGTAATAAGGAGGCTGTCATGACTGACCGAGAACATGAATCTCTACCGGATGATACCGAAACCGCAGAATCCGAGCAGTATAAGCGTCGAGACTTTCTAGTGAGTCTAGGCAAATGGTCGAAAGCCGTGATTGGTGGCGTGTTGTTGGGTAGTGTGTTGGCTCCCGGAGATAATGCCGAAGCGGTCGGTTGGGCCAACCGGGGCGGCGGCAAAGGTAGCTGGGTGAACTTCCGGGGTGGTGGCTGGGGGCCGGGCTGGGGTTGGGGGCCAGGTTGGCATAACCGGCGGTCGGGCTGGTACAATCGGCGACCGCGTTGGTACAACCGTCCCGGCTGGTATAACCGTCCCGGTTGGTATAACGGTCCTGGCTGGGGTGGTAGTTGGATCAATCGCTGACTCATGCCAATGAACGAGTTAATCCATAATATTCCCCTGCATCACCTGCCTGCTGGCTCAATCGAAAAGCTTATTGTCCGCACCTGCGAGCCAGCAGCGCTTCCCACCGCTTTAGCCAAGGAAAAGCCCGAACGGGTGGTAGGCGTACAGATCGTATCTTTGGATACTGATTCCGAACCGCTGAACGCTTGGGCGCCGGGCCTGCCCGTGGAGCTGGTCATGGTCGATCCGGCTACCGAATTTCCCTTGCTGTACCGCCATACTGCTTTGCTGGACCAGCATCCGGTGCGAGTGGTCATACCGGTTCAACCTGGATTTGCCAAGGCCGTCAAGACGGCGGTTGCGCTGGATTTTCCCGTGCGGCTAGACGTGGGACAACCAGATCTAACGTTGATCGAGGAATTGGCGACGGTGTTAGAGTTTTACCTACACCAATCCACGGTTGCTCAACCCATTGAATATTTTCAAGGTGTGCTGCTGGGTTTTTACCAGCAGGAGCCAGTAGCATTGTGGGCCGTTCTGGATGAGAATCCCCAGTGGTTGCGCTATATCGGGGACGACGGTACGGAATCGTTGTACGGACGATTGGCCAGAGTAGCCGAAACTGGATTGGCATCTGAGGCCGGGTTGGGCGCCTGGATCGAGCGGATTTTAGCGGCTCACGGAGAATGCCAGAGCTGTGAGTTTCTCCATCATTGCGGTGGTTATTTCAAATGGCCATGCCAGGATTATGATTGTACTGGCGTCAAAGGGTTGTTCGGCCAACTGCGGGATGCTGCTGTTGAGTTACGTCGGGATCTCGAAGCGGCTCCGACTCTATAGTCGATGAAATGCTGAAAGCAATCTGCTGGGCGCGGGGACCCGCTGTAGGCGATAGTCTGCAAAATCGTCTGCAGGCGGGCCTGCTTCGTTGAAGCTTTGATCAAGAGCTCTAGGGGCGGTTCTTACGTCGCTGTTGCCGTTCCTCTTCCTTATTTCGACCATAGATATTGCCGGCTACTGCACCGGCTGCGCCGCCGATGATGGCGCCAACTCCCGCATCGCCGCCGGTTAAGCCACCGATAATCGCGCCGCCCGCCGCACCCATCGCTGCGCCACTGAGGGTGCCTTGTTCGGTAGGTGTCATATTAGTGCAGCCCACGCTGAGGGCAAGTGTGGGAATTATCAATAGATAGCTTATGTTTTTCATAAATTTGATCCTTATTTGGTCTTAGAGGCAGCCAGCTTGGGTTCGACCATTTCAAACCAGATCACTTCAAAGATCGGTCGCTGTTGTTGGTCGGGATTAGCCTGATAATAAGCATCCACGGTTTCCATGATCTGGTGCAGGGAAAGGCCATCCAGGGATTCGACTAGCTTTTCGACGGCAGTGCGGTGCTTGGGATTGGGGCCGGTGAACTGGTATTCGATCATCGCCATATTCAGAATGCCGAGCAGATAAGCTATTTTTTCCCGTTCAGTCGCGGTTGGCCATTCCTTGCCGCCGGGAAACGGGAGTTCCTTGACGGGCTTGACTCTGGCCAGTGGGGTAGCAGGTTCAGCGGCCTGAACGGGAGCCCAAGCTGCCAGACCAGCGATCAGGCTGATCGAAAAAAGGGCTTTCATTGGCTGTTGGATGATTGACATCGATTTCTCCAGAGGGCATTGAAAATCAATCAGTGGGGTGGACAAGTTAACGCTGCTCTGATTTGGAGTCATGGAGCGTAAGGTGTGGGTGGAGCGTCCGCTGTATCACATCATGCAGTAGCGTGCCGCGCCTGCCAATGGTTATACAGCCAAGTCCAGAGCAAGTAAGCGATGATGGCTATGATGCCAGCGTAGACCAGCAGCAGAGAGATGTTTTGCATCAGCACCATGAAGATGGCGCCGGCGCCGAGAAAGAGGGCAACGATACACAACCGCCAGTCGAAATAAATGCCAGCAAGGAAAGTGGTCAAGGTGACGTTAAGCATTAGCAGAAAACTCGCCTGGCGGTCATCGAGGGTATCCATGAAACCTCGGGTAGTTGCGACGAAAACCAGTTGCATCAGGAGCAGCAATACCCCCCAATGCAGAATCTGCCGAAAAACCAGCAAGGCGCGGGCCTTGATGGTCGGTTCGACATTCGGCCACTGGGTAATGATGCAAATCAGACCGAAGATTGGGATGAGTCCCTGCCAATACCAGCGACTGCCTTGCGCGTCGGTATTGGTGTAGGCGGCGCCGAACCAAGCCAATGCGATCATCAGGTAAAAGCCGATATCCTTGAGGCGGAATAGCCGTCGCAGCAAGCTGGGTTGGGTGGAGGCCGCATCAGCGGCTGGAGTCAAGGTAAATTCTTCGGACATGACGGTTTCCTAACCAGGGTTCGAGCGTTTGGAGGGACAGGCGCTAGGGGTAATATTAGCTATTAGCACTGGTCTCGTCGATGCGGCTGAGATGGGGAGGGGGTGCAGGAGGGGTCAGGCGTTCGATGCGCTGGCGCCCGATAGTGGCGAGAGATGACGGATTTCAGGCGGTGCGCTGTTCCTGGAAAATGGCCAGCAGGATGTCCAGTCGTTGCCGGGGGTCGGTCATCTCCAACAAGCCCAGGCGGGTTTGCAGCGGCAGTGGCAACAGCTCCGCCAATCGGTTGCCGACCCAAGCGGCATCCTCCCAATGGGGGACAAGCAATCGTCTGTAGGGTATCAACTCTTCGTTTTCCAGCAAATCACGCAAGACGCGGACCAGCGGTTCGTGAGCTGATAGAGGTGCCTGTTGGGGGTCATCCGGCAGCCACTGGACCTGGCCCAGCAATAGCTGGTCGGATTGAACACGATGACCTACTACCCGCAGTCGCTGCACACCCAGGCAAGTGATGCCGAGCAAGCCGTCGTCCAATTGGTCGAAATCGACAATACGCGCCAGCGTACCGACAGGATGGATACTGACTGGTTGGCTGCCTGTTTCATTCCCTTGGTGGATCGTGACCACGCCGAACCCAGCATCGGTGCGTAAACAGGCGCTCACCATGTCCAGATAGCGAGTTTCAAAGATCCGCAAGGGCAGAATGCCACAAGGAAATAGGGTGGTGTTGAGCGGAAACAGTGGCAGCTCCTGGATCGCAGTCATTGGTTTGATGCTCTCGGGTCTGGTTTTTCGCCCCAGCGCGGCAACAGCGTATGCGGGATCGCTAGCTGATCGAGAATTCTGGCCACAATAAAATCCACCAGTTCCGCCGCTGAAGCGGGTCGGTAATAGAAACCGGGGTTGGTCGGCAGAATGATGGCGCCCGCGCGAGCCAAACGCAGCATATTTTCCAGATGAATGATGGACAAGGGGGTTTCCCGCACGGCTAGAATCAGTTGCCGGCCTTCCTTGAGACTAACATCAGCGGCCCGTTCCAGCAGGTTGTCGCTATTGCCGTTAGCGATGGCCGCCAGCGCGCCGGTGGTGCAGGGACAAACCACCATCGCCTGGGCCAATGCCGAGCCGCTGGCCGGCGGTGCGGTCCATTCATCCTGGCCGTAGACCCGCAATTGTTCAGGATCGCAGCGATAGTGTTCAATCAGCATCTGTTGAATGGCGCGTGAGCGGCCAGGCAAGCGTAGATCGGTTTCCATGTGGATGACGATCTGTGCTGCCTTGCTCAACAGGAACTGTACAGGACGACCGGTCTCTAGCAGGCAATGCAGTAACCGCAAACCATAATCGGCGCCAGAGGCTCCGGTCATGCCAAGGATGATAGGGCGGAGTGCAGGATGATCGGACATTTAGGCGTCGCTTGTGGTCGGCTACAGCAAAAACACCGTGGCCAGCCCCAGAAAGATGAAAAACCCCATACCGTCGGTGATGAAGGTCAGCAGCACACTCGAACCCAAGGCTGGATCGCGGCCTAGATGGTGTAGAATCAACGGAATGGCGACACCCATCGCCGCCGCCAGCAATAGGTTCAGCAGCATCGCCGCCGCCATGACCCCTCCCAATGGTAGGTTCCAGTATAACAGGTAGGCGAATAGTCCCACGGTCGCTCCCCAAGCCACGCCGTTGAGCAGTCCGACACCCAATTCCTTGAAGACCAGATGCCAGGTATTCGCTGGGGTAATTTCGCCCAGCGCCAAGCCGCGCACGACCAGAGCGGTTGTCTGATTGCCGGAGTTGCCACCGATCCCTGCAACAATAGGCATCAGGGTAGCTAGGGCGACGATTTGGGTAATCGTCGCTTCGAATAGACCGATTGCTCGCGAAGCAATGAATGCGGTGCAGAGGTTGATCGATAGCCACAGCCAGCGGTTGCGAGCACTGTCCCAGATCGGCGCGAACAGATCTTCATCACCACGTAGGCCAGCCATGTTCAATACATCTGCCTCGGACTCTGCACGGATGTAGTCCATCACCTCATCTACCGTCAGCCGACCCACCAGTCTGCCCCGTTCGTTGACGACCGGCGCTGATACCAGATCGTAGCGCTCGAAGGCCCGAGCAGCATCATCGGCGTTGTCGGTGGCATTGAAAACCACGGAATCGGTCAGCACTAATTCCACCAATGGCGTCTGGGGATCGTTGAGCAGCAGGGCGCGTAATGGCAGGATTCCCTTGAGCAAGTGGCGGGCATCCACTACGAACAGGCTGTCGGTATTGGGTGGCAAATCGTTCCGGCCACGCAGCAGCCACAATACCTGCTCAACCCGTTGATTCTCTCGCACCGTGAGCACGTCCTGACTCATCAAATGACCCACCTGGTCCTCAGCATGAGCCATGGTGGTCTGCAACCAATCGCGATCGCGAGCATTCAACGACTGCAAGACTTCGGTCAGAACGTCCTCGGGCACTGCCTCGGCCAATTCCGTCAGATCATCCGCATCGAGTTGACCCAGCACGCGCACCAGAGCCGGCCGCTCCAGGATTTCGATCAACGAATCCCGTACCGCATCCGATACTTCCAGTAGCACCCCCCCGCCTTGTGCATCCTGCATTTGTCGCCAGACCAATAATCGATCGTCCAAGGGCAACGCTTCAAGAATGAAGGCGATGTCAGCCGGGTGCAAACTGCGTAGTTTGAGTTGCAGTTCGACCAGATGCTGACGATGCACCAATGACTCGATCAAATCATGGCGGGGGCTGGCGCGGTCACGGTTGACCATGATTTCGACCAGCCGGTGCTTTTCCAGCAGCTTGGCGATTTGCCGCAGATGATCCTCTACCTTAGAGGAGAACTTGCGGGAAAGAGTGGCCGAATCGGTCATAAGGGAGTTAACGGGGCAAAGTCAGCATTTAGCTCTTCATCTCTTCCAAAGGAGGGTTGGAGTGGGGAGTGTAGTGCCGAACCACGTAATCCGCCACGAGTTGCTGGAACTCGGCGGCAATGCCGTCGCCCTTGAGAGTGACCGTTTTCTCACCATCGACGTAGACCGGCGCTACTGGAATTTCACCGGTGCCTGGCAGACTGATGCCGATGTGGGCCTGTTTGCTCTCACCAGGGCCGTTGACGACGCAGCCCATCACCGCCACTTTCAAGGCTTCGACTCCTGGGTAACGCTCGCGCCAGATCGGCATCTGCTGGCGGAGATAAGCTTGAATATTCTGGGCCAGATGCTGGAAATAGTCGCTGCTGGTGCGTCCGCAACCAGGGCAGGCCGTGACCTGCGGCGTGAAAGAGCGCAGTCCCATGGCTTGCAGGATTTCCTGAGCGACCAACACTTCCTGAGTACGGTCACCGCCCGGTTCTGGCGTCAGCGAGATGCGAATGGTGTCGCCAACGCCTTCCTGCAACAGCACCGCCAACGCGGCGGTGGAAGCGACGATACCCTTGCTGCCCATGCCGGCCTCTGTCAGCCCCAGATGCAACGGATAGTCGCAACGCACCGCCAGTTTGCGATAGACCGCAATCAGGTCTTGCACCCCACTCATCTTCACCGACAGGATGATCCGGTCATGGCCCAGGCCAATTTCTTCGGCTCGCCGGGCGCTTTCCAGGGCCGACAGGATCATAGCCTCGTGCATCACCGCATCGGCGGATTGCGGCGCCGGCAACCGGGCGTTGTCGTCCATCAGTCGTGCCGCCAGTGCTTGATCGAGGCTGCCCCAGTTCACGCCGATTCGCACCGGCTTGTCGTGGCGACAAGCGATTTCGACGATCGTCGCGAACTGCTCATCCTTTTTTTTACCGCGCCCGACATTGCCAGGATTGATGCGATATTTGTCGAGCGCCTCGGCGCAGGCCGGATATTTGCTCAGTAACCGATGGCCGTTGAAATGAAAGTCGCCGATGAGCGGCACGCTCATGCCGCGCGCCGCCAGCTGCTCACGGATGACCGGTACCGCGGCGGCGGCGTCCTCGGTGTTGACCGTGATGCGCACCAGTTCCGAACCGGCCTGCGCCAATGCGGCGACTTGAGCGACGGTGGCTTTGACGTCAGCGGTATCGGTGTTGGTCATCGATTGCACCACGATCGGCGTATCGCCGCCGACGGTGATCTTACCTATACGAACGGCGACACAGGGACGACGCGGCAGAGAAGAAGGACGACGAGACATGCAAGTTACCTGCATTTGCTGGATCAAGTAGAGAAAACAGGCCAGAATTGAATGCGTAGTCTGGAATAATGGTCATTTTAGTGAGAGATAAGACTCTGCATTTATCACAGATGCACCGCGGCGTCGGGCGCGGAAGAATTCCTGCAACAAGTTCCCGCATTCCAAGGCCAATAGGCCGCCAACCACCTCAGCACGGTGATTGAGGAAATCGGTTTGCAGCAGGTTATACACGGTGCCTGCGGCGCCGGTGCGTGGATCGGTGGCGCCGAACACCACACGCGCCACCCGGGCATGGATCATGGCTCCGGCGCACATCGGACAGGGTTCCAGCGTCGCGTACAGCGTCGTATCCACCAGCCGGTAATTGTTGATCCGCGTGGCTGCGGTCCGCAGGGCGATGATTTCGGCGTGAGCGGTTGGGTCGCAGGCGCCGATGGACTGGTTACGTCCTTCGCCGATGATCTCGCCGCTGCGTATTAACACTGCTCCTACTGGCACCTCGCCGGCGCGCGCTGCACACCGCGCCAGCTCCAACGCCCGGCTCATCCAATAGACGTCTTGTTCGTGACCCTGCGCCAGGGCTTCATTCACCATTTGATCCCGTCTTGGTCGTATGATCCAGTAAGGAGCGTATGAGCCGAATCAAATCCTGCTTCAGGAAGGGTTTCTCCAGGAATGCACAATCGGCGGGCAACCCTTCGGACAGAACATGTTCCGAATGTCCAGACATGCATAATACCTTGAGTTCTGGGTATTGACGGCGGGCTTCGATGATCAGGTCGCGGCCATTGACGCCGCCTGGCATGGTCATATCGCTCAACAGCAAGTCCACTGATTTGCCCAGCGCCAGCAGTGTCAGCGCTTTTCGCCCGTCAGCTGCTTCGTTCACCTCATAACCAAATCCTGTCAGGCTGCGGGTGACGAAATCGCGAATATCAGGGTCGTCCTCGACCACTAACACCGTCTCGCGCCCATGTAAGCGATTTTCATCCTGCATCGTCTCAGCGCCAGAGCTAGGCAATGGATCTTTCACCTTAGCGACATGGCGTGGCAAGTACAGCTCGACGGCAGTCCCGCTGCCAATCTGGCTGCGGATGCGTGCATGGCCACCGGACTGTTTGACAAAACCATAGACCATGCTTAACCCAAGACCCGTGCCAACGCCCAGGGCCTTGGTCGTGAAAAAGGGTTCGAACGCTTGCTCGAGGACGTCTGTGGTCATGCCACAACCGGTGTCGCTGACGACCAGTCGTACATAATCACCAGGGGCTACATCGGGGTGGCGCAGGGTGTAACGAGTATCGAGTGTGACATTGCTCGCTTCGATCCGCAATTGGCCACCGTCCGACATAGCGTCACGAGCATTGATCGCCAGATTGAGAATGGCGTTGGTCAGTTGGCTGG
>JACKNE010000024.1 GCA_024235035.1 Gammaproteobacteria bacterium
GGAAGTCGATCCCGATCTGGTCAAGGCGCTTGCCGAAGTGGGGGCGCGCTTTACCCATCACACCTCTATCGCCCCGACCGGTACGATTGCGCTGTCGCTGGCCAATAATGTCAGCAATGGTATCGAACCCAGCTTCGCCCATCATTACTCACGCAACATTATCCGCTCGGGCAAGAAATCCAAGGAGAAAGTGGATGTATTCTCTTTCGAGTTGCTGGCTTATCGGCACTTGATCGATCCTCGGGCGATTCCCGATGCACAGTCGCCTGAAAAACAATTACCGGGTACATTCATCAGCGCCGATGAGGTGACGCCCAAGCAACATGTGGACATCCAGGCCGCCGCGCAAAAGTGGGTCGATTCCAGCATTTCCAAGACCGCTAATGTGCCGACGGATTTTCCTTACGAGGATTTCAAGGATATTTATTTCTACGCCTACGAGCAGGGTCTCAAGGGTTGCACCACCTTCCGCTTCAATCCCGCTGCCTTCCAAGGGGTGTTGGTCAAGGAGCAAGATTTGGCGAACACCCGCTACCGGTTCGTGTTGGAGGATGGTTCGGAAATCGAGGTTCAGGGCAACGAACAAGTCGAATATGACGGTGAAATTCACACGGCGGCGAATCTGTTCGACGCCATTAAGGAGGGGTATTACGGGAAATTCTGAGGCTTCAAGGGTGATTTTTGAGACTTCTTTCGCCCACAAATACGATGGAAGCCGGTTAGGATATATCTCTTAGCATTGGCTGATGGCTTAAAAGACGTCACTTGAGGAGGTAATCATGAAGAGATAGAAAAGCCTGAGTTTTCACTCAGGCATTGAGATGCAGTCGTTTTCACAAAGCCTCCATATGTTATGGAGGATTATTGATTCGGCAAGAGTTCGGACCTCTTGCCCCGATAAGTCTATGGCCTAGCCCAGCAATGATCAAGGCTAAGGTTATAGATTTGGAGAATTTTATTATGATAAAAGACCTTAATGGTCTTATTTGTTCGATAACGCAACTATGCCAAGACCCACAAGCCCAGGCAGTCCTTAAGGAGCTTAAGGTGATTATGGCACTGTTGGTGTTATGGCAGGCTTTGCCTCTTCTCAGAGTACTACTCACAATCCTACTAACCCCATAAGGAGGCTCCGTGTAGTAGCCTCTATTTGAATGTTGGGGCTACTACTATGTGGAGAGGAAAATGCCATGACCATCAAAATCGACAAGAAAATCGTCGCCTATAGCGTCGTCAGACCGGACGACGCGCCAGCGACCGATCCGGCTCTGGCTGTCCAGCACATGCATGAGAGCCTGGAACGACCGGATATGCTGCCCGGTGCGACCTACAAGGTCAAAACCCCGCTGTCGGACCACGCGCTGTACATCACCATCAACGACATCGTGCTCAATAAAGGCACTCCGGATGAAGTGCGACGGCCTTTTGAGATCTTTATCAACTCCAAGGCGATGGAGCATTTTCAATGGATCGTCGCCCTGACCCGCATCATCTCAGCGGTTTTTCGCAAGGGCGGCGACGTGACATTCCTAGTGGAAGAACTGCGCTCGGTGTTCGATCCGAAAGGGGGTTATTTCAAGAAAGGCGGCAAGTACATGCCATCGCTGGTCGCGGAAATCGGCGATGTCATTGAGTTCCACTTGCGCTCCATTGGTCTACTGGAGCAAGACGGTCCCGATGTGCATCAACGCAAACTGATCGAGGAACATCGTATCAAGTACGAAACAGGGATGAAAGCCGTCGAAGAAGCTGGCGTGAGCACTTTTCCTCCGGAAGCCACCCTCTGCGGCAAATGCCAGACCAAAGCGGTCATCGTAATGGACGGTTGCCTGACTTGCCTGAACTGTGGTGACTCCAAGTGTTCGTGAAAAACTTTTACCTCGACAGCATTTAGCCACGGCTGCCTGAACGAAAAGCCGTGATCATCTACCGGTTCAGTCTAGGATTACAGTCGGTCCTGCCTGTTTTGCAGCCGATTCCTCAGAGCGCTCGATGGCCTGTGGATAACTCTGTGGATAACTTTCGTGAACTGTCTCTAAGTCTGTGTTGTTATTGCAATAATGACGGTTTGATGACTTTTTGAGCAGTGCGTTTTTGTTTTTTTTATCAATATATTGTCTGTAAGGCTTGGAATCTATCCAGGATTTTGCGTCGAGAAAAGGAGGTCGACGGCTAAGCAAGCCAGTTGCACACGCCTGTGGATAAGTCAAGCCTACATACAAGATTTTCATTCGATCCGGAAATCGTGGAAGTCTTGATAGGGCAGCGTTTCGCAGTGAATATCGCTGACTCGGGCAAGCGATGGCCCTTGCCGTAGCCAATGCTGGAGCGCAGTGACGGCTTGCTCTTCGCCACAGATCAACGCTTCCACCCGTCGGTCAGGCAGGTTGCGGACATAGCCCGTCACGCCGAGCGCCAGGGCTTTATCGGCAGTGGCATAACGAAAGCCGACGCCTTGAACGCGGCCACTGACATAACAGCGCAAGCAAAGCTTTTTCATAAAATCTCCTGGTGGTTGTCATCCGGTGCGGCGCGATCACTCGCGTCCTAGCGCTGTCCGGTTCATCCCGTCACAACGCCAATCCCCGCGCCAATTTCGATACGCGCCCATCCAATCCCATAGTCTGTCGCGCAAACCAGTGTTTGACCGGCGGCAACAAATCGAAGGCCAGCAGTCCCAGATTGCGGGCAGCGCGCACCGGTGGCAATGGGTTGATGAACAAGCGATTCAAGGCGTCGGTCAATGCAATGGTCTGCCGCTGGTCCCAACGCCGCCAGTCGGCGTAACGGTTCAGCACCGCGAGATCACCGATATCCGCGCCTGCACGCCAGGCATCGGCGATGACTTCCGCCAGCGCCGCGGCATCGCGAATACCGAGGTTGAAGCCCTGGCCAGCGATAGGATGCAGGGTATGTGCGGCGTTACCGATGATCGCCGTGCGCTGACGGGCGTGCTCACGGGATTTCAGCAGGAACAGTGGATAGGTCTGGCGCTGCCCCGTCCGCAAGAATGGACCGAGCCGGTCGCCGAAGCGTTCGTGCAATAAAGCCAGGAAACCGGCATCATCCAACGCCATTACCGCCGACGCATCGGCATCGTTCACCGTACAGACCACGGCGCAACGGTTCTCGCTCATGGGCAGCAGAGCTACCGGCCCGTCTGGCGTGAAGCGCTCGTAGGCAACACAAGCGTGGGGCAGGGTTGGAGTGACGTTGGCGATTACCGCCTGCTGACCATATTCCCAGCGCAAAGCGGTAATGCCCAGCTGTTGGCGTACCGGCGATTGCGCACCGTCAGCAGCGACCAGCAGCCGGGTATGCAGTTCAAGCGTGCGGTCGTTATCGAGGCGGATCGTTGCACAAGCCACCCTCGGTTTAATAACGATCTTTTCTAGCCGGGCTGGGCAAAGCAGTTCCACGTTACGCAGGGTCGGTAGCTTCTTCACCAGGGCGGCGCCGATCAATCGCGCCTCGGTCACATAACCCAGCGCCTCCACACCCTCGTCGCGGCGATCCAGATGAGCGAAGCCAGGACAGCCGCGTTCCGAAATGTGGATTTGGTGGATGGGAGTTGCGCTAGTGGCCAGCGCTTCCCATAGACCCAGGGTTTGGAAGATGCGTCGGGTGCCCTGGGCGAGGGCTAAAGTGCGGTCATCGTAGCTGGGATGTTCGCTGATGGTCAGTGGCGCTGCTTCGATCAGGCCAATGCGCAAATTCAACCCAGTTAGCGCGCAGGCCAGGCTCGCGCCGACCATGCCGCCACCAATGATCAGCAGGTCGTAATCCGGTTGAAGCATCGCTCCTCTCATACTTGATACCAGTTGATACCGGGTGGGGTAGGACATTACGAATTCGCCGCTGCCGTGGCAGACGACCGTATACTATCGTAGGAGTGATCTTACAAGGAGCTAGATACCAGCGAAATGCACACAATCAAGATTCATGGTTGCACGCTTGATCCATCACCCTACAGCTGGCAAATGATCGAGCGGCCAGCGCGGCAGCACCTCGATCGCTGCGCTTTCCATCTGACCGGCTGCCAACCGCCGCCAACCAGCATAAGCGATCATTGCGCCATTATCGGTGCAAAACTCCAGCCGGGGGTAATAAACGCGCCCGCCACGTTCTTCCGCCAATTCCAGTAACCGAATCCGCAACCGTCGATTCGCACCGACGCCACCGGCGACCACCAGCCGTTTCAGCCCTGTCGCCTGTAAAGCGCGCCGACACTTGATTGCCAGCGTCTCCACCACCGCCTCTTCGAAAGCGCGTGCTATATCGGCTCGATTCTCCGGCGTCGGTTCCAGTTTTCGCCAGGCATTGATGGCGGCTGTTTTCAGCCCGCTGAAGCTGAAATTACAACCGGGGCGGTCGGTCATCGGCCGCGGGAATTGAAAACGCCCTGGAGTGCCTGCCTCAGCCAGCCTGGCCAGGGCGGGTCCGCCTGGATAGGATAGACCCAGCAGCTTGGCGGTCTTGTCGAATGCTTCACCAGCGGCATCGTCCACCGATTCACCTAGAATTTGGTAACCGCCGACCTGATCCACCCGGACCAGTAAGCTGTGCCCTCCAGATACCAGCAAGGCAACGAAGGGAAATTCCGGTGGCTCTGCCTCCAACATCGGCGCCAGTAAATGTCCTTCCATGTGATGAACACCGATGGCTGGGACGTTCCAGGTCCAAGCCAGACTGCGACCGATCGTTGCACCCACCAGCAAAGCGCCGATCAACCCTGGCCCTCGGGTATAAGCCACACCTTCTATATCGCTCGGTTCGACATCGGCTTGTCGAAAAATTTTTCTCAGTAATGGTAACGTCTTACGAATATGATCGCGCGAGGCCAATTCTGGCACGACCCCACCGTATTCAGCGTGCAGTATGACCTGACTGTGCAGGGCATGGGCTAGCAATCCGCGTGCGCTGTCGTACAGTGCTACGCCGGTTTCATCGCAGGATGTCTCAATACCCAGGATCAACATATGGTTTTACTATTTTGCATTTGATGGGGAGCGTGATTACAATGCAATGTTCTTCAATAATCCAGCTTTCCCCTGGTCCAAATTCTGAAATCAGTGAGGTGATGTCTTAATGCCTGCCGTGAAAATCAAGGAAAATGAGCCGTTTGATATTGCATTACGCCGTTTCAAGCGTTCCTGTGAAAAAGCCGGTGTTCTCTCCGAGGTGCGCCGCCGCGAGTTTTACGAGAAGCCGACTCAAGAACGCAAGCGTAAACGAGCTGCTGCCGTCAAGCGTCATTTGAAGAAACTTTCTCGGGAAGTTGCCCGTCGCACCCGCCTCTACTGAGTCTAGCTCATCTCTTTCCTGCCATTTTCCGTGAATTCGCCGCCATGTCGCTCAAAGACCGTATTCAGGATGACATGAAAGCCGCCATGCGCGCCAAGGATAAAAATCGTCTTGGCGTCATCCGCCTGATTCTGGCTGCTATCAAGCAGCGTGAGGTGGACGAGCGCATTGAATTGAGTGAGGTCCAGACTCTCACGGTGTTGGAGAAAATGATCAAACAGCGTCGGGAATCTCTGACACAATATCAAGACGCTGGTCGCGAAGATCTGGCTGATCAGGAAGCCTTCGAGATCGAACTGATCCAGACTTATTTGCCAACACCGCTGAGTGAGGCCGATCTGGACACCCTGATCGCCGATGCGCTCGCTGTGACCGGCGCCCAGTCCATACGCGATATGGGTAAGGTCATGGCTTTCATCAAGGACCGAGCACAAGGTCGGGCAGATATGGCTGTGGTCAGTGCCCGGATCAAAGTGCGCTTCGGTAACTAAATCCGCATCTTCTATCTGCCATCGAATGTGTGTCCGCCTGGCGGACGGGCATTTTTCCACTAGGCTTTTGGGTTATGGCTGGCCGTATTCCCCAAGAGTTCCTTGATCAGTTGCTCAGCCGGGTGGACCTTGTCGAGGTCATCAACACTCGGGTGCCGTTGCGTCGTGCAGGCCATGATTTCATGGCCTGCTGTCCGTTTCATGCGGAAAAGACACCCTCATTCTCGGTGAGTCCGCGCAAGCAGTTCTACCATTGCTTCGGTTGCGGCGCTCATGGCAATGCCATCGGTTTTCTTATAGCCTACGAACGATTGGAGTTCCTGGACGCTGTTGAAGAGCTGGCCCGGTTGGCTGGTCTGGAAATACCAAAAACTGGCAGTGGCGGCGGTGATGCATCGCGTGCGCTCCTGGAATGGTTGGCCTGTGCCGACCGCTTTTTCCGTCAGCAACTGCGGGAACACCCCACCCGGCAGCATGCGGTGAATTATTTGCGCCAGCGTGGCTTAACCGGGCAGATTGCTGGTGTGTTCGGTATTGGCTACGCGCCACCCGGTTGGGATTCGCTAAGCCGAATACTGCGCGAAAGTGGCGCCCAACCTGAGGAGATCGTTAACGCTGGTCTGGCGAGTCGTGATGAGCAGAACCGACTGCGTGACCGGTTTCGTGACCGAATCATTTTTCCGATCCGTGACCGTCGTGGCCGGATTATCGCCTTCGGCGGGCGGGCGCTGGATGACGTCGCCACTCCCAAATATCTCAACTCACCGGAAACTTCGTTGTTTCACAAAGGGTCAGAATTGTATGGGCTGTATGAAGCCCGTACCCGCATCCGGCGCCTGCAGCGACTGGTGGTAGTCGAAGGCTATATGGATGTAGTGGCGTTAGCCCAGCATGGTATTTCCTATGCGGTTGCAACCCTAGGCACGGCTACCAGCGCCGAACATATCGAACGGCTATTTCGAGTGGTCAACGATCTAGTGTTCTGCTTTGATGGTGACCGGGCAGGTCGAACGGCTGGCTGGCGAGCATTGGAAACGGCATTACCTTTCCTACGTGATGGTCGGCAAATTAGTTTCCTTTTTCTGCCAGATGGTGAAGATCCAGATAGTTTGGTCCGGCGGGAAGGGCAAGCGGTCTTCGAGCAGCGATTGGAGCAGGCTACATCATTGGCCGATTATCTGTTTGCCGAGTTGCGTACCCGAGTCGATCCTGACACGCTCGCTGGGCGCGCCCGTTTGGCTGAATTGGCTCGGCCGTTGCTGGAGAAACTGCCTGAAGGACACTTCCGTGATCTCATGGTTGCCCGGTTACGGCAAGAAGCACAATTGATCAACACTCGGTTGCGTCTGCCCACCCCAGTTTCTGTCCGCCTATCCGATAACAATGCGCAGCTCACCCGTACTCCACTGCGTAAGGCGATCGCTCTGCTGCTGTATCGGCCGGAGCTGGCGCAACAGGTAGCGCTCGACGATCCTGCCCTGCAGGACAGCCGGGAACCTGGTGTGAGATTGCTGGCGAATTTGTTGACTATCCTGCATGCCCATCCCACATTGACTATTGCAGCGTTACTCGAGCGCTATCGAAATACGCGCGAGGGTGCGATCTTGGAGCGGTTGGCGCAATGGCGTCTGGAAACACCGGAAGACGAGTATCAATTCGAGAAAGAGTTCGCGGACATCCTGAACTATCTGCGACGACGTGCTGATCCCGCAAAACAGTGGCTGGAAACCCTGCTACAGCGTCGGACACCCATAAGTAGGGAAGAACGCAAAGCCTTTCGGAACTTCGATCGATTTAAAAAGGTCTAATAAGGCTTTTTTTGATAAAGAATGGAAATTTCATAATATGATCCCCAGTTTAGCTTTTTTATCCATACAGCATGTGAACAGGTTATGAGCGAGCAGCAACAGTCACAATTGAAGAAGTTGATCGCCCGCGGCAAGGAGAAGGGATTCCTAACCTATGCTGAGGTGAATGACCATTTACCCGATGATATCGTCGATCCTGAGCAGATTGAAGATATCATCGCAATGATCAATGACATGGGTATCGAAGTCCACGAGTTCGTACCTGATACCGAGACTTTATTGCTCAATGAGAATCCGGTCAACGCTGATGACGATGTCGTTGCCGAAGAAGCCGCTGCCGCACTGGCGGCAGTCGATAGTGAATTCGGGCGTACTACCGATCCGGTCCGCATGTACATGCGGGAGATGGGGACTGTCGAGCTATTGACCCGCGAAGGCGAAATTCAGATTGCCAAGCGCATTGAGGAGGGTATGAGCCAAGTGCTGTCGGCACTGGCCAGTCATCCACTGACCATTGGTGAACTCCTGAAAATCTACCACTCGATCAGTGAAAACGGTACCCGATTAGCCGATGTGGTCAGTGGTTTCAACGACACTGAAGAATCTGACCCTGCCCCGCTACTGTCGGATGATGGAAACTCGCTCGCTGCCGAGGAAGAGCCGGATGTGATGAGCGAAAAGGAGATGTCGGAAGCGCCGGAGGAAGTGTCGGAAACACCAGAGGAGCATGAAGAAGTCGTTGAAGGCGATGACGAGAGTGAGGAGGATGAGAGCGCGCAAAATACTGTGGTCGAGACTGGTCCCGATCCTGAGGAAACATCTCGCCGTTTCGCAGATCTGCGATTGCTTTACGAGCAAACTTTAGCCAGCGTAGATGAATTGGGTCTTCAAGATCCACAGACCCAAACCCTGCGCCAGCAGTTGAGTGAGCGTTTCTTGCAGTTTCGTTTGGTGCCGAAGACCCTCGATCAGTTGATTTTCAAGCTACATGAGATGGCTGAGCGTATTCGTACCCATGAAAAACAGGTGATGTCTCTCTGTGTGGGCAAGGCGCAGATGCCACGTAAGACCTTTATCACCAGCTTTCCACAGAACGAAACCCGGCTGGATTGGATCAATGAGCAGGTGCAGGCTGGCAAGAAATACTCAGCGGTACTGGCAGCTTATTGTGAAGATGTCCGGGAGGCGCAGCGACGGTTGCAGGCGATTGAGCAGGAGGCCAGGCTGTCAGTTCATGAAATCAAGGATATTAATCGTCATATGTCGATCGGTGAAGCCAAGGCGCGGCGGGCGAAGAAGGAAATGGTCGAAGCCAATCTACGGTTGGTGATTTCCATCGCCAAGAAGTATACCAATCGTGGTTTACAGTTTCTGGATCTGATCCAGGAAGGTAACATTGGTTTGATGAAAGCGGTGGACAAGTTTGAATATCGGCGTGGCTATAAATTTTCGACCTATGCTACTTGGTGGATTCGCCAAGCCATTACCCGGTCGATTGCTGATCAGGCTCGGACGATTCGTATTCCGGTGCATATGATCGAGACGATCAACAAATTGAACCGGATTTCCCGGCAGATGCTACAGGAGATGGGCCGCGAGCCGACACCGGAAGAATTGGCCAGTCGCATGGAGATGCCGGAGGATAAGGTCCGCAAGGTGTTGAAGATTGCCAAGGAGCCGATTTCGATGGAGACGCCGATTGGCGATGATGAGGATTCTCATCTAGGTGACTTCATTGAGGATTTGAGTGTCCTGTCGCCAGTGGAGGCCGCTACGGTTGAGGGCTTACGTGAATCGACGCGCGAGGTGTTGGCAACTCTGACCCCGCGTGAAGCCAAGGTGCTGCGGATGCGATTCGGGATCGATATGCCTACTGATCACACTTTAGAGGAAGTCGGCAAGCAATTTGATGTGACTCGTGAGCGCATTCGTCAGATCGAGGCTAAAGCCTTGCGTAAGTTGCGCCATCCCAACCGTTCGGAACAGTTGCGCAGTTTTCTAGATCTGGAATAAACCGACTGGCGGAGAGAGGGAATAACGGTTAAGCTTCCAGTGTTTCGGGCCCTTAGCTCAGCGGTTAGAGCAGGGGACTCATAATCCCTTGGTCGTAGGTTCAAATCCTACAGGGCCCATCGAAAGCCCAACCCACCAGCTGAAAGCTGGTGGGTTGAGACTCTTATTATCAAGATCAAAAAATTTTTTACATTTAGTTGCTATCAATCTGGTTAGATTTTTGGTAGTTGTGGTCTGGTTTTAACTAATCTGACATTTTTTTCCTTAAGCACTAATCCATAATGTTGGTCAAAAGTTAAAACATGATTAACTAATAAATCGCGCATAAAATTTTCCAGCTCAATTAGATCTGGAACATTGCCTTTGATAATTTTTTCTTGGGTATTTTCTATATACTTAGCAAATCGTTTATGTTCACACTGATGAGTAGCGTACTCTTGATAATCAATATCTCTCATGAGGTTTTCTTCTGTTTGAAAGTGAACCCAAATATATTCAGATAATTCATTAACTATTAATTTAATTTCTTCTATGTTATTATTTTTTCTAATGGATTCGAAAAATGTATTTACTAAATAAGCTAGGTTTTTGTGTTGGTTATCGATCTCATAAACTCCTATATTAAATCGATTATCCCATTCAAAAAATGACATATCGTACCCTCTTTGTTTTTCAATTGTTGTGCTAGCCCATCTGAAGGGCGACGGGCGATTCAAAATCGCCGGCGTTCAGACGCTAATCTCGTTTGAAACGGTCATTCCAACTGACCAAGCTGCTTCATCTTGAAAAGTTCGGACGCGTAATGGATGGCATCTGGCCGGTCAGATCGCTCGAAAAGTCTTGTGTACATCTTGGGTATTCTTATAAACCGACCGCTTGCTTGCTCAGACCTCCAGATTTGAGAGCCTGATTGCCTGAAAAGCCGAATATCGTGTTTACAGAGGTAGGCTCTAAACCTCCTATTTTAGCGGAGAAACAGCTGACTCGGTCAAGAGTGGTTGATTGGATTGGGATTGATTTGCTAAATCCAATGAAGTTATTTTCTCTTACAGGACACTGTTCTGATGAGAAGCGTAATATGCTCATGATTAAGGTGTATTTCTAGTTACGAAAAAACTAATGGTATATGTGTAATTATAAAGATACATAGTGATTTTCGTTGACCCTGATACGCCATATTCCCTATAATTTTGGGGTGCTCTACGGGTAAGGCGAATTGGGGAGTGGAAGATCCCATGCAGGGCGCCAGAATACCGTGGAAAAGACACGACAAGACCCGAATATATAAAAAGATAACGATTATAAACATGTCCAGTACAACGCAGCGCCTGGATCGTTAGGAGTATGATCATGGGCGCGAAAAAAATCACCCAGATAATCATCGCCATTCAGCTGCTCACCACGCTGTTGATTGCTGCGGTTTCGTTGGTCATCAGCGATGCTCGTGCTGCATATTCCGCAGTGATCGGTGGTGGAATCAGCGCACTGGTTACCTTCTATTTCGCCAGCAAAGTTTTTTCAGTACGTATTGGCTCACCCGCCGCCAAGGTCGCCCGAGCGTTTTATATGGGCGAGGTCGTCAAGCTGTCGCTGACCGTCCTCCTGCTCAGCGCCGTACTCCTCTGGTTGCCGGTTTCCCCCCTTCCTCTCCTGTTGGCGTATATGGCGGCGCTAATGGCGTACTGGCTGGCATTACCCTTCACATTCGATGCTTCGGTGAGGACGCTATGAGCGAAAGTGGTCATTCTGCAACGGGATACATCGTCCATCACTTGACCAATCTCAAGGTTGGCGAGGGATTTTGGACGCTGCATCTTGATACGATGTTTTTTTCAATCGGCCTCGGGGCATTGTTTCTGTGGCTGTTCATGAAAGCGGCGAAATCCGCGACCAGCGACGTGCCGGGTCCTTTGCAGAATTTCTGCGAGATCATGATCGATTTCGTCGATACCCAGGTCAAAGATTCCTTCCATGGCCGAAATCCAGTCATTGCGCCGCTGGCATTGACGATCTTCGTCTGGGTATTTCTGTGGAACGCTATGGATTTAGTCCCGGTTGATCTGTTGCCGGCCATCGCCAGCCTGTTTGGTATTCCTTATCTGCGCGTCGTTCCCTCCACTGACCTGAACTCGACATTTGGCATGTCGATTTCGGTGCTGCTGCTGGTTTACTACTACAGCATCAAGGTCAAAGGGCCAGTGCATTTCACCATGGAAGTATTGACCCACCCCTTCGGTAAATGGTTCATGCCTTTCAACCTGCTGTTGCGGATTGTCGAAGATCTAGCCAAACCGATTTCGCTCGGCCTGCGGCTGTTTGGCAACCTCTATGCCGGGGAGCTGATTTTCATTCTGATCGCTCTACTGCCCTGGTGGATTCAGTTCACTCTGGGCTGGCCTTGGGCGGTGTTTCACATCTTGGTCATCACCCTGCAAGCCTTTATTTTCATGGTATTGACCATTGTGTACCTGAGCATGGCGCACGAGGACCATTGAGTTTAGCGTATAGATTGTCAACGAGATCCGGTCGTCGTACGCGGCCGGCTTCATATCCCGATTTTTCTTCATTCACACCCCCCAACCTCTCAACGGGAGACCATAAATGGAAGCTGCAAGCCTGATTGCCAACGTGCAGGGTATGACCGTCATTGCCGTAGCCTTGATTCTAGGTATGGGTGCCCTAGGCACTGCCATCGGTTTCGCCCTGCTGGGCGGTAAGTTTCTGGAGGGCGCCGCTCGTCAGCCGGAAATGATTCCTGCTTTGCAGGTCAAGATGTTTATTGTTGCCGGTCTGCTTGATGCGGTGACCATGATTGGCGTTGGTATCGCTTTGTTCTTCACTTTCGCCAACCCGTTCCTCGGCCCGGTACAGCAGGCTCTGAGCCATTGATCTTCTAGCTGAGGAGGTAACCGCGTGAACTTCAATGCCACGCTCATTGGGCAGATGATCACGTTCGGTCTTCTGGTGCTGTTTACCATGAAGTATGTATGGCCGCCAATCATGCAGGCCATGCAGGACCGCCAGAAGCGTATCGCCGATGGCTTAGCCTCCGCCGAACGCGGTGTCCGCGAGCAGGAACTGGCTCAGGCCAAGGCCGCGCAGACGCTCAAGGAAGCTAAGCAGCAAGCCGCTGAGATCGTTGCCCAGGCTCATAAGCGAGCCAATGAAATCATTGAACAATCGAAAATGGACGCTCGTGTCGAGGGTGACCGCCAGCTCGCCGCTGCTCAAGCGGAAATCGAGCAGGAGGTTAACCGTGCTCGCGAACAGCTTCGCCATCAGGTCGTCAGTCTCGCCGTCGCCGGCGCCAGCAAGATTCTCAAGCGTGAAGCCGACGAAGCGGCTAACGCTGCCCTGCTGGATGATCTGGTTGCACAGCTCTAACCCTACGGACCACGCCAATGGCTGAAACCACAACCGTCGTCCGACCTACCGCCGCCGCCCGGCCCTACGCCCGCGCTGCGTTCGAGGAAGCCCGAGAGACCGGCAGCCTGCCGTTCTGGTCGGAACTGCTCTCGGTCGCTGGTGCTGTCGCTGCCGATCCTACCTTGCAACGTCTGCTCGGCCCTTGGAATCCGCAGATGCGTGGTGACCAGAAAGCCGAGTTGGTCGCTGGGGTATGCCGCGATGTCCGGGGCGGCCAGGCAGCGCCGGAGGCTTTCGTCACCTTTCTGAAGATGTTGGCGGAATTTCATCGCCTGCACATGCTTCCTAGCATCGCAGTCCTATTCGAGCGGTTGCGTGCGGAAGCCGAAAGCGTCCTTCACGCTGAGCTGATCAGCGCCGCTACCGTGACCGACATCCAGCGTGATCGCGTGATCGCCTCACTGAAAGTAAAATTTCAACGTGATATCGCACTGGACTGCAAGACTGATGAGTCGCTGATCGCGGGTGCGGTGATCCGGGTCGGCGACCTAGTCATTGATGGATCGGCGCGCGGCCGGCTGGACAAACTCGTCACGGCTTTGAGCCAGTAAGGGGAATACCGTTTTATGCAACTGAAACCATCCGAAATTAGCGATTTGATTCGGCAGCGCCTGGAAGGTTACCAGGCGACCGCCGAAGCCCGCACGGAAGGCACTATCGTCAGCTTGGCTGACGGCATCGCCCGGATTTATGGCCTTGATAACGCGATGCAAGGTGAAATGATCGAATTCCCGGCTCCCCGAGAAGGCGATCCGGTCACCTATGGCCTAGCTCTGAACCTGGAGCGGGATTCCGTCGGCGCCGTCATTCTGGGCGACTACGAGCATTTGGCGGAAGGCGATAAGGCGCTTTGCACCGGCCGCATTCTGGAAGTGCCGATCGGTGAAGCTCTGCTAGGGCGCGTGGTCAACGCGTTGGGCCAACCGATTGATGGCAAGGGTCCCATTGCAGCGACCCTGACTGCACCGACCGAAGTGATCGCGCCGGGCGTTATCGAACGCCAGTCGGTCAGTCAGCCGGTGCAAACCGGTCTCAAGGCCATCGACGCCATGGTGCCGATCGGTCGTGGTCAGCGCGAGCTGATCATCGGCGACCGCCAGACTGGCAAGACCGCTGTGGCGATTGACGCGATCATCAATCAGAAAGGTACTGGCATCAAGTGCATCTATGTGGCGATTGGTCAGAAAAACTCATCGATCGCTAACGTAGTACGCAAGCTTGAGGAACATGGTGCGATGGCTCACACCATTGTGGTCGCCGCCAGCGCCTCCGAATCGGCAGCGATGCTGTTCATGGCGCCGTATTCCGGGTGCAGCATGGGCGAGTACTTCCGTGATCGCGGCCAGGACGCATTGATTGTCTACGATGATTTATCCAAGCAGGCGGTGGCCTATCGCCAAGTCTCGCTGCTGCTGCGCCGCCCACCGGGTCGTGAAGCCTTTCCTGGCGATGTGTTCTATCTGCATTCTCGCTTGTTGGAACGGGCCTCCCGGATTAATGCTGAAGAGGTGGAGCGTCTCACCAACGGTGAGGTGAAGGGCCAGACTGGGTCGTTGACCGCTCTGCCGATTATCGAAACCCAAGCCGGCGACGTATCGGCGTTCGTGCCCACGAATGTGATTTCGATCACCGATGGCCAGATCTATCTGGAAACCGATTTATTTAACGCGGGTATCCGTCCCGCCATCAATCCTGGCTTGTCGGTTTCTCGTGTGGGTGGCGCTGCTCAAACCAAGGCGATTAAGAAACTCGGTGGCGGTATCCGCTTGGCGCTGGCCCAATACCGTGAACTAGCGGCGTTTGCTCAATTTGCATCTGACTTGGACGAGGCTACCCGCAAGCAGCTTGAACGCGGCCAGCGTGTGACTGAGTTGATGAAACAGAAGCAGTATTCGCCGATGTCGGTGGCTGATATGGCGGTTTCGTTGTTCGCAGCGGATCGCGGCTATCTGGACGATGTACCGCTGAATAAGATTGGGCATTTTGAGGCCGATTTGCTGGCATTCACCCGATCCAGCTATGCGGCGTTGATCGACAAGATCAACGCGACAGGCGATTACAACGACGAAATCGAAGCGGGCTTGAAGAAGGCCGTGGAAGATTTTAAGGCCAACTACGTCGGATAAGCGGGTGTCAGTATGGCAGGCGCCAAAGAGATACGAACCAAAATCAAGAGTGTTCAAAGCACTCAGAAGATCACCAAGGCCATGGAGATGGTGGCGGCGAGCAAAATGCGCAAGGCGCTGGAACGCATGCAAGCGGCCCGGCCTTATGCAAATCGGATTCGCAACGTCATCTCGCACTTGGCCCATGCCCATACTGAGTATCGCAGTCCGGGACTGGTGGAACGCGAGATCAAACGGGTAGGTTTGATCGTCATCTCGACCGACCGAGGGTTATGTGGTGGCCTGAACACGAATTTGTTCAAGGCAGCCATCACCTCCATGCAGCAATGGCGGGAGCGTGGTGTCGAGATTGACCTCTGTACCATTGGGACCAAGGCATTCCAGTTCTTCCGTCGATTGCGGGGTAACATCGTCGCCCATGCATCTCACTTGGGCGATGCTCCCCGCTTCGAGGATGTGCTAGGGCCGGTTAAGGTCATGGCCGATGCGTTTGCTGAGGAGCGCATCGACGCGATCTACCTGGTGTATAACGGGTTTGTGAACACTATGAGTCAAAAGCCCAATATCGAGCGACTGGTGCCGATCACCTCCGAGGTGCAAGACACCGGGTCGGCGCATCGCTGGGACTACATCTACGAACCTGATCCGAAGGATCTCATTGAGTTGCTGTTGCGGCGCTATGGCGAATCAGTGGTTTATCAGGCTCTGGTGGAAAATGTCGCCTGTGAAATGGCAGCGCGCATGGTGGCGATGAAGAGTGCGACAGATAACGCCGGTACGATCATCGACGAGTTACAGCTGATCTATAACAAGGCCCGACAAGCGTCGATTACTCAGGAGTTGGCCGAGATCGTGGGCGGCGCGGCAGCGGTATGAGGTCGGGTGCCTGCTCTTGGCGGGCGCACGGTGAAACCAGTTAAGGGGAACCCAAAACAATGAGTTCTGGCAATATTGTGCAAATCATCGGCGCGGTGGTGGACGTTGAGTTTCCACGCGGGTCGGTGCCGAAGATCTACGATGCGCTGCGCCTCGATGAGAGCGGGCTGATTCTGGAAGTGCAGCAGCAGCTGGGTGATGGTGTAGTTCGCACCATCGCGATGGGCGCTTCGGAAGGGTTGAAGCGTAATCTCGCCGTTTCCAACACCGGCGCACCAATCACTGTTCCAGTGGGTAAGCCCACCCTGGGTCGGATTATGAACGTGTTGGGCATACCGATTGACCATAAGGGTCCGGTAGAGACTGATACGCATCGTGGCATTCATCAGCCATCGCCGAGTTATGAAGATCAATCTGGCGCCACCGAGCTGCTGGAAACCGGCATTAAGGTTATTGATCTGCTTTGCCCATTTGCTAAGGGTGGCAAAGTCGGCTTGTTCGGCGGCGCCGGTGTGGGCAAGACCGTCAATATGATGGAATTGATCCGCAACATCGCTATTGAGCACTCCGGTTATTCCGTATTTGCCGGCGTGGGTGAGCGGACACGCGAAGGGAATGACTTCTATCATGAAATGAAGGAGTCAAATGTACTCGACAAGGTGGCGCTGGTCTATGGCCAGATGAACGAGCCGCCAGGTAACCGCCTGCGCGTCGCTCTGACGGGGCTGAGCATTGCCGAGAATTTCCGTGACGAAGGTCGCGATGTGTTGTTGTTCATCGATAACATTTACCGCTATACCTTGGCCGGTACAGAGTGTTCCGCGCTGTTGGGTCGTATGCCATCAGCGGTAGGCTACCAGCCGACCCTGGCCGAGGAAATGGGCGTGTTGCAGGAGCGCATCACCTCGACCAAGACGGGTTCCATCACCTCGATTCAGGCGGTCTATGTGCCTGCCGACGACCTGACTGACCCGTCGCCGGCAACCACTTTTGCCCACTTGGACGCCACGGTGGTGTTATCCCGGCAGATTGCTGAGTTAGGTATTTATCCAGCGGTGGATCCGCTCGACTCCACCTCGCGGCAGTTGGATCCGTTGATCGTCGGCCAGGATCACTACGACACTGCCCGTTTGGTGCAGAGCACCTTGCAGCGCTACAAGGAGCTGAAGGACATCATCGCCATTCTGGGCATGGATGAATTGTCCGATGAAGATAAGCTGGTGGTGGCGCGCGCGCGCAAGGTACAACGTTTCCTGTCACAGCCGTTCTTCGTGGCGGAAGTGTTCACCGGCTCGCCTGGCAAGTATGTCGCTCTCAAGGACACGATTGCTGCGTTCAAGGGCATCGTGGCCGGCGAATATGACCACCTGCCCGAGCAGGCATTCTACATGGTTGGCTCCATCGACGAGGCTGTGGAAAAGGCTAACAAGCTGTAATGGGGCGGCGGTTCAGCTATGGCCGGCTGGACTGCCTTCCATGAGCAACCGATCAGGAGATGCACTATGGCCATGACACTGCATGTCGATATCGTCAGCGCGGAGAAGGAATTGTTTTCCGGCGCCGCCGAGATGGTGACCGCGCCGGGCGAGCTGGGTGAACTCGGCATTTTGCCCCGACACAGTCAGTTATTGACCCGTTTGAAGCCGGGTCAGGTCCGGATCAAGTTGCAAGGTGGAGATGAACAACTGTTCTATGTATCCGGTGGATTGTTGGAAGTTCAACCGCATGTGGTGACCATCCTGTCCGATACCGCTGAACGGGCGCGTGATCTAGATGAAGTCGCCGCGCAGTCTGCGAAACAGCGTGCTGAACAGATCATCGCTGATCACCAGAGTGATTTCGAATATGCCCGAGCCAAAGCGGAACTGGCCGAGGCCATCGCTCAATTGCAGACGATTGAGAAAATGCGCAAGACGCGTAAATCATAGTTGATCGATAATAACAATATCTCGACTCCACTGGGCCGTGGCGCAAGCTACGGCCTTTTTGTTGAGATGCGCTGCTTTACTGCGGAAAGCATAGAATACCTAAAGAATTCGAAAGTTGAGGAAGCATCAAATGTACGTTTGATGTTCGGTACAATAGAATAATTTTTGCGGAGAGTCGTACCCATGCAGCAGCTTTCAGTGATAATTCTGGCCGCTGGCCAGGGCAAGCGAATGGTTTCGGACCTGCCCAAGGTTTTGCATCTATTAGGCGGTAGACCTTTGTTGACCCATGTATTGAGTGCGGCTAGTGGTCTTGAAGCGGCCATCTGTGTTGTCGTGTACGGGCATGGTGGCGAAACGGTCAAATCTACGTTTGTTGGCGAATCGAGCATCTTGTGGGTCGAGCAGGCAGAGCAGCTAGGTACTGGACATGCAGTGGCGCAGGCGTTGCCACTGCTTGATGATGCTGGAGTCACCCTGGTGTTGTATGGCGATGTGCCGTTAATCCAATCTGAGACCTTACGACCGCTGGTCGATACAGCGCGGCAAAACCAGCTGGCTTTGTTGACGGTCCAGTTAGCCGATCCATCCGGCTATGGGCGTATCGTCCGCAGTGATCAGGGGCGAGTACAGCGCATCGTCGAGGAAAAGGATGCGACGCCTTCAGAGCGTTGCTTATCCGAAGGCAATACGGGGATTCTGGCGGTTTCCACCGCAAAGTTGCGTAGCTGGGTCGCTGAATTGACCAATGAAAATGCGCAGGGTGAATATTATCTGACCGATGTCATAGCCTTGGCAGTGCGAGATGGCGTATCGGTCCAGCCATTTACCGTCGTAGAGCCGCTAGAAGTACAGGGCGTCAATGATCGTCGGCAACTAGCGGAGCTGGAACGTTACTATCAGCAACAGCAGGCGGAAAATCTGATGCGTAGTGGTGCGACCCTGCTGGACCCGAATCGGGTCGATGTGCGTGGCATTCTTCGCACGGGGAAAGATGTGGTCATTGATGTCAACGTGGTATTCGAAGGAACAGTGCGTTTAGGCGACCGGGTCAAAATCGGGCCGTTCTGTGTTCTAAAGGATGCAGTCATTGGCGATGATGTCGAAATTCTTTCGCACTGCCGAATCGAGGGCGCTGAAATCGGGCCAGGTGCGCATATTGGGCCCTTTGCTCGTCTGCGGCCAGAAACCCGACTGGCTGCGGGTGTGCATATCGGCAATTTTGTCGAGACCAAGAAGACCGATATCGGTTATGGTTCTAAGGTCAACCATCTGACCTATCTGGGGGATGCCGAAATTGGCAGTGGGGTCAATGTTGGCGCCGGCACCATCACTTGTAATTACGATGGTGCTAACAAGCACAAGACAATTATCGAGGATGATGCTTTCATCGGTTCCAATAGCTCGCTGGTAGCACCGGTACGTATCGGTCAAGGCGCCACCATTGGCGCTGGATCATCGGTCAGCCGCGATGTGCCAGACGGTAGCCTATGTCTGATCCGCGCCCCACGCAAGGAAGTGGCCAACTGGCAGCGGCCGGTCAAACCGAAAAAACCTTAATGATGCTCTGGATAGCTCCATGATCAAAACCCGCTTTGCCCCCAGTCCTACGGGATATCTACATATTGGGGGTGCACGCACCGCGCTGTTTTCCTGGTTGTACGCCCGCCGCCATGGTGGTCTCTTTGTGCTGCGTATTGAGGACACCGATCTGGAGCGATCAACCCCAGAAGCGGTAAATGCCATTTTGGAAGGCATGAACTGGTTGGGACTGGATTACGATGAAGGTCCATTCTACCAGACTGAGCGCTTTGACCGTTACCGTGAGGTGTTGCAATATCTACTGCGCGAGGGCAAGGCTTATTATTGCTATTGCACTAAAGAAGAGTTAGAAACGCTACGCGGCGAGCAAATGACCCGTAAGGAGAAGCCGCGCTATGATGGTCGTTACCGCGACTATCAAGGTGCGCCGCGTGAGGGAGTAGAGCCGGTGGTGCGTTTCAAGAATCCGCTGGGCGGCGAGGTGATTGTTGAGGATCTCATTCGCGGGAACATCGTGTTTCAGAATTCTGAGCTCGATGACTTGATCATTGCCCGTGCTGATGGCACACCGACCTATAATTTTTGTGTGGTTGTGGATGATATGGATATGAATATTACCCATGTTATTCGCGGTGATGACCATATCAACAATACCCCCCGACAAATCAATATCCTCAGGGCACTCGGTGCGCCCATTCCCCAGTACGGTCATGTACCGATGATCCAAGCGCCAGATGGTCAAAAACTATCTAAGCGACACGGTGCTGCCAGCGTCATGGAATACCGTGATAGGGGTTATCTCCCCGAGGCAGTGTTGAATTATCTGGTTCGGTTGGGCTGGTCGCATGGCGATCAAGAGGTCTTCTCGTTGGATGAGATGGTTGAGCTGTTCGATCTCAGCGGGTGCAACAAGGCGCCTTCGGCGATCAATCTGTCCAAGCTGATCTGGTTGAATAAACATTATATGAAGACCCTCGACCCCATGCATGTCGCTCGTCATCTAAGCTGGCAGATTGGCCAGTTGGACATTGATCCCAGCATGGGACCACATTTGACCGAGGTGGTCAGGGCGTTTGCCGAGCGTTCAGATACCTTGAAAGATATGGCACAGGCTGCACTATTCCTGTATCGAGATTTCGCAGATTACGATGCGAAAGCAGCTAGTAAGAATTTGAGCGCCGCTGCTGAGATGCCATTGCGGCAGGTGCATGAGGGGTTAGCGGCATTACCGGAATGGCGGGCTGAGTCGATTCACGAGGTGGTGAAAAGTGTCGCCGAAACAAGTGGTCTGGCGCTAGGCAAGGTTGCGCAGCCGTTACGAGTGGCCGTATCGGGTGCAGCGGTATCGCCGCCGATTGATATGACGCTGGAATTACTGGGTCGATCGAAAGCTTTGGCGCGGATTGAGCGGGCATTGGCATATATCGTTGGTCTCCATGTTGGAGAGAATTGAAGTTGAGGATTGACGAATACCCTGAATTTTCTTAACATACCTGTCTCTGGTCAACGGGGCCATAGCTCAGCTGGGAGAGCGCCTGCATGGCATGCAGGAGGTCGTCGGTTCGATCCCGTCTGGCTCCACCATTGTCAGCCGTCATTTTGTATGGCGGTTCGTTTTTTTTTTTTTGAGTCTCTCTCACGTCCCCATCGTCTAGAGGCCTAGGACATCGCCCTTTCACGGCGATAACAGGGGTTCGAATCCCCTTGGGGACGCCACGCTATTGCGATCAACGTCAATGTGATAAGTGATTTCGGCTTGCCGGGTTTCCGGGTCAAGCGTGATCACATCGATCAGTGCTGAAAGCGCGTCTTTCATCGCTTCTCGGTCTGCTTGCTCCAGTGTCTCAGCAAGACCCTGCAAGAATGCCCGGATGGCGCCTTCATCCATGACCGCAAAGGTTGTTTGCTGTGCATGGATTTGCTCTTGCCGGACAATCTCTGCCGCCAATGCGGCCCGCTCCTTCTCCAAGTCATCGACCAACCGCAGCGCGGGCGCTGAGTTTTCAAGCTGCACGGCCAGGGTCATGGCGCGGGTCACCTGTCGGGTGATCTCAGCGATGCGCTCACGTAGCGGAATAGTCGGGTCTACCGGTAGGGCGTCCTGCTGCTTTCGGGCTTCTTTGAGCAAGGCGCGAATAAAGACTGGCGATGTCAGGTCGCCGATGATATGCCGGACAATACCTTCTTCCAGCGGCGCGCGCGGTACCCATCGGCTCTTTTTCCCGTCTCGATAGACCCGGTAATGCTTTCCCTTGCCGTCCCCGTACCAGGGGTCACCGCTAGGCGTCTTCAGTAAGCCGGTCAGCAGGTAAGTCGCGGGCGTTCGTCGGCTTTGGCGGAGTCCTTCCGCATGCCGGCTGGATTCCAGCGCTGATAGGATGGCTTCGGCCTGCTGGTCAGTGATCAGCGCTGGGTGAGTGTCTCTCTGGATGACCCACTCCGACCTCGGTCTGCGCTTCGCCGATCCTTTATATCGCCCGTCGATGCGTTCGTTATGCTGGTTCCAGACGGTGTGACCCGCATAAGTCAGGGCATTGTGCTCCATTGCGATGCTGGAAGTTTCTGGCCATGCAAGCCCTAGCTTCTGATGTAAGCGGCGTCGCGGGGCGCCAGTAGCGCGTTCTTCAAGGAACTGCCGCACCAGCAGTGCATCCTCGTTCGGTTCCAGCGTCGTCTTGGTGACTGGTTGCCCGTCGCGGATCGCGCCGGTAGCTTGGCTGACCAGTCGATAGCCGCGAGGTGCTCTCCCGCCTGCCCGAAATCCTTGCCGGACATTTTCAGCCATGCCCGCCAGCCCCTTTTCCCGGCTCATGAGTGAGTGCAGTTCGTCAAAGACCTGCATCACGCCGATAATCACGGCGCTGGTGATGGGGTCGGCATCGGGGAGCTTTGAGTAAATAATCGTCACGCCGCGCTTTCGCGCTTCGTGCGCGAAGACCTCGGCCATATATCTTCGCCTGGAAAGTCGGCTGGTATCGACCATCAAGAGATGGTCCCATTGTCTTTTTGATGACTTCAGGTCAGCCAAGAGCGCCTGAAAGCCCGGTCGATTTTCGTCCTTGGCGCTTTCAACAACATCCTCAAACCGGCTGACGATCAGCAGGTTTTTTGCTTCGGCCAGCGCCAGCAATTCGCGGGCTTGTGCGTCGATCGATACGTCCGACCGATCTTTGCTTGATCGGAGATACAGTGCAGCAGCGTCTTTCATCGGGTGGCGGTCCGGGTGGTGGGGAGTGTGCTACCAACAAGGGTAGCAAAGCCGATACGGCTCGCCGTAGAGGCGGCGGGTTCTTGCTGGTGATGGTGATGTTCACTGCGTCAACTCCTGGCCTTCTCGCATTTCAAATAACCCTGTGCCATCCGCACAGTTCATCCAGCGCTGCACTCACACTCGCCATCACCCCATTTTTGGCGTTTCATGCAATGATCGGTATGTGGCTTCACTGTCAGCTCCGGATCATCGTGCCAAACCGCTGGCGCATAAGATGGGCAGTGCTCAGCACTATCCGGGAAGTCCCGCTGACCCAGCCGGCATTTTTCGTAATCCCACAGATACGGGCCGGCTTGTCGGCGCTGGACGTACTGGCATTCAGTACAGGATTTCTCAGCCATCACAGACCTGCCTGCTCCCGCAGTCGATTCTGGCGATTTCTGGGATTCCAGCGCTCCATCCACTCTTGATCCTCTTCCTCTGTCGTTGCCTTGCCGGCGGTCGGCTTGGCCGCGACTTGTCCAGGTTCCTTCCCGACCTGGAGCCAGCCTTTTTCGGGTACGTAACGAATTTTCTCGTCTTGTACCAGCAGCGCGATAATGTTTGTGACCTTGGGCTTCCCAAGCCCGGTTTCTCGGACGATGTCCTTGTGCTTGTTGCCGCAGCACAGCGCCAGAACCTGCCTCACCTCATGAGGCAAAATAACCGGCGCTTCTCCCGGCTCGTCGGCTCTATTCGAGATATACGGACGAAGCAAGCGCCAGCGCTTATCAGCCATCCGCTCGATGCAACCTCGGTCCAAGAGCCGAGTCAGCGCGCCGCTCAAGCTGTTATCTCCGGTGTTCAGGCTCTCGCGCAGCTCTTTTCTGGATAGCGGCTTGTCGGCCAGAGCTTCACAAATACGTTCCGGGATGCTCATGCGGCCTCCTTCAGATAGCCGCGCATCAATTCTTCAGCGGCTTCGTTGAGTTCGTGCAGCCGTGCGACGGGGATCGCGACGAATTCAGACTCATCGTCGGCGTCCGGGTCCCAAGCGTCGATGACGCCCATGGCAGCCTCGATCAAGCGATCTTCATTATTCATAGCCGCCACTCCGTTTTTGGAGCCAGCGCGCCGTCGATGCGGCTGGCGTAGACCAAGGTCTCGATATCTTGTTCAGCCAGCTTCAGGGCGTGCAGATAGATGATCAGCAGTGGATTCATGCCGCCTCCTTCTGCTGGGTCAGCACCTGGCTCTCGCTGGCGTCGATCGTGATGCAGTGCTCAAGCTGGTAGTTTCTCCAGCGCAGTTCGGCGTCAATCTCCTCGGCGAACCGCTGAAGGGCCGCGTGCAGTTTCAGTACGTTTGCGTTGAGCGGGATTCTCAGGACCATCTGATAGGTGGCGTCTGGCATCACGGCTTGTCCGTCGTCGTGAACGTCGCCTTGCGCGCTTTCCAGGCGTCGGTGGCGCGGGTGCGTTCGCCATTTTTTAAGGCGGCCACTTGATCTCGGTATTTCTCAAGGTCCGCATCGCTTTGCGCAGCGTTGATGCACTTCACTAGATCATCAATCGAGAGTGGCTTTTGCTCGATCACTTCGCCCGTTTCCGGATCGACGCCCGGAGGGGGCGGGGGCGACTGCTGGGCGTCTTGCCGCTTGGCGGTTAAGGCGCTTTTCAGTCCCTTGACACCTTTCCCGGTTGTCGTCGGCGTCGGTTGCGGAGGAGGGTCGTTCGGGCCTTCCAGCTCATCGGTGGTATAGACGCCCATCAGCACGTCCGGGCAGTAGAGTCTGGCCCAGCGCTTGATGGCCAGGTACGCCAGTTGCTGGCGCGGGTCGCCGGCCCACATCGTGCTAAACCTTGTCTGGGCCTGTACAAGTAGCAGTTCGAGAGGGGTCGGCTCTTCTTCTCCGGTCAGCGTGACAATAACCCGAACCCCGAGTCCAGCTTCGTCGACTTTATCCCATGCTGCCGATGAATACTGTCCGCCATTTTTCCCTTGGTTTTGAGAAACCTTGCCGAGGATTTTCGCCCAATCTCCGAACCACTCGTATTTTGGTCGATGCTTAATCGGCGCTCGCGTGATGATGACGGCATTCACCAGTTGAGCTTCGTAACCCATGATGCCGCCTTGACTCATGTGGGTTTTCTGCGCCACGGCATACGGGTCCATGTTCCACCTCGCGGACTGAAGGACGATGGCCATGCAATCACCCACAGAGCCGCGAAGGTGGGCGGGAACCGTACTTTTGCCGCTCGCCATGACCTCGGCGACACGCATCATCTGATTCCATTTCCGGTCATCAAAGATGAGTTGGTTGATGCTGCCGCGCATGAGCCGGTCAAATTCATCGTTGGCCGGCTCGTCTGGCGGGTAAGCTGGGCCGGTCACGACGTGGTCTAATGATTGGTTTTCTTGGTCTTGGGCGCTGATCATGCGGCCTCCTTCAGCTTGGCGGGTCTGAGCACGCGGGTGGTGGATTGCACGGTGAAAAGCTGAGCCGTTTCCGGCTGTTCGGCTTTCAGCAGAGTCGTGTCGATGCGGTTGGAGGTTTGCTCTTTCCAGGAAAGGAGCGGCGATCCGTCGGCAGCCAGGAGCGCTTCCGCGTCCTGGAGGGCGTTCTTGATCGCCAGCTCCAGCCGAACCTTTTCTTTCTCCAGCGCCTTGATCTGGCTTCCCAGAGAGATGAATCGGCGGGTGACGGATTCGATTTCTGGCGTGGCCGTGACGCATTTCTCGGGACTGACATTTCGCCAGCGCCGCTTCGCGTCCTCCAGCGTGATCGGTTCCGGCGGTGTATCAGTGGTGACATGTCGCCAGAACCGCTCGACCCCTTCCAGAATCATGGATTGCACGTCGGCGCCCGGAGCGACGGTCAGGACCCGAAAGTCAGGGCCGGGAATCAGCGCTGCGAAATCAATGGCCTCGTAGTGAGTTAGGTTCAGATACCCCTGCCCTTGGCACAGGTACTCAACGGGCAGTTCGTCTGTTCCGTCGTCGCCAAACCGTTCTCGCGCCCCGAACGAAAAGCTGGATTTGCAATCGACGACGCGACTCTGGCCGGTCACCGTGTAGTCCAGATGCCCGATGAGCGGCAGGCTGGAATGTCTGAGCGCGGCGTTCCGGCGTCGAAGCTTAGTGCCGGTGCGCTCTTCGTAAAGCAGTTTGATGACCGGCTCCATGGGCACGCCCAGTCGCATAGCCAGCGTGGTTTCCTTGGGAGGCACTTTGCCGGTCTTGCGCTCCCAAAGCTGGTAGGGCGTCTCGTAATGGGAGAGGCCCAGCGCCACGGCGATTTCGGAGCAACCCACTCCGTGCATCAGATCTTCAGTAATGGTGCTCATGGCTCGATCACGATCTCCACAAACTTAGCGGCGTAACAGCCCACTTCCTGGTATTCGATGAAATCCAGCAGCAGTTTCCCGTCCGGCCATGCCTTGGCGACGGTGGCCTTTAAGCCCTTGAGTTGCCACTCCCGGCTCCCGATCGGAAATTCACCGTCGGGCGGATTCCAGATGACAAGATCGTTTTCGCGGAAGGCGGTCACGAATGAGACCCTCCGCTGGCGAGGAAGGCGGCAAGCAGGATGCAGCCACCGACAAACAGGGAACTGAGCGCGGCAGCGATCAACTGGGCAGACCGTGCGGCCTGTTCGCTTTCGCCGCTGATGAGTAGCGGGCGCAGACAGGAAACGGGTGGATGCGGCTGGCGCTCGACGAGGATCTGTTCACGCTCACGCTGCGCATCGAGCGCGTCGATGGCTTTCAGCGCGGCGTTGTGGCGGCGCTGGGCCGCCAAGGCTTCTTGGGCCTTGCGCGCTTCTTTGGTCTTGGTGGTGACGGTCGATGACCGTACCGCAGATTTCTGTTTCATGGCGTCTCCTAAAAAGGCCCTCCCCCGTCCGGGGGAAGGCAAACCATCAAAAGGAGGATTGCGCCCATGTCCGTATCGAGCTGGACTGCCACCAGGGCCGCCGGGTGGGTGGCGGGTGGTGTGGGTTGGGAGAAATTATAACTTTGGTCAGATGGATGTCAATAACAAAAGTTATTTATTTGGCAGCAGAGCATCGTGCAAGACATAATTTTTGTTGTTTCATTAAACTGTCAAAATTGGCCGTTGGTCAAAAGCTGACAAACTCGATCAACAAAAAAACCCGCATAGTGCGGGCTTGCATAATAAAGATTGAGAATTAAAAGCCGTGATGTCAGCTACCTAGCTGGCTGTGGGGGGGGTGATGCGGTATGCGCTTAGGGCGGGCGAGCGACACGCTCTCCTGTTTTTGCTCTTGGGTAGCGTGCCGTCGCATTTCGAGCTGAGCTTTTAGCACGGGCAGCATCGCCATAATGCTCATGCGCGCAATAGGCTTTTCTTCATCGCTGAACATCGTGTGGATTTCATGGACGATCGCAAGATCATCTGCCGTCACTTCGTCACTCAGCATCGGACCTTCGCCGGTCACAAGCCATTCCGGGCGAACTTTGAGCGTTTTGGCGATTTCGGCCAATCGCG
>JACKNE010000025.1 GCA_024235035.1 Gammaproteobacteria bacterium
CCGCGATGAAATCCGGGATGGTGGCTGCTGAAGCAGTGTTCACCGCCCTCACGGCTGAGGGAGAGTCTGTCGAGGTAGCCACATATCCAGAACGACTGCGGCAAAGCTGGCTATGGGAAGAACTCTACCAGGTGCGTAACATCAAGCCGTCATTCAGCTGGGGACTGTGGGCGGCGATCGCTTATTCGGCGCTCGATACCTACTTATTCCGGGGCAAGGCGCCGTGGACCTTCCATCACAAGCCGGATTACGCCAAGCTGAAGAAAGCCAGTGAGTGTCCGAAAATCGAATATCCCAAACCGGATGGCGTGATCAGCTTCGACCGATTGTCCTCGGTGTTCATTTCCAACACCAATCATGAGGAAGAGCAACCCTGTCACCTGACACTGAAAGATTCGACCGTACCGATCAAAGTCAATCTGGCGTTGTACGACGCGCCTGAGCAGCGCTACTGCCCGGCGGGAGTCTACGAGATCGTCCGGGATAACGGGGGCAAAAACCCACGTTTGCAAATCAATGCTCAGAACTGCGTCCACTGCAAAACCTGCGATATCAAGGACCCCACCCAGAATATTCACTGGGTCACGCCACAAGGCGGCGGTGGGCCGAACTATCCAAATATGTAACTTCGACAATCATGCTCCTCTCTCTCCTTTGAGGAGGGAGGGCTGGAAGATTTCTATCCTATGGGGCTTTGCCAATGAAAAAATTTGAAATTTTAGCCATTGGGCTTGCGATCGCCATCGTCGCGGGCTGCACCGGCGGCTACATGGCGGATGATCAAAAGCCAACCGAGCCGAATATGACGGCGGATTTGAAATTGGGAGAATCCGCCGATTCCATTCTCGAAAAATACGGAAAACCTATTTACAAAAAAGGACGCATAGACTCCGAAGGGAAGCAAGTCGAAGATTGGTTCTATAAAAACGCCATGCTGTCTTTCAAGGACAGCAACCTCACTTCCTTTAAACCAAAATAACCTGGCTTTTCTTCGATCCGCTATCGGTGGCCACACTGATAGCGTGCTTCGCCAGCGTAGTACTCCGGAAAACCGACTGCCGCTTGCAGCGCCTGGAAATCCAGAACCTCCGGCGACTGGCGCTGTTGAATCTGCGCGAGCGCTGTGCGCATGGCCTTGATCGATACGTTCAACAAGGTCAACGGATAAACGGCGATCTGATAGCCAATCGCCTCCAGCTGCGCCGGCGGCAACACCGGCGTCTTGCCGAATTCGATCAGATTAGCCATCTTGGGGCCAGGAACCTCCGCACAATAGCGGCGCATCTCTGCCTCGCTTTCCGGCGCTTCCAGGAAGGTGATATCGGCGCCCATCCCGGCAAAGGCTTGACAGCGGGCAATCGCTTCGTTCAGGTTGTCGGTGGTCCGAGCATCGGTGCGGGCCATAATCAGGATGTCTTCGCCTTCGTTGCGAACGTCGACTGCCGCTTGCAAGCGCATCAGCGCCTCTTCGCGAGGAACCACTGCTTTACCTCGGGTGTGCCCGCAACGCTTCGGCATGACTTGGTCTTCGATCATGATGCAGGCAAAGCCAGCACGAGCATAGCCTTGCACCGTGCGTTTGACGTTGAGTGGGTTGCCAAAGCCAGTATCGCCATCGCCGATGATCGGAATCGAAACCGCGTTACAGAGATTGCGACCCTGATCGACCATTTCCCCATAAGAGATCAGGCCGGTATCCGGCAAGCCCAATCGAGCGGCGGAAACCGCGAAACCGCTCATGAACGCCAGCGGAAAACCGGCTTGTTCGATCAACTGGGCGGACATGGCGTCGTGGCAGCCAGGCATCAATAGCAAACCAGGCTGAGCGAGTAAAGCGCGTAATCGGTCGGCGGGAGTCGGCATCAAGTTGCTCCTGGAGTGGTAGGCGATTGTGCGATTTTAACGAGAAACCGTTCTTCGACAACCCGGCCCTGGCTTCCTTGCCGGGAGCGCAAGTGGCCGGTTATTTCCTGCGCTTGCTGGGAGGTGGCTGACTAGATGCAGGTTTCTTGGTCAAATCGACAGGTTTTCGCCATTTATTCAATAAATTGCTGGCCATCTCACCTAAACCCGGCCCTTGCTTGACTTTGGCGGCGGCTGCATCGGCACCTGATTCCACCCGCTTGGTAATCACCCATTGTTGCGTAATGGACAACATATTGTTGACCACCCAATACAGCACCAGCCCAGCCGGGAACCATAGGAACATGAAAGTGAAGACGATCGGCAGCGACATCATCACCTTGGCTTGAATCGGATCGGGCGGCGCTGGACTCAGCTTCTGCTGAACGAACATGGTCACGCCCATGATCAGTGGCAGCACATAGTAGGGGTCCGGAATCGACATATCCTTGATCCAGAACATGAACGGTGCTTGCCGCAACTGTACGCTTTCCACCAACACCCAGTACAAAGCGATGAATACTGGAATCTGCACCAGAATCGGCAGGCAACCGCCGAGCGGATTGACCTTTTCCTTCTTATACAGATCCATCATCACTTGATTCATCTTCTGTTTGTCGTCGCCGTACAGTTCTTTGAGTCGGGTCAGTTCCGGCGCGAGCCGGCGCATATTGGCCATCGACCGGTAGCTGGTCTCCGACAACTTGTAGAACGCCAGCTTGATCAGGATGGTCAGGAAGATGATCGCCCACCCCCAATTACCGACGATCCCGTGAATGGCCTTCAATAACCAGAACAACGGCTCAGCGATGATGGTCAATTTGCCGTAATCGACGGTCAGATGCAGGTTGGGCGCCACCTGGTCCAGCACATCCGGCAATTTCGGTCCTACGTACAATCGGGTGCGGAAATCCCCCGTCGCACCCGCCGGTATACTTTGCACAGCACTGGTCATTCCCACGACATAACGATGACCATCGATCGCCTTGGTGTAAAACGTATCGGTCTCGCCAGCGTTGGGGACCCACGCGCCAAGGAAATAATGCTGGATCATGGCGATCCAGCCGTCCTTGACCGGCTGGTTGTTAAGCGGCTTCTCGGCGATGTCGCTAAAGGAAATCTTTTCGTAGCGTTGTTCAGGCGTCGAAATAACGGCGCCAGTGTAGGTGATCACTCCGCCGCCAAAAAAACTGTGGCTGGTTTTCGGTGGGGTGCGCTGGAACTGCCGATATTGACTACCTTGCCAGTCACCAGCGCTATTGTTTTCCACATGCTGATTCAGCTCCACCAGGAAACTGCCGCGCCGGAAGGTGTAAGTCTTGACCACCTTCATCCCGGAAAGGTCGGACCAGTTCAGTTGCACCTCCAATGAGTCTTGCCCATCCGCCAACCGATACTCACTTTGCACAGCGGTGAATGGGGCGTAATGGTTGGGCGCGGGACCCTCGTTCAGCGCCACCAGTCCGGACTGGGCGATGAACAAATCTGGACCGCTGTCTTTGAGCAACTGGAACGGCTGATCGGGCTGTTGCACCGATTCGGGATAGGTACGCAAGCCCACCCGGCGCAGATCACCACCGATCGTATCGATTTCCGCCTCGAATAAGTCGGTCGTCACCCGCACGCGCACACCGCTGCCCAACGCCTGTGAGGCGGTATCCGGCGCTGGCGCCGCCGTGGGAACATCTTGCCCTGGCGTGACGGCGGAACTGGCTGGAACAGCGACTCCTGTGGAACTCACCGGCGCGGTAACGACTGGCGTCGGCGGAGGATATTTTTTTGCCTGGAACTCCAGCCAGTTCTGCCAAAGCAGAAACAACACGAATCCCAGAGCGGCAACTAGCAGCAAACGTTGGTTTTCCATTAACGGTCCTTCGGGGAAGGTTCAGGAACGGGATCGACGCCGCCCGGATGCCATGGATGGCAGCGCAGCAAGCGCTGGATCGCCAGCCAGCCCCCGCGCAATATGCCATAGTGTTCGATGGCCTCACGGGCATATTGGGAGCAACTCGGATAGAAACGGCAATGGTTACCCAATAGGGGACTGATGGACAGTTGATAAACACGAATCAGCGCGATCAGGATGGCGCGCATGATAGGGCGAGTCTCTGCCAATGCTGTTGCAATGAAGTAAACAGGGCCGCATTTTTTTGTTGCGCTATACCGGCGCGACCCATCACTACCCAGTCCATACCGCCCAGTTGGGATTGATGATGTCGGAAGCTTTCACGCACGATCCGCTTGATCCGGTTACGCGCCACCGCCGACTTAGCGACCTTGCGAGAGATCGCCATCCCCAGCCGGGGATGCATCAGACCGTTGGAACGGACCAGTACGGTAAAATAACGGTCGCTGGACTTGACCGGGCGGGCAAAGACATGGGCGAAAGCCGATGAGTCGCTCAACCGGGCGCGGCGCGGAAAACAACACACGCCGCCGTTCATACCATCAGGGCGCGAGACGGGCGCGCCCCTTGGCGCGACGCGCCTTCAGAACCCGGCGACCACCTTTGGTAGCCATACGGGCGCGAAATCCGTGGGTACGCTTGCGATGAATGATGCTGGGCTGGAAAGTCCGCTTCATGATGATTCCTTACGAGGCAGGTCAAGACAAGATTTGCGCTTTTTAGCGAAAAGCGAGAAATTACTGATATGGAGCTAAATTTGTCAAGTTAAATGGTCAGCGCGTCAGCGCCAAAAAATGCTCACTCAAACTACGCAACCCATGAACCGCTTGGCTTTTTAGGAACATCACTCATGGATCACACCCTGTGGAAAGCATGCCAGGATCGTCTGGAGCGTGAACTGTCTGAACAACAGTTGAGTACCTGGATCCGGCCTCTGCACGCGCTGGAGGAAACCGGCACCCTATGCTTGTTGGCGCCTAACCGTTTCGTCCTCGACTGGGTTAAAAAGCACCACTTGGCGCAAATCCAAGCCGTGCTGAAGCAGCTGCGACCCGATCAGCCTCCAGAAGTACGGCTGGAAATCGGCAGCGGCGGTATCTCGCCCACACCGTCGATCTGCACCGAAGAACCGCCGGAGGAGGAACCCGCCGATGAATCCATCTCTGAAACGGCGGAACTGCTGAAAAGCGGCATTCTCAATGCAGATTTCACATTCGCCACCTTCGTCGAGGGGAATTCCAATCAAATCGCCCGAGCTGCCTGTCTTCAGGTTACTGAAAATCCTGGAAAATCATATAATCCATTGTTTATTTACGGCGGTACCGGGCTCGGTAAAACCCATCTCATCCATGCGGTTGGCAATATGTTGCGCGAACGCAATCCCGAATCGAAGGTAGTCTACCAGAACTGCGAGTACTTCGTGGCCGACATGGTGCGCTCCCTGCAGCACAATGCGATCAATGAATTTAAACGCCGTTATCGTTCCTTAGATGCCTTACTGATCGACGATGTGCAATTTCTGGCCGGCAAGGAACGCTCCCAAGAAGAATTTTTCTATACTTTCAATAGCCTACTGGAAAGCCGTCAGCAAGTGATTCTGACCTGCGACCGCTATCCCAAGGAAGTCGCCGGGTTGGAAGATCGTCTCAAGTCACGTTTTGGCTCTGGCCTGACTGTGGCCATCGAACCACCGGAACTGGAAACCCGGGTGGCGATTCTCAAGAGCAAGGCTGAACAGGCTCAGCTCAAACTACCCGATGAAGTGGCATTTTTCATCGCCCAACGCATCCGTTCCAACGTCCGTGAATTGGAAGGAGCACTGCGGCGAGTTTATGCCAACGCCCAGTTCACCGGGCGCTCCATTACCATCAGCTTTGTCAAGGAAGTGCTCAGCGATCTGCTGACCTTGCAGGATAAGCTGGTCACTATTGAAAATATCCAAAAAACGGTAGCGGACTACTACAAAATCCCAGTCAGCGAACTACTGTCGAACAGCCGACTCCGCACTCTGTCCCGCCCTCGGCAGATCGCAATGGCGTTGACCAAGGAACTCACTGCCCTCAGCTTGCCCGACATCGGCGAGGCGTTCGGTGGGCGCGATCATACGACCGTATTACATGCTTGCCGGAAAATTCGAGAGCTCCAACGACATGAACCCAAGATCCATGGTGACTACACTAATTTGCTTACGACGCTCACTAACTAGAAAAAAGCTTGTGGATAACTGCTGTGGATAAGTGGATAACTTTTTAAACGGTATTTAAATAGGATTTTTATTTATCGTAATCTATTTCATAAACATAAATATAATCATTTAGATGAATCGTAATTTTCTACTTTTTAGTTCTTTTTAAGAAAACTGACTGTAATCCGTTTCGTAAAAATAAGTATAATCATTAGGATAACATGTAAACACCAGTGATTTTTTAGCGTTGATCATAATATTCTGGACCACCTGCTAAAAAACAGAAAAATACCCTGTGGATAAGTCTGTGGATAACTTTGCCATTTCTGTGGATAAGTCGGCCAATCCTGTGGATAACTTTTTAAGGTCAAAAAAGTTATCCACAGAAAAATCGACTTATCCACATTTTATCCACAGGGTTATCCACAGGCAAAAATCATTAAACTTATTGATAATAAAAGATAAAAAAAAGTTATCCACAGAAAATGCTCTCCCTAATAATAATAATCTTTATATATATAAAAAGACTTTATTATTGAGGCGATCCGAATTCAGGTTGCGTTGGCAAAGATAAATTTTAAAACCACTGGCTTTAGTCAGGATATAGAATCCACACGCTCGACCGACGCCACGGAACTGAGAACACCTTCGGGAGAAATGCATGAAACTAGAAGCCAAGCGCGAGCAGTTGCTCAAACCGCTTCAGCACGTCATCGGTGCCGTCGAGCGCCGACAGACCTTGCCGATTCTGACCAACGTGCTTCTGACCGCGCAGGAACAGAATTTGATCCTGACCGCGACTGACCTGGAAGTCGAACTATCCGCCCGAGCCGAGTTATCGGTGGAAACCCCCGGCGAGACCACGTTGCCTGCCCGCCGACTGCACGATATCCTCCGCGCGCTGCCAGAAGACGCGACCGTTGTGCTGAACGTTGAAGGCGACAAAGCGACCATGCGCTGTGGGCGCAGCCGATTTACCCTGGTTGCCCTGCCTGCCGCTGATTTTCCCACATTGGAAGATTTACCGTTCGAGGGCGATATCCGCCTGTCCCAGGGCGCTCTACGCGGCATGATCGAACGCACCCACTTCGCCATGGCTCAGCAGGATGTGCGCTACTATCTGAATGGCCTGCTGCTGGAAGCTGCGCCAGGTATTTTGCGACTGGTGGCGACGGACGGCCACCGACTAGCCTTCCAGGAACTGAAGGCCGCCGTCGACGTGGTGGAAGTGCGTCAAATCATCGTGCCACGCAAGGGTGTGCTGGAATTACTGCGTTTGCTGGCCGACAGCGACGCTGAAGTTGCGCTCAAGCTCGGTGTCAACCACATCCGACTGGTCCTTGGCGAGATTCGCTTGACCTCCAAGCTGATCGATGGAAAATTCCCGGACTATCAACGCGTCATTCCCCGCGAGAGCAGCCGGGTGGTGATCGCCGACCGGATGGCGCTACGAAGTGCGCTGGCGCGGACCGGCATCGTCCTCAACGACAAGACTCAAGGCATCCGCCTGCAACTGGAGGATTGGGTCTTGCGAGCGCAGGCGCAGAATCCGAACCAGGAAGAAGCGGAGGAAGAAGTCGAGATCAATTACAACGGTGGTCCGATGGAAATCGGCTTCAACGTCACTTACTTGCTCGATGCACTAGGCGCGCTGAACGGCGAGTTGGCCAAGCTGTCTTTCTCCGACGCCGCCAGCAGTTGCCTGATCGAAGAGGCTGAGGGGGAGGGTGGCCGGCATGTCATCATGCCCATGCGGCTTTGAAGCGAGTGGCGAACAGGATCGGTCGCCGGTAATCGCGATCCGCTGAGATCGGGATGCGTATCGTCACCCTCGATATCGCAGGTTTTCGTAACCTGCGACGCTGGCGGATGGAGTGTTCGTCCGGGCTGAATCTGTTGATCGGCCCCAATGCCTCCGGCAAGACCAGCTTGCTGGAGGCATTGTACTTTTTGGGGCGGGGACGCTCGTTCCGCACTCGCCAGCCACGGGAATTGATCCAGATCGATGCACCGTTCTTCCGGTTAGTTGCCATTTTACAAACCGGCGATGGTCAGCAGACGTCGATTGGCCTTGAACGCAATACTCGCGAACTGACGGCGCACATCGACGGCGTTCCGACCCACTCACTGGCGGAGTTGGTCCGGCGGACGCCAGTGCTGTTGCTGAATCCCGATAGCCATCGCTTGCTGGAGGATGGACCGCAACAGCGGCGTCGATTCATGGACTGGGGGTTGTTCCATGCCGAGCCTGAGTTTTTCGGCGCCTGGCGGCGTTATAGCGCGGCGCTGCGTCATCGCAATGCGGCGCTGCGCTCTGGAGCGACCAACCGGGTGGTGGATGCCTGGGATAGTGAACTAGCGGCGGCGGCGATCCTCGATCGGTTGCGTGGAACCTTCTGTGAAGCCCTACAAGGCGTTTTGAGGCGATTTATCGAGGAGACCCTGGTCGGGGTAGCGGTGCAGGTCGATTATCGCCGTGGCTGGCCTCTGGAGCCGCCTGAACGCGATTTCTCCGGTTGGTTGCGAGCCGGGCGTGATCAAGACCGTCAGCAGGGGTATACCCGGCTCGGCCCACATCGAGCTGACTTCATGATGCGCATCGATGGACGCCCGCCATCCGAAGCATTGTCACGCGGTCAGCAGAAGTTGCTGGTCATCGCTTTGGTATTGGCGCAGGCAGAGCTATACCGACACCATGTTGGTGACGCCTGTATGCTACTAATCGATGATTTGCCAGCGGAGCTAGATCTCGATAATCGGGTGCGAGTCATGCGCGCCTTGGCGGCGCTCGATACCCAGTCGTTCATCACCGCCATCGAGCCAGGATTGCTGGACGCCACCCTCTGGCGGGAGGCGCGGACTTTTCATCTCTTGCGCGGCGAACTGGCCGCGAACTGATAGATTGCGCGGCACTAAGACTCACCCCGATCGCGAGCGTCCCTGATCTCCGTTGAAGTCCATAATGGTGGTATAATTTCCCGTCTTTGATAACGGACTCTGGGAAAACTTAGGATTATGAATGATTCGTCTTACACCTCGTCGAGCATCACGGTCCTGGAAGGACTGGACGCTGTGCGCAAACGGCCGGGCATGTATATCGGTGACACGGATGACGGTACCGGCCTGCATCACATGGTGTTCGAGGTCGTGGATAACTCCATCGACGAGGCGTTGGCTGGTTACTGCTCCGAAATCAGCGTGACCCTGCATGCCGACGAATCTGTCACTGTAGTGGACAATGGTCGTGGTATCCCTACAGACGAACATTCCAAAGGCCGCTCCGCCGCTGAAGTCATCATGACCGTGCTACATGCTGGCGGTAAGTTCGATGATAAATCCTACAAAGTTTCCGGTGGTCTACACGGAGTCGGTGTCTCGGTGGTCAATGCCCTGTCCGAATATCTGCGGTTAACCATTCGTCGCGATGGCAAGGTCCACCAGCAGGAATACCGATTAGGCGACCCACAGGCGCCGCTGCGCGTCACTGGGGAAACCGATCTGACGGGGACTGAAATCTACTTCAAGCCGAGTTCGGCGATCTTCACCCATATCGACTTTCATTACGACATACTGGCTAAACGACTGCGCGAGTTGTCGTTTCTTAACTCTGGCGTATGTATCCGTTTGCACGATGAGCGGACCAGCAAAGAAGACTGTTTTGAATACCAGGGTGGCATCAAGGCGTTTGTCGAACATCTGAATCGTAATAAGACACCACTGCATGAGCATGTCTTCTACCTGGATGCGACCCGTGACGACATCCGAGTGGAACTGGCGATGCAATGGAACGATTCCTATCAGGAAAATGTTTTCTGTTTCACCAACAACATTCCACAACGTGATGGCGGCGCCCATTTAGCTGGCTTGCGTGGCGCTCTGACCCGCACCCTGAACCAGTACATGGATCTGGAAGGGATTCTGAAGAAAGCCAAGGTCGAAACCAACGGTGATGATGCTCGCGAAGGCTTGACGGCGGTGCTGTCGGTGAAGTTGCACGATCCAAAATTCTCATCGCAGACCAAGGACAAGTTGGTGTCCTCCGAGGTTAGGCCGGCAGTCGAATCTGTAGTAACGGAGAAGCTGCAGGAATATTTGCTGGAGAATCCCAGTGAAGCCAAGGCCATCACCAGTAAGATCGTCGAAGCGGCTCGTGCTCGCGAGGCGGCCCGCCGCGCCCGTGAGATGACGCGACGCAAGGGTGTTCTGGATATCGCCGGTCTACCGGGCAAACTGGCGGACTGTCAGGAAAAAGATCCATCTGCATCTGAGCTATTTCTTGTAGAGGGCGATTCTGCCGGCGGTTCGGCCAAACAGGGCCGTGACCGACGCTTTCAGGCGATTTTGCCGCTCAAGGGTAAAATTCTGAATGTGGAAAAAGCCAGATTCGATAAGATGTTGGCTTCTATCGAGGTGGGGACGCTGATTACCGCCTTAGGTTGTGGCATCGGCAGAGAAGAGTTCAACCCAGATAAAATACGTTATTATCGAATAATAATCATGACAGATGCGGATGTTGATGGTTCACATATCCGTACCCTTTTGTTGACATTCTTCTACCGGCAAATGGCGGAATTGATCGAGCGTGGTTACATCTACATTGCGCAACCACCGCTGTACAAGATCAAAAAAGGTAAGCATGAGCAGTATGTCAAGGATGACGCAGAGCTTTCGGTCTATCTGTTGCAGACGGCGCTAGACGGTGTGACGCTGGCCAGTCGTAGCGATGGAGCCGTACCGCTGACCGGTGCGACACTGGAGGAATTGGCCCGTGGTTACATGGCGATCATGACAGTGGTTCAGCGTTTATCCCGCCGTTATGACAGCGCCTTACTGGAGCAACTGATTTATCAGCCACCGTTGGCTGAAAGCCAGTTGCGCGATCAAGCCTATCTGAGCGAATGGGCTGCAAGCCTGATTGGGCAGCTCAACGACGGGCAGAACGAGCGGTCGATTTACGAGGCAATGGTCGAAGCGCGTGAAGACGGCGAAGGTTACAGCATCATTATCATCCGTCGCGCGCATAGTCTGGTTCGACAAATGCGATTGGGGAAGGAATTTTTCGATTCCCCCGAGTATTTGGCTCTGATTCAGTTCGGCGCCAAGTTATCAGGTCTGTTTGAACCGCAAGGCGCGGAAGTGCGGCGTGGCGAACGCGTTCAAACGGTGAGCAGTTTCCGGGCGGTCATGGATTGGTTGCTGGAGGAAGCCAAGCGTGGTCAGCATATTCAGCGCTACAAGGGATTGGGCGAAATGAACCCAGATCAGCTTTGGGAAACCACGATGAATCCGGAAACTCGTCGATTATTGCAAGTACGGATCGAAGATGCCGTAGCCGCCGATGAAGTCTTTACCACCTTAATGGGTGATCAAGTTGAACCACGACGGGATTTCATCGAGCAGAACGCTCTGGATGTGCTGAACCTGGATGTTTGAGCGTTTCGCAAGGCGAATGGAATCGCCCTTGGTATTTTCTTCAGCTTCGCTAGAAAAGAATTCCAGCTTCCTGCCTGATTTCTGCGCCAATTCTACTGTTTTCCTGACGGTTTTGCTGGCTGAGCTATTTGCTCTGGTGCTAGCGCTGAACGAGACTAACCGCTTCGGTGATTTCTGGAACCACTTGGCACTGATTTCGTTGTTCGTGCAATGGGTGGTGCTCGCTGCCGCTGCCGTCCTGTGTTTATGCAAGCGTTGGTTGGTGCAGCTGGGCCCCACCGCCGCGACGCTTGCTGTCCTCGGCCTGACACAACTAGTCACATTGGGCTTCTCGCTGATGGGCGGCAGATTCTTGGTTTCATCGCCTGAATGGGCGATTCCTTCGCTAGCCTTCAGCATCCGCAGCCTGGCTATCGCCGGTATCATCACCCTGATCACTCTACGCTACTTCTATATTCACCACCAGTGGCAACGGCAAATCGAGGCTGAATCGCGCGCCCGACTGCGCGCCCTGCAGGCGCGTATCCATCCTCATTTTCTGTTCAACACGCTCAATACCATTGCCAGTCTGATTCCCAGCCAACCCGATCGGGCTGAACAAGCGGTGCTCGACCTGGCGGATCTATTGCGTTCAGCCCTGACCGATCGCAGCTCGGTTTCCTTAGCTGAGGAACTGGAACTGACGCGCCGCTATCTGGCCATCGAGCGGCTGCGTATGGGTGAACGGCTGACTGTGGACTGGCAGTTGGGCGAAGATTTGCCGCTCGGTACCCTCTTGCCACCGCTGGTGCTGCAACCGCTGGTCGAAAACGCCATTCGCCACGGTCTCCAGCGCTTGCCGGAAGGAGGGACCTTGACGCTTTGCATCGATAAACAGCTTGATAAGCTATGCTTCACCCTCATCAACCCGCGTTCTGCCGCCGATACTGAGACCGGTCAGCGTATCGCGCAGGATAATATTCGTCAGCGATTGGCGCTGGCTTACCCATTATCTCCACCGCTGGAGATCATCGAGACTGCCGAGCGCTATCAGGTTACGTTTACGATTCCACTGAAGCAGTGAGAATCATCGACAAAATCGGTAGTATCTCTGGTTCTGCCTGCTACACTTGCGAAAAATGACTTGATTGCTTTACATCATGCGCGTTCTGATCATCGATGATGAGCCTCCCGCCCGCGCTCGTTTGCGAGAACTGCTTAACCGCTTGCCGGATCACGAGTTCTGCGGTGAGGCTGGTACTGGTGCTGAAGCCCTACGCCTGGTGCAGCGATTGAATCCCGATATCGTATTGCTGGATATCCAAATGCCGGGGCTGGATGGATTGGAAACCGCGCGCCAATTGACGGACATGGAGCAGCCGCCTGCCGTGGTCTTCACCACCGCTCATGGTGATTACGCGCTGGAAGCCTTCGACGCCCAAGCGATCGCTTATCTATTGAAACCGATTCGATTGGAACGGTTGGAGCAGGTGCTGACCAGCGCCAGCCGTGTCAATCGCGCTCAGCTCAGCCGACTGGCGGCTGATCAGCCAGTGGATGGCAGCCGTACCCATGTTCGCGCCCGGATCGGTCAACGACAGGAGCTGATCCCGCTGGCCGATGTATTCTACTTCCAGGCTGACCAGAAATACGTGACGGTTCGTTACCGCTCTGGTGAGGTGCTCATCGAAGAATCCCTGAAAACCCTGGAGCAGGAATTGGGTGCGCGGGTGGTGCGGGTTCACCGCAATGCTTTGGCCGTAGCGGTCCACATTGCCGGATTGGAGAAGATCGCTGATCGTGGCGTGGCGCTGGTCTTTCACGATATTCCCGACCGACTGGAAGTCAGTCGTCGCCACCTTCCAGCCCTTCGCCATTTCCTCAAGCAAATTTGAATTTCCTATCGAGTGTGGAGAGGAAAATGAAGGCGCTGAGCCGAAAACTTTCCTTGTCTTACAGGAGATCAACAGGCTATCATCTTTGCCCCGAAAATTGCCGGAATAGCTCAGTCGGTAGAGCAGCTGATTCGTAATTAGCAGGTCGGAGGTTCGATTCCTCTTTCCGGCACCAAGTAAAACAATCAATTAGTTGATTGCCCGATTTTTTATTACTCTCTTGTTGTCCATAGGTTGTCCATTCACTGGCGATTTACCACGGCAATAATGGCCTGTAGGAACCTCACCTTCTGTCTTGGAAAGCGTTGCTCTCGTAACAGAGAATCTTGAAACGGTGTCAAGGGAACTCGCGGTTCCAGCGCGGTTACCTGTTAAGCGATCTAAGATGACTATCTACGCCGTGCTCCAACGGAATCCGGCACCACCTTGGATCGGCTGGGCTGATTCGCCTGAAGGCGCTTGTGAGCAGGCCCGGATGCAGGCAAAAAATCCCCCCAGGCCGAATAACGTCATCGTGGTCATCGCCAGCGAGGATCAGTGGGTTTATATCGTTCATGACGTTACTGAACTGCTAGAGATGATGCCCAAACCGACGCTTACACATCTTCAGGGATGCCCCATCCTGGGACGTTATTTTGTGGATTATCTGTAGACGATTCCCTCGTCCGATGAATCGTCAAGGGGCTGTTCGAGGAATTCTCTGGCTCTCTGCACCATCACAAGTCTGTCGCTCGTCAGTTCCGTAACCTTGTCGATGTGAGTGAGTTGCTGACGCTTTGCTGTCGGATAAAGCCGTAGACTTTCCTTGCTGCTTCCACTTTATCAGCGTCTGAAAACGCAGGGCTGGGCAGCAAGAGGTAGAGGTGATCCAGGATAAACACTTCAATCTCGGCTTGGGTTTGCTCTTTCTGTATCCATTGCTCCAGTGGCGCAATCAGTCTCTGTAATGCCTGGAACAGTTCGCGGCTAACCTGTTTGATGCGCTCGCGGTCGGTTTTGCTAAGCCGATCTTTTTGCAGCAGATCGAACAGCGCCAGCTCTTCCTCGCTCAAGCCTTCCTCCACCGCCCGGCGCTGCTCGGCGTCCAGGCTGTTGACCAGATCGACCAGTTTGGAGAAAGTGTCCTCGATAGTGACGCGATCCTTTTCCCGGTTGTAGTCAGCGATGATTTGCTGATAGCGCTTGTGATAGTCCATGCGTTGCGGATTGTGCGCCAGCATTGCAGCGAGCTTTTGCTCGACAAGGTCGCGGATGTTCTGAAGGGCGGTCGCCTTTCGCTTCACCTTTTTGGCGAATTCATCCCGTAGTTTTTCCAGGTCGATCTGGCTCAGGTCGTAGAGTTTGGGTTCGTCAAAAACTTGTTCGGGCGCTTGTGTGCGGATCGCTTCGTTGACGATGCGGTGCAGCGCCTTGAGCAGTTCCGTCACATCGGCTGTGTTCCGTCGTTCGGCGAGTTTTTTGTAGATGGCTTCGAGATTATCGTGCCGCTCGGCGTAGACGAAGGCGGCGGGTTCCATCAGCAGGGCTTTGAAGCGGCCAAACACCTGTCGCGCTAGAATCTCGAATCGGCGCTTGGCTTCGTCCGAGGTGTAAACCGCTTCCACTGCATCGGCCAAGGCCGCGATCCGGGTAAAACCTTTCGCGTCGGCCAGTCGATGCGGATTGAATCCCAAACCCCGCAGATGAGTTTCGGTGGCCTCAATGACGTCCAGCAGCGCTTTGATGCGCTCTTCCACCGGTGCGATGACCTCGTCGGATGGATCGCCCTTGTCACCCAGCGCGTATTGGGCCAGCGCCTCGCGCAAGCTTCTGAGCATGCCGTTGTAATCCACGATTAGGCCGAAATCCTTGCCGGGGTAGCATCGGTTGGCGCGGGCGATGGCCTGCATCAGGGTGTGCGCTTTCATCGGCTTGTCGAGATAGAGCGTCGAGAGGCATTCCACGTCGAAGCCGGTCAACCACATGGCGCAGACGATAGCGATGCGGAAGGGATGCGCCGGATCTTTGAAGGCGGATTCCACGTCCATTCGCTGACCGCTTGCCGCCTCGAAGCCGCGTTTCATGATCGCGCGATGAGGGATGATGTCGAAACTCCATTTCTGAAAATCGGCGACTTCGTTCTGGGCCTCACTGATAACGATCTCGATGATCGTTTCATCCAGCCATTGCGCCTTGGCCAGCAAGCGGTCGCGCTGGGCCTGGAGAAGCTGCCGGGTGTCGGCGTCCCGTTCCCCGGCGATGGCGATTTCCTTGACGGCGATCTCGTCGCGCACGGCTCGTTGCTGCTTCCGCCACCGGGGTTCGATGCGCTGGAACATCCGGGCACAGGTGAGCTTATCAATGCATACCAACATGGACTTGCCGGATTCCCAACGAGTAGTGACATGTTCCACGAAATCAGCAGCGATCTTGTCCAGCCGGTCGTCAGCGGTGATGACTTCGTAATCCTTCCCCAGCAATTTTTCCAGCAAGGCTTCCTGGTCCGGGTTCAGGTTGGCTTTTTCAATGGCGTCGGCGATGCGGTCGTTCAAATCCAGCCGAGTCAGCCCCAGCTTCTCGCCTCGATTTTCGTAGACCAGCTTCACCGTCGCGCCGTCTTCTTCCGAACGCTTGAAGTCGTAGCGGGAGACGTAGTCGCCGAAGATGCGTTTGGTCAGCTCGTCGTCTTGGAACAGCGGTGTGCCGGTGAAGCCGATGAAGGCAGCGTTCGGCAGCGCCAGGCGCATGTTGCGAGCCAGCTTGCCGGCCTGAGTGCGGTGCGCTTCGTCGGAAATGACGATGATGTCGTCGCGGCGGCTGTAGGGTTGATCCGGGTTCACGTCCTGGTTGAACTTGTGGATCAGGCTGAAGAGATAGCGGTGATTCTGCTGGAGCAGTTGTTTTAACGCCTCGCCCGAACCGGCCCGTGGGGTGTTGTCGTCCGCCACCCCGCAGCCGACGAAGGTACGGTAAATCTGGCTGTCCAGGTCGTCGCGGTCAGTCATCAGCAGGAAGGTGAAGTTGCCCGGAATCTGACGCCGGACCTTTTCGGCGAAGAAGGCCATCGAGTAGGACTTGCCGCTACCCTGGGTGTGCCAGAACACGCCCAGCTTGCCCAGTTCCGGGTGTGCCGGCTCCGGCAGGCGCACGGTGCGGAGTTCGTCGGGGGCGGCCAGCGCCCGCAGATCGCCGTCGGTAGCTTGGTCGCGGGGCAGTTCGATCACGCGATAGCTCAGTCGTTTTTCAGGTGGATATTCCCGTTTCAGCGCTTCCTGACGGATCACTGCCGCCACCGCGTTGTTCACGCCCAGCACCTGATGGTTGCGCGCGACGATCTTGCGGGTCGCGCCCGGCTTACTGGCGTCGAACAGGATGAAGTTTTCGATGATGTCCAGCAGTCGCGTTTTGTCCAATATCCCGTTCAGCAGCGTTTCGGCATCCACGCGGCCCTGGTCGCGTTCGTCCAGTCGTTTCCATTCGGCGAAGTGCTCCCATGCACTGGTGATGGAGCCATAGCGGGCGTGATGGCCATTGCTGACGATCAGGAAGGCGTTGTGGTGGAAGGCGTGGGCGATGACGTGCTCGTCCTGATAATCCTTGAGGTTACCCTCGAACCCGGCGCGGATGTTCTGGTAGACCGCCTTGAGTTCAATGAAGACCAGCGGCAGGCCGTTGACGAAGCAGACCAGATCGGCGCGGCGGTTGTAGCCGGGGGTGCGCAGGCCGGTGAGCTTGAGTTCTCGCACTGCCAAGAAGCGATTGTTGGCGGGGTTGCGGAAATCGATGACTTGGGCTTGGGCGTGGCGCAGATCGCCCTTGGCGTCGCGGTAGCTGACCGGTACGCCGTCGCGGATCAGCCGATGGAATTCTTGATTGTGCTGGATCAGCGAGCGGGAGAAGTCGTAACGAATGAGCGCGCTGATCGCGTCATCAATGGCCTTGGCCGGTAATCCGGGATTGAGTTTGATCAGCGCGGCGCGCAGGTCGCGTTTGAGCACCGCCTCGCGGGTGTCGGTGCGGCCTAGCGTGCCGTCCGGGCCGAAAGTTTCCTGGTTCCAGGCATAGACGCTGTCCCAACCCAGCGCCTTTTCCAGATGTTCGGCGAAGGTAGCCTGGACCAGCCGGTCTTCGCTGTTGATGTCGGTGATGGCCACACGCTTGTTTTCCTTATCAGCCTATTGGCTCGGATATAGCTCATTCAAATCCGGCTGAACAAAACATAAATAATTTAATAACAACAAATTAGATAGATCATAAGCTATGGATTTAGCTCAACATGGAAAGATTCGGCCACTTTTGAGCCAAATCAGCATCGCCCAAGCTTCTACGCCAGTCGATAGCGCGCGCCATTGCGTTCGCCCTGAAAGTTGTAGTTTAGGGCAAACCGCAAGAGCAAAATGTCATGGCGATTTCGCCACACTTTGTCCTTTATCTATCGAACGGATATCTGTCACCGCTTCCTCAACAAGCACGCCGTCACGCACCACCACCAAAGGCGTATGGGTTTGTTTGGCAATCTCGCGCGCCCGTTGAGCAGCTCGCAGCAGAGCTTTTGGCGCGGCCTGCATGTCGGCATCCGGCAACTTTGAGGTGAGTTGATCGTTCATGGATTTTTCCCTTCTTCCAACAGACGTGGCATGAAGCCGCTATTGTCGAACCACTGCCAATAATCGACGCGCTAACTCGCGGGCGAAAGTCGTTTTTCCAGCGCCATTCGGCCCAGCGATGATGACGATTTTCTTTTGCGGGCTCATACCGCAATCTCGCCGCTCATCAGGCGTGGCAGGAGTAAGTCGCGGGCGGCGCGGAGTTTTTGGTTTTGTCGGTACAGGTTCGCGCACTGTTGATTTAGTGGTTCCGCTACCTCACGGAAATCACGTTGCAAGGTGAGTGGTGGCACCAAAACTGGCAGTGATGCCAATTCTCGCCGCGAAATCCTGGGGCGTGTTGCGCCTACAGCACGGCGTTCGCATAACTCAATGTTCTCCGGTGAGTTAAGGTGATGAATCAGAAAGTACGGATCGGCGATCTCAGGATTTGGTATGAGTATCGCGCCATCTACTGCGGTGATCATCTTCCACGGCATTTCGGTCACAAGCCAAGCACGCCCGATTGGCTTAGAGCCTGTTCATGATCTTTTGAGGAGCAGGGCAAGAAAA
>JACKNE010000026.1 GCA_024235035.1 Gammaproteobacteria bacterium
TCCACGCTCAGGGGGGTTTCTATGCTGCGAAAATACACGGTGTTGTCACGAATTGGATGGTTTGTTATAAGCTCCTCATAGCCTAAATTCAATTTGCCGGTTGGAGAGAAATCTGATGTCTAGAGTGTGCCAGGTGACGGGTAAGGGCCCGACCACCGGAAATAATGTATCCCATGCCAACAATAAAACTCGTCGCCGGTTTCTACCTAACCTGCACGAGCATCGCTTCTGGGTCGAAACTGAACAGCGTTTTGTAAAGCTGCGTGTATCGGCGCATGGTATGCGGATTATCGATAAAAAAGGGATTGACGTAGTTCTGGCTGAGCTGCGCGCCCGAGGTGAAAAACTCCGAGGATCATGAGCTATGCGCGATAAAATCAAATTGGTTTCCACTGCTGGTACCGGGCATTTCTACACAACGACTAAGAACAAGCGAACTACGCCGGAAAAGCTGGAGATGAGAAAATATGATCCAGTAGTTCGCAAGCATGTCCCCTACAAGGAAGCTAAGATCAAATAGAGGTCGGCTTGTCTTGTTGGATGCATCGTTTAATCATAAACCCGCTGTCAGGCGGGTTTATGATTAAACGATCAGCTATTGCGTTTTCCTTACGACTAACCAGTAACCAATACTCAAGGCAAAAATAACAGCAGCAGTTGCCCAGATATATTCAGGTTCCAGTGTTTTGTAATCCAGTACAATCACTTTTCGGGCAATTGCCATGAGTGCTGTGGCCAGCACCAGCTTAACGTGAAGCACGTCATCGCGCAGATATAGCACGATATTGAGAAAAATCTCAATGGCGATCAGGGTAACCATAAACGCGCTGAAAGCAACTAGAATATCATTGACATTCAGTAATTCTATGGGCGTTGCCATCGTGCGCTGGTAAAGCACCCAAGCCACATCGACCACACTCCATATGATCACCAGAGTCATTAGTACTGCCAGGATTCGCACACAGAAGCGGATAACCATATGCAACCTGTGGATGAGAGGCTCCTCTCTTTCATCGATGCTCAATCCTGCGGCGGGATCGTGTTCAGTCGGCGTGAAAGATGCGGAATTCTTGTTCATACAGTGATTGATTACGGTCACGGTCAGCAGGCTTGGGTCGCCGGAATTTCTATAGTACTGTCCCGGGCAGGTCAATGCGTAATGAAATTCTTGTGCAGGTAGAACGACTAACTCGCTGTTATAGTGGGGTTCGAGTAGTCGATGAAATGAGTTTTACTCTTTTTCGTGGGCAGATTTTAGGTTTTTTAGGCGCCAATGGTGCCGGTAAGTCCACGACCCTGCGAATGTTGGCGGGCGTGTTGGCGCCGGATGAAGGACGCATCGTGATTGGTGGCGTCGATCTATTGGACCAACCCGCTCAGGCTAAGCGGATTTTGGGTTACTTACCTGAGCAACCGCCGCTTTACCACGAACTGACCGTTGATGAGCAATTGCATTATAGTGCCCGCCTTCACGGGCTGAGCTATAGAATTGGTCGTCAAGCCACAATGCGTATCAAGCAACGCTGTGGGTTGACCGAAGTCGGTCGCCGCTTGATTGGGCATCTCTCAAAGGGCTATCGCCAGCGGGTCGGAATCGCTCAGGCGGTGCTGCACGATCCGTCAGTGATCGTACTGGATGAACCGACCGTCGGTCTCGATCCGATTCAGTCGCGAGAAATCCGTGAGCTGATTCGCGAACTGGGGCGGGAGCGTGGCGTACTCCTATCTTCGCATCTACTGACGGAAGTCCAGACGCTCTGTACTCATGTGCAAATGATACGCGCCGGACGATTGGTGTACACGAGTGCGCTGGCCGACTTGGAACGCCAGCCTTCGACTCGACTGCGGATCGCATTGCAAGCACCGCCACCGCTGGCGTGTCTAAATCAACTGCCGGGTGTGGTGCAGGTTGATGAATTGGGCGAAGGTCGTTTCCGCCTTCATCATGTGGCTGGTGTTACGCCGACCGCACTACTGATCGAGCAGGCCGGTGACTGGGGGCTTCGAGAGTTGACTCCGGAATATGCCAATCTTGAGCAGATTTTCGTCGAACTAATCCTGAAAGCGGAAGCGGATTGATGATCCTGGTCATTGCTGCTCGTGAATGGCGCAGTCTATTTCTGTCGCCGTTGGCCTGGACCCTGCTTGCGATGATTCAGGGGCTACTGGCCTGGGTATTTGTGCTACTAGTGGCTGATTTCCAGGATTTGCAGGGGCGGTTAGGTGGCTTGGCCAGTCCTCCCGGTGTCACCGATCTAGTGGCGGCGCCGTTGTTCCGCGTGGCTGCCTGGATACTGCTGTTGCTGGTCCCGTTGCTGACTATGCACGCGTTCAGTCAGGAGCGCCGGACGGGCACCCTCGACCTGCTACTCTCGGCCCCAGTGGGAACTTTCGCGATCGTGCTAGGCAAATATGTAGGGATCCTGGCTTTTCTCCTAGGTGCAGTTGTTTTGATCGCCTTAATGCCGCTGTCGCTGGCGATCGGAGCGACTCTCGATATGGGTAAGTTACTAGCCGGGATTCTGGGATTGAGCCTGTTGATGGCGGCGGTGACTGCAGCGGGTATATACCTGTCCACACTCACCCATCGGCCTACGGTGGCTGCAGTCGCGACGCTGGGACTCCTGTTAGCGCTGTGGATGGTGGATACGGTCAGTACCGCTCAGAGCACAAGCAACGCTCTATTGGGTTATCTATCGCTACGACGTCATTATGATTCTTTCCTGCTTGGATTGTTCGACAGCGCCGATCTGGCCTACTATCTACTATTCAGCTTGGCTTTTTTGGGTTTGGCAATCCGCCGAGTGGATGATCTGCGCCTACGAGATTGACTCATGCGCCTCAATGTTTCCGTGCGGCGGTGGTTGCGGTTCCAGCATCTACTATTCTTGTTGCTGTTCAGCTTGGCGATTGGCTTGTCGGCTTGGCTAAGCGCTCGTTATCCAGTCCGAGTTGACTGGACTACCAGTGGACGTAACACCTTGTCTGAAGCTAGCCAGGCGCTGTTAGCCCGCTTGGAAGGGCCGGTTCGCGTGACCGCCTACGTCCGTGATCATGTGCCGATCCGTGAGGGTATTGATCGGTTGATCGACCGCTATCGACGCTACAAACCCGATATAGTATTGACTTTCGTCAATCCCGATTTGTTACCAGATCAAGTTCGCCAACTTGGGATTGCTGGGGATGGTGAACTATCCGTGGAATATGCAGAGCGCCGTGAGACCCTGCAACATCCTAGCGAGCAGGCGTTGACTCAGGTTTTACAGCGATTGAGCCGCCGCCAGGATCGGCTTGTACTGTTCCTCGATGGTCATGGTGAACGTAAGCCGCAGGGCGTCGCCAACTATGACTTGGGTGTATTTGGGCGTGAGTTAGCGAAAATCGGTATCCAAACGCGCTCGCTCGATCTGGCCGTAGAGTCGCGTATTCCGGACGAAGCTGCTGGGTTGGTGATCGCTAGTCCGCAAACACCCTTGTCGTCGGACGAAATCCGGGTCGTGCTGGACTATGTGCAACGGGGCGGCAACTTGCTTTGGCTGCTGGAGCCGGCTGATCCCTCTGGTCTGCAGGCGTTGGCAGCCCTGCTGGGGATCACCCTCTTACCCGGTGTCGTGGTGGATGCGGATACACCCCGACTCGGTATCCAGCATCCGGCGTTTATTCCCATCGCTGATTACGGGCCTCACGCAATTACCATGTCGTTACGTTCTCCTGCGCTGTTACCTCAAGCTATCGCATTAGAGGTCCAACCATTGGCCGATTGGCAGATGGCAGTGTTGCTGGAAAGTCAATCTTCGAGCTGGACCGAAACCGGCTCACTGGAAGGTCAAATCCAATTCGATCCCGATAGCACCGAGCGACCCGGTCCGCTGACTGTGGGGGTGGCATTATTCCGATCATGGCCCACCGAGTCCGGTGAGCTCGGTGACGTTACCCAGCAGCGATTGGTCATTATCGGTGATGGTGATTTTCTGTCCAACACCTATCTGGGCAACGGTGCAAATTTGGCATTAGGGTTGAATATCTTGAATTGGCTGGTGCTGGACGAGGCCTTGATCATCAGCCCTCCCCGAGCTGTTCCTGATCCGAGCCTGCATCTTACGGAAAGCGCACTGGCGCTACTAGCCGCTTTTTTCCTGATTATCCTACCAGCAGGATTGCTGGCCAGCGGCTGGTTGATTTGGTTTCACCGGCGACGGCGTTGATCATGAATGCGCTAATGCGGCGGTGGCGATCCAATCTGGGATGGTTTCTTCTGGTTTGCGGATTGGCGGGGCTAGCACTGTTTGCCTTTGAAGCAGAACGGTCGATGGTTGCGCCACTCCTAGGGACGGAGCCAACTCAAATTGAACATATCGAAGTCCTACGCTCGGATCGGGAAAAACTGGCGTTTGTACGACGGGATGGGCGTTGGTGGGTGACCTCGCCCAGTCACGGACCAGCCAATCCAATTTTGCTCAATCAGTTATTGCAAGAAGCAACGGCCCATTGTCCACGCCAGTATCCGGTCGCTGAAGTCGACTTGAAGGCATTATCCCTCAATCCACCCCGATTGCGGCTACGGCTCAACGACCAAGAGATCCGTTTCGGTGGAATCGCGTCTGTCGATGGTTTGCGCTATGTGCAAACTGCTACCATGGTCCATCTCTGTTCCGAGCGCTTGTACCGGCTACTGAGCAGCGCGGCGGCGAGCTTTCTAGTACCGCCGATCGCGTCCACCGAATCGCCAGATATGCGGGATGAATGATGCCCGAGCTGCCTGAAGTCGAAACGGTCCGACGTGGAATTGCACCGTATCTCATCGGCCAACAGGTGGTTCGCATCGTGGTGCGGCAACCCCGATTACGCTGGCCGGTACCCAAGGAACTGATAATGGGGTTGCCGGGGCAAGTTTTCCAAGGTGTCGAGCGGCGCGCTAAGTATCTGTTGTTGCCTACCGATGTCGGGACTGCAATCTTCCACCTTGGCATGACTGGACGTTTGCGGATCTTGTCCGCTGGCACGCCTTATGAAAAGCATGATCATATCGATCTAGCGCTGGCTGATGGTCACTGTCTGCGATTCAATGATCGCCGTCGATTCGGTGCTCTATTGTGGACTACGGAGGCGCCGGAGCGACATCCCCTGTTGCAGGCGTTGGGGCCGGAGCCGCTGGACGAGGGATTTTCCGGCGCTTGGCTTCACCAACGAGCGCAAGGTCGGAAATTGGCGGTTAAGCCTTTCATCATGGACCACCATATAGTGGTAGGAGTCGGCAATATCTATGCCTGCGAATCGCTGTTCGCTGCCAGAATCAGTCCCTTGCGCCCAGCTGGACAAGTCACGCTAGCTGAATATGAACGGTTAGCTCAAGCGATTCGCGAGATATTAGGCGAGGCCATTCACCAGGGTGGCACCACCCTGCGTGATTTTGTCAGTGGCGAAGGCCAACCGGGCTACTTTCAACAACAGTTGTGCGTGTATGCCTGCTACCGGCGGCCATGCCGCATCTGCGGTGAATCGATTGATCGTTGCCGGCTTGGCCAACGATCGACCTATTATTGTTCACGCTGCCAACGCTAGCGAGGTTCTGCCGGTGTGGATGGCTCTGCAGCAGGTGCTGCTGCTGCCGGCGCACTGGAAGATTCGGTGGTGGGAAGAATATGGTCGGTAGGTGTGTTGTCCGCTGGCTGTGCGGTGACGGGCGGGAGAGATGAATCGTTGGGGGGTTCAACGACAGGCGCAATCGATGGGGGCGGTGGCGGAGCGGGTTTCCTGACCGTTGGCGTATAAATCACCGCCACGGATACCCGGTCTTTTTCGCTGAAACGCTTGATAGCGGCCGATGCGGGTAAGCTTCCCTCGCGTAGTCTTTGCAGACCGGGATCATCCTTGGCCGAGGCCATGACCAAATCGCGAATTTGCGCGAGACGCCGTACGCTGGGTTCGTTGTCGTCATAGCCACTGGCGGTGGCCCGAACCTCGTCTTGGCTGATTTCATCCAAGCTGCCTTGCCATCGCGCTGCATCGCCAGTGGCCAGGCCGATGAGTGCGTCGGTGGCGCGCGTCGTTGCAATTTTCTCGGCGTCGATACGCAGCTTGTCCTGAGCGGCTGGATTCGGGTGTACACCGACCAAGTTGATGGCATAGCCGACTAGTGTAAGTTCGCCCGAAGTGTTGACGACGATCAATCGGTTGCCAGCTGGCGGGATCAAACCGGCTTGAGTTTCAGCCAGCAGTTGTTGTAAGCCTTCCTGAATCGAAATGGCTTCGATCGCGTGGGGTGTAGGACGGGTCAACTGAGTTGCGGTTCTCGGAGTCGTCACCAGATTCACCTGGATTGAGCGCTTGGCCATATCTTCTTCAACCGAATAGGCGACGAAGCCGCGCGCCAGAATGCGCAGCGCCTGCTCCCATCTTTCGGCGTCGTTGGTGGCTAGATTGATCAAAGCCAGCCGAATGGCGTCATTCTGTTCCAGTTCTTCCACAACGCTCCGACGGGTCTCCGGTGACAGTGCTCGTAGACAATCGGCTAACCGGATACGGGCATCGGTAAAGGCTTTGAAACGCGCTTCCTGTCGAGATCGGCGTAGCGCAACCGGGTTTTCGGAGGCTGGATAGCGGATGTTGCCGGCTGCGGCCCACCCAAAACCAGTGCTAAAACGGATCATCCAACAACCGGTGGTGTTCTGATTGATCGCGGCGATGATAGCTGCTTGCGCGGTTTTCGCTCGAAATGCAGGCTCTCCAGTGAGCTGATCTTTGACGGTGCGCACTCGGCCGGAACTACGCAGCGTAGAGCGTGAAGTTGCCGTTTGCAGTGGTATGGTGAACTCTTCGGACACCGATTTGCCCGCTGGCGCGAGTGGTGTCCACAGCAGAATGCTCCAAAAAATTCCTAGGAAAAATCTATAGCGCATGATCTCGCATCCTCCAAAGCGTGGCCGGGATGTCCAGCGATCGGCGATGGTTCAGCCAGGGTTCCCAGCCACGACGATTTTTCCTCAGTGCATCGCAGTTGTCCGATGGCTAATTCCAGCTCGTGATCCAGTGCTTGTCGGACAGAGCCGCATCGAAGTTCCCTTTGTTGGCCGTGGGTGACTTCGAGTTTCTTGGCAGCCAGCATCCGTTCGTCCGTTCGTCGTTTCCTTTAATCATTTTGAGCGACAGTGTGTGGCAGGCGAACTATTCCTCAGAGGGGCCTGATTACAGGTCAGGAGATATACCCTGGAATCTGGTTGACGTCGATGAAATCGATTTGCTCTGGCTGCACATGTTGTCGAGCGTAATCGAGCCAGACGCCCTCGCGAATGAACACGTCGAACAAGTCAGGGTCGATCTCATGATTCTGCACCATTCGGCCAAGAATCGTCAGTACTTCGCTCATCATCTTTCCCGGTTTGTAAGGGCGGTCGCGAGCGGTCAGCGCCTCAAATACATCAGCTAGACAAATAATGCGTGCGGGCAGTGACAATGCCGATTCATCAAGGCCTCGGTGATAGCCGCGACCATCGAGTTTTTCGTGATGACTGCCGGCGTATTCAGGAACATTATGCAAATTTTTGGGCCACGGCAGTTGATTCAGCATCTTCATGGTCAACGCCACATGTTCTTCGATAATCGTGCGCTCCTCAGGGTTTAGAGTACCTTTGGCGATGCACAGGTTATGGACTTCATCCTCGGAGAGGAAGTTGCCTTCCTGACCATCGGGCCCTACCCAGCGCCGGACAGCGATACGCCGGATCTGCTCTTGCGCCGCAGCGTCCATGAATTCGCCACCGATATTGCTGTGGCGCACATAGGCCCGCTCCTCATCTAGTTCAGCTAAGCGATCACGAAATTGTTGTTCCAACATTGGAATGATTGCCAAATCGCCACATTCCATAGCGGCTAGTTTCTTTTTCAAGCACTCGATCTCAGCGTCGCGCTTGAGGACTTCGAAGCGGGTATCCACCAGATGAATGCGGTCGAACAGCGTTTCCAGCTTGGTCGCTTTATCCACGACATGTACAGGAGTGGTAATCTTGCCGCAGTCATGCAAAAGCCCGGCAATCTCGAGTTCGTACAATTCTTCTCTAGTGGGACGGAAATTCTTGAGTCGGCCTTGTTCGGATCGGCGAGCGGCCTCAGCGATCATCATGGTCAGGATCGGCACTCGCTCACAGTGCCCGCCGGTATAGGGCGACTTGTGGTCAATGGCGGTGTTGATTAATTTGATCAGTGCCTTGAATAAGCTCTCGAGTTGCTTGATCAACTGTTGATTGGTTAGGGCGATGGCCGCTTGGGAGGCCAGTGATTCCGCCAGTTGCCGGTCAGCCAGCGAAAAGGTTCGCACCTGCCCCGTTTCCGGATCGAGGGCGTTGATGAGCTGGAAAACGCCGATGATTTGCTCTTCATGGTTTTTCATCGGCACGGTCAGGAAGGAACGGGAACGGTAGCCAGTGCGTTGATCAAAGCGATGGGTTCCCGAGAAATCGAAATTTTGCTCCTCATAGGCGTCGTCGACGACCACCGTAGTATTGTTGAGAACGGCGTAAGTGACCACCATGCCGGTATTCGGTTGGCCGGAGGAATCATTGTGGAGCGGAATGAACCGAGGGAAATCCTTGGGAAAATCCGTGCCTATGGCTCCGCCCATGTGAATTTGGAGTGAATCGTTGTAAATTACATCGAAGCGAAGTTGTTGACTGCCTTGCTCTTCCACAAGTCGGTACAAGGTGCCGCCATCCGCATTCAGTAGACGCTTGGCGGCGATGAGGATAGTGTCCAGCAATTTTAATGTGTCCCGTTCCTTGGACAAGGCGATGCCAATGCGGTTGAGATGCTCCAGGCGCTGTAGCAAATCACTGGAGTGAGGGGAATGCATAGACGCTCCTTACTATTTCTTCAGGCTGGGCAGAGGTCGATGGGTCTTTCCTCCCATATTATAGCTACGCGATAGTAATCGAGGATGGGAATGTCAAAGGCAACGGACCGCCTGCTTGGCGGGTCGAGTGGGAAGCAGAGTCGGAGGGTTCCAGGGGGCATGCAGAAAATGACGCATACCTTCGCCCGCGCTGCTTTTCTCCCTGGGCGACGAACGTGACCCGATGGTCAATTCCCGGCGGGTAATCGCAACGCTTCCGATAGGTTATCGAGTTCTATCATGCTGGATTGTACTTGAGCCAGCGCTTCCATAGCCTGCTCACGGGTGATACCCAGAGTAAACATCGCTAGGGCAGGCAATCGATTGTTTATTTCATCACCGATGCCGATGTGGCTCAGCAACCGGTTGGCAATCAGTACCAGGTTGGAATATTCGGCATGGGGTTGTGTGCAATCTTCATTATGATGCCAGCGGACCGCCGCGATAACCTCTTCCGGCATGTTCCAGGACTGCATCAGCCAAGCGCCGATATGCCAGTGCTCAACGCCCAGGGCATAGCGCTCCACGATGCTGAGCGGTACGCTTTGGTTGGCGGCCAGGAAACGGTTGAACAGAAAAAAGTGGGCTGGAAAAACATGGCCCAGCACCAAATAGCCGAAATCATGAAGTAAACCGCACAGATAGGCGAGATTGGCGTTGATGGTCAACGAGTCGGGTAGCATTTTGGCTAATTCGCTGGCCAACGAGGCGCAGTAGATGCTATGCCGCCAGAATGCTTTCAAACCGACCGGGCCGTCGACTGGAATGTGAAAAGTCTGCCCCATACAAGAGCCGAGTAAAAGGCTCAGGGTGTTTTCGATCCCTAATACCTGATCGATGGCGGTTTCCAGCGAATCTACTGTGTCGTGATGGCCATGCAATGGAGATCGCGCCCAATACACGACTTGCGCAGCAAGACTGGGGTCCTGTTCGACGATCCGGATGATGTCCTGGACAAGGACGTCTGGATGGGCCCGCAGCTTTAGAATGCGTTGTGCGGTTTCTGGCATGACCGGCAATTCGGTGATGGCTTCGATGCCTTCCTGCAGTTTTGCCGGTGTATAACGCCGGGTCAGGCTGGTCAGGTTTTGTGGAGTGAATGCCTGCTGGCCGATTAGAGAATCGAGATCTTCGGTCGAAACGGCGAATTGTCCCCAACGCGCTGGTTTGAGCAACTCACGAAAATCGGCGGCTCGCATCGCTACCAGAACATCACCGTTACCGCCATCAAAATAAACTTCTTCATTCTCATCTGTAATCAAACCGGCATCGGCCAATGCAGGGATGGTGAACAAGCCAGGCAAGGGGGGATGAGAACCCGCTTTGCAACCGTATTGTTCGAAGAAATGATGGGTTTCAGCGCCGTAGAGAGGTTCCAGATCACGTCGCAGTGCTTGGCAGAGTATCGAAAAATCCAGGATATAGCTGCATGGGAGAACCACCATGACCAGCCCTACTGTGTCTTTCAGCAGAACGATCCGCGCTATGCGCCGAATCGGAATATTGAGCTTCGCGGCGGCCTGAATCAGCGTTTCAGCAGATGAACAGGTCACTAGTCGGTAGGGAAAGCCCTGCTGGTCCAGATGGGTCCGAACGGCGTCAGGTAAATTCATGAGAGGTAGCTTTGACGGAGGTAACTTTAGCGAGTCGCCTGATTGAAATGATTGTCATATCTCGCTGAATTATAGCTTCAATCGTTCTTGTTTTAATCGCACTAATGGCACAAAAAAACAGGTTGATCTGATTTTGAATTAAATGTCCTTTAATAATAGTTGCTTAAGGCTGCTGAAAGGATGGGTGGTGTCGCCTACGTCACTACATCATTACGCGGATCAGGGTGTTTTTTCGTCTACGTCGTTGGTTTGCGTGGTGGATCTTTCGCCAGTTAGTGTCGTCTACGTCACTACACCATTACGCGGATCAGGGTGTTTTTTCGTCTGCGTCGTTGGTTTGCGTGGTGGATTTTTCGTCGGTTGGGGCGAGGTCGATGGAGGTGTGGCGCGCGGATTGGGTTCTTCTTGCTGAACATCGACCTGCCGTTTAGGCAATTCGGTGTAGAAATCATACTTAGGCTTGAAGGGAGCCGATGTCGGTTCGGGCAAAGTGACTGACGGATCGGGAGGTGATTGAACGGCAGAGGGAAGCGCAGGAGGTGCGATAGCCGGAGGCATGACCGCAACTGGAGGTTGTTGGAGTCGATCGCCTTTGATATAAGCCAGCAAGCCGCTGAACAGGCCGATCAGAACCAGCGTGATCACCAGCACACCCAGTCGACGCACGGACTGGCGGCGTTGCCGGGGGGTTATGGATTTATAATCGCGACGGATACTCACATGGCCTCCGGAGCCGAAACACCCAACAAGGCAAGACCGTTCTTGATGACCTGTCGCGTGGCCAAGCTTAGATTCAGTCGAGCGTCGCGCAAGGCGTCGTCATCCACCAAGACCCGGTGTTCGTTGTAGTAAGTATGGAAGGCATTGGCCAATTCCCGCAGGTAGTGCGCTAATTGATGCGGTTCATGATTGAGGGCAGACATCTCGACCATTTCGGGATAACGAGACAAGGCGATCAATAGACTTTCCTCATGGGGTTCAGTCAGCCGCGCCAGATGCGCCTGACCGCGATTCTCATCGCGGGACAGCCCCTTATCACGCAATTGCTTCAAGACGCTGCATACCCGGGCATGCGCATACTGAATATAGTAAACCGGATTATCCTTGGACTGGGATTTGGCCAGATCGAGATCGAAATCAAGATGTTGCTCGCTCTTGCGCATGACATAGAAGAAACGGGCGGCAGCGTTGCCGACCTCCTGGCGCAATTCGCGCAAGGTGACGAACTCGCCGGAACGGGTGGACATTGGTGCTCGCTCACCGTGACGGTAGAGGATAGCGAATTGCACCAGCAGCACCTCTAGCCGGTCAGGATTCTCACCCAACGCCTGAAGTGCTGCCTTGACCCGGGGGATATAGCCGTGATGGTCGGCGCCCCAGACGTCGATGACCCTATCGAAACCACGTTCGAATTTCTCCAGATGATAAGCGATATCGGAGGCGAAGTAGGTCGTTTGGCCATTCTCGCGTTGTACCACCCGGTCCTTTTCATCGCCGAAGGCGCTGGAACGAAACCACAACGCTCCTTCGCGTTCGTAAACGTAGCCTGCCTCACGTAACCGGTAAAGGGTCTTGTCGACTGCGCCACATTTCGCCAGCGTGCGCTCCGAGTACCATTCGTCATACACCACGCCGAATTCCTGTAGATCGTCGCGGATATCTTCGAGAATGGCTTTCAGGCCGAGTTCGAACAAGAAGCGATAGCGTTGATCGCCCAATAAAGCTTGGGCGCGCTCGACCAAAGCATCGATATAAGCTTCCTTGTCGCCGCCGGTGACTACGTTACCAGCCTCGTCGTGGATCTCATCCTGGGGTAGATCTCGGAAAATCTGTTGTGCCGAAACTATATAAGCACCACCTTGTTCGGCGTAAAGCCGGGCAGCGATATCACGCAGATACTGGCCGCGATAGCCGTTGCTGGGAAACGGGAACTTTTCGCCACAATGCTCCAAATAGCGCAACCACAAGCTGGCGGTCAGGATGTTCATCTGCCGGCCTGCGTCGTTGACGTAGTATTCGCGGTGGACCTGGTGACCAATCGCTTCCAGCAGGTTGGCGATCGTCGCGCCAAACGCCGCGCCGCGCCCATGTCCGACATGCAGAGGGCCAGTAGGATTGGCGGACACGAATTCCACCTGGACGCGCCGCCCACTGCCGAGTGCACTGCGGCCAAAGCCGTCGCCGCGCTGCAGAATTTCGCCGACTATCGCTTGATAGGCCGTGGGAGTGAGGAAGAAATTGATAAAGCCAGGGCCGGCGATTTCGACCTTGGCGATTTTTTCGGAAGCTGGCAAGGTGGATCGGATCTGTTCGGCTAACTCCCGCGGTTTACGGCGGGCAGTTTTTGCCAGCGTCAACGCGATGGTGGAGGCATAATCGCCGTGCATCCGGTCACGGGCGCGTTCCAATGGAATCGAAGATAGCGCAATATCGGTCAAAACGCCGTCTTGGCGGAGTTGCTGGAGCGCCTGAGCGATGAGATGTTGAAGATGGGTTTTCAAGGGGAAAGCCTCATGGGGGTTTTCCGGTCAACTGATCATGCCGAGTTTGAAGTGGTAGCCAATGAATTTCTTGAATTCATTGACGATCTTGAAGGAATCGCGCAGCACTTCCCGTTGCAGCTTATTCAGATCCTTGGGGTTTAGATAGTTATCCTGAGACCGTCCTTGGCGGATTTTGCGCAGGCCAGCCTCGGCGCGCAACGTGGAGAGGTAGGTAAATACTTCAATGAGTTCAATGCCAAATGAAGCTTTGAACAGATTGCGTTGGCTCAAGGCTGTAATCCGATCGACCGTATTGGTTTGCGGTAACCGGTATTCCAAAGCCAGGCTGCGGATGCCGTGCACGATGGGGAAAATACCCCCTTTCTTGATATCCAGTTCATCACGGTCCTTTTCGACGACGAAATTGGTGAAGAATCCCAAGGGTGTTTCGAAGGCGACGGTGGATTTGGCAAACTGACTGTAGAAAGAGCGATGATCGCCGAGTAATCGATACATATGATCTTTGGTATGGCGGAGCAGATTGTCATCGCCGGTTACTGCCATGGCATCGAAGAAGATGGCAAATTGTAGGAAAGAGTCGTAAGTCGGATGGACGATCCATTGAAACAATTCATCCTTGAAAGCAGTGACCGGTTTGGCCCAGTACGGGTTCGACACCATGATATTACCGGGGCAGCGGGGATAGCCGAAATCGATCAAGCTTTCGGTAAATTCGTGGGTGACTCGTTCCAGATCAGGGTGGCTAAAGCCGTCGCGCAGGATCAGGGCATTATCCTGATCGGTTTTCAGAACCTGTTCCTCGCGACCTTCGCTGCCGAGTACCAGTAGGCAGGCGTTTTCCAACAATTCCGGCGGCGCCAGCAGAGCAAACAGTTTACGTAACAACTTCTTGTTCAGTTCCGACACCAGTTGCATGATGTAGCGGATTTTAATGCCCTTGTCATGCAGGTCGCGAATCACGTTGACCAGATCGCGACTGGCCCACTTCAGGTCTTTTCGGGAACGCGCCCGGTCGATTTGCAAGGCGATCAGATGCGAGTGATTGGAGAGATAGCTGAGCAGATCGATCTGTTCGAGAATGCCATGAATGGTTTTGCTATCGCGGATGACCAGACGATTCACATTATGGTGGGTCATGCGCAGCAGGGCGTTGAATAGAAAATCGCCTGGTTCCATGCTGATCAATTCATAAGTGGCCAATGGCCCGACCGCATTATCCACTGACTGCCGCTCGATGATGGCGGCCTCGCGTAAATCGGTGGCGGTGACGATGCCGGTTTCGTCGCCATACTGAACCAGGATCGAGTTGGTTTTATGCGCTTTCATGGTCAGCGCTGTCTGATGGATGGACGTCTGCGCCGATACGAAAATGGGGGGGTGGATGTAAGCGTCCTGGATTTTGGCAATCGTGAATGCCGCCAATTCTCGGCTATCGCCCGTTTCACGCAGGGTGGCCAGGCGCTGGGAAATTTTCTGGTTGTAGAAAGCAGCCAGTTGTGGATAGCTCTGAATCGCTTGCAGAAAAACCGGTCGCGGCATCTGTAAGCAGCGGGTGGGTTCACTGACTACAAAGCTATGCGAGCTGGCTCCTTCCAGTAAGGCTCCAGCATCGAAGGCATCTTCAGCGCCATACAAGGCGATCACGCACCACATGGCGGGATGGACGCCTTTGACGGTAACTGGAGCTTCTGCACTCTGAGGATAGGGAACATGGGGGTCACCGTCGATTTCGTAGACGGCGCCGTTGACGATGAAATACAGACAGGCGGGGATTTCACCGGCCTTCAGTAAAATCTCGCCTGGCTCGAAGTGACCGATCTTCAATTCCTTGGCCAGTGAAGTCAATTCCGCCTCGGAGAGCCGGTTGAAAGGAGGCTGGCCGGCAAGAAACGATTTTTGGTCCAAGGTAGTCACAGTGGCTCGATTTCAGTAGGCCCAATGAAGAACCCCTTCACGGTGGAAGCCGGAAGGGGCTTTATCTTAGCAGGATTCGGACAAGTCAGGATGATCGCGGTCCGCTCGCCACCCTCCCAACTCGGCGTGGAATCGCGCTAGTGGCTGGCTGCGCCCTCGGCGCCGATGCCGGTCTGGCAACGCAGATCCTGCGCGATGAAGGCTTCGTGTTCCTTCTTGGCCCGCTCGCTGTTATCCGTCATCGAGCCGATCCAGATGCCCAGGAAGGCAATGGTCATCGAGACCAGCGCCGGGAACTTGAGCGGGAAGATCGGATCACCCATACCGAGGATTTGCGTCCATACCGTTGGGCCGACGAACACCAGCACGCTGGCGCTGATCAGGCCCAGCCAACCGCCGATCAATGCGCCGCGAGTGGTCATCTTGCCGTAGTAGATCGACATCAGCAAAATGGGAAAGTTGGCACTGGCCGCCACCGAGAAGGTCAGCGCCACCAGGTAGGCGACGTTTTGCTTCTCGAAGGCAATGCCAAGGAAGATAGCAATGATGCCCAACACGACGGTAGCGATCTTGGACACCCGCACTTCCTGTTGTTCATCCACATTACCGTGGGCAAATACATTGGCGTACAGGTCATGCGAGATGGCGGAAGCGCCGGCCAGGGTGAGACCGGATACCACTGCCAGAATGGTGGCGAAAGCCACGGCGGAGATGAAGCCAAGCAAGAGATTACCGCCGACCGCTGCAGCGAGGTTAACCGCCGCCATGTTCTGGCCGCCCCGAATGCCGCCTGTCGCGGCCGCATCAGCGAATTCTGGGTTGCCAGTGAGCAGCACGATGGCGCCAAAGCCCATCAGGAAGGTCAGGATGTAGAAATAGCCAATCCAGCCGGTGGCGTAGAATACCGACTTGCGCGCCTCGATCGCATTACCCACCGTGAAGAAGCGCATCAGAATGTGCGGCAGGCCCGCAGTACCGAACATCAGCGCCAAGCCCAGCGAGATGGCCTCAATAGGGCTGGTGACCAGCGTGCCCGGACCCATAATCGCGCTGCCTTTGGGGTGTACCTTGATGGCGTTTGCAAACATCTTCTCGGGACTCATGCTGCCATCGGAAGCCATGTACAACGCGCCAAACGCGATGATGGTCGCACCGGACAGCAGCAGGCCCGCCTTGATGATTTGCACCCAAGTGGTGGCCAACATGCCGCCGAAGGTGACGTACATGATGATCAGCACACCCACGATGATGACGGCATAGACATAATCCAGGCCGAACAGCAATTGAATCAGCTTGCCCGCGCCGACCATCTGGCCGATCAGGTACAGGATCACCACGATCAGCGCAGCGGTGGCCGCTAGGGTGCGCATCGGCAC
>JACKNE010000027.1 GCA_024235035.1 Gammaproteobacteria bacterium
CTGATCTTGCAGTTGAGTACGAGCGTGATCGACGCTGCCGCCAAGCCGCAATTACCAGATACCCTCAGCGCGATCACACTCGGTCCGCGCGCACCCAAGCCGGAAGGCGCACCCAAGCCGCCGCCGGTGGCCAAGCCATCCCCGCCGCCGATGGAAACCGCTGCCGCCTCCAGCTTCGCCAAGGTTCACGCTAGTCCCTCGGTACGGCGTTTCGCCCGCGAACTGGGCGTCGATCTGACCCGGCTGACCAAAGGTTCTGGTCCCAAGGGGCGGTTGCTCAAGGAAGACGTGCAAGCCTTCGTCAAGGGAGTGATGACCGGTGCTGCTCCAATGGCGGCATCCGCTGGCGGCATCACGGGCGGCGGCGCGTTGGATTTGCTGCCCTGGCCCACGGTGGATTTCGCCAAGTTCGGCCCGGTGGAATCCAAGCCGCTGGCGCGGATCAAGAAACTCTCCGGCGCTAATCTGGCGCGCAATTGGGTGATGATCCCGGCCGTTACCTATCATGAGGACGCCGATATCACCGATCTGGAAGCATTCCGTATTCAGATCAACCGGGAAAATGAGAAAAGCGGCGGCCTCAAGCTGACCATGCTGGCGTTCATGATCAAAGCCTGCGTCCGGGCGATGCAGCAATTCCCGGAGTTCAACACTTCGCTGGATGGCGACCATCTGATCTATAAGCAATACTTCCATATCGCCTTCGCTGCCGACACACCTAACGGATTGGTGGTGCCGGTGGTGAAGGACGCCGATAAAAAGGGGGTGTTCGACATTGCCAAGGAGACGGGCGAACTGGCCAAGAAGGCTCGCGATGGCAAGCTGGGACCGGCGGAAATGCAAGGCGCCTGCTTCACCATTTCTTCGGTGGGCGGCATCGGCGGCACTCACTTCTCGCCGATCATCAATGCCCCGGAAGTGGCGATTCTGGGGGCCAGTAAGTCGGTGATGAAACCGGTATGGGATGGCGAACGGTTCGCGCCGCGCCTGATCCTGCCGTTGTCGCTGACGGCGGATCATCGCGTCATCGATGGGGCATTGGCGACCCGCTTCAACGTCTATCTTGCGCAATTACTGGCGGATTTTCGGCGGGTGATGCTCTAACTTTCAAGACAGCGGGCGGTGCTCTCTCTGCATGCTGATCCACCGCCCGCGCTACTCAAGATCTCCCCATGCAAGACCAGGCATTCGACAGCGGTTTAGACGAATACGATGAACCGCAACTCCCCAGCAAGAGCCAACGCAAGCGGGAAGCAACCGCGCTGCAGGAGCTGGGCGAGCGGCTGGTGAAGCTGACTTCGACGCAATTAAGCCGGGTCCCGCTGCCTGAGGAGTTGCTGGCGGCGGTGCGGTTGGCTCAGACCATCTCGCAGCGAGGAGGCCGTAAGCGCCAGTTGCAGTACATCGGTAAGCTGATGCGCCGACTGGACGGCATGGAAACCGAAGCGATCCACACCGCGCTGGACACGCTGTAGGTCGCGCCTCCCAGTGAAGGAGAGAGAAGATGGCCTGTGCTACGACTTGAATCGTGGCAAAAGCTGGATGGTGTCATCCACCCAGACGTCTACTGCACTCGATAGGGAAGGCGACAATTTTCGTTGCCATTCCTGCTGCGTGCTGTCCAATGCGGTTTGGATCTCCGCTGCAAAAGCGTCTCGCGACAACAGTTCGATACCCTGCTGGATCAACCAATCTGTCGCTAAACCCACTCCCGCGCCGACCACGATGCCTACCGTTGCGCCCACCGGTCCGCCCAAACTACCGCTGACGCCGCCGGTCGCGCCGCCCGTCACCGCCAACAATGCCCGTTCGACAAAGGGCAGACTTAAGCGAGAAGCAACCGCTAGCCCAACCTGACTTCCCAGCGCCTTGCCAGCCATCGCGCTCAGCGTGGTCAGGGTAATGCCGCGCAATGCGCCCAGCGTCGAATTGGCATCTGAAGCGATGCGCACCTTGTACAGTTGAGAAGGCCAGTCCAGATGCAATTCAGGAGCCGGCGTCTGATCAGGGTCGAGGTGCGTCGTGTGTTGCGTCACGAAGACCTGGAATTCAGCCTGCATGGTGGTCAACATCAGCAGATAGGACTGGCGGGCCTGGTCCAGGGTGGTGCGATAGACCTGTTGTAGGCGTGGATCGGTAATTTCTGGTTTGAGAACCAATACTTCATAGTGTTGCTGGATGAGCCGCTCCAGATCGGCAGCAACCGCTGCCGACATCCGGTCCTCGCCAAGATGGTGGAACGCCGAGGTCAGAGCTTCCCAGAGCAGTTGATAGCTGGTGCCATAGGCGTAGTACCAGTCGGCGAAAGCCGGAATGCGCTGGCGTAGATCGGTGAAAACCGTCTCTAGCCCGGCGATCAATTGTTCCTGTGCCTGCTTGTGCAACTGCCGGCGGCCACGTTCCAGATTCGCGGTATGCATGCGGACAAATGCGGAATAGCGTTCGGCATCAGCCAACACGCGCACCAGTTCGCCGGCCTGATTTTCGTAAACCAGGGTTACCTGAGAGGGAACTTGCCGTTCCACCTGCGTGGTGATTTCAGTGCGATCCGGATGAACCAACGCGGTGTCCAATACCGGGGCCTCTCTGTGCCAAAGAAACACACCGCCCCAGGCCAGGATCAGGCCCGCTAGCATTCCCAGCCAAAACCGGGAGCGGCGCCAGCGTGGAATGGTGGAGGGTCCAGTGGTGTTAATGACCAGCACTGGGGGAATGCCGGGAGGGTGTTCACCCGATCCATGCAATCGGGAAAGCTGTTCGTTCATGGTGCTGCCTCAGCAGTTGTAAAAAGGACTTTAAGACCCATATGGAGATGACATGCCAAAACCGAAGAGTTCAACACGAGATAACGACAAAAATAGTTTAAGGAGTGGAAGGGCCAGGCTGAGCGTTCAATCTGCAATATCTTGAATTGCCGCGCCGCCCAAGCGCTGCGCGACACTCTCATGCACCGACAGCAAAGCCGGCACGAAAAGCAATACCAATACCGTCGAGAAGGCTAGCCCAAAGGAAATAGAAGTCGCCATGGGGATCAGAAACTGGGCCTGCAATGATTTCTCGAACAACAATGGCGTCAACCCGGCGATCGTGGTCAGTGAAGTGAGTAGTACCGCGCGCAATCGTTGGCAAGCCGCTTCGACCAGCGCCTCCTGTACGGCTAACCCGCTAGCTCGCAACTGCTGGTAGAACGTCACGAGGATAATTGAATCGTTGACGACGATGCCCGACAGGCCAAATAAGCCAAACAGCGACAGAATGGTCAAGTCGATGCCCATGACCCAGTGACCGACGATGGCGCCGACGATCCCGAAAGGAATGGCGGTCATCACTACCAGCGGCCAACCGTAGGATGCGAAAACCCAGGCCAGGATCAGATAGATGAAGGCCAAGGCGAACAGCGCACCGCGCCGCATATCGGCCAGGGTCTCTTGCTGATCGGCGCTGCGACCCTCCAACGAGTAAGCGATGCCGTAGCGCTGCTGCAAATCTTGCAGCACTCCTCGTTCAAGAGCGGCGATCACTTCTCCCGGCTTGACCACGGTCGTATCGACATCCGCGGAAACCTGCACCGCTAGTTTGCCTGCAGCATGACGTACCGCTTCGAAGCCACGCCGGGCTTGTAGGCGCACTACATTATTTAATGGCACTGACTCGCCACTGGGCAACACTACGTTGAAGTGATCCAAACCGATGAGATGATTGCGTTCGGCATCGGGAAGTATCACCCGCACTTCCACCTCATCGTCGCCATCTTGGAAGATTTGCACCAACTGGCCGTCGAAAGCTGCCCGCAACTGGCGACCGATGAGATCCACAGTCAAACCCAGCGCCTCGCCTGTCGGTGTTAGACGGTAAATCCATTGTTCCTTGCCATAAGGCATGTCATCCTCGATAGCGGAGACGCCTCGAATGGTGAACAATGATTGAGCCAACGCATTGGCGGCGGCTTTGAGGGAATCGACGTCTTCGCTGGTCAGACGGATGTCCACATCCCGGCCGGGCGGACCCGCAGTACGGGAAAACAGGGTAAAGATCTCGATGCCAGCCGGCAGTGATACCCTGGTGCGCCAAGCCTTGAGGAAGTCCTGGAGCCGCACCTCGCGCGTATCTGGCTGGGTCAATTCCACGAGCATGGAGGCATGTTGATCGCCTTGTAGACTACCTGCACTGGCTAGTTGCCCCTGGCCATAACGGGTTTCGGCGGCCACGATCAGATTTCCGCCCAGCTCTCGTTCGGTTTCCTGTAACGCCGAATTGACTTGATCCATGAAGGCCCGCACCCGCTGCGGCGGGGTGCCGGCGACGAAGCTGGCATTGACGTTCAGGGTCGCGCCTTCAGGCGTTGGAAAGAAGTTGAAACCTAATCGACCACCCGCCAGCAGTCCCATCGCCAGAATCAGAACCGCCACGGCTCCAGCCAGCGTCGTCCAGCGATATAGCACAGCGCGCGTAATCAGTGGGCGAAACGCTCGGTCGCGGAGGTGATTGAAACCTGCATCCAGCCGTTGGCGAAGCGGACTCGGTTTGGCATGGTGCAGGCGATGAAAGGTATGGCGCAAATGGCCGGGTAGCACGAAAAAACTCTCGACCAGCGAGGCCAGAATGACACAGATGATCACCAGCGGAATATCGCCGAGGATATTGCCGATGGGGCCGCTGACCAGCATCAGCGGCAGGAAGGCGGCGATGGTGGTCAGCGAAGACGCCATGACCGGCGCCAACATGCGCCGGGCGCCGCCTTCAGCCGCTTCCAGCGATCGTTCGCCGGTCTGGTAGTGGGCCAAAGCGTCTTCGCCAACCACGATGGCGTCATCGACGATGATACCCAGCGCCATGATCAAGGCAAACAGACTGATCATATTGATGCTGCCGCCGACTGCATAGAGTACCCCGAGGGTGGCCATGAATGACACCGGGATGCCGACGGCCACCCACCCGGCGACGCGGCCATTGAGGAACAGAAACAGAATGGCGACGACCAGCACGAGACCACCACCGCCATTCTTGATGAGCAGGAAGATGCGGTCTTTAATCAGTCGCCAAGATTCATCGAAGACCGTCAATTCGACGCCGACGGGCAGTTGTGGCCGGGTTTCGGTTACCCAATCTTCCAGAATCCGAGCCGCTTTAAGGGAATCGGCGTTTTCTGTGCGCTGTAGTTGCAATTCCACTGCTGGGCGGCCATGAAAGCTCAACCGCACCTCGCCATCCTGGGGACGGCGTTCGATGGTGGCGACATCGTCCAACGTGATCAGGGCGCCGTCACGGGTGGTTTTCAACGGCAGCGTGGTAAAAGCGGCTTCATCACGGCGCTGGTCCAGACTACGTAATTGGCGAGCGACATCATTGCGACCCACCGTGCCCGCTGGCAGATCGCGGCTCGACTCCCCCAGTCGCTCCGCCACCTGAGGCAGCGACAGACCCAACTCCCGCAGCGCAGCCGTCGGCAGCTGAATGGCGATTTCCTCCTCAGGCAGACCGGTGATGTTCACCTTGGCGATGCCGCGCGCTAGCAGCTCACGTTCAAAGCGCCGCGCGAGATGGCGCAACTCCGCTCGATCACTGGGGCCGGAAATGACGACTCGGGCGATGGAATCATAACGAATGACGCGGGTGATCTCGGGCTGCTCGGCAGTTGAAGGCAGATTACGTGCTTGATCGACCGCCTGCTTGACGTCATCCAACGCTTGACCGATATCACTGCCTTCCTCGAATTCCAGACTCAACGCGGCAATGCCATTGGATGAGGTCGAGGTGAGTTTCTTGAGTCCATTTAGGTAGCGTAATTCCCGCTCCAGAGGATGAGTGATCGATTCCTCGACATCTTCGGCGGCAGCGCCGGTCCATACGACCCGCACGGTCACCATATCCAGGGCGAAATTGGGGAAAAACTGGGTATTGAGCTTGGCCAACGCCCACACGCCTGCTAGGACCATGATGATCATCAACAGGTTGGCGGCAACTTTGTGCTGGGCAAAGATGCCGATCAGGTCATTTTTATGGCTGAAGGGCATGACGCTCACTCCTGCACCTCGACCTTGAGGCCAGTGATAGCGTTGGGCAATTGAGTCGTGATGATCCGGTCGCCAGCCGCTAGTTCTGGACTGCGTACCAGTACTTGTACTTGGCCGTTATCGTTCCGTTGTTCGCCGACGCGCTCGATCGTCAGCGCCGCCATGCGCGCATCTTCCAGGCGGTAGATGCGATCCAAGCCATACAATGCCTCGAACGGCAGCGCTACGACGTTCTCTTCCAGAGGCAAATCCATGGATAGCGTCAGAACCCGGCCAGGAACGAGCCATTGGGCGCCTTCGGCGACCTGAAACAGCCCATCCAGTCCACCATTGCGCTGACCAGTTTCTCCGCCTAACCGGTCCAGTCGGGCAGTGATCGGTTGCTCATCCACAATCGCCTTTGCCGGTAGCGACCGATGCATGGCCAGGGCGGCGCGCACCGCAGGCAGGGCGCGAAACGGAATCTGAGCGCGAATTTCCAACTCGCCTACTGGGTATATTTCCAGCAGCAAATCGCCTGAGCGCACCCGGTTACCTGGCGCCACCGGCGTTTGCACCACACGACCGGCGAAGGGCGCTGTAATCGTCACACGTCTTAGATCCAGCCGCGCTTGATCGCGCAATGCTTTGGCGCGCGCCCGGCGGGCCTCAAGCTGGGTTAGACGAGCCGTGTGGTCGTCCACTTCCAATTGGCGCGTGTTCAGGGATAACGCTTGTTTCTCCACGGCTTGCAAAGCCTCATCCAAGGCCGATGCGGAAATCATCTTGCGATTATTGAGGTTTTGGGCGCGGGTCACCGCCCGTTTTGTCAACTCCAGCAAGGCTTTTTCCCGGCTGAGTGCGTTCCGATTGGCGGCATGGCGCGTTTGTTCGCTGGCGATCTGAGCTTCGATTTCCTGAAGATCCGCTTCACGTTGACGCACAATCAACGTGTAGTCACGGTCATCCAGCTTTACCAAGAGATCGCCAGCAGCGACGGTTTGGCCCTCGCGGATCTCGACCTTGGCCACATCGGCGTTGATCGCTGCCCGGATTTCCGCCTTCTGCGGGGCTTCGACCGTACCGTAGAGTAGCAGGTTGGGGATTGAGCGCCCGGGTGCTATCTCGATGGCGCTGACGCGCCAGGCTTTTTCCTGAGTGGCAACCGGCGGCGTCACCGCCCGGGTCGCCTTGAGTAGCATGAAACCAGTGATTGCTAGACCGAGGATGGCAAGCGGCAGCGCTGCTTTTAGTAGCCATGTCGCGTAGCGTGGGTGGAAAAGAGAGGCGATTTCAGGCATGAGCGATTCAAGGTAATCTAGGGTTTGTCCTGATGACATGAGACCGTGATCCTGCCGAGCAGTGCCGGGTAGCGTATAATCCCTTGCGATTTTTGAGGGTCTGATTCCCTACGGCTTGCTGAGCCGTGATTGTGTTGATTTTCTGTGCTGAACTGGATGCCTCTTGGATATCCTGAACGATAACGGACGCAATGGGATGTGTTTATGAGCAAATTTGTCGAGTGGTCTGATGAACTGAGTGTCGGCATTGAGGAGATCGATGCGCAACATAAGGTATTGGTGGATTTATTGAACGAGATTCATGAAGCGATACAGCAGGGACGCACTGTGCAAACGACAAAAGGTATCATCGATCGGCTGGGTGAATATACGCGCGTCCATTTTGCTGTCGAGGAAAGCCTGATGCGCATCCTGCATTATCCGGATTATGCGCGCCATAAGGAAGAACATGACAGGCTGATTGCTCAATTGGCGGATATTCATCTCAAGTGGGATAAAAGCAAGGGCGCCGTTGGTATTGAGCTGACGCATTTTCTCAAGGATTGGTTGGCTGAGCACATCATGGAAGGGGACAAGCGTTACACCGCTCATTTTTTGGCACAAGGCATCCGGCCAGAGCTGTCGAAAGGTTCCTGGGCGAAGCGGTTCTGGCGTTCGCTGAACGGAAGCTGAATACTGAAACGCCATAGCCGAGTACCCCTTAGCTTTCTGGCCCGACAAGTATAAACACAGCGAGGTGTATGGGTTATGGTCAAATTTATCGAGTGGTCCAACACGCTGAGTGTCGGTATCGAGGAAATCGATGCGCAACACAAGGTGTTGGTCGATTTATTGAATCAGGTTCACGAGGCAATCCAACAGCGGCAAGGTGTAGAGGCGACCAACAAAATCGTCGAGCGCCTCAGTGAATACACTCGAATCCATTTCGCGGTTGAAGAAAGCTTGATGCGCATCTTGCATTATCCCGAGTATGAGCGTCATAAGGAGGAACACGACCAGCTGATCGAGCAATTGAACGGATTGCGCGCCAAGCTGGAGGAAGGCAAGGGCTCGATCAGCTTCGAGCTGGCGCATTTCCTCAAGGTCTGGTTGACCAAGCATATTATGGAGGGCGACAAGCGCTATTCACCCTATTTCCTGGAACAGGGCATTAAACCTGAGTTGTCTAAGCAATCCTGGGTACAGAAGCTATGGCACTCATTCGGAGCCAAGAATAGCTAAGTCGTGGTGTTGGGAGGATCGAGGTTTTTTCCAACCCGGTGGCGGGAATGCTGTCGAATTTTGATCCCAGCTTTGTTGGCGGAGCATTGCGCTTGCTGAGGTCGGTTGCGGCGGCAACACCGGCCACAGCGAAATACCTTGATGTCTTCTCGGTCGGTATCGCGTCTTGGACAATGATGGGGAGTACACATAGATTCGACCTCATCAGGGCAAACAACTTGGTTAGCAGATATCAATTCGATCCATCCACGATACGCCATTTCGCTGCCGTGATTCTACTCCATCGTCGCCAGGGTTTGCCTACTAGCTTTCGGTGGCCTGGGCATTGCGCTATCTCATCCTGGTTCTATCGCTATCGGATTATCCATCATCATGTGGTTCTCCAAGACTCAACGCCGCAAACCCGACCGCCTTGGCTTGCGTAATCGCCTGCTGCGCGATCTTCTGTTGCTCTTGATCCTGACCATCGGTAGCTTGCTGGCTGCGGTGTTCTTCGCTGGCGAGACCCTGCGCGACCGTCTGGCCCAGGAACAATTGCAAAGATTGGCTCAGAAGACCAGCGAAGATCTGACCGGCTTCCTGCGGCTTCCGGAGAGCAGTCTGCGCATAGCCCAGGGTTGGGGCAAGGCCGGCGATCTGAGTTTGGACGATATCCCCGCTCTGGTTAGCCGATTTATTCCAGTTCTGGAAAATCTCACCAAGGTTTCTGGTCTGACGTTGGCGGATTCAGATGGCCGCTCTTTCTATCTCGCACATGAGGATCAAGCGTGGCGCTCTCGCGATCTGGACGGGCAAGGCAATGCGGTCTGGCAGCGTTGGAGTAGTCTTGGTGTGCAAATCGAAGAGCGCCAGGGGAGGGAAAATTACGATCCTCGCTCCCGTCCGTGGTTCAAGGGTGTATTGGAAATGGCCGATACCAACGCGGTGTTTTGGACTCGTCCCTATCTGTTCTTTACCGAGCGCGCTCCTGGCATCACCGGCGCTGTTCGATTTCAACGCCCGAGTGAACCTGATCGTGATTATGTACTGGGTTTGGATCTGCCTTTACAGGATATCCTGCAGGCACTCGCTCAATTGAAAATCGGCGACCGTGGCGCCGCGTTCATGACCGAAGCGGATGGCGCCGTGCTGCTGCCGACTGCGCTGGAGGGCAACGATTCCATACTCCCAGCCAGTCTGTCGCCTGAGCGGTTGGATGCCGGACCGATTTTTGATGCAGTGAAGGCCTGGTTAGCAGCTCGACGTCCGGCGCGACAACCTGTAACCTTCCATGAGGGCAAATGGTGGGCTTGGCTGCAACCCCTGGGCGATCCGGATAAAGGTCTTTGGTTGGGGATTGTCCTTCCTGAATGGGATTTTCTTGGCGCCCTGCAAAGCAGTTGGATTTTAGTGATCAGCGTGGGTTTCCTGGTGCTTGCCATTGGGCTGATCATGACCTTGCTGCTGACACGCCATTATGGCCGCCAGTTCAAGATATTGCCCTCTTTGACCGATGATCCTGCTGAGTTCGAGGAGAAAGTGCTGGCCCTGATTCGCTATGGTGAGAGTCCTAACCTGGAGTTCAAATCTACCTTACGCACCAACCTCAAGACCGGCAAGGCTGGCAAGGAAATCGAATTGGCCTGGCTCAAGAGTGTGGTGGGATTTCTGAATACCGACGGCGGGATTCTGTTGATCGGTGTCAGCGATGACGGTGAGATCGTCGGTATCGCAGTGGATCAGTTCGAGAATGACGACAAGTGTCTGCTGCATTTCAAGAATCTGATCAATCAGCATATTGGCGCCGAATTCAGTAAATATTTGCACGCGGAAATCCGCCCGGTCGTCGGCAGGACCATCGTTGCCGTGGTCTGTGAAAAGGCCCGTGAACCAGCGTTTTTGTTGGCTGGCGGTAACGAGGAATTTCACATCCGCAGTGGACCGTCGAGTGTCAAGCTCACACCGCGCCAGATGCTGCAGTATCTCAGTGTCCATTGAACAAGCGATCAATCCTGCCCCAGGCGCTTTAGGATGTCGACAGGTATATAAAACCGGACCCCGAACAACAATCGAAACGCCAGAAAACGACGAATGTTGGGGATAGCGAAAAAACCATCGTCACGACGCTTCTGCCGCACTACGCTTCCCGCTTGATGCGGTACAGCGCCCGCGTCTTCAACACTCGGCCTTGCAATTGCAAAGCGAGCGCCGCGCGGGTCAGTTGCTTGACTTCCCTGAGTATAGCGGGATCGTTCAGCATCCCATCGCGCAAAGCTAAGAGTCCTTGACCGGAAATCGGTATACCACTCTGAGTTCGATCGATAGCCAGCGGTCCTTGGTCCAGCACGTAATGGTAATGCGCCTCGGCAATAATCGGTGCGCCACTAGCCGCTTCATAACTCAGACTCAGCCCGTAGCCCAATTCTTCCAGCAAGCGCTTCTCAAAGCGCCGCAACGGAGGCTCCTCGTCGGTCGCCGTCGCTAGCTCCTCCAGCAGCACTGCATAGGCGTTAAACAACTCAGGTTGTGCTTCCCCGCGTGGTAGCAGTCGCACGAGTAACTCGTTAGCGTAGAGTCCGGCCAATGCTCGATCTTGCAATAGAGGTATAGGAGTCCTGTCCTCCTCACCGCTGATCAATGTCACCAAGTCGCTATCGCCGGTCCAGGATAGCAATAGGGGAATAAAGGGTTGTAGTAACCCCTTCAATCGCGACCGGGACGAAGCAGCACCGCGCGCCACTAGAGCCAATCGACCGTACTCGGGACTGAATGCCTCTAGCAACAGACTGGTATCACGGTAGGGACGGCGATGCAGAATGAAAGCGGACTGTAACAGGACACGCATGAGGCCAGAGAATCCTGGTTTTCTTCCAAGGGAGGGGCCGAAGAGGGCGAAGGGGACGGGTTCAAGGTTTGCCTGGATCGGCATAGCCCAGGCTGCGCAGGGCGCTTTCGTCATCGGACCAGCCATCACGCACCTTGACCCAGGTTTCTAGGAACACTTTGCGATCAAGCAACCGTTCCATATCTGCGCGAGCCTGACGACCCACTTCGCGTAAGGTAGCGCCCTTCTCGCCAATCACAATCCCTTTCTGGCTGGCGCGTTCAACCCAGATCACCGCATGGATGCGTACCAATCGGCCTTCTTCGATAAATCGCTCGATCTCCACGGTCAGGGCGTAGGGCAATTCTTCACGCAGCCATCGAGTCAGCTTTTCGCGAATCAACTCGGCAACCAAGAAGCGCTCGCTGGCGGTGGTAATTTGCTCTTCAGGAAACAGAAACGCTTGCACCGGCAACAAGCCAGCGATGATCTGCTCCAGTGCAGTAACGTTGTCGCCGTTGATCGCCGCCAGTGGCACTACCTCGACAAACTCATGTTTTCCAGAAACTTCTTGTAGGAACGGCAGTAATTGTCGCTTATCCGCGATCCGATCAACTTTGTTGACCGCCAGTACCACGGGTACGGTGAGTGCTGTCAGCTGTTGCAGTACATCCCCATCTTCTGCGGTCCAGCGCAGAGCTTCGATCAAGAACACCACCATATCGACATAACCCAGTACGCTGGTCGCTGCCCGATTCAGGTAACGGTTCATCGCCCGCCGACCTTGGCGATGCAGACCTGGGGTATCTACGTAAACGATCTGCGCTTCCGGCAGAGTCTGGATGCCTAGGATCACGTGCCGGGTCGTTTGCGGTTTGGGAGCCGTGATACTGATTTTTTGACCGATCAACCGGTTCAACAGGGTCGATTTGCCGACATTCGGTCGGCCCAGCAGGGCGACATAGCCCGCACGTTGTTTGCACTCCATACCATTTGGAAGTGCGGGGAGCGAGGGTATCATCAGGCGATTCGTTCCAACATCAGGCGAGCGGACTCCTGCTCAGCCTTACGGCGGCTGCTGCCGATGGCGGTCGTTCGTAACCCCGTAACCACACACTCGACGATAAAACTTTGTGCATGTGGTTCACCACGAATTTCCAGTACGTTATAGGTCGGTAGGGGGCGCTGGTCGGCTTGTAGGTGCTCCTGCAAACGGGTTTTGGGATCTTTCAATTCGTTGGCGCTGGATAACCGTGTCAGCCAGTCTCGATAGAGATGTAATACCCAGTTGCGGCAGGTACTAAAATCACTGTCCAGATAGATGGCGCCGATCACCGCCTCCAGTGCGTCCGACAGAATGGATTCACGCCGGTAGCCACCGCTTTTGAGTTCGCCTGGCCCTAATCGCAACCAGTCGCCTAATTTCAACTCGCGCGCTAAATCCGCCAGCGTTTCTCCCTTGACCAGGCTAGCTCGTAGCCGACTCAATTCACCTTCACTGGCTTTGGGATAGCGCTGGAACAAGTATTCAGCCACGATGAGGTTCAACAAGGCGTCACCCAGGAACTCCAGTCGCTCGTTGTTGCGGGCTGAGGCGCTGCGATGGGTCAAGGCATCTTCCAGCCGTTCAGGCGTTTGGAAGCGGTAATCCAAAGCGGCGCACAGTTGGGCAATCGGCGGATTCACGGATTCGTGTTCAATTCGACTTCAGCAGAATCACTTCATTTACCTTAAGTAACACATACAAACCATAGAACAGCTCTCGTTCATCGTTATAAATCAGTTCCAGCACGCGCCCTCTACCGTTAGGGTCTTGCCTGACCTTGAGATCACGGGCGGTCACTCTGTCGACGTAACCGATATCAAAGCGTTTTTGAATAGCGTTGTGAATGTCCTGTGTACTCATCTGCGCTAGTTGCGGTTCCTTGCGAATGGTCTCGATGGTCGATTTGATCGTGTAGTATTCGATATACATTGGCACGACTTTCATCGCGATGAGCGCGGCAAAAGCAATGACGATCAACAGCAACAGCATGCCAATCACGGTCATACCACGCTGCTGATCGTTGGAGTGTTTCCATGGCGCGGTCTGTATCATCTTCTTTCCCCTCGTTTCCAGCTATTCGATGCGCTGGCCAATCCGGCTGCATTGGCCATTAAAAGTAATACAATTCAGGTTCATCCAGATAAAAAAGGCCTTGCCGATCAAGTTTTCCTCAGGTAGCGGCCCCCAAACCCGACTGTCGCTGCTGTTATCGCGATTGTCGCCCATGGCAAAATAATGGCCTTCAGGGACTTGATATTTCCAGGAGACGGTTCCATCCAATTCGCGATGTAATTGCAGGCCAGGCCACAATCCAACCAGACTCCAGCGGCCATTAGCCAAGATTTGAATGCGGTGGCTGGCGGTATGCAACTGTTCATCGAATTGCTGATAACCGGGTTCTGCTGGATTGTCAGGCAACAGGGTCAGCGGTGCAGGTTGTCCGTTGATGAACAACCGCTTGTCTTGGTACTCTAATCGGTCACCCGGTAGGCCAATGACCCGTTTAATATAAGCAACAGAAGGTTCGCGCGGGTAGCGAAACACCACGACATCGCCCCGCGCTGGTTGGCCGCTCCCCAGCAATTTGGTATTGAGCACCGGCAGGCGCAATCCGTAGGCGAATTTATTGACCAGGATGAAATCACCCTTGAGCAAAGTGGGCAGCATGGATTCCGAAGGAATACGGAATGGCTCGACTACAAACGAACGGAGCACCAGCACGGCCAGAATCACCGGGAAAAATGACTTCGATAGATCGACGTACCAGGGCAACTTAGCCGCCGCCACCTGAGCTTCACGCTCACTCTCCAGTGTTGCCGACGAACCACGAGCGCGACGTGGCGCCAGCATCAGGATATCCAGTAACCAGATGGCGCCGGTCATAACCGTCAAAACTACCAGAACGGCGGCAAAATCAATATTCATGCGTATAACGACCCAATCGGTTGGTTGAATGATGAGAGTGATATGGGTGATGAGTTGATGGGTGGTTTGCTGGTCGACGCACCACGCATTACTCACCGCTAACCATTCTTGTCCACCTGCAACACCGCGAGAAAAGCATCCTGTGGGATTTCCACCTTGCCCACCTGTTTCATGCGCTTTTTACCCGCCTTTTGTTTTTCCAGCAGCTTACGCTTGCGAGTGATGTCGCCGCCATAGCATTTGGCCAGTACGTTCTTGCGTAATGCCTTGACCGTAGTGCGAGCAATAATCTGGCTTCCGATCGCGGCTTGAATCGCTACTTCAAACATTTGCTGAGGAATCAGTTTCTTAAGTCTGGCTGCTAGATTATGGCCTTGGCGTTGAGACTGATCACGGTGCACAATCGCTGACAGCGCATCTACTTTCTCGCCGTTGATCAGCACATCCAGCTTGACCAGTGGTGCGGCTTGAAATCGCTCAAAGCTATATTCAAAGGAGGCAAAACCCCGGCTGACCGACTTCAACCGATCGAA
>JACKNE010000028.1 GCA_024235035.1 Gammaproteobacteria bacterium
CAGCACCAGTGACGATAGTGCAACATCCAGTGGACTCTGTCGATAGTGATGCTGCGACAGCAAGTTAGCGATGGTCCGATCCAGTGCATCCTGACGGGAGGTCGGCGCCAGTGTTTTGATTTGGAGATCCGCATCCACCTTTTCCGGTTTCGCAAAGACGTTTGGTGTCCCCAGAATCAGGATCAGCGGTAGCGAGGTAAGAAATTTCAGGCTTGGAAAATGGTGCATGGTGCTTCTCGATAGAGATAGGCGGCGAACACCGCGCTTCTCCCGTTCAGAGCGGGGCGGGATGAACCAGTACGATATCGGTGGCGACTGGTTGCTTGCCGTTTGGTTCGGCCAAGGTGAATTCAAAAATATGGTTGCGAGACGGTAATTTCATGACATTGAAACCATCGGGTAAGCTGGAATCGTGGAAGAACGCCGTTCGATAGGGGGACTCAGAATCACGCGAATCGGTTTTCCACAGATAGGGGGACAACTTGACCAGAAAGCGCATGAAACCAAAGCTTTTGTTGTCATCATGATGGTAGCAATAACCGCGTACCCGGGAACCCATCGCTCCCCAGATGGGTGAGAGGTAATCGTCACCACGGGTGGGTAGCAACCCTGGCACCAGGTAACCGGAGACGAACATATCGGCTTCCCGACGCAATTCTTCGGAAACATTATCGAAAGCTAGGGCTTCTACCCGGCAGCCCTTATTCTGTAAAGCGCGAACCACTTGGACGAAATCTCCATCGCCGGTCGCTAGCAGCACCCGGTCCAGATTCTCTGACTGCAACAAGACGTCGACCGCCATATCGAGGTCGGCATTCGCCTTGCCGTAACGGTTCCCGGCTTCATCCTGAAACCACTTGACTCGCTTTTCAATCACTTTGTAGCCCAGTTCGCGTAAGGCGGACTGGTAAGCGCGGGCCTTGTCTCGATAGACCGTATTGGTTTCAGCGCGTTCCTCATCATAGGATAGATAAACATTTAGCCGCAGAGGTTCAGCGTAATCACGGCAGGCGAATTCGCGCAGTATGTCATATTGCATGCGCTGGCCACCGTTACGGGAAATATTGGCGGCGTCCACATAAACACCTACCTTGGCATGAGATTTGAGATCGATGGTCATATTTTGTTCTAGAAACTCGCTCAATTGTTGAATGATGTTAAAAGAAAACCAAACTTGTATTTTTCAGGACGGGACTTTTGCCAACCCCCTGAGTTTGCCATATCCTTGAAATAGACTATCCAATATTTTCAGTGGGTTGATTGGTTCCTGCTGACGCGGGAATGACGGAAAGCAAAAGTCTTGCAGAGACAATTCCGGATGTTCTTGGTGACGGACCTTAGTTCATGAATCATAGCATCTTACCTGTTTTTGCGGTTTTGCTGATACAGCCGAGGTTTTGCCACGGCTTGCCGATAAGTCCTGCAGTCGTTGTGGGGTCGGGAAAGATGCCTGTGACTGGACCCAGGAGCCATATAGACCGCTTATGAAGCAAAATTTGTCGATATAAGGAATCTGTTTGTAGGTGATTTTGTCATCAGCTACCATCCTCCGTAGACGGACTCCTACGATGCACTGACTGACGGTTACTTCATATCCAGCAAGGGCTCGATCAAATCCGGCGGTGCTGGAAACACCACTGTCGTGTTGTTGTAGACATCGATATCGTTGAGCGTCTGCAAATAATGCAACTGCAGCGTGACTTCACCCAGACCCAATGCGCCAAAACTAGGCACAAAGGTCTCAGTCATCCGGTTTTTTGAGAACGACTTGATGTTAAAGTATAGCGAGGTCGACGTTATCTGCCTTGCCGTTGAAGGGGTTGATTATACTGAACAATAAATTTAATTATCGGGGTTTATACCATGATGGGTATCGTTGCTGTTCGGGTATATTTTATTAAAACGTGCTTGTCATCTGAATTTTTAGGTGGTTTCATAGTCTTATCACCCGGCATTTCGCCGATTCCTGGTTGAGCGTCGCTATGAAGCGGTTCTTACAGCGCTATTTGCCGGATTGTCATCAGCTGCGTACGCATAGAAATTTGCGCTTTCTCGGTAATTTGTTGCATGATCCTCGCCTTTGGCATTTTAGTCGCCGCTCGACGGTACGCGGATTAACTGCAGGTATGTTTTTTGCTTTCGTTCCAATTCCTTGGCAAATGTTGTTAGCTGCTACAACTGCTGCATGGTTGCGCTTCAATTTGCCGGTCGCGGTCGCTATGGTTTGGATTACCAATCCGTTGACCATCCCGCCGATCATGTTCGTGACGTATCGGTTTGGCGCTTGGTTGCTGGGTCGTCCGCCGCTGGATTGGGCGTTCGAACCTTCGCTGGAATGGTTGCTACGTAGAGCAGGTGATATCGGCTGGCCGCTGTTGGTTGGGTCGATGGCCACTGCGTTGATCGCCAGTACCCTAACCTTTGTGATTGCCCATCTACTTTGGCGCTGGCACATCATCAACAAGTTCCGCCGCCGCCACCGGATCGTGGTCTGTTCAGGCTGAAAGGCCCATTTGGCAGGCTGAAGTCCGCCCCATAGAGTTAATCAATCAAGATTGAATCATTGTTCAGTTTCGTTCAGGCCGGCGTGTTTTGGCACGCCGCCGATTTTTTCATTCAGGTAACACTTTGCATGTCATCTATTGAATATTTTGAACAGCTCGCGCTGTCCGCTTCTCTGCTGGAAACCCTCAAGGAACTCGGCTATGAAGCGCCCTCGCCGATCCAAGCAGCCACCATCCCCCCGATGCTGGACGGTTATGATGTTCTAGGTCAGGCGCAGACCGGCACTGGTAAGACAGCGGCTTTCGCCTTGCCTATTCTGGAAAAACTGGATTTGGGCGATCGGGAACCGCAGGCGCTAGTGCTGACGCCGACCCGCGAATTGGCTATTCAGGTCGCTGAGGCGTTCCAAGGCTACGCTCGTCATATCTCTGGGTTTCATGTCCTGCCGATTTATGGCGGCCAGAGCATGAGCTTGCAACTTCGCCATCTCCGACGTGGGGTGCATGTGGTGGTCGGTACTCCAGGTCGAGTCATGGACCATCTGCGCCGAGAAACGTTGTCGCTGGCGGCATTGCGCACTGTGGTGCTGGATGAAGCTGACGAAATGTTGCGTATGGGTTTTATCGATGACGTGGATTGGATTCTGGAGCAGACTCCGGCGAAAAAGCAGGTGGCTCTGTTCTCGGCCACCATGCCCGAGCCAATTCGCCGGGTAGCACATCGCCATCTGCGTGATCCACGGGAAGTCAAGATCGAAACTCGCACTGCCACAGTCGCCACGGTTCGGCAGCGCTATTGTCAAGTCGATGCACAGCATAAGCTGGATGCCTTGACGCGGGTCTTGGAAGTGGAGGATGCCGACGCGATCTTGATCTTCGTGCGCACCAAGATCGCTGCTACCGAGTTGGCGGAACGATTGGAAGCGCGAGGTTATCCGAGTGCTGCGCTGCATGGTGACATGACGCAGGCGTTGCGGGAGAAAACCATCGAGCAATTACGTGGTGGTAATCTCGATATCGTTGTCGCAACCGATGTTGCGGCGCGCGGGTTGGATGTACAGCGGATCAGCCACGTCATCAATTACGATATTCCCTACGATACCGAAGCCTATATTCACCGTATTGGCCGTACCGGGCGGGCCGGGCGAGCAGGCGATGCCATCTTGTTTATCGCCCCTCGTGAACTGCGTTTATTGCGCGCCATTGAAAAGACGACCCGGCAACCGATCGAACGGATGCCGCTGCCGACACCGGAAGCCATCACTGGTCACCGGCTAGCCCAGTTCAAACAGCAAGTTGGTGAAGTTTTCAACACACAGGATCTGAGTTTTTTCCAGGGACTGATCGCCGAGATTGAGCGAGAGCAGGCGATTAGCACCCATGACATTGCCGCTACGCTGACCTATCTGGCGCAACGTGACCGGCCGTTTCAATTCGAAGATACGATTCCCAAGGATGCGGAGCGAGAGAAAGAGAGATCGCCGGGACGACTAACCCGCGAAGGGCGTCCCACCCGTGGCGAACGGCCTGCGCGGGATTCCGGCGATTTCGACAAGATTCGCTACCGGATCGAAGTCGGTCGTGAACATGGTGCTACTCCGCAGAATATCATGGGCGCCATCGCTAACGAGGCGGGCATTGAGGGTCGCTATATCGGACGCATCGAGATTCATGACCACTACAGTACGGTCGATCTCCCCGACGGAATGCCGCCGGAGATTTTCCAACACCTCAAGCGAGTACGGGTACGACAACAGATGTTGAATATTCGTCGGTTAGATGGAGTAGAACCGGAGCGAAAACGGCCAGGAAGACCCAAAGCCGAAAGGATGTCTGGTCACCGAGAGCGGTTTGCAGAACGGAAGCCAGCGCGTCAACGCCCGATACAACCGGTGATAGATTCATAGGACCCTGGGTTTACGAGGAAATTGATGCTGGCGTAGAAACCGGTCAGATGATCCACTCCGCCGGTGATGGATCGAGTTCACTCGCCGCTTTTATGTCGTCCGTCATGTCATTGCCGGTAATGTGAGGGATCGCAACCGGCGGACCGGCGATATAGGCCAGCGCAAATGCGCCTGGACCAACATTGATGCCGCCCGCTGTACTCATCACCGATAGTAGGACTTCGACACCGTGATCCTTGGCATAGCGTTCGAAATCGACAAAGGCGCGTTTGTGACGGATCACCTCGGGATCGCCGGCATAGCTAGTGTTGATGATGCGCGTAGCCAATCCCCGATCGATGGACTGCCGGCCAATATTGAACAGCTTGATCAATGCCCGATCAAAGCCTCGATCTTTATCGACCGTTTGACTTTCGCCTCGATGAAAGCCAATAATCGGTTTGATATCGAGTAGGGTGCCAAAATGGTAACCGATCAGACCGACCGATTTCTCACCCTTCTTGCTGGCCCGTTGGCGAATGTAAAACAAATCTTCTGGAACCAGATAGCCATAAACTTGCTGGCTCAATTGTTCGACGACTCCGCGCAGTACACCGAATGACGGGTTCTGTTCTTCCAGCAATCGCACGGCTTCGTGGACCAACACGCCCTCACCGGTAAACAGGGTTTTACTGTCCAGGACAGTTAAATAGAAGGAACCTGACATGCCGGCTTTCTGGCGTCGTTCCCGATATTGTTTAAGGATGGCGTAGGACGCTTCGGAGGCGTTAGCGAAAATCGGGCTGCGGGTTTGAGCGATCGTGATGACCAGCACCCGGTCGTATTTCAATACCAACTCTTCGAGAAACAATTCCCTGATCTGCTCCACTGAAAATGGCGCCGTTTCGATGTCCAGGGTCTTTTCCACTAGGTACTTGCAGTAGAAAGCCTGGGTTGCTTTCGGATCACGTGCATCTTTGAAGAGGTCGTAACCGAAATGCAGGCTGATTGGCATGATATGAATGTTGTGTTCTTGAATATAGGATTGTGGAAGATCACAAGCTGAATCAATGACGATACCGGTTCGCATGACTATCTCCTCCTATTGCCACTGTTTTTTTATGAGTAACTTGGGAAGAGTAGCAAAAAAGAAGCAAAAAAGTTGGAAACAATGAAAGACGAATCAGTTGTTGCGAAATAGGAACAGAGAAATATTAAGTCAACAGAATCAGTAGCCAAACTACAGCAGCATTCAGCAAAGCCATGAACACCGCTGCCGAACCGATATCCTTGGCTCGGCCGGATAATTCGTGGTGTTCAGGGCCGATGCGATCGATAGCAGCTTCGATACCGGTGTTGAGCAATTCGACGATCACAACCAGCAGCAGGCTGCCGATCAGCAGCGACCGTTCGACGGTGTTATCGCCGAGCCACAGCGCCAATGGCGTCAAAACTGCGCAAAGCAGTCCTTCCTGACGAAAAGCTTCTTCGTTATGCCAGGCGGCTCTTAGTCCAGCCCAGGAGTAGCCTGTGGCGTTGACCAGTCGGCGCCAGCCTTTATGTTGTTGGGAAGCCATGGCTGCTTAGCATTCGCCAGGCGGAAACCAGGCCAGGTCCATATCACGGGCGGCTCGAACCTCATCCAAACGGCGCACCGGTCGGTGGTGTGGTGCGCCTTTGACCTGCTCGGGGCTGGCTTCCGCTTCCTGCTGAATTTGCCGCATCGCTGCTATGAATCCATCCAGTTCCTCTTTGCATTCGGTTTCAGTTGGTTCGATCAGCAGACATTCCGGTACCAGCAGCGGGAAGTAAGTGGTCGGTGCATGATAACCAAGATCGAGCAGTCGTTTAGCGAAGTCCATAGCCGTGATGCCTAGAGTCTTGGCTTGACGCTTGAGCGTGATGATGAACTCGTGGCTGGCTCGTCGTTGTGGGAAAGCGGAATCGAACCCGGCTTTCACCAATTCCGCCATGAGGTAGTTGGCGTTCAGCGTGGAATAGTCGGCGACCCGGCTCATGCCAGCGCCACCCAGCATTCGGGCGTAAACGTAGGCGCGTAAGATGACACCAGCGTTGCCCATGAACGCTGATAGCCGACCGATACTCTGTGGACGGTCGGTTTCATTGAGCCAGCGGTAATGTTCATCTTCCTTGGTAACGAACGGTAGGGGCAGAAAAGGCTCCAGCCGGGCGTTGACCGCGACCGGTCCTGCACCGGGACCACCACCGCCATGTGGGGTGGCAAAGGTTTTATGCAAGTTCATGTGCATCACATCGAAGCCCATGTCACCAGGTCGGACCTTGCCAAGAATGGCGTTGAGATTAGCGCCATCGTAGTAGAGCAGACCACCGACATCATGGACAATGGCGGCGATTTCAGTGATGTGGCGTTCGAAAACACCCAGTGTGGAGGGGTTGGTCAGCATTAAACCAGCGGTCTGCGGTCCGACCGCCTGGCGCAAGGCCTCAAGATCGACATCACCCTGGGGGTCAGTAGGAATTTCTCGAACGGTGAATCCACACATGATCGCAGTGGCGGGATTAGTGCCATGGGCGGCGTCGGGGATCAGAATCTCCCGGCGAGTGTGATCGCCATGCGCGACATGATAGGCGTGGATCATCGCCACCCCGGCAAATTCGCCCTGAGCACCCGCCATGGGCGTCAGCGATACTGCCTGCATCCCGGTCACTTCTTGCAACATCGCTTGCAATTCATACAGGCAGGCTAGGAAGCCTTGACTGATGCTTGCGGGCGCCAGTGGGTGGCGGTTCAGGAAACCCGGTAACGAAGCCAGTCGGTGGCAAACCCGTGGGTTGTACTTCATGGTGCAGGAACCCAACGGGTAGAAATGGGTATCGATGGAGAAGTTCTTCTGCGATAGCCGGGTATAGTGGCGCACGGTCTGAAGCTCCGAGACTTCCGGCAGGGGCGCGGACTCGGTGCGACGCAGGTGGGCAGGCAGGTCGGACAGGGCCCGGTCAGAGGCAGCGGTGGGAACAACGCCTTGGCGGCCGGGCCGAGACTGGTCGAAGATCAACATGGGGAGCACCAATTCAGATGTAGGAAAATGCCGCATCGGTTTTGTAAAGCCATAACAAACCGAAGAGGCATTTTGGTAAGTTTTCGACAGTCTAATACCAAATCCTGATACGTAGTAGGAACCTGCTGATTGGCGATCGGCGACCAGTGGATTTATTTGTCGTCAACCATCTGATTAATATGATTTAAATTAATCAGCTAAGCCAGGTCGACCAACAGTGACGATCGTAAGTTCTCGGGTATCGTTGGCATCTCGGCAGCGTATTCCGGGTGATTAGCACCGATAGCCAATAGTGCTCCTTGTTTTAACCGGTTCTTCATCTCAGGATTGAGCTCGAAGCGCAGAAAATGCACAGCACTGGTTTTCTTCTCGTTTTCCCGCTCCAAGTCCTCGTCTGCAATCGCAAATACGCGCTCGCATCCTTCGACCTGAATCCAGATCGCATCTTCGATCCCTTTCAGACGGGCGAGCATACGCCGCCGCTCTTCAATATCCGGGTACTCGATCAACAAGGTGGCCTTGAAGTTACCGCCATCCGGCACCAAGGGATTATAGGCTTCCAGCTCACCTTCGATGCCGTCTTCTTCGAAGATCTTTTCGATCCGCAGCATTTCCTGAATCTGGTAGCGGATGGTCAGTTCATCCTCGAAAAGCAGGTTCAGGTGCTCGCCCAACGCCAGACTGCGATGCTGTTTGTGAGCGAGCACCCGCGCCCGAAACGTGGGGCGCTCCCGAGCATACTGTTCCAATGACATCAGGCTATCACGAGTAATGGGTGGCATGACGGATCCTCCACAGTCAAAGCCCGTAGGCGATTCGGATCAGAGAGAGAGGATGCTGCTTCTGTGCTTGGGTTTCACCCATGCCTTGACCGATATGACGACCAGCGATCGCACAATCCGAACTGATGTAGTCTGGATTCGCCGCAGCCATTTGCTTGAAGACCGGTCGACCGATTTTCATCGAGGTATCGAAATACTCGCTCTTCACGCCCCAGGTACCGTCGTGGCCGGCGCAGCGCTCCACGGTGTGGATGGTCGTATTTGGAATCAGTTGCAATAACTCCCGTGTTTTCTGTCCCAGGTTCTGCACCCGGAGATGGCAGGGAATGTGGTAGGAAACCGTGCCGAGCGATTGCTTGAAGTCAGTCTTGAGCAAGCCATCCTTGTTGCGCAACGACAAGTACTCGAACGGGTCGAACATGGCCTCAGCCACTGCCTGTGTGTCGGCATCCTCCGGGTACATCAACGGCAATTCCTGCTTGAACATCAGAGTACAGGAGGGAATAGCGGTCAGAATCGCGTAGCCTTCACGCGCCAGTTTCGCCAGCACCGGCATGTTCACTTCCTTCAGTCGGTTCACCGATTCCAGGTCGCCAAGTTCGAGCTTCGGCATTCCGCAGCAGGCTTCTTTTTCGACCAGAATGGTTGGAATCTCATTGTGGGCCAGAATCTTCAGCAGGTCGTGGCCAATGCCTGGTTCATTGTAATTGATATAGCAGGTGGAAAAAATTGCGGCCTTGCCGGGGGTGCGTTGGCCATCGCGTACTGGAAAATGACCTTCGGCCTGGGCATTGGCGCGGAAACGTTGCGGCGCATAATCAGGGAGTTGGCGATCACGGTGGACTCTCAGCATTTTGTCCATCATGCGGCGCATGGCTTTGTTTTTGTTGGTAACGTTAACCGTTTGCGCCACCACGGGAATTGCTAGCAGCTTACCTAAGGCGTCGGTGCTGGTGAGCAACTTATCCCGGAATGTGACTGCGCCCTTCTTGAACTTGACCGCTTTGGCCCGTAGCATCAGGTGTGGAAAATCCAGATTCCAGGAGTGGGGAGGTACGTAGGGGCATTTGGTCATGAAGCACACGTCGCAGAGGTAGCATTGATCGACTACCTCCCCGTACTTGGCTTTCGGAATGCCATCCACCTCGCCGGTTCCACCCTCATCGATCAGATCGAAAAGTTTGGGGAAAGCATTACACAGGCTGACACAACGCCGGCAGCCGTGGCAGATATCAAAGACCCGCTCCAGTTCAGTGAATAGCGAGCCTTCGTTGTAGTAGTCGGGGTTTTTCCAGTCGATGGGATGCCGTTTTGGCGGCTCCAGATTGCCTTCGCGGACGCTCATGAGTTTGGCCTCTTCTCAGGGGTAGCGCGGCGGGAGCGGGGCGGGTGCGCCCGCCCCGTGGCTTTTGGCTAGTCAACCAGCGCATCCAGGGCTTTCTGGAAGCGGTTGGCATGGGAACGTTCAGCCTTGGCCAGCGTTTCGAACCAGTCGGCGATTTCATCGAAGCCTTCTTCCCGGGCGCTCTTCGCCATGCCTGGATACATATCGGTGTATTCGTGGGTTTCGCCCGCGACCGCCGACTTCAGGTTGTTGCGTGAGTCGCCAATCGGCAGGCCGGTCGCTGGATCGCCTACTTGCGCCAGGTAGTCGAGGTGACCATGGGCATGACCGGTTTCGCCTTCTGCAGTCGAGCGGAACAGGGCCGAGACGTCATTTTGGCCTTCAACATCGGCTTTGTTGGCGAAATACAGATAGCGACGGTTAGCCTGTGATTCGCCAGCAAAGGCGGCTTTCAGGTTTTCTTCGGTTTTGGAGCCTTTGAGCTGCATCAGTAAAGCCCTCTCTAATTAATAGTAGAAACAGGGGAATATCTGATCATGATCATGATCATGATCATGATCATGATCAGATAAAGCGTAGTATACACGTGGTAATTTGACTAATTGACTGATGCAATGGTGTCGATAGTCATTGCTTATGCCACCGTTTCGTTTGATGTCGATGGCATGTCACCACGTCACCGCGCGATCTTTCTAGGCGAGAACATCGCTCAACGGAATACCCAAGGCATGGGCGACACCTTGGCCGTAGGCCGGATCCGCCTTCAGGCAATGACCGATATGGCGGATCTTCACCTCTCGCGGTGCATCACCCATGCCGCGGCCGGTGTTCTCGAACAATATCTGTTGCTGCGCTGGCGTCATCAGACGGAAGAGGTGACCAGGCTGTGAGTAATAGTCCGTGTCCTCACGCTGATTCCAGTGATCCGCCGCGCCTTCCAGATTCAGCGGTGGCTCGGCGTAATCCGGCTGTTCCTGCCACTCACTGTAGCCGTTCGGTTCGTAGCCCAGGGTGCTGCCGTGGTTGCCGTCGACGCGCATGGCGCCGTCGCGGTGGTAGCTGTGGAATGGGCAACGCGGCATGTTCACGGGAATTAGGTGATGGTTGACGCCCAGGCGGTAGCGTTGCGCATCGCCGTAGGAGAACAATCGTCCCTGCAGCATCTTGTCAGGCGAGAAGCCAATGCCTGGTACGACGTTGCCGGGATTGAAGGCGGCCTGCTCGACCTCGGCGAAGTAATTCTCCGGGTTGCGGTTGAGTTCTAGGATGCCGACATCGATCAACGGATAGTCCCGGTGCGGCCAGATCTTGGTCAAATCGAAGGGGTGATAGGGCGCCTTGGCGGCTTCCGCCTCCGGCATGATCTGCACGGCAAATTTCCATTGCGGAAAATCGCCACGCTCGATGGCTTCATAAAGGTCGCGCTGATGGGTCTCGCGATCCTTGCCGACGGCGGCTTCCGCCTCGGCGTCGGTCAGATTCTTGATACCCTGCATCGACTTGAAATGGAACTTGACCCAGTAGCGCTCGTTCTTGGCGTTAATGAAGCTGAAGGTGTGGCTACCGAAGCCGTGCATGTGGCGGTAGGTGGCGGGAAGGCCGCGATCGCTCATCAGCACGGTGATCTGGTGCAGCGCCTCTGGCAGCAGCGTCCAGAAGTCCCAGTTGTTCTTCGCGCTGCGCAGGTTAGTGCGTGGGTCGCGTTTCACGGCGTGATTCAGATCAGGGAATTTTAGCGGGTCGCGTAGGAAGAACACCGGCGTGTTGTTGCCAACCATGTCCCAGTTGCCCTCCTCAGTGTAGAACTTGATTGCGAAGCCACGGATGTCGCGCTCGGCATCGGCCGCACCACGTTCACCGGCCACGGTGGAGAAGCGGGTGAACACCTCGGTTTTCTTGCCGACCGCGGAGAAGATTTTGGCGCGTGTGTATTGAGTGATGTCGTGCGTGACGGTAAAGGTCCCGTAGGCGCCTGAACCTTTCGCATGCATGCGCCGTTCGGGAATCACTTCGCGGTCGAAATGGGCGAGCTTCTCCAGGAACCACACATCCTGCAAGAGTTGCGGCCCTCGCGGGCCGGCAGTCATCACGTTCTGGTTGTCGGCGACCGGACACCCAGCGTTGGTGGTCAGTTTCTTTTGGTTACTCATGGATACTCTCCTTAATCAATTGTAGATCGATGCCTTGCAGACATATGGCATTGGCGGTGGTGAAGGTAACGCTGGTGGTAAGAACCCTCGCTTCGAGCATGATGTAGGCTCCTTAGAAATGAGCCAGATGTAGGCTCCTTAGAAATGAGCCAGATGCCATTGCCTGTAAGGCTCACTATGTCGGAAAATACGGTTTATTTAAAATTTAATGTAACAAATAAATTGATAGTTTTTATCTATTAATGGATCGGTAAACGGCATGTCTTCTGGGTTAACTGCACGCGCTTTTCGACGACGCGTACTCCGGCCAGCGGAGGGCGTGTTTCTCTTCCAGCCCCGTATGTTGCAACGCTTGATCCGTCGCCACTTGGGTGACAACTTGCTGAACCCAGCTATCCCGCTACTCCGTTATTACCTGATGCCGCGCGAAGTCTTACTGACTGGCCTGGAGGACGAAAATCCTGAGGCGCTATCGGTCATTGAGGGGCTTAATCTGCCTGATTGGGTTATTCTTTTGCCGATGCCATCGGCCCAGGAGTTGGCTGCTGCCGCTCCCGAGTACTGGCTGCGCGCTTATTGGGGTCGCCGGTTCGCAGCTGAGGTGGCGCGTGCCTGGCAGGTGGCTCGTAACGATAATCAGGACTACGACGCATTTGGCGCTCGGGGTTGGGTCCAGCAGATCGGTGAGAGGGCATTTCGTGAGGCGCGAGTCCTGCTTGAGCAGGACCAGCGGGTGGTGCTGGGCTTAGATGACGAAGCGCTGTGTCGTCACCTGGTCGGTTTCGTGACTTATTTACGCTATTTTATCCCTGGTGCGCGCGCCTACTTTTTTCCGGCTATCCAGGACTGGTCTGGACTGGATCGCTGGCTGAAAAATAGCGGTTTGGACCTGCCGCCACCCCGGCATGGTCGTCGTTGGCCACATCTCCTGACCCGAAGTCGCCCATCCGGCTTTAGCGGTGCTCCCGATTACGAGCCGGAATTGCCCCTGCGTCTGCCGTTTGGTCGGAATGATCCCGACTTGGCTGGTGGTGAGAATACGATTCTTCCTCTGCTGGCCAAGCCCACGCCTGCTTTCATTCGGGAAACCCATGCAGGGGAGATGAGCCCGAACCAGCCATCGGCGGAGAGTGACCGGATCGCCTTGCAGGTCGAATCGCGCTGTCAGGAAGCGCTGCGGCAGGCTTCCAGCCTGACGCGGAAATCGAAGTGGATCGTCTCACTCTGGCGTGATCTGAGCGGGCGTTTGATACAGCAGGTTGAAGAGCTGTTAGTCACGCTGCTGGACCACCGATCGATTGTGCATGGCCGTGGAGGGCCGCCATCGGAATGGGTTCTCGCCGTGCGTTTACGTCTCTTCCGTCATGGGGTTCAGGCGGCCTTTAGAGCGGAGATGGCCGGTCGTTATGGCGCTGCGCTGCGCTATTTGCGGATGGCTGTTTACCAGTATCGGTGTATTAGACCTCGTCAGTCCGCTCTCGCTACCGACCCGGTCGCGCGGACTTTGGGGGAGCGTCAGCATGAAATCATCGAGGCTCTGGCTCACAATCTCGCTGCGACCTGGAGATTGGATGCTCAATCCACCCGAGTACTGGAGCATTTGACTCAGCGCTTGCTGGATGAGCCGGTTACCATGCGGTCTTCCAGTCCATGTTCTCGTCTGTTGCATGGTCTGGAGCAAATTTTTCTGGAGGGACGAATTCACTATTACCGTTTGCAACCGATTGTCTGGTTGTGGAGCGGTGGCCGGCAACCGTTGCAGTTGGGACTACCGTTTCAGGGTCCACTCAAGGCCCTGCGCATCCTAAACGCTGCGAAGATCTATCTTGACCAGTCGCCGTGGTCCGGGGCCGAGGTGGCTTATTTCAGCGCACCCTTGCAAATTCTGGGCAATCAGATTGGCCAACGACTTCGCCAGCAGCTATTGCCGCGCCTGCATGAGCTGCTCGATACAGCCGGTTTTCTCCCGATCGATCATCACCAGCGGGTCGTACGGAACGTGCTTCAGGAAGAGCTATTCGATATCGTTCTGCGGCGTTGGCATCTGCGTTTCACTGATTTGCGGGATACCGTGGCCCGCAATCAATGGCGTTTGCCGGATTTGAGTGGGCGTGAGTTACTGCTGGGGGATCGACTGGCGCGCTTCGATCGCCGGGCCCGCGTCGCGTTGCCGGGTATTTACCAGCCCGGCGAGTTTTACCTGAAAGGTTTGCAGCAATTGAGCGCCCCATGGTTTGGCATGCCCGTCGGACGGTGGATCACCCGCTTTCTGCTATTGCCGTTCGGCGTCGCCTTCATCGGGTTGGAGGCACTAGGCTATCTGCTGAGTCTGATCTCGACGGCGCAGGGTCCGATCCAGCTGGTCGATCCGGTTGCGATACTGGGTGTCGGCGCGGGATTGATCGTCATCCTCTATACTGAGCGGGGGCAAAAGGCGGTGGCTGCCTGCAGCGACGGTTGCCGCTGGCTGTTCGCCGAATTCCTGTACCAGCGTTTAGCGCGGTGGCTGCATTGGGGTCGGTCAGCCCGCTGGTTTCGTGATCCCTTAGTTCGGAGAGGTTCTCGTTACTTACTGGAACCGTTGTTGATCGGCCTGGTTCTTACGCTGCCACTGATCGGCATCGTAGGTCACCTTGATTTCAAGGTTGATGAACTCCCCGTGTTCCTGCTCGTGCTCGGTTTCATCCTGGGCAACATACTACGCAATAACCAATCAGGACGCCAGATGCTGGACGGCGCCATTACCCGGTTCGTGACCTTTTGGCGCCGAGTGCATCATACCTTGCTGATGGGTTTGATGCGTTGGGTAATCGACTTATTCGGCAGGTTGATGCG
>JACKNE010000029.1 GCA_024235035.1 Gammaproteobacteria bacterium
TACCCACTGACCAAGGCCCACAAATTTTTCCGATTGCCGGCGTATTTCTGGACTACAGCTCGGAACATGGACGGATTCTCCTGCACCGGTCCGGCTATGCGCGTTATTGGCGCGACCCAACGATTGGTTCGGCCACCGTATTTGCTCTTCCGGGAGAAAAGCTAGCGACGCTGCGTAATCGGCTGCAGGATCGACTGGAATCGATCCAGCCGCTGTTATTCCGCTCCAATCACGACATTCAAAGCCGCACGCTGGAAATTTTCGACCGGACTTTTACCATTACCAACATTTTGCGCTTACTAGCTATTTTAGTGGCGGTAGTCGGCGTGCTGAGCGCCCTGCTAGCCCTGCAACTGGAACGGGCGCGGGAATTCGCCATATTACGGGCAACCGGGATGACTGTAGGCGAAATCGGTGGGTTGGTATCGTTACAGACCGGCTTTATGGGCGCTGCCGCTGGGCTATTGGCCATCCCAACTGGGCTACTGCTGGCGGCGATGCTGATCTTTGTTATCAACCGCCGGGCATTTGGTTGGAGCCTGCCGTTCGAAATCAACCCACTGCTGTTCCTAGAGACCCTGTTCCTGGCGATTTTTGCGGCTCTGCTTGCTGGGTTATACCCGATCTGGCGCATGGCTCACACCCAACCTGCCGAGGCGCTGCGTATGGAGTGACGCTACCAAAGCGCCTTACAAACAGCATAATTGACCTTTTTTAGTGGCGAATACCCTACGCTTTCACTCATTTTTCTCTCTTTAAGACAGTGTTATATTAATTACACCGTTTAAAGCGATGTATTCTCCGCACCCGGAAATGAACGTAAACGGCCAAAAAAAACCTTTGGGAGAGAGAAAAAGAGTATGTCTGAACAAAAACTTGGTAATCCAGCGGTCGTTGGCTTGGCTGGATTTGGTTTGACTACGATGGTTTTGCAATTCCACAATGTCGGCTGGATGCCCAGCATCGGACCGGTGGTGTGGCTAGGGTTGATCTTTGGTGGAACCGCGCAATTGATCGCCGGCCTCCAGGAAATGAAGACCGGCAACAACTTCGGTTACTGCGCCTTTACTTCCTATGGAGCGTTCTGGATCGCTCTGTGCCTGATGCTACTCGGCAATAAATACGACCTATTCAAGGCCAGTACAACGGATGTCGGCTGGTTTTTGGTGGCCTGGACCCTGTTCACCGCGATATTGTGGATAGGTTCGCTACGCATCCATGGTGCGATGGCTTTTACCTTCACCACCCTGCTGATTGGCTTCATCTTGCTCGATCTGGCGCACTTCGGCTATCCAGGACTGACGGTGGTGGCCGGCTACGAATTGATGATCTGCGCGCTGGCTGCCTGGTACATGATGGCGCGAGTCATCTTGAATGAGATTTATGGCAAGGAACTCCTGCCAGCGGGCAAGCCTTGGATTTCCTGATTACTCAGATTTCCTGCTTTCACCACCGCATTTCTCTAGAGGCTTTTCAAGATGCAAAAAACAATTTTTGGTTCTGCTAGCCTGGCGCTGATATTGAGCGCTACGCCAGCATGGGTTGGGGCTACCGATCTCGATTCTGCCACCGCCGAAGAAGTCATCGCAAAGGTGCATGAGGCGGCTAAATATCTGCATGACAAGGGTCAGGCCGGTTTCCCGGACTTTAACAACAATGCACGCTGGGTCTGGAAAGACAGCTACGTGTTCGTCTTTAGCTGTCGGGACAACAAGATGATTGCTCACCCATTGCGCCCGGATCTGGTCGGCAAACCGATCTTGCAAATGGAAGATGACAAGGGCAATCTGCTGTTCCAAAAAATGTGCGAGGCCAGTAACAAAACAGCTGGTGGCTGGGTCGAATATCTGTGGCCGAAGCCGGGCGAAGCCAAAGCCTCTCGCAAGATCTCCTATACCCAAAGCACTGAAGTATCCTTTCAACCCGATGTAAGGGTCGGAGCGGGTATCTACGACGAAGTCATGAGCGTCGAAGAATTGAACAAACTCGCGCAACAAGCGATCGAGCCGAAGAAGGATGCACCGTAACCAAACGGTGTTTCACCCCTCTCTCTCCCCAAAGGGAGAGGGGTTTTGATTGGCCCTTTCTCCAAGGGGACAGGAGTCAGAAACGCTTAGGTGAGAGAATTCCCACCCTAACTCATTGTCCTTGTTTCGGTATCACATTAGCGTCACTACGATATTGGATCGTTTCGTAAGGTCGCCCCTGGGGTGGCCGATCGGTTACTTGCAATTGCCCTTGACCATCACGCCAGCGATAAAGCGGACCCGTATATTCAGGCATTCCAGGTAGCCAATCGCGCATCCAGGATGGTGTTTCCTGAGGGGTGGTATACCAGTACAGCAAAACCCCACCCAGAATGCCCAACCCAAGCAATAACCACATCGGAATCACACCAAACTGTCGCTGTGCGCCGACTACGCTCATCGATTTGCAATAACGAGCGCTTTTCTGCCCATCGTCGTTCCGCATACGCCTCCTCCCAGTCATTGCCAGTCACCACGCAGCGCTACGATCCTTTCACGTAGCAAAGTCGAAGTCACCTGTTCCGGCGGCACTAATTCGCCCACTACCAACTCGACCCTCGACCAGAATCGTCGTGGAAAACAGCTCATCGCCTTACCATAACGGCGACTGAAAAAGCTACCCCATAGCCCGCGCAGCGCCATCGGCACGACCGGCACTGGCTTGCGTCGGACAATACGCTGAATACCACCCTTGAACGAACCAATTTCACCATCCTCGGTCAACCGCCCTTCCGGAAAGATGCCAACCACCTCGCCATCTTCCAGATAGTCAGCGACCCGCTCATAAGCTTGCTCCAGGATTTTCGCATCCTCGCGTGCTGGCGCGATGGGTATCGCCCCAGCGGTGCGGAATACGAAACTGAGTACTGGGATTTTAAAAATTTGGTGATCCATGACAAATCGGATCGGTCGCCGGCAACAACCGATGATGACCAGCGCATCCATGAAACTGACATGATTGCAAACCACCACCACTGGCCCCTCATCAGGAATATGCTCGAGACCACTCGTCCGCAATCGATAGACCGTGCTCACCAAAATCCAAACGATAAAGCGCATCAGGAATTCGGGAACCAGCGTGAAGATATAGATGGCCACGACGGCATTGAAAATCGCCGTCAGCAACAAAAATTGCGCGATACTCAATCCGACGCTGTCGAGGAAAACAATCGCCAGAATCGCCGATAGCACCATGAACAACGCATTGAGGATATTGTTACCGGCAATCACTCGTGAGCGAAACCCTGGCTCGCTGCGTTGTTGAACCAAGGCGTAAAGCGGAACGATATAGAAACCACCGAACATCCCCATCAGCAAGATATCGAGCAGCACCCGCCAGCTGGAAGCGCTGTGCAAGAACTCCAGCGCTCCGATCAGCGGCGCATCCAGAGAAACTGGAGAGACGGCAAAGAACAGATCAACGCCAAACAAGGTCAGACCAATGGAGCCGAACGGCACCAAACCCAGCTCTACCTGGCGTCCCGACAAACGTTCACACAGCAACGAACCGACACCGATACCCAAAGCGAAGGTCGTCAGCAGTAATGTCACGACATGCTCGTCACCACCTAGGGTCAGCTTGGTGTAGTTGGGTAGTTGCGCTAAATAGGTTGCGCCCAGGAACCAGAACCAGGAAATACCCAACACCGACAGGAATACGGTGCGATTACGATGGGCAATATCGATCGTACGCCAAGTCTCGGTGATCGGATTCCAATTAATCCGCAGATCCGGCGCGTCTGGTATAGCTGGAGGAATGAACAAGCTAGAGAAAAATCCCAGCACCGCCAGGATAATGACTGTCCCGGCTACCCACCAGGCACCGCTCCCCTGGATCGCGATCAACACTCCGCCAAGCAGCGTGCCGATCAGAATGGCTAAAAAGGTGCCCATCTCCACCCAACCATTGCCGCCAACCAGTTCTTCCGGTCGTAAATGTTGCGGCAAGATACTGTATTTCACCGGGCCGAACAGCGTCGATTGCCCGCCCATCAGGAACAGCAATCCGATCAATAACGGCAGGCTACCGAGAATGAACCCCACAGCCGCACCCAGCATGATGATAATTTCCAGCAGCTTGATCCAACGCATCAAATGCGACTTCTCATATTTATCCGCCAATTGTCCTGCAGTCGCCGAAAACAGAAAGAAAGGCAACACGAACAAACCAGCGCTGGCATTGACCAGCACATTGGCATGGGCCGGATCAGCCGCCTGGAAAGCGATCATGATGATCAAGGCGTTCTTGAACACGTTATCATTGAACGCGCCCAGAAACTGGGTGATGAAAAACGGCAGAAACCGACGCTCCTTCAACAAATTGAACTCGTTACCATTGGTCATAGCGGTGAGGTTCTCCAAAAATGAAGGTCGATGGCTGGAGATCATAACGGAAGGATCGAACCATCAAATGCAGAAGAGTACATTCATCGTCGACTGAAAACCCTCGACTTCACCACACTCCATCCAATAATTTTCTCTTCCATGAGCGAGTGTTTCTCATGCCTAGCGCCTCTATTCGAGCGATGCTATAGTGATGACCATTGTTATCGTTCAATCCTTCCTAATGACTCGCAAACTATATATCCAAACGCATGGCTGCCAGATGAACGAATACGATTCCGCTAGGATGGTGGACGTACTGCGCGCCACCTGCGGTCTCGAACGCACGAATGATCCTGATCAAGCTGACGTGTTACTGCTGAATACCTGCTCGATCCGCGAAAAAGCCCAAGAGAAGGTCTTCTCGCAACTTGGCATCTGGAAGACATTGAAAACCTGCCGGCCCGAGGTGGTGATCGGTGTAGGGGGTTGCGTCGCCAGTCAGGAAGGTGAAGCGCTGCGCAAACGCGCGCCTCAGGTGGATCTGGTGTTCGGCCCACAAACTCTGCACCGATTGCCTGAGATGCTGGCTCAGGTCTGGGCCGACCGGCAGCCCCAGGTCGATGTCTCCTTCCCCGAAATCGAAAAATTCGACCGACTGCCGGAACCACGCGCCGAAGGCCCGACCGCTTTCGTATCGATCATGGAAGGTTGCAGTAAATACTGCACTTTCTGCGTCGTGCCTTATACCCGGGGTGAGGAAGTCAGCCGGCCTTTCGACAATGTGCTGGCCGAAACCATGACACTGGCCAACCAAGGTGTGCGTGAGATCACCCTGCTTGGACAAAACGTCAATGCCTACCAGGGAGCCATGAACGATGGCGATGTCGCCGACCTGGCCTTATTGATCGAACACGTCGCCGCTATCGACGGTATCGACCGCATTCGCTACACCACCTCGCATCCGGTGGAATTCTCCGATCGGCTGATCGATGTCTACGCCCATGTCCCACAATTGGTCAGCCACTTACACCTGCCAGTGCAAAGCGGTTCCGATCGCATCTTGTCCATGATGAAACGAGGTCATACGGTTCTGGAATATCAAGCCAAAGTTCGCAAACTGCGCGCTGTGCGTCCCGACCTAAGCCTGTCCTCGGATTTCATCATCGGTTTCCCTGGCGAAACCAACCTGGATTTTGCGGCGACCATGACTCTGATCGAGGAGCTAGCCTTCGATCACAGTTTCAGCTTCATCTACAGCCCTCGCCCCGGCACCCCTGCCGCCAGCTTGCCCGACCCCACGCCGATGACCATCAAAAAGGAACGACTGGCCCAACTCCAGGCAAGGCTAGAAGCCAGCGCTCAGACCATCAGTCAGCGCATGGTCGGCACATTGCAACGAGTGCTGGTAGACAAACCCTCACGTAAGAATCGTCAGCAACTGTCTGGCCGAACTGAGAACAACCGCGTGGTCAACTTCGATGGTCCAGCCAGCCTGATTGGTCGTTTTGCCGAGGTCGCCATCACTGAAGCGCTGCCCAACTCGTTACGTGGCCGGCTAGTCGCCTGTCCGGAACTGCCAACGCTGAAACAAGCCTGCTGACTCGTTCCTGCCCTGCTCTGCCCCTTGAATACTCCAACCCATTTCCAGGATTTGACGCTCGAACCGACTGATAATGCTCGCCTGGCCAATCTATGTGGGCATCTGGACGAGCATCTACGCCAAATCGAGCGTCGACTGGGCGTGGAAATCAACAACCGCGGCCATCAGTTCCGGGTCATCGGTGAGCCACCCACAGCCGCCATCGCGATAGCGGTGCTGGAAGCGCTGTACCGGAATACCAGCGAAGAAACCTTGACGCCCGCTCAGATTCATCTGTTCTTGCAAGAGGCTGGCGCGGATATTTCCATCGAAAATCTGGAACCGGATACTGATGAAGTCGCTATCCGCACCCGGCGCGGACTGATCCGCGGGCGTGGCCCCAACCAGCAGCGTTATCTGTGGAACATTCAACACCATGATCTGAATTTTGGCGTTGGCCCCGCCGGTACCGGTAAAACCTACCTCGCCGTCGCTTGCGCAGTGGACGCACTGGAAAGTAACGCGGCCCGGCGGTTGGTACTGGTGCGTCCAGCAGTGGAAGCAGGTGAACGGCTGGGCTTCCTGCCGGGCGACATGACTCAGAAAATCGATCCCTATTTGCGTCCGCTCTACGATGCCCTATACGAAATGCTTGGTTTCGAGCGAGTCGCCAAACTGATCGAGCGCAACATCATCGAAGTCGCGCCACTGGCATTTATGCGAGGCAGAAGCCTCAATGATTCCTTCATCATCCTCGATGAGGCGCAAAATACCACAGTGGAACAGATGAAGATGTTCCTGACTCGCATTGGTTTCGGCTCGACAGCGGTAGTCACCGGCGACGTGACCCAAGTCGATCTGCCTCGCCACATCCAGTCTGGACTGCGCCAGGTACTGCAGGTGCTCAAGGACGTAGAAGAGATCAGCATCACCTTTTTCAACGCTCGCGACGTAGTGCGCCACCCACTGGTCCAACGCATTGTCAATGCCTATGCCCGCTATGAACAGGACAACCCGATATGACCCTGGAATTGGATCTGCAAATTGCTCTTGCCATGCCTGGACTGCCAAACGCCGCCGACTTTTACCGCTGGGCTGAAACAACGCTGGCCAGCGTGAACTACCAAAAAGATGCCGAATTGACGATCCGCGTGGTCAACGAAGCTGAAATCACCGCCCTGAACGAGGCCTATCGCCACAAACAAGGACCGACCAACGTGTTGTCCTTTTCCTTCGAAGCACCACCCGGCATTGCCAGTGCGCTCTTGGGCGATGTGGTGATCTGTGCGCCCGTGGTATTACGTGAAGCGGTCAGTCAGGAAAAACCTCCGGAAGCCCATTGGGCGCACCTGACAGTTCATGGTGTTTTACACCTGCTGGGCTATGATCATGATGAGGCGCAGGCTGAAATCATGGAGTCCCTGGAAACCCGTATCTTGACGGATCTTGGTTATGCCGATCCCTATGGAGACCCCCCAAACCGATCATGAACGACGAACGATCCGAACCAAGCCCTAAATCGTGGCTGGAACGTTTAAGTCTCGCCCTGATGGGCGAACCCAAGGACCGGGATGCGCTAATGGATATGTTGCGGGATGCGCAACAGCGGGAGCTCTTGGACACCGACGCTCTGACTATGATGGAAGGCGTCATGAAAGTATCAGAACTCCAGGTGCGGGATGTCATGATTCCCCGTGCCCAGATGGTGATCCTGGAGCACGACTGGAGCCTGGAACGGCTCATCGCCGAAATCGTCGAATCCGGCCACTCCCGCCTACCGGTCATCGACGAAAACAAGGATAACGTGATCGGCATCCTGATCGTCAAGGATTTGCTGGCTCACGCCTTCGACCGCCGTGAAGACTTTGATCTGCGCGCCCTGCTGCGCCCTGCCAAGTTCATCCCCGAAAGTAAACGTCTCAATACGCTACTCAAGGAATTTCGTGGCAATCGCCTACATATGGCTATCGTCGTTGACGAATATGGCGGGGTCGCGGGTCTAGTGACTATCGAAGATGTGCTGGAGGAAATCGTCGGCGAGATTGACGATGAGCATGATATCGACGATGAAGGGGCATTCATCCGCCCACAAGGCGATGCCTTCATCGTTAAGGCCTTGACCCCGGTCGAAGACTTCAACAAACATTTCCAGGCCCAGTTGAGCGATGAACGTGCTGACACCATTGGTGGACTCGTCATGACCGAACTAGGCCGATTGCCTAAGGGTGGCGAAAGCGTCGATCTGGATCGCTTCCATTTCCAAGTGTTGCGCGCTGACAATCGGCGAATTCATCTACTGGAAATGACTCTCTGCGATGGCTACGAATCGACGCCTTCCACTCCTGAATCGGAAATTTGATCCAATATCTGCAGCAACAACCCCTGCACACTTCAATAGATAGGCACTCCGACTCTGTTCGCGCCTACTGGGCCTGTTCCCGCTCCGCTTGCCGCTGGGCTTTTTCCTGTTCCCGCTGTCGAGCTTTTTCCTGCTGCTCTACCTGTTGCTGCTGCTGTCGAGCCTGCTCACGCTTGGCTTGCCGCTCCGCTTGCCGCTGGGCTTTTTCCTGTTCCCGCTGTTGAGCTTTTTCCTGTTGCTCTACCTGTTGCTGCTGCTGTCGAGCCTGCTCACGCTCGGCTTGACGCTGCGCTTCCCGCTCCGCTTGCCGCTGGGCTTTTTCCTGCTCCCGCTGTCGAGCCTTTTCCTGCTGCTCTACCTGTTGCTGTTGCTGTCGAGCCTGCTCACGCTCGGCTTGACGCTGCGCTTCCCGCTCCGCTTGCCGCTGGGCTTTTTCCTGCTCCCGCTGTCGAGCTTTTTCCTGCTGCTCCACCTGTTGCTGCTGCTGTCGAGCTTTTTCCTGCTGCTCTACCTGTTGCTGCTGCTGTCGAGCCTGCTCACGCTCGGCTTGACGCTGGACACGTTCCTGCTCGCCTTGTTGGCGTTGCTCACGTTCAACCCGTCGCCTGGCTCGTTCCTTCTCGGTTTCCTGGTGCTGATCTTCTTCTATTTTTCGCTCCACTGTGGGCCGCTGTCTCAGACGTTCCTGTTCCACCGATGGGCGCTGGTCATCCCACTCCTCGAACTCAACAGATCGACGACCATTCCGAGGGTGCTGATCTGCTCTCGGCCAATCTTCCTGGTCCCGCCAGTTCCGTTCCCGATCACGCCTCTGGTGTTCTGACGGAGCTGTATCTGGAATTCGATGCTCGGGGCGACGCTCACCTTGGATACCCAAGCGAGGCGGTCGGACCGCAGGCGGCGGGGTTACCTCTATCCTAGAAATCTGAGGACGAAATAACACCACTCGCCCGTTTCGCACCGGCGTTTCTCCCCTCATTGGCCGGTCGGTTTCATCGATCCGATAACGCACTACCTGGGTTCGGGTTTCTCGCTCAAAACGACCAAGATCGATACTACGATTTACCACTCGGCGGTCGATCATGAGGTAACGGGTAACGTTTGTGGTATTTTTTATTAAAGTGACATTGCGGGGACGGGGTAAGATAACCCGTTCCATGCGAGGGCTGAGAAACCGAGATGCTGGGACAAAACACCAGGAGTTTCGACCGATTCTGGAATCCTGTCTAGGTGAGAAAAACTTAACGTCGTGCTCAAACCTCATCTCAGGCAGCAGCGGCGCCCAACCGATGTAACCACCTCCGCTGCGCCAACTCACCCAAGCTGGCCCCCACTCCGTACCAGGCACCCAAGCCCAACCGCCATAATCCCCATCGTAAAACCAACGGCCATAATGAAAAGGAATCGAACCCCAAGGGTCCGTGGAAATCCAGGTCCAGCCATGGTCATCGGTGAATACCCAGTAGCCTACTGAATAGGGTCGCCAATCCTGCGTTACATCCGGGTACCAAACCCAATTATAAGGTTCAATCTGACGCCAGTCGCCGTAAGGCGCCAGTTCGTTATAGAAAAACCCAAAGTCGACGCGAACCCCGGCATGAGCCGCCGTTCCGCCCAGCAGCGTCGGGCGGAATGAATCAGCCGGATTCCAGGCGCCATTCATCAATAGCGCAGCGGTAACCAGGCCCAATAATATTTTCGCTTTCATGCGATACCTCACATACAACCGTTTGTGGTGCTACATATCCGTATTGGAGCGGCCATTTAGCACAAAGGCACATTGAGCCATTCACCGCAAGAGAGCGCATCGCTTCCCGCTTCTGAGGATCTTGCCGTCCAATTTCGCATAAATTGCAGCAAATAGGGACTGAATCCAGCATGAATAAGCAAGATTTTGCTCATCCATCAGGATGGATGCGGGGTCACCACCGGAGTGGCCCGGTTGAGTAAATCTTCTAACAATGCAAGACAAGCGTCCGCTCAGATACGGAAGCCATGACTGGCAATCAAGGCAGGTATGGCGATAATCAGGCTAGCGGCGGTAGTGAGTGGCCTGCTGCAAACCATTGGCTAGAATCGCCGGATGTATAGGTCCGATTTGCGCTGCTAAATCGCGGAACACTTCAATCACCTCCAATACGGTGCCGAGCACCCCAGCAACGGACTAATGTCGGCGATTGAAATAATTTATTTCAATATCTTATTGATATTACCTTGCTGTTCGCTTAGCCATAGAATTGAGGATTTCCTCGTGCCGCATGCGTGGGACGAATGGATGGGTCAGCGGCAAGCCAAGCTAGGCCGTTCCAATGTCGAGCCAAGCGCCGATAGGCGCAACGCTCTTCCCAAGAGCCGCGGTAATCGGGATGCACGCAGAGCGCCTCGATATGTCGGGCCACCGACATGGCCATGTCGGACGAACGCCGGTTCAAGTACTCGCGAATGAGTTGGCTCAATTGAGCTTCAAGATCCCGTAATGCGAGCCGTTGCCGTGAGGGAGACCAGGTATTCATGGTTTTCCAAACTCCACTAGAGATTGCAAATAAGTAGGAGAACGACGCCTTACAAGCTGCGTCCCAGCACTTTCAACACTGAAGGAGGTTGCCGGTAAGCAACGCTAATCGGATGAAAGTTTTCACGACATAAAATATGCCTCCGTAGCAAAATTGCTTGAGCAGGCTAGCTGCCATCGCCTGGAGGTCGAAGGAGGTCGAAGGTGGCTGGCGTAGCGTCCGCTGAGGGACACTATGAATAAGGGTTATTTCGTCAGGATCAGCTTTCCCTGGCGGGTGATACGTAGCCGGTATTCCTGCCCGGCATGCTCGATCAGAATTTCCTGGGCATCGCCAAACAGATCGCTACTAACCAACCGTTTTCGGGTTATGCCGATGCATCGATCGAGTTGTGCAGGTGGCGCTGCATGGCTTGGTGGATTCACGATAAACATTTCATGGGTCGCTGTGGCATAGTTTCGGCCATATCATCTTCGTTCAGGCGATGTAGACATGCTTGCAGACACAAGGCCCGAACCTGGCATTTCGAAGCGGGGTCGAGACAGCGAAAATCGGTCACGCTGACTGCCCCGCACTTCAATAGTTGATAAAGCTTTGCGGCGTTGATTTCCAGTCCGATCCGATGCTCATCCCCTATGCGGCCAGCGGTTCGCACCTTGCGGAAGCTAGCGACTGGGGTGCGCACGGCCCTTGCCTCTTTTCTCATCATGACGAAGACCTTCATGACGCCACTGTGCTCAAGCCATAGTTGAAGGCCGCCAGGCTAGCGCGCGGCAACAACACCAAGGGTTTGGTATGCCGTTCGCAAAAACGCTTAATGCGATGTACTGCATCATGGCTCACGCAATCCAATGGACAGAGTACGGCGTCCGCTTGTTGCACCACATCCCAGAGCCTAGCACGCGCCTCTTCGCGTCCACCGTCATGATGAATAAAACGACCGTTGCAGCGCTCTACCAGCGCTCGAAAATAGGCGCATTGGTGGTTTCTCCCGCCGACGTACAAGACGCAGCGACCCACCAAGTCGGGACCAACGCCAATAGCAGATCGATCCTCGGGAGCGTTGTCGCCCATGCACGATGATGCCAACAACTGCTCCAGAGTCGACTCCAAAGTGTCCCGTTCCTGACGTGATTCAGCTAGCTGTCGCGCAAGCCACTGATTTTGATCGATAGAACGGGTTGCTTGCTGTTTCCAGGTCTCGGCAGCCGCTTCAGCGCGTTCGATACGCACTCGATCGCCCGCCAGTCGTGCGGTCAGTTCAGCCACTTCAGCAGTCAATCGCGCGACCGATGACCGCTCCTCAAATACTGCCAACCGTGCTTCAGCCGCCTGAAGCTGACGCTCGACTTCCAGGGTGCGAACCAACCGTTTGTTCAGCGCGCTGATCACGTCTTGTTGCTCAGCCAGCCGCCGTCGTGCATCCGCCTGGATCTCGAGCCATTGCGCTTCCAGCTCCGGGCAACGCCGTTTCAACCGGTTCAATTCTTGTAAATCCACCCGGACCGAGGCGCCGGACAAGTGCGACAACATATGCACCTCACCGTAGACACGGTCGAGTATGTCATCCGGTACATTGGGATGGGTGATCAAGGCCCAGTAGGCGCCAGCGATGTCGCCGCTGGCCAGCGCCGCGCCCCAGTACGCATCGAACGCTTGCATGGATTGTGCTTTGCTCAATTGCCGGATGGCCAGTTTATATTTGCGATCCAGATGCTTGTGAATCAAACGACTCGCCGGCGTGGCTTCCCGCACTGCGCCGACGAATGCGCGATGCAGATCGTAGTCGGAATCGAGCGCTTGGACGATGCCTCCCAATCGCCGCTGAATCTGCCGCAGTTCCGCCAGAGTCAGGCAGGTGCCAATGACGCTACAGTGATAGGAGCGATCGAGCTCCCAGAGTTTTTTATGATGCGTCGCTGGCGGTTTCTGAGACGCTTCCGGAGCAGGCGGTAAAAACATCGGTGTGAGATGCCGTTCGTTTATCGGAGCATTCTCTGCGTAAAGCTTCTTGCGTGGTGTGAGCGGGAAGGTCTGGAAGACGCCCTGAGTATCTTGCAAAGATTTGCGTACGGCATCATGCAACTCGCACATTGGCTCATTCCTAAAAAGCAGGATCTAGGCAGTAATGATAATTATTATCATTTGAATGTCAAACTCATTTATTTATCAACTAATCGGTTATTATAGAGTTAGCCTTGCGGATATAATCCCGGTTTAACACCGTTGGTAACCGCCAATCATCGTAGCCGTGATAGGCCAGCTGATCCGCCCACGCCATCGCAGCATCCCACGTCATCTTTCCGTTGGCGTCATAGCCACTGGTATATCGCTCATATATCGCTCAGATCGAGGCAATTGATTTGGCCCTGAGCGCGCTCTATGATGCGCTGCATCATCTTTTTTCAGCAGTGGTTGCGAATTAGGCTGAGATTGGAACAACAACAAACCTGGAGGATGGCACGATGTCGGCAAATGCAAGCAAGAGTCGCCAGTCAGCACTGATCATCGGCGCCATCGGGGTGGTCTTCGGCGACATCGGCACCAGCCCACTCTACGCGCTCAAAGAAACCTTCGCCGGGCACCACCCCATCACAGTGGAACCAGAGAGCATTCTCGGCGTCTTGTCATTGATCTTCTGGACCATCATGGCATTGGTGACTTTGAAGTACGTCGCCATCATCATGCGCGCCGATAACCGTGGCGAAGGCGGCAGTTTGGCCCTGTTAGCCCGTGTGACGGAACTGACCAAGAACTCGCGCGCCACCTGGTTCGTAACCATGCTCGGCATCTTCGCCGCCGCATTGTTCTACGGCGACAGCATGATCACGCCGGCGATCTCGGTGCTCAGTGCGGTCGAGGGACTGGAAGTGATCGCGCCGCAATTCAAGGAATACGTGCTGCCGATTACCGCCATAGTTCTGACGGGTTTATTTTGGATTCAGCGCTATGGCACCGGCGCCGTCGGCCGCTTTTTCGGCCCGGTCATGTGCGCCTGGTTTGGCATCCTCGCGGTGCTGGGCGTGATCAGCATCTGGCAAGCACCGGCCGTGCTCACGGCGCTCAATCCGGTACATGCGGTCGAGTTTCTGTTCCGCCATCCCTGGGAAAGCTTCCTTGCGCTGGGCGCGATTGTTCTGGCGGTGACCGGTGGTGAGGCGCTATATACCGACATGGGGCACTTCGGCAAATTCCCGATTCGTGCCGCCTGGTTCGGTTTCGTACTACCAGCACTAGTGCTGAATTACTATGGCCAGGGTGCGTTGCTGTTACAGGATACCACCGCCATTCAGAGTCCGTTCTATCTGCTGGCGCCTGGCTGGGCGCTGATTCCGATGGTGGTGCTGGCCACGGCGGCTACAGTGATCGCCTCGCAGGCGGTGATCTCGGGGGCATTCTCGGTGGCGCGACAAGCCATTCAACTCGGCTACCTGCCACGCATGAAGATCGTCCATACCTCG
>JACKNE010000030.1 GCA_024235035.1 Gammaproteobacteria bacterium
GCACACATTTACCATCTTTCAAGTCAATCGCGGGTATGAGCAACATAACGGCTTCTTCCAGCAGCACATCTTGATTTCAAGGGTCAGGGATTCCAGTTAATGAAATTGGCAAGCAAGCGTAATCCTGCCTGGGCGCTCTTTTCCGGATGAAATTGCACCGCGAACAGATTGTCTCGCGCAATCGCTACGGTGAAATGAAAACCATATTGACTCTGACCGACGGTTAACGCCTCGTCAGTGGGTTGCAAGTAGTAACTATGGACGAAATAAAAACGGCTGTCCTGGGGAATGCCTTTCCAAAGTAGGTGATCACGCACTTGATGCACCTGGTTCCAGCCCATGTGGGGGACTTTCAGCCGCTCACCGCTGGCGGGATCAAGCAACTCGCCAAACCAGACTACCCGGCCCGGCAGGATCTTCAGGCATTCAACACCGCCGTTTTCCTCGCTGAAGTCCAGCAGCGCCTGCGGTCCCAGGCACAATCCCAGAAACGGTTTGTTGCGCGCAGCATCCTGAACCACATCGATCAGCTCTGCATGAGCTAATTCGCGCATACAATCGCGGATTGAACCCTGACCGGGAAACACCACCCGGTCGGCGGCCAAAATGTCATGGCGATTGTGGGTAATCCGCACCTGCGCTTGTGGCGCGACATGCTCAAACGCCTTGGCGACAGATCGCAAGTTGCCCATGCCGTAATCGATGATCGCGATGTTGGTCATGCAGAGAACTCGTAGGAGGGCGAAATTGGGGAATGAGCCGTGATCTATCCGCCGAAACCTAGAGGCTGCCCTTGGTGGAGGGAATACCTGTCATGCGGGGATCGAATTCAACCGCCATGCGCAGGGCGCGGCCAAAGGCTTTGAATACGGTTTCGGCGATGTGATGGGCGTTGCGGCCACGCAGGTTGTCGATGTGCAGGGTGATCAGGGCGTGATTAACGAAGCCTTGGAAGAATTCGCGAAACAAATCAACATCAAACTCACCGATATGGGCGCGCGGAAATTCGGCTGCGTATTCCAGACCTGGCCGACCGGAGCAGTCCAGCACAACTCTGGAAAGCGCCTCATCCAGGGGAACATAGGCGTAGCCATAGCGGCGGATGCCATGCTTGTCGCCCAGCGCCTGCTTGATTGCTTGACCGAGAGTGATGCCGACATCCTCGACCGTGTGATGCGCGTCGATGTGCAGATCGCCCTGGGCTGCAATGTCCAGATCAATCAGGCCATGACGGGCGATTTGATCAAGCATGTGATCGAGAAAAGGTAGGCCGGTGGCAAGTTGAGCATGACCCGCGCCATCCAGATTCACCCGAACCTGAATTCGGGTTTCCAGGGTGTCACGCTTGACCGTGGCGATACGCGCCGACATGTTGGCTGGTTTCTATCCGCGACTGCTGTTGTGGCCATCTCCACCTACTCCTGCAGTGAAGATAAGGATTATTTCGAGGGAATTATAGATGATAGGGATCAATAAGCGAATGCTATTTTGTTTAACGCAATGTTGGGTTTTTTCGAGGGGAGAAGAAGGCAGGCTGATGCGGCCTAGCAATGTGAGCTAAGCTGGGAGGAAGAAACGACCCCGCAGTGGTTGCGGGGGCATGTGTCCCGAACAGGGATCAAGAGGGAGGAAAATCCACGTTATCGGCCCACAAGAGGCGGGCCACCGCCTATGCCGCCGCCATTGCCGGTTTCAGTGCTGGTGCAACGCATGTTGGGATCGATGAGCACACGAAAGCGCGCCATCATATACGAGCCGACTCCCGATAGGGCAAGCTGGAGCGACTCACCCGCTTCTTCATCTGCTAGACAACTGTTGGAGCCAGTGAATATCTGATCCGCATCGTTACCAACCGGCGACACGCCGCGATTGGTGTAAGGCGACACCGTCGTGTAGATCAGGTTGCTGATCTCGTCGTCGAAGGCAAACTGTGTGGTGAATTCCAAGGATGTGCTGGCGCCTGAGAACTGGCGGATTTTGCAGTGAATATGAGGGGCGCGTGGCAGATACCAGCCAGGGTAGATGGTGCGAAAGCGCACACGACCGCGCCGCTTGGTCACTTGGTAGCCACGTAAAAAGTTTTGATCCGTGGTGTCGGCGCCTTGCTGGCCAGCGGATACGCCAGAATATAAACCCGCCGCATTGCAGTGCCAGATATCGACATACGCGTTCTCTAGCGGTGTGACTTCACCGGTGCTCGTATCGAGCGTCAGAACTTTGATCGTTAGCAACAACGGCAAACCGTCCTGGTAGACGTTGTCGGAGATGTTGTAACGAATGTCCGAACGATTGAGCGACTCATCGATAAAGTAGGGTCCCTCGGTCACTTCCACAGTCGAGGTATCACCCAAAGCAGCGTAAGCCATACGGGCCGCCAGCGGATTGGTCAGGGCGAAAGCGCCGAGAGCGCCAAAAGCGCCATTACGCAATAACTGCCGTCGATGCAAATCGATAGATGCCGGTTTCAAGATTGAGTTGAATTGCATACGTTTTTCCTGGCTGTACTGGGTTTTCGCACGGTTGGCGCAGATTGATGGACGTCAACATTAAAGCGGGAGGTTGGCCGAACCGAATCGATTATGGTCCGGCCTGCGGATCGATGTTCAGGCCGCTATGCTTAGTTGACTGGTAAACATTTGGTTAGTCGAATCCTGCGCCATGGTTTGATACTGTCGAAGCAGGGATGCGATGAACATGTCGGCGTTATTGGCCGCCGCATTTTGGGAGTCGCTGGCGCCGTTCATTCGACTCTCCATCTCGCTGCGTCGCTGGCTCATGGCCGTGCTGAACTCATCCTTACTGATTTGGCCATCGCCATCGGCGTCGTCCCAGCTGATAATGTCGCTAACGCTGAAACCCTGACCCGCGCCTTGATTCTTCGGCATTTGTTCCAGCATGGCAGCAAGCTCAGTCTGGCTGATATTGCCGTCGCTATCGCTGTCAATGCTAGAGAACACTTCTTCGTCCGATTGCGCGGCGTCGGGTGGTGGCCCCATCGGCGGGGGTGGCGGCATACCACCCCCGCTGCCTATGCGCGCATTCATTATCTGGCCCTGGAGTTGTTTGAGCATGTTGTTTACGGCGTCGCTGGCTTCCTGCTGAGTGATCGAGCCATCGCCGTCGGTATCCACATCGCTGAAAAGATCATCGATATTCGATGTGTCGCTGGTGCTAGCGTTATTCGTGGAAGCCGTCTTTTCCAGAAAAGCAGAGAGTTCGCTCTTGTCAACGCCGCCATCACCGTTTGCGTCCATCTTCGCAAATGCCTTCTCCTGCATTTTCACCATATCTGGAGGGCTGGTTCCGCCGCGCATACCGGAGAACGCTGTCTGGGAATAACTCCCATTGCTGCTGATTCCGCTAATCATGGTAGTACCCCTTATAAAATTGATTCGAAAGAAAATGCGATGTCCATCCGCTATCAGGAGCGACGCTTTGCGCTCTTGGTCTGGCTGGAATACCAACAAGTGTCGAAACGACACCCTAATTGGTAGTCATATCAGGCCGTAAAATATTATTTTGTATATCTATAAAGTTATGTTAAGGCTGTGTAAAGCTAGGTAAAGATGCGGTTTAAAGTGGTGAAGCGGAAGACTTATGGCTAAGGTATTGCTAGTTGATGATGACATCGAATTGAGCGGCATGCTCAAGGACTATCTCGAACGGGAAGGCTTCGAGGCGGTTACCGCCGAGGATGGCGAAACCGGAATCGTCGAAGCGCTATCGGGGCGCTACGCCATCGTCGTGCTCGACGTGATGATGCCGCGCGTGAACGGTATCGAGGTGTTGCGCCGCATCCGCACGCATGATAGCCGCATCCCTATACTCATGCTCACCGCCAGGGGAGACGACGTGGATCGGATCATCGGACTGGAACTCGGCGCGGACGACTATGTACCCAAACCCTGCACGCCGCGTGAATTGGTCGCACGCATCCGGGCTATCCTGCGGCGCACGCAAACGCAAGAACCGACGGACGATGCGACGAAATCCTTGTCGGCGGGTTTATTGGTCATGTGGCCGGAAAGACGCGTTGCAGAGTGGAACGGTACGCCGCTTGACCTGACCAGCACCGAATTCAATCTCCTTGAAATGCTGGTCCGCAATGCCGGTTGCGTGGTGAGCAAGAAGAAGCTTTCGGAACAGAGCCTGGGCCACCCTCTGACGCGCTACGACCGCAGCATCGACGTACATCTGAGCAATATTCGCCGCAAGCTCGGTGGTAACGCCCAGGAACGATCGCCGATTCAATCCGTGCGCGGCATCGGCTATCAGTATGTTAAGGAGTGACCGCTATGGGTCGGCTCTTCTGGAAATTCTTTTTCGCTTTCTGGCTCGCATTGCTGACCGCCAGCGTAGGCGTTGGCACAGCCGTCTGGCTCCACAGGCAATCGCGAGAAGATCGGAACCACATATTGGCGGGAGGCCCACTGACTCAGTTTCTGGTGAACGCAACAACCGCGACGCTTCGGCATGGCGGTGTCAAGGCGCTACACGCGTTGTTGGAGGAATGGAATCGCCAAGGTGATGCGCGAGTGTATGTCATCGATGACACTGGACGGGAACTGCTCGATCGGGCTGTTTCTCCTGAAATATTGGCGCAAGCCAACCGCTTGGCGCGGGAGCATCGAGAATCGCACATTGCTCGACTGGAGACGGTAAACCGACAACAATACTTGTTTTTCATTCCCTTCGAGCCTGAATCACTACCACCTCCGCCGCCCGGTCATCAACCACCTTCACCATTGGTGTTCATCACGATCGGCGTCGCGGCCAGCTTCGGCTTCAGCGCACTCCTGGCCTGGTACCTGGCCATGCCAATCCGCCATTTACGAGGCGCATTCAATGCCGTAGCATCGGGAAAATTCGAAACCCAGGTCGAACCGCGCATGGGAAGACGACGCGATGAAATCGCTGATCTTGGTCGAGATTTCGACCGCATGGCCCAGCAACTGCAAATCCTGATCAGCTCCCAGCAGCGACTGTTGCACGATGTTTCGCATGAGCTACGCTCGCCCTTGGCGCGGCTGCAAGCCGCCATCGGATTGGCGCGTCAGCAGCCGGAAAGGCTGAATGCCTCGCTGGATCGTATCGAACGCGAATCCAGTCGCCTGGACGAATTGGTGGGAGAGTTGTTGACGCTGTCGCGGCTTGAGGCGGGCGTGAGCGGCGTGCCGAATGAGGATGTCGATCTGGTGGGATTGGTCCGGGATGTGGTCGAGGATGCCCACTTCGAGGCAGAAGCGCATGGACGCCAAGTCAACTTTTGCGGAGAAGGCGAGTTTGTCGTCAAAGCGTGCGTGGAGTTGCTACACCGCGCGTTCGAAAATGTGATTCGTAACGCGGTCAAGCATACCCGAGAAGGCACGGCAGTCGAGGTGCGAATCGAAAGACCGGAGACGCATGACCACTTGGTTGTGACGGTCGCTGATCAGGGGCCTGGAATCCCCGAGAGCGATCTGCAAGTGGTCTTCGAACCTTTTTTCCGTAGTGAAACTGGCCGGATAACTAACGGCTTCGGCCTTGGGTTGGCGATCGCACAACGGGCGATCACCTTACATGGCGGTCATATTCGCGCATTGAATCGCGACGTTGGCGGACTCTGCATGGAGATTACCTTGCCGATCAGCATTCCCGCTTGCGCAACCCTATTCAGTCATTATTTGCCGCTATAACTGATTTGCTGTGATGGTTTGCTAAAATGCTGGTGATTGCCTAGCTGCCGGAAGTGTTCGACGATGGACCTGAAATCCCTTGTGCAAAATACCCGCACCTTGTTTTCCTTGCCCGATGTATTGATTTGCATCAATCAGTTAATCGATGATCCTAATTCCCGGATCAATGAACTGGCGGAAACCATTCTGTGTGATGCGGGACTGGCGGCTCGTCTGCTGCGCCTGGCCAACAGCGCTTACTACAAACCTCAGCGCCGGGTGGAAACGGTTTCGCACGCCATTATTTTGTTAGGGCATCGACAAGTCCGCGATCTGGTGATGACCACAGTCGCGGTGAGTATCTTCAAGGGGCTGCCTCCGGAATTGGTGAACATGGACCGGTTCTGGCTGCACAGCATTCGTTGTGGCAGCGCCGCGCGCCGCCTAGCTCAGCATCGTCAGCTTCACGAGACGGAACACTTCTTCATTGCCGGTTTGTTGCATGGCATCGGAAAACTGGTGCTCTACAGCCAATACCCGGAACGCTATCGCGAAGTTCTCGAGTTGGCGGGCGAAGACGAATCGGCCCGGATTGCCGCTGAACGCCGGATTTTTAAATTCACTTATGCCGATGTAGGCGCTGAATTACTGAAGAGTTGGCGGCTCTATGATCATCTCCACATGGCGGTTGCTTACCATTTGGACCCCTCCCGGGTGCCAGCGACTTATCGTTTGGAAGCTACGATTCTCCATGTCGCGGTCCAAATCGCCAACAGTATGCCAGCAGAGGCCGATGTTCTTTCCAATCCGTCAATGGACGATACCGCGATGAATTTCGCGCCACTCGCCAAATTGCTTAATTTGCGACCTGAATTACTGGCTGCGCTCCCCACGGAGATTGATTTGCAAGCCAGGGAAGTTTTTGAGATTGTTCGACCGGTTCCTATGGCGTCTTTCTCTCCATACAGTTCCTGAGTCGACAAAGACCTTGCGTATCCCGGATAATCATGCAGACCGTTTCTCCCCTGTTTTCCTATCGTAAGTATTGGGCCACCCGTTTTGGCGTCGCCCCTTTCCTGCCGATGTCGCGCGCTGAAATGGATACGCTCGGATGGGACTCCTGCGACGTTATTTTGGTCACGGGCGACGCCTACGTCGATCATCCCAGTTTTGGCATGGCGATTATCGGTCGGCTGCTGGAGGCGCAAGGGTTTCGGGTGGGTATCATCGCTCAGCCGGATTGGACTTCGGCGGAACCGTTCCGGGCGCTGGGGCCGCCGAACCTGTTTTTCGGGGTCACCGCCGGCAATATGGATTCGATGGTCAACCGCTACACCGCCGACCGGCGCTTACGTCACAACGACGCCTACACACCGAATGACGAAGGCGGCAAACGCCCTGACCGGGCGGTGATTGTCTATAGCCAGCGTTGCCGTGAAGCCTAC
>JACKNE010000031.1 GCA_024235035.1 Gammaproteobacteria bacterium
CCCGCTACGCGGATCTGGCTGGCGGAAGCCCGTCAGCGCGGTTTCCGGATCTCTCTGGATGATTTCGGTACAGGCTACTCGTCGCTGGCCTACCTCAAGAGCTTTCCTTTGGATCGGATCAAGATCGATAAGTCTTTCATTCGTGATCTCGAAAGTCAGACACTCGACAAGGCCTTGGTGCGGGCGATCCTTGCCATGACAGGTGACCTGGGCCTGGAAGTCGTCGCCGAAGGTATCGAAACCGAGAGTCAATGCGCCCTGCTGCGGGAAATGGGGTGTCCGTACGGTCAAGGCTATGGTATCGCGCCACCGATGCCGGCCTGGGATGCTATGCGTTGGCTGAGAGATTCTGCTCGATAGATCTGCTTTGGGTCCCCCTTAGTGATAGGACTGCCAAGCAGCGATTCCACCACCGATCGCCAGTGCCGCCAGCAGAATGGCGAAGGTGATCTTCCACGGGCTGTAAGGCCGTTCGCCTTGAACCTCGCCGGTGCGACCGTTGACCACGAAGCGGTAGATTCGGTCCCGAAAACGAAAGACCGACATCCAGATGGGTAGCAGGATGTGCTTGAAGCGAATTCCGTGGTAGTGGGTATCTGCTGCATGAATGCGTTGGTGGTCACCACCGATGTCGTGCTCGATATCACGGCGAATGGTGGAAGCCATGATTTTCTGAGCATGCTCGAAGCCTTGCTCCAGGTCGACTTGGTACATCTCGCTGCGAAAGCCGCTGAGATAGTCCTCCTGGTAGGGGGTCAGATTGGCCAAATCCCAAGGTTCCAAGCGTTCGGTCACTGCACGCGGCAGTGAATGGCTGGCTAACACCAGGACGTCATCGAAAAAACGCGAGACGCGCCCAACAGCAGGTGTCCAGCGAGTCTTGATGATAGTGCGGGTACGCTCCACTTCCTGGCCATTTTCGACCACACGATAGGTTTCCTGAGTCTGGTAGTTGTCGCCGCGCTCGCCGCGATAGCGGGTCGCCGTATCGGCGTCATAAGTCCAGTAAGGGACGTACAGGCCGATGAGGCGAGCATCGTTGCGAGCGTAGTCCTTCAGTTTACCGGGTGCAAACCACAAGCTCCCGAGCCATTGACGAAATGCAGCATGAGCCCGGTCACGAGTGATTTGGAAGGGGAGTAGGGCCTGAGGTTGTAGCTCCCGGTGTTGCTCGGTTTTCGCTACCACGGGTGATCCACAGAACGGGCATTCTCCAGCATGAGTTGCCGTATCGAAGCTGTAGGATGCGCCGCAGGAATTGCAGTGAATGGAGATGCTTTCCTGAACAGGAGCAATGCTGGCTAATTGACGCAGTGTTTGTCGGAAATCTTGCTCGACGATCGATTGACTAATGGTGGCAATGGCGTTCTCGTGACCGCAATAAGTGCAGCGTAAGGCATCGATACCTGGAGCATATTCGAGCGATGCGCCGCATTGGGCGCAGGGAAAACGGCGAGGTTCGGCGTCAGGATCAGTGAGATTGGGTTCCGGGTTCATGCGGCGAGTATCTCCGGGAAAAGGGATATGGGATTGAATATGCCACGTGGAATAATGCCGGATGTTCTTGATGAATAGGCCACGTGGCATAACGTCAGTTGTTCAGCGTAGATGCATGTCGCATTGATCCACGATCGCGGGAAATTTTACCGCAGATTAGCTTTCGGTAAGCGCTGATCAGAAAAGGTGCTAGGGGTAGATTTGCAGAAAGAGGCAGTGACTCAACAAGTCGCAGTGGCCAGGGCGCATGGTGTTGTGCAGACCGATACACGGTGCTGACTATTGGGTCCTCACTTTGATTGTCGAATTTCTAACAAACTAGCCGCAAAACGTGTGCGAAACCTTGCGACGAAGTCAGGATTTTTCCATTAAGCTATTGTTTGTTTGAAATACTTTGGGTTGGCATACATCGTGTAATCATCGGCAATCATACCCTCTTCGGCGAGATCGTGACCATGACCACCGCGCCCCGCACCCTTGTGATCGACGATACCACTCTGCGTGATGGCGAACAGTCGGCAGGAGTGGCTTTTTCCCAGGATGAAAAACGCGCCATTGCCAGCGAGTTGGTGGCGCTAGGCGTACCGGAACTGGAAGTCGGCATCCCGGCAATGGGTACGGAAGAGCAGGACAGCATCCGCGATTTGGTCGCGTTGGGGTTGGATGCTCGGCTGCTGGTTTGGAGCCGCATGCGAGATTCCGATCTGCGACGCTGTCATGATCTCGGTGTATGGGGTGTGGATTTATCGGTGCCGCTGTCCGATCAGCAATTGCGTCATAAGCTGGGTTGGCGGCGCGAACAAGCGCTGGACGCTATTGGTTATCTCGTCCCCAAGGCGCGCGCACTGGGATTGGAGGTTATCGTGGGTGGTGAGGATGCCTCGCGAGCCGATCATGATTTTCTGCTACGCGCTGCCGAGGCAGCCCAATCCGCTGGAGCGCGGCGTTTCCGTTTCGCGGATACATTGGGCATCATGGAGCCGTTCGGTACGCTGGCGATTTTCCAGCGCTTACGGGCGGCGGTCGATCTCGAGCTGGAAATGCATGCTCACGACGATTTAGGGCTGGCGACCGCCAATACATTAGCCGCTGCCTTGGGCGGAGCTACCCATGCCAATACCACGGTCAACGGCTTGGGTGAACGGGCCGGTAACGCCGCACTGGAAGAGGTGGTGTTGGGATTGCGCAAGCTATACGGGTTCCAGATCGACGTCGATCTTTCCCGCTTCCCGGCATTGTCGCAACGGGTCGCCGCTGCCGCCAATCGCCCGCTGTCCTGGCATAAGAGCCTGGTTGGCGAAGGTGTTTTCACCCATGAAGCCGGTATCCATGTCGATGGTTTGCTCAAGCATCCATTGAACTATCAAGGGGTAGACCCAGCGGAATTGGGGCGCAGTCACCGGTTGGTGCTCGGCAAGCATTCCGGCACTCAAGCAGTGCGCAAGGTTTACCGTGATCTTGGCCTCATGTTGAGCCATCACGAGGCTAAAAGCATATTGCAAAACATCCGCGTTTTTGTCGGTCAGCACAAGCGCCTGCCAGAACCGGCTGAATTGCGAGCCTTTCACCACGCGCTCCATCGCGAGCGGTTATTTCCTGCCGTGGATATCCACGCTCTCAACTATGCCGAGGTATAAGCCATGCTCACCATGACCCTACGAGACGAACTGGCTGAACTGTCTTCAGCAGAGGATTTCCTCAATTATTTCAAAATCAACTTTGAGCCTGCCGTGGTCGAAGTCAACCGCCTCCATATTCTCAAGCGATTTCATGATTACCTGGGGCAAAATGATCCGGCAGAGTGGGAAGGTTTCGCTCAGTGCCTGCAACGCGCTTATCAGGATTTCGTAGAATCCGATGCCTTGACCGAAAAAGTATTCAAGGTTTTCCATCGTCAGGCCGCGCAACGCGAGGTGCGCATCGCGCTGGCGGATATCGGGCGTCCGGCGTGATCCTGGAACCCCGTTTTGCCTGTGACGTTGCGGTGCGGGTGATCCGCAATATTCGCAACGACGGCACCTATCCCGGCCAACCGACCGGTGCGGTGCTCGTGCGACGCGGCAGCGTGGGCTATGTCCGCCATATCGGGGTCTTTCTACAAGACCAGATCATTTATAGCGTGCATTTTCTGGAAGCTGACCAGCGTGTCGTTGGCTGCCGGGAGACGGAGCTTATTCCGGCGGACGAGCCTTGGATTCCCAATCGCTTCGAGCGCGGCGATCGGGTCATCGCTCGCCAGGCACTGGCAATCAAGGGTGCGGTCGTGGCGGCGTCCGGCGCAGTGGGTGAGGTGATGGCGGTTATTCGCGATCCAGCGCCGATCTACTATCACGTGCTCTTCGAGCAGCGGGTGCTGCATGTGCCGGAGGAGGCGTTGGAGCCAGCCGTTACTTCCTTGTCCCCGGCCCCTGCGCCTTCGCTCGCTTGAATAGGGTGCAGTATCGGTTTTCCGCCGGTTTGAGCGGGCTGGGGATGATAAAGAGAGGTAGCACCAAGTGCCGAAGCGATTCGGCGCGGTGGATGTCGGGACGTTGAAATCCGCTCAATGCAATTCCAGTGCATCGCCGTTGCCGACGAACAGCTCACTCTGCGAGCCGTGCCGCGCCGTGCCGCGTATGACCGGCAAGCCCATTTCGAGCATTTTCTCTACCGCGCGTCGGCCAGTGCAGTGATTGCAGGCCAGTTTGGCGATGTCGTACTGTCTCAGGGACGCCACAATCTGATCTCGTGACTCGTCCCAGTCCTCCA
>JACKNE010000032.1 GCA_024235035.1 Gammaproteobacteria bacterium
GAGGTTCGACGCAACGCCGCCATGATCGGAGCAATCTTCATGAAGTTCGGGCGAGCACCCACCACACAGAGAACCTTAGGAGACGTGACAGTCATGAGATGATCAGATATCTGTTCAAGGTGACTTAGGATTGAGGGTATTCTTCAAGCGGCACTCCATCTGCTGAATGAGAACCTTCCACCCGTTGCGCCAGATCGGCGAGGCGTCGCTGTAGCTGGCGGACCGTTGGCTCCAACTGCATCAGCCGCCGTTCCATCCGCTCCAGTTGCGCATCTTGCCACTCGGGGTGCCGAAACAACGTTTCAACGGTTTCCTCCAACTCAAACAGGCGTTGCTCCATCGCCTGACCGATACGCAGCAGCGAACCACTGTTGCCTGTCCGGCTCCGAGCACCATCACTCTGCTCGTCTTGCATCAATTCCTGGCCAACCGTCTGGATCGCCTCATCGGAAAACTCCAAGACTTCTTCCAAAAAACCGTACAGCAGCAGGCGGTCACAAAACACGTTCACCCGACGGGGGATACCTCGAGTATGCTGGTGGATCGCCGCATAAGCGCTCTCGCTGAAGCGCGGCATGTAGCCCTGCCAGCCGACAACTTGCAGACGATGCTCGATGTAAAGGCGGACTTCCTCGGTATTCAGAGGACTCAGATGACAGGACGCAATGACGCGCTGTCGGAGTTGCTCCATGCCAGGATCTTGAAGCGTATGACGAAATTCATCCTGTCCCAATAAAAAACTTTGCAGTAAAGGGCGTTCGGCCACCTGAAAGTTCGAGAGCATCCGCAGCTCCTCCAGGGAACGAATCGGCAAATTCTGCGCTTCATCGACGACTAGCAATGCTCGTTGGCCCCGTTGAGCGTGCCCATGCAGGAAATCTTCAAAACGCCTGAGCAAAATCGCTTTACTTTCATCTTCATAAGGCAGGCCGAAGGAAGCCACCACACTACGCAGCAGATCATCCGCCTCCAATTGAGTCGTCACCAGCTGCGCGGCGACCACCTGCCTGGAGTCTAGTTCGTTGAACAGGCTTTTCACTAGCGTGGTCTTGCCCGTGCCAATCCCGCCCGTGATCACGATAAAACCTTCGCCCTGGCTCAGACCATAGCGTAGATAGGCCAGCGCCCGGCTATGACCGCTGCTACCGAAGAAAAACTTCGGATCCGGACTCAATTGAAAAGGTTTGGCGCTAAAACCGTAGTAATCGATATACATGCTCGTGGTCAGCAGTCAGCGATCGATGGTCAGGCAGTACCACCGCTCAAAATTTCATGCTAAATCGGACATTCAACCGATTTTCCCGAAAGCCCTGGTCAGCGGGTTCAGCATCATTCCGATAATAGCGATAGCTGATCAACCCGCCGGTATCTGGGGTAAAAACCCGCGCCAAGCCAATCACCGACACCCAGTAGTCATTTTGCTGGTCATCGCTTAATTCATCGCGCTCCCAACCCGTTCCGAGAAACGAAGCGGTGCGTGGCGCAAAGCGCCAAGTCCACAATCCACCAAGACCATAGGCGCTTTCGGAGCTGGTGTCATCTTCGCCTTGACGGTCTTCGCTAAATGCCTTCAACGTCCAGCCATTGCGCCCACGCTGATAAGTGAAATCCGTCTCGAAGCGCTTACGCAGAAACTGCTGATCGGTTAGCCCAAAAGGCCCATCGACCACGACGATCTGACCTTGGTCGTCCAGCGTCGGCAGACCGTCGCTCAACAATTGCTGAGTGCTGGTCACTTCCTCAGTGTACTTAGCCGACCAACGACTGTAGCGATTTTGATAATCCAGTGAACCTTCCCAATGTACACCCGGACTGAGACCTACCGCTTGATCACGCCGGCGAACCTCGAGATTCAGCCGCCCCGAAGGCGTCCATTGGGCAACGATCTCGTTGACATCCGGCCCGTATAAGCCGGCCAACGAGAAAAATCGGTTTGGATGCCAAATCGCGCCCAGCCCCCAATAGGAACCGTTACGATTATCGTTCTGGAAGGTGGTCAAATCATTATTTTCATAACCGGCTTCGGCCAGCAGCGCCCAACGCCGGTTTAAGCGGTAGTCGACTCGGCCCTTGGCTCTTTCCTGGGTGCTATCGCCATCGCTCTGCGACGAAGCATCGTCAGTGTTCCCCTGCAATGTTTGCTGCTGACGTGAGTAATCCAGACTCCATTGTAGCTGGCTGAAGCGCCGGCCACTCTTGAGATTCAGCTCGACGCGCTGAATATCGCTATCGGAAGCGCTGGGCTGACTATCACTGCTGCTACCCTGATTAAACCCGGTCTGGCTGTAGCGGTAACGCAACAAGGCTTCGGTCCAACCACCGAAGTTCTGCCGCCAGTAGGGGCTGAGGCTGAAAGTGGTCGCTGTGGTCTGATCGCCCGTAAGAGCGATATCGCTGAACAACCCTATCGGGTTGAATAAATCGGCGCTTCCCGGTAAGCCCAGGTTCAGATTATTGAACAACCCGGTGGCGAACGACGATTCTGATCCACCGCCCAAACCCAAATTGCCAGCCTCCACCTGGCCACTCGACGTATTGGGTACCTGCGAAATCGAACCCTGGACATCGAGGAACAGATGGTCCTGATAGAACTCAGCGGTTCCAGAACCCAACAACTTGTTATTGAGCTTAGCTTCACCTTGCTGGGTGTAAAGCAAGCCCTGGGCCGTGTAATCGAATCGAAGATCCAATCGACCACCCTGTTTACGCACTGAAACGCCGGGATCGACTTGCAAGACCAGATCACTCTCCGCCTCGCTCGACGGGGCTAGCCGGATGTTATCGGAGTAGGTAGTTCCAACACTGATCCTGGGCACGATCTGCCATTCGCTGGCCGGGCGACCATCCTCCTCCTGAGCTTGCACCGATAATCCAGCGACCGCGGACAGCAATAACGCCAAAGTCGGCGAGAACAGCCGGGAACGCCACTGCAAACCTACTACCGCCATGCGCTACTCTTCGCCATCGCGCTGGTCACGGTCATAACCATAACCATAACCATAACCATAACCATAACCATAACCATAGGAATCCGCCCCCAGCACCCTATGCGCCTTATTGAGGACAAATCCGACGATCTGATTCGGGTCCAGCAACGCCAAGGCTTCCTGCACTTGCGATTGATGAGTACGCGATGCTTCTACCACCATGACGATCTGGCCAGCCAAGCTGGCGAGCACACTGGCTTCCGTCGTCACCAGTAGCGGCGGCGAATCGACCACGATAATCCGGTCGGCGTAACGGCGGCTGATTTCATCGGCCAGTTTGCGCATGTTCTCGCTGGCCAACAGCTCGGTGGACAAATGATGGGTGCTGCCTGCCGGGAGCACGGTCAGCGAAGGCACATTGGTATCGATCAGTACATCCGCCAACTCCAACTGCTCGTTGATCAGCAGATCCACCAGCCCTTGATCGGGCTGAAAACCGAGAGTCTTGGCTACCGAAGGCTTGATGACGTCCGCATCCACCAATAGGACGGTACGATCGCGTTCAGCGGCGATGCTCAAGGCCAAGTTGCAAGCTGTAAAGGTCTTACCCTCGCCAGGCCGAGAGCTGGTCACCATAATCAGGTTCAGATGTTCAGCAAGGGTAGCGCCTTTGCCCGCTGCATTCATCAGCAATGGGCGCTTGATATGCCGGTATTCTTCCTTGATCTGACTGCGCCGGGCGTCCGGCACCAGCAACCCCATGGCTCGAATACGCTCAAAATCCAGCACCACCGAACGCTGCGTTCGCTTCGGAGATCTGACGGACGTCGGCTCGGACTTCGCCACCT
>JACKNE010000033.1 GCA_024235035.1 Gammaproteobacteria bacterium
TGCCTCTTGCGTGATTGGCATTGAACAATCTGAGCGAACCCCGCCATAACGTGGTGCGTGATGTACAACCGACTTGTCTCCTTTTTTGCCCAAGCGCGCCGATTTTGGAATGGTCGCTCCGCCGTCCACCTTGGGGGTTCAGAAGAACTACGGGCGCGTTTGAATAAGGGATTATGGCGCGTGGCGGTCGTGTGGACGCTATTGATTTTCGGGTTGATGCTTTGGCAAAGCTACGACAACTGGATGTCGACCTGGCGGACGGCCAAGGGTCAAGCCGAGGAAAGTTACCGCAGAGACATTCTTTACCGCCGTTGGGTCACGCTGCATGGCGGGGTTTATGCGCCGATCACCGAACACACCCCGCCTAATCCGTACCTTCAAGTCCCGGAGCGCGATTTCGCGGCGCCCTCGGGAAAACACTGACCTTGATCAATCCGGCTTACATGACCCGGCAGGTGCATGAACTCGCCATGGCGATTGACGGTACGCAGGCACATATCACCAGCCTGAATCCCATCCGCCCCGGCAATGCCCCGGATGCCTGGGAGCAGCAAGCGCTCCGCGCCTTTGAACAGGGTCAAACGGAACAGGTGTCCCTGGAAACACTCAACGGTGCATCCTACCTGCGTTTCATGCGACCGATGATCACGGAGAAAAACTGCCTGAAGTGTCATGCAGAGCAGGGTTATCGGGAGGGCAATATCCGGGGCGGGATCAGCGTTTCGCTGCCTTGGCGGCCCTATCGGCAAGCCTTTTTCCATCAGGCAGCGATGACAGTGACGGGCTATAGTCTGCTCTGGGGCCTCGGGGTGCTGGGGCTGGCCTGGACGCGAAGGCGGTTAGGCGAAGAGTTGGTAGAACGTCAGCAAGCCGAACAACAATACCAACTTTTGTTTCGCGAGATGCTGGACGGGTTTGCCCTGCACGACATCCTCCTGAATGCCAGAGGTCAACCGATCGACTATCGCTTCCTGGCCGTCAACCCGGTGTTTGAACGCCTGACCGGTCTTCGCGCGGAGGCAATCCTGGGCCAGACCGTACTCAGCGTCATGCCGGATACAGGGCGTTACTGGATCGAGACCTACGGACGGGTGGCGTTAACCGGCGAACCGGTCTTGTTCGAGAACTACGCGCAGGAAATTGGACGGTATTTTGAAGTCACTGCATTCCGGCCTGCGCCACGTCAATTTGCCTGCATCTTTGCCGATATTACCGCCCGCAAACAGGCCGAAAGGGCTTTAAAGGAGAGCGAAGCACGTTACCGGATGTTGTTCGATCGCGCCTACGACGCTATCTTTTTGGTGGAAAAGCCCACAGGCCGCTATAGGGCCGCTAACCAGGCCGCCGAACGGCTGACCGGTCGATCAGCGGCGGAAATTGTGACGTTGACGACCGCCGATCTAACCCCTGCCGGCGCGCGGGAACGGCTCGCCCAGGCGACCGATTCAACGGACGGCTTCTCCTTTGGCGAAGTCCATTATGTTCAACCGGATGGCTCCAAACGAACCGCATGGCTCACGGCGGTTCCTATCAACGACCGCCTTATGTTTGGGATTGCTCGTGACATCACGGAGGTCAAAGCGGCTGAACAAATCATCGAGCATCTCGCCTATTTCGACGCGCTGACCGATTTACCCAACCGGACGCTGTTCGCGCAGCGGGCTGAACTGGCGTTGGCGCTGGCCGCGCGCCGTCACGAAGCGCTGGCGATCCTCTTTCTGGATCTGGATCGCTTTAAGGACATCAATGATGCGTTAGGTCACACAATAGGCGATCAACTCTTGATCGGCGTCGCCGCTCGTCTGCGGAATCTGCTGCGAACGGAAGACACGGTTTGCCGGCTGGGCGGGGATGAGTTTGTGGTTTTACTGCCTGGGGCTGGGGAGGCCGGCGCATTGCACGTTACCGACAAGCTACTGTCCGCCTTCCGACAACCGTTCGTGGTCGCCCGTCATTCGCTGCATGCCACTCTCTCCATCGGAATTGCCCTTTATCCCCAGGATGGGGCGAACTTTGATGAATTAATGAAGAATGCTGATACGGCGATGTATCAAGCCAAGCAGGAAGGCCGTAACCATCGGGTATTTTATGCGTCGGAGATGAATGTGGCGGGGGTGGAGCGATTGGTGCTGGAAACCGAATTGCGCCAAGCCCTGGCCACCGGTCAATTGCGCGCCTATTATCAACCCAAGCTCCGGCTAACGGATGGGGTGCTGGTGGGCGTTGAGGCCCTGGTGCGCTGGCAGCATCCTGAACGCGGCTTGATTCCTCCCTTTCAGTTTATTCCCGTGGCTGAAGCCAGCGATTTAATTGTCGCGCTGGGCAGTTGGATGCTCGATGAAGTGAGCCGCCAACTGGTGGCCTGGCGGATCGCGGGTTGGCCCTCGCTGCGCGTCGCGGTCAACTTGGCGGCGCGCCACTTTCGCGACCCGACTTTGGCGGCGCAGTTGGAGCGCCTGATCCGGCGGCACGATGTTTCGCCGGGTGTTTTGGAACTGGAGTTGACTGAATCGACGCTGCTGGAAACCGGTGCGAAAACGCTGGAAACTCTGCAAACCATCCGTCGCCACGGCATCGGGCTGGCCATTGATGATTTCGGCACCGGTTATTCCAGCCTGAGTTACCTCAAGCGCCTGCCGGTTACGGCGCTGAAAATTGATCAAAGCTTCGTGCGCGATCTGGAGAGGGATGCGGAAGACCGGGTATTGGCGGCCACCATTGTCGCATTAGGCCATGGCCTGGGACTACAAGTGGTTGCAGAAGGGGTGGAAACCGAACAACAGCGGCGCATACTATTGGAACAGGGCTGCGATCTGGCTCAGGGCTATCTCTTCAGTCACCCCTTGCCAGCGGACGACTTTGCCGTCTGGCGCGCGAAGTGGG
>JACKNE010000034.1 GCA_024235035.1 Gammaproteobacteria bacterium
AACCGGCTGGCCATTGGGTTGAATCCAATGCACCGAACGGATATCCCATTCCAAATCCAACATGAAACCATGCTTCTTCAGCGCTTGGTGCAAACGTCCATCGATGTCTTGAGCGGACCAGTCCGATCCTAGCAACGGCACGATATTGGCGAGTCGCGACATCTGCCGATAGCCATCTTCCAGTAGAGCTTGGAGTTGGCGAGCCTGTCGATCCCGAACCTCCCGCTGTTGCCGTTCGAATTGTTCTGCTGCTTGACGATAGGCTAAAAATGCCAGTGAAGTATTGACCAGCACCAGGACGATGCTAAGAACGATTAACGCTTTCCAGCGCAGGCTGAGGTAGGGTGCGGATGGGCTTGTCGGAACATATCTAGCCATAGCGCCGCTCTCAAAAGCGGAAGGCGGCTTGTACAGCAAACAGGCTCCAGTCTTCACGCAACTGGCCAGAGTCTGGGTTTTCCCTAGATGACAATATGAAGGTTCCGTGATGGCGTTGATATTCAGCCCGCACCATCCATTGTCGATTAATATCCCAGCGCAAACCCGCCGTCCAGATCTTGGAGAAGCGGGTAAAGGGCGGTACACCGGTCAGCGCTGAGAACTGGACGCCATCTCGATCGTTTCGATCACCGAAACCCTCTTCATAGCGCAGTAGCAACTCGACATCGGGTTGGATTCGGTAGGTGCCCTGCAAGTAATAGCCTTCGGTCGTGGTCTCAAGATTTGGAAGAAGCGGATAGTGGTAATCACGCCACTCCAATGGTTCACGGGCATATTCAGCGGATAGGGTCCAATTCTCGGTTTCATATTGGATGGAAGCAATCCAATAGAGGATATCCGTCGTTCCAGCGCTCAGCGGCGAATGCCGACCAGGGTGGAACCGCAAGGACAGTGCCGCGCCGCTGAGGCCAAATTTAAGCTGCTCACCTGGCGTCGAGTACCAGAGCCGAATCAGTCCCGTATTACCGTCGGATTGGAGTTCGCCAGGGTAGTCATTACCGAGGTAGACCCATTCGACGTTGTCGTCGATCACCGATCGACCGCCACCCATCGTCAGCGATACGGTGCCTGTGTTGCCGTAGAGGCTTCCATAGAACATCAGACCATCTAAGGAAAGCACCAGATTGCGGACTTTGTCGAAATAAATCACCTGGGGCAGAAAAATGCCAGGGTGGGTAAAAGGCACATCGCGAGTTTCGTTATAAATCCCTAGAGGATTCTTGATGCGCCCGGCGCGAAAACCCCAGCGTTGTGCTGCCGAGGAAGCAAGCGTGACATCGGCCAGGGCATAGTCCAAGGCGGGTGTACCGTCGTACATAGCGCCGGCGCGGCGCGCCAGCAATTGGCCGGATAACAATATCCTTGGATTTAGCGGCAACGAAGCGTTGATACCGACCTCGGTGAAAGCAAACGAGGTGTTTGGGCTGTCACCGAAGTAGCGATTGTCGCTGGTTCTGACCGCAGCCTGGCTAGCGAAGCCGTGAATCTGCAAACTATCCCAGAGTGGTTCCGCGGCGCTTGCACACGCCACGCTGAGCATCAATAGCAATACGATGATCGGCGGCGTGCGCACCTCAACGGACCTCCAGCGTTCGAACCTGAGGGTAACGCGAACCGGATTCCACATAGCCGATACCTCCCGGTGTGGATGCCACCTGCTCGACCATCTCTTGCTCAGTCGCGACCGTAATGGGCGCCTGCCCAGTTCCAGAAAAGATCTGGCGATCCCAGACTTGCCGTAACTGATAGGGAAATAGGCCCAGAATGCTTTTTACAAACTGGCGATGCAGCGGGTGATCGTCTGGTAGAACGAATACTTTGACGGGCACATGGTTCCCCCAAAACGGTAACCGCATGGTGAAGCAGCGCCGAGCTTCATTCTGACTGATGTAAACATTGGCTGAAGCTTGATTGACGATCAACTCCTGGGCGGTCAGCATCAATGGCCAAAGCGTTAGCAGCAGACCCGCGAAAACGGTATTCAAATACCTGCCGCCTTGGCAGCAAACGATCATGGGATAGCGCCAGTGGGTGTTTTGGTTCAACGAGCTACTGAGTCCACCCATAAACAACCCGGATTTGTAGAAATGCACTAAGGCTCGACTTGGGCCATTTTTGCGGTCTTGGCGCGAGGAAAAGCTGACGGAGGCCCCTTGGAGTATCCGACGCAGGCAACCAAGCTCATGGGGCGGTACCTCGACGATGATATCCTCTTCGTCAAACCCGATTATAGCGATCTAGGCGCCATTTGCGGTGCTCTTTGAGAAGAACCGTCCACCAGCCTCATCCAGAACTTATGTTGATTCTCGTTCGGGTACATACCCTGCAGCAAGCTACGAGGTATCGTCTGTTCAGAATGTTATATAAGATGAAGGTGCTCCTTGACCTCAAATTTGGGTTTTCTAGCTGGTCGCCTAACCCGGTGAACTGATGAAATCTACATTTGAAATCCATATTGAGCTAAAGGGATATGCCAGGAAAATACCCACTCGGAGTATAGCAATGAATTCTCGTTCAGCTGT